>CAWCSB010000001.1:0-306562 GCA_963798045.1 uncultured Actinomycetota bacterium
TGCGGAGCACCTGGCCCTCGAGCTGATCGAGGCGCCCGCCGAGGAGATGCCGTTCCCCGACGCGTCGTTCGACGTCGTCGTCTCCGCGATCGGCGTCATGTTCGCGGCCGACCACGCGGGCGCCGCCGCGGAGCTGGTCCGCGTGACAAAGCCCGGTGGACGCATCGCCCTCGCGAGCTGGACCCCGACCGGCTTCGTCGGCGGCATGCTCGGGATCGTCGGTCGGCACGTCTCGCCGCCGCCCGGCGCGCAGTCCCCCGCGCGTTGGGGCGTCGAGGAGACCGTCACGGAGCTGCTCGGCGACGGCGTCACCGACGTGGCGTCGTCCGTCCACTCGGCCACCCAGAGGTTCGCTGACGCCGAGGCGTTCGCCGATCTCTTCCTCGCCTACTACGGCCCCACTCACAGCGCCGCGAAGGCGCTCACGCCGCAGGGCCGCGAGTCCCTGCGCGCCGACCTCGTGGCCCACGCGGTCACCTCGGCACGTCCCGACTCCCCGCGCGACCACCTGGTCCTCGACTGGGAGTTCCGCATCGTCACCGCCGAGAGGAGGTCTTGACATGAATCCGCACAACGTCGACGTCGCCCACGCCGTCACCGCCGAGCGGCTCCGCCAGGCGCAGATCACCAGCGTCGGCCGCCGCCTGCAGGCCGAGCGCCGCGCGGCCCGCCGCGGGCCCCTTCGCCGCCGCATGCTGGGGGAGCTCCTGCCGTGGCGCCGGGTCTCACCATGCTCTGCGACGGCCTGACCGGCCCCCTGCGCCTGCGCTACCGACGTACCCGGTAGCGCAGGTGCAGCACCCGGTCGCCCCGGACGACCACGTCCGGGTCCTCCAGCAGGTGCTGGCCCTCGACCGGACCGAAGTACCTCCTGCCGCTCCCGAACACCACCGGGACGACGTCCATCGCCACCTCGTCGACCAGGCCCTCCGCCAGCGCCTGGCCGCCGACATCGCCGGCCGCGACGGCGACGACCCGGTCGCCTGCCAGCTCCCCAGCCTTCTTCACCGCACTGCCGACGTCGCCGACGAAGTGGTACGGCGCCTCGGGGTGCCAGCCCTCCGGCTTGGGCCGGTGCGAGACCACGACGACGTGCTCTCCGGTCGGCGGCTGGCCGCCCCAGCCGTTCATCAGGTCGAACAACCTGCGGCCGATCACCATGGCGCCGACGCTGCCCCACAGCGGCCGGACATAGTCGGCCGAGGCCCGCGACACCGTGAAGCCGCCGCCCTCGGTCAACGACTGGTCGCCGTTGAAGTACCAGTCGAACAGCGGACCGATGTCGTCATTGTCGTCGGCGATATAGCCGTCGACGCTGACCACGTTGTGCATCACGACCGTGCTCGTTCTCGTGCTCATCTCGTGCTCCTCCTGGGTCGTCTGACCTGACGCACCCAGTCGACCTCCGATCGGTCGCCGGACCAATTGATTCGGAATAGTCTGAATCCATGGCGGGTGGTGAGCGTCGAGTCAGGTATCGGTTCGGCCGCCACGACCTGCTCCGGACCAGGTTCGCCATCTCGCCGCTGATCGAGCTGGCCGCGGCGACGTACGTGCTGCGACTGCCGCGGCAGTTCCCCGAGCACCGGCCCTGGATCGAGGACGTCACGCCGCGGGTCGCCGGTCTCTCCCTCGACCTGCTGTACGCCGCCAGCCCGCTCGGTCGCACGGTGTGGCCGAACTTCGACGCTCCCCCGCCGGTCGTGCCGCACGCGCGGATCGAGGACGAGCTGGACCGGCTCGCCGCCACCGACCCGGAGCTGGTGCGGTCGGACGTGCACCGCGCGTACCCCGACGGCGTGGCGGACGCCGCACTTCGGTTCGTCGAGGAGCCCTCCGCCGCGCTCGCCGACTTCGTCGACCAGTCGCGGTCCTTCTGGCAGGCCGCCCTGGCGCCGTGGTGGCCGCGGATGTCGGCCTTCCTGGAGAGCGAGATCGCGGCGCGGGCGCGGCGCCTCGTCGCCTCCGGGAGCGAGGCTGCCTTCGCGGACCTCGACCCGACGATCAGCTGGGACGGTCGCGACCTGACCGTCTCACCGGTGAAGGTGGCGCCGCGTGACGTGGACCTGGACGGTCGAGGCCTGCTGATCATCCCGTCGGTGCTGGCGTGGGGCGTCTGGCCCCGGGTCGACCCGCCGTGGGACCCGGCGCTGACCTACCAGCCGCCCGGCGTCGGCGACCTGTGGCTGCGCGACACCTCGTCCGACGGAGCGCTCGAGGAACTGGTCGGCCGCCGCCGCGCGGCATTGCTGCGCTCCCTGGAGCAACCCGCGTCTACGCATGCGCTCGCGCGGCGTACCGGCTGGAGCTCGGGTGGTGTCAGCTCCCATCTCGGGGTGCTGCGCCGGACCGGGCTCGTCGTACGCCGCCGCGAGGGGCGCGAGGTCGTCTACTCCCGCACCGCGGCGGGCGACGCGCTGGCGTCAAGCAGACAGGTCTTCCCAACTCCGGGCCCGAAAGGGCAGGGTGGAGTACCGACCCTGTGAGGAGGTACTCCGTGGCGATCCTTGTCACTCGCTTTCGACGCAGCGCTCGCGCCGTGCCGGAACCTGCGCGACGGTGAGCGAACCACGACCGAGGATCAGCAGGGCCTGATCACCGAGGACGTGACCTACGACTGCGGTTGCCAGAGCCACCGCGAGGAGTACCACGACGGCAGCGTGCACCGGCAGATCGTCGACCACCACGGCAAAGTGCTCGTGGACGAGGAGCTCAGGGGTGAGTGATGACCCCGTGGTCGCCGACCACGACGTACTCCTGGTCGGTGGGGGCGCAGCCGGCCTGCGGGCTGCCATTGCCATCGCCGAGACCGAGCCAGGACTCGACGTCGCCGTCGTGTCGAAGGTCTATCCCATGCGCAGCCACACCGTGTCCGCCGAGGGCGGCGCCGCTGGGGTGATCGCGGACGACGACACCATCGAAGAGCACATCTACGACACGATCTCCGGGAGCGACTGGCTGGGCGACCAGGACGCCATCGAGGCGTTCGTCAACGAGGCACCGCGCGAGCTGTTGCAGCTCGAGCACTGGGGGTGCCCGTGGAGCCGGCAGCCTGACGGCCGGGTGGCGGTGCGCGCCTTCGGCGGCATGAAGAACATGCGCACCTGGTTCGCCGCCGACAAGACCGGCTTCCACATGCTGCACGCGTTGTTCCAGACCTCCTTGAAGTACTCCAAGCTGGCGAGGTACGACGAGTGGTTCGTCACCCGCCTGCTCGTCGACGACGGGCGGGTGCACGGTGTCGTGGCGGTGGAGCTGAACACGGGCCGGATCAAGGCGATCACCGCTCGCGCCGTCGTGCTCGCCACCGGCGGCTGCGGCAAGGTCTTCCCGTTCACGACCAACGCCGCCATCAACACCGGCGACGGCATGGCGCTCGCCTATCGTGCCGGCGCCCCGCTCAAGGACATGGAGTTCGTCCAGTACCACCCGACGGGCCTCCCGTTCAGCGGCATCCTCATCACCGAGGCGACGCGGGCCGAGGGCGGCTGGCTGCTCAACAAGGACGGTTATCGCTACCTCCAGGACTACGACCTCGGCACACCCACGCCGGAGCCGACGCTGCGCAGCATGGAGCTGGGTCCCCGCGACCGGCTGTCGCAGGCGTTCGTGCACGAGGTCGAGAAGGGCCGCACGCTGGACTCGGAGTGGGGGCCGATCGTCCACCTCGACCTGCGCCACCTCGGCGAGAAGCTGATCGACACCAAGCTGCCGTTCGTGCGCGAGCTGTGCCTCAAGTACGAGCGCATCGATCCGGTGACCGAGCTGATCCCCGTGCGTCCGGTCGTGCACTACATGATGGGCGGGGTCCACACCGACATCGACGGCGCGACGCCCCTCGCCGGCTTGTACGCCGCCGGCGAGACCGCCTGCGTGAGCATCAACGGCGCCAACCGCCTGGGCTCCAACTCGCTGCCCGAGTGCCTGGTGTTCGGTGCCCGCGCCGGCAAGGCGGCTGCGACGTACGCCGCGAGCGCCGGGCCTGTCCCCGCGTCCATCGCCGCCCAGGCAGCCGACGAGGTACGCCGGCTCGAGCGGCTCCTCGGCACGCCGCCCAGCGACGATGCGGTCGCGCCGATCCGCACCGAGATGCAGACGACGATGGAGGACGCTGCCGGGATCTACCGGACCGGGCCCGAGATGGCCAAGGGGGTCGACAAGCTCACGGAGCTGCAGGAACGCGCGCTGAGGGTCGGGATCTGGGACACGAGCCGCACCTTCAACACCGAGCTGGTCGCGGCTCTGGAGCTCGCCAACCTGCTCGACGTCGCCGAGTGCATGCTCGCCTCCGGCCTGCGCCGGGAGGAGTCGCGTGGCGCCCACCAGCGCACCGACTTCCCGACCCGCGACGACGAGAGGTTCCTCAGCCACCAGCTGGTGGTGCGCGATCCAGACGGCTCGCCGCAGGTCTCCGACCTGCCGGTGACGATCACCCGCTGGCCTCCGGGCGAGCGGACCTACGGGAGGTAGCGATGGCGGACAGCATCACCTTGAGGGTGACCAGGTGGCGTCCCGACAAGAACACGCCTCCCGGCACCGAGGACTACGACGTCCCGCTGCGCAAGGAGTGGACGGTCCTCGACGGCCTCAACTACATCAAGGACGAGCTCGACCAGACGCTCGCCTTCCGCTGGTCGTGCCGGATGGGGATCTGCGGCAGCTGCGGCATGAACGTCAACGGCGACCCGCTGCTGTCGTGTGGGGCGTTCCTCACCGACTACGCACCGGGGCCCGTCCACGTGGAGCCTTTGGCCAACTTCCCCATCGCTCGCGACCTGGTCGTCGACATGTCCGACTTCATGGAGAAGCTCCCCCGGGTGAAGCCGTGGATCATTCGCGACGACGACGTGACCGAGATCGACGGGGAGTACCTCCAGACGCCCGAGGAGCTCGACGCCTACAAGCAGTTCAGCATGTGCATCAACTGCATGCTCTGCTACTCCGCCTGCCCCGTCTACGGCCTCGACCCGACCTTCATCGGACCCGCGGCGATCGCGCTGGCCGAGCGCTACGACCTCGACTCCCGCGACCAGGGCGCGCGCGAGCGTCTCGACGTGCTCATCGAGCACGAGGGCGTCTGGGGCTGCACCTTCGTGGGCGAGTGCACCCGGGTGTGCCCCAAGCACGTGGATCCAGCGGGTGCCATCCAGCGCTACAAGCTCAAGGCGGCCCAGCAGTCGGTGAAGGCGTTCCTCCTCCCCCGGGGCAGGCAATGAGCCAGAACGTCACCTGGACGCGGCCGATCTCGACCTGGTGGTGGCTGCGGAAGCGGACCTACTTCGTCTTCGTGATGCGCGAGCTGAGCTCGCTGTTCGTGGCCTGGTACGTGCTCTTCCTGCTGCTGCTCATCCGGGCGGTCAGCGTCGGGGAAGCGGCGTACCAAGACTTCCTGGACTGGGCCGCGTCCCCCGTGGTCGTCGTGGTCAACGTGGTCGCCTTCGTCTTCATCGTCCTGCACACGGTGACCTGGTTCGGCGTCACGCCGCAGGCGATGGCGCTGCAGGTCCGCGGCAAGCCGGTGCCGGCACCGCTCGTGATCGGCGCCCAGTACGTCGGCCTCGCGGTCGTGACCGCCTTCGTGTGGTGGCTGGTGACCCGATGACCAAGCGGCGGGTCCTGCCACTCGTGTGGATGGCCTTCAGCGGTGGCGGGGTGACGGCCGCGATGTTCCTGCCGGTGCTGGCGTTCCTCTTCGCACTGGCCTTCCCGCTCGGCTGGATCACCCCGCCGTCCCGCGACCACCTGCTCGACATCCTGCGAAACCCGGTGACGTTCCTGCTGCTGCTCGGGATGTTCAGCATCATGCTGGTGCACGCCGCGCACCGGTTCCGCTACACGCTCTACGACGGTCTCCAGCTGAAGTGGAAGTGGCAGATCGCCGTGCTCTGCTACGGCAGCGCCATGCTCGGGGCGGGCGCCTCTTTCATCATCCTCGGCCAGGTCTTCTGATTGCCTCTTGGCCCGGCGCACCCCGCAGCCGTGCTCCTGCTCCAGCGGCTCGGCCTGCCACTGAGCGCGCTGGTGGTGGGTGCGGTGGCGCCGGACGCGCCGGTGTACCTGTCGGTCGGGGTGAGCTACGGGACCACGCACAGCGGCCGGGGCCTCGCGATCGACGTCGTCATCGGTCTGTTCGTGCTGTGGTTGTGGTTCGCCCTGCTGCGTGACGCCGTCGTGGACCTAGTGCCGTCGCTGCGCAGACGGCTGCCGGCTCGGGCTCGACTCGGGGTGCGCGCTTGGTTGCTCGCACCCATCGGCGTCGCGATCGGCTCAGCGACACACGTCCTGTGGGACTCCTGCACCCACGACTGGGGGTTCGTCGTGCAGGACCTCGCCTTCCTGCGAGAGGAGCACGGCCCGATCCCCCTCTACCGCTGGCTGCAGCACGCGTCCACCGTCGTGGGCTCCGTCGTGGTGACGGCGTACGGCGTGCGCCGCCTGCGCAGGCTTCCCGCGGTCGCGCGTCCGCCCGAGGTACGCCGGCCCTGGCTCTGGCTCGCTCCGGTCCCCATGACCGCACTTGCCGTCGGGATCGGCGTCCGGGACCCGGAGGCTGCGGTCGGCGCCGCCCTGCTCGCGCTGCTCGTGATCGCGGGTGGATGGCGGGTGCAGGTCAGGTTGTCAGCCGACCGAGCGCCCGGTCGAGAGCCCGCTTGAGCACGTCGAACGAGCCGTGCTCGCGCAGCTCACGGGCCACCTGCTCGTTGACGCCGCCCGGCGTGGCGTACTCCCCCGCCAGCTCGGCGAAGTCGGGCGCGTCGACCGCCTTCAAGGAAGTCAGGGCCCCGGCGACGGTGGCCGCGACGTAGCGGCGGGCGTCGGCGGACGGGACGCCCCGGGCCTCGAGCCAGTCGGTCTGGGTGCTGAGGTACTCGAAGAAGCCCGCCAGGGTCGCCGAGGTCGCGGACAGCGCCTCGTAGGCGACGACGTCCTCCACCTCGAGGGTGGTGCCGAGCCGGTCGAACAGCGTCCGAGCCTCCGTGAGCGGCGGGTGCACCGCGGTGAGCCCGGCCCGGTCCGCCACCGGTGGCATCGGGACCGACCGGCAGACGCGCGTCGCCGGGGTCACCCAGTCGGTGAGCTGCGCGACGCCGACGCCGGCCACCGCGCTCACCACGACCTGTCCGGGTCGCCACGTGAGGTCGCCGAGGAGCGCGGCGTCGGCCTTGCGCAGGCAGATGATGACGACGTCGGACCCGGCCACGACGGCCTGGTTGTCGGCGGCCACGGACACGGTCGGGTAGCGGCCGGCCAGCTGGGCCGAGACGGCCGCCCCGCGCGGGGACAGGACGATCCGGGGCGGGTCGGCGACGCCGTCGCACAGGCCGATGACGATGGCGCGCGCGATCGAGCCGACTCCGAGGACGCCGTACGCCGCGCGCTCGGTCGTCACGAACCGCCGCCGGTCAGCCGCTGGTGGACCTCCTCGACGGCCTGCGCCATCTGGTCGAACACGCGGGCATCGCGCATCAGGGCGGTCAGCTGGTCGTTGCCGCCGCCGGCCGGTGCGTGCTCCTTCACCATCTCGGCGAAGTCAGGACTTTCGTGCGACTGGAGCGACTCCAGCAGCCCAGTGAAGGTCGCGGCCACGATCTGTTGCGCGTCGGCGGGCGCGAGCCCGTGGCCGACCAGGAAGTCGGAGAGGATGCGGAGGTACTCGAAGAACGGCGCGACCGTCCCCATCGCGGTGAAGATCGCCTCGAACTGGTCGCCGTCGTCGATCGGCATCGTCCCGCCGAGTCGGTCGAAGACCTCGAGCACAGGAGCGAGGGGCGGGTGCACGGGCGTCCGGCTGCTGCGGGTGGCGACGGCGGGCATCGGTACTGCACGAGCGACCAGGTCGACCGGCGCCACGAGCTCCCTGAGCCTGTGCAAAGGGACACCGCTGGTTGCGCTCACCACGACCTGTTCGCGCCGCCAGGTCAGCTCGGCGAGCGCGTCGGCGCCTGCGCGTGGGATGGCGACGATGACCAGCGGGACTGCGTCCACCACCGCCTGGTTGTCGGCCGCGACCGAGACCGACTCGAACCGCGCGGCCAGGTCGGTGGCCGTGCCTGCGTTGCGCGGTGAGAGCAGGATCGCGGGAGGGTGTGCCACACCCTCGCACAGCCCGGTGACGATCGCTGAGGCGATGGCGCCAACCCCGAGCACGCCGTACGCCACCCCCTCGGAAGTCATGGTCCGAGCCTAGGGTCATCCCATGACGCGTCCATGCAAGGTCGGGGTCCAGCTGCCCGAGGTGGAGCGGTTCGTGCCGTGGCCGGAGTACCTCGACCTGGCGCGGCGGGCCGAGTCGGCCGGCTACGACTCGATCTGGGTGGGTGACCACCTGATCTACGACCTGCCGGACGGGTCGACCCGGGGCCCGTACGAGTCGTGGACGACCCTCGCGGCCATCGCGGCGGTGACCCAGCGGGTGGAGATCGGGCCGCTGGTCGCGTCCACTGCCTTCCACGCGCCGGCGATGCTGGCGAAGCAGGCCGCGACGGTCGACGCGATCTCGCAGGGACGGCTCATCGTGGCGCTCGGGGCCGGCTGGAACCGGCGCGAGTTCGACGCGTTCGGGTTAGCCTACGACCGGCGCGTGTCGCGGTTCGAGGAGGCGCTGGCGATCATCGCGCCACTGCTGCGGGACGGGCGGACGACGTTCCACGGCGAGTTCTACGACGTCGACGACTGCGTGCTCGACCCGCGGCCGGTCCGGGAGGGTGGCCCACCGATCATGCTGGGCTCCAACAGCCCGCGCATGCTGAGCATCGGGCTGCCCGTCGTGGACTCGTGGAACGTCTGGTGGAGCGTCTACGACAACTCGGTCGAGCGGTTCGCAGAGGTGAAGGCCGAGGTCGACGCGGCCATGCCGGAGGGCCGGCACGTCGAGGCGACTGCCGCCGTCCTGGTCACGTTGCCGGGCGGTCAGGGCCGGCTGATGGGTGAGAACTACGACGCGAGCGTCACCACGGTCACGCCCGACGACCTCGGCGACCACGTGCAGGGGCTGGCGGAAGCCGGCGCGACGCACCTTCAGCTCGTGCTGGACCCCATCACGGCCGAGTCGATCGACCTGGTCAGTCAGGTGCTGCCCCGCTGACCAGATTCGTCTGGCTGGTCAGGCGCGGGTCTCCCCGTCAGTCCGCAGACGAATCCGGGAGGACCCGGAACCGAGGCGTCTGGGCGACCACTCGATAGCTGTCGTCCACGAGCAGCCGGGCAACGTACTGTCCCGGCGGAAGCGGCCACGGCGGCGCGGCCTCGCCGGGCGCCACGGCTTCACTGAGGGTCAGCGACCCCTCGATCCTGGTCCGGGTGTAACGGTAGGCCAGGTAGCTCCCGGGCTCGTCGCAGGTCCGAAGGCACCGATAGAGGCCGACCCAGTCGAGGTGCTGGCCCGGCGCCCGGTCCCATGACACGGTCACAGGTTCGCCCGGGCGGTAGGTGTCGGCGCTGGTCGTCATCCTGGCGTGAGTGCCGCGCTCGTAGACCCAGATGGGCGACCGCGCCAGGATCCCACCCGAGGTGGCGTCTCGCAGCACCACGTCGTAGCGGCCGGCGGACAGCCGCGAGGTGGACAGCGACACGGCGCCGGAGGTGCGGCCGCCGGTCGACCTCTCGGGCAGGCGTCCGCCACTGCTCGGACCGCCGGCCACCGCGACCACCTCGCCCACGGCTCCGGTGCCGTGGAACCGGACGCGCAACCGGCTGCCGCCGCCGACGATCACCCGTCGCTCGGACGGCGACACCATCGGCGGTGCCACGGCCGGGGCGACCTCGAAGGTGGAGACGACGCCTCGGTGGTCGGTCGGGAACTTCCCGGCCAGGGCGACGTCCACCTGGGGGTTACCGCGCTCGCCGACGAGCCGGCTGGCCACGGCGGTGGCCGGACCGGCGGAGAGCACCCAGTCGATGCGGTCGAAGACATCCTGCTTTCGACCCTCCGGACCGCCGGGAGTCCACGTAAAGCCCGGATCGGCCACCGGGTCCGGGTGTACGGCGCGGTAGGAGTCCACGAAGCCCGCGCCGGCCAGCGTCGCGCTGGCGGGCCAGCTGACGGGATAGGGCACGTCGGGCCGGGCGTCGGCGACGGCGGGGGTCCAGTCGAGGTGCGACGGGCTGTTGAAGTCCCCGGTGAGGAACACCGGGATCCCTCGCGCGGCCAGCCGCGGCAGCGTGCGCAGAACGTGGGTCAGCGCGGCCACCCGTAGCCGCTGCTCGAGCGCCAGGACCTTCGCCCGCGAAGCCCCGCGCTGCACCTTGTAGGGACCGTACGGCGAAGACGGGAGGTGCGTGTTGGCCACCGCGACGATCCGGCCCGGCACCGGCTCGACGAACGTGTAGAGACCCTGCCCGCCTGCCGGTCGCAGGAGCGGGAATCGCGAGATCACGTGCGCACGGGGGTCGGAGTGCCAGCCCAGCAGCCTCGCCAGCGCCGTCGTGTTGCGCTCCGCCTCCTGCAGACCTACCACGTCGGCGCCGCTCGCACGGATGTAGCGGGCGACCTTGCGCAGGGTGCGCGGGCAGCCGTCGGCAACCGGGCACCAGTCGCCGGTCGCCAGGTCGAAGTCGTCGCCGCCGTAGAAGATGTTCAGGCTCATCACGGAGAGGCTGACGCTGTCGGCCTGCGCGGGCGTGGCCGACGACGCGGGAGCAGCTCCGGCACTGAGTCCCACCACGATTCCCAGGGACAGGCTGAGCACGACTCGAGACCAGCGTGAGTGCGGCATGACGGGCTCCTCGGGCCAGTGGTGATCGCACCCTAGCCCCGGCGGCTACGTGGCGGAGTCGCGGCAGATCGTCCGCGCCAATGGCTCGTCAGAGCGGTGTCACGCGGAGCTCAGGCGCCCGGGGGTCGTGCGACGCCTGGTGGACCCAGCTGTCCTTGCAGGGGGTGCACGCCAGTGCGACGTGGACGGCACAGTCGCAGTCCTCGTTGGCACAGAGGAAGCTGACGCGGTAGGTCGCGCGCCGGCGGCAGCCGCCCTGGCACTCGCACTGGCAGCGCGGCCGGCCGCGGAACGCCTTCTCGAGCGGGTCGTCCGACGTGCTGGTCCCTTGGTCGGCCTTGCGTCGTTGCGCGGTCCTGCTCGTCATGAGCCACTCCTCGGTCGGGTGTGTGTCCCGACAACCTGCGAGGCGCCACCGACGAGCAGAGGGGTGCGCGGACAGGACCTGTGGAAGGAGGCCCGGCCAGCGGGCTCTGTGGATGACTCGTGGACGCAGAGCGCTACGCGAGCAGCTCCGCGATCGCGCGCACCTCGTCGGCGGAGTGCAGGCTGAGCAACAGCGTGGTCACGCCGGTCTCCTCCCACTGGGCGACTCGCTCCTTCACCTCAGAAGCAGTGCCGATGATGTGCATGTCGTCGACCAGCTCGTCGGGGATCAGGGCGGTGGCGCGGTCCTTCTCGCCGTTCAGGTAGAGCTTCTGGACCTCGGCTGCGAGGTCCTCGTGGCCCATCCGGACGAAGACCTGGTTGTGGAAGTTCGCCTCCTTGGCGCCCATGCCACCCATGTAGAGCGAGACGAAGGGCCGCATCGCGTCGATCACGGCGGCCTTCTCCTCCACTGACGAGACCACCTGGAGGTGGCAGGTGGCGGCGATCTCGAAGTCGGCGCGGGTACGACGAGCGCCGGGCCGGGCGAAACCCTCGTCGAGCCATGGCTGGTACATGCCCGCCGACCTGGGCGTGTAGAAGATCGGGATCCAGCCGTCGGCGATCTCGGCCGTCTGCGCGACGTTCTTGGGCCCCTCGGCGCCGAGCCAGATCGGGAGGTCCGCGCGCAGCGGGTGCACGATCGACTTGAGTGGCTTGCCGAGACCCGTCGCGCCCTCCCCGGCGTAGGGCAGCGGGTAGTGCGGCCCGTCGTTGGTCACCGGCGCCTCGCGGGCCAGCACGTTGCGGATGATGTCGACGACCTCGCGGGTGCGCGCCAGCGGCTTGGAGAACGGCTGGCCGTACCAGCCCTCCACGACCTGCGGGCCGCTCACGCCCATCCCGAGGATGACTCGGCCGTTCGAGAGGTGGTCGAGGGTCAGGGCGTGCATGGCGATCGAGGTGGGCGTCCGGCCGGACATCTGGACGATCGAGGTGCCGAGCCGGAGCCGCGGAGGTCTCGCGACCCCACCAGGCCAGCGGGGTGAACGCGTCGGACCCCCACGCCTCGGCGGTGAACACCGCGTCGAAGCCGGACTCCTCGGCCGCGACGACGAGCTCGCCGATGCCCTGCGGCGGTTGTGCGCCCCAGTAGCCGAGCTGCAAGCCCAGTTTCATGACCCGTGTCCTTCCGTTGGTACTTGCCTCAGATTAGAACGTGTTCTAGTTTGCGTCCATGCCCAGAACTCTCTCGGCGCCCGTCACCGTAGCCTTCGACTACACCCGCTCGACGGGTCCCGTGCTGGGTCGCTTCCTCTCCGGGCTGCGTGACGGTGTCGTCGTCGGCGGCCGTACGTCGGAGGGAAAGGTCGTCGTGCCGCCGCCCGAGTTCGACCCGGTCACCCACGCCGCGATCGACGACTTCGTCGAGGTCGCCGACACCGGCACCGTCACGTCGTGGACCTGGGTGCCGCAGCCGGTCAAGGGTCAGCCCTTGGATCGGCCCTTCGCGTTCGTGCTGGTCACGTTGGATGGCGCGGACGCCCCCCTGCTCCACGCGCTCGACGTCGGTTCCCCCAACGATGTCGAAACCGGTATGCGAGTTCGCGTCCGGTGGCGCGTGGAGCGGGTCGGGGCAATCACCGATATCGAGTGTTTCGAGCGCGCGGTGGCTGAGGTGCGAGGAGCGCCAGCGACGAGCCTCGAAGCCTCCGCAGCCGGGACTCCGGATGTCACCGGGATCGTGGTCCCGATCGAGCTCGACTACCTGTACGCCGCCTCGCCGGAGGAATCGCTGTTCTACACGTCGCTGTCCGAGGGCAAGCTGGTCGGCCAGCGTTGCCCGACCTGCGGGAAGGTCTACATCCCGCCACGCAGCGCCTGCCCGGCCGACGGCACGCCGACCGCGGAGGAGATCGAGCTCCCCGACACCGGCACCGTGACGACGTTCTGCATCGTCAACGTGCCGTTCCTCGGCCAGCGGATCACGCCGCCGTACGTCTCGGCCTACATCCTGCTCGACGGCGCGGACATCGCGTTCCTGCACCTGATCCTCGACATCCCGGCCGAGGAGGTCCGGATGGGCATGCGGGTCAAGGCCGTGTGGAAGCCCCGCGACGAGTGGGGCACCACCATCGAGAACATCAGCCACTTCGCGCCGGTCGACGAGCCCGACGCCGACTACGAGACCTACCGGGTGCACCTGTGAGGGACGTTGCAGTCGTCGGCTTCGCGCAGCGACAGATGGCCGAGTTCGACGGGTCCCCGACCTGCGTCGAGCTGCTGGTCCCGCTGTTCGCGGAGTGCTACGAGCAGACCGGCTGGACCCGGCAAGACGTCGGCTTCTGGTGCTCGGGGTCCTCGGACTACCTGGCCGGCCGGTCCTTCTCGTTCGTCCAGGCCGTCGACGCGATCGGCGTGATCCCCCCGGTCAACGAGTCGCACGTCGAGATGGACCTGGCCTGGGCGATGTACGAGGCCTGGGTCAAGATCCAGACCGGCGAGGTGGACACAGCGCTCGTCTACGCCTTCGGCAAGAGCTCGGCCGGCGTCCTGCGGCGCACCCTCTCCCTCCAGCTGGATCCCTACACGATGACCCCGCTGTGGCCCGACACGGTGTCGCTGGCCGGCCTGCAGGCCCGCGAGGGCATCGACGCCGGCCTCTGGGACGAGCGGGCGATGGCCGAGGTGGCGAACCGGTCGCTGACCGACGCCGAGAAGAACGACTACGCGATCCGCAAGGGCGGCTCGTCGGTCGAGGACCTCCTGGCCCGCCCGATGTACGCCGACCCGTTGCGCAAGCACGACTGCGCGCCGGTCACCGACGGCGCGGCCGCGCTGGTGCTGGCCGCCGGAGACCGGGCGCGTGAGGTGTGCGAGCGGCCCGCGTGGATCCGGTCGCTCGCGCACTACGTGGACCCGATGAGCATGGGCACCCGCGACCTCAAGCGCTCCCCCTCCGCGCAACGCGCCGGTGCCGCCGCCGACCTCGACGGGGTCGAGGTGGCCGAGCTGCACGCGCCGTTCAGCCACCAGGAGCTGATCCTCCGCACGGAGCTCGGCCTGGGTGCCGACGTACGCATCAACCCCTCGGGCGGTGCGTTGACCAGCAACCCGATGTTCTCCGCCGGCGGGATCCGGATCGGCGAGGCCGCGAAGCGGATCTGGTCGGGATCGGCGTCCAGGACGCTGGGCCACGCCACCTCCGGTCCGGCCCTCCAGCAGAACCTCGTCTGCGTGATGGCAAGCGAAGGGCAGGGCGAGTGATGGGCAAGCAGCCGGCCGCCGTGATCGGCGTGGGCCAGACCCACCACCGTGCCAAGCGCGAGGACGTCTCGATGCCGGGACTGCTCCGGGAGGCGATCGACCGCGCCCTCGAGGACGCCCAGATGACGCTCGACGAGATCGACGCGATCGTCGTCGGCAAGGCCCCGGACCTGTTCGAGGGCGTGATGATGCCCGAGCTGTTCCTCGCGGACTCGATCGGCGCCGCCGGGAAGCCGCTGCTGCGCGTGCACACCGCCGGCTCGGTCGGCGGCTCGACCGCGATCGTCGCCTCGTCGCTCGTCCAGGCGGGCGTGCACAAGAAGGTGCTCACGGTCGCCTACGAGAAGCAGTCGGAGTCCAACGCGATGTGGGCGCTCTCAGTCCCGATCCCGTTCAACATGCCCGTGCACGCCGGCGCCGGCGGCTACTTCGCACCGCACGTGCGCTCCTACATCCGGCGTTCCGACGCACCGACGCACATCGGCGCGATCGTGGCCGCCAAGGACCGGCAGAACGCGCTCAAGAACCCCTACGCCCACCTCAAGAACCCGGACACCACCGTCGAGTCGGTGCTGGCCTCGCAGATGCTGTGGGACCCGATCCGGTACGACGAGACCTGCCCGTCCTCCGACGGCGCCTGCGCGCTGGTGATCGTCGCCGAGGACGAGGCCGCGCGGTCGTCCAACCCGGCCTGGATCCACGGCACCGTGATGCGCTCCGAGGCCACCTCGGCCGCCGAGCGCGACCAGGTGAACCCGCAGGCCTCGCGCGACGCCGCCGCGGCGCTCTGGAAGCAGGCCGGCATCACCAGCCCGATCGACGAGATCGACACGGCCGAGATCTACGTGCCGTTCTCGTGGTTCGAGCCGATGTGGCTGGAGTCGCTCGGCTTCGCGGAAGCCAACGGCGGCGGCTGGAGGCTCACCGAGTCCGGCGCCACCGCCATGGACGGCCAGCTCCCGGTCAACTGCTCGGGCGGCGTCCTGTCCTCGAACCCGATCGGCGCCTCCGGCATGCTCCGCTTCGGCGAGGCGGCCCTCCAGGTCCGCGGCGCCGCCGGCGAGCACCAGGTCGACGGCGCTCGCAAGGCCCTCGGGCACGCGTACGGCGGCGGCTCGCAGTTCTTCGCGATGTGGGTGGTCGGCGCGGAGAAGCCGAGCAACTAGCCGTAGAGGCAGAACGGGTGGCCGTCCGGGTCGTAGAAGACCCGGACGTCGTCCTGCGGCTGGAACTCGGCCAGCACCGCGCCGTGCTCCAGGGCGTACGCCGTCGCCTCGGCGAGGTCTGACACCTCGAAGTCGAGGTGCATCATCATCTGCTGCTCACCCGGCGTGTTCGGCCAGACCGGGCGGACGTAGTCCTCCTTGAGGTGGAAGCTCAGGTAACCGACGCCCTCCTCGAGGTCGAGGGCGGCTTCGGTGTCGTCGGCCTCGTCAGGCCTCCAGACCGGCCAACCGGTGAGGCCCGAGTAGAACCGCGCGAGCGCCTTCGGATCCGGGCTGTCGAGCACCACGCCCCACCAGTCCGAGCGCTCCCAGCGGTCCTGGTCCGGCGTGCCTCTGTTGCGTCCTCGCATACTGGGCACCCTAGGCAACCGTCGTCCGTTAGGAGTGACATGGCCGAGTTGATCCGCACCAATGACGTCGCCCTGATCTCCGTGGTCGAAGGGCTGTTCCAGGAGGCCGAGATCCCCTGCCACGTCGCGGACCGGCACAGCAGTGCCCTCGAGGGCACGCTCAACTTCCTGCAGATGCGCATCCTCGTCCCCGACGACCGGGCCGACGAGGCCCGGCAGCTGCTGACCGACGCCGAGCTCGGCGAGTGGCTGCGCACCTGACGTTCGCCCTCCGCGAACGCCGGGTCAGACGCGCCGAGTCGTACGCCGTCCCGGCGTAGCCTCCGGACATGGGTGAGCTGATCGCGTTCCCGACGCCGGAGTCCGACGAGCCAGTCGAGCGCGAGCCGCTGTGGCGCGAGGCCGCGGGCCAGGAGCTCCGCGACGAGCGCCACGACGCCGGCCGGACGCTCGCCGACGTCGCGGAGGAGGCCGGCGTGTCCACGCAGTACCTCTCCGAGATCGAGCGGGGCCGCAAGGAGCCGAGCTCCGAGGTGCTGCAGGCCGTCGCCGGCGCCCTCGGGCTGCGGCTGGTCGACCTCACCATCCGCGTCGCCCGCCGGCTCAGCCAGGTGCGCGGCCCGGTCTGCCTCGCGGCCTGAGAGCTACGTTTCTGTCATCGGGGCAGCAGCAGCATCGAGTCCCCGAACTCGTGCCACAGGTAGTGCGGCGCGTCTGACGCGGTGATGTCGGCGTACGCCCGGTCGACCAGCGACCGTCCCGCCACCGCCTCGAGGAGGTCGAGATGGCTGGCCTCGGGCTCGTGCAGCCCGGTGAGCAGCCCGCTCACGACCCGGGCCGGTCGCGCGGAGGACAGGACCAGCGACGTCCAGCCGTCGTACGCCGAGACGGCGCCCTCGACCGAGGCGGCAGTCTCAAGGGCCCGGACCACCGTGGTGCCCACCGCGACGACCCGCCCACCGGCCGCGCGGGTGACGTTGACCAGCCGGGCCGTCGACTCCGGGACCGAGAGCCACTCCGGCTGCGGCGGCTCGTGCGACTCCTGGCTCGCCACGCCGGTGTGCAGCACCAGCGGAGCGACGACGATGCCCGCAGACATCAGGTCGACGAGCACCTCGCGGGACAGCGGCCGCCCGGCGCTCGGCATCTCCGCGCTGCCGGGAACGGCGGCGTAGACGTTCTGCAGGTCGTCGATGGGCCACACGCCGTGCAGGTAGCGGTAGCGGATCGGCGTCCCGTGACGGCGCAGGTAGGCCACCCGGTCGGCGATGGGCAGCGTCGTCGCCCGCCACAGCCGGGTCTGGCCCGCCGGGTGCGGCTCCGCGATGCGCAGCCGTACGCCGCCCGGCAGCCGCAGCACCTCGCCCGGCTCGGGCAGGCCCGGTCCGGCACCATCGGGCCGCCGCAGCTCGACCACCCAGGCGCCGTCGTCCAGCTCCGCTGAGACGTGCAGCCCCCAGGTGCAGCCGTGCCGCTGCACCTCCAGCGCGGACGGCAGCGTCGCGCTGGTGTTCACGACGAGCAGGTCGCCGGGCTCGAGCCAGCTGCGGGAGCTCGAACGCCTGGCGGTGGTGGGTCCGCTCCTCGGTGACCACGGCCATCCGGACCTCGTCGCGGGCCAGGCCCCGGGCCTCGGGCGGCGCGGTCGCCTCGCTGCCGGGCGGCAGCACGAACCTCGCTTCGGTGACGGCGGCGGTCATGCGAACGCCAGCTCCGTGTCGTGGGGCAGCAGCTCGGACGCGCGGTAGCGGCCGCTGGGCAGCGCGCCCTCGAGGAGCCGGAGCAGCGCGGGTACGGCGACCGTCGGATCGGGTCGATCGGAGATGTCCTCGCCGGGGAACGCGTCCTGGTGCATCTGGGTCCGCATGTCGCCCGGGTCGACGGCGTACACCCGCAGCGCCGGCTCCTCGGCCGCCAGCACCCGGGTCGCGTGGTCGAGACCGGCCTTCGACGAGCCGTAGCCGCCCCAGGTCTCGTACGCCTCGACGGCGGCGTCCGACGACAGGTTCAGGACCACGCCGCCACGCGGCCGCAGCTGGGGCAGCAGTGCTGCCGTGAGCGCCATGGGGGCGACCAGGTTGACCTGGAGGATGTGGAGGTACGTCGCGGTGTCGAGCTCGGCGAACGCCGGCAGCGGGCTGGTCCCCAGCGTGCTGGCGTTGTTGACGAGGGCGCTGGCGCCGCCGAGCTCGGCGGCCACGTCGACCAGGTCGCGGCGGTGTGCCGGGTCGGCGACGTCGCCGGCGATCGCCGGGTGCGGGCCGCCGGGCAGCGCGCGGACGGCCTCGGACAGCGCGGCCTCGTGCCGCGCGTCGAGGACGAGGGACCAGCCGCGGCTCGCCAGCTCGTGGGCGAGCGCGCGGCCGAGCCCCTGGGAGGCACCGGTGATGACGGCAACAGGAGAAGTCATGTCCCCATCATGAAACTTAAAGTTAAGTTGAGTTCAAGGGCGAGCAAGTGCCAATTTTCGGCTGTCCAGGATCGCGTCGGCCAGCCCGTAGTCCACCGCCTCCTGCGCAGACAGCACCAGGTCGCGGTCGGTGTCCTCCCGGATCTGCTCCACGGTCCGGCCGGTGTGCGTCGCGAGGATCTCCTCCATCTGCGCGCGCAGCCGGACGATCTCCTTGGCGTGCAGCTCCAGGTCGGGCAGCGTGCCCTGTCCGCCACCGGACGGCTGGTGCAGCACCATCCGTGAGTGCGGCAGGACCGTCCGGCGACCCGGGTCGCCTGCCGCCAGCAGCACCGCGGCCGACGAGCCGGCCTGGCCGATGGCGGTCGTGCCGACCGGCGAGCTGATGAACTGCATGGCGTCGTAGATCGCCAGCATCGCGGTGACCGAGCCGCCCGGTGAGTTGAGGTAGAGGTCGATCGGCGACTCGGGACGGTCCGACTCCAGATGGATGAGCTGCGCGATGACGACGTTGGCGACGCCGTCGTCGATCTCGGTGCCGATGTAGACGATCCTGTCGGTCAGCAGCCGGCTGTAGATATCGACCGCGCGCTCGCCGCCGCGCACGGTCTTCTCGATGACGCTCGGGATCGTGTAGCTGCTCATCACGCGCTCCGCTCGTTGGCGGGGGCGAACGACGCGCTCGGCGCCCGGTACGGCGTCACCGACGAGACGTCGGTGAGCACCTGGTCGACGAAGCCGTAGTCGCGCGCCTCCTCGGCGGTGAACCACCGGTCCCGGCGGGAGTCCCGCTCGATCGTCTCCACGGACTGACCGGTGTGCTCGGCGATCAGTCCCAACATCACCGACTTGGTGTGCTCGAGGTTCTCGGCCTGGATCTCGATGTCGATGGCGCTCCCGCCGATGCCGGCCGAGCCCTGGTGCATCAGGATCCGGCTGTGCGGGAGCGCGAACCGCTTGCCCGGCGTGCCGGCGGACAGCAGGAACTGCCCCATGCTCGCCGCCAGCCCCATCGACAGCGTCGCCACGTCGTTCGGGATCAGCCGCATGGTGTCGTAGATCGCCAGGCCGGCCGACACGGAGCCGCCGGGCGAGTTGATGTAGAGCGCGATGTCGCGCCGCGGGTCCTCGGCGGAGAGCAGGAGCAGCTCGGCGCAGAGCTTGTTGGCGATCGCGTCGTCGACCTCCTGGCCGAGGACGATGATGCGCTGGTGCAGCAGGCGGTCGGCCGCGGAGAGGCCGGCGGGATGGGGCCCCGAGTTCATGGAGTGGCTCATGAGATCGAGCGTGCAGGCCCGGAGCACGCCGTTCCAGCGAATCCGCTGAGGGCGGTTCTGCCCTGGGCAGAGGACGTGCCCCTTACCGCGGCGCGTCGAGCGCCGCGAGCTCCTCCGGTGAGAGCTCCAGCGAAGAGGCCGCCAGCGCCGAGTCGAGCTGCTCCAGCGTGCTGACGCCGACGATCGGGCTCCATCCGCGCGCCAGCAGCCACGCCAGCACCACCTGCGACGGCGCGACGCCACGCGACGACGCGACCGAGGCCAGCGCGGCGAGCCGCGCGGTCGTGCCGGGGTGGTCGTACGCCGCGGGGAACGGCCGGTCCGCGCGGTCGTAGCTGCCCTGCACCAGCGGGCTGTAGACCCAGAGCACGAGGTCCGGGTGCTCGGCGAGGTAGTCCACGGTCTCGTCGCTGACGAAGCCGAAGCGGTGGTCCTTGCCCTCCACCGGCGCACCCGGCCGCGGCTCGACGTACGACGTCGTCAGCTGGAGGGCGGAGTACGGCTCGACGCCCTGGGCCGCTGCGACAGCACGCGCCTGCTCGACCCGCCAGACGGGGTGGTTGGAGACGCCGAGCCGGCGTACGGCGCCCGTGGCCACCAGCGCCCCGAACGCGGCCACGGTCTCCTCGACCGCGACCGAGCGGTCCTCGCCGTGCGCCCAGTAGACGTCGAGGACGTCGACACCCAGCCGCTCCGCCGAGCGCGCCGCCTCGCGCGCCACCACCGGCGCCGAGAGGCCTTCCACTCCCCCGCCCTCGACGGGCTCCTGCCCGACCTTGGTGGCGAGCACGAGCTCGTCGCGAAGTCCGGAGTTGGCCGCCAGCCACCGGCCGATCAGCGACTCGCTCTGACCGCCGTGTCCGGTCGGCGACATCCAGAACGAGTAGCAGTTCGCGGTGTCCAGCACCCGACCGCCCGCGGCGACGTAGCGGTCCAGCATGGCGAACGACGTCGCCTCGTCGGTCCGGGTGCCGAAGTACATCGTCCCGAGTACGAGGTCCATGCACTCGAGCCTAGGGCGCGTCGATAGGGTCGCCGACATGATCGAGCTCCGCACCCCCGCGCAGATCGAGGCCATGAAACCGGCCGGCCGGTTCGTCGCCGAGGTCCTCGTCGCGCTCCGCGACGCCGCCGACGTGGGCGTCAACCTGCTCGACCTCGACAGGCTCGCGCACGAGATGATCAAGGAGCGCGGCGCCGAGTCCTGCTACATCGACTACCACCCGTCGTTCGGTGCGTCGCCGTTCGGGAAGGTGCTGTGCACCAGCGTCAACGACGCCGTGCTGCACGGTCTCCCCCACGACTACGCGCTCAAGGACGGCGACCTGCTCTCGCTCGACTTCGCATGCAGTGTCGACGGCTGGGTGTCCGACTCGGCACTCAGCGTCGTCGTCGGGACGCCCGGCGAGCAGGACCTCGCGCTCATCGACGTCGCCACCCGAGCGCTCGAGGCCGGCATCGCCCAGGCGCAGGTCGGCAACCGGCTCTTCGACATCTCCGCCGCGATCGGCGACATCGCGCGGGCGGCCGGGCTGGGGATCAACCTGCAGTTCGGCGGCCATGGCGTCGGCCGGACCATGCACGGTGACCCGCACGTCCCCAACGACGCCCGCCCGGGCCGCGGCCTCAAGCTCAAGCCGGGGCTGGTGATCGCCATCGAGCCGTGGTTCCTCCAGACCACGGACCAGATCTTCACCGATGCCGATGGCTGGACGCTGCGCAGCGCCGACGGCTCCCGCGGCGCGCACATGGAGCACACCATCGCGATCACCGACGACGGCCCGCTGGTGCTGACCGACCGGAGCGAGCTGGAGTAGGTCAGCCCGTGTAGCTGACCTGCAGCTCCTTGATGCCGTTGACCCAGCCGTGCCGGAGGCGGCGCGCCTCGCCGAGCCGGCTGATGGCCGGCGCGTGCTCGGCCAGGGCCTCGAAGATCAGCTGGACCTCCTGGCGGGCCAGGTTGGCGCCGATGCAGTAGTGCGCGCCGTGCCCGCCGAAGGCCACGTGCGGGTTGGGCGAGCGGGTGATGTCGAAGGTGTAGGGCTCGGCGAAGACGTCGTCGTCGTAGTTGGCGCTGCCGTAGAACAGCCCGACCCGCTGGCCCTTCGTCACCGGCACGCCGCCGACCTCGACGTCGGCCAGCGCGGTCCGCTGGAAGACGTTGATCGGGGTGGCCCACCGGATCACCTCGTCGACCATGGTCTCGGGTCGCTCGTCGAGCCAGAGCTGCCACTGGCCGGGGTGGTCGAGGAAGGCGTCCATGCCGTGGGTGATCGCGTTGCGGGTGGTCTCGTTGCCGGCCACGGTGAGCATGATCACGAAGTAGCCGAACTCGTCGTCGTTGAGGCCGCGGCCGTCCTTGTCGGCGTTCAGGAGCCTGGTGACGAGGTCGTCTCGCGGGTTCTCCTTGCGCTCGGCGGCCATCGCCATCGCGTAGCCGAGGATCTCGGCCGCGGCCACGTCCGAGGCGCCCTCGAAGTCGGGGTCCTCGTTGGCCAGCATCTGGTTGGACCAGTCGAAGAGCTTGCGCCGGTCCTCCTGGGGAACGCCGAGCAGGTCGGCGATCGCCTGCAGGGGCAGCTCGGCGGCGACCTCCTCGACGAAGTTGCCCGAGCCTCGCTCGACCGCGTCCTGGACGATCCGCTGGGCCCGCCCGCGCATGATCTCCTCGAGGGCGCCGATGGCCCGCGGTGTGAACATGCGCGAGATGATGTGCCTGGTCGCGGTGTGCTCCGGCGGGTCCTGGTTGAGCAGCATGACCCGCTGCATCTCCACCATCTCGCGGAGCATCCCCTCCTGGAAGCGGATGATCGCGCCGTTCTCCGCGCTGGAGAAGTTCTTGCTGTCCTTCGAGACCGCCGCGACGTCGGCGTGCTTCGACACCGCCCAGTAGCCGGTCCCGGCCTCCTCGGCCATGCCGTCGCGCGAGGACTGGGGCTGCTCCACCCAGTAGACCGGCGCGTTGAGCCGCAGTGCCTGGAACTGCTCGTGCGGCACCGAGTCCCAGAGGATGTCGGGGTCGCTGAAGTCGTAGCCCTCGGGCAGGACGGTGTCGGACACGAAAGTTCCTTTCGATGAACCCACTAGCGGTAGGCGACCTGGAGGTCCTTCACACCGTTGATCCAGCCGTGGCGCAGCCGCCGGGGCTCGCCGAGCTGGCGGATCCCCGGGGCCTGCTCGGCCAGGGCGTCGAAGATGAGGTTCACCTCGAGCCGGGCCAGGTTGGCGCCGATGCAGTAGTGCGCGCCATGGCCGCCGAAGGCCTGGTGCGGGTTCGGGTCACGGGTGATGTCGAAGCGGAACGGATCGGTGAACACGTCCTCGTCGAAGTTGGCGCTCGCGTAGAACATCCCGACCCGCTCGCCGGCCGCAACCGGCTGGCCGCCGACCACGACGTCGTTGATCGCCGTACGTTGGAAGACCGTGACCGGCGTGGCCCACCGGATGATCTCGTCGCCCGCGGTGGCCGTCCGGGAGCTCTTGTAGAGCTCCCACTGGTCAGGGTTCTGGAAGAAGGCGTGCATGCCGTGCGAGATGGCGTTGCGCGTGGTCTCGTTGCCGGCCACCGCCAGCAGCACCATGAAGAAGCCGAACTCGTCGTCGGTCAGGCCGCGGCCCTGCTCACCGCTGGCGTCGATCTCGGCGCTGACCAGCTTGGTGATGATGTCGTCCTGCGGGTTCTTCCGTCGCTCGTCGGCCAGCGCCATCGAGTAGCCGAGGATCTCCATGAACGCGACGGCCTCGTCGCCCTCCACCTCAGGGTCGTCGTAGGACATCATCTGGTTGGACCACTCGAAGAGCTTGCCGCGGTCCTCCTGCGGTACGCCGAGCAGTCCTGCGATGGCCTGGAGCGGGAGCTCGGCCGCGACGTCCTCGACGAAGTTGCCCTCACCCTTGGCGACCGCCGCCGCGACGATCTCGCGAGAGCGTCGCTGCAGGTCCTCGTGCAGCGCCGAGATGGCCCGCGGGGTGAACGCGCGCGAGATGATCTGGCGCAGCTTGGTGTGGTCGGGCGCGTCGTGGTTGATCAGCAGGAAGCGAGTGTTCTCGACACCCTCGCGGTCCATCGTGGGGCCGAACCGGATGATGACGCCGTCCAGGTTCGTCGAGAAGTTGACCTGGTCCTTCGAGATCGCGGCGACGTCGGCGTGCTTGCTCACCGCCCAGTAGCCGCGGTGGTCGGGGAACCCCGCCTTGGCAGTCTCGGTCTGGGTCACGAACGAGACCGGTGCGGTACGGCGCAGCGTCAGCAGCTCGTCGTGCGGCACGCGCTCCTGCATCACGTCGGGGTCCGTCGGGTCGAAGTCCAGCGAGACGTCTGGTGCCGATGTCACAGGTGGAACCCCTCACGAATCTGAAACGTGTTCTAGTGCGCCACGTTACATACTCTCGGTAGGTAACGGAAGTGCTTCCTTGCCCGAAACAAGAACGTGTTCTACTTTCTTTCCATGGGCAGTCCCGTGATCGTCGATGCCGTCCGCACGCCGCTCGGCAAGCGGAAGGGCTGGCTCGCGGGCGTGCACCCGGCGGCCCTGCTGGGCTTCGCCCAGGCCGAGGTGCTGCGTCGCGCCGGCGTCGACCCGGAGCTGGTCGACCAGGTGGTCGGCGGCTGCGTCACCCAGGCCGGTGAGCAGTCCAACGACATGGTCCGGCGGGCGTGGCTGTACGCCGGACTCCCCCAGCGCACCGGCGCCACCGCCGTCGACGCCCAATGCGGCTCGGGCCAGCAGTCCGCGCACCTGGTGCACGACATGGTCGCCGCCGGCACCATCGACGTAGGCATCGCCTGCGGGGTCGAGTCGATGTCCCGCATCCCGCTCGGCGCCAACGTCCCGCCCGGCATGGGCGATCCGCGCCCGGACGACTGGGCCATCGACATGCCCAACCAGTTCGAGGCCGCCGACCGGATCGCCATCCGCCGCGGGCTGACCCGCGCCGACCTCGACGCCTTCGGCCTGGCCTCCCAGCACAAGGCCCGGGCCGCGGTCGACGAGGGCAGGTTCAAGCGCGAGATCGCGCCGTTCACCGCCACGGTGCTCGACGACGAGGGCAAGCAGACCGGCGAGACGCGTGTCGTCGACGCCGACCAGGGTCTGCGCGACACCACGCTCGAGGGGCTGGCCGGCCTCACGGCGGTGCTCCCCGACGGCCTGCACACCGCCGGCACGTCGTCCCAGATCTCCGACGGCGCCTCCGCCGTGCTGATCATGGACGAGGACAAGGCCCGCGCCCTCGGTCTCACCCCGCGGGCCCGGATCAAGACCCACTGCCTGGTCGGCTCGGACCCCTACTACCACCTCGACGGCCCGATCGAGGCCACCCAAAGGCTGCTCGACCGCACCGGCATGGCGATCTCCGACTTCGACCTGTTCGAGGTCAACGAGGCGTTCGCCTCCGTCGTCCTCTCCTGGGCGGGCCAGCACCACGTCGACCTCGACCGGGTGAACGTCAACGGCGGCGCGATCGCGCTCGGCCACCCGGTCGGTTCCACAGGCACCCGGCTGATCACCACCGCGCTGCACGAGCTCGAGCGCCGCGACCAGTCCACGGCCCTGGTCTCGATGTGCGCCGGCGGCGCGATGGCCACCGGCACGGTCATCGAGCGGGTCTGAGCACCTCGGTCACCACGCGCGCGGCGTCGGCGAAGGTGTAGTCACCAGACTCCGGCCCTCCGGCTTGGCCCAGCCGCACCACCACGGTCTGCGTGACGGGGTCGACCAGCACCACCTGGCCGCCGAAGCCGAGCGCCGCGAACAGGTCGCCGGGCGCACCCGGCGCGAGCCGGCCGACCCTGTCGACCCCCGGCGGGAGCTCGGGGTTCTCGGGGTCCAGGGGGCTGCGCAGCGGCCCCTTGCGGTTGACCCACCAGAGCAGGCCGTACGACGCGTTGAGCCGTTGGGACGGTCGGCCGGTCGCGTCCGCCACCCACTCCGCCGGCACCAGCTGCTCGCCGTCCCACACCCCGTCCTGCGCGACGAGCCGGCCGAACCGCGCGAGGTCCGGGCACGTGGACTGCAGCCCGTAGAAGGCCTGGGTCGAGTTGCCGCTGCTGTCCCTGGTGTATCGGGTGTGGGTCATCCCCAGCGGGCCGAGGAGGCGCTCGGCGGCGTAGTCGGCGGTCTCCTGCCCGGTCGCGGCGTGCAGCACCGCGTCGAGGGTCTGGATGGCTGCGTTGTTGTAGGCCCACACTTGGCCTGGCTCGAACTGTTGACCCAGCCCCACGGCGTACGCCGTCCGGTCCTGCGCCCGGAGGAGCTCGCCGTAGTCGCTGGTCGGAGTCCAGTAGCGACCGCTGTCGTTGGAGAGCAGGTTCCGCACGGTGACGTCCTCGGACTCGGTGCCCTTCCACTGCGGGATCCAGGTCGACGCGGGCGCTTCGACCTGCAGGGATCCCTCGGCCTGGGCGATCCCGACCAGCGTGCTGGTCACCGACTTGGTGACCGAGAAGACCTCCTGCGCGGCGTTCGGACCGCTGTCCTTCCAGTACCACTCGCCGAGCACGTGCCCGCGCTGGGCCACGAAGAAGCAGTTTGACCCGGCCGCCTTCGCGTCGGCGGCCAGCCGGTCGAGCGCCGCCCGGTCGAACTCCGGAGGTTCCCCTTCGGCTCTCGGCGCCGCGGGCGGCTCCGCAGACGCGATGGTGAGCGGCTGGAAGTCTTCGTCCGAGTCGTCCCGGCAGCCGGCGAGCAGCAGGGCGGTGCAGAGCACCAGCCCGACCGTCGCCTTTCGCCTCACCGGGGAAGCGTAGGGCTCAGCCGGTGCCGTAGACCGGTTCCGGCGTCGGCGCCTGCGCCAGCAGCTCGCGCAGCGCGGGCCCGACCTCGGTCGCCACCCAGCGGCTGCCGTTGTCACGGGCCGGGCCGTGCACCCAGCCGGTCTCGACGGTGATCGTGCTGCCGTCGACCTCGATCACCCGGCCGGTCACGTCGCCGGCCCCCTCGGAGGCGCAGCCACGCCACGATCGGCGAGTTGTCCTCGGGCAACGCCATCGCTGAGGTGTCGAAGGCACCCTCGGTCATCCGGGTCTTGGCGACCGGCGCGATCGCGTTGACGGTGACGCCGTACCGCCCCAGCTCCTGGGCGGCGACCAGGGTGAGCCCGGCGATCCCGGCCTTGGCGGCGGAGTACGTCGCCTGGCCGACCGACCCTTGCAACCCGGCCCCGGACGACGTGTTGATGACGCGCGCGGCGCGCTGGCGGCCCTCCTTGGCCTCGGCCCGCCAGTAGGCGCCGGCGTGCCGCAGCGGTGCGAAGTGCCCCTTGAGGTGCACCCGGATCACCGCGTCCCACTCCTCCTCGGAGGTGTTGACGAGCATCCGGTCGCGCACGAAGCCGGCGTTGTTCACGAGGATGTCGAGCCCACCGAAGGTGTCGACCGCCTGCCGCACCATCGCGGCGGCCTGCTCGAAGTCGGCCACGTCGGCGCCGTTGGCGACGGCCCGGCCACCGGCCGACGTGATCGCGGCGACGACCTCGTCGGCGGGCGACTCGCCGGGGTCCTCGCCGGGCCGATCTCCTGACGCCGAGACGCCGTAGTCGTTGACCACGACGGCCGCGCCGTGTGCGGCGAGCTCGAGCGCGTGCGCCCGGCCGATGCCACGGCCAGCACCGGTGACGATCGCGACCCGGCCCTCCAACAGGCTCATGACTGTCCTTCCGACGCTGAGAGGAAAGCGGGGGGCTCGCCCCCGCCGTGGCACTCCATCCGAGCGCCGGAGACGTAGGACGCGAGGTCGCTTGCGAGGAAAGCGGCAACGTGTCCGACCTCCTCGGGCCGGGCCATCCGCCCGAGCGGGATGGTGCGCTCGATCGCCGCCACCTGCGCGTCGCCGCCGTAGTGGTCGGCGGTGTCGTCCGTGCGGCACAGGCCGACGTCGATCGAGTTCACGCGCACCTTCGGTCCCCACTCGACCGCCAGCGACGAGGTGAGCGAGTCGAGGCCGGCCTTCGCGGCGCCGTAGGCCGCGGTGCCCGGCGAGGGCCGCGACGCGGAGACCGAGGAGATGTTGACGATCGAACCTCCGGTCGCCTGCTGCTGCATCACCTCGTTGGCCGCCCGCGCGCACAGCAGCGGCGCGAGCAGGTTGAGACCGACGATCTTGTCGTGGAACCGGTCCGACGCGTCCGCGGCGAGGGCGTACGGCGAGCCGCCCGCGTTGTTGACCAGCACGTCGAGCCGGCCCGCTTCGGCGACCACCTGTGCCACGAGGTCCCGGACCTCGTCGGGGTTGCGGACGTCGCAGACGTAGTGGTCGGTGGCGTCGACCTCCGACCGGGAGCAGGTGAGCACGCGCGCACCCGCCGCGCGGATCGCCTCGGTGATGCCGAGGCCGATCCCGCGCGTACCGCCCGTCACCAGGGCCACCCGACCGGAGAGGTCGATCGTCAGCGCCATGGCTGCTACCCTACCAAGCAAATGCTTGGTTTGGTGGAGAGGAGGCCCGGTGACGGTCACCAGTGAGCTGCGTCCGGACGGCATCCGCGTCGTCACGATGGACGCTCCCCCGGTCAACGCGCTGACCGTGCAGGGCTGGTTCGACGTCGCCGGCGCCCTCGACGAGGCCTCGGCAGACCTGGACACGAAGGTGGTCGTGCTGCGCGCCGAGGGTCGCGGCTTCAACGCGGGCGTCGACATCAAGGAGATGCAGCGGACCACGGGCTTCGACGCCCTGATCGGCGCCAACCGCGGCTGCTACGCCGCGTTCAAGGCTGTCTACGAGTGCGCGGTCCCGGTGATCGCAGCGGTCAACGGCCACTGCCTGGGCGGCGGCGTCGGCCTGGTCGGCAACGCCGACTGCATCGTGGCCGGCGACGACGCCTATTTCGGCGTACCCGAGGTCGACCGCGGCGCGCTCGGCGCGGCCACCCACCTGGCCCGGCTGGTGCCGCCGCACCTGATGCGCACCCTCTACTTCACCGGCCGCACCATCACGGCCGCCGACCTGCTCCCCCACGGCTCGGTGCTCGAGGTGGTCCCCCGCGACCAGCTCGACGAAGCCGCGCTCAAGGTGGCCGGCGAGATCGCCGCCAAGGACGGCCGCGTGATCCGGGCCGCCAAGGAGGCGCTCAACGGCATCGACCCGGTCGACGTCAACAAGAGCTACCGGTTC
Source organism: uncultured Actinomycetota bacterium (assembly GCA_963798045.1). Taxonomy (GTDB): domain Bacteria; phylum Actinomycetota; class Actinomycetes; order Propionibacteriales; family Nocardioidaceae; genus Nocardioides. The sequence goes on from CAWCSB010000001.1 coordinate 28,722, forward strand.
GAGCAGGGGTTCACCTTCGAGCTCAACCTCTCCGGGGTCAGCGACGAGCTCCGGGACACCTTCGCAGGGACCGAGAAGGCTCCGTCAACCAAGGCGGGGCAGTGACCAAGGGCCCCCGCGACAAGCGGATGACCATCGACCAGGTCGTCGCGACGCTCGAGGACGGCATCACCCTCGGCATCGGCGGCTGGGGCCCGCGGCGCAAGCCGATGGCGCTGGTCCGGGCGATCCTCCGCTCCGACCTCAAGGACCTCACGCTGGTCAGCTGGGGCGGCGCCGACGTCGGTCTCCTGGTGCGCGCCGGCAAGGTCAAGAAGCTGGTCTACGCGTTCGTCTCTCTCGACTCCGTGCCGCTGGAGCCCAACTTCCAGAAGGCCCGCCAGGAGGGCACCATCCCCGAGATCGTCGAGCTCGACGAGGGGATGTTCCAGACCGGGCTCCGCGCCGCGGCGCAGCGGCTGCCGTTCCTGCCGACGCGTGCCGGGCTCGGCTCCGACGTGCTGGTCAACAATCCGTCGATCAAGACCGTCACCAGCCCGTACGCCGACGGCCAGGAGCTCGTCGCCGTCCCCGCACTCGAGCTCGACGTCGCGCTCGTGCACCTCAACCGCGCCGACCGGCACGGCAACGCCACCTACCTCGGCCCTGACCCCTACTTCGACGACCTGTTCTGCATGGCCGCGGAGCGCGCCTACGTCTCGTGCGAGGAGATCGTCGACACCGCGGGGCTGACCGTGGACGCGCCGGTCCAGCGGCTGCTGATCAGCCGGATGATGGTCGACGGTGTGGTCGAGACGCCCAACGGCGCCCACTTCACGACCTGCACCCCGGACTACGAGCGCGACGAGAAGTTCCAGCGCGCATACGCCGCCGCGGCCGGCGGCTCCGACGAGGAGTGGGCGGCGTTCGAGGATCGGTTCCTGAGCGGTGACGAGGCGGCCTACCAGGCCGCGGTCCGGGCCTTCGCTGAGGAGGACAAGTGACCCCGACCCGCGCGGACGTCTGCGCCGCCGCCATCGCCGACGCGTTCGCCGACGACGGCGAGCTCTTCGCCAGTCCCATGGGGCTGCTGCCCATGCTCGGCGTCCGGTTGTGCCGGCTCACCCAGAACCCCGACCTGGTCATCTCCGACGGCGAGTCGCTGTTCCTCGCGAGTCCCCCGCCGCTGTTCGCCACAGGCGACGTCGTGGAGGGCTGGATCCCGTTTCGGCGGGTCTTCGACGTCGTCGCGTACGGCAAGCGGCACGTGATGATGGGCGCCACCCAGGTCGACAAGCACGGCAACCAGAACATCTCCGCGATCGGCGACTTCAAGCAGCCGAAGCGGCAGCTGCTCGGCTCCCGCGGCGCGCCGGGCAACACGGTGAACAACCGGACGTCGTACTGGGTCCCGAAGCACTCGCCGCGCGTCTTCGTGGAGAAGGTCGACGTCGTGACCGGCGTCGGCCCCAAGCGCGCCGAGGCCGCCGGTCGTGGCGCGTCGACCTACAACGACATCCACCGGATCATCTCCGATCTCGCGGTCTTCGACGTTCTCGGGCCCGGCGGCACCCTCCGGCTGCTGAGCGTCCACCCGGGCGTCACCCTCGACGAGGTGCGCGAGGCGTCGGGCTGCTACCTGCACGTCGACGCCGACGGTGCGATCCCCGAGAGCCGGCTCCCCACCCAGGAGGAGCTGATCCTCATCAACGAAGTGCTCGACCCGAAGGGCCTGCGCTTCAAGGAAGTCCCCGACCAGAGATGACGCCCCAGGTCCTGCGCACGCCGTTCACCGACCTGGTCGGCGTCCGGCACCCGGTCGTGCAGACCGGCATGGGCTGGGTCTCCGGCCCGCGCCTCGTGACCGGTACGGCCAACGCCGGCGGCCTCGGCATCCTGGCCGGCGCAACCATGACCGTCGCGGAGCTCGAGCAGGCGATCCTCGAAGTCAAGAGCCGCACCGACCAGCCGTTCGGGGTCAACCTCCGCGCGGACGCAGGCGACGCCGGCGAGCGGTGCGACCTGCTGATCAAGCACGGCGTGAAGGTGGCGTCGTTCGCGCTTGCCCCCAAGCCGGAGCTCATCAAGAAGCTCAAGGACCACGGCCTGGTCGTGATGCCGTCCATCGGTGCCGCAAAGCACGCGGTCAAGGTGGCCGGCTGGGGTGCGGATGCGGTGATGATCCAGGGCGGCGAGGGCGGCGGCCACACCGGCCAGGTGCCGACCACGCTGCTGCTGCCGACCGTGCTCGATGCCCTTCGGAACGTGCAGAGTGACATCCCGGTCGTCGCCGCGGGCGGCTTCTTCGACGGCCGGGGGCTCGCCGCCGCGCTGTCGTACGGCGCGGCCGCGGTCGGCATGGGCACCCGCTTCCTGCTGACCCAGGACTCCGCGGTCCCGGACTCGGTCAAGCAGCTCTACCTCGACACCGACCTCACCGGCACGGTGGTGACCGCCAAGGTCGACGGCATGCCGCACCGGATGCTGCGCACGCCGTTCGTCGAGGAGGTCGAGGAGACCAGCACGGTGCGCCGCCTCGGCCCCACGATCCGCAGGACGCGGCAGTTCAAGCGCGACAGCGGGATGAGCTGGCTGCAGCTCGCCCGTGACGGCCGCGCGATGCGCAAGGCCCAGGGCCGGACCCTTGCCCAGATGACGCTGGCCGCCAACACCCCGATGCTGCTCAAGGCCGGGCTGGTCGAGGGGGACACCGGCGCCGGAATCCTCGCGTCGGGGCAGGTCGTCGGAGTGATCGACGACCTGCCCACGTGCGAGGAGCTCATCGACCGCATCGTCAGGACAGCGGTCGATGAGCTCCAGCGCGCCTCGGGCTACGCGGTCTGACCGAAGAACACCCGCAGGTCGCCGACGACCAGCTCGGGCACCTCGAGGGCGGCGAAGTGCCCGCCCTTGTCGAACTCCGACCAGTGCACGATGTTGTCGTTGTCGCGCTCGGCCAGCGGACGGATGCTCTGGAAGTCGTCCTTGAACACCGCGATGCCGGTGCGGCCGTGGCTGACCTGCGGCTCGACACCGGACCGCTGCTCGGCGTAGTGGTAGCGATTCGCCGTCGCCGAGGTGTTGGTCAGCCAGTAGAGCGAGACCTGGGTGAGCACCTGCTCGGGCGAGACCAGGCTGGTGCCGTTGCCGAAGTTCTCGAACAGCTCGTTGTAGGCCAGCTGGCCGACCGGGGAGTCCGACAGCGCGGCCGCGATGGTCTGCGGGCGCGTGCCGTTCATCTGGTTGTAGCCGCCCACTGACTGGAACCAGCCCATGAACTCGAGCGCGGCGTACTCCTTGGGTCCGAACTTCTCGAACTCGGTCGGGTCGCCGGACGGGAACGAGAACAGCTGCAGCACGTGCGCACCCAGGAAGCCCTCCGGGTCCAGGATCGCCAGCTCCCGCGACACCATCGCGCCGCCGTCGCTGCCGTGGGCGCCGTACGACGAGTAGCCGAGCCGGCGCATCAGCTGGTCGTAGGTCCGGGCCGCCCGGGCCATCGTCCAGCCCTCGTCGACGACCGGCGTGCTGAAGCCGAAGCCGGGCATCGACGGGACGACGACGTGGAACGCGTCCTCCGCGCGGCCGCCGTGCGCCTCGGGGTCGGTGAGCGGGCCGATCATGTCCAGGAACTCGGCGAACGAGCCCGGGTAGGTGTGCAGGAGCAGCAGCGGCGTCGCGTCCTCGTGCTGCGAGCGGACGTGCACGAAGTGGATGGTCTGGCCGTCGATCTCGGTCAGGAAGTTGGGCACAGCGTTCATCCGGGCCTCCTGGGCGCGCCAGTCGAACGACTTCCAGCGCTCGACCATGTCCTGGAGGTAGGAGACAGGGGTGCCGTACTCCCAGCCGTCGCCGGGCGCGGCCGCGGGGAGCCGGGTGTGCTCGAGCCGACGCTGAAGGTCCGCGAGGGCCTCCTCGGGGATCGTGACGGTGAAGGGGCGGATCTCGGTGTTCTGGTTGGTGGTCATGGGGCTACGCTATGAGGTGTTCAGGAAGGTTTTCTTCCTATTTATTCAGTGACTTTCGGAGAAGTTTCGATGGCGGACACCGCGGCCCGGATGCTGGCCCTTCTCGGACTGCTGCAGGCCCGGTCCGACTGGTCCGGAGCCGAGCTCGCCCAGCGGCTCGGCGTCACCGACCGGACGATCCGCAACGACATCGACCGACTGCGCGGCCTCGGCTACCCGGTGGACGCCGTCCGCGGTCCGGGAGGTCGCTACCGGCTGGGGATCGGCACCAAGCTGCCGCCGCTGCTCCTCGAGGAGGACGAGGCCGTGGCCGTCGCCGTCGGGTTGCGTGCCGGCACCGCCGTCAAGGGAATCGAGGAGACGAGCGCGCGAGCGCTGACCAAGCTCGAGCACGTGCTCCCCCGTCGGCTGCAGCGCCGGGTCAACGCGCTCAAGGACGCCGTGAGCGCAGGCCCGGAGAACACCGGCTCCAACGTCGAGGACCCGGTCGTCGACGCGGCCCTGCTCTCGGAGGTGGCCGCCGCGGTGCGCGACCACGTCGAGCTGCGGTTCGACTACCAGGGCCCGCAGGACAGCACGCGTCTCCAGCTCGAGCCGTACCGCCTGGTCAGCTGGCAACGGCGCTGGTTCGTCGTCGCCCGCGACGCGCGCACCGGCAGCTGGGCGCCGTACCGCCTCGACTGGATGGAGCTGCGCTCCCCGGCTGGCCGCCGGTTCACGCCGCAGCCGCTGCCCGGCGAGGACTACACGTCGTTCGTCCTTCGGGAGGTGGCGTTCTCGGGCTGGAGCGTCCACGCGCGCATCGCCGTCGACGGGTCGGCGGAGGACGTGCTGGCCCGGATCAACCCGACCGTCGGCGTGGTCGAGAGCGTGGACGCCGAGCACTGCGTGCTGGTGACCGGCGCGGACAGCGTCGAGATGATCGCGGTCTACATCGGGATGCTCGGCCTCGACTTCCATGTCACCGAGCCACCCGAGCTGGTCGACGCCGTGGCCCGGCTCGGCGAGAGGTACCGGAAGGCCTCCGCCATACCCCACGCTCGGTAAACTTCACGCAACCCGGACGTACGGCGGACTGGCGGCGCATCCTCGTGGTGTCCCACGACCCCGCACAAGCCAGGGAGAATCATGCTGCGCACGCTGATCCGCGCCGGTGCCCTGCTCAGTGTCAGCCTCGGTGTCGCACTGTCGGCCGGCACAGCGGCGGCCAGTCCCGAGGCTCCCTACTGGTCCGACCGGACCGACACCTTCACCGATTCCTCTGGCGCCAGCAACGGCTGCACCCTCACGCTGAACCTGCGCGCCGACGACGGGCCGTCCGCGAGCGAGCCCGGCACGATGGAGCTGCAGAACCGTCGCAACGTGACGTGCCCCGAGTCGGCCGGCGTGCTCCGGATGGCGACCCGCACCGGGCTCCAGCTCATCCACGAGGACGGCAGCGTGGAAACCATCGATCCCCTCGCCGGGCCGCCCAGCAAGGGCCTCTTCGGCGCGCCGTTCACGGGCGGCTTCTGGAGCTTCGACGCCACCGTCTGCGCGGGCACGACGTACGGCACGCACAAGTACCGCGCTCGCGTCGCGGTCCGCACGTGGACAACCGCCGATGCGTCCGACGCCCCCTTCATCGCCCGCGCGCAGCTGGTCAGGACCATCACCTGCGCGCCCTGACTCCGCCGCACGAGCGCCGGGTTCTGGGGCAGGTCCTAGAAGGACTTCTGGAACTGCAGCTCGCGACCCATGATCCGATAGCCGATCGCGTCGTTGACGCCGATCATGTGGTCGTTGGACTCGGCGTTCCACGTGTCGATGGAGGCCAGCTGGGGCTGTTCCGTACGCAGCCAGAGGTTCATGTCGGTCTTTAGCAGGACGCCCAGGCGGTGGCCGCGATGCGCACCGACGACGCTGGTGTCGTGCTGGTGACCCAGCTCCGGTCGCTCGCCCTCGACCGCGACCACCGAGTGGCCGGCCAGCTCGCCGGTCTCGCGGTGCCGGGCCAGGACCCGATACAGGGAGTCGCCCCTAGCGAGCTGAGCGTCCTCGTAGGCCCGCACTCGCTCGGGTGTGTAGACCTCGTCCTCGATCTCGAGGTCGTCGGTCGGAGCGTCATTGATGGCCGCCGACATCTCGGCCACCGCGTCCAGCTCGTCATCGGGGGTGCGGCCGACCTGCCGGACCAGCTCGTACGCCGACGCCGCGGCCTGAGCCTCGGTGTGCAGCCGCTCCACAACCGCCCAGTCCACCTCCGCGAGGTGCTGGCGCCGGTTGATCGCTCGGCTCTTCTCCTCGAGGCCGTGCCGAGACGCGAACGCACGCGGCAGCTCGCCGTCCCAGCCATCGGCGCCGATCGAGGTGCGGCCGCGTGACTTCACCTCGGCGCTCAAGAACTCGAGCATCTCGGACCCGAGCCCACGGCGCCGCTGCTCGGGGTGGACCCTGAAGTCCAGCCAGGCCAGGTGCAGGTTGTCGTAGTCGGAGGTCGAGACCGAGCCGATCGCGACCGGGAGGTCGTCGACGAGGCCCAGGTACGGAGTCGCGACCTCGCCGTCCCAGCCGTAGCGGAGCCGGCCGTCTGCCCCTCGCAGGGTCAGGGGGTGCGCCCACGGCGAGTCGACGGCGGAGCAGGCGTTCACGACATCGACGTACGCCGCCACCTGCTCGGTGTCGTCTGGTCCGAACCGGAGGATGTCCACGACCGGCACTGTCCTCCACCTGACCCGACAGCCGCCACCGGTTTGCCCGGTGGCGGCCGCCGTCCCCCGCGTCAGGCGGAACCCAGGGTCAGCTGAGCGTCAGCGCCGTGTCGTCGATGACGAACGACGTCTGGAGCGAGCTGTCCTCGGTGCCGGTGAAGCTGATCGTCACCGTCTGCCCCGCGAACGAGGAGAGGTTGAACGACTTCTGGCTGTACCCCGAGGCCTTGTTGAGGTTGGAGTACGTCGCCAGCGTGGTCGAGCCCGCCTTCACCGTGAGCTTGTCGTACTGCGTCGAGGTGGTGGTCTCGGCGGAGTCGATGTGCAGGTAGAAGGTGAGCGTCGCGCCACACCCGGCGGGGATGGCCACCGACTGGTTGAGCGTGTCGGTGTGGGTCGTGCCGTAGCCGTCCAGCCACGCCTTCCAGGCGCCGGCGTGCGGGGCCTGGCTGGCCGAGTTGTCGATCACGCCCGCGGACGCCGACCACGGTGTCGCCGTACCGGTCTCGAAGCCGGGGTTGCCGAGCTTCTGGCCCGAGCAGCCGCCACCGCCACCGGAGATGGTGAAGGTGAACGTCGCCGAGCCCGAGCCGCCGCTGGCCGCGGTCGCGGTGACCGTGGCGTTGTAGGTCCCGGCCGTCGTGGGCGTGCCCGAGACGGTGCCGGACGACGAGACCGAGACGCCCGGCGGGAGGCCGGTGCCGGCCCAGGTGTACGGCGCGGTGCCGCCCGTGGCGGACAGCGTGAACGACGAGATAGCCGTCCCGACGGTGCCCGACTTGGCACCGGGGTTGGAGACGGTCACGCCGCCGGACGCCGAGCAGGTCGGGTCGGCCGCCTGGGCCGGCACGGACACCGCGTCCCACGCCGCCTTGACGGTGTTGAACTCGGTGCAGCTGCTCGGGAACAGGCTCTTGGCCGCGGTCAGCGTCCAGGTCCGGTACTTCAGGTACGACGACGACGACGTCTTGATGAGCATCGCGTTGTACATGATCTGCTGGGCCTTCTGGATACCGATACCAGTGATCGAGGAGCCGTTGCAGGTCGGGCTGGCCGGGCCACCGGCCGGGTTGGAGCCCTGCGACAGCAGGTAGAACCAGTGGTTGCCCGGTCCTGCCGCCGCGTGCACCTCGGTGCCAGGGATCGAGCTGGAGTAGCAGTTGGGGTCACCCACCGCGGCCGGGTTGTACATGTTGCGGATCGGGCCCTGGCCCACGAGGTTGATCTCCTCGCCGACCAGGAAGTCGGGAGCGTCGGCCGGGTTGTTGGAGAAGTACTCCGTGGCCGCACCGAACGTGTCGCCCACGAACTCCTGGGTGCCACCTCCGGAGATCCCGCCCGGCGTACGGTCGTCGACGCCGTGGCCGAACTCGTGCGCCACGACGTCCATCGAGCCGATCCACTCGTTGGTGCCCTGGCGGTGGCCGATCTGGACCTGCGTGCCGTCGTAGTAGGCGTTGACGTCGTTGAGGCCGACGCGGATCGGCACCCAGCCGCCGGAGCCGTTCATGCCGTTGCGGCCCAGCCACGACGACATCATCTGGCGCATCTTCTCAGCCGAGTAGAACGCGTCGACGCAGCCGGTCTCCCGGTTGGTCCCGTCGCCGTTGCCCCAGATGTCGTCGGGGCCCGTGAAGGTCGCGTTGCCAGAGGAGTTCTGGCACCTGAGGGTGGAGGCGTTGGGGTTCGTCATCGAGTACGTCGAGCCCGACAGCGTGGTCGGGATGGCGAGTCCGGAGCCTTCCCAGTTGCCGGAGCCGGTGCCCTCGAGCACGTGCTCCTTCGTGGTGAGGACGCGACCGGTGCGCGCGTCGACGTACACCGTCAGGCGCGAGGCCTCACCGTGCTTGCGGCCGCTCACCCAGGTCTCCCACGCCAGGCGGGAGTGCTTGGTCTGCAGCACCACGAGGCGGGTCTTGCCGAGGGTGGCCCGCTTGAGCCGGTGCGTGCTGGTGGCGCGGGCCGCGGCCTTCGAGACCGTCGCCCTGATCGAGCGCAGCTTGACCTTGCGGGTCTGCGCGACGCTGGTCGCCAGGACCCTGCCCTGGTTGTCGGTCGACACCACGAAGTCGCCACCGACCACGGGGATGCCGCGGTAGGTGCGCTCGTAGGGCACGTAGTTGAGCCCCATGGAGCTCAGGACCTTGCCGGCCCTGAACGCGTCGTGCTTGCCGGCCTTCAGCACCTCCGGCTTGCTGTGGACCAGCCGGTCCGCGGACGCGGCCGCCGCCGCGAGGCCTCCGGGCGGCGCGGGCTTGGCCGCGGTCGTCCCTTGCGATGGTGCTGTCCGGTCGGCGCTGTGCGACGGCGATGCGGTTGCGCCTGTGGGCGCCAGCACGGCCATCGCCGAGACGAGAGCAAATGTCGCACTCCCGATGACGATTCTTCTCACCCGAGAATCTCCTTGTGTGTGGGCTCGATCGAGCCACTGGATGGAGGGGTGCCTGGATCCAGGCATGGCGCTGCTCGGGTGACGGACCGCCCGAGAAGATCCGGGGCTGAATCTCCACCCGCGGAACATCTCCGGTCAATGGGTGGGTTCTGCGAAAAGGTGCACTGCGGAGTTGTGCAAAAACGCACCTGACGGCGGTATCGGTCGCGGATGCACTGACGCGCACACGGTCTCGACAGTCCCGGTCGGCGCGGCCGCTGAATCCGTCGGGTTCGACCCGTTGCAGCGAACCTTTCTCCCGGCTCGCAGCGTGTTGAGAGCAGGAGGACCATCGGTGTCACGTGGTCCCAGCCGCCAGGAGACGACATGCGAGACGCGAGAGAAGTCAACGCGTTCAGCGAGTTCGTCGAGGCGCGCTCCGCGGCGCTGTTCCGCACCGCCTACCTCATGGTCGGTGACCACCAGCTGGCCCAGGACCTCCTGCAGGAAGCGCTCGTCAAGACCTTGATCGCCTGGCCTCGGCTCAGTGACCACCACAGCGTCGAGTCCTACACCCGGCGGATCGTGGTCACGACGTCGATCTCGTGGCGGCGGCGACGCTCCTTCCACGAGCGCCCCACGGACACCCTGCCCGAGGCGGTCGGCACGGACCCGGTCGACGGGATCGTCACCCACGATGCCGTGCTCGCGGCGTTGCTCACCCTGCCACCCCGCCAGCGGGCCGCGATCGTGCTGCGCTACTACCAGGACCTCACCGAGGCCCAGACCGCGGAGGCGATGGGCTGCGCGGTCGGCACGGTCAAGAGCCAGGTCGCGTCGGGCCTGACCAAGCTGCGCGCACAGATGGGGCGCAGCTTCGACGACCTGGCGACCACTGAACGGGAGGCGACGTCATGAGCGAGGCCCTGGGCGAGCTGCTGCGGCGGAGCGCCGACGCGGCGCGTGAGCCTCGTCTGGACGTGGGTGAGCTGGTGGCACAGGCGACGCGGCGACAGCGTCATCGCCGGATGGCTCTCGCGGCTGTCGCGGCCGTCGTCGTCGGCGCGGTCGCGCTCGGGTCCTTCGCGTTCAGGAACGACCCGGCCGCCGAGCCCGACCCGGCGCCGTCCCCCTCCCCGACGGGCGTGGACGCGCGTCCCTTCGTATACGGATCAGGCGAGACGGTGCACGTCGGGGACGAGAGCTTCGACGCGGGAGCACTCGTGGTGTTCGTCGACGTCACGGACGACGGTGTCGTGTACATGACCGAGGGCGACAACCGACTGTGGTTCCACGACGGCTCGACGGCCGAGGCGATAGGCAGGGTGCCCACGGACGTACCGGGGGGCGCGTACGTGGAAACGGCCAACCCCGGCTCCCTGGTGGTCTGGACGGATGCAGCCAGCCCGAGCGGCAAAGGGCCCGACTACCACCCGACCGACAGGGTCGTCTACGACACCTCGCAGCGAGCGGTGGTCGGCCGGCTCGGGGAGGCCGAGTACGCCGAGATCCTCCACGTCGACGAGAGCCACGTCTTCTACGTTCCCTTGCGCGGCCCGCACTGCTGGTTGATGGACGTCCAGGACTGCACGGACCCGCAGGTACTGCGCCATGACGTCGAGTCCGGGGACACGCAGAGGATCTCGAAGGCCGAGTTCGAGGATGAGCTGAGCACTCAGGGCCGGATGCTCGTGCTGGCCGAGGACTGGGGCGCCGACACCAACACGGCATTCAGCTCACGCCAGTCTGGCTTCAAGCTGGACGGGCGTCGGCTGGTCCCTACCGACGGCTGGGGCAACGACACGGTCTTCACGCGGATGTCCGGCGCGCCGGTCGAGCTACAAGTGCCGGCTGTCTACACCCCGCCCCGCCCCGACTTCGAGGTGGTGCAGTGGCTCGATGACGACCGGCTCGTGCTCGCGGGCGGCCGCTGGGTGCGTGAATACTCCTGGCCCGACCTCGCCGACCTGTTGGTGTGCAGCCTCTCCGCGGGCGAGTGCGAGGTGGCCGTGCATACCTCGACGTACATCGTGCCCGCGGGGTGACGTGTCCGACTCACAGCCGCTCGATGATCGTGACGTTGGCCTGGCCGCCGCCCTCGCACATGGTCTGCAGTCCGTAGCGACCGCCGGTGCGCTCGAGCTCGTGGAGCATGGTCGCCATGATCCTGGTGCCGGTGGCGCCGATCGGGTGGCCGAGGGCGATGCCGCCGCCATTCACGTTGACCTTGTCGTGCGGGACCCCGGTCTCCTTCATCCACGCGAGCACGACGGAGGCGAAGGCCTCGTTGCACTCGAACAGGTCGATGTCGTCGACCGTGAGGCCGGTCTTCGCGAAGGCTCGCTCGGTGGCGCGGATCGGCCCGGTGAGCATCCAGACCGGGTCGTCGCCGGTGACCGAGAGGTGGTGGATCCGGGCCCGCGGGGTGAGTGCGTGGTCGGCGACGGCCTGCTCGGAGGCGATCAGCAGCGCTGAGGACGCGTCGCAGATCTGGGAGGCGACTGCGGCAGTGATCCGGCCACCGGGGGCGAGCGGCTCGAGGCCGGCCATCTTCTCCATGGAGGTCTCGCGGGGGCATTGGTCGGTCGTGAAGCTCTGACCATCGGGAAGGGCCAGCGGCACGACCTCACGGTCGAATCGGCCCTCGGCGATCGCGGTCCGGGCCCGCTCGTGCGAGGCGAGAGCGAACTCCTCCATCTCCGCGCGGGAGATGTCCCACTTGTCGGCGATCAGCTCGGCGGAGCGGAACTGGCTGACCTCCTGGTCGCCGTACCGCGCCTGCCAGCCGGGCGACTCGGCGAAGGGCGTGGAGAAGCCGTACTGCTGGCCCACCAGCATCGCCGCGGAGATGGGGATCGCGCTCATGTTCTGCACGCCGCCGGCCACGACGAGGTCCTGGGTGCCGGACATCACGCCCTGCGCGGCGAAGTGCACCGCCTGTTGGGAGGAGCCGCACTGACGGTCGATGGTCACGCCCGGCACGTGGTCGGGCAGGCCGGCCACGAGCCACGCCGTACGCGCGACGTCGCCGGCCTGGGAGCCGATGGTGTCGCAGCAGCCGAGGATCACGTCGTCGACAGCGCCCGGGTCGATGCCGGTGCGGTCCACGAGTGCCGTGATCGTGTGCGCGGCCAGGTCGGCGGAGTGCACCGCGGCGAGCGCACCGCCGCGCTTGCCGACCGGGGTGCGGACGGCGTCGACGATGAAGGCCTCAGGCACGTTGGATCCCCTCCAGGAGGATGGACAGGTACTGCCGCGCGATCTCGGTGTGCGTACGCCGGCCGCCGGGCCGGTACCACGAGACCGCCACCCAGACCGTGTCGCGGATGAAGCGGTAGGTGAGCTCGAGGTCGAGGTCGTCGCGGAGCACCCCCTCGTCGACACCCGCCCTCAGGAGGGTCAGCCAGACCTGACGGGACTGCTCGTTGCGGTCGGCCAGGTAGGAGAACCTCTCGAACCCGAGCAGGTACGCCGCGTCGTTCTGGAAGATCGCGACCTCGTCGGGGTGCTTGTCGATCGTCTCGAACGAGACCAGCACGGCCCGCTCGAGCTTGGCGCGCGGGTCGTCTTCGCTGGCGAGGATCTCGTCATACTGCCCGAACAGCTCCTCCTGGAACGTCGACAGGATCTCGTCGACCATCGACTCCTTGGAGTCGAAGTGGTGGTAGAGGCTGCCCGACAGGATGCCGGCGGCGTCCGCGATGTCGCGCACCGTCGTGTTGCGGAAGCCCTTCTTCGCGAAGAGCCCTGCGGTGATGGCGAGCAGCTCGCTGCGCCTGTTCTCGGGGCGGGTGGCGTTGGTCTCGGCGGTCATGACTGGCTCATGACTGCTGGCTCGAGACGGCGACGACCTCGCCCGTCATGTACGACGCGTAGTCGCTCGCGAGGAACACCATCACGTTCGCGACCTCCCAGGGCTCGGCGGCGCGGCCGAACGCCTCCTTCTGCTTGAGCTCGTGCAGCAGCTCCTCGGAGGTGACCTTGGCCAGGAACGGGTGCATCGCCAGGCTCGGGCTCACCGCGTTGACGCGGATGCCGTGCGGCGCCAGGTCGACCGCCGCGCACCGGGTCAGCGCCATCACGCCGGCCTTCGCAGCCGCGTAGTGCGCCTGCCCCTCCTGGGCGCGCCACCCGATGACCGAGGCATTGTTGACGATCACGCCCCGCTTCCCGGAGGCCACGAACCGCTGGCCGGCGGCTCGCACGCACCGGAAGGTGCCGGTCAGCGTGATGTCGAGGACCTTCGACCACTGCTCGTCGGTCAGCTCGAGCACGCTCGCGGTGCCGCCCAGCCCGGCGTTGTTGACCATGATGTCGACTCCGCCGAGCTCGTCTGCCGCGTCGAGGAGAGCCTGCACGTGCGCCTCGTCGGTCACGTCGCACACCAGTTGCCGCACCCGGTCGGCACCGAACTCCGCCGCCAGCGCCTCCTCGGCCTCGGCCAGGCGCCGCTCGTGGGTGTCGCTGAAGACCACCGCCTTGGCGCCCTCCTCGAGCGCGCGCCGCACGACGGCCGCGCCGATGCCGGCTCCGGCCGCGGCCGTCACCACGACGACCTTGCCGGCCAGCAGGTCGTGGCCCGGGACGTAGGCGGGCGCGGGCTGCTCCTCGCGGATGGTCGTCACTTGTCGGCTCCCTTCGGCTCGCGGGGCAGGCCCAGCACCCGCTCGGCGAGGATGTTGCGCTGCACCTCGTCGCTGCCGCCGTAGATCGTGTCGGAGCGCGAGAACAGGAAGAGCCGCTGCCAGTCGTCCAGCTCGTACGGACTGCCGGCTGCCACCAGGCCGTCGAGACCGCGAACGTCCATGGCCACCTCCCCGAGCCGCTTGTGCCAGTTGGCCCAGACCAGCTTGAAGATCGAGGCCGCTCCCCCGCCCGCCGACGAGTCCTCGCCGGCGGTGACGACGGAGAGCGACCGCAGTGCGGTGAACCTCATCACCTCCAGCTCTGCCTTGAGCCCGGCCAGCCGATCCCGCAGCACGGCGTCCTCGATGGCGCCGTTCTCCCTGGCCAGTGCGACCAGGCCCTCGAGCTCCCGGTCGAAGCCGACCAGCTGGGCCAGGATCGAGACGCCGCGCTCGAAGCCGAGCAGACCCATCGCGACCCGCCAGCCGTCGCCGGGCTCCCCGACCACCAGGTCGGCGGCCGTCCGGGCGCCGGTGAGGAAGACCTCGTTGAACTCCGACCCACCGGTCAGCTGCTCGATCGGCCGGACCTCGATGCCGGGCTGGTCGATCGGCACCAGCAGGAACGACAGCCCGTGGTGCCGCTCCGAGCCGGGCTCGCTGCGGGCGATGACGAAGAGCCACTGCGAGAACTGCGCGTTGGACGTCCAGACCTTCTGGCCGTCGAGCACCCACTCGCCGTTGTCGAGCCGGGCCTTGGTCTGCACGTTGGCGAGGTCGGAGCCCGCACCGGGCTCGGAGTAGCCCTGGGCCCACAGCTCCTCGACGGCCAGGATCTTGGGCAGGAACCGCTCCTGCTGCTCCCGGGTGCCGAACGCCATCAGGGTCGGACCGAGCAGCTCCTCGCCGAGGTGGTTGACCCTGGTGGGCGCGCCCGAGCGTGCGTACTCCTCGTGGAAGATCACCTGCTGCCACAGAGAGAGACCGCGGCCGCCGTGTTCCTTCGGCCAGCCGACGCCGGTCCAGCCATGCTCGGCCAGGTGCCGGTTCCAGGCCAGCCGCTCCTCGATCGCCTGGTGCTCCTTGCCCGGCCCGCCCAGCCCCTTGACCGCGGCGAACTCGCCGGTCAGGTTGCCCTCGAGCCACGCGCGGATCTCGGCGCGGAACGCCTCGTCCTCGTCGCTGTAGCTCAGGTCCACGTTTGGTACTCTACCAAGCAAATGCTTGGTTTGGAGACGCTCCCTGCTCTGCTTCGCGATGCCGCGGAGCGGTTCGGCGACCACCCGGCGTACGTCGAGGCCAGCGACGGACAGAGCCGGGTCGTGTCGTACGCCGAGCTGCTGCGGCTCGTCGAGGTCACGTCCGAGGCCTACGTCAACAGTGGTTTCTGCTGCGAGGACAAGATCGTCGTCTGGGGGCCCAACAGCATCGACTGGGCGGTAGCGGCGCTCGCGGTGTCGTACGCGGGCGGCGTGCTGATCCCCGTCAACTCGCGGTACGTGGGCGCCGAGGTCGCCGACGTCGTGGAGAGGACCGGCGCCAAGCTGGTCGTGGTCCACGACGGGTTCCTCGGCCGCAGCCAGTGGAACGAGCTCCTCGAGGCCAGGGTCCACGACAACGCCCAGATCATCAGGCTCGACCATCTGATGGCCGCCCCGCAGGGAGCGGAAGGCATGCAGCACGAGGACGTCCAGCCCGACGACGTCGCCGACATCCTCTTCACCTCCGGCACCACCGGCCGGTCGAAGGGCGCGATGAGCGCACACCGCCAGACCATCGGCGTCGCGCGCGCCTGGGCCGAGCTCGGCGGCGTCCGCCAGGACGACCGCTATCTCGTGGTCAACCCGTTCTTCCACTCCTTCGGCTACAAGATCGGCATCGTGGTCGGCCTGCTGACCGGCTGCACCCTCTACCCCGTCGCCACGTTCGACGTCGAGGAGACCATGCGGCTCATCGAGTCGGAGCGGATCACGGTCTTCCCCGGGGCGCCGACGCTCTACCAGTCGTTGCTCAGCGCCCCCGGTCGCGCCGATCGCGACCTCTCGTCGCTGCGGCTCGCCGTGACCGGGGCGGCCGTCGTACCCGTGGTGCTGATCGAGCGGATGCGCGACGAGCTGCAGATAGACCAGGTGTTCACGGCCTTCGGGATGACCGAGGCCGTGGTGGTCACCATGTGCCGGGAGGGTGACTCCGCCGAGACGGTTGCGACGACGAACGGCCGCGCGATCCCGGGCATGGAGACGCGGATCGCCGACAACGGCGAGCTGCTGGTGCGCGGCGACTACGTGATGCTGGGCTACCTCGACGACCCCGAGGCCACCGCCGAGGCGATCGACGAGGACGGCTGGCTGCACACCGGCGACATCGGGTCGCTCGACGAGCAGGGCAACCTGAAGATCACCGACCGGCTCAAGGACATGTACATCTCCGGTGGCTTCAACGTCTATCCCGCCGAGGTCGAGCAGGTGCTCATGCGGCTGGACGGAGTGGCCGACGTCGCCGTCGTGGGGGTGTCCGACGAGCGGCTGGGCGAGGTCGGCAAGGCGTTCGTCGTCCGCGCGGCCGACTCGACCCGCACCGAGGAGGACGTCATCGCCTTCGCGAAGGAGCGGCTCGCCAACTTCAAGGTGCCCCGGCACGTGGCCTTTGTCGACGTTCTGCCCCGCAACCTGGGCGGCAAGGTCCTCAAGACCGAGCTGAGGACAGATGGCTGAGCGGGTGCCTTCGCTGCGGAGGTTTCGAGACAGTTGCTTCGCAACTTCCTCAACCGACGTCCGGGCCACCTCGCTGGTTGAGGAGGGCGCTCTGCGGCGGCTTCGAGACAGTTGCTTCGCAACTTCCTCAACCGACGTCCGGGCCACCTCGCCGGTTGAGGAGGGCGCTCTGCGGCGGCTTCGAGACAGTTGCTTCGCAACTTCCTCAACCGACGTCCGGGCCACCTCGCTGGTTGAGGAGGGCGCTCTGCGGCGGCTTCGAGACAGTTGCTTCGCAACTTCCTCAACCGACGTCCGGGCCACCTCGCTGGTTGAGGAGGGCGCTCTGCGGCGGCTTCGAGACAGTTGCTTCGCAACTTCCGCAACCGACGTCCGGGCCACCTCGCCGGTTGAGGAGGGCGCTCTGCGCCCGTCTCGAAACCTCGCAACGAGAGGCTGGAACTGACGTGGACCTCGCCCTGTCCGAGAGCGAGCTCGCCTTCCAGGCGGAGGCGCGGGAGTGGCTGGCCGCGAACGTGCCGGCCGAGCCGCTGCCGTCGATGGACACCGCCGAGGGCTGGGCGCTGCATCAGAAGTGGGAGGCGAAGCTCGCCGAGGCTCGGTGGTCGGTGGTGTCGTGGCCGCGCGGCTATCACGGGCGCGAGGCATCGCTGGTCGAGTGGGTGATCTTCGAGGAGGAGTACTACCGCGCCGGCGCGCCTGGCCGGGTCTCGCAGAACGGCATCTTCCTGCTGGCGCCGATCCTCTTCGACCACGGCACCCAGGAGCAGCAGGACCGGTTCCTGCCCTCGATGGCGACCGGGGAGCAGATCTGGGCGCAGTGCTGGTCCGAGCCCGAAGCCGGCTCCGACCTGGCCTCGCTCACCTCGACCGCGCGCCGCGACGACGAGCGCGGGGGCTGGGTGCTCAACGGACAGAAGACGTGGTCCTCGCGGGCGACGTTCGCGCACTGGGGATTCGGGCTGTTCCGCTCCGACCCCGAGGCCGAGCGACACCACGGGCTGACCTACTTCCTGTTCCCGCTCGATGCCTCCGGGATCACGGTGCGACCGATCGCGCAGCTCGACGGCGAGGCCGGCTTCGCGGAGGTCTTCTTCGAGGACGTCTTCGTCCCTGACTCCGACGTGCTCGGAGAACCCGGGGACGGCTGGCGGGTCGCCATGAGTACGGCGGGCAACGAGCGCGGTCTGTCGCTGCGCTCCCCCGGCCGGTTCTGCGCCGCCGCGGACCGGCTCGTCGAGCTCTATCGCGAACGCCCGGACCCGCACTCGGCGGACGCCGTGGTCGACGCCTGGGTCAAGGCGCAGGCCTACCGCTTCTACACGTGGGGCACGGTCACCCGGCTGGCCAGCGGTGGCGACATGGGCGCGGCCGGCTCGGTCAACAAGGTGTTCTGGTCCGAGCTCGACATCGCGCTGCACGAGACAGCGCTCGACCTGCTCGGCGCCGAGGCGGAGCTCGAGTCGCCGTGGCTGGACGGCTACACCTTCTCGCTCTCCGGCCCGATCTACGCCGGCACCAACGAGGTGCAGCGCAACATCGTCGCCGAGCGGATCCTCGGGCTCCCGCGGGAGGTGCGGAAGTGAGGTTCGAGCTGACCGGAGACCAGCGCGACTTCGCCGACTCCCTCGACCGCCTCCTCGCAGGCGCCGACACCGCAAAGGTCTCGCGAGCGTGGGCTGACGGCGACCACGAGCCTGGGCTGAAGCTCTGGTCGCGCCTGGCCGAGCAGGGCGTCACGATGCTCGCCACCGAGGCGACGCCCGTCGAGGTGTGCCTCGCGTTCGAGGCGCTGGGCCGGCACGCCGTCCCCGGCCCGTGGGTGGAGTCCGCGGCGTACCTGCCCGTGGCGCTGGGTCGCGAGGTCGAGGGCGTCGCGACCGTCGCCGTACCACCCCACGTGCCGATGGCGCTGGACGCGGACGTGGCCGACGAGGTGTACGTCGGCACCGCGCTGGTCACCGAAGTCGGACTCATGCGCTCCTCGGTCGACCGGACCCGACGGCTCTTCGAGGTCGCCGGCGACCCGGTCGGGTGGGACGCGGCGTTCGACGCAGCCGTGCTGGCCGTCGCCGCTCAGCTGCTGGGCGCGGGCGAGCGGGTGCTCGCCGACAGCGTCGCCTACGTGAAGCAGCGCAAGCAGTTCGGCCGGGAGATCGGGAGCTACCAGGCGATCAAGCACGCGCTGGCCGACGTCCGGATCGCCCTGGACTTCGCACGCCCGCTCGTCTACGCAGCGGCGCTGGGCGAGATCTCGCCGAGCGCCGCCAAGGTGGCCGCGGGCGACGCGGCGTACCTCGCCTCGCGCACCGGGCTCCAGGTGCACGGTGCGATCGGCTACACCGCGGAGCTCGACCTGAGCCTGTGGCTCACCAAGATCCGGGCGCTGGTCTCGGCCTGGGGCACGCCGGCCGTCCATCGTGAGCGCCTGCTCACCGAGGTCCTCTGATGGAGTTCGCGTTCTCCGAGGAGCAGCAGGAGCTGGCCGCGACCGTCCGCTCCCTGCTGGCCAAGCGCGCCGACTCGGCCGCGGTCCGGGCGGCCATGGCCTCCGAGACCGGCTATGACGACTCGCTGTGGCACACGCTCTGCGAGCAGGTCGGCGTCGCGGCGCTGGCGATCCCGGAGGAGTTCGGCGGCGCCGGGTTCTCGCTCCTCGAGTCGATGATCGTGCTGGAGGAGCTCGGCCGCTCATTGGCGCCCTCTCCCCTGCTGTCGTCGCTGGTGACCGCGGAGGCATTGCTGGCCGGAGGGACGGACGAGGCGAAGGAGCGGCTGCTGCCGCGGATCGCCTCGGGCGAGGTCGCGGCGTTCGCCGTGCCAGGTGAGCCTTCACTCTTCGCGGACCAGGCCGCGGTCCTGGTCGCCGCGACCGACGACGGGCTGGTCGAGCTGCCTGCGGGATCCGCCGAGTGGCTGCCGTCGATGGACCAGACGATCCGGCTCGGCGCCGTGCCCGTCTCTGGCGGCAGCCCGGTCGGTGACGCGGCCGCCGCCCGCTCGCGCGCCGCGCTGGTGGGCGCCGTGGGTGTGGCCGCACTCTCGGCCGGCTTGTCTGCCCGGGCGCTCGACATGACCGTGGCCTACTCCAAGGAGCGGGTGCAGTTCGGTCGCGCGATCGGCTCCTTCCAGGCGCTCAAGCACCGGATGGCCGACCTGTTGGTGCTCGTCGAGATGTCGCGGTCGGCCTCCTGGGCCGCGTCGTACGCCCTCGCGACGGACGCCCCGAACGCCGAGCAGCTCGCGCACGTCGCGAAGTCCTACTGCTCCGATGCCCTCTCGAAGATCGCCGCCGAGACCGTGCAGCTGCACGGCGGCATCGCGATCACCTGGGAGCACGACGCCCAGCTCGTCTTCAAGCGGGCGCACGCGCTGTCGCAGCTGTTCGGGGCGCCGCACGCCCACCGCGCGCTGATCGAGCTGTAGGCGTCACACCGGGTAGATGTCGACGCCGGGTGGGGCGTCGAGGATCATCCGGGCGTGCTTGCGGCTGATCCGTCGGGTGCCTCGGTGGTCGACGATGAAGCCGAGGCCGTGGGGGGTCAGCCAGACGTAGCGGCCCTGTCCGCATTGTCGGGCGCGGTAGCCGGCGTGGGTCTTGTAGCGGTGATGTCGGCCGGCCCAGGGGGCCGGAGTTGTGGGTCCCGGTCTGACCCGGTGGTCCGGTGTCGTCGTAGGCGATGGGGTGGTCGTAGTCGACGTTCCTCGCAGTCGACGTCGCATAGGGCCAGTAGTCGCCGCCGGTGGTGAGGTGGACTCGCTCCTTGAGCGACTCCGGGTGCTCATAGGCCGTGGTCCGCACCCGGTCGGACAGGTCCAGCACCGGCTTCACCGTGAGGTGAGTGCGGGCGAGCAGGGACTGCAGCCCGGTCAGGGTGACCGGGCCGAGGCCCTCCACCCGCGCCACACCGCCACCGTGGAGGGCGGCCTCGTGCAGGTGCACGTACAGCACCGCCTTGGGCGCGAGCGGGCTCAGGTCGACCTCGCGGAGCGCGTCGAGCAGGTCGGCGGGAAACGCGGTGGCCCTGCTGGGCTCGAGCTCGAGTTGTTCTTGGGGGTCGCGGTGCTCCAACAGCAGCCGGAGCAGCTCGGCGGGGCGGGCCAGCCACCCGAACGCGATCGACCGGACCTCGTCCGCGGTGGCGTCCGGGTAGCGAGGGGTGAGGATCTCGGCGACCCGGGTGACGGTGGCCTCGACCCAGACCGCGTCGCCCGCCTCGACCCGGGCGATGACGGTGCGCAAACCGAACTCGTCGGTCCGCGACGACGACACGTACCGCCGCCGCCGTTCGGCCTCAACCCGCTCGTCGTGCAGGGCGGGGTCGGCCTCGATGATCTTGGCCTCGGCGACCGCAAGCACCCGGCCCGCGGACTCGCGGCCGATCACTCGCGCCACCGCCCGGTCCACCACACCGACCCGGTCGGCCGGCAGATGCCGCGACAGCTTCGCGACCCGACGGGCCACGTAGAGATCCACCTCGCCGGACTCGCAGACCGCCCAGGTCCGCGGGAGCCGGTAGACCAGATCCAGGGTCTCGGCGATCGCCTTCTGGGTCGCCATCACCCCCACGCCGCGGGCCAGGGCGATCTCACCCAGGCACAGCTCCAGCACCGGCGGCGTCCCATCGCCACCGACCTGCACCAGCCGGTCCCACCGATCCGTCGGCTCGCCAGAGTGCAGGTCGGCCCAGGCTGCGAGCACCTGCAACTCACGCACCTCGGCCAGCCGACGAGCCCGCACCGCCCCCGACGCGACAGCCAGCAAGCCAGCCGCGTCGAGGTGGGTCAGGTCGTCGTTCATGAAGGAAACGCTAGATGCGACCACCGACATTGCGACCTCGCTCGGTCAACCCCTGTGGACAGCGCGCCTCAGTGACCGACTCGGTGTGCCAGGACGTGAGTCGTCAGGTGACACCTTCGAAGAGGTCGGTCAGCATCGGAGCATCGCGCTTGGGCTCGGGCCAGGCGATCGCGTACCACTCCCGCCCAACACGCCGCTCCCACTGAGTGGTGTTCGTCGGGTCGTCGGACATGACGTGCAGCTGGCTCTTGTGCTCACGAAGGCCGGCCACGATGCGGCTGGCTTCCTGCCGACAGTCGACGGTGACCCGGATCTGCTCGTCCGGGACACCGCGCATGTGGTACATCTGCGTCGGGTCGAAGGTGTAGAGCCCGAGCTCGGCGCGTTGCCGGTTCCACCGTTCGAACACCGACTGCGGGACCGCGCCATGCGCGAGCCGCTGGAAGCCGGACCTGTTGCCGGAACGCAGTCGCGCGAAGGCTTCGTCCGTGGCAGCACCGATCGCGATGTGGTCGGGATGTCCGAAGATGCCGTCGGGGCCGAACGTGACGACAACGGCGGGATCCTCCTCGTCGAGGATCCGCGCGACTGACAAGACGACGTCATCGAAAGGAACCTGCGCGACGCCACCGTCCGGCAGGCCAAGCCACTCGTGACGGTCAGGAACGCGGCCGAGTGCTCGCCACGCGGCTTCGTCCTCGCCCTGGCGAATGGACCCGAGCGTTTCGCGCGTTGCCGGGAAGCCGTCGCGGATGTCCCCCTGCTCGCCGAACGTGGCGTGGACCAGGACGAACCTGAAGTCCGGGTCTTCGGCGTGCAGCGCGACGCTGCCCGCAACTCCGTACGCGTCGTCGTCCGGATGCGCGAAGACGCACGCGAGGGTCCGGTTGCGAGTAGACACGGCCCAAAGTTATCGACTGAGCCCCGAAGGCTCATGCTGCCTGATGTCGGTCACGATCCGGTCGATGATCCGTTGCGCTCTCGGTGAGAGCTGCTGTGCCTCGCCTCCGAGGCTGAACACCAAGCAAGAGTCGAGTTGCACGCTGACCCGGTCGTCCCACCGATCGACCGCCTCCAGAGTCAGATCCAGCTCGGGCGGCGGCTCGGGTCGGTCCTTGCACGCCAAGTGCGGCTGGTCTTCAGGATGGGCGCTCAGCTCGGCGTTGATGGTCGTCAGCTCAGCCGGCGCCAGTGGGCGTGAGCCGTTGAGCTCCTTGCGGAAGATGTAGCGGACGCAGACTCGGGCTGAGACCAGATGTTCGAGGTCCTGGATCGCGCTAATGGAACCGAGTTCGCCGCCGGGGGCGGCGCAGGACGCTTCCTGAGTCTGCTCGGGTGGTGACGCGGTGCGACGCTGCTGCTGGAGCCGCGACGTAAACGCCGCGAACATCCTCTTGGCACCATCTCGGACTGTGCCGGCGGCGTCGATGGTGCCGCACCCACCCGTGTCGCCCTTCACCAGCCGAACCGTGCCGTCGTCGTACTCGAACGCAAGTTGGTAGGCGAAGCCGCCGACGGCAGTGCAGGCGTCGCTGTCGAACTCATCTTGGGAGTTGACGTCGTCGACGAGGCCGTCGACATCCTGCGTGAGCGGATCCCGTGGCGCGATGACCGTGAAGTAGTTCCGCTTCTTGAGCGGGCAGAGCGCCACCTGGACCGCGCCAGCAGGGATCGTGCCTCCGCCCGAGACGACCTCGCCGTCACGAGCCCTGTTCGAGACGGCGGGGCAGGCACTCTCAGACAGTGACGCAAGCCTGCTGACCGGCATCCTTGTCTCTCTGGTCCACAGGTGGACCGCTGCGACGAACAACACGAGGATGACCAGCCCGATTGCCAGCACCCGACGAAGCGAGGGGCGGCCCACGATCGCCCGAACAAGCGGCGGCGCTTTCACGGGCACGGGCACGACGTCATTACAACCCACACCGTGGCTTCACCCGCTCATGCGAGTCGGTTGCCGGGGATTGACGCGCACCCGGCGACTGGTTCGGGTGGCCACGTTGCTCGAGTCCCTGGGTTCGACGGAGCGGGGTCGCCCGATGGTCCGGGCGGGACTGGACGCCGCTGGGCGGGGAGGCCACGCTGGCACGGTGACCGAACCCGTCCCGATCCGGGTGTTCCGCTTCGACGAGCTCGAGGCGGCGGACCCCACGCCCGGCATGCTCCGGGAGCGTGCTTTCGAGCTGCCGATCCTCTGGTCCGGGCGGGTCACCACCCAGCCCGGTGCCGTCAGCGGCTGGCACCACCACGACCGCAACGAGTCGAGCCTCTACGTCGTCCGCGGCGTGCTGCGCCTCGAGTTCGAGGGTTTCGACGGCCATCTCGACGCGCACGCCGGAGACTTCGTCCACGTCCCGGCGTTCACCGTGCACCGCGAGTCGAATCCCCTCGACGAGCCGAGCATCGCGGTCATCGCCCGAGCCGGCGGAGGAATCCCGACTGTCAACGTCGAGGCCCCGCAAAGCGTCAGTGGGGAAACGGATCGGTAGGAGGTCGTCATGACGTTCGTGTCCCTGAGGCTCGCGGCGGTGGTCGCCGTCCTCGGCCTCGGCCTGTCCGGCCTGTCGGCGGCCGTGGCGGAGATGCCAGATCGGGTCGTGCTCCCGACGCTGACCTCGGTCCAGGCCCAGCACGTGGGGAAGGTGGACCGGGTGACGTTCGGCTTCACAAACGGGCTGCCCGCGGACGTCCAGCTCCAGTGGGTCGACACCCTGCGCCACGACGGCTCGGGGCTACCCGTTCGCGTGGCCGGCACGAAGGTGTTGGCGGTGTTCTTCAACGGGGCCACCAGTCACGACGAGAACGGCGCCACGACCAGGACCCGGACGGCCTACGCACTGCCCAACGTGATCACGTCGGTGCGGAGCCGGTGACTTCGAGGGCACGGTCACGGTCGGTCTTGGGGTGCAGAAGCGCACGTCGTACAAGGTCACCGAGCTGCACAACCCCGACCGGGTCGTGGTGGACGTCCGCGCGGGGTTCCCCACCACCATGCGCAAGGTCTGGCTGGTCGACACCGACGCCGTCAACACCGGGGACGAGCCGTACTTCGTGCCGCGCAAGCGGCCGATCCGGGCCGACGCGCCGGCAACCGCCGCGCTCCATGCGCTGTTCGCCGGGCCGACGCCACAGGAGCGGGCGGACGGGCTACGGCTGGTGCGCTCGCGCGCCTGGGGGTTCGACGACCTGCGGATCGCCGACGGCATCGCCCGGGTGCGGCTGACTCGCGGCTGCAGCAGCAACGGCTCGACGATCACGGTTGCCGGCGAGATCGCGCCGACGCTGCGACAGTTCCCCACGGTGGACTGGGTCAAGATCTACGACCCGGGTGGCAGCACGGAGCAGCCTCAAGGGCAGGTGGACTCGATCCCGACCTGTCTGGAGCCTTGAGCCGAGACCCGGCGTTCAGGGCCGCGGCTGCGGGTCGTGCTCGTGCGCCGGGTCGGCGGCGAAGCTCCGCTCGTAGAGGTCGTAGACCAGCGCGGCCTTGTGGTTGTTGTAGTCCATGACGTCGCCGAACCCGCGGCCGGCCAGCTCGGTCTTGAGCGCGGCGTACTCCTCGCGGTCGACGTCATGGGTCCGCAGCCAGTCACGGAACATCCGGACACGGGCCGGCTCGCCACTGCCCGGCGAGTAGACGTGCAGGTTGGTCTTGGGGTCCTCGAGCACCAGGACCCGGTGCTCCTCCCACTCCGGCTCCCGGATCCGGAGGGTGAAGCCGGCGGCCTCCAGGTCCGGGAGGTACGCCGGCTCGTCCCCGCTGTCGGCGACCACCAAGGTCACATCGATGACGGGCTTGGCGGCCAGTCCCGGCACCGAGGTCGAGCCGATGTGATCGAGGACCAGCACCCGGTCGCCGAGCGCGCCGCGGATCCGGGCGGCGACGACCTCGAACTGCGAGGGCCAGTCCTCGTCGTACGGCACCACCTCGACCGGGCGGGACTGCCCGCCGACGCGGGCCTTCGCGACCTCTTCGAGGTCCACGAGCTCATAGGGACGCCAGAGAGGGTGGGTGGGCACCTACCCCACTGTAGGAGTCGGGCTCAGTCCTCGGTCGAGGTGTACTTGCCCTCGAAGAACAGCAGCGGCTGGTCGGCGTCGTGCACCCCGAGGTCGAGCACCCGGCCCACGACGATGTAGTGGTCGCCGGCCTCCTGGACCTGGTGGATCTGGCAGTCGACGTAGCCGAGCGTGCCCTCGATCATCGGTGACCCGGTGGCCGGTGCCGGCTCCCAGGACACACCGGCGAACTTGTCGTGTCCGCGGCTGGCCATCTGGTTGGACAGCTCGGCCTGGTCGGCCGAGAGGAAGTTGACGCAGAACTTGCCGGACCGCTGGATCGCCGGCCAGGCGCGCGAGGTCCTGGCCGGGATGAACAGCACCAGCGGCGGGTTGAGCGAGACCGACGAGAACGACTGGCAGGTGAGGCCGACCGGGGCGCCGCCGCTGATGGCGGTGACCACGGTGACGCCGGAGGCGAACCGGCCGAGCACGTCACGGAACTGTCGCGCGGCCGCGATGGCCTCGGGGTCGTCCTCGTCGAGGAGGACGTCCTCGCCCGGGCGGAACTGGAAGTCGTACATCGAGTCGCCGAGCCATGACTCGATGAGGTCGTGGCTCGGCCAGGTCTCGCGCGCGTCGCTGCTCATCCCGTCCGGCACCTCGCCGTGCGGGATCCTGTGCGTCTCGGGCGACTCGGCCTCGCTCACCTTGTCCACGGTAGGTGCTAGGACCCTGCGCCGAAGTCGTGACCCCAATAAGAGACGGCGGTCGACTCCCGCGCGACCCACCGGCCGTCGTCGACGGTGAGGCCGTCGGTGCCGAACTCGACGTCGAAACCGCCGGGCGACCTGACGTAGAACGAGATCATCTCGTCGTTCATGTGCCGGCCGAGGGTCGCGGACAGCGGCGCCTTGTGCTTGCGGACCCGCTCCAGCGCGCGGCCGACGTGGTCGAGCTCGTCGACCTCGAGCATGATGTGCACGCACTTGGAGGGGTTGGGCATCGGCAGGAACGCCAGCGAGTGGTGCCGCGGGTTGACGCCGAGGAACCGCAGCCAGACCTTCGTGCCGGGCGCCTTGCCCACGAACTCGCCGGGCATGCTCATCGAGTCGCGGAGCCGGAAGCCGAGGGTGTCGCGGTAGAACCGCAGCGCCTCCACGTCGTCGGTCACCGGCAGGACGATGTGGCCCATGCCTTGGTCGCCGGTGACGAAGTTCGCGGCGTACGGCGTCACGACCGGCCGGGACTCGTAGGTGATGCCGTGGAACAGCTCGAAGACGTTGTCGAAGGGGTCGGTGAACCGGACCAGCTCCTGCACCCGGCGGTCGGCGAGCTCCTCCGTGGTGCCCTCCTCGACCTCGACTCCGGCCTTCTCGAGGTGCTCACGCGCCTCCTGGAGCGCGGCGTGGTCGGCGAGCTCCCAGCCGACGCAGTCGAGCTGGTCGACGTCGGAGGGGAAGACGACGAGCCGGGCCGAGACCTGGTCGATCCGCCAGTACTGGTGGTCGGGGTTGGGGCCGCGGCCCTCGGCCAGGCCGAGCACCTTGCCGGCGAAGGTCTTCCACTGCTCGGGGTCGGCGCTGGCCACGCGGACGTAGCCCATGGACTTGATGTCGATCACGACGCTCCGTCCTCTCGTGGTGGCCTCTCGACATGGCGGGCGAGGAACGCCGTGGCGACCTCGGCGAACTCGTCGGCGGCCTCGATCTGGGCCCAGTGCCCGCAGTTCGGGAAGACATGCAGGGTGGCGCGCGGGATCGCCTTGAGCGCGACCAGCGCGCCGTCGAGCGGGTTGACGCGGTCCTCGCGGCCCCAGGTCAGCAGCGTGTGCTTGCGGATCTTGTGGGCGTCGCGCCAGAGCATGCCGTCCTCGGCGGTCTCCTTGTTGAAGAACGACATGCCCATCGAGATCATCGCCTCGCGTGCGCCGGGCGCGGTCGCGTCGGCGTACCGCTCCTCGACCAGCTCGTCGGTGACGAGGTCCTGGTTGACCACCATGGTCGAGATGAACGCGCGGAGCGCCTCGCGACTCGGCTCCAGGTTGAACTCGGTGAGCCGCTTGACGCCCTCGGTGGGGTCGGCGTGGAACAGGTTGAGCGACAGCCCGCCCGGGCCCATCAGGATCAGCCGGCCGACCCGGTCGGGATGCTCAATGGCCAGGCGGGCGGCCGTACCGCCGCCGAGGCTGTTGCCGAGCAGATGCACCCGCTCGATGCCGAGCTCGTCGAGCAGCGCGACGACGTGGTCCATGGAGAAGCGGAAGTAGTTGCCGACCACCGGCGGCTTGTCGGAGCCACCGAACCCGGGCTGGTCGACCAGCAGGGTGCGGAACGACGAGGCGAACCGGGGCAGCGCGGCGCCGAAGTTGGACCAGGCGGACGCACCCGGGCCGCCACCGTGCAGCATCAGCAGCGGCAGGTCGCCGCCGATCCCGGTCGGGGCTCCATCACTCAGGGTGGGCCCTGCCTCGTAGTAGTTGAGTGTCAGGTCCTTCGCCTTGGCGGAGCGGCGGACCGACTCCTTGTCGAAGGGCTGGCCCATCAGTACATCCCGGGATCGATCTTGTGGCCGAACTCGTGGGCGCCGTACATCTGCAGCGCCCGCTCGGGGTCGTTGGCGGCGTGCACCCGGCCGGCGTGCGCATCGCGCCAGGCCCGCTGCAGCGGCGTCCCCTCGGTGAGCGCGCGGCCGCCGGACGCCTCGAACAGCGAGTCGATCGCGTCGATCGCGCGCTGCGAGCCGAGCACCTGGTCGCGACGGACCTTGAGCCGGACCTTCAGCGGGATCTGCTCGCCCTTGGCGACGTGATCCTGCTCCTCGCGGATGTTGTTGACCAGGAGCGCCCAGGCGGCGTCGATCTCGGAGGACGCCTTGGCGATCCGGACCGCGGCGAACGGGTCGAGCGAGGCCTTCTCGCCGAGGTAGGCGGCGCGGGTGCGCTTCTGCTGCATCTCGACGTGCTCGTTGTAGGCGCCCATCGCCATGCCGATGATCGGCGTGGTGATGGTGCCGGTGAAGATCGAGTGGAACGGCAGCTTGTAGAGGTCGGAGGTGTTCTGCTCCTGGCCGGGGCCCTTGCACTGGCCGGTCTCGCCCATGCTGAGGGTGAACGCCTCGGGCACGAACACCTCGTCCACGACGATGTCGTTGGAGCCGGTCCCGGACAGGCCGATCATGTGCCAGACGTCGTTGATCGTGTAGTCCTTGCGCGGGACCATGAACGTCTTGAAGTCGACGACGTTGCCGTCCTCGTTGAACACCAGACCGCCGAGCAGCACCCACGTGCAGTGGTCGCAGCCGGAGCTGAAGCTCCACTTGCCGCTGAGCGTGTAGCCGCCCTCGGTCACCGTGGCCTTGCCCGTCGGCGCGTACGACGAGCTCAGCCGCGTGTTGGTGTCTTCGCCCCAGACCGCCTGCTGCGCCTCGTCAGCGAACAGCGCCACCTGCCACGGGTGCACGCCGACCACACTGGACACCCAGCCGGTCGAGCCGCACGCGCTGGCGATGTCGCGGACCGCTGTGTAGAACGTGACCGGGTCGGCCTCGAGGCCGTCGAATCGCCGGGGCTGGAGCAGCCGGAAGAACCCGACCTCCTCCAGCTCCTTGATCGACGCCTCCGGGACGACGCGCAGGCGCTCGGCCTCGTCAGCCCGGTCACGGAACGTGGGCAGCAGGTCTCGGACCCCGTCGAGCACAGTCTGGGACATTTGCCCCTCCTCCTCCTGTGGTGCAACCCAATACTAGAACACGTTCTAGTCCGGAGTCGAGGCCACCCGGGAAGAGGCAGGTCTCAGCGCTGCTCAGCCGCCTTCGCCGCAGCCTCCACGCGCGCGACGTGGGCCGCCCAGTCGTACGACTCGTCCATGTTCGGATCGCCGGCCTTGCGGCCGGCCTGGCCGTCGACGAGCTCGCGCACGATGTCCGCGTGACCGGCGTGCCGGCTGGTCTCCGTGGCCATGTGCACGAGGATCTGGTGCAGCGTGACCTCGCCCCGGTCGCCCCACCACGGCACCCGGCCCACGGTGTCGAGCTCGCACTCCTCGAAAGTGACCGCGGCGTGCGCCCACGCCGTCCGGTAGAGGTCGAGCACCCAGTCCCGGCTCTCGTCGGCGGTGAGGTAGAGGTCGTCGTTGGGGTCGGCGTCGTCGTCGTGCCAGGGCAGCTCGATCCCGCTGGGGCGTCCGAACGTGTCACCGAAGTAGCCGAGCTCCACGCTGGCGAGGTGCTTGACCAGCCCGAGCAGGTTGGTGCCGGTCGGTGTGAGCGGCCTTCTCGCGTCGTAGTCGCTCAGCCCCTCCACCTTCCACACCATCGCGTCGCGGGCGGACTGCAGGTACTCGATCAACGTCTCCTTGGGGGTCTTCATGCACGCGACCCTGCCATCGGGCGACGACGGCGGCTACCGACTTCAGCAGACTCCTAGGCGGTGCGCGCCGACTGCTCCGACTGGCGGCCGACGTGCTCGGCGATCAGCCGGGCGATGGCGTCGGGGTCGTCGTACATCGGGACGTGGCCGACGTCCTGGAGCTCCACGACGTCCGCATCGCCGAGCTGATGGCGGAACATCGCGCCGTATCGCGCCGGCGGGAGCAGCCAGTCGTCCTCGCAGAGGACCAGCCGCACCGGGACGTCGATCCGGCCGAGGTCACCGATGCCGCCGCGGCGGAGGTCGGACCAGAAGTACGGAAGGAACGCCGAGCAGTGTGTCGCAGCGCGGACGAACGCGTCCTGCTGGCGCCGCGTCATCCGCGCCGGGTCCGAGCTGACGACCCGCAGCGCGAGACGGACGAGCGGGCGCGTGGTGCGGGCCAGGTCGCCGATCGCCCGGCCCAGGAACGCGATCGGGGCAAGCATCAGGAACTTCAGGCCCGCCAGCGTCTGCGCCCAGGAGAACCGCTTCCAGCCGCCGGCAGGTGCGATGGCGACCACCGACCGGGCCCGGCCACGGCGGGCCAGCTCGAGGGCCAGCCAGCCGCCGATCGAGTTGCCGGCCACGTGGCAGGTCTCCCAGCCGAGATCGTCGAGCAGCTCCTCGAGGCCGTCGGCGAACGCGTCCAACGACACGTCGCGCCGACGCAGGTGCGGACCTCCCCAGTGGCCGGGCAGCGTGGCCGCGACGACGTCGTACTGCTCGGCAAGCGTGGGTACGACGTCCGCCCAGACCTCGTGGCTGAGCATGAACGGGTGGATCAGCAGCAGCGGCTCGCCACCGCCCTGCCGCACCGACACGGTCGGCTCCGGAACCCGTAGCGAGATTCGTCGAATTGTCTGTGACACGTTGTCACAGTATCAGCGCAGCTGCTCCGCGGGCAGGACGGGCGCGTCGCCGTCCGCCTCGAACCAGATCTGCAGGGGCAGCCTGGCGGCCTTCAGCAACGCGGCCTTCAGGCTGTGTGCGCGGACCTCGACGGTCCGGAGCTGACCCCACCGGTCATCACCGGTGACGTCCGGATGCTGCGGATCCTCGAACGCGGAGGAGGACGTGATCGTGAGGCGGTACCGGCGACCGGCCTCTGGCCCCTCGTCGCTCTGGACCAGGCCGTGGTGACGCACGGCGGGCTCGAATGAGATGTTCATGGGCGTCCCTCGATCGCCTGAAGCGGCAGGCAGGGTCCGGGCCCATGGACAGTCGTGCTCACTGCATATCACAGATCCGCCTCATGCGTCCCTCCTGCCTCTGCCTTCAGCATCAGCGCGATGTCGATCAGCTGGTCCTCCTGACCCCCGATCAGCTTGCGCCGGCCGGCCTCGAGCAGAATCTTGGCGCCGGAGACGCCGTAGCGGTCGGCGGCGTTGCCGGCGTGCTTGAGGAACGACGAGTAGACGCCGGCATAGCCCATCATCAGCGTCATCCGGTCGAGCTGGCACTCCTCCGGCATGGCCGGCCTGATGACGTCCTCGGAGGCGTCGACGATCTGCAGGAAGTCGACGCCGGTGGTCCAGCCGAGCTTGTCGCACACCCCGATGAACGCCTCGAGCGGAGTGTTGCCGGCACCCGCGCCGAAGCGTCGGACCGAGCCGTCTATCTGGGTGGCACCGGCGCGGGCGGCAATGATCGTGTTGGCGACGCCGAGGCCGAGGTTCTCGTGGCCGTGGAAGCCGACATCGGCGACGTCGCCGATCTCGGCCACCAGCGCCGCGACCCGGTCGGCGGTCTGCTCCATGATCAGCGCGCCGGCCGAGTCGACGACGTAGACGCACTGGCAGCCCGCGTCGACCATGATCCGGGCCTGCTTGGCCAGCACCTCGGGCGGCTGGGTGTGCGACATCATCAGGAAGCCCACGGTCTCCAGGCCGAGCTCGCGGGCCAGGCCGAAGTGCTGGATCGAGACGTCGGCCTCGGTGCAGTGGGTCGCGATCCGGCAGATCTGGCCGCCGTTGTCCTGGGCCGCGCGGATGTCGTCCTTGGTGCCCACGCCGGGGAGCATGAGGAAGGCGATCTTGGCGCGCTTGGCCGTCTCGGCCGCGATCTTGATGAGCTCCTGCTCCCAGGTCTTGGAGAAGCCGTAGTTGAACGACGACCCGCCGAGCCCGTCGCCGTGGGTCACCTCGATGACCGGCACCCCGGAGGCGTCGAGCGCCTCCACGATGTCGTGGCACTCCTGGGCCGTGAACTGGTGGCGCTTGTGGTGCGACCCGTCGCGCAGGCAGGTGTCGGTCAGCCGGAGGTCGAGCTTCCCCCACGGCTCGTCGCCGTGGCTGCCGGACCAGGTGCGGCCCAGCTCGTTCAAGTGGGGGGCTTTGATGTCGGTCATGCGGTCGCCCTCGCTGCCAAAGATCGAGCAATGTTCTCGCCGACCTGCGCTGCGGCGGCCGTCATGATGTCGAGGTTCCCGGAGTACGGCGGCAGGTAGTCGCCGGCGCCCTCCACCTCGACGAAGATCGACACCTTCACCTGGCCCTGGGTCGCCGCCGACGGCTCGTCGATCTGCGGCTCCTGGAGGAGCCGGTAGCCAGGCACGTACTCCTGGACGGCCTTCTCCATCGCAGACACCGACTGCACGATCGCGTCCCGGTCGGCGTCGGGAGGTACGGCGCAGAAGATCGTGTCGCGCATGATCATCGGCGGCTCGGCCGGGTTGAGGATGATGATCGCCTTGCCGCGCTCGGCACCGCCGATCGTCTCCACGCCGGCGGCCGTGGTCCGGGTGAACTCGTCGATGTTGGCCCGCGTGCCCGGGCCGGCGGAGACCGACGAGACCGAGGCGACGATCTCGGCGTACGACACTCCCCCGAACGGCGCCGCCGCCCGCGACACCGCCGCCACCATCGGGATCGTGGCCTGGCCTCCACAGGTGATCATGTTGACGTTCATCGCGCCCACGTGCTCCTCGCCGTTGACCGGCGGGATCACGGCCGGACCGACCGCGGCAGGCGTGAGGTCGACCGCGCGGATGCCGGCCTCCTGGTAGCGCGGGGCGTACTCGCGGTGCACGTAGGCAGACGTCGCCTCGAAGATCAGGTCCGGCAGCTCGTCCTGCTTGAGCAGCCAGTCGACGCCCTCGTGGGTCGAGACCAGCCCCTGGTCGGCGGCGAGCTTGAGCCCCTCGCTGCTCGGGTCGACGCCGATCATCCAGCGCGGCTCGATCACCTGGGAGCGCAGCAGCTTGTACATGAGGTCGGTCCCGATGTTGCCCGGTCCGACGATGGCCGCGGTTGCCTTGGTCATCTCTACTCCTCGAAGTGTGCGACGAGCGGCGCGAAACCACTGATGGACGCCTCGACGCGGTCTCCCGCGGCGAACGGCACGAACGGACCCAGGGCACCGGACAGCACGACCTGGCCGGCCCGGAGCGGGTCGCCGAACCGGTGGCACTGCACGGCCAGCCAGCGCAGCGCCTCGAGGGGGTCGCCGAGGCAGGCCGCGCCGGTGCCGGATGACCGCACCTCGCCGTTGATGGTCAGCGACATCTCGACGTCCCGAGGCTCGATCTCGTCGAGCGGCTTGCCGTCCCTGCCCACGACGAACAGCCCGCTCGAGGCGTTGTCGGCCACCGTGTCGGTGAACCCGATGTCCCACTGGTCGATCCGCGAGTCGACGATCTCCAGCGCGGGCAGGGCGACTTCGACGGCGTCGCGCACCAGCTCGATGGTGATGTCGGCATCGTCGGCCGGGTCGATGTCGCGACCCAGCCGGAACGCGACCTCGGCCTCCACGCGCGGCTGCAGCAGCGTCCGCATCGAGATCGGGCCCCTCGAATCGGGCCCGGTGTCGCTGACGTCCATGTCGTCGAGCAGGTAGCCGAAGTCGGGCTGGTCGACGCCCAGCTGGTTCTGCACGGCCTCGGACGTGGCGCCGATCTTGCGGCCGACGACCGTGGCGCCCGACGCGAGGCGCCTCTGCACCAGGCCCTGCTGCACGGCGTACGCCGCCGGGAGGTCGTCGGTGCCGATGAGATCGCGCACCGCCGCGCACGGGACCCGGGTCTCCAGGGCGGTGGCCAGGCGCTCCACTGCGGCCCCCACGTCGGGCCGTGCGGGATCCTGGGAGGTCACCGACGAATAGTAGAACCTGTTACAGTTTTGCGCCATGAGCGCCCCTCTCCCGGACTCGCTGCCCGGGGAAGTCGATGTCGTCGTGGTAGGCGCCGGTGGGGCCGGGATGTGTGCCGCGCTGGCGGCTGCGAAGCAGGGGCTGGACGTCGTCCTGGTCGAGAAGTCGGGCTACTTCGGCGGGTCCACGGCCCGCAGCGGCGGCGGGGTCTGGATGCCCGGCAACGCCGCGCTCAGGAAGGCCGGCCAGGTCTCGGACGACGACCTCGCTCAGGCCAAGCTCTACCTCGACTCGATCGTCGGTGACGAGGTCCCGAAGGTCCGCCGCGACACCTACCTCGACCGCGGCCCCGAGGTGCTCGACTTCATCCACGCGCAGACACCGGTGCGGTTCCAGTGGGTGCCGCAGTACGCCGACTACCACCCCGAGGCGCCCGGCGGCCGCGCCGCGGGCCGCTCCTGCGAGCCGGTCCCGATGGACGCGCGGTTCCTCGGCGCCGAGCTCGACCGGCTGCACCCCCAGTACACCAAGGCGCCGGCGAACATGATTGTGACGCAGGCCGACTTCCGGAAGATCAGCCTCGGCCTGCGCACCTGGCGCGGCCCGGTGACGATGATCAAGGTCCTGGTCAACCGCGTCATCAGCGGCCTGCTGCGCCGCCGGATGTACGCCATGGGCAACGCAATCGTGATCGGCCTGCGCAAGGGGCTGATGGACGCGCGGGTGCCGGTCCACTACGACACCGAGCTCGCCGACCTGCTGCTGGACGACGGCCGGGTCACCGGGGTCCGGGTCACCCGAGCGGGCGAGGAGTCGGTGATCCGGGCCCGCCGTGGCGTGATCCTCGGCAGCGGCGGCTTCGAGAAGAACCTCGAGATGCGGGAGAAGTACCAACCGCACCCCACCTCGGTGGAGTGGACGACCGGCTCGCAGTTCAACGCCGGCGGCGGCATCCTCGCCGGCATCGCGGCCGGGGCCGGGACCGCACTGATGGAGGACGCGTGGTGGGGTCCGACGATCCCGCTGCCGAACGGGCCGTGGTTCTGCCTGGCCGAGCGCAACCTGCCCGGCTCGATCATCGTGAACCAGGCCGGCCGGCGCTACATGAACGAGGCGCTCCCCTACGTCGAGGCCGTGCACGCGATGTACGACGGCGAGGCGACCGGCGTGGGCCACGTCCCGAGCTGGATGGTGATCGACCAGCGCTACCGCAACCGCTACCTGTTCGCCGGGCTCTCGCCGCGCCAGCCGTTCCCCGGGCGCTGGTACCAGCACGGCACGGTCAAGAAGGCCGCCACCCTCGATGCGCTGGCCGCCGAGATCGACGTACCGGCAGACGCCCTGCGCGCGACGCTCGACCGCTTCAACGGCTTCGCCAGGAGCGGTGTCGACGAGGACTTCCACCGCGGCGAGTCGGCCTACGACAAGTACTACTCCGACCCGACCGTGAAGCCGAACCCGTCGCTCAACACCATCGACCAGGCGCCGTTCTACGCCGTCAAGATCGTGCCGGGCGACCTCGGCACCAAGGGCGGTCTGGTCACCGACGAGCGCGCCCGGGTGCTGCGGCCGGACGGCTCGGTCATCGGGGGCCTGTACGCCGCCGGCAACGTCTCGTCCGCGGTGATGGGCCACACCTACGCCGGCCCCGGCGCCACCATCGGGCCGGCGCTCGCCTTCGGCTACCTCGCCGCCCTCGACATCGCGATGGACGCACGCACAGGGGACGCAAGCACAAGAGACGCAAGCACAGCCCCCGTCGACCCGTCGGAAACTGACCGGAGGAGCGAAGCGGGGGAGGTCCGTTTGCGACGTGTCGACGGAAACCACAGCGAGACTGCACCTCAGAGCAAGACCTGACCACAGCTGCCCAACGCGACGACGAAGCGGAACGCAACCACATGCCCATCAACCCCGAACAAGCGATTGGCGCCGAGGTCGGCGAGGTGTCGTTCTCGTGGACCTCGAGCGACGTGCTGCTCTACCACCTCGCCATCGGCGCCGGCTCGCGCCCGGGCGACCACGTGAGCCCCGACGCGCTCCGCTGGACCACCGACGGCGCGAGCCTGCAGGTGCTGCCGTCGTTCGGCGTGGTGGTGCCGACGTTCCACATGACCGACCCGCCGCCGCTGGACCTGCCGGGCTGCGCCATCAACCTGTCCCAGGTCGTGCACGGCTCGCAGGCGATCACCGTGCACGCGCCGCTGCCGACGTCGGGCTCGGCGACCGTCCGCACGACGCTGACCGATGTCTGGGACAAGGGCAAGGCCGCGGTGATCTGGCAGGAGGGTGTCGCCACCGCCCAGACCGGTGACCTGGCCGGTGAGGAGCTGTGGACCACGAGGTCGTCGATCTTCGTGCGCGGCGAGGGCGGCTGGGGCGGCGACCGCGGCACCGTCGAGGCGGTCGAGCTGCCGGACCGGCCGCCGGATGCCGAGACGACGTACGCGATCTCCCCCCAGCAGGCGCTCCTCTACCGGCTCTGCGGGGACCGGAACCCGCTCCACTCCGACCCCGACTTCGCCAAGGCGGCCGGGTTCCCGGCGCCGATCCTGCACGGGCTCTGCTCCTACGGGATCGTGCTGCGCGAGCTCACCACGGCGCTGCTCGGCGGCGACGCGACCCGGGTCGGCGGCTTCGCGGTCAAGTTCTCCGGCGTGGTCTACCCCGGCGAGACCCTCCGCGTGCAGGGCTGGCTGGAGGACGGTCGGATCGTCGGTCGGGCCACGGTCGCGAGCGACGGTGATCGGGACGGTGCGCCCGTGCTCGGCGACGTCGTCCTGACGCTCAGCTGACGGTCAGTCGCTCAAGAAGGGCGCCAGCAGCCGCGCGAACTCCCGCGGGTCGTCGATCCACGGGAAGTGACCGGCGCGTTCCTGCACCACGAAGTCGGCGCGCGGGAAGACCCCGGCGACCTCGGCCATCGCCGGCACCGGGTTGCCGGAGTCGAGCGCGCCTGCCAGCACCACCACCGGGACGTGGAGCCCCGCGAGTGCGGCGCGGGTGGACTCGGGGGGGTCGAAGGCACCGTCCGAGATGAACGCCATCACCTTGTCGTCGTCGCGACGCTCGTCCATCCAGGTCTCGAAGGCCCGGACCTCGTCGTCCCACCGGCCGTACATGAACGGCGAGATCGCTGCCCAGTCGGCCTCGCCACCGGCGCCGGCCTGAACGCGGGCCAGGGCGGCCGCGGCGTCGGCGTACCACGGCTCGCCCTCGCGCAGCCGAGCGACCTCCGACCGGGCCTCGTCGGTGATCTCGATGTCCAGGCCACGCACGCTCGGCGCCACGAGGACCAGCCGCGCCACGCGGTCCGGGTGCGCCGCTGCATAGGCGTAGGCGAGGCTGGCGCCCGCGGAGTGGGCGAGCAGGTCGAGCCGGTCGAGGCCGAGATGGCGGCGTACCGCCTCGACGTCGGCGACCTGCCGGTCGCAGCGGTACGACGCGGGGTCGGCCGGGCTCTCCGAGTCGCCGGTCCCGCGGAGGTCGAGGCGCGCGCAGGCACGCTGCGCGGCGAGCCCGCCGAGGTCGCGGAAGTAGCCGGAGTCGAGCATCGGTCCGCCCGGCAGGCACAGCAGCGGTGCGCCGAAGCCGGTCAGGTGGACCGCGAGACGGGTGCCGTCGTCAGCGGTGAGGTGAGTGGTCGAGGTGGGTTCCATGCACGTGCCTTTCGTCGCGCCGCGCGGCGGCGTCGGTGACAGCGGAAATGGGACTCACCCCCTCGGGTCGTGGTGGACGTCGGCGACTCTACGCGAGCAGCCGGACCACCTCGTCAGGACCGGGCATCGCCGCGATCTCGGCCGCCACCCGCTCGGCACCGCCGCGCAGCTCGGGATCGGCCAGCAAGCTCTCGACGGCGGTCCGCACCGAGGCCGAGGTCGTCTCCGCTGGTCCCAGGACCAGTGCGGCCCGCGCTCGCACGCCGCCCTCCGCGTTGCGGAACTGGTCGGCCGCCTGGGGCAGGCAGAGCTGGGGCAGTCCCTGCCCGAGTGCGCCCAGGAAGGTGCCGGAGCCACCGTGCGAGACCACTGCCGTGCATCGGCCCAGCACCTCGGCCTGGTCGACCCAGGACTCCACATGCACGTTCCCTGGCTGCTCACCCAGCGCCGCCGGCTCGGTCTGGGGCCCGAGCGCCACCAGCACCTGGACCGGCAGTGCAGCGACCCCCTCGACCACCTCGCGCAGCAGCTCGGGTCGGTTCTGGACGGTGCCCAGGGTGACGTAGACGAGTGGATCACCGTGGGCAGGAGCTGCGGGCGCCGTCGCGGACACCGGCCTCAGGGCCTGGAGGCCGGGAATGTGGTCTACCGGAGTCGCCTGCACTGACGGTGGGCAGATGTCGAGGTAGCCGGCCCGGAAGCAGCCGGCGTACCGCGGGACGTCGAGGCCGTGCTCGCGCCACAGCCGTGCCAGCCGCGCTGCGGTGTCCTCGAGGATCGCCACCGGCACCGCGGTGCCGAAGGAGTGGGTGACGCT
Source organism: uncultured Actinomycetota bacterium (assembly GCA_963798045.1). GTDB lineage: Bacteria > Actinomycetota > Actinomycetes > Propionibacteriales > Nocardioidaceae > Nocardioides. Next base: position 66,842 of record CAWCSB010000001.1, read on the forward strand.
GGGGACGCCAAGGAGCGTGCCGACCAAGGGCGCCGCCAGCTCAGCGTGCTCATGGACGAGCAGGTCGGGGCTCCAGTCCCGGGCGAGGTCGAGCAGGTCCGCGGCCATGGGAGGGGTCAACGCCTCGCCGAACATGCGAGGGAAGACGAATGCTGCCCGCTCGGCGCCCGGCAGCTCCTGTGCCCGCGCGAGGACCTCGCCGCGGAGTGCAGCCCCGGCGGCGCCGCTCGCCCCGGCTGGGACGGCCTCGACACCGGCGGCCGTCACCAGGGGCATTGCGTGCGCCGCCGTGGCCCACCGGACGTCGTGCCCGCTGGCCATGAACGCGCGCGCGAGCTGGAGCATGGGGATGACATGGCCGTGGCCGGACGTGGACGAGAACAGCACGCGCATGTCAGGCCGGCTTCCGGCCCACGACGTAGAGCCGCTCGCTGATCTCGCCACGGGCAGGGCTTCGCGCCACGGTGGTACCACTCCACGTCGGTCATCCCGGCGTCCTCGACCAGGCGCACCACCTCGGCCAGGTCGTGCAGGACGAAGTCGAGGTCGACCGGAGCGTCGAACCACTCGTCGAGATGGCGGATCCTCGCGCCCGTGTGCAGGCCGACGACGAGCCAGCCGCCCGGGACCAGCGGCCGGGCCAGGGCGGCGAGGGCGTCGGGCAGCTCGGACGCGGCCAGATGGATGAGGGAGTACCACGCGAGGACTGCGGACCAGCCCGCGCCGTACGTCGGCCGCATCAGCCGGCGCAGGTCGCCGACCTGGTAGTCGCCGTCCGGGAAGCGACGCCGCGCCTCCTCGACCATGCCCGGCGACAGGTCGATGCCGCTCGCGTCGGCGCCGGCGTCGGCGAGGTACGCCGTCACGTGCCCCGGGCCGCAGCCCACCTCGACCACCGGGCCACCATCGGCGTGCGCCGCGATCCGGTCGAGCAGCCAGCGTTCGAACGGCTGGGCGAGCAGCTCGTCGGCCAGGTGGTCGGCGTAGCCCGTGGCGACCGCGTCGTAGGACGAACGCACTCTCTCGTCGCGCGCCTCGGGGCCGGCGGCGAGCGGCACCTCGCGGTCCACTGCCGACTCCGCCGCGGCGACCACGCTCTCCGCCAACGGCACGTCGCCCAGCAGGTGCACCCAACGGGTGTCGTGCTGCCCGCGCTGGCGGGGCAGCTCGCGGGCCAGCGGCTCGGGCCGGGCGGCCAGGTCGGCGAGGACGACCTCGACCTCGCCGCGGTCGGCGAAGCCGTGCAGCCGGTCGGTGCGGGTCCTGAGCTCGCCGGGCGCCTGCGCACCGCGCAGCAGCAGCACGGTCACGAGCGCCTTCTCGGCGTCGTTCAGCTCCAGGACCTCGGAGAGCGTCTGGTGGTACTTCAGGGTGCGCCGGCCCTTGTCGGCCCACACGATGCGCACCAGCTGGCGGTCCTTGAGCCCGCGCAGGGTCGCCTCGACGCTCGGTTCGTCGTAGTCGACGATCGGATCACGGCTGCTCGACTGGTTGCAGCCGGTGCGGACCGCGGAGAGCGTCATCGGGTACGACGCCGGGACGGTCACCTGCTTCTCGAGGAGCACCCCGAGGACGCGCTGCTCCTCGGCGGAGAGGTCGGGAAGGGGCACGCCGCGAGCCTAGAAGACAAGACCGGCCGAGTCGCGTCGATCTCCGTGTCGATCCGCTCCCCTGGGGTCTGGCAAACGGTCGTATCTCTGCGGCTCGGCCGGCGTTCCGGTGGGGGTGAGTGGGTTTCGGGTCCTTCCGGAGGGATGGGTGGGACGGGTCAGGCGGTCTGGCTGGTGGGCATCGCCGGAGTGCCCTTGACGACCGGCTGGCGGATGATGTCGAGGCTGCGCTCGAGCCTGGTACGTGGCCCGGGCGCGGCGCCACTCGGTGAAGAGGGTCCGGAGCACCCGCAGACCGTCGGAGACGGCATGCAGGTTGGACTCCCCGAACAGCCGCAGCTTCTCCATCGAGGGCACCTCGGTGATCGCGACACGCGCGGCTGCGAACCGGCAGTTGATCACGGTCTCGATCTCGAACCCGTCGCCCCACAGCATCCTGCCGCCGCCGGACGCGGGCAACGCTGTGCTCGGGCAGGTCGAGCAGCGGGATCAGGTCGGCCCAGAACGCGTTGTAGCCGTAGCAGAGGTCGCTGTAACCGGGTCCGGAAGCCCAGGTTGAAGACCGTGTTGAGGAACCGGTTGCCGACGTGCCGCACCGGTGTGATGTCGGCGGAACCTCCACCAGCGGTGTTGCGCGTCCCCTTGGCGAAGTCCGCGCCGGCCTTGAGCGCGTCGACGAACCGGGTGATCTCCGCCGGGTCGGCCGATCCGTCGGCATCGAACATCACGACGATGTCGCCGGTCGCCCGCGCGAACCCGGCGGCCAGCGCGTTGCCCTTGCCCTTGCGTTGCTGCCGGACGGCGATGATGCTCGGCAGCGCGCGCCGGGCGGCCCCATGGTGCCGTCGACGGAGCCGCCGTCGACGAGGATGACCTCGTGCACGTCCGGCAGCTGCGGCAGCACGACGGCGAGGTTCAGGGCCTCGTTGAGTGCGGGCACGACGATGCTGATGCGCGGTTCGAGCGTGTCGCGTCAGCTGGAAGCTGCTTCCTCCGGGTGCCATGCGACTCCCCTTGGCTTCCCGGCCCCGCCGGGATATTTCGACAGCGCGAGACGGTAGGCCTGGTCTGCGAATCGCACACGGCGCGGTAACTTTCCACTGTTTCGGCAGGTCAGAGCCGTGAGACGGGCCAATCGGCCCCCGGGCCGGATATTTCGTAGGCCGATCGTGGAGACCGCGCACAGCTGTAACTCGACTGTTGCCCCGCTTGTGGGCATGGTGCGTGACGACAGCCCCTGCGCGTCACCGAGTGGTCTGTACACCGAGAGCTGCACTAGCCGAGGCAACCTGCTCGCCTCATCTCCCGTCGAGGGCCGCCGGTCAGGACAGCATGAGCAGCAGCACCACGGTGACGACCACCCACACGATGGCGGCGACCAGCCACCCCGCGCCCGCGAAGAAGGTGACGACGCCGACCACCAGTCCGAGACCCACGGAGATCCAGAACCCGATGCCGGGGCCGAACTCATCCATCTCCATGGCTCAACCCGCCTCGGTGAGGATCAGCCCGCTGGTCGGGACGCCCGTGCCGGCGGTGACCAGCACGTGGGGGACGTCGGGGAGCTGGTTGACCGAGGTGCCGCGGAGCTGGCGGACCGCCTCCGCGATGCCGTTCATGCCGTGGATGTAGGCCTCGCCCAGCTGGCCGCCGTGCGTGTTGAGCGGCAGCCGGCCGCCGACCTCGATCGCACCATCCTTGATGAAGTCCCTCGCCTCGCCGCGACCGCAGAAGCCGAGCTCCTCCAGCTGCATCAGGACGTACGGCGTGAAGTGGTCGTAGAGGATCGCCATCGGCATGTCGTCGGGCGCGAGCATCGACTGGCGCCACAGCTCGCGGCCCACCACGCCCATCTCGGGGATGCCGATGTCGTCGCGGTAGTACGACGTCATGACGTACTGGTCGGCGCCGCTCCCCTGCGCGGCGGCGGCCACCACGGCGGGCTTCTGGCGAAGGTCGCGCGCCCGCTCGACCGAGGTGACGACCAGGGCGACCGCCCCGTCGCTCTCCTGGCAGCAGTCGAGCAGGTGCAGCGGGTCCACGATCATCCGCGAGGCCTGGTGGTCCTCGAGGGTGATCGGCTTCTCGTGGAAGAACGCCGCCGGGTTGGTCGCCGCGTGCCGGCGGTCGGCGACGGCGACCGCCCCGAAGTCCTCGGACGTGGCGCCGTAGTCGTGCATGTAGCGCCTGGCCTGCATCGCGACCGTGGCGGCCGGCGTACCGAGCCCCATCGGGTAGGACCAGGCGTTGTCGAGGCCGTTGGTGTTCACCTGCGTGGCAGCGGCGAGCGAGAACTGGCCGAAGCGGGACTCGGACCGCTCGTTGAAGCCGCGGTAGCAGACCACGACGTCCGCGACGCCGGTGGCGACCGCCATGGCCGCCTGCTGCACCGTCGCGCAGGCCGCGCCGCCGCCGTAGTTGATCCGGCTGAAGAACCGCATCTCCTCCATGCCGAGCTCGCGAGCGACCGCGATCTCGGAGGAGGTGTCCATGGTGAACGTCGTGAGCCCGTCCACGTCGTCGACGCGCAGCCCGCAGTCGGCCAGCGCGGCGCGGACGGCCTCGACGGACAGCTGGAGCTCGGAGCGGCCGGATGCCTTGGAGAACTCGGTGGCGCCGATCCCGGCGATCGCGGCCTTCCCCGAGATCGTCACTGGGCGACCACCCGCACGGTCCCGGTCACGTGGTCACCGAGCGACACCCGGCCGATGATGTCGATCGTGACGATCCCGTCCTCGACGGATGCGACGGTCCCGCTGAAGGTGAGCGTGTCGTAGGGGTGAGCCGGCGCCCCCAGGCGGATCGCGATGCCCTTGAGCTCCGTGTCGGGGCCGGCCCAGTCGACGACGAACCTCTCGACCAAGCCGTTGGTGGTCAGGATGTTCATGAAGATGTCCTTCGACCCCGCCGCCTGGGCGATGTCCCGGTCGTGGTGGACGTCCTGCCAGTCCCGGGTGGCGATCGCGGTGCTGACGATCGTGGTCGGCGTCATCGGCAGGCTCCACTCGGGGATCACCTGCCCCACCTCGAACGTCGTCACTCGGCCTTCCTCCAGATCGGCAGGGTCAGGTCGTCGTCGATCGTGTTGAAGTCGACCCTGAGCCGCATTCCGATCTCGATCTGGTCGTCGCCGGCTTCGGACACGGCATCGACCACCTCGCCGACCATGCGGACCCCCTCGTCGAGGTCGATCAGCGCGATCACGATCGGCAGCTCCTTGCCCGGGACCGGCGGGTGCCGGTGCACGACGTACGAGAACACCGTGCCGGTGCCGGCGGCCACGTCGTAGCCGCGGTCGTAGGCCTCGCAGCTCTGGCAGGCGGGGCCGGGCGGGAACCGCTTCGCGCCGCACGCGTTGCACTTCTGGATCCGGAGCTCGCCGAGCCTGGTGCCGTCCCAGAAGAACTGCGAGTCCCGGTTCACCATGGGGCGGACGGTCACGAGTCCCCCTGGGGGATGAACTTGAGCACCCGGAACAGCATGGTCGCAACGACTTCGTCTCCGACGTACCAGGTGTTGCGCGAGGTCACGAAGTAACCCTCGCCCATCGCGGTGTTCTTGGGCCCCGCCACCGAGTCGAGTGCGCTGGTGACCCGGACCTCCTCGCCGACCCGGAGGTAGCGCTCGTAGCTCTGCTCGCAGTTGGTGCCGAGCACGGCGGTGTAGCCCTCGTCGGTCAGGAACTCGGTCATCCGGCTGAGCGGGTCCTCGGGCGGCCGCTTCCGGCCCAGCCCGGGCATCGTCCAGACCTGCGCCATCGACGGCGGCGCCTCGCCCTGGCGGAACCGCTCGTTGTCGTAGCCCATGGCGTCCAGCCAGGTGCCGATGGTGGCCTGGTTGACGGGGTACGGCGCGACCGACTCGGATGCCTCGCCGAGTGCCTTGATCCGCTCGGCCTCGGCCATGATCCGGGCGTGCCGGTCGCTCATCGAGGGACTCTGGGCAGGCCCAGTCCGAACATCGCGATCAGCTCGCGCTGCACCTCCTGGACGCCGCCGCCGAACGTCAGGACCAGGTTGCGCTTCTTCTGGCCGTCGAGGTACTCCATGAGGATCCTGGACTCCTCGTCGGACGGGTCGCCGTAGCGGTGCACGATGCGGGTCAGCTCGTCGAGCAGGTGCTGCACCTGGTCAGCGGCGAAGACCTTCGACGACGACGCGTCGGCGACCGAGAGCTGGGTTCCATTCTCCTGGCCTACGGCCGCGGCCCGCGCGACCTCCCAGTTGAGCAGCTCGTTGACCCGGAACACCGCGGTCACCTGCCCGAGCAGCGCGACCACGTCTGGGCGGTCCACCACGCTCGCCTTGGTCGCCCAGTCGAGGACGCGGTCGCGCAGCCCCTCGATCCGGCCGGCCGGGCCGAGCATGACCCGCTCGTGGTTGAGCTGGGTGGTGATCAGCTTCCAGCCCTGGTTCTCCTCGCCGACCAGCATGTCGGCGGGGACGCGGACGTCGTTGTAGTAGGTCGCGTTGACGTGGTGGGAGCCGTCGGCGGTGATGATCGGCGTGTGTGAGTAGCCGGGGTCCGTGGTGTCGACGATCAGGATCGAGATGCCCTTGTGCTTGGGGGCGTCCGGGTCGGTGCGGACAGCGAGCCAGACGTAGTCGGCCTGGTGGCCGCCGGTGGTCCACAGCTTCTGGCCGTTGACGACGTAGTGGTCGCCGTCCCGCCGCGCGGTGGTGCGCAGCGAGGCCAGGTCGGTGCCGGCGTCCGGCTCGGAGTAGCCGATCGCGAAGTGCACGTCGCCGGCCAGGATCCGCTTGAGGAACAGGTCCTTCTGCTTCTCGCTGCCGTACTTGATCAGCGTCGGCCCGACGGTCTGCAGGGTGACGGCGGGCAGGTGCACGTCGGCGTACTGCGCCTCGTTGGCGAAGATCGTCTGCTCGATCTCGCCGAGCCCGTGGCCGCCGTACTCCTTCGGCCAGCCGACGCCCATCTTGCCGTCCTCGCCCATCTGCCGGACCACGCGCTGGTAGACGTCGCCGTGCCTGTCCAGGCCGATCTCGCGGTGCTCGTTGTGACTGGCCAGCCCGGAGAAGTAGTGGCGGGTCTCGGCCTTGAACGCCCGCTGCGCCTCGCTGAGCTCGAGGTTCTTGGTGGTCGGGTCCTCGACCGGGACGGCCTCGGCGCGCACGTCGAGGGCGTGGGTGAGGTCGGTGACCCAGCTGAAGTAGTGGTGCAGCGGGTAGGTCTCATCGACGCCCATGCCGCCGTGCAGGTGATGGCAGGTGCGCAGCGCCGTGGGCCCCTCGGTGCAGGTCCAGTACGCCGCCACCGCCAGGTCGTCGCTCACGTCGAGCCCCTGGTCGAGCCGCCACACGGCGTTCTCGGCCGCGAGGTCGAGGGTGCGCGACGAGATGTAGACGTCGGCGATCTGCATCGCGACCGCCTGGAACTCGGCCAGCGCCCGGCCGAACTGGGTGCGGCCCTTGATGTACGACGCGGTGAGGTCGCGGGCGCCGGCCACGACCCCGGCGGCGGTGACACAGAGGCCGGCGACGTAGCGCTCGGCCAGCAGCTGCGCGGCGCCGCTCTGCTCGTCGGGTCTGCCGAGCAGCTCGGCCCGGGCACCGTCGAGGACGACGGTGTGCGTGGTGATCCGGGCGCTCGAGCTCGACTCGAGCAGGGTGACGCCCGGGTCGCTGACGTCGACCAGGCACACGACCGGCTGGTCGTCGTGCATCGCCGGGACCAGCAGCCGGGTCGCCCGGTCCGCGTAGGTCACGCCGATCTTGCGGCCGGTGACCGTGCCGTCGGCGTACGTCGTGGCGGGGGTGCCGCTGACCGGCCTGCCGGCCTCGCGGAAGGCGGGCGTGAGGAGGACGTCGCCGCTCACGACGCCCGGCAGCAGGGCCTGCTTCTGCTCGTCGGTGCCCGCGGCCGCCACCACCAGCGCACCGCAGCAGAGCGTCTCCCAGACCGGCAGGTGCTTCGCGCGGGCGCCGGTCTCGCGGAGCAGCACGCTCACCTCGGGCAGCCCGAGCCCCTCGCCGCCGTACGCCTCGGGGACGGCGAGCCCCAGCAGTCCGGCCTCGGCCAGCTCGGCCCAGCCGCCGTCGCGGTCCAGCACGTCGGCCAGCACCGACCGGACGGCCGCCAGCGACTCCGCCTTCTCCTGGGCGCGCCCGGGGTCCACCTGCGTGAAACCGTCAGTCGCCACGTGCAAAACTGTAACGTGTTCTAGATCGGAGGACCATGCGCAATTTCGGGGTCCCCGCCGCGGGCCGAGTGCAGCGAGGCCCGTGGTGGGGTGAGATCAACCCACTCATCGGTCTGCGCCGCAGGGTCTACCTGCCGTACGCGCGCATTCCCCAGGGCCGGATGGTCGAGCTCCCGGGCCGCGGGTCGACGTACGTCACGGACACCCCGGGACCGACACCCGAGTCCCCCGCCATCGTGCTGCTGCACGCGCTGGGGTGCACCGGGCTGCTGACCTGGTTCCCGGCCATCGAGCCGTTGTCGCGACGCTTCCGGGTGGTCACCCTCGACCTGCGCTGGCACGGGCGTGGGATCGGCTCGGAGGAGTTCTCGCTGGTCGACTGCGCGGACGACGTGGGTGCACTGATCGATGTGCTCGAGCTCGAGGAGGCCATCGTCGCCGGCTACTCGATGGGGTCGATCGTGGCGCAGCGGGTCTGGCGCCAGCACGGCGACAAGGTGGGAGGCCTGGTGCTCTGCGCGACCACGGACCGGTTCCAGATGACGCTGCCGGAGCGGGCGTTCTTCACGGGGATGGGCGCGACGATGCTCGGGCTGCGCACCGTCGCGCGGTCGCGGACGGCGGTGCACGCCTCGCGCGCGGCCGCCCAGGCCCTGGACCTCGAGCCCCGCGACATCGAGGAGTGGGCTCTCGCCGAGCTGCGTTCGACCTCGCCGTGGGCGGTCGCCCAGGCCATCGCCGCGCTCGGCCGCCACCACTCGCGGCCGTGGCTGGGCGAGATCGACGTACCGACCGCGGTCGTGGTCAACCGCCGCGACCACGTCATCGCCCCGGCGCGCCAGATCGCGGTCGCCCGAGCGATCCCGGGCGCGACCATCCACGACATCGACACCGGCCATGCGGCCTGCGCGCTGGAGACCGAGACGTTCGTGCCGGCCTTCGTCGAGGCTGCCGCCACGGTGAACGCGCGGCGGCGCGACTTCCGGGGCCGCGAGGAGCAGGGGTCGGCGGGCTGACCGGACGCGTGTGGCACGCTCACTCGGGAGGCGAGGAGGTCTCCTGGTCGTGAGCGTCGACGACAGCCCGGAGGGCCACGGGTGGCCGAGGTGGGTGTACGCCGTCGGGACCCGCCCGGACCCCCGGTTCAGCCTTGCCAACGAGCGCACCTTCCTGGCCTGGGTGCGGACCTCCCTGGCCATGCTGGCGGGCGGCGTGGCCCTGGATGCCGTGTCCCTGGACGGGCCCCGCGGGCTGCAGACCGCACTGGCCGTCACGCTCGTGATCCTCGGCCTGCTCGGCGCGGCGGCGTCGTGGCTGCGGTGGGCGGCCACCGAGCGCGCGATGAGGCTGCACGCGCCGCTGCCCGGCACCGCCACGCTGGCGTGGCTGGCCCTGGCGCTCATGGTCGTCGCGGCGGCCCTGGTCGTGCTGGTGCTGTGATCATGCCTCCCGCGCCCGACGAGCTGGACGACCAGGTCGAGCGGACCCTGCTCTCCTGGCGGCGGACCGCCCTGTCGCTCGTGGCGGCCGGGCTGCTGGTGGGCCACCTGACCGCGCAGCGCACCGGCGTACCGGCTCTGGTGCTGACCCTGCTGGGGATCAGCGCCGTGGTCGGGTTCGTCTGGCTCGGTCACGAGCAGCGGATCGCCGCCAGCGGACTGGCCCTGGTGCTGGGCGTCCTGCTGCTCGGCGGTGTGGCATTGGTGGGCGTCGTGGCCGGGTGATCGTGCCGGCCAGCCACCACTTCCATTACCGATCTCATTGGTTGACTTTCATCCATTGACACCCACCGCGCCGCGCTACCAAGGTGGTCGGCACCGTCGCTCCTGACCTCGGGACCTGCGACGAGCCACTCTCGGGAGGGCCCGGATGAAGCGGTACTTGGAGGATGTGGACCCGCCTGTCTTCTGGGGCTCGGCAATCCTGATCGCCGGCTTCGTGGGCTGGGGGCTGTTCGCGCCGAAGAGCCTGGGCTCGGTGATGTCGACCTCGCTGACATGGGTGATCGGCAACTTCGGCTGGGCGTTCATCCTCATCGCCACCGGTGTGCTGGTCCTGTGTATCTACCTGGCCGTGTCACCGTTCGGCCGGATCCGGTTCGGCCCGGACGACTCGCGCCCCGACTTCGGCACCTTCTCCTGGATCTCGATGATGTTCGCCGCCGGACTCGGCGCCGGGCTGCTCTTCTACGGCATCGCAGAGCCGGTCTCGCACTGGACCGCACCGCCCCACGGCCTGGCCGAGCCGCGCAGCGAGGACGCGGCGCTCACCGCGCTGCGCTACACCTACTTCCACTGGGGCTTCAACGGCTGGGCGATGTACGCCGTCATGGGCGGGGCGATGGCCTACTTCGGCTTCCGGAAGAACCAGCCCATCCTGGTCAGCTCGACCTTCACCCCGGTCCTCGGCCCCAACGCGTCCACCCGCCCGATAGGCCGGCTCGTCGACGCCCTGGCGATCGTGGCCACGCTGTTCGGCACCGCCACCGCTCTCGGCCTGAGCGGCCTGCAGCTCAACAGCGGCCTCAACTACCTCTTCGACGTCCGCAAGTCGAACACGGTGGCGGTGCTCATCATCGTCGCGGTCACCACGCTGTTCCTCATCTCGGCCACGTCGGGGGTCGAGAAGGGCATCAACTACCTGGCCAACCTGGGCTCGTTCGCGACGATCGGGCTGTTCCTCTTCTTCCTCGTCGCCGGCGGGTCCACCGTCCTGGTCATCTCGAACGGCATCGAGTCGATCGGGAACTACGTCATCCAGGTGCTCCCCATGTCGATGCAGACCGGCGTGGGCGACGAGCAGTGGATGGCCGGCTGGACGATCTTCTACTGGGCCTGGTGGGTCTCCTGGGCGCCGTTCGTCGGCATGTTCGTCGCTCGCATCTCACGCGGCCGGACCATCCGAGAGTTCATCATCGGCGTGGTCGCGGCGCCGACCGGCTTCGGCTTCTTCTGGTTCGCGGTGGTCGGTGGTGTCGGCATCGAGCTCGAGCGCAGCGGCAAGGCGGACATCGTGGGTGCGCTGGCGACGCCGGAACTGTCCCTCTTCACGGCGCTCGACGTGCTCCCCCTGCCGATGGTCACCTCCGCGCTCTGCATCTTGCTCATCGCCCTGTTCTTCATCAGCGGCGCCGACGCGGCGTCGGTGGTCATGGCGACCATGGCGTCGCGCGGCTCGCTGGACCCGTCCAAGTTCGTCGTCGTCGTGCTGGGCGTCCTGATGGGCGGGATCGCCTGCGCGATGCTGCTCGTCGGTGGGCTGACCGCCCTGCAATCGGCGGCCGTGCTCGGGTCGGTGCCGTTCACCTTCGTGCTCGTCGGTGTGGCGTGGTGCTGGGTCAAGGCGCTGCGCGAGGAGACCCGGGAGAAGGACGAGGGCCGGGATCGCCGAGCCGCCGGTCAGGACCAGGGCCGGAGCGGACACATGAGGTCGCGGCGGCTTCGGCTCGTCCTGGTCGGCGCGGCCCTGGCGACAGTGACCGTGGCGTGCGGTGAGGCCAACGACGAGCGCGACGCCTCCGCGCAGCCCCAGGGCGCAACACTGCGGGTCACGATCGGGACCCAGGAGTTCCCGGAAGCGCGCATCCTCGGCGAGCTGTGGCGACAGTCGCTCGCAATCAACGGCTACACCGTGAACCTGCGCAAGGGTGTCGGCCCGGCCGAGGACCTCGACCAGGCGCTCAAGGACGGCGACATCGACGGCTACGTCGCCTACACCGGCACCGTGCTGTCGATCGTGGCCGGCGAGGACGTGTCCGGTCTCGACCCCGACGAGACCTACGAGCGGGCCAAGGAGTTCTACGCCGGCCAGGACATGGTCATGAGCGAGATGACGCCGTTCCAGAACAAGGATGCGATCGCCACCACGAACGCGTTCGCGGAGGAGAACGGTCTGACCGCGATCGGGGACCTCGCCGGGCTCGACTCGTTCGTCCTCGGTGCCCGGCCCGAGTTCGAGGACCTCCACCTCGGGCTCGCGGGGCTGCAGGAGGTCTACGGCATCGACAACGCGACCTTCGCCGCAGTGGAGCTGGGCCAGCAGTACACCGCGCTCGACCGCGGGGACGCCGACGCCGTCGACGCCTTCACGACCGACCCGCAGCTCGAGACGGGGGACTACACGCTTCTCGACGACCCCGAGCTGCTCTTCGGCTCCCAGAACGTCGTCATGGTGGTCGGCGAGGACAAGCTGGACTCGATCGACTCCGACGCGTTCATGGACGTCGTCGACGCGGTCAACCGCGCAGCTCAGCGAGGACGCGATGGTGCAGATGAACGCCGAGGTCACCGACGGTCGCAGCGACGAGGCGGTGGCCAGGGAGTTCCTGCGCAGCGTCGACCTGGACCAGCCGCTGCGTGACGACGACTGAGGAGAGAACCATGACTGACCGCCGCAACCCCTTCGAGGGCGTCACCGACTTCTTCAGCGAGCTGGCGCGGATGCGCTCGATCGGCCTGCACGGCGGGGGCGAGCACGGCGTCGAGGCGTCCGAGCGCACGCACGCGTCGGCGTGGGTGCCGGCCACCGACATCCTGGCGCAGGGCGACGACCTGGTGATCCGGGTCGAGCTGGCGGGCGTCGACCCTGACGACGTCGACCTGAGCTTCAGCCACGGAGTCCTCACCGTGTCCGGGACCCGCCGCCCCGGGTCGGCGGACGAGTCGGCCGACTTCCTGATCCGGGAGCGGTTCTACGGCGAGTTCCGCCGCGTCATCACCCTCCCCGAGGGCACGGACGCCGACCAGATCACGGCCGAGTTCGACGACGGCCTGGTCGAGGTCACCGTCCGCAACGGGGTCAGCCCGGCCGACAGCACCAAGATCTCGCTGGCCGACCGGTCGGAGGGGCGCACCTCCCGCAAGGTCACGCGCGAGGACTGAGCCGCGTCACTGGTGGGTCAGGTGCGCGCGAGCGCGCTCCTCGTCGGCGACCGCCGCCGAGACCGGCCCGAGGTCGAAGTGCACCCGGTGGATCAGTCCCTCGAACCGGTTGCGGACCGGAAGGTAGTCGTCGACCACCGGCGTGCCGCGGTCCACCCCGACGTTGAACGTCTCGTCGAACGAGAAGTAGTACGCAGTGGTCACCGGGATCCGCCCCGAGCCGACCGGCGTCCCGTCGACCTCCAGCGACACCTCGGCGCCGCTGCCGGGCGGCCCGCCGTCGTAGTCGAACCGGACGACCAGACTGTGGCGGCCCGGCGCCATCGCCTTCCCTCCGCGAACGACGGTCAGGTCGCGGCCGACGAAGTTGTAGGCGTAGTGCGGCACGCCGCCGACGACGTAGAGCGACCAGCCACCGAACCGGCCGCCCTGGGCGACGACCACTCCGTCGGTGCCGGTGACGAGCTCGAGGTCGGCGGTGATGACGTGCGAGCGGTTCTTGACGTTGGGTGCCGCCTCTTCGGTGAGCCGGCCCACCCGCGGACCGAACGACTGCGTCGAGCGTCCGAGGTGCAGGTCCAGCCGGCCGGCGACCTCCGGGTTCTCCCGCTCGGTGACCCGGTCGTCGAGCGGGAGGACGTTGAACCTCTCGGCCTCGCGCTGGAACAGCTCCTGGAGCTCCCGGAGCCGCTCGGGGTTCTGCTCGGCGAGGTCGCGGGCCTGGCTCCAGTCGTCTGCGTGGTCGTAGAGCTCCCAGACGTCCTCGTCGAAGGGTCGCTTCGGGGTGTCCACCATCTCCCAGGGGACACCGTGGCGGGTCACGGCGGTCCAGCCCTCGTGGTAGACGCCCCGGTTGCCGATCATCTCGAAGTACTGGGTGGTGTGCCGGTCCTCGGCGTCGGCGTCATCGAAGGTGTAGCGCAGGCTGGTGCCCTCGATCGGCTGCTGCTCGACCCCGCCGTAGGTGTCGGGAGCCTCAAGCCCGGTGGCCTCGAGGATCGTCGGCAGCACGTCGATGACGTGGTGCCACTGGTGGCGGACCTCGCCGCGCGCCTCGATCCCGTTGCCCCAGCGCACGATCATGCCGTCGCGAGTGCCGCCGAGGTGCGCGACCTGCTTGGTCCACGGGTAGGGCGTGTTCATCGCCAACGCCCAGCCGGCCGGGTAGATCGCGTAGGTCGAGGGGTCGCCCAGCGTGTCGATCCGCGCCGCCATGTCCGCGGTCTCGTCCTGGATACCGTGGCCGACGAGGTGCTCGCGCAGCGTCCCGCGCGGGCCTCCCTCACCCGACGCACCGTTGTCGCCGAGGAGGTAGAAGAACAGCGTGTCATCGAGGACGCCCATGTCCTCGAGAGCGTCGACGAACCGCCCGACCTGTACGTCGGCGTGCTCGGCGAACCCGGCGTAGGTCTCCATGAAGCGGGCCGCGACCCGCTGCTCGGTCTCGTCGAGCTCGTCCCAGTGCGGCACGCCCTCGGCCCACGGGGCCAGCTCGGCCGACTCGGGCACGATGCCCAGCTCCTTCTGGCGGGCCAGCGTCTGCTCCCGTTGCGCGTCCCAGCCGGCGTCGAACCGCCCGGCGTACTTGTCCCGCCACTCCGGGGCGACGTGGAACGGCGCGTGCGTGGCCCCGAGCGCGAGGTAGCTGAAGAACGGCCGTTCGGGCGTGATCGCCTGCTGATTCTCGACCCAGGAGATCGCGTTGTCGACCAGGTCCTCGGAGAGGTGGTAGCCATCCTCGGGGAGGCGGGTCGGCTCGACGGCGTACCGGCCCTGGTAGAGCTGCGGGTACCAGTGGTTCATCTCGGCGCCCATGAAGCCGTAGAAGAAGTCGAAGCCCTCGCCCATCGGCCAGCGCTGGAACGGTCCAGAGGGGCTCACCTCCACCGGAGGGGTCTGGTGCCACTTGCCGACCGCCGACGTGCAGTAGCCGTTGCCGCTGAGGATCTGCGCGATCGTGGCGGCACTGGCCGGGCGGTAGCCGTGGTAGCCCGGCTCGGGGGTCGACATCTCGCTCGTGACGCCCATGCCGACGGAGTGGTGGTTCCGCCCCGTCATGAGCGCCTGCCGGGTCGGCGAGCAGAGCGGGGTGACGTGGAACCGGCTGTAGCGCAGCCCCTCACCCGCGAGCCGCTCCGCGGTCGGCATCTCGCAGGGGCCGCCGTACGCCGTGGACGCGCCGAAGCCCATGTCGTCGATGAGCACGATCACCACGTTCGGGGAACCTGCGACCGGCTGGACCGGACGGATCGGCCGGGCGGTCGTGTCGACGTCGATGGGCAGTCGGGTCCGGTCAGGGCCGGGAGTCGCGGGCGCTGGCCCGTTCACGGGCACGGCGTCGTCGGCCACGGGTGGGTTCTCCTAGAGCTGGTCGTGAGGTCCACGGTCACTGTGGAGGACTCCGGGAGCCGAACGCAATCGACCCGCCCGAACCGCGCGCCTCCGGGTCCACGGTCGAGCTCAGGCCTTGGCCTTCTTTCCCTTCGCCTTCGTGATCGGCGTGACCTCCTGGTGGCCCTGGACCGCCTCCTGCAGCCGGGCCAGCTCGGCCGGGAACCGCTGCGCCAGGTCGTCGACGTCCGGCATCGACTCGCGGCAGGCGATCACGCCCACGCCGATGCGGCCGTTGTTGGACATCACGGTGATGTTGAGGCCGGCGCCGTGGAAGACCGGGCCGAGCGGGTGCAGAGCCTCGATCAGGGCGCCCATGAAGTAGAGCGGCAGCGGTGGTCCCGGCACGTTGGAGATCACCAGGTTGTGCACGACCGGGTGCTTCTCGGCCAGGCGGAGCGAGGCGTACGCGCGGACGGCGAGGCCGAACGTCCGCGGCGCCGCGAACTCCGCCCAGTCCTGCAGCGCTTCGGCGCTGATCGCCTTGTGGTGCTCCTTGGCGTTGCGGTTGGACGTGGCCATCTCCTGGAGCCGCTCCAGCGGGTCCTCGACATCGGTGCCGAGCCGCGTGAACAGCGCCGAGACCTGGTTGGCGCCGGAGCGCGTCGACTCCGAGCGGACCGACACCGGCACGGTCGCGAGCAGCGAGCAGTCGGGCAGCTCGTCGCGGTCCTCGAGGTAGGAGCGCAGCGCGCCGCCGGCCACCGCGAGGACCACGTCGTTGACGGTGGTGCCGGTGGCGGACTTGACCTCCTTGATGACGTCGAGGTCCATCTGGGCGAGCGCGATCGCGCGGTGGCCGGTGATGGTGCCGTTGAACGACGTGCGCGGGGCGGTGAGCGGCGCCGCCATCGCCGTACCCTCGCGGGCCCGGCCGATCGTGCCGACTACGCCCTTCACGGTCGGCGCCAGCAGCCCGAGAGTCGTGAACGGCCGGGTGGTGCTGCTGACCAGCGCGCGACCGAACAGCTCGCCACGGCCGGGCTCGTGCGGCCACGCCTTCTTCTCCTGCTGGGCGCCGAGCGGCTCGGAGTCCGGCTCGAGGCTGCACAGGTGCGAGATCAGGTTGGCGCCGGAGACGCCGTCCACGGTGGCGTGGTGCATCTTCTGGAAGACCGCGACCAGCTCCCGGCCGTCCTCGGCCTCGATAGCCCTCGATCACCCACATCTCCCAGAGGGGGCGGGAGCGGTCGAGCGGGAGGCCGGCGAGGTGGCCGGCCAGCTCGGTGAGCTCGGCGTACCCGCCCGGCGTCGGCAGCGCCAGCCGGTGCACGTGCCGCTCGATGTCGAACCGGGTGTCGCGCACCCAGACCGGGTGGTCGAGCCCGAGCGGGACCCGGCGCAGCTTGCGCGTGAAGTCCGGGACGTCGCGGACCCGCGCCTCGATGCCGTCGCGCATGGCGGTGAACGAGTACGGCTCCGGCATCGTCGACGGGTCGAGCACGATCAGCCCGCACACGTGCATGAGCTGCGCGGGCGTCTCGAGGTAGAGGAAGCTCGCGTCGAGCCCCGACAGGCGATCCATCAACTCTCCCTTGAACGCGTTCTGGCCCGGTCCAACGAGCGTCGGCCCGACTCGGTCACGTGACGACCGTCTCATGCGCTATCTCGGCCGAGGCACGGGTCACAGTCACTGCTGCCTGATGTGACCCGCCGGTAGGTTTGAGGCGTGTCGTTCCGGCCCTCGTTCCGCACCCGAGCCCTCGTCTACGCCGCCCTGACCGCCAACGCGATCCGGCCGCTGCCCGGCTTCCGGGCGGGCGTCCCGTCGTTCTTCGCGGGCTGGATCACCAACGAGATGGCACCGCACTGGCTCGCCCTGACCGTCGGCGATGCCGCCGCCCACCTGTCCAGCAAGCGTCGCGATCCCGTCGCGCTCGCCGTGGCGGGCGCCACCACCGCCGGCCTCGCCTACCTCATCGACCTGGCCAGGCGCGATCAGCAGCGGGCCGAGGGCGCCCTGTCCGAGGCGCTCGGCGAGGACTACCAGGACCAGCTCGACGCGCTGCCGACCCCGGCGGAGCTGGCGACGCCGTGGCGGTCGCTGGTCAACCCGTTCCGCACGTTCCGGAAGCCCGCGGTCCCGATCCGGGTCGAGCGCAACATCGCGTTCGGCGAGGCCGGGCGCCGCAACCACCTCGACATCTACCTGCCCGAGGAGCCCGTCGAGAACGCCCCCGTGCTGCTGCAGGTGCACGGCGGTGCCTGGATCCTCGGCCAGAAGGAGGAGCAGGGCATCCCGCTCATGCAGCACCTGGCCGCCAAGGGCTGGGTCTGCGTGGCGATCAACTACCGGCTCTCGCCCCGGGACCCGTGGCCGGCCCAGGCCGTCGACGTGAAGAAGGCGATCCACTGGATCCGCCAGCACATCTCGGCGTACGGCGGCGACCCCGACTACATCGCCATCACCGGCGGCTCGGCCGGCGGCCACCTCACCGCCCTCACCGCGCTCACGCCCAACACTCCCGAGTGGCAGCCCGGCTTCGAGGACGCCGACACCTCGGTGCAGCTGGCCATCCCTCACTACGGCATCTACGACCTGGCCGGCTCGACCGGCACCAAGCCCGCAACCCAGATGCGCGACCTCTTCCTCGCCGACTGGGTGATGAAGGCCAAGTGGCGCGACCAGCCCGAGGTCTTCGAGGACGCCAGCCCGATCCTGCGGATCACTCCCGACGCACCCGACTTCTTCGTGATCCACGGTGCTCACGACACCCTCGTCCCGGTCGACCAGGCCCGCCAGTTCGTCGCCCGGCTGCGCGAGGTCTCCAAGCGCACCGTGGTCTACGCCGAGCTGCCCGGCGCCCAGCACGCCTTCGACGTCTTCCCGTCGATCCGCTCCGCGCACATCGTCCGGGCCATCGACCGCTATTTGCACTGGCACTGGAACCAGTACCGCCGCGAGCGGGACCCCGCGATCTGAGGTACCCCCGCCGCTGTCAATAGGTCATCTGATCGATCCGCCGACGGGTGCCTTACCGGCAGTGTCCATGCCATGACACCTTTCGCTGCCGCCCCTTCGCTGGCCGTCCGCATCCTCGGGCAGACCGACGACCCCCAGCTCACCCGCGCCCGCCGGCACGCCCGGCAGCGTGCTCGCGCCAGGAGACGCGCCCGTCGCTAGGGCCCCGCACGAGGGCTCAGGGATCAACTGAGGCACCCCTGAGCCACATCTAGGGTGAAAACCCGATGTGCCGCGTGGCACCTCAGGAGGACCTTGGAGGCATGACCCCCTTCTCAGCCTCGCCTGACACCACCGTCCGCACGCTCCGGCAGACCATCGACGACGACACCCTCCGGACCCTGCGCTACGCCCGCATCCGACGCAGGCGCAGACGCGCGCAGCGCGTGCTGACCCGCGCCTGACCCGCGCCTGACCAGCTGACCAGGTCAGCGCGGCAGCCCGAGGATCCGCTCGCCGGCGACGTTGCGCAGGATCTGCGTCGTACCGCCCGCGATGGAGAGGCACCGGGTGTTGAGCAGCTCCCACATGTCCTTGCGGAGCTGCTCCGACGGTGCGACCAGGCCGCCGCCCTGGAGCTCGACGACGAGTTCGGCGCCGTCCTGGCGGTTGCGGACGCCGAGCAGCTTGGCCACCGAGGACTCGGCCCCTGGACCCCGGCCGGCCAGCGAGCGCAGCGTCGTTCGGACGCCGAGCAGGGTGCAGACCGTCGAGAGCGCGACCGCGTGGCCCACGCGAGCCCGCTGCGTCTCGGTCAGGTCCAGCTCCGAGGCCAGGGCCACGGCCCGTTCGGTGCTCTTGGAGAGCCGGGTGGTGGCCATCGCGACCCGCTCGTTGGCCAAGCGTGGTCCGGGCCAGCTTCCAGCCGTCGCCGAGCTCTCCCACGACGCAGTCGTCGGGGACGAAGACGTCGTCGAGGAAGACCTCGTTGAACAGCGCCTCCCCGGTGATCTCGCGCAGCGGGCGTACGTCGATGCCGGGCGACCTCATGTCGACGAGGAAGTAGGAGATGCCTTTGTGCTGGGGCGCGTCGGGGTCGGTGCGCGCGAGGCAGATGCCCCAGTCGGCGCGCTGGGCGACCGAGGTCCACACCTTCTGACCGGTGAGTTTCCAGCCCCCGTCGACCCGCTCGGCCCTGGTGCGCAGCGACGCCAGGTCGGAGCCGGACCCCGGCTCGGAGAACATCTGGCACCACACCAGCTCGCCCCGCAGCGACGGCAGCACGAACCGCTCACGCTGCTCGTCGTTGCCGTGCTCGACGATCGTGGGCAGCGCCCAGCCCGCGATCACGATGTCTGGGCGGGCGACCCCGGCCCGGGCCAGCTCCTCGTCGATGACGATCTGGGTCACGGCGTCGGCGCCGAGACCGTAGGGCGCCGGCCAGTGCGGAGTCAGGAAGCCGGCCTCGACCAGCGCTGCCCGGCGCTCGTCCTCGCGAAGCGCGCCGATCCGCTCCGCCTCGTCCCGCACGCCCGGACGGACAGCCTCGTCACGGCCCTCCAGGTCGACATCCAGCAGCCGGCGTACGCCGTTGACAGAACGTTCGTTCAACCGCAGGGCCGCCGCGTCGGCGTCGCCGACCAGCGCACGGAGCGCGAGCGCACGCCGCAGGTAGAGGTGCGCGTCGTGCTCGTAGGTGAACCCGATGCCGCCGAGCACCTGGATGCACGACTTGGCGACCGCGACGGCACCGTCGAAGCAGATCACCTGGGCCACGTCGGCGGCGTAGGCCCACTGCTCCTCGTCTCCGAAGGCCACGGCGGCCACGTCCCACGCCGCGGCGGTCACGGCCTCCGCGGTCTCGAGCATCTCGGCGCAGAGGTGCTTGACGGCCTGGAAGGACCCGATCTTCTGGCCGAACTGCTCGCGCACCTTGGCGTAGTCGACCGCGGTCTCCAGGCACCAGCGCGCGACGCCGGCGGCCTCGGCGGCGGCCAGGGTGACGAACGTACGGCGGACCAGGTCGCGCGGCTCGGCCGGTCCCACAGGAACGGTGCCGTAGCGGCGGGTGAGGTCGACGCCGAGCTCGGGGGTCGCGCCAGCCAGCGCGACGAGCCCGTCGGCGCCGAGCACGTGGGTGGCGCCAGCCAGGTCACCAGCCAGGTCACCAGCCAGGTCACCAGCCAGGTCACCAGCCAGCCCGGAGTCGTGGACCAGGGCTACAGCGGCGCCATCGCCGATCTCTGCAGACGGCGCGACGAGGGCGGCGACCGCGGTCGAGAGCAGAGGTCCGGGCACCAGCTCGTGCGCGCAGGCCTCGAGCGCGACCGCCTGGTCGAGCACGGACCCACCACCGCCACCGTGGGACTCCGGCAGCCCGATCGTGGCCACGCCCATCTCGACGCAGGCCTTCCAGGTGTCGGCGAACGTCGCGCCGGCGTCGCTGTCCGCCGCCCGCGTGGCCTCGCGACCGCCCAGCGACGCCGCCCACTCGCGCAGGCTGCGCGCGAGCGCGACGTGCTCCTCGGAGATCCCGATCGACATGTGGTGGCCTGCCTCATAACTAGAACGTGTTTCAATTCTAGCCGAGCTTCACCCCAGCGGCACGACCCACGGCGTGGGCCGAAACGCTCCTCGCCCCGAGTCAGTTCGTCCAGACGAAGACGTCGTCCGACAGGTACCCGTCGACGAGCTCGGGGTCTGTCACGAGGTCGCGCGCGCCGGAGGTGAAGGCGACCAGCTGACCGTTGCCGGCGATGGCGCAGGTCCCGGTGCCCTCGGTCACCGACTCCTTCGACCCCCAGGCCTGGCGACGCGCGTGGCTGACCAGGTGCAGGCCGTCGTTCTTGCTGTCGTACCGGTAGACCTGCGCCCGGCCCCCGATGCCGCCGGGGTTGGTCGGGAAGCCGAAGTTCTCCGCGCCCGACGTGAACGCGATGAAGCGGCCGGTGCCGCTGGCGCCGCAGAGCGTGCCGTAGGTGTCGCCAACCGTGATGACGGTGGTGGTGCCGGTCTGCGTGTCGTACTGGAAGACACGTCGCATGTGGCTCTCGGGCAGCCCTGGCACGCCGTCGGTGGCTTGCGAGTGGAAGGTCACGTAGCGGCCGTTGTCGCTCAGCACTCCACCGTTGGCGATATCGTTGGTCGCCGCGCCGTCGGGGCGGTGGCTGACGAGCGTGGTGTCGCTGGTGCGCCAGTTCATCACGTAGGAGTCCCAGTGCGTGTTGCCGTCGTTGGGAGAGTGCGACTCGGTCGACTCGAACGCGACGAACCGACCGTCTCCGGAGATGTCAGTGGCGATGGTCGCGTGAGGACCAGGGGTGATGGGGCCCATGCCAATACCGAGGTCGGTCGTCTGGCGCGTGTTGAGGTCGGTCACGTACGTGCCGAAGCCGTAGTCGGCGACCTGGTCGTCGGGAGTCACCGCGTAGGAGGTGACGATGTAGCGGCCATTGGTGCTTGACCGCATCGCCAGGATGTCCCACCTGTCTGCCGCCTGCACGGCAGCGGGCAGTGGCACCAGCGACGCACTCCCGGTGCCGATGTTGTAGCGATGGATGCGCGGGTGGTGGCCGAAGGGCAGACTCTCTGACTCGTCGGTGAAGTAGAAGGCGTAGCGACTGTTGGCGGACAGGTCGAGGCTGCGTCCGTAGTGCTGCTCGTCGGCGGAGAAGAGAACGGTGTCGGTCTGGGCGGCGCGGTCGCGCAGCAAGACCTTCCCGTCCGATAACCCGTGGCCCGTGTAGAGCACGTAGTGACCGTCGGCGCTGAGCGTCGGCGCGACCCCACCGGTGGTGTGGTGGTCGGCTCCGACACTGACGACCTCGGTGACCCCGCGGGGTGGGAGCGGCGTCGCCGCAGCGCTGGGCACCGCAGGGAGCGCTGCCGTGGCCAGCCCTGCGCCGAGCAGAGCGACGACCGCTAGGACGGACCGTGTGTCGATGAGCTTGGCGTGCATGGTTCCCCCACTTCATGGCGTCCAGCGATCCTTGTCGGCTCGTGGGCCTCGCACGAGCCCAATACTGGGGATCATTGGGGTCACCCGTGTCCAGATTGCCCGCGGACCTGCTCGGGCCCCGCCGAAGTCAGACCCCCAGCGCCACGAATGCCGCGGCCGTCGACTCGCGGACGACGTCACCCACTGCCCGCTCGCGCACCCGCAGCATCGCAGCGCCCAGGTCGTCGAGCTCGTCGAGCTCCCGGTGCAGGTGCACCATCAGCTCTGCGGTGGCCTCGTCGTTCACCGGCGCGACGCTGGACAGGATGCCCTCGGTCCCGACCGACATCAGCGCCGTGGCCAGCCCGAGCAGCTCATTGGCGCCGACGGGGACCATGACACCCGAGTCGCAGGCCGACAGCACGAACCGGCGAGGAGCCCGCTGCAGCCGCTCGAAGTCGTGGACCGTGAGCGGCCCGTCGTCCAGCTCGAGCGCCGAGAACATCGGGTTGTCGGCCCGCAGCCTGCCGTGCGCGGCCACGTGCACGAGCGCGGCACCGTCCATCGCGCTCAGGCAGCGCTCGACGGTGGCCGACCCGTTGCTGAGCACTACGGCATCCGGGTGGTCGGCCGCCACCAGCGGCACCTCCGCTCCCCCCGACGCCAGCCCCGGACCGACGACGAGCACCCGACCGCTACGCCGGGCGCGCGACCCGCGAGCCCTCAGCCAGGCAGAGGCCGTCGGCACCACCGTCATCGGCACGCCGGCCAGCGCCGGGAGCAGCCCCCAGGGCGTCGCGTGCAGCGCCGCGGTCGGGGAGACCACGACGGAGCCCTGGCCGAACGCCGCCACCCCCGGACCGAGCAGAGCGCCCTGGAGGCGGGCGCCGAGATCGTCGAGCCGCACCGGCCGGCCACGCGCGGCCTGGCGCAGCACGAACCGCGCCGAGTCGACCGCCGCCGCGGCGTCCGCGGCACTTCCGACGTCGAAGGCCCGGACCCGGCCACCGGTCACGACGATGGACCGCAGTCGGCCGGCGACCTCGAGCAGCTCGACGAACGTCGCGTCGCCGACCTCGTCGACCAGTCGGTCCACGTCGAGGCCGGCACGAGCCGGGCCGGTCCCGTTGGTTCCGCCTACGAGTCGGAGCCGGTGCTGGATCGCCTTCTCGAGGCGAGCCCGCTCCCGCTCCAGAAGGGCCGTCGGTTCGTCGTCATCGTCACGCGCCTCGGCGAGCCTGCGGTCGTTGGCGCGCATCGCCGCCAGCAGACCTGTCAGCTCCCGGTCCTTGGGCGGTCGAACCGTCGGCAGGGCCAGCGACGTGGCCCGCCAGCGTTCACTCCACCACAGCTGGCTCCGCGGGCGCGAGGCGACCGCCCGGGTCAGCGCCAGTCGGGCCAGCTCGTCGCCCTGCACCGACGCAAGAGCCCTCAGCTCGGTGCTGCCCATCGAGGCGCGATGCTCGTCCAACGCGTCGAGGCCTCGACGGCAGGCGTGCCACACACCGCGCGCGTGATCGTGCACGTCCCGGTCGAGGGCCTCGGCAAGCCACGCCGTGGTGCGGACCAGGCCGGAGGGGTGACCGCGGTAGCGGGCCGCCGACGCCCACAGCAGTCCTGGGTCGCGCCCTACCTCACTCGCCGTGCGGCCGGCCAGGAGCCAGGCCACGGGAGCGTCCTCGGACCGGGCCGCCTCGAGCCGTTCGGCGAGCTGTCGTGCACTGTCCGCGAGCGCCGTCCCACGGGCGCCCGTACGGCGCCGAGCCGCGAGCACGACGACCTCGGCACGAGCCCTCCCCACCTCGCGCCGCTGCCGGCGGAAGCCGTCGCGTGCTGCCCGGGCCGCCGCCAAAGCCGCGCCGGCATCGCCAGTGCCGAGCTCGGCCAGCGCGAGGAAGAGCAGCAGCTCTGGTCGGAGGACCGCGGTGACCCGGTCACCGCTCAGCAGCTCACGAGCGGCGCTGGATGCCTCCTCGGGGAGCCCCGCGGCCAGCAGGGCCTCGCACCGGTCCCGTCCGAGCTCCACAGGTACCTCGCCCAACCGCGCGTAGCCCGCGCTCGCCTCGTCGAGCAGCCGGAGCGCTCCCGTCAGGTCGCCGCGGGCGAAGGCGAGGAACCCTTGGTCGTGCAGGGTCTGCACAGCTTCGAGCAGCTGGCCCGAGTCGACAAAGATCGCGTGCGCCCGCTCGAGTGAGCGCTCCGCCCGGTCGACCTCGCCCACGTCGAGATGCAGGAGCGACATCGAGGCAAGAGTGCGTGCCTCCCAGATGCGGTCGCCCTCCCTGCGTGCGGTTCTCAGCGCGCCCCGCAGGTCGGCCAACGCCTCCCGTTGCCGGCCCATGACGTAGGCCAGCACGGACCCGCGCCGCATCAGGCACCGGGCGCGGAGTCGTGGGCTCACCGCCTCCGCGACCGCGCGGTCGAGCTCGAGCAGGCCGACGCGGGTCCGTCCGTCCAGGGCCAGCGCGATGCCCAGCGTCGCCCTGACGTCGGCAAGCCGATCCGGGTCCCCACTGCGGACAGCGAGTGCGCGTGCCGCGCGCAGCTCCCGCACCGCGTCACCGGGCCGCCCCTCGTCGCGCAGGACGATGCCGATCGTGTGTCGTGCTACGGACAGCATCCAGGGATCGGCCGACGAGGAGACGAGCTGCCCCGCGCGGTCCGCCGCCTGGGCGGGCTGCGCGAGCGCGAGCCGCAGCAGGTCCTCGGCCGCGGCGACGTCCCGATCGTCGGGCATCGGCGGTCCCTTCCCCCACGACTCCGTGACCACTAGCGTGTCTTGTCAGCCTTGATTGGTCGCGAAAGCGAGTCAGCACATGACCCTAACGCCCGGCGACGACCTCAACGAGACCCGGCGACAGCGCACTCGGGACCAGCTCGCACTCGTTCGGACGCCCGACAGCACAGCCGTCATCGTCGACACCGATGACCCTGCCGACTTCACCTTCGCCTGCCACAGCCAGCGCGTGCTGGTCAACAGCGAGGAGGACGTCGTTCGGCTGCGGAACTACTTCGAGCGCCGCGTCAACGACCCTGACGACGTGGTGTTCACCGAGCTCACCGGCGCCGGGGATCGGGACTCCGAGCAGCCGAGTGAGACACGGTTCGTCCGTTATGTGGTCCCCCAGCGCACGGGCGCCGTCGAAGGTGACAGGGGACTGCTCACCACGCTCGACGAGATGGACCTGGACGAGCTGCTCGAAGCGGACATAGCCCGGCCGGACCACCTGGTGCACATCTGCGGTGGCGGGAGACCGTCGTTCTGCCCGGCCACCGAGCCGACGGAGACCGACCAGGACCCGTGGCCGACCCACGCCGACATCGCCATGGCTGGGGACGGCACGGGCGTCGAGGTGGTGGTCCTCGACACCGGCTGGTACGACCCCACCCAGCAGGAGAACCCTCCGGCACAGCAGTTCCCCTGGTCATGGATCCAGCACGTGGCCGACGGGCAGCCCGAACGGGACAGCATCCGCGACGTCCACGGCCACCTGCGTCCCTATGCGGGGCACGGCACTTTCGTGGTCGGTGTCATCCAGTCGATCGCGCCGGGGTGCACGATCCGCGTGCTGAGCCTGCCCCCCGACCCCGATCTCCTCGTCGGCGGAGCCTTCGAGTCCGAGATCGTGAATCAGCTGGACGAAGCCCTGACTCTGAACCCCGACCTCATCAACCTCTCCGCCGGGTGCCCGACGCGGCAGAACAAGCCGGCCCGGGGCTTCGAGAACTGGTGGGCTGACGTCTCGACGCGGGAGCCACCGATCAAGCTGCCGCTGATCGTCGCCGCCGCAGGCAACAACTCCAGCCCCTGGGGGTTCTGGCCCGCCTCCTTCGACTGGGCCCTCGGTGTGGGGTCGGTCGACAGGGACGGCCGCGTCTCGGACTTCTCCAACTGGGGCGACTCCGTCGATGTCTTCGCCCTGGGCCGGAACCTGGTCAACGCGTTCCCCAACGGCACCTATGTGTGCCACGAGAGCCCCGATCGGGGGGACAAGCGCGAGTTCAAGCGATGGCGCGCGCGCTGGAGCGGGACCTCGTTCTCGGCGCCCCTGGTCACCGGCATGATCGCCGCGGAGATGAGCAGTCCCCAGAACCCGACGGCGCTCGCAGCCCGGGCCACGGTGCTCGCCGCTCCGCGTCAGGGGCCGGCGCTGCGGGCGCGGACGGTGCCCGTCGTGCGCGACGAGCTGCTGGTGGCCTGGCCGCCGCCGGCTCAGTCCTGAGGACCGGGCACCAGCACGATCCACGGCGTACGCCGGAGCATTCCCGCGACCTGCACGCCGAACCGCACCGGGCCGGTCGGGACGACGACCGAGAACACGCCCGACTCATCGACGGGACTGGTCTGCGAGCCCTCCCCGACCGACTCGACGACCACCTGGTCGACGTCCGCGTCCAGCACCTGCCCGAAGACCCGGTCACCGTCGACCTCGATCTCCAGCGACAGCCCGTCGGTCTCGAAGCCGAGCGTGCGTACGTCGAGCGCGCCCCGGACGGCGGCGTCGGCGAGCTCGAGCGAGTCATGCGTGAGGGCCAGCAGCTCCTCGTCGATGGTGCGCCACGTGAACGCGGCCCGGGCCGCCTCGCGGCGATGATCGGGCACCGATTCCACCTGTCCCATGGCACGAGCCAGCTCCTCCATGAGCCCGTCGTCGTCAGTCGAGGAAGACATCGAAAGCACCTCCTTGGCGCACGGGCGCGTCGTCTGCCCAGCCGCGCAACGCCCGAGAGCTGCGCAGCTGGTCCAGGGCTCGTGCCCTGGTCGGTCCGATACTGCCCCTGGGGATCCCCAGCCGGGCACTGATCTCGTCGTACGAAGCGGGTGGGTCGGCGAGCAGCATGAGCAGCAGCTCCCGACGCTTCTCCGGAAGCTCCAGCATCGCCTCGCGCAAGGCGTGCGACTTGAGGTCCTCGACCAGCGCTGCGCCCGGGTCGGAGACCTCGGGGGTGTCGAATGTGGTGCCGCCCGGGTCGACCGGCAGGTCTCGATCCCGCCGCCTGATCTGGCGCAGTCCCTCGTTGCGGGCCGTGGTGGCCAGCCAGCCGGGCAGGGCCCGGGGCTCGCGCAGCCGGTCGAGGTGCTCGACCAGGCGCAGCCACACGGTCTGGTTGACGTCGTCGGCGTCGGCCGGCGAGAGACGCAGCCGGCGGATCACCGCGGTCACCAGCGGGAGGTACCGGTCCACCAGGGCGTCCCACGCTGCGGCATCGCCGGAGCGCGCTGCCTCGACGAGCTGCTCCACCTCGGGAAGTGAGGACATCGGCGTCTCCTCCGCGCTCTGGACGCCGACTCCGCTGGTCTTCATGACCTGCAGACGCACGAACCCGACCCCGAGATACATCGCGTTCGTCCCCCGCGCCGGCAGCTCCACGGTGACACCAACAGTGCGGCTCGGCAACCGAGATCACGCGCCACCCGGCCGTATCCACCGGCTTCCTCCCGTGTCCGTCTGTGCAAGTCGCAGCCCCCCGCCGCGGCCACCACACACCCAAGAGCACGACCCCACGAGAGGAACCACCATGAGCACCATCACCACCCGACGCCGGCACGCCGCCCGCGTCGCCGCCATCGCGACCATCGCCGCCGTCACCTTCGGTGCGGCCGCGTGTGGCTCCGAGACGGCCTCGGACAACGGGGAACCGGCCGCTCCGGCTGCCCCCGCTCCCCAGGCCGAGGTCGTCCCGTACACCCCGATGTCCGCCGACGCGGCTGAGCGCTGGGGCGCATCGGAGCGCCGGGCGGCGCAGCAGGTTCAGGAGCAGTACCTCCGTCACCTGGACAGCGCCGCACAGAAGCACGACCAGCTGAAGGTCCGCCGAGCTTGGCGCGAGATCCCCATCACCTGAGGCGACCTCCACACGGACAGCCCCCCGCACCGCGGGGGGCTGTCCCATGTCCGGCCCGCGGCTGACCTATGGTCGGCCCGTGTCGGACATGCCCGCGGACCTGTTGCAACACGCCCGGGATGCCAAGGGGTTCATGCCCGAGGACGAGGGGCTGCTGCTGCACCGTTGGGCGCGAGAGCGACTCCCCCATGGCCCGGCGCTCGAGGTCGGCACCTACTGCGGCAAGTCCGCGATCTACCTCGGCGCGGCCGCCCGCGAGGTGGGTGGCACCGTCTTCACCGTCGACCACCACCGGGGCTCGGAGGAGAACCAGGCCGGCTGGGAGCACCACGACGCGTCGCTCGTGGACCCGGAGTTCGGGCTGATGGACACCCTGCCGGCCTTCCGCAGGACGATCGCCCGCGCCGGGCTCGAGGACCAGGTCGTCGCCGTGGTCGGCAGGAGTACGACGGTGAGCAGCCTCTGGCGCACTCCCCTGTCGCTGCTGTTCATCGACGGCGGCCACGCCGAGGAGCACGCGCAGAACGACTACACCGGCTGGGCGCCCTGGGTCATGACCGGCGGCGCGCTGGTGATCCACGACGTGTTCCCCGACCCCGCGGACGGCGGGCAGCCGCCGTACCACGTCTACCTGCGCGCCCTCGAGGGCGGCAGCTTCGAGGAGATCGAGGCAGTCGGCTCGATGCGGGTGCTACGACGTACGGCTGGAGAGGCCGGCGACTCTCTCCGCTGAGCAGCCGCACTCGAGGGCGAGCTCGCCGAAGTGCGGACCGAGCGAGGTGCCACGCATGATCCCGGAGCCGGCGGTGCCGTGCCCGGCCACCTCGCCGAGCGCGTCGACGGCCAGGATCACCGCGGCGGCGGTGTAGGTCGTGTGCTCGACGGGCCAGTAGACATCGCGCGGCTCGCCGTTGTCGGGGTGGTCGTCGAACACCCAGCCGGTCCAGTAGCGGCCGTCAGACTCGCGCAGGTGCTGCATGTCGTTGAGCAGTGTCAGCGCGCGACGGTGGTCGCCGATCGTGTCGAGGGCCATGGCGAGCTCGCAGGTCTCGGCGCCGGTCACCCACGGGTTGGTGTCGACGCAGCGGATGCCGAGGCCGGGCACCACGAACTCGTCCCAGCGCGACTCCAGCAGCTCGTAGGCCGCGCGGCCGCGGACCGGGCCGCCGAGGACCGGGTAGTACCAGTCCATCGAGTAGGTCGACTTGTCCTCGAACAGCTCGCGGTGCTCGCGCACCGCGTGGCCGAGCCGGCCACCGGCCAGCTCCCACTCCGGCTGCGGGTCGTCGAGCAGCTCGGCGAGCGCGACTCCGGCGCGCAGTGACTGGTAGATGCTCGAGGAGCCGGCCAGCAGCGCGAACTCCTCGGTCGGTGTCCATCGGATGCCGCCGAAGGGCAGCTGCTGGGAGACCACCCAGTCGAGGCCGGCCCGCACCGACGGCCAGAACCGGTGGACGAACCTCAGGTCGCGGCGGACCAGCCAGTGGTGCCAGATGCCGACGGCGAGGTAGGCCGACATGTTGACCTCGCCGCGATCGTCGTCGGCGGCACCGTTGACGATCTTCATCGGCCACGAGCCATCGGCCCGCTGGATGGTCGGCACCCAGGCATAGGCGTGCTCGGCGGCCTCGACCTGGCCGCCCACGAGCATCGCCATCGCGGCCTCGACGTGGTTCCAGATGTCGACGTGCTCGCCGACCGTCCACGGTATGGCGCCGCACGCCTCCTGCATGGCCGCGATGGTCGCGGCGCTGTCCGCCACCTGCGCGGCAGACAGCACGCCGTCGACGCTGGGCAGCTGAGACAGGGGCACCCGGGCGAGGTTGGTCACGCTGCGCCGTTCGCCGAGGTCGGCTTGCGGAAGTAGAGCACCAGGCTCTTGCCGATCAGCGGGTCGAGGACCTTGCCGGCCAGCTGGAGCACCTTGGGCTGCTTCATGATCTCCCAGACCAGGAGGCGGTGATACGCCTTCGCGAGCGGGTGGCCCTCGTTGTCGACCCCGACGGCGCACTTGATCCACCAGTACGGCGAGTGCAGGCCGTGCGCGTAGCCCTTGCCCTCGTAGACCATGGCGTCACCGGGCGTGCCGTCGTTGAACCGGCCGGCCTTGGTGACCTTGTCGATCAGCTCGTGGTCGGTGTAGATCCGGATGTGGCCACCCTCGGCGTTGTGGTAGTCGTCCGAGAGCTTCCAGTTGATGACCTCGGGCAGCCAGCGCGGCACCGAGATGGCCAGGGTGCCGCCCGGGCGCAGGACGCGGACCAGCTCCTTGATCGCGTCGACGTCGGCGTGGATGTGCTCCAGCACCTCCGCGGCCACGACCCGGTCGAACTCACCGTCTGCGAACGGCAGCTGCAGCGCGTCGCCCTGCTTGGTGTCGGCCTCGGCACCCGCCGGGACCTCGCCGGCCTGCTTCATCGCGTGGAACAGGTCGCTCACACCGGCGAGCTCGTCGGCGTCCATGTCGAAGGCGATGACGTCAGCGCCGCGGCGGTACATCTCGAAGGCGTGGCGGCCGGCGCCGCAGCCCATGTCGAGCACGCGGTCGCCCGGGCGCAGCCCCAGGCGCTCGAAATCAACGGTGAGCACTCGGGTTCTCCTTGTAGTCCGCGATGACCTTCTCGTAGACCTGCGCGACGGTCGCGGCGACCGCGCGCCAGCTGAACAGCTCGTCGACACGCTTGCGGCCGTTGGCGCCCAGCCGCGCGCGGCGCTCGGGGTCGTCGAGGAGGCTCGCGATCGCCTCGGCGAGCTCGCCGACGTCACCCGGGGTGACCAGCTCGGCGGCGTAGCCGTCGGGACCCACCACCTCGGGGATCGCGCCGGCACGGCTCACGACGAGTGGCGTGGCGCAGGCCATCAGCTCGGCGGTCGGCAGCGAGAAACCCTCGTAGAGCGAGGGCACGCAGGCGACCTCGGCCGAGCCCATCAGCTCGACCAGCTCCGCGTCGCTGATGCCGGTCACGAAGCGCACGTGCTCCTTGATGGACAGCTTGTCGATGAGCTTCTCGGTCTTGCCGCCGGCCTTGGGGGCGGTGACCAGGATCAGCTCCAGGTCACGCTCGGTGCGCAGCTTGGCGAAGGCTTCGAGGAGGGTCGCGATCCCCTTCATCGGCGCGTCGGCGCTGGCCATGGCCAGGATCCGGCCCGCGACGCGCGGCCCTATCGGTGGCTGGAAGGCATCGTCGACGCCGAGCAGGAGGACCTGCATCCGCTCGGGATCCACACCGAAGTCCTTGGCGATGTCGCGCTTGGACGCCTCGGACGGCGTGAGGATGAAGCGGGCCTGCCGGGCCACCTTCTTCTGCATCCGGAGGAAGCCGTACCAGCGGCTGAGGGTGAACTTGCGCCACGGGTTCTTGGTCTGGGCGATGTCGATGCGCCGGTCGAAGGTGATCGGGTGGTGGATCGTCGTGAGCAGCGGGAGACCCATCTTCTCGATCTCGAGCATGCCGTAGCCGAGGACCTGGTTGTCATGGGCGATGTCGAAGTCGTCGACGCGCTCCTTGAGCAACCGCGCCACCCGGGTGCTGAAGGTCTTGGGCTCGGGGAAGCCGGCGGCGCACATGGTCGCGAACTCCTCGACGTCCACCCAGTCGCGGAACTCCTTGCGCTTGGGCACGCGGAACGGGTCCGGCTCCCGGTAGAGGTCGAGGCTCGGGACCTTGGTGAGCGTGACGCCCTCGTCGAGCTCCGGGTAGGGCTGACCGGAGAACACCTCGACGCTGTGGCCCAGCGCGTTCAGCTCTCGGCTGAGGTGACGCAGGTAGATGCCCTGGCCGCCGCAGTGTGGCTTGCTGCGGTAGGACAGCAACGCAATCCGCACGACGCGGACCTCCCTTGTCTCCGAACGGGCTGTGTGCCCAACAGCGGATGGCGAGCAGGCCCTGCGACGTACTCGATGGTCGATGAAACACGTGTGAAACTGGAACGTGTTCCTATTATGGACCACTCGATATAGCCTAATGACCAGACCCAACGGGGGGCTGGTCGGTCACATTTGGAAGGTTCCACGTGAGCAGCACGAACTCACTGACGGTCGAGGATCTCGGATCCGCCGCACAGCGTGACCGCAGGAAGCGGATCCTCGACGCCACGATCGCCCTGGCCACCCAGGGTGGCTTCGACGCCGTCCAGATGCGTGCGGTCGCCGAGGAGGCCAACGTCGCCCTCGGCACGCTCTACCGCTACTTCCCCTCCAAGATCCACCTGCTGGTCTCGGCGCTCGGCCGCGAGTTCGAGCGGGCCAACGCCTCGATCGGCGACAAGCCGATCCCAGGCGACACGGCCTCCGAGCGGGTCATCTACATCCTGCGCAAGACCACCCGCGGCCTCCAGGGCGACCCGCACCTCACCGAGGCGCTCACCCGCGCGTTCATGTTCGCCGACGCCTCCGTCCAGGCCGAGATCCACAACGTCGGCATGCTCCTCACCCGGATGCTCACCCAGGCCATGCACCCCGGCCAGACCGAACTGACCGACGACGACGTCGCCATTGCGCGCGTCATCGGTGACGTCTGGCTCTCCACGCTGGTCGGCTGGGTCACCGGCCGTACCTCGGCCGCCGACACGGCCGCGCAGATGGAGCGGGCCGTCCACCTGCTGCTGCGCGACTGAGCGCTAACCCGCTGGTTGAGGAGGGCGCTCTGCGCCCGTCTCGAAACCTCGCGACACCTCGAACAGGAACCCGGCGATGCCGGCGGCGCCCTGCATCCAGCCGACACCGGGCGGGAGCAGGGGCTCGGGGTTTCGGTGCTCGGTGAACCGCCAGTACGCGCGATCGCCCTCGACGTACGCGCGGTCGACGAGGTCGTCGGCGAGCGCCATCGCGAAGTCCGGGTCGTGAGGCAGGACAGCCGAGCCCACGCCGGCGGTGCCGCAGCAGCGGCCCTGGTTGTCCCAGAAACCCGGCCAGCGCCGCTCCGGGATGCCCGAGGTGTGCAGCGAGTGCAGGCAGCGCGCGACCCAGGCGGCAGGAGGCTCGCCCGCCACGTCGGGGACACCGGCCGCGTCCAGCGCCTCGAACAGCGCCAGGGTGCCGGCCGGGCCATGGCACCAGTTCCACGTGTACTCGTCGTGGTCGGGCTTGTGCGGGATCCGCCGTGGTAGGGCAAGACCACCGGCGGCCAGCGCGGCCGGGTCGGCCAGGGTGACGAGGTGCTCGGCGCCCAGCCGCGCCGCTTCGACCAGGTCGGGCCGGGCCAGGGCCACCCCTGCCGGGGCGAGCGTCCCAGCGATCCCGGCCAGCCCGTGCGACCAGTTCGGCATCTCGACCGGGCGGCCGTCGTCGAGCTTCTCCGGCGGCACGTGCCGGCGCGGCACGAACAGCCAGTTCAGGCCGGCCGGCGTCTCCTCGGCCTCGGCCAGCAGCCGGTCGGCGGCGTAGGCCGTGAGCTCGGCCCCGCGGGCACAGCCGGCCTCGATGGCGGTCAGCCCGCCGAGCAGGATCGCCGCGGTGCCGAGCGTGGCGTCGTTCATGTCGGGCCAGCTGTCGGGAGCGAGCTCGAGCAGCCGGTCGACGCAGGCCTCCGCGCCCGGCTCCCCCAACAGGACCAGGCACTGGAGGTGGCTGACGAGCCCGTCGAAGAAGGTGACGTCGGTGGCGGCCGGGATCGCCGCCCTGAGCCGCTCGCCGACCGCAGTGGCGAGTGCGGACTCCTCGGCGGCCCAGGGACGAGCTCCGGCGACCGCGACCAGCGCGTGCGCCAGCCCGCCGATCCCGCTGTGCATGCCGTCCCGGTCCCACGCGGGCTCGGAGTCCGATGGAGTCACCGGGATCCACGGCCCGCCCTCGTCGTACCGGACCTGGTCGAGCACCCATCGCCACGCCGCCTCGGCGGTCTCGAGGTGCGTGGCTGTGGACATGGCATCCGCATCCTGCCGCATCGCCGATCACCGGTGGTTGAGGAAGGCGCGCTAGCGCCTGTCTCGAAACCCCTGACGCCCGCGCTGGGACTCGCCCATCGCCGGTCGAGTCCCAAGCCCCGCGTCACCTGGTTTCGAGACGGTCGCAGAACGACCTCCTCAACCACCGGTGGGCTACTCGACGAACGGGGCTGTGCTCCCGCCAAGCTCCATGGCCGGCAGGCCGAGCTTGCGGTGGTCCCAGGACCGGGTCCGGGCGACGTCGAGGCGGACGACGACGCGGTTCTTGGCCATGAACTCCACGAACGGCTTCATCTCCTCGGAGTACTCGCCGTTGTAGCGCTCGAAGATGTTGACGCAGACGTCCCAGACCACGTCCTCGTCCTCGATGACGACGCCGTGCCCCTCCAGGGAGACGCCGCGGAGCTGGTCATAGGTCTGCCCCGACTCGACGAGGAAGCTCATCCGTGGGTCGCGGCGCAGGTTGACCACCTTCTGCGCCTTGCGCTTGGTCTCGACCCACACCGTGTTGTCCTTGACGGCGTACCACATGCCGACGAGGTGGATCTGCCCCTGCGGGCCGTAGGTCGCCACGGTGGACGAGCGCTGCTGGTTGAGGAACTCCACGATCTCGTCGTGGCTCATGACGACCTGCGAGCGCTGGTTGGCCACCCGTCAGCCGCCGAACGCGTGGGTCGCGGTGACGCCGCCGTCGATCGCGATCTCGGCGCCGTTGATGTACGACGACTCGTCGCTGCCGAGGAACACGTAGAGGGGGGCGACGTCCTCCGGGTGACCGACCCGGCGCAGCGGGACCTTCTTGGCGCCGTACTCCATCGCCAGGTCGCCGCCGTGCACACGCGTCATCGGGGTGTCGATCATCCCCGGGTGCACAGAGTTGACCCGGATGTTGAACGGCCCGAGCTCGTGCGAGGCCCCCTTGGTCATGCCGCGGATCGCGAACTTCGTGGCGCCGTACGCGACCGTGTTGGCCATGCCGCCGAGCCCCTCGGTGGAGGAGGCGTTGATGATCGAGCCGCCGCCGTTGGCCTTCATGGTCGGCACGACAGCCTGCATGCCGAGCCAGCAGCCGAGCTGGTTGACCCGCCAGAGCAGCTCGACCTCGTCGATGGGCATCGCCTCGATGGTGCCGAAGCGGAGGATCCCGGCGTTGTTGGCGAGCACGTTGACCGGGCCGAACCGCTCGTTGGCGTCGGCGACGAGCGTCGCCCAGGCGGCGGGATCGCTGACGTCGTGATCGACGAAGTGCGCGGACGCACCCAGCTCGTCGACCAGCGCCTGGCCCGGCTCCTTCGCGACGTCCGCGACCATCACCCGAGCGCCCTCAGCGACGTAGGCCCGGACGATGCCCGCGCCCTGGCCCATCGCGCCACCGGTGACGATGGCGACCTTCCCGTCGAGACGTCCCATCGTCACACCTCCAGCTTGAGAATCGAGTCGGCCGCGAAGCCGTACGACGGGTCGCGCTCGGAGAAGAACTCCCCCAGCTGCTCGTCCAGGTCCGGCAGGTCCCAGACCGAGCCGGACGCGTCGAAGCGCTGCTCGACCACCGGTGCGGCGACCAGGGCCACCATCCCGCCGTAGACCACGAAGACCTGACCGGTGATCCGGTCCGCAGCAGGCGAGGCGAGGTAGGCGACCAGCGGCGCCACGTGGTCGGGCGAGTACGGGTCCACCACCTTCCCGGAGGTGTCCTCCCCGAAGACCTGTGCGGTCATCGCCGTCCGGGCGCGCGGGCAGATCGCGTTGGCGCGGACGCCGATCTTGCCCAGGCCACGGGCGGAGGACAGCGTGAGCGCCGCGATACCGGCCTTGGCGGCCGCGTAGTTGGCCTGGCCAGGCGACCCACCGAGGAACGCCTCGGACGCGGTGTTGACGATCCGGGCGTAGACCGGGGCGTCGGCGGCCTTCGACCGCTCCCGCCAGTACGACGCGGCGTTGCGCGACAGCAGGAAGTGCCCGCGCAGGTGGACGCGGATGACGTCGTCCCACTCCTCGTCGGAGAGGTTGAACAGCATCCGGTCGCGGGTCATGCCGGCGTTGTTGACCACGATGTCGAGCTGGCCGAAGCCCTCGACCGCGGCGGCGAGCATCGCATCGGCGGTGGACCGCTCCCCCACGTCGCCCTCGACGATCGCGACCTCGGCACCGAGCCCCTTGAGCTCGTCGGCGGCCTCGTCGGCGGCACCGGGCAGGTCGTTGAGCACGACGCGCGCCCCGGCGCGGGCCAGCGCCACCGCCTCGGCGCGCCCCAGGCCGGCCCCGGCTCCGGTGACGACCGCGACCCGGCCGTCCAGAGACGTACTCCGCTCTGACGGACTAGCCACACTCAGCCTTCCAGCGAGATCGCCGCGCGCGGGCAGGCCGCCACCGCGCGCTTGACGTTCTCGAGGTTCTCGTCGGTCGTCTCGTCCGTCTTGAGCTGGAGGTCGTCGTCGTCATCCAGCTCGAACACCTCCGGAGCCAGCGCCTCACACAGGGCGTTGGACTCGCAGAGGTCGTAGTCGACCTTGATCTTCATCGGGGCTGTCTCCTCAGCTTGCTTCACTCGAGTGACCGGGGAACACGTGTGCGGTGGGGTCGATCGCGACGGTCGCGTTGTTGACGGCGGTGGCGGCCTCGCCGAAGCCGACTGCGATCAGGCGAACCTTGCCGTCGTACTCGGTGATGTCGCCGGCCGCGAAGACCCGCGGCAGGTTGGTGCGCATCGCGGAGTCGACCAGGATGTGCCGCTTCGAGACCTCGATGCCCCACTGCTGCAGCGGGCCGAGGTCGGCGATGAAGCCCAGCGCCGCGACCAGGGCCTGGCAGGGCCTGGTGACGGTCTCGCCGTCGACGTCGATCACGACCGACTCCAGGGTGCCCTCGCCGACCAGCTCGGTGACCTGCGCCTTCGTGATGATCTCGGCGTCTGAGTCCTTCACCTGCTGCACGGTCCGCTCATGGGCGCGGAACGCGTCGCGGCGGTGCACGAGCGCGATGCTGCGCGCGATGCCCTGCAGGTTGAGCGCCCAGTCGAAGGCGCTGTCGCCGCCGCCGACGATCACGACGTCCTTGCCGGCGTACGGCTCGAAGCTCGGCACGAAGAACTCCATGCCCCTTCCCACCCAGCCCTCGCCGGCCGGCAGCGGCCGGGGGCTGAACTTCCCGATGCCCGCGGTGATCAGCACCGCGCCGGCCCGCACCTCGGTGCCGTCGTCCAGCGAGACGGTCACGCCGTCGTCGTCCTGCTCGAGACCGACGGCGGTGCGGTCGAGGAGGTACTCCGGCTTCGCGGTGGCCGCCTGCTCGACCAGCCCGTCGACCAGGGCCCGGCCCTTGACCGACGGGAAGCCGGCCACGTCGAAGATCTGTTTCTCTGGATACATCGCCGTGATCTGCCCCCCGAGCTCGGGCAGCGAGTCGACCACCGCGACCCGATGGCCCCGAAACCCGGCGTAGTAGGCGGCGAACAAGCCCGTGGGACCCGCGCCGATGATCAGGAGGTCGGCCTCGACGACCGTGCCAGCAGTGCTCACGGCGCCGATCCTTCCACGCGAGGGCCTGGGTCCTGGACTGGAACGTGTTCTAGTTTTGCAGAAGGGTGCCCCGCTTGGCTACTTGGTGTCGAGCGCCGAGACCAGCCAGCCACGATCGGTGTGCAGCACGGTCACCAGGACGCGGTACGGCGTGTAGGTCGTGTCGCCGCCGTCCTTGCTCACGTAGTAGTTCATGAAGAGCAGCGCCTGCACCTCGGTGCGGGTGGCGTGCACGACGCCCTGCGCGACCACGCGCACCTGCTGGTCGATCTTGGCGGCCACGAACTCGGGCTCGACGTCGTCGGCCTTGTCCCGGAACTGCTTCGCGAACGCCGGGGTCATCAGCGCCGTGGCGTCGTCGATCTGCTTGTCGTACCCCTGGAAGTTCCGGGTCAGGATCGTCTGGGCCGCCTTGGCCGCGGCGTCCACGCCGGCGGTGGCGTCGTCACTGCCGATCACGACCGGCTGCTTCGACGGCTTCGCCACGTCGTCCTCGCCGCGGAACGCGTCCCAGGCGAAGAGCCCACCGGCGACCAGCGCCAGCACCGCGACCACGCTCAGCAGGACGGTGGTGGCGCGGCGGCTGTCGAAGAGCCCGGCCAGCCCCGGCTTTTCTTCACGTTCATCCGGGAGCTGCGGGGCGCTGATCGAGCTTGTCGAGATCTCCGGGGCTTCCTCGGGTGCCTCCGCTGCGGTGGTCTCGACAGGCTCGACCGGCGGGGCTTCCGTCCCGCTCGACGTCTCGGTCGGCGCACTCCCCTGCCCCGCCACCCGGCGCGGGCGGGAGACGGGGGCACGGGACGACGCCGGACGGCGCGGGTTCTGGCGCGTCATTCGACGAACTGCAGGTCGCTTGTGAGCCACCTGCCCTTCTCGGAGACGAGCTGCATCTGGACGCGGTAGTTCTCCGCCTTGGGGTTGTCGCCGGTCTGGTTGTTCAGCACGGTGCCGGTGGTCGCGAGGATCACGGTGGCGGAGTCCGGGTCCTGGGCGACCACCCCTGCCCACACCACCTCACCGGTCCGGATCGACTTGTTGTCCTGCAGCAGCGTGATCAGGGCGTCGGTCGCCTGGGCGTACTGGTCGCGGAAGTCACCGGTGGCACCCGCCATGACGGCGTCGATCGACTCCTGCGCGGTGTCGTAGCGGATGTTGAGGAACGCCGTGGCTTCCTCCGACGCCGACTCGAGGATGTCGTCGTACCGCTGCTGCTCGGTCCCGGACGCCTCGTCGAGCTCGACCACGCCCTTGGCCGGCAGCGAGGTCGGGCCGGAGTCGTCGTCGAGCACCCGCACCGCGGCGACGACGAGCAGCGCCGCGGCCACCATCACCACGACGTACAGCGCAACATTCAGCTGGACCCTCTTCAAGGGGTGGCCACCACCGGTCCGACCAGCAGCCACATCCACGAGTTGTCGCCGAGCACCGAGAGGTTGCCCTGCTCACCCAGGTGCACGGGGCTGCCGTTCGCGTCGACCACGCCGTCGATGATGCCGGACGTGGGGTCGTAGCCGGTCCGGTAGGCCGCGCCGGGCGAGCCGACCCGGCCGTCGGGTGAGTACGGCGTGCCGCGCTGGACGTACGGCGACCCGGCGGTGCACTGGGCCGGGAAGATCGGGCCGTCGGAGAGGTCCGAGGGTGGCCGCCACTGGTCCGGCGGCATGTACCCCTTCGTGCACGGCTGGACCTCCTGGTCCAGCTGCAGGTTGACGTGGCCGTAGCCGTCGCCCGGGGTGCCGGTGAAGCCGCTCGCGATCACGTGCGGGAAGACCACCAGCAGCTGCTCGATCCCGGCGAGGTGCAGCACCCCAGCCTGGCCGACGCTGGTCGCGTTGGCGAGCAGGACCGGCAGCGTCGGCTCGAGCTCGGTGAGCAGCCTGTCGACCTCGCGTGCGGTGGCAGGCGTCTCGGAGAGGGTGGTGCGCAGGTCCGCGTCGCTGTCCTTGAGCGACCTCGTGATCCGGGCCAGGTCGCGGGAGAAGGCGCGGATGTTCTCGCTCTCGCCCTCCTGGGTCTGCAGCACGGTCAGCCCGTCATCGAGCAACGCCCGGGTTTCGGCCGTGTGCGCCGACGCCTCGGCGATGAACGTCGAGCCGTTGTCGAGGAGCTGCTGCATGGGCTCGCCGGTGTCGTGGAACATCGTCCCGAGCTCGCGGATCAGGGTCTGGAGGTTCTCCTTGTCGACCGAGGTGACGAACGAGTTCAGCTCGACCAGGAGGGCGCCCTCGTCGACGGGCAGCGACGCCGCGCTGCCGTGCAGCGTGTCGCCGTCCTCGGCGTACGGCGGCTTGTCGTCGGCCGGCTCGAAGTCGAGGTACTGCTCGCCGACCGCCGAGAGGTTGTGCACGTACATCGGCGCGTCCTTGGGCAGCTGGGTGCCCTCCTCGAGCGCCAGGTCGAGGGTGACGCCGTCGGGCGTCGCGCTCATGTGGCTGACCTTGCCGATCTTCACGCCGCGGTAGGTGACCTCACTGCCCTCGTAGAGGCCACCGGACGTGGGCAGCGTCGCGTGCACGGTGAGGCCGCGCCCGAGCACCTGGTCGACGAACCCGAGGTAGGACGCGGTGATGTAGACGATCCCGACCGCGCTCAGCACGAGGAACGCCGCGATGCGGACCCGGGTGCCGCGAATCATGACGTGCCTCCGTAGAGAGCGCGGGTCGAGGGGTTCGCGGGCGTCGAGCGGCCGAGAAGTCCGCCGAGGAGGCCGCCCAGCAGGTCACCCAGGTCGTCCAGCGGGACGTCGGGGACGGCGTTGACGACCGTGCAGACCGGGTTGGCCTTGAACTTGGCCGTCTGGCACTTCTTCTTCAGCGAGGTGAGGAGGTCGATGTCACCGAGCACCTTCTGGCAGGCCTTGCTGGTGATGTCGAGCGACTGGAGGCACTTCTGCACGTCGCTGAGGACCTCACCGGCCGGGGGGAGCTCCGGCGTCGGGATCTCCGGCAGCGGGATCTCCGGGATCGGGGTGCCCGCGGGCAGGAAGTTCTCGAGGTTGATGTCCGCACGGATCGACGTGTTGGCGTAGTCGCCGCGGACGATCTCCGAGGCCTCCTTGGGGAACGGGAAGCTGATGAGCAGGTTGAGGCCCGGCGCCAGCTGGTCACCCGCCTCGCGCAGCCGGGACAGCACCGGCTTGAGGTGGGCCAGCGACTTGAGCAGGTCGTCCTTGCTGGCCCCGATCACCCGGGTGCCGACGACGCCGAGCCGGTCGAGCGCCGAGAGCATCCCGATCAGCTCGTCGTGCTGGTCGGCGAGCACCTTGATCGCCGGACCGGCCACGTCGAGTGCGCCGGTCACGGTCTGCTTCTCGCGGTTGAGGGTCTCGGTCAGGTTGTTGACCGACTCCATCGCCCGGATGATGTCGGCCTTCTGGTCGTCGAGCGTCCCGACCACGTCGGTGAGCGAGGCCAGCAGGTGGCGCAGGTTCTCCTCGCGCCCGTCCATCGCCTTGTTGAGCTCCCTGGTGATGGTGCCGAGCTGGGCCACGCCCCCACCGCTCAGCAGGAACGACAGGGCGCCGAGCACCTCCTCGACCTCGGGGTTCCGGCCGGTGTCGGAGAGCGGGATCTTGTCGCCGTCGCCGAGCCGTTCCTCGGTGGCGCCCTCGGCCGGTGGCTCCAGCGCGACGTACTTCTCCCCGAGGAGGCTCACCTGGCGGATCTCGGCGATCGCGTTGTCGGGCAGGTCGACGTCCTTGCGGACCAGCATCGTGATCTTGGCGTGCCAACCGACCCGCTCGACCTCGGTCACCTCGCCGACAGTGACGTCGTCGACCATCACCGGTGACTTCGGGACGATGTTGAGGATGTCCTCGAACTCCGCGGTCACCGTGATCGCGTCGTCGGCGTCGACCGGTCCGCCGGGCAGCGGTAGGTCGTAGGCGCCGTCGAACTTGCACGAGGTCAGCAGCAGCGCCGCGGCGATCAGCAGGACCAGGGAGCGGGCGAGACGGCTCATGAGCCACCTCCCAGCAGCTCGGTCACCGTGGGCGTGTCGTCGGAGGCGTAGCGCGCCTGGGTCTGGGCGGCGGTGTCGGCCCCGTCCGACGAGGGCGTCTGCGCGGAGGTGCCGGCGCCGTCGTCGACCTTCCCGGCCTGCTTCCCGGACGGGATCTCCGGGATGTTGTCCTGGACCGGCTCCAGCAGCTGCTCGAAGATCGTGCAGGCGAGATCCTTGCTCACCTGCGGCATCTGGGACTGCTGGACGATCGCGCAGAGGAAGCCGTCGGCGTCCCACAGCTGGCCCTGGATGCCGATTCGCGAGCCGATGGTGCCGGACTCGGCGTTGTAGGCGAGCGTCAGGTTGTTGATCGCCACCGGGGCCACCGCGAGGGCGGTGTCGATGCTGTCGCGCTCGGAGTTGATCGTCTTCATCAGCCGCGTGAGCTTCTGGACGTCGGTGACCAGCGCCTGCCGGTTGTCCTGCACGAACGTCTTGACCGTGCCCACCGAGTCGGCCACGGCGGCGAGCGCCTTCTGGATCTCGGAGCGCTCGGAGATCAGTGACGCCGAGACGCCGGCCAGGTCCTGCACGAACGCCCGGACCAGCTCGTCGTTGGTGGCGAGCGTGTCCGTGAACCGGGCGAGCTCCTCGACGGTGTCGAACAGCGGCCCGGCGCCCTCGCCGAACGTCGCCGCCGCCGCGGAGAGCTGCCGGATCATCTCGTTGCCGCGCTGGCCCTGGCCGTCGAGAGCGTTCGCACCGGCCTCGAGCAGGTGGTTGAGGGTGCCGTCCTTGTTGACGCCGTTGGGGCCGAGCGCCTCGGCGAGGTCCCGGATGCTGGCGTAGATGCGATCCAGCTCGACCGGTACGCCGGAGTCGGGCAACGGGATGTCCGCGCCGCTGACCATCTTGGGTCCGCTCGAGTAGACCGGCGTGAGCTGGACGAACCGGTCGGCGACCAGGGTCGGCGTGACGACCACGGCCTTGGCGCCCTTGGGAAGGTCGACGTCGGCGTCGTACTCCATCTCGACGCGGACCGAGTTGCCCTCGGGGGTCACCGCGGTCACGCGACCGACGTTGACGCCGAGGACGCGCACGTCGGTGCCCTTGTAGACGCTGACGGCCCGGGGGAAGTGCGCGGTGACGGTCTTGGTCTCGTCGGGCTGGCGCACGAAGAGGAACGTCGCGGCGAGCAGGATCGCCGCCACCACGAGGATGGCGACACGAGGGCTCAGGCGAGCGAAGAGCTTCATCGGCATCAGTCCGGGGGCCCGGGCAGGAACTCGCCCGTGGGGATCGCGGCCAGGTTGACGGCGTAGGCGTCGAACCAGGGGCCGGTGCCGATGATGTTGCCGAGGATCGAGGCGTAGGGGCCGAGGGCGCTGAGGGTCGCCTTGAGCTCCTTCTCCTTGGAGTTGAGCAGGCTGAGCAGCTCGTCGACCTCCCTCAGCGCGGGCTTGATCTGCGCCTGGTTGTCCGTGGCGACACCGCGCAGCTGGACAGCGAGCTCGCGGGCGTTGACCAGCAGGCGGTGGATGGCGGCCTTGCGCCGCTTGACCTCGTCGAAGACCAGGCTGCTGTTCTGCATCAGGTCGACGAGGTCGGTGCTGCGGTCGGCCAGCAGCGTGCTGACGTCGCGCGAGCTCTGGAGCAGGTGCTTGATCTGCGCGTCGCGCGAGGCCACCGACTGCGAGAGCCGCGCGATCCCCTCGAAGCTCGCCTGGATCTCTGGAGCGGACTGGTTGACCGTGTCGGACACGACGTCCAGCGCCTGGTCGAGCTGGTCGGTGTCGATCGCCTCGGTGGTCTCGGTGAGGTCCCCGAAGACGCCGACGATGTCGTAGGACGCCGAGGTCCGGTCGACGGGGATCGGCGTGTCCTCGTCGAGCTGGCCGTCACCGGCGGGGACCAGGTTGAGGTACTTCTCGCCGAGCAGGTTGAGCACCTCGACGCTCGCCTTGCTGTCCTGGCCGAACTCGACGCCGTGGTCGACCTCGAAGGTGACCAGCACCTTGCCGTGGTCGAGCTCGACGTCCTGGACCCGGCCGGAGCGGATGCCGCCGACCTGCACCATGTTGCCTTGGTGCAGCCCGCTCGCGTCGGCGAAGTACGCCTGGTAGGTGTCGCCGCCGAACCCGGGGAACTTGCTGAGGTTGAACGACGCGGCCATCACCACGAGCATCACGACGAGGGTGATCGCGCCCAGGCGGAGCAGCTGTGCCTCGGTGTAGCGCCTCACTCGTCACTCACCCCCCGTGGACGGGGTCTCGCCGGCGCCGTTGCAGCGGGGCGCGGACGAGTGGAAGTTCAGGTTGCCGAGTCCGTCGAGCACCTGCTGGAGGCCGGGGATCGTGCCCAGGTTGCCGGGCAGCGTGATCCGGCCGGAGAAGCCGCAGACGTAGTAGCTGTACCAGGAGCCGTAGGTGCCGGTCCGGGTCTGGTCGGTCATCGACTCGGGCAGCCGGTCGAGGAGCTCGACGATCTGCTGCTGGTTCTTGGGCTTGTTGAGCAGCCTGGCGAGCTGCTTGAGCTTCACCAGGTCGCTCTTCACGATCGGCCGGCCCTCCCGGAGCAGGTCGGCGACCACCACGGTCAGGTCGGAGATGTTGGCGAGCGAGCTGCCGATGGTGTTGCGGTCGCGGGCCAGGTCGGCCATCCAGCGCTGCAGCTCGGTCACCAGCGTGTTGAGCTCCTGGTGCCGCTGGTCGACGGTGTCCAGCGTCTGGGTCAGGTTGTTGACCACGTCGCCGATCAGCTGGTCTCGGTCGGCGAGGCTGTTGGTGAGCGACGCGGTGTTGGCCAGCAGCTCCTGGATGGTGCCGCCCTCCCCCTGCAGGACCTGCACGAGGTTCATGCTGAGCTCGTTGACCTGCTTCGGGTCGAGCGCCTGAAACAGGGGCTGGAAGCCGTTGAACAGCGTCGTGAGGTCGAGCGCCGGCGTCGTCTGCCCGACCGGGATGGTGGCACCGGACTCGAGCCGGGTGCCGGTGTCGGGCGCGGTGGCGCCGCTGTCACCGCCCGTCCCGTCGTCGCCCTGCTCGTCCATGGCGTCCGGCAGCGCGGCGCCGGTCTCGTCGCCGGCCTCGAGCGCGAGGTAGCGGTCGCCGACCAGGTTGAGGAAGC
Organism: uncultured Actinomycetota bacterium; assembly: GCA_963798045.1. Classification (GTDB taxonomy): domain Bacteria; phylum Actinomycetota; class Actinomycetes; order Propionibacteriales; family Nocardioidaceae; genus Nocardioides. The sequence continues at coordinate 111,041 of CAWCSB010000001.1, forward strand.
GGACCTCGGCGCGCGAGGTGGTCGTGAGCGGCACGTCGGACTTCACCCGGAACGTCACCAGCGCCTGGTTGCGCTTGTAGTGCTCGACCTTCTTGACCTCACCGACACTGACCCCGGCCACCCGGACGTCGTCGCCCTTCTCGAGCATCGACGCGGTGGAGAACACGGCGCGGTACTCGTTGCTCTCGCCGAAGCCGAAGTTGCCCATGATGACGGCGAGCAGCCCGGTCACCAGGATCGAGGCGATCGTGAAGATCAGCAGCTTGATGCCCGCGGCCCAGGTCGCGGCGTTGCGCCGGTTGCGGATCTTGGCGGCCTTGCCCTCGGTCATGAGTCACCCCTCACGACCGCGCCGTAGAGCAGCGACCCCAGGGCGCCGTACGAGTCCGCGGGCCGGCCGGTCTGGCCCGCGAGGAGTGCGTTGACGATGGCCTTCTCCGCGTCGGTGCCCGCGTAGCCGCTGGTCGTCGCGTCCCCCGTGCCCGTCAGCGAGCTGCGCTGTGCCCCTTTTTGGGCGCCGCCGGTGAGGATCGTGGGCAGGTCACCGGTCGGCGGGTCCTCGTCGATGTCCGAGCCCTCTTTGAACGCCGTGGGGTCGATCGGGACCTTGGCGTTCGGCAGGCCGTCACACCAGGGGCCGTGCCCGACCTCGCCGTACACCGGGCGGTCGTCCTCGTGGTAGGCCTCGTACTGGGCGGTCCCGAACTCGATGTACTGCTTGACCTGGTTGCCCTCGAAGGTGGTGGCGAGGCGCGGTGCGTACTTTGCGGCGCCCTCGATGAGGCAGGGGAACTCCGGCGAGTAGACCGCCAGCAGCTTGAGCACCGGCTCGGTGACCCGGCCGACCCGGATCAGGTTCTTCCTGTTGTCCGACAGCACCCGCGTCGAGGTGACCGCGAGGCCCTGGAGGTCGGAGAAGAAGCTGTCGAGGTCGTCGGCCTTCTCGATGATCGTCTTGCTCGTCACCGTGAGGTTGCCGAGGACCTCGACCAGGTCCGGCGCGGCCAGGTCGTAGGTGTCGGCGACGTTGGCCAGCGAGACGAGGTCCTGCTTGAGGGTCGGCAGCTTGTCGCTGATCGCGCCGAGGTAGGTGTCGAGCTGGTCGAGGGTCTCTCCGAGCTGCTCGCCGCGGCCCTCGAGCGCGGTGGCGAGTGCGTTGAGCGTGTAGTTCAGCTCGGCGGGCTGCACGGCACGCAGCAGCGGGAAGAGGTCGGCCAGGATCTTGCTGAGCTCGACGTTGGTCTCGACGCGGTCGGCCGGGATCACGTCGCCGTCGTGGAGCGAGCCGGTGGGGTCCGCGGGCCGGACGAACGAGATGAACTTCTGGCCGAACAGCGTGGTCGGGATGATCTGCACGCCGACGTTCTCGGGGATCTCCTTCGCGGCGTCCGGTTCGATGGCGACCTTGATGACCGCCTGCTCCCCGTCCTGGCTCACCTCGCGGACCTGGCCCACGAGGACGCCGTTGATCCGGACGTCGCCGAAGCGTGCGAGCTGAAGCCCGGCCCGGTCTGCCTGGATCGTCACCATCGTCGTCCGGTCGAACTTCTTCTGGTAGACCGCGATCGAGAACCAGATCAACGTCGCGATGACCGTGATGAAGACGACGCCGGCCACCAGCAGGCGGTTGTGCTCCCGCCTGCTGTCGTGGTGGATGTTGACCAGCACTAGTGATCACCCCCGGACGCTCGTCGAGGGTGGCCCGTGCTCCGGGCGCGTGCATGGCAAGGCGCCGGAGCGACGCCGTACTTGGTCGTCCAGCGAGCGACGGCAACGCGGCGAGGTGCGTGCCCGGGGTGCGGGACACGCGGCGAGCGTTCGGGGGTGATCACTTGGCCGCTACCCCGTGATCCGCACCGTGGTGGTCGAGCCCCAGATCGCGAAGCTGAGGAAGAAGTCAGCCACGACGACGGTGACGATGCTCGTCCGGATCGCCCGGCCCACCGCCATACCGACGCCGGCCGGGCCGCCCGAGGCGGTGTAGCCGTAGTAGCAGTGGATCAGGATGATGCAGACCGAGAGGAACAGGAGCTTCCCGAACGACCACAGCATGTCCACCGGCGGCAGGAACTGGATGAAGTAGTGGTCGTAGGTGCCCGGTGACTGCCCGTAGATCAGCGTGACGATCAGCCGTGGCGAGAGGTACGACGCGCAGAGGGCCACGATGTACAGCGGGATGACCGCGATGAACGCCGCGATCATCCGGGTGGTCACCAGGAACGGCAGCGACGGGACGCCCATCACCTCGAGCGCGTCGATCTCCTCCGAGATCCGCATCGCACCGAGCCGGGCGGTGTAGCCGCAGCCCACCGTGGCGGCGAGCGCGATCGACGAGACCAGCGGCGCGACCTCGCGGGTGTTGAAGTAGGCCGAGATGAACGCGCTGAACTTCGCGACCCCGATCTGGCTCAACGAGGCGTAGCCCTGGATGCCGACCTCGGTGCCGGCGAAGAAGGCCAGGAACGCGATCACGCCGACGGTTCCGCCGATCAGCGTGAGGCCGCCGGCGCCGAAGGTGATCTCGGCGAGCGTGTTCTTGATCTCGCGCGGGTAGCGCTTGATCGCGCGCGGCGTCCAGGCCAGCGCCTTGACGTAGAAGAGCAGCTGGTCGCCACGCTGCTCCAGGGACCTCCGCGGGCCCTGGACGATCGCGCTGCCGATGGCGCCGATGCTTGCCACCTAGTGGTCACCGCCAGAAGTTCGCCGGGTGTCCCGCACCCCGGGCACGCACCTCGCGGCGTTGCCGTCGCTAGCTGGACGAACAAGTAGAGCGTCGCTCCGGCGCCTTGCGATGCACGCACCCGGAGCACGGCCCACTCTCGACGAACCTCTGGCGGTGACCACTACAGCCCCGGGGGTGGAACGACTTGGAAGTAGATGGCGGTGATCACTGCGTTGAGGAAGAACAGCAGCATGAACGAGATGATCACGGCCTCGTTGACCGCCCGGCCCACGCCGCTCGGGCCGCCGCCGGCGTTGAGCCCCTTGTAGGCACCGACGATCGCGGCCAGCCAGCCGAAGATGATCGCCTTGATCATGGAGATGTAGAGGTCCGGGAGGCTGGCGAGGACGGTGAAGTTGGCGAGGAACGCCCCGGCCGAGCCGCCCTGGACGATCACGGTGAAGAAGTAGCCGCCGCCGATGCCGGCGGCGATGACGATGCCGTTGATCATCATCGCGACGAACATCGTGGCCACGACGCGAGGCGCCACCAGCCGCTCGAGCGGGTCGACGCCGAGGACCTCCATGGCGTCGATCTCCTCGCGGATCTTGCGCGCGCCCAGGTCGGAGCAGATCGCCGAGCCCGCGGCGCCGGAGATGATCAGCGCGGCCGCGATGGGCGCGGCCTCCCGGACCGTGGCGAGGACGGCGGTGGCGCCTGCGAACGACTGGGCGCCCAGCTGACCGGTCAGGTTGCCCACCTGGAGGGAGATGACCGCGCCGAAGGGGATCGAGATCAGGATCGTGGGCATCAGCGTGACGCTGGTGATGAACCACGCCTGCTCGATGAACTCGCGGAACTGGAACGGCCGCGTGAAGATCCGCTTGGTGACCTCGACGACCATCGCCGCGATCTCACCGGGACCCCGGAGGACCGACACAGCAGCAAACGCCATCGGTCACCTCCCCATTCGTGCGACGGCTGCCACAGAGTAGAACGTGTTCTCGTTTTGCTCAACCGAGCACGAGCGCCCGCCCCGTGGCCCCCTCCCGAGCGGGGACCTGTCCTAGGACCAACGGAGGAACGGCTCCCGCGTTACCCCGCGGTCACAAGGTAGTGCCCGCGGATCTGCAGAGCGGGACCCTAGGATCGCGACGTGGAAGCGCGAGGAGCCGGCAATGTCTGGGCGTCCTTCCAGCACGATCCGCGGGATCCCGCGGCGGCACCGCTGCGGGCCTCCGACGCGGACCGCAACGTCGTGCACGGCCTGCTGACCGAGGCGTTCGCGGACGGCCGGCTCGACCGCGAGGAGTACGACGAGCGCACCGGCCAGGCGACTCTGCGGCCCGGACGCTCGGCGAGCTCCCGCCGCTGATGCACGACCTGGTGCCGGACCGGCCGTTGCTGTCGACCTCCCGGGTGCCCCTGGTCGCGGCTTCTGCCACCGACATCCAGAAGCGCGCCGAGGACCAGTGGCGCGAGGACCGACGGCACGCCTTCATGGGCTTCGTCGGCTCTGCGGTGCTCATGCTGGGCGATCTGGATCGCGACCGCCTGGGGCGACTGGGACGTCTTCCCCTGGCCGCTCATCGTGAACGCCGTGGCGTTCATGAACTTCGTGCGGGTGGCGGCCAACCGACGGAGACCTGGTCGAGGCCGAGGTGAAGCGGCTGGAGCGCAAGCAGGCGAAGGCCATCGAGTCCCAAGAAGAAGCAGTCCGGGCCGTGACCAGGACCTGGTGGGCACTGCGCCACCACCCCTCCGGCGTCCTGCTGATCGGACAGCTGGCCGTCGTGCTGGCCTTCCCGTTCCTCGAGGGCTCGACCCCGGGTCGCGCAGTGCTCGGCGTCGTGCAGATGGTCGTGGTCTTCACCGCGGTGGCCGCCGTGCGGCTCACCCCGGCGCTGTCGTGGGTGGCGCTGCTGCTCGGCCTACCGGCGATGGTGTTCGCGGTGCTCGAAGCGGTCGAGCAGGACACCGACTGGATCGTGCTCACCTCGGCGCTCGTGCACGCGCCGTTCTACTTCTACGTCTCCTACGCGATGGTCCGGTACCTCTTCCACGACGACCGGGTCACCCGCGACGAGCTGTTCGCCACCGGTGCGGCGTTCACCGTCGTCGCCTGGGCCTTCGCCTACGTCTACGCCGCGGCCCAGGTGGTCTGGCCGGGCTCCTTCGTCGGTGCGGACGGCAATGACCAGGAGTGGTTCAGCCTGCTGTTCCTGTCCTTCACCAACCTGACCAGCGTCGGCCTCTCCGACGTGCTCCCGGTCGACGGCCACGCCCGCTCGCTGGTGATGGTCGAGCAGGTGGTCGGGGTGCTCTACGTCGCGCTCGTCGTGGCCCGGCTGGTCGGGTCTCACCGTCGCCCGCGCGGCCTCGCGTTCCGACCAGGCCTCCGACTAACCGACTAGCCGAACAGCTTGGCGATCGAGTCCGCTGCGCGCCACCTCGGGCCTGCGCCGCGTCCGCGTGCGGGTCGAGGTCCACCACGGCGGCCAGGAAGTCGTCGACCTGCGTGGGGTCGTAGCCGTCCTCCAGCCGGACCGGGGTGAACTGCGTACGCCGGACCAGGTCCGCGAGCGGCTCACCCGCGCGGAGCGCCTCGGCGACCTGACCAGCAGCGCGTCCACCTCGCTCTGCTGGTAGCCGCGGCGACCCAGCGTGGTCGCGAAGCTCGCCCGCTCCACGTAGTCACAGAGCTGCTCCGCGGACACGCTGCTCAGGCTGCGGCTCCGGATGCTCCGCTCGGTCGCCTCGGGCGTCTGCGTCGGGTCAGTCGGTCTCGGCTGGTCTCAGTCGTGTCGCCGTCCACGGTCACATCGTGGCCACGCGGAGGCGGTTTCGGGCAGGAACGCCGCGATCGGCGCCCGCCGTTCCAGACCGGTCAGCGGCCGTCGAGGCCGGCCCGCGGACGATCTCGCTCCGCGTCCCAGCCCTCCGGCCGGTCCTTCTTGGGCAACTTGGCGACGACGAGGCGGTACGACTCGTCGACCGCCTCGAGCAGCTCGTCGTCGGGGATGCCGGCGAGGGCGAGGGTGTTCCAGCCGGAGCGGCCGATGTAGCGCATCACGGAGGCGGCGTCCGGGTAGCGGTCGAGCCACTCGTCGGCGACCTCGCGGGTGGCGCCGCCCTTGACACCGACCGAGTCCTCACCCAGGAAGCAAGATCTTGCCGCGCTCGCCCTGGGTCACGCCACGGTCCCGACCTTCGCCAAAGTCCCACGGGAGGACCGCCTGCCGCGTTAGCGTCGGCCTCGGGGCAGATGGGGACCTTCGCGGAGGTGTGGGACATGGACCTCTCGGAGCTCTACCGGGACATCGTCGAGAGCTCTCCTGACGGCCTGTGGGTCATCGACCTGGACGGCCGGACGATCTACGCCAACCCGGAGATCGCGCGGCTGCACCGGATCCCTGACGAGGGACTGGCCGCGCTGACCGTCTTCGACACCCTGGACGAGGACGGCCGCGCTGCAGTTCCGCGCGCACCTCGAGGACGTCCGCGCGGGCCGGCTCTACGAGCATCCGGTCGAGGTGCAGTGGGTGCGCAGCGACGGCACGATCCAGTGGGTGCTTGTGCAGCGAGACCGCGCTGCTCGACGACGCGGGCCGGCCGCGGGCCCTGCTGCACCGCTACTCCGACAACACCGAGCGGCACGAGCTGATCGCCTCGCTGCAGGCCAGCGAGGACGCCCTGGAGGACCAGGTCGCCCAGAACAACCTCATGCAGGCGGTCGCCAGCGCCGCCAACGAGGCCACCACGCTCGGCGAGGTGCTCGTGCAGGCCCGGTCGCTGGTGCTGCTGCACGACGAGTGGGAGCGGGCGCGGGCCTTCGTGCCCGTCCCGGACGGCAGCGGGCGGGTCGAGCCGTTCTACCCGGTCGACGCCGACCGCGACGAGGACGCCGGCGACCCGCGGGCCGCCGCGGAGCTCGCGCTGGCCCAACGCGCCCACGACACCCGCGGCCCGGTCTGGGACGAGGCGAGGCTGACCATCGCGTTCCCGATCCTGCTCGGCACCGAGGTCTACGCCGTCGTCGCGATCACCTCCGCTCCCCCGCTGTTCCGCTTCGAGCTGATCGAGACCATGGCCGCGCGGGTCGCCGAGCAGCTGGCCCGGGTCGCCGAGCGCGAGCGGGCCCAGGCCGAGGTGGCCCGGGCCCGCGACGAGGCGATGGAGGCCTCGCGGCAGAAGTCGGACTTCCTGGCCACCATGAGCCACGAGATCCGGACGCCGCTCAACGGCGTGATCGGCCTCAACGACCTCCTGCTCCGCACCCCGCTCAACCCCGAGCAGCACCGGCTGTCGTCCGGTGTCGAGGCGGCCGGCCGGACGCTGCTCGGGCTGATCAACGACATCCTCGACTTCTCCAAGATCGAGGCCGGCCGGCTGGAGCTGGAGCGGCTGGACTTCGACGTCCGGCTGCTGCTGGAGCAGGTGTCCGCCATGCTCACCGAGCTGGCCCGCGAGAAGCGGCTCGACCTCGTGGTGTCGTGTCACCCGGACGTCCCGGCCGTGCTGTCGGGCGACCCGACGCGGCTGGCGCAGGTCATCACCAACCTGGTCGCGAACGCCGTGAAGTTCACCGAGCGCGGCGTGGTCGCCGTCCGTGCCACGGCCGAGCCCGACGACGGCCGGGTGCGGCTGACGCGTCGAGGTGGCCGACACCGGTGTCGGCGTGCCGCGCTCCAAGCAGGCGCATCTCTTCCAGGCCTTCACCCAGGGCGACTCCTCGACCACCCGCATCTACGGCGGCACCGGGCTCGGCCTCGCCATCTCGAGCGAGCTCGTGGCCGCGATGGGCGGCACCCTGGAGTACGCCGCCAACCCCGGCGGCGGCAGCGTCTTCACCTGCACCGTCGTCCTCGACCAGGGCGCCGAGTCCGCCGGCCAACTCCGGACGACGTCACGGCCCGGGAGCAGCTGCAGGGCTGGCGGGCATTGGTGGTCGCCGACGAGCCGCACGGCTCGGTCCTGGCCGAGCAGCTGGCGTGGTGGGGTGTCGAGTCCGACCACGTGGCGACCGCGGCCGAGGCGCACCCCCTGCTCGAAGACGGCGCGTACGACGTGGTGCTGGTGGACGGCCCGGACCCGGGCACGCTGGGCGAGGTGGTGCCAGTCGTCGAGCTCGCCGCGCCGCACCTGGCCGGCGACGTCCGGGTCGCGCTGCTCCGGCTGGCTGGCGGAGCGGGCGCCGACGCGGCGGTCCAGCCGAGCGCCGAGCGCCCCAGGCAAGGGCTGGATCCTGGTGGTCGAGGACAACCCGGTCAACCAGATGGTCGCGACCGGGTTGCTGGCCGCGCTCGGCTACACCACCGACACCGCGGACGACGGGCTGGCCGCCATCGAGGCGGCCCGCGACGGCGGCTTCGACGCGATCCTGATGGACGTGCAGATGCCGCACATGGACGGCTACGCCGCGACCCGGCACATCCGGGCGCACGAGAACGGCCGACGCCAGCCGATCATCGCGATGACCGCAGCGGCCGTCGCGGGCGAACGAGAGCGCTGCCTGGCAGCAGGGATGGACGACTTCCTCACCAAGCCGGTCGACGCGGTCCGGCTCGCCGAGACGCTGAAGCGGTGGCTGGCACCCAGCCCGTGGTACGCCGACCGGCTGGACCTCGACCGGCTCGATGAGCTGCGGGGGCTCGACGACCCCGACGACGGGTCGTCGTACGTGGATCGGGCGATCGCGAACTTCCTCGGCAGCGCCGACGGGCAGCTCGCCTCGATGGAGGCCGCAGCGGCCTCGGGTGACGCAGACCAGTTGCGCGCGGTGGCGCACCGGCTGGCCGGCTCCGCGCTCAACCTCGGTGCGGCAGCGTTGGGCGAGGCCGCCCGGGAGCTCGAGGTGCACATCATGAACGGCTCGTTGGCCGACGCCGTGGCGGCGCTGCCGGAGCTCGCGGAACGGATGGCGGTCGACCTGGAGGCGCTGCGCGCCTACCAGCACGAGCAGTTCCCGGCTCGGGCCTCCTAGCGGTCCTCCTCGTCCTCCTGGTCGTCCTCGTCGAGCAGCCCCTCGCGGCGGGCGGCGGCCACCAGGCCCGCGGATCTGCCCGAGCGAACCGCAGCCGTCGTCGATCTGCTTGTTGCGCTCGGTCGAGAACTTCTCGCCCAGCTCGGTCCGCAGCCGCTCGCCGACCTCCTCCCGGGCCGGGTTGAGGATGGTCAGCTCCTCCTCGGTGAGGTGGTGGTTGACCACGCGAGCCAGCTCCTCGACGGCGTCGTCGAAGGCCTGGGTGTCGGTGCCCTTGAGCTCGAGCACCGCGAGCATCGCCTCGTGCCCCTCGGCGTGCTCCTCCTCGCCGTGCTCGGCCTCGTGCTCGGTGATCGCGTGCCGGCGGCGCAGCCTGGGGTAGACGTGCTTCTCCTCGGCCATCGCGTGCGCGGTGTGCAGGGTGGCGAGGGCACGGCGTACGGCGTCCCGGTCGGAGCGTGCTGTTGCGCAGGTCGCGCAGGAGGGTCTCGAAGCGGCGGTGGTCGTCGAGGATCAGCTCGATCACGTCGCCCTGCGTCGGTCGCCCGAGGTCGATGGCGGTCTCTGCCATGGCGCTGAGGTACCCACTTGCGGGCTGCCGGCAATGACCGCCGTGCTCACCCCTCCGCCCGCGCGCTGGCTGTCAGCTCGGCGCGGTCGACGATGGCGCGGATCCTGCGGCGGTAGCGCCAGACCTGGAGCAGGCCGAGCGCCCAGAGCGGGTACTGCGCGCACATCGCCCAGCGGAACGCGCTGGCGTCGTACGCCGTGCCGCTGCCCGGCGTCCGCCAGTCGAGGATCACGCCGATCGCGACCACGAGGACCAGGCTGGCCGAGAAGCCGGCTTGGTTGATGATCCCGTTGGCGCTGGCGAGCCTCTCTGCGGGGTTCGACGTCCGGACGAGGTCGAAACCGATCATGGAGGCGGGTCCGCCGATCCCGATGACCTGGGTGAGCACGACGAGGAGCCAGAACGGCGCGTCACCGGGCCAGACGAGCACCGCGGTCCACACGGCGACGATCGACCACACGATGGTCAGCACCGTCGTCGAGCGGTGCCACGGGTGCCGCCCGATGAGCCAGCCGATGACGGGCCCGCTGTACATGACGGCGACGATCACCAGGCTGAGCAGCAGGCTGGCCCGGCCCTCGGAGAGGTGCTCGCCCCGGACCAGGAAGGGGAAGCCCCAGAGCAGGGTCATCGCGGTGGCACTGAACTGGGCGACGAAGTGCATCCAGAACCCCAGCCGGGTGCCCGGTTGCGACCAGGACGCCCGGAGGCTCTCCTTGATCGTGGCGAAGGTCAGCACCGGGCCGCGGAGGCTCCGCCCCTCGGGGGCGTCGTGGACGACGACGGCCACGGCAGTGGCCGCGACGACGCTCACCGCGGCGGCGATGAGGTAGGCCTTCGACCAGCCGAGGTGGCCCAGCGCCCAGGTCATCGGCGCGGCCGCTCCGATTGCGCCGAGCTGGCCGAGGGTGCCGCTCAGGGCCGTCACGAACGGGATCCTCCGGCCCGAGAACCAGCTCGTCACCAGCCGCAGCAGGCAGATCCAGGTCATCGCGTCGCCCATGCCGACGAAAACGCGCGCGACCAGCGCCGCGGCGTACGACTCCGCGAGGGCGAACCCGGCCTGCGCCAGCGTCAGGACGATCGCGCCCGTCAACATGACGGCCCGGGGGCCGTAGCGGTCCACGAGCAGCCCGACCGGGATCTGCATCCCGGCGTAGACGAGCAGCTGCAGCATCGTGAACGTCGCCAGCTGCGCGGCACTGATGTCGAACCGGTCGGCGGCCGCCAGGCCGGCCACGGCGAGCGAGGAGCGGTGGAAGATCGCGAGCAGGTACGCCGTGAGCGCGACGCCCCAGACCAGCCACGCGCGCCTCACCGCTCTGACGCTAGCCAACGATTCGTCTGCGGTCTGACGGGTCATCCGTCGCTGGACCGTCCAGACGAATCGCGAGTGCTACTTCGTCGCCAGCGCTCGCTTCGCTCGCGCAGCTCCTCGCTCGTCGGAATCGCCCGAGCTCGTTCCTCGCTCGGCGTTCCTCCTCACTTCGTCGCTTCCATCATCTGGCGGAGCTCCTTCTTGAGCTCGCTGATCTCGTCGCGGAGCCGGGCGGCGACCTCGAACTGGAGCTCGGCGGCGGCGGCCTTCATCTGGTCGGTGAGGCCCTGGATGAGCTCGGCGAGGTCGGCCGAGGGCATGCCGGCGAGGTCGGCGGCGTGGGTGCCGGCGTCGGCGTCGCGCAGCCGCGGGACCGGCTGGCCCTGCTTCGGCTTGACGCCGCCGGCGCGGCCCTTGGCCTCGGTGCCGGCCCAGGTCTGGAGCAGCGCCTGGGTGGACTCGTCCTCGCGGGCGAGCATCTCGGTGATGTCGGCGATCTTCTTGCGCAGCGGCGTCGGGTCGATGCCGTGCTGCTTGTTGTAGGACTCCTGCTTGGCGCGGCGACGGTTGGTCTCGTCGATCGCCGCCTCCATCGACGGCGTGACCTTGTCGGCGTACATGTGCACCTCGCCGGAGACGTTGCGGGCCGCGCGGCCGATGGTCTGGATCAGCGACTTGTCGGAGCGGAGGAACCCCTCCTTGTCGGCGTCGAGGATCGACACCAGCGAGACCTCGGGGAGGTCGAGACCCTCACGGAGCAGGTTGATGCCGACCAGGACGTCGTATTCGCCCAGCCGCAGGTCGCGCAGCAGCTCGATCCGCTTGAGGGTGTCGACCTCGGAGTGGAGGTAGCGGGTGCGGATGCCGGCGTCGAGGAGGTAGTCGGTGAGGTCCTCGGACATCTTCTTGGTCAGCGTGGTGACCAGGACCCGCTCGTTCTTGGACGTGCGCTCCTTGATCTGGTGGATCAGGTCGTCGATCTGGCCCTTGGTCGACTTGACCACGACCTGCGGGTCGACCAGGCCGGTGGGGCGGATGATCTGCTCGACCACGGCCGGCGGGGTGTTGCCGCCGACCTTGTCGAGCTCGTAGTTGCCGGGCGTCGCCGACAGGTAGATCGTCTGGCCGATCCGCTCGAGGAACTCCTCCCACCGCAGCGGCCGGTTGTCCATCGCGCTGGGCAGCCGGAAGCCGTGGTCGACCAGGTTGCGCTTGCGGGACATGTCGCCTTCGTACATGCCGCCGATCTGCGGCACCGCGACGTGGGACTCGTCGATGACGAGGACGAAGTCCTCGGGGAAGTAGTCGAGCAGGCAGTTGGGCGCCGAGCCGCGGCTGCGGCCGTCGATGTGCATCGAGTAGTTCTCGATGCCGGCGCAGGAGCCGACCTGGCGCATCATCTCGACGTCGTAGGTCGTGCGCATCCGCAGTCGCTGGGCCTCGAGCAGCTTGCCCTCGCGCTCGAACTTGGCCAGCTGGTCCTCCAGCTCGAGCTCGATGCCGCGGATCGCCCGCTCCATCCGCTCCGGGCCGGCGACGTAGTGGGTGGCCGGGAAGACGTGGAGCTCCTGGTCCTCGGTGATGACCTCGCCGGTCACGGCGTGCAGCGTCATCAGCCGCTCGACCTCGTCGCCGAAGAACTCGATGCGGACCTGGTGCTCCTCGTAGACCGGGAAGATCTCGAGGGTGTCGCCGCGGACCCGGAAGTTGCCACGCGCGAAGGTCATGTCGTTGCGCGTGTATTGCATCTGGACCAGCTGACGCAGGATCCCGTCGCGGTCGTGCTCCTCGCCGACCTTGAGGCGGAGCATCCGGTCGATGTACTCCTGCGGGGTGCCGAGGCCGTAGATGCACGACACCGACGCCACCACGATCACGTCGCGGCGGGTCAGCAGCGAGTTGGTCGCCGAGTGGCGCAGCCGCTCGACCTCCTCGTTGATCGAGGAGTCCTTCTCGATGTAGGTGTCGGTCTGGGGGATGTAGGCCTCGGGCTGGTAGTAGTCGTAGTAGGAGACGAAGTATTCGACCGCGTTGTCCGGGAACAGCTGCCGCAGCTCGTTGGCGAACTGCGCCGCAAGCGTCTTGTTGGGCTGCATCACCAGGATCGGACGCTGGACCTGCTCGGCCACCCACGCGACGGTCGCGGTCTTGCCGGTGCCGGTCGCGCCGAGGAGGACGACGTCCTGCTCGCCGCCCTGGAGCCGCTTGGTGATCTCGGCGATCGCCGCGGGCTGGTCGCCGCTCGGGTCGTAGTCGGCGACGACCTTGAACGGCGCCACGCGGCGCTCGAGATCGGTGACGGGACGCATGTGATCGAGACTACGGTGGCCCACCGACAAAGCCCCGAGAACGCGACCCGGGTGGCTGCTGACAGCCCCTCGGGACAACGCTAGCGTCGCGAGATGGACCAGGCGTCCCTCACGAGCCTGCTCGGCGAGCACGTCGCGAGGCACGCGCTGCCGGGGGCGTCGCTCGGGGTGCTCCGGGACGGAGTTGTCACCATCGCCTGCCACGGCGTCGGCGACCTGGTCACCGGGGAGCCGATCACTCGGGACTCGCAGTTCAGCCTCGGTTCGCTGACCAAGTCGTTCGTCGCGACAGCCCTCGCCCGGCTGGTGCGGGACGGACGGCTCTCCCTCGACGACTCGGCGGTCTCCTGTGTGCCCGAGCTGCGAGGGAGCGCGTGGGCCCGGACCGCGACCCTGCGCGACCTGCTCGCCAACCGCTCCGGCTTGCCGCTGACCCAGGCGCTCGAGTTCGACATCGCCCAGCGAGCCGACCGTGACGACGGCGCGCTCTCGCGGCTGGCCGCGGACGTCGCCGGCGCAGCGCCGTCTCCGGGACCGTGGTCGTACACCAACGTGGGCTGGTGCCTGCTCGGGCGGGCCCTCGAGACAGTGAGCGGGGCGCCGTGGGAAGTCGCGATGGCACGCCTCCTCGAACCCGCCGAGATGTCCAACACGACTTTCGGCATCGACGCCGCGCGGGCAGGCGCGCGTCACTGGGTACGACGCCACGCCGGCCGGCCCGGCGCCCCTGGCCCCGCTGGTGTCCCGTGCCTACGGCCCCGCGGGCGCCAGCGCCGTGTCCAGCGCCCCTGACCTGCTCAGGTTCGCCGAGTGGCACCTCGATGACCCCTCCCTCGCCGTCCTGCGCGAGGCGCACGCGGACGTGGCGATCCACGGCTGGCTGGACGGGTGGTGCCTCGGCTGGGCCCGATTCGACTGGCCCGGCGGACCGGTATGGGGCTGGGACAGCCTCGTCCCCGGCGAGCGGGCCGTGCTCCGCCTGCTGCCGGAACACCGCGCGGCTGTCGTCCTGATGACCAACTCGGCCGCGGGCCGAGCGGCCTACCGGTCTCTCTTCTCCGAGCTGATGCCCCTCCTGTTCGGCGTCGAGGTCGCCCCTCTCCGCCTGGATCCGTCTCCGGCTGTGTCGGGGGACCTGTCCCGTTTCGCGGGGGTCTATGCCTGGCCGGACCGCCGGGTCGAGATCTCGGCCGGCGAGGCGGGGCTGCGCCTCACCAGCGAGGCGGGCGTGCGAGAGCTCCACCCGATCGACGACCACACCTTCGTCGTCGATGCAGACGACCCGGACAACCCGACGGTGACGTTCGGCAGCCTCGACGGGACCGGGCGGCCGCAGGTCCTCTACGACATGCTGTGGGGACTCCCTCGCCGGGAAGGGTGATGAGCCGAGCTCGCGAAGGGCGTCAGACCGGTGACGTGACGCCGTGTCGCAGATAACCTGAGCCAGAACCGATCTCGACGACCCGCAGGAGAGTGACATGGCCCTGGGCCTCAACCCCGTCGGCGACGTGCTCAAGAAGGCCGGACAGGGTGCTCGCCAGCGCCGGCGACACGCTCGGCACCGTCGACACCAAGCTCGCCAACGTCGACGCCACCCTCGGCAAGGTCGACAAGCGGATGACCACCGTCGACCAGACCCTCGAGGAGACCAAGGCACTACTCGCCCAGGTGCAGGGGCTGCTCGCCGAGCTGTCCGAGGAGATTGCGCTGGTCAAGGAGATACCCGAGCTGAAGGCGAAGCTCGACGAGGTGCACAAGGCGGTCACCAAGAAGTGAGCCGGCAGTGACAGATCGGGTCCGGCTCCGCGTGCGGTTCGCGTCCGCCGGCGACTCACCGGACGAGGAGGGGCTCTCCCACGAGCAGCTGTGGGCCACGGCGGTCGACGCCGGCGGAGACACGTACCGCCTGGAGAGCAACTCCTTCGCCGTGCCCCTGGCCGCCGGAGACGTGGTCCGCGCCGGCAGCGACGCCGCCGGACGGCTGCAGGTGGTCGACGTGCTCGAGCCGTGCGACGGCGTTCTCACGATCTTCGCCCCCGACGCCACCGCCGCGCCCGGTGCAGTGGCCGCGCTGATGGACGTCTGGCGGCTCCAGGGCGCCGGCTGGACCGAGCACGGCGGGCCGTTCCTGGCGACCGTCTGGCCCGGCGCGCCGATGGACGCCGTCGCCGCCCAGCTCAACGCCGACCAGGCGGCCGGCCGGGGCGAGTGGATCCTGGCCGCGGAGCCGCACGAGCGGCGGCGCGAGGCACAGGACGAGATCGACTTCGAGCTGCGGCAGGCGTAGCGCTGCGCGCCCTCCTCGACCACCGAGGGCGGCTCACTAGGCTTGCCGCGTGAGGAGCAGCGCCCAGACCATCGAGCGCCTGCTCATCTGGGTGCGCCGGACGCTCGTGGTCGTGTTCGGGATCCCGATCACGATCGGGATCGGGATGAGCCTGGTCGACTCCTACCGCCGCCGCGGCAAGAAGCCGAAGCCGTTCCCGACCACGCCGCCCTCGACGGTCGAGGTCGGCGAGGGGACGATCACGACGTACACCTTCGGCAAGGACCTGTACGCCGACATGCTGGCCGCGATCGAGGGCGCGCAGCGGCAGATCCTCTTCGAGACCTACATCTGGAAGGGCGACGCGGTCGGCGAGCAGTTCAAGACGGCGCTGGCGGCGGCGGCCGACCGGGGCGTCGAGGTCTACTGCATCTACGACGGCTTCGCCAACCTCGTGGTGTCGCCGCGGTTCAAGCGGTTCCCGGCGTCCATGAAGGTGCTCCGCTACCCCGTCTACGGCGCCGGCTGGCGCTTCTTCGACCTGCGTCGCTACGGCCGCGACCACCGCAAGATCCTGGTGGTCGACGACAAGGAGGCCTACGTCGGCGGCTACAACATCGGGTCGGCCTACGAGACCGAGTGGCGCGACACGCACGTCCGGATCACCGGACCCGGTGTCCAGGACCTCCGCCGGGCCTTCGCCGACTTCTGGAACCTGCACCGGCGGCGCCGGCTCCGGGCCAGCGAGCGGCCGCTGCTCGTGGAGACGGCCAGTGTCTGGGAGCCGCACATCCGGCTGCAGCGCAATGTGCCGCGGCTGTGGATGTTTCCGATCCGGGGCATGTACCTCGAGGCGATCAACCGGGCCAGCACCAACGTCTGGATGACGAGCGCCTACTTCATCCCCGACCAGGGCTTCGTCGACGCGCTCCGGGCGGCGGCGCGCCGCGGCGTGGACGTCCGGCTCCTGGTGCCGCTCAAGTCCAACCACATCGTCGCGGACTGGCTCTCCCGCGGGTACTTCTCCCAGTTGCTCGAGGCGGGCGTCCGGATCTTCCGGTTCAAGGACGCGATGGTGCACGCGAAGACCTCGACCGTCGACGGCTCCTGGTCGACGGTCGGTACGGCGAACATCGACAGGCTGAGCCTCCAGGGCAACTACGAGATCAACGTCGAGGTCATCGACGACGGGCTGGCCAAGGAGCTCGAGGACATCTGGGCGATCGACGAGTCGAACTGCATCGAGCTGACCCGCGGCGAGTGGGAGGCGCGAGACCTGCACCGCCGGTTCACCGAGCTGGTGCTCAGGCCGCTCCGGCCACTCCTCTGACCGTCACGTGCGATGACGCCACTTCGATACTGACGGTATCGTCGTGCCGTGCCAGCCACGGGTACCCCTCGACGCAGTCGGCGTACCGTCCGGCCGGAGCGGGCCGACGTCCGTGAGCGGGTGCTGTCCTCGGGGCGGGCGGTGTTCGGCGAGGTCGGCTATCAGAAGGCCACCCTCGAGGAGATCGCCGGCCGGGCCGGCTTCTCCAAGGGCGCGGTCTACTCCAACTTCGCCGGCAAGGACGACCTGTTCCTGACCCTGCTGCAGCACGAGGTGGCGGGGATGCGGGACGCGCTGGCGCTGGCCCTCGACGACGGCTCCCTCGAGGACGACCTGCGGATGCTCGCCACGATGGTGCTCGGCTGGGCCCGGGACGGGCGGGCGCAGCTGGTCTTCGCCGAGTTCAGGGCGCATGCCGCGCACGACGCGGCCCTCGCGCGGCGTACGGCGGAGGTGCGCGCCGTGCTCGTCCAGGCGATCGCCGAGCAGCTCGCCACAGTCGTGGCGGCCCGGGGCGGGCGGCTGACCGTGCCGGCGTCGGACGCCGCGGTCCTGCTGCTGGCGCTGGTCAACGGGCTGGCGCTCGAGCACGTGGGCCGGTCCGAGGTGGTCTCCGTCGAGAGCCTGGTCGCGCTGATGTCGGGGCTGGTCGCGTGATCGGCCGGCAGCGTCGGTCCTTCGACGGCGCCAACGTGTTCATCACCGGGGCGGCCAGCGGGATCGGCCGGGCCACCGCCGAGCACGCCGGCCGGCTGGGCGCGCGGCTGCACCTGACCGACCTCTCCGCGTCCGGCCTGTCCGAGACGGTGTCGCGGATCGAGGCCGCCGGAGGCACCGTCGTGCTGGCCCGGACCGCGGACGTGTCCGACCACGACGTCGTCCGAGAGCTCGCGGCCGACGTCACCGCGGTCTCGGGGCCCATGGACGTCGTGATGAACATCGCCGGGATCTCGGCTTGGGGCACCGTCTCCTCGCTGCGGCACGAGACCTGGCGGCGGCTGGTCGACGTCAACCTGATGGGGCCGATCCACGTCATCGAGGAGCTGGTCCCGCCCATGGTCGACGCCCGCCGCGGAGGCCACCTGGTCAACGTCTCGTCAGCCGCCGGGCTGATCGGGATGCCCTGGCACGCGGCGTACAGCGCCTCGAAGTTCGGTCTCCGCGGCGTTTCCGAGGTGCTCCGCTTCGACCTGCAGCGGCACCGGATCGGGGTCTCGCTCGTGTGCCCCGGCGCGGTCGCCACTCCCCTGACCGAGACCGTGCAGATCGACGGCATCGAGAAGGCGAACCCGCGGTTCCTCAAGGCGCAGGCACGGTTCCGGCGCCATGCGGTCTCGCCCGAGGATGCCGCCGCCGCGATCATCGCCGGTGTCGAACGCAACCAGTACTGGGTCTACACCTCCACCGACATCCGCCTGGCCCACCTGCTGCAGCGGGTCGCTCCCCCGCTCTACGTGCTCCTGATGCGCGTCATCAACCGGCAGGCCAACCGGGTGCTGCCGGAGGTACGCCGGGCCCGCCGTCCCTCGGAGGTGTCATGACCGCGCGCGTGTCCCCCGGTCGGATCCGCGACACCGGGCTGCTCGTCCACGTGTTCGCCCGGCTCGCCGGCCGCGCTGCGGGCACCAAGCCGCCCGCGGTCTTCCTGACCCTGGGCCGGCACCGCCGGCTGTTCTGGGGCTGGGTGTTCTTCGCCGGCGCCCTCATGCCCGGCGGGCGGCTCCCCCGCCGCGAGACCGAGCTGGTCATCCTGCGCGTCGCGACGCTGTCCGGGTCGGCGTACGAGCTCACCCAGCACCGCCGACTCGGCCGCCGCGCCGGCCTCACCGCCGACGAGATCGAACGGGTCACCCTCGGCCCCGCCGATCCGTCGTGGGGACCCCGCGACCGGCTGCTGCTGCGGGTCGCCGACTCCCTGCACGCCCGGCGCGACGTGTCGGACGGCCTCTGGACCGAGCTGCGCGTCCAGCTCGACGAGCGGGAGGCGATCGAGCTGGTGATGCTCGTCGGCCACTACGCGATGCTGGCGACCACCCTCAACACGCTTCGGGTGGAGCCGGACCGGCCCCGCCGGCTGACCTCCGACTCAATCGCGTTGCGTCGCAGTCCCCGTGACTCGTAGCGTCGCACGGGATGACTGCCAACCTCGTCGCCCTCGTCTTCGATGCGAACGACCCGCTCGGTCTCGCGCGCTTCTGGGGCGGCGTCCTGGGCCGGGAGCTGACCGTCGACCCCGACGAGTCCGACGTCTTCGTGCTCCCGCCGAACCACAACACCGAGTTCCGCATCGAGTTCTCCCCGACCCAGGAGCCGAAGACCGGCCCCAACCAGATGCACTTCGACCTAGCGAGCCAGTCCCCCGAGGAGCAGCGGGCCACGGTGGCGAGGGTGCTCGAGCTCGGCGGCCACCGCATCGACATCGGCCAGGGCCCGGACGCGGACCATGTGGTGATGGCGGACCCCGAGGGCAACGAGTTCTGCGTGATCGAGGCGGGCAACAACTTCCTGGCCAACACCGCGTTCATCGGCGCACTGTCGTCCGACGGTTCCCAGCAGGTGGGGTACTTCTGGAGCGAGGCGCTCGGCTGGCCGCTGGTCTGGGACCAGGACGAGGAGACCGCGATCCAGTCGCCCCACGGAGGCTCCAAGATCAGCTGGGGCGGTCCGCCCTTCAATCCGAAGACCGGGAAGAACCGGCTGCACCTCGACCTCGCTCCCCCGGCCGACGGTGACCAGGAAGCCGAGGTCGAACGGCTCATCTCCCTCGGCGCGAAGCGCATCGACATCGGTCAGGGCGACGTCCCCTGGGAAGTGATGGCCGATCCCGACGGCAATGAGTTCTGCGTCCTGACGCCTCGATAGGGAGATCAACACAGGCGGCAGTGCGCCACTCCCACCACTAAGACGCAGGCCGAGCGGGGCCGCGTCGCGAGCGGATCCTTTTGCCGAAGGAATGAGAGAAGTCCCCGGATGCGCGTGGGCTGAGCGTGGACGGTGACCGGTCAGTCGACTTCGCTCATCCCGTGGGCAGAGGACCCTGCTCCGGCGACAGCGACGTATCTACGTATCCGTCTCCGCACTCTTCCGGATGTGTCTTCCCGCTCCATCACGGCACGGTAAAGGCATTCCACGACGCGTCGGAAGGAGCCGTCGATGAAGCAGATCCGCAGAGTGCGGCCCAGGCCGGTCCGCCCCCATCAGACCCCCATCGACACCCGCACGTCCTCGGGCCGCGTCCTCCCCTACTGATCAGGACGCGCGATGAACAACCATGGGCTGGGATCACCGAACCGCAAGCTGCCGCACAGCTCGGCCCGTAGCTACGTCCGCTTCGCCGCGCTCGGCGACTCGGCCACCGCCGGCGTGGGCGACCGCGCCGACGACAGCTGGCGGGGCTGGGCACGCCTGCTCGCGGACTCCATGGCCGCATCGCACGACGTCTCGTTCTGCAACGCGGCCGTCCCCGGGGCCACGGCTGCGCAGGTGCGTAGGCACCAGCTCGCGATCGCTCTGGAACACCGACCCCACCTGGCCAGTCTGGTGGTCGGCATCAACGACGTCCTGCGTGCGGACTGGGATGTGCAGGAGTTCCGCGGCGACTTGCTCTTCTGTGCCGACCGGCTCAGTGAGCAGGGTGCCCTTCTCGCGACCGTGCGCTTCCACGACCACGGGCGTGTCTTCGGGCTGCCCCGACCGGTACGTGGGTTCCTGACCCGGCGGATCAACGAGGTCAACAGCGTGTACGACGAGATCCTGGCCCGGTGGGACGGGATCCAGCTGAACCTGGGCGACCACCCCGGGATCTACGGCCGGGAGTTCTGGTGCCGTGACCGCCTCCACCCCTCGGAGCTGGGGCACCGCGCCATCGCCCAGAAGTGCGCCGAGCTGCTCAGGATCCGTGGGCTGGCGTTCGAAGGTCCTGCACTCGAGCTCGACGGTGACCCGACCCATCTGCTGCGCGAGCTGCGCTGGGCTGCAACCGAAGCGACGCCCTGGCTTTGGCGGCGCGCCTTGGACGTGACCACGGCCCTGGCGCGGCCCCTGGTCACGAGGACGGGCTAGCGCTGAGGCGCGTCACTCCAGCCGCGTGCGGACGGCACCTGGCCAGGCGTGGCGGAATCACGCAGCTCGGTTCGCAGGCGGTTGTCGCGCGGCGCGCTCAGGTCTACCTTGACAAGACGGGGGCCAGACCGCCCATCAAGCGGGTCAGGTGCGCTCGAGTGCTCGGCCTGCTGTGAACCGAAACCGAGGACGCCATGAAGCCTCGCTCTGTGTTTCGTGCCGCGCTTCTCGCCGTGCTGGCCGCGCTGGTCTTCACGCTGGTGCCCTCGGTCGGGGCTGCCAAGGCGGAACGCGCTCCCGACGGGAGCAGCTCGCCCGCACACGGGAGTCGCCACATCGTCGGCGATGTCTACGAGTCGGTCTACACGCTGCGGACGGGCCCCGTCGAGCACGACAAGATCCGGCTCCACCGGATTGTCCGCGAGAAGCACGGAAGACCGGTCCCGGCCAAGACCGCTGTGATGCTCCTGCACGGGGACGCCTGGGGGTTCGACGCCGCCTTCATGCGTGGCTCGTCCTCCCCTGACTCGCTCCCCGTGTACCTGGCGGCCAAGGGTGTGGACGTGTGGGGCGTCGACCTCGCCTGGACGCTGGTGCCCGACGACACCGACAACTTCGACTTCATGGCCGACTGGGGACTGCAGCACGACGTCGATGACCTCTCCCGCGCCCTCGGTTTCGCACGGGCGGTACGCGCAGCCACTGGCAGCGGTCACGGCGCCCTGACGCTCGGCGCGTGGAGCCGAGGCGGCTGGATGGGATATGCACTGCTGAACCAGGAGACCCAGAAGCCACGCGGTCAGCGGCAGGTCTCAGCATTCGTGTCGATGGACAACTTCTTCAAGACCGACGACGCACACGCACGGACCGAGCACTGCGCTCTGGCCGCCGAGAACGACGGCTACCTGGCCGCCGAAGACTTCGCCTACGACTTCCGGGGCACCGAGGACATCGGATACCTCGCCGAGACCGACCCGAACGGCCCGTCGCCGTACTGGGGTCCGCCGTACACGAACCTGGGAGCCACGCTGAGCTACGCCGCGGCCGGGTTCCAGGGCGGCACCCATCCGTTCACTCCCTGGTACCACTTCGCCGCCGGTGTCTTCCCCGACCGCGACACCACTCGCGATCCGGTCGGGCTCCGGTTCACCGACGTGCACACGTGGAACGACTTCCTGATGGGCATCGGCAACTTCGAACCGGTCCGACTTCAGGCGGAGGCCCAACACATCACCTGTGAGGATGGCAGCACCCAGCGCTTCGACGGTCATCTCCAGGACATCAACGTGCCCATCCTCTACGTCGGCGCGGCCGGCGGTTTCGGGACCTACGGAGTGCACTCGATGGACCTGACCGGGAGCCGGGACAAGCAGACGATCATCGTCCGAACCCTCCCGCGCGGCCAGGAGAACGAGGACTTCGGACACGTGGACCTGTTCTACGCACGCAACGCCAAGCACTACTCCTGGCAGCGGATCCTGCACTGGCTCCACGAGCACGCGGGGCCCGTCAGGATCGAACGCTGAGCTGGCCGATCTCGCTCAGGCTCAGGGCGCGGTCGTAGATGCGGACCTCGTCCAGACGCCCGTCCCAGAACGCCTCGAGCAACCCCTTCGTCGGGTTGTTCTTCGCGCCGACCGCGAGCGGCTCACCACTGACGCAGGTTCGACCCGAGACCCGCTTCGCGCCGGCGGCTCGACCGTCGATGTAGACCCTCAGCCAGGTGCCGTCGTACGTCGCCGCCACGTGCTTCCAGCGGTTCACGGGGACCGCGCGGGTGCTGTCGAAGTACTGCCAGTTGGGGTTCGCGCAGCCGCCGTAGAAGCCACCGACCCGGACCAGGCCGTTGGTCCGGATGTTCATCCAGTACGCGCCGGCCTTCTCGAGGACCTCCCAGCGGCCGAGCGTCTGATCGTTCTGGATCCCGGTGGTGCGCACCCAGGCCGCCAGCGTGTACGTGTTGACGTCGAGGACCGTCGACCTGGGGACGTCGACGTACTGGTGCTGGGTGCCGGTGAGCTCGAGCGCGCGCCCGTACCCCGCGAGGCTGGTGGACAGTCGCGCCGTGCCCGACCCCGCCACCACGTGCCCGTCGAGCGAGCTGGCGGACTCGTCGGTGATCGTCCCCTGCGACAGCGTCTCCATCGGGTAGTGGAGGACCAGGCCACTCTCCGGAACGGCGAGGACGGCCGAGGCGCCGGGCCCGGCTGCCGCAGGGGCCAGGGCTACGACGGCGGTGGCCACGCAGAACGAGAAGAACCGACGCATCAGGGGCCTCTTCTCCGAGACATGCAACCGGAGACTCTTGGAGCACTAGAAACTAGCAACGAGGGGATGCCCAGACATCCCCAAATGTGGTCCGGCCGTTTGGTTCGGCGGACGCCTTGACCGCCATGGGTCGAGGGAACAGGCTCGGGGTCAAACTTCCGAGGGAGGAACCATCCGTGACGACTTCACCCCAACTCCCCCTCGCCGACGCGACTGCGATGATCCGCTTCCACCGCATCTTCCGCGAAGCACTTGACGCGGCTCCTCGGTTGGTCGGTGCCGCTCCAGACCATGACGACGACCGTGCGGACCTCGTGGGGTCGTACTACGCCAATGTCCTCAAACTGGTCCATGCGCACCATGAAGCCGAGGACCTCGCGATCTTTCCCCGGCTGGTGGAGCGCCTGCCCCAGCACGTCGACGTGATCTCCCGCGTCAACGCCGAGCACGAGGGCGTCCTGGGCGCGCTGAATGCCGCCGAGCAGGCATTGGCCGCTTGGCGGGCGGACCCGTCGACTGTCTCGCGCGACGCAGCGGCTGCCGCCCTGGGAGCACTCCAAGCCGGCCTCCTCGAGCACTTGGACCACGAAGAGGCGGACGTGGTCCCACTCATCGCGCAGTGCATCAACGTCGCGGAGTGGGGCGAGATGAGCGCGACCGCCTTCCAGCTCTTCTCGGGCGACAAGGCGTGGTTGGTCATCGGACTGATCCAGGAGCAGATGCTCGCCGAGGAGAACGCCACGATGGAGGCGAACATGCCACCGCCCGTGCACGAGTTCTGGGTGGGCTCGGGGCGCGGCATGTTTCAGGACTTCGTCGCCACGCTCCGCGGCTGAGCTACGGCGACCGCACGTCCAACCACCCTGCTGGATTCCGCCACGTCCGCGCCGCCGGGACGGACCAGGGGCACCGCGTTATTCGGTTGTCCCGCGCCCCTCATGTCACGGCACCATGGCGCGCATGTCGATGCCCACCCCCACGCTGCACACCGCTCGCATGCGGCTGCGGCCCTTCACCAGCGCGGACGCGGACGCCCTCTACGCACTGCACAGCAGCGCCCACGTGTTGCGCTACTGGGACGCGCCGCCGTGGAGCGAACCTGCGCGCGCCGAGCGCTTCATCGCGGCGTGCCGGCAGCTGGCGGAGGACGGCACTGGGGCGCGGCTGGCCATGGACCGAGTCTCCGACGGCGCGTTCCTGGGCTGGTGCAGCCTGACCCGCTGGAACCCGGACTACCGCAGCGCCGCGTTGGGCTACTGCCTGAACGACGCGGCATGGGGCCACGGCTACGCGACGGAGGCCGCGCGCTCCGTGCTCGAGTGGGCGTTCGACACGCTCGACCTGAATCGGGTCCAGGCCGAGACCGACACGCGCAACGTGGCATCTGCTCGCGTGCTGGAGAAGCTCGGATTCGTGCGTGAGGGGACGCTGCGGGAGGACTGCGTCGTGAACGGCGACGTGTCGGACTCGTGGGTGTACGGGCTGCTCAGGCGGCAGTGGCGGCCGTCGTCCGGAGCGGACCGGGCTTCAGATGCCTGAGCTGCAGCGCCCGCGAACCGATCATGCCCCGGCCGCGCGCCGCCACGAACGCATCGAATGCGCCCACGTCCGCCATCGTGCCTCCTCGCCGTGAGCGTCCTCTGGACTATCTGAGTAGGCAGCATCCCCAAAGGGTTGTCACCTGAGGGGGTTCAGAGCTGCGGAAGCGGGATCGGTCCGGGCGCGGACCACGGGTCGCTGGTCTCAGGCCTCCAGCTGGGCCAGGAGCCGGTCGTGCCGGTCGTCGCCGCGGAGGTCGACGGTCCAGTCACCGTCGCCGGTGGGCCTGCCGCAGGGGCGCGGGGACTCGTCGAAGTCGTCCGTGGGGCGCAGGCAGGCGACGTTCAGGACGGTGCCCGTCGACGTGACCACGCGGCGGACGAGCCCGCCGGCGCCGTCGTAGTCGATGTCCATGCCCAGCACGCGGGCCAGGCTGCGGGTCTGGACGGTCTGCGAGGCGTCGTCCATCGCGCCGTCGACGGTGTAGCTGAGATAGAGGTCGGTGGCGGCTGCGCGCAGCCGGATCAGCTGCGGGTTGGTGCCGACACTCTCGCGCTGCGCCAGCAGGGTGCCGTCGAGCCCACTGACCCGCAGGTCGAGCGACTCCACGGAGCCGGGCAGCAGGTCGGGGTCGGTGGTGGTCATCCGCAGCTCGGAGATCGGCGCCGCGGCGCGGAGCCACGTCTGCACCTCGACCGTCCCCTCGGCGGTGACCGAGCTGAGCACGTACAGGCCCTCGTCGGGAGCGTCCGCCGGAGGAGGAGGTACGTCGCGGGGAGCCCGCTCCGAGGACGGTTCGGCGGCGGGTTCCTTGGCGTCGTCCCGGGTGAGCTCGCGGAAGCCGAGGGCCACCAGCGCCACCACGACCGCGACCGCGGCGAGTGCCTTCAGCCCGCGCGTCACGGCCGCCTCCGGGCGTTGTCGAGCGGCTTCGCGATGATCACGGCGAGGTTCTGGTAGCCGCCGCGCGCGGCGTCGTACGGTCCCGCGCAGGTCACCAGGGTGAGGCGGCGCGCGCCCTCGGGCGAGTGCAGCCACGAGCCCGGTCCGATGCTCCCCTGCGGCCGCAGCCGGAGAGAGGTGATCTCGAAGGCCTGCCGCAGGCCGTCGGACCAGACGTGGACCCGGTCGCCTGCGTGCACCTCGAGCAGGCTGGCGAACGGTCCGAGCCCCTGGGTCCGGGAGTCGACGTGGGCCGCGACCAGGGTGCTGCCGAACGGGTCACCGAGCCGCGAGCCACCGCTCCACCAGCCGGCGACCTCGATGTCGTCGGGCACGTCGAAGAGACCGTTCGGCGTGGTGCCGACCGGACGGATGCGGACCCGGTGGCCGTTGGGCAGCTGGATGCCCCGAGGAGGCTCGGGGACCAACGACCCGACCCGCTCGGCGACCGCCGCCGGTGAGGCGCTGGCGGATGGCGCCGGCGGAGGTGCCGCAGACGGTGGCGCGGCGCCGCCCACGGCGCAGCCGGTCGCGCCCGCGACCGCCACCACGGTCACGAGGGCGGCCAGCGGCCGCAGCGATGTCAGCGGCGCGAGAAGGTCCACACAGGCACCCGGCCCACCAGCCCCGCCGAGCCGGTGTCGATCTCTGTCGGCGGCTCAGCATCGGAAGCGGTGCCGCCGGTGGTGCGGACGATGACGTTCATCGACCCGTCCTTGGGGTTGCCCACGGCGTAGACCGCGGTGATCGTGCCCGCCTCGAGGGTGACGTCGAGCGGGCCGAGGATCGGCTTGCCAGTCACCCCGGCCGGCAGCAGCGAGACCGCGTGCGCGCCGGCGGCCACGTCGGCCTCGGCGAACTCGCCGTTGGCGATGTTGGTGAACACGGTCTGGCCGTCGACGACCACGTCGGCAGGTGCCGTGGTGGCGGTGTGCGCCAGCAGCACCCGCGCCTTGCCGGGCTCGATCGGGTCGTCCGGAGTCGCGTAGACGCTGACCACCGGCGTGCCGCCGACCTCGGCGGGCCGATGTATGACGACGTCGCTGGACTGGCCGGCGGTGACATCGACGGTCGACGAGATGTCCTGGGACCCGTCGCTGAACGTGATGTCGTGGCTACCGGCCGCCAGGTCGAGCGGGCCGACGATGGTGCCGCCGGCGACGTCCTGCTGGACCTGTTCGCCGTCGACGGTGACGGTCAGCGCCAGCTTGGGCACTGCCTGGACGATCGCGACCTTTCCTTCGTCGGCCGCGGGCTTCGCCGCCGGCGCCTCCTGTGCGTCGCTGGCGAAGCTGACCATGCCGATGCTGCCTGCGACGACGAGTGCGATCGAGGCCGCTGCGGCCCGAATTGTGCTATTGCTCATGACGAGCCCCCCATGCGCGGGACGAGCGCCCCGCTTCTCTCAGCACACGGTAACCCCGCGCGCGGGGGTTTAGCCGAGCCCCTCGAGCCAGATACCCAATTGGCGGCGCTCCTGGTCGGTCGGAGCGAGGGCGATGGCCAGCTCGACCTGGGACACGGCTTCGTCCGTGCGCCCGGCCCGGGCCAGCAGGTCGGCGCGGGCCGCCGGGAGCAGGTGCAGCCCCTGCAGGGCGGGGTCGCCGGCCAGGTCGTCGATGAGCAGCAGCCCCGCGGCCGGAGTCTCGGCCATGCCGACCGCGATCGCCCGGTTGAGGGAGATCACGGGCGAAGGGTGCAGGTCGAGCAGCCGCTGGTAGAGCCGGACGATCCGGCGCCAGTCGGTGTCGTCCGCGTGCTCCGCGCGGAGGTGCGTGAGCGCCAGCTCGGCCTGGAGCCGGTAGAGCCCCGGCACCCGGCCATCGGGCATCGTCAGGCTCAGCGCCTCGGCGACCGCCTCGCGGTCCCAGCGAGACCTGTCCTGGTGCTCGAGGGTGACGAGCTCGCCGTCGACGAGCCGCGCGTCGCGGCGGGCGTGCTGGGCGAGCATGAGGGCGAGCAGCGCACTGACCTCGTCCTCGTCGGGCATCAGGTCCGCCAGCAGCCGGCCGAGGCGGATGGCCTCCTCGGCGAGCTCTGGAGCCGCCGCGCCGGCGTACCCCTGCGTGAAGACCAGGTAGACCACCGCGAGCACGCCGTCGAGCCGCTCGGGGAGGTCCGATGCCTCCGGGACCGTGTAGGGGATCCCGGCGTTCGCGATTCGCTTCTTGGCTCGCAGCAGCCGCTGGCTCATCGTCGTCTCGCCGACCAGGAACATCCGGGCCACGTCGTCAGTCGCCAGGCCGGCGACGACCTTGAGCGTGAGGGCGACCCGCGCCTCCATCGACAGGGCCGGGTGGCAGCAGGTGAAGACGAGCCTGAGCCGGTCGTCGGCGACCGCTCCCTGGTCCACGGCCGCCTCCTTGCCCTGCTCATCGAGCTCCTTCTGGACGCCCAGCTCGGCGAGCTTGGCGCGTTCGGTGCCGGCCCGCCGGATCACGTCGAGGGCGCGGCGCTGCGCTGTGGTCGTGAGCCAGGCGGCGGGGTTGCGGGGTACCCCGTCGCGCGGCCAGGTCAGCAGCGCCCGCTCGGCGGCGTCGGCGACGGCGTCCTCGGCGAGGTCCCAGTCGCGCGTCGTGCGGATCAGCGACGCCACGATGCGGAGGCGCTCGCCGGCCATCGCGGCCGCGAGCGCCTCCCTGACCTCGGCGTCACTCGACACTCTGCTCATTCAACAAAGGGACGGAGCTCCAGCCTGCCGCCGACCGCCATCGGGTGCTCAGCGGCCACCTTGATGGCCGCGTCGAGGTCGGCGCACTCGAGCACGTCGAAGCCGACGATCCACTCGCGGGACTCGGCGTAGGGACCGTCGGTGACCAGCAGCTTGCCCCCGCGGCGGGTGACGCTGGTGGCGTCCTCGGCCATCCGGACCTGGTTGCCCATCAGCCGGACGTCCGCGTCGTCGTACTTGGTCACCCAGTCTTCGATCTCCAGGGTGCCGGTCGGGTCGGTGTCGCTCTCGTCGCAGCTCGGGTCGAGGCTGACGAGCATCAGGAACTTCATGGTGTCCTCCGTTGGTCGGTTGTCGCAGTACGACGAGCGGCCGGCCGCTGATCCGACACTTCTACCTCTGCACCGGCAGGTGAGTTCTGGGCGCCATCCGCGGGCCGTGCCGGGGTCGGCGCAGCCCGGCCATCCCGACCAGGGCGGGGACCCGGCCGCGCTGAGGGCGCCACTGCTCCAGGAACTCCTCGAGCTCGGCGTCGTCGAACGGCGTGCCGGTCAGCGCCCAGCCGACGTCCTTGGCGACGTGGTAGTCGCCGAACGAGACCGCGTCGGGGTCGCCGTGCGAACGCTGGCGGACCTCGGCACTCGTCCACACGCCGACGCCGGGGATCGTGCGGAGCCGGCGGTCGGCCTCCTCGTGGCTGAGCGCGATGGTGCGCTCGAGGCTGTCGGCGACCCGGCTCACCGTGACGATCGCCCGCGAGCGGGCCGGGTCGATGTGCAGCTTCAGCCACTCCCAGGACGGGATCTGCCGGAGCGTCTCGGGGCCGGGCTGGACCCAGACCTTGCGCTCGACGCCCGGGCCGGGCGCGCGCTCGCCGTGCCGGTGCACCAGCCGCCGGAACCCGGCGAACGCCTCCTGCCCGGTGACCTTCTGCTCGATGATCGCCGGGACCAGCGACTCCATGACCAGGCCGCTGCGGCCGAGCCGCGCGTTCTTGTGGCGACGCCAGGACTCCTCGAGGACCGGGTGTCGCGGCTCGAAGCCCGTCCAGTCGTCGTGGGCACCCAGCAGGCCGGGCACCGACTCGAGCGCCCACTCCGCGCCCCCGCCCCACGCCTCGGCGTGCACCTCGCCGTGCCGGTCCAGCGGGTCGACGACCAGCGTGGCCGGCCCCTCGGGTGTGCGGATCCCGCGCCAGACCCGGCCGCGCTCGTCGATGCGGAAGGTCGGGTCGCCGCCGCCGTGGCGCTGCTGGTTGAGGGTGCTGACCACCGCACACGGCCAGTCGGGGCGCCACACCCGCACCTGTCCGCCCGCCACGAGGTCGACCCTACGACCCGGGGCACTAGGTTCACCGCCATGACGCTGCAGGTCGCCGACGCTGCCCGGGTCCGCACCCTCACCCTGGACCGGCCCGAGGCCCTCAACGCCTTCAACGAGGCGCTGTACGACGCACTGGCGGACGCCTTGCTCGAAGCCGCCGAGGACCCGTCGGTCGCGGCGGTGCTGCTGACCGGCAACGGTCGCGGCTTCTCCGCCGGGACCGACCTGCTCGAGATGCACCGCATCGCGACCGACCCGACGTTCGAGCGGGGACGCCACGGGTTCCCGGGACTGGTGGATGCCCTCGACGCGTTCCCGAAGCCGTTGGTCGTCGCCGTCAACGGCATCGGCCTCGGCATCGGTTGCACGGTCCTCGGCTTCGCCGACCTGGCCTTCATGTCCGCCGAGGCGCGGCTCAAGTGCCCGTTCACCTCGCTGGGCGTCGCACCCGAGGCCGCGTCGTCGTACCTGCTGCCGCTGCTGGTCGGCCACCAGAACGCCGCCTGGCTGCTCCAGTCCTCGGAGTGGGTCTCCGCCGAGGAGGCCCTGGCGATGGGGCTGGTCTGGCGGGTGAGCCAGCCCGAGGACCTGCTCGACGACGCACGCCGCCACGCCGAGGTGCTGGCCGCCAAGCCGATCTCCTCCCTGGTCGCGGTGAAGCGCACGATGACCGAGCCGCGCCGGGCCGGCATCGCGGCGGCCCGGGAGCGGGAGAACGCCGCGTTCGCCGAGCTGATGGGCGGTCCGGCCAACCTCGAGGCACTGGCGGCGTTCGCCGAGGGCCGGGAGGCCGACTTCGCCTCGCTGCCGCCGGGATGGTGAGGTTCTGGCCCTGATCGCGTGGTGTGACGATCAATTTCGTGTCCCTCTAGGCTCCGGTCATGGCGATCGTCTACCCGCAGGCAGACCTGACACCGTCCAAGAAGGAGCTGATGGACGGGTGGCTGCCCACGCGCTCGTGGTTCGACGGCAACCCGGACCGCAAGCCGGTCGGTGCATTCCGGTTCGACGACCCGAAGGGCGAGGTCGGGCTGGAAGGTTTCCTGGTCGGGGGTAACGGGCTGCCGACGTACTTCCTGCCGCTGACCTACCGCAGCGCCGAGCTCGCGGGCGCCGAGGACCACCTGGTCGGCACCACGGAGCACTCCGAGCTGGGCACCCGCTGGGTGTACGACGGCTGCGCCGACCCGGTGTTCGTCCGGGAGCTGGCCGCGGCGATCCTGAACGGCGGTCGAGGCGTCGAGGTCGAGTTCGACGGCGAGAACGGCCGCGAGACCCGCCCGACCAGCGCACAGGTGCAGGGCACCGGCGGCGCCGCGGCGGACGTGCCTGCCATTGACCACGTCGGCTGCCACGACGAGGGGCCGCTGACGATCGTGAACGCCGGCCCGCTCGAGCTCGCGGTGGCGCGGATCGTGGGCACCTACGTCGACGCCGCCGAGACGCTCGCGGTGACGTGGAAGGGCGGCACGGACATCGTGATCGCCGGGGTGCGGCCGGGCTGAGCGCTACTGGAGGTCGTGGTCCATCTCCAGCGGAGCCAGCTTGCCCAGCGACTCGGCCACCACGACCAGGTCGTCGCCCTGCGCGAGCCGGAAGTCCTCGGGCGGGTTGACGTAGGACTGGCCGGAACGGCTGACCGACAGCAGCGTGGCCCGGTGCTCGGCGCGGAGCTTCGCGGAGAGCTCGTCGACCGAGAGACCTACAGCGTCGTCCGGCAGCGCCACCCGGTAGAGCTCGGAGCCCTCGCCACCGGACACGATGTCGGTGACCAGCCCGGCCAGGCCCGGGTAGAGGGACGATCGGGCCATCAGCCGGGAGACCAGCTGCGAGGAGACGAGGATCTCGTCGGCGTCGGCGCGCTGGAAGTGCTCGACATGGTTGGGGTTGTTCACCTCGACGACGGTGCGCACCTGCGGTGCGAGTGACTCGATGGCCATCACGCACAGGATCGACTTCATGTCGGCCTCGTTGGAGCCGTCGGCCGGGCACACCACCGCGGCCATCGCGTCCTCGATTCCGGCGCGCTTGAGGTCTGCCGCGGTCGTGATGTCGCCGCTGACGAAGTAGACGCCCTCGCCGGCCGGGTTCTTGTCGTCGCTGCTGATCACGACGATCTTCGTCGTGTACTCGTCGGTCGAGAGCTCCTGGATCAGCTCCCGAGCGGTCGAGTTCCAGCCGCAGACGATGATGTGGTCCCGGTATCCCGATGCACCCATGCCCTGGCCCTCCTTGAGCAGGTAGTCGATGAGGAACCCGACCAGGGCTCCGGTGAGCGAGGCGACGATCGCGACTCCGAACAGGATCAGCAGCCAGCCGACCACGTAGCCCGTCACGGTGTTGACGCGGCCGGACTCGCCGGCGCTCATCACGGTGGTCAGCGACCAGTAGAACCAGCCGACGAACTCCCGGAAGAACCCCCCGACCTTGTGCCACTCGGTGTCGTCCTGGTTGCGCTCCATGAACGTGACCAGGGCCGAGGACAGGATCAGGAAGCCGGCCAGGATGACCCCGACCCGCGCGAAGAACGAGCTGTCCATCCCGCTGGTCAGCCGCCGCACGTGGAAGGCGGCCCGACGCAGGATCGGGATCGAGAAGAAGGCCGCGAAGCGCGACGGAATCAGAGCCATGACGCCGGGGATCATCGCACCACTGGACCGGCGCGGACATGGCCTGTCCGGACCATTGAGACAGATCAGTCGGGCATCAGATCCGCCCTGGACTCGGCAAGCACGGCCTCCCGGTCCTCCGGCAGGACGAAACCGGCCGCGATCGCCGCGTCCGTGGCGGCGGCGTACGCCGCGAGGTAGGCCGCGCGGTCGGCGTACCTCGTCCGGATCAGCTCGGGGTCCATGGGCAGGGTCGAGCCGAACAGCTGGCAGAGGTACGACGCGCCCGGCTCCGTGTCGCCCCGCAGCACCTCGACCGGCGCGTCGACCACCGGCGTGCGCACGCCGCCACGGGAGTTGCCGGCCTCGTCGCGCACGAACGCATCGCCGTCCACCTCCAGGCGGGCCGCCGTCGGGGCGGGGTCGCCGCCCCGCGCCCAGCCGTCCAGCCAGCGCAGCGCCGCGCGCAGGACGTAGGCCTGCTGGCCGCGGTTGACCGGCAGCGGACAGCCGAGCAGCTCCTCGAACTCGCCGATGACGTAGCGGTCGGCGTGGGCGGTGCCGGCGACCTCCCAGAGCCGGACGTGGGCCGAGTCCGGCTGCCGGGCGGGCAGGTAGCGCAGCTGCCCGAACAGGTCGGACTCGGTCTGCAGCATCAGGACCGGGACGTCCAGGTCGTCGCGGATCACGACCGGGTCCGTGGCGCGATACTGCCGGGGGTCGACCGCCAGGCCGGGCTCGCCCAGCGGCATAGGGGCACCGCCCCGCGAGTGGATCAGGAAGCCGTCGAAGACCGGCACCAGCGGGTGCACGCCGTTCACGAAGGTCGTCAGCGCGGCCGCCGACTGCGACTCGCCGACCGCCAGCCGCAGGTCGATCACCAGATCGGCCAACGGCCCCTCGTCCAGGGCGGCGACCACCGAGGCGTAGATGCCGTAGCAGTAGGCGTCGCCCGGGTGCTTCAGCGCGGCGTACCGCGGCAAGGCCCGGAGCCCACCTTGAGCCACGTCCAGGACCCCGACGACGGCATCGCCGCCCTCGACGCCCACGTGCTGCGCGGAGATGCCGACCCAGACGTGGCCGCGGCGGACGACCTCCTCGGCGAGGTAGTTCCAGTCGGGCGCGGCGTCCGAGCCGCTGCTGACGTTGAGCCACTCGGCGACCACGGTGCCGCTGAACGCGCCGGGCGACTCCGGCCGCCGTACGACGATCCGGGTGGCGAACGTGGCCGGGTCGTGCCCGGCGTAGGACACCGCGGTCCCCCGCGCGACGTACTCCCGCTCGACGTACTCCGCCGCGCCCAGGTCCGGGCCGGGGCGGGCGGACAGCAGCCCCGAGTCCCCCGGAGGGAGCTCCTCGAACGTGGTCACTCCGGCCGCTTGGCCTTCGCGATGGTGTCCTCGACCAGCGAGCTGAGCCGGGCGCCGTTCGGCCAGCCGGCGTAGTGACACAGGAAGATGACGATCTCCCGCAGGGCGGTCTCGTCGAGGTCGCCGGACGCGAGCGCGGCGGGCACCTGGATCGTGAGCACGTCGTGGGCGCCGGTGCCGGCCAGCAGCCCGATCAGCAGCAGCCGGCGGTCACGGTCGGAGAGCCCGGGCCGGCTCCAGATCTCGGCGAAGAGGTGGTCGGCGGTGTAGCGGAAGAAGTCACCTTCGCCGTCGGACATCTCGAAGCCGTAGACCTCCTCCATCTTCTCCAGCCCGCGGCGGCGTTCCTCGGCAAGATCGTCGAACTTGCTCACAACCCGAGCCCCTTTCCAAGGCCCTCGCGGGCCAGCCTTGCCAGTGGTACGTCGACGCCCAGTGTCCCGGCCAGCTCGATCGCGAACGACAGGTCCTTCTCCCCCAGCACCCGCACGTGGTCGAAGACGGCGTACCAGAAGTCGTCGGGGTCGAGTGGCGCCGTGGTGTCGCGGTGCATGATCGCGCCCGGCCCGCCGGTGATCGCGTCGGTGTGCCGGACCACCTCGCCGAGCGCCTTGAGGTCGAGCCCCGACGCCTCGGCCAGCCGCTGTGCCTCCGTCACCGCGGTGAACGCGACGAAGTGGATCAGGTTGCGGGCCAGCTTCATCGTCGTGCCGGCGCCGAGCGGGCCGGCATGCACGACCCGGCTGCCCATCCGGGCGAGGACCGGCTCGGCAGCGGCGTACGCCGCCTCGTCGCCCCCGACCATGATGGCCAGCGTGCCGTCGGCCGCGCCCATCGGTCCGCCGCTGACCGGCGCGTCGAGCACGCGGACGCCGAGCGCCTCGAGCTCGGGCGGCGTGCCGGGTGCGACCGTGGAGTGCACGACCACGACGGGCGCTGCACCGGAGGCCAGCACCTCGGCGGCGACGTCGCGGACCTGGTCGTCGTCGCGGACCATCACGCAGAGCACGTCCACGTCAGCGGCCTCGGCGACCGACGCCGCGGCGGTCGCGCCGGCCGCGACCAGCTCGGCGACCGGCTCCGGCATCACGTCGTAAGCGCGCAGGTCGAACTCGGACGCGAGCCTCAGCGCCATCGGCCTGCCGATGTTGCCCAGTCCGACGAAGCCGACCCTCATGCCCGGAACGTCTGTCCGCCGTCGACCGCGATGATCTGGCCGGTCAGCCATGCTGCCTCGTCGGAGAGCAGGAACAGGCAGGCGCCGACCATGTCGTCGGGCTGCCCCATCCGCTTGATCGCCATCCCCTTGACCAGCTCCTTGGCGGCGTCACCGGCCTGGGTGCGGGTCGCGGCGGTGTCGGTCGGGCCCGGCGCGATGGCGTTGACCCGGATGCCCATCCCGCCGAGCTCGTGGGCGAGCTGCTGGGTCAGGCCGTTCACGCCGACCTTGGCCAGCCCGTAGAAGCCGGAGTAGAGGTAGGCAGCGGTCGAGCTCTGGTTGACGATCGCGCCGCCGCCGCGCTTCCGCATCTCGGGGTAGCAGGCCCGGGTCATCACCAGCGCGCCGTCCATGTTCACCGACATGAACTTGCGGTAGTAGTCCCAGTCGACGCTGATCAGCAGGTCGAACTGCATGTCGCCGTAGATGGCGGCGTTGTTGACGAGCAGGTCGATCCCGCCGTACGCCGCCACAGTCGCCTCGACCATCGCGGCCGCCGACTCGGCCGACGACACGTCGGTGCGCACGAACAGGCCACCGATGTCCGCGGCGACCTTCTCCCCCGCCTGCGCGTTGAGGTCGGCCACCACCACCGAGGCACCCTCGGCGGCCAGCGCCCTCACGTACGCCTCGCCGATCCCCCGCGCCGCGCCGGTGACGACCGCAACCTTGTCGGTGAATCTCATCGCTTGCGTCTGCCTCTCGCCTTCGGTGGTTGAGGATCCCGAATTCGCCACATCGGTGGTTGAGGAGCTCGCGCCAGCGAGCGTCTCGAAACCTCGCAACCCGGGGCTGGGACTCGATCGCTGCTCATGCCGGCTCCGCCATCGTCTTGGTCTCGAGGTACTCCTCGAAGCCGGCCACGCCCATCTCGCGGCCGACTCCCGACTGCTTGTAGCCGCCGAACGGCGCGTCCGGGCTGAACCACACCCCGCCGTTCACCGCGAGGGTGCCCGTCCGGATCCGGCGGGCCACCGCCTTCGCGCGCTCCAGGTCGGCCGAGTCGACCGAGCCGGAGAGGCCGTACGCCGACTCGTTGGCGATCCGTACCGCGTCGTCGTCGCCGTCGTGCGGGATCACGACCAGCACAGGGCCGAAGATCTCCTCCTGTGCCAGCCGTGACGTGTTGTCGAGACCGGCCACGACGGTCGGCTCGACCCAGAAGCCGTCCTGGTCGATGACCTGGCCGCCCGTGGCGAAGGTGCCGCCCTCCTCGACCGCGAGGCGGAGGTAGGACTCGACCCGGCCGCGCTGCGCCTGCGAGATGACCGGGCCGCAGATCGCACCCGGGTCGCCCGGGTCCTTGGCCCCGATCGACTCCATCGTCGCCGCGGCGGCGCGGACCGCCTCGTCGTACCGCTCGCGCGGCACGACGAGCCGGGTGGTGATCGCGCACCCCTGGCCGGCGTGGAGGCAGGCCGCGAAAGCCGTGGCGCCCGCCACCGAGGCCACGTCGGCGTCGTCCAGCACGATCGCGGCGGACTTGCCGCCGAGCTCGAGGAACACCCGCTTCAGCGTCGGCGCCGCCGCGGCCATGATCGCCCGGCCGGTCGCGGTCGAGCCGGTGAACGACACCATGTCGACCCTCGGGTCGGTGGCGAGCACCGCTGCGACGTCGTTGTCGCGGGGGCTCACCACGTTGAGCACGCCCGCCGGCAGGTCGGTGTGCTCGGCGGCCAGCCGGCCGAGCTCGCAGGCCAGCCAGGGCGTGTCCGGTGCCGGCTTCAGCACGACCGTGCAGCCCGCCGCCAGGGCCGGGCCGACCTTGGCGAGGTTGATCTGGGTGGGCACGTTCCACGGCGTGATCGCGGCGACCACGCCGACCGGCTCGCGGCGTACGGTCCGCCGGCTCGGGATCCCCATCGGCTCGGCGATGCCGAGGTCGGTCTCGTAGTCGTAGGACTCGGCCAGGTCGGCGACCCACCTCAGCCCCTCGACCGGGACGTCAAAGCCGGCTGCGGTCTGCATGAACGCCGGCATCCCGACCTCGGCGGTGGTGAGCGCCCTGAAGTCGTCGGCATGGTCGAGCAGGGCCTGGTGCAGCTGGCGCAGGCAGCGGACGCGCAGCTCGACGTCGGTCGACCAGTCGGTCTCGTCGAACGCGCGCCGGGCGGCCGCGATCGCCGCGTCGACGTCGGCGGCCGTGGCATCGGGCGCCCGGCCGATCTCGGCCCCGGTGGCCGGGTTGAGGATCGGGTACGTCGACCCGTCGCTCGCCGGGACCAGCTTGCCGTCGATGAGCAGCAAGGGCGGCGGCGGAAGGCTCATGAGTCACCCACCACCGGCGGCCACACCGTCGACGGCAGGTCGGCGTACGCGAAGTGGCCCGGCTGCGAAGGCCCGTCCAGCGCCATCCGGTCCAGCAGTCCTTTTGGCGCCTTGCCGCTGCCGGCGATCTCGAGGAACGTCGTGGCGACGCTGCCGAGGTCGAACCAGTCCCGCTGCCAGGCGAACCCGTCCGGCGTCCAGCCGAACCACGAGCCGCCGATGCCCCGGATCTCGTACTCGCGACCCGTGCGGTCATCGATGATCCCGGCCCGCTGCTTCCAGAACCCCACGATCATCCCGTTGGTCTCGTCCATGACGGTGGCGGCGTAGTCGTAGTGCCAGCCGTCCAGCCCCGCCATCTCCAGCCCGAGCGCCCACTCCCGGATCTGTTCGCGGCCGACGGCCATGAAGTGCTCGTCGGGGGTGTACATCCACCCGTACGTCGCGTCCTCGGTGTAGAAGTCCGCCATCGGGCCCCAGTCGCGATCGGCCTCGGCCGTCCGGTTGGCTGCCAGCCACCGCTCCCAGAACGCGTCCATCTCGGCACGGTCGTACATCAGTCCTCCTCGATGGACAGGGCCATGGCGGGGCAGTAGCGGACGGCGGCCTGCACCTGCGGCCGCCGCGACTCGTCGGGGTGCTCCTGGAGGACGGTGACGTGGTCGGCGTCCTCGTCGAAGCCGAACACGTCGGGCGCCTCGCCCTGGCACATCTGGTGCGCCTGGCACAGGTCCAGGTCGGCGAGGACCTTCACTGGAAGGCCCCCCGCACGGTGGCTGAGGTGCGAGGAGCGCTAGCGACGAGCCTCGAAGCCTCTGGACCCGGGGCTGGGACCCGCCCGTGGTCGGTCCGGGTGCCTAACCTGCGGAGGCTTCGAGGCTCAGGCGTAGAACGCCTTCGCACCTCAGCCACCGTTGCGTTCCCTTCTCCGGTACTTCACCCGGCACGGCTGGGCGAGCTGGATGACCATCTTGGAGACGTCGTCGCGGTAGTCCTCGGACGGCTGGGCCATCTCGAACTCGTAGTCGCGCAGGATCACCGAGAAGATCGCCTTGAGCTGCATCATCGCGAACGCGTTGCCGACGCAGCGGTGCTTGCCGGCACCGAACGGGATCCAGGTCCAGCGGTTCTGGAGGTCCTCCTGGCGCGGGTCGAGGTAGCGGCCGGGGTCGAAGCGGTCCGGCTCGGGGAAGTCCTCGGCGATCCGGTTCGACACGCGAGGTGATGCGGCCACCATGGTCCCCGGCGCGATGGTGTGGCCGGCCAGCTCGATCTCCTCCTGCACGACGCGCAGCAGGATGATGAGCGGCGGGTGCAGCCTCAG
Organism: uncultured Actinomycetota bacterium; assembly: GCA_963798045.1. Classification (GTDB taxonomy): domain Bacteria; phylum Actinomycetota; class Actinomycetes; order Propionibacteriales; family Nocardioidaceae; genus Nocardioides. The sequence goes on from CAWCSB010000001.1 coordinate 149,075, forward strand.
CGTCTCCTTGAGCGCCGACTCCAAGCGCGGGATCGAGCGCAATGCCTGGAACGAGATCTCCGAGCCATCGGCGTAGAGGTCGTCCAGCTCGGCCACGACGTCCTTGAGCACCTCGGGGTGGCGCATCAGCTCGATCAGTGCCCAGGCGGCCGTTCCCGACGAGGTGTGGTGGCCGGCGAACATCATCGAGATGAAGATGCCGGTGATGTAGTCGGCGCTCATGTCGATCGAGATGAGCACGTCGAGGAGATCGCGATCCTCGCGGGCCACCTTGCCCCGATCATTGCGCCGATCGATGATCCCCTGCACGAGCTCGACGAGCTGCTCGCGGGCGGCGTCACGGCGGTGGAACGACTCGATGTCGGCGTACGGGTCGACGTACGCGATCGCGTCGGTCCCGCGCTCGAGCTCGTGGTAGTGCTGGGCGAACGACGCGTCCAGCTCCTCGCGGAACGGCTTCCCGATCAGGCACGACGAGGTTGTGTAGATGGTCAGCTCGGCGAACCAGTCGAGCAGGTCGATCTCCCCCTCGTTACCCCAGGCATCGACCATCCGTCTGATCTCGGCCTCGATCGTCTGCGCGTGGCCGCGCATCATGTCGCCGCGGAGCGCCTGGTTCTTCAGCATCTGCTGGCGCTCCTCGGGGCTGGCGTCGAAGACCACGCCCTTGCCGAAGATCGGCGTCATGAACGGGTACGCCGCCGCCTGGTCGAGCGTCGAGTCCGGCGCCCGGAAGAACTGCTCGTTGGCATCCGCGCCCGACAGCATGACGACGTCGCGGTCGGCCAGCCGGAACCGGCCGATTTCGCCACACTCCTCGCGGACCCGGTGGAACAGCCCGATCGGGTCGACCCGCATCTCGGCGAGGTGGCCGTAGCCGTCGTCCGCGACTCTGTACGACACCTCTTTCACCCCGGTGGTTGAGGAAGGCGCGCTAGCGCCTGTCTCGAAACCCCGGACCTTCTGCTCTCTCATCGCCCCTCCACGGGTGCCTCGGGGCTGACCTCGACGAGGTTGAGGTGCACGCCGCGGGGCGCGCTCACGATCGTGGTGATGGCGTCGGCGATCGCGGCCGGCTTCATGAAGTGCGGGTGCCGGGCCAGCCCGAACCGCACCCATTGGTTGAGCACGAACGCCGCCTCGTCGGCGTCCCAGTCGCTGCCCATCTCGCTCCAGGTGGGGCCAGGGCGTACGACGCTCGCCCGGACTCCGGATCCCTCGAGCTCCATCTGGAGCGAGGCGACCAGCCCTTCGAGCCCCCACTTGGCAGAGGAGTACGCCGCCATGAAGGGCCGCGGGCGGACCGCCGTGTCGGAGGAGACGAAGACGATGTCGCCGCGGCGTCGCGCCTGCATCGCCGGCACGAACGTGCGCACCAGCCGGTGCGCGCCGACGACCGTGAGGTCGAGCTCGCGGGTGAACCGCTCCGGGTCGACCTCGGTGATCGTCCCCGGCGCGACCGCGCCGGCGTTGGAGACCACCACCTCGATGTCACCGAGCGCCTGCTGGGCAGCCTTGGCGAACGCCGCGACCGAGTCGTCGTCGGTGAGGTCCAGCGGATGCACGAACGCCTCGCCACCGTCCGCGCGGACCTGGCTGGCGACGTCCTCGAGCTTGTCCGTACGCCGCGCGCCGAGCGCCACGGGGAAGCCGGCCTGGCCCAGCCTGAGCGCCGTGGCGGCGCCGATGCCGGAGCTGGCGCCGGTGACGACGGCGGGGCGGCGTTCGGGCTGGGCGTACTTCTCGCTCCCCATCAGCGCACCTCCACCCGGGTCGGCATGGCGGCGAACCCGCGCACGTTGAGCGAGTGCACGCGCTCGCAGCGGTCGTGCTCGACCTCGATGGAGCGGACCCGTTCGACGAGGCTCGTGAGCACGACGCGGGCCTCGAGCCTGGCCAGGTTGGCGCCGAGGCAGAAGTGCCGGCCGCCGCCGAAGGACAGGATCTGGGCGAGCTCGTCCGGGTCGCGAGAGATGTCGTAGTCGTCGGGGCGGGAGAAGACCCGCTCGTCGCGGTTGGCCGAGCCGAGGCACAGCAGCAGCTTCGAGCCCTGCGGCGCGACCCTGCCGTGCAGCTCCACGTCGCGCAGGAGGTAGCGCGCGAGCAGCTGGCTCGAGGTGTCGAAGCGCAGCGTCTCCTCGATCCACGGGTTGACCAGCTCGGGGTCGTGGCCGTCGAAGACCCTGGCGAGCTGGTCGGGGTGGCGGGTCAGGTGGAAGAGCGCATGGCCGAGCAGCTTGGTCGTCGTCTCGTTGCCGGCCACGACCATCAGGAAGAGGAAGCCGATGACGTCCTCATCGGTGAGACGCTCGCCGTCCAGCTCGGCCTCGATGAGCGCACTGGTCAGGTCGTCGGTCGGCTGCTTGCGCCGCGCGTCGACCATCGCTTGGTAGTAGACGACCAGCCACATCGACGCCTCGGCGCCGGCCACCGGCACGTCGTGGACGCCGTCCTCGCGGTGCACGACGATGTCGGCCTGGCGGCGTACCTCCGCGCGGTCCTCCTCGGGGACCCCCATCAGCTCGGAGATGACGTCCATCGGGAGCTTGCCGGCGAAGTCGCCGATCCAGTCGAAGCTGCCACTCTCCAGGCACTCGGCGAGATAGCGGTCGGTCAGCTGCTGGATCCGCGGGAGCAGGTCGTGGACCCGGCGCGGGGTGAAGCCGCGGGAGACGAGCGCGCGGAGCCGGTTCTGCCGGGGCGGGTCCATCCCGAGGATCGACATGACCTTGTGGGCGTCCGGTCCCCAGGCGGACCGCTCGATGGCGACTCCCCACGAGTTCGAGTAGGTGCCCTCGGTCCGGAAGGCCTCCGCGATGTCGGCGTGCCGCGTCAGGGCCCACAGGTCGAGGGCCGGGTTGTGGTGCAGCGGCTCGTGCTCGCGCAGCCAGGCGTAGACCGGGTAGGGGTCCTCCTGGAACGCGTAGTCGTAGGGGTCCAGCGCGGCAGGCGTCTTTGTCGTGCTCAAGAGTTGCCTCGGAGGATCGTGGCCATCACCGCGTCGAGGCGATCGGCCAGGTCGTCGTACGAGATCAGCCCCATCCCGGTCTGCAGCAGCGCTCCGGTCAGGGCGAGGGTGAGTGCGTCGAGGAGCTGGGCGTCCGCGTCGTCACCCAGGGCCTGCTGGAAGCGCCCGATGATCTCCGCGCCGATCACGACGCGCAGCCGCTCGACGTCCGGGTCGCTGCCGAGCAACGCGTGGTTGGCCGCGGCGGCGAGGTGCGGGCTGGCGCCGAGCACGGTCGCGAGGTGCCTGGTGACGGCGGTGACGCGCTGGAGGGGCGTCCGGCCGGTGATCTCGGCCGGGTGCTCGAGCAGCACCTTGCGGTGGAACAGCTCGGCGAAGAGGTGGTTCTTGGAGCCGAAGTAGGTGTACGCCGTGGCCGGCGAGACCCCCGCGCGGCCGGCGACCGTCCGGATCGTGAGTGCCTCGGGCCCGACCGCGGCCAGCTCCTGCTCCGCGGCGTCCAGCAGCCGCTCGACGGTCTCCGTCTGGCGGGCGTTCAGCCCGCGCCGCGGCAGGGTGGACACCTGACTGGACACGTGTCCAATCTAGAACGTGTTCTTGTTTCTGGTCAAGTGCCACGGTGGCTGAGGTGCGAGGCCGTCCACGGCCGAGCCTCGAAGCCCGTGACTCAGATGCTCAGAGCCAGGACGACTGCTCCCGCGGTCAGGATCAGGGCAGGGAGCAGCCGCTTGCGAGCCGCGGCCTCATGCAGGACGAACGCGCCGATGAGCACGCCCAGCCCGATGCTCAGCTCGCGCAGCGCGGCGATCGCCGCGAGCTCACCGCTCGTCTGCGCGAGCAGCACCAGCCCGTACGCGAGGAGCGACACCGCTCCCCCGCCCAGCCCGTACAGCACCTGCCGCCGCGAGATGGTGAGCAGGGCGCGGCCCCGCTTCGCGACGGCGTACGACGGGACGACCCACGACTGGAGCAGCATCAGCCAGCCGGCGTACGCGACGACCGGAGCCCCGCCCGAGACGGCGAGGCCGTCGACGACCGTGTAGCCCGCGATCGCGACCCCGGTGCCGAGCGCGGTCGCGATGCCGCGTGCGTCGTTGGCGACCGTGAGCCGCGGCCCGGCGAGCGTGACGCCGATGAGACCCAGGACCACGAGGCCGGTGCCGAGAACCACGTCGACACCGAGCGGAGAGCGCGGCAGCACGATGGAGGCGATGGCGGTGAGGGCGACGCCGGTGCCCCTGCTGAGCGGGTAGGCGCGGCTGAGGTCGGCCACCTGGTAGCTGGCCATGAGCAGCAGCAGGTACGCCACGTGCAGGGCGGCCGAGAGTGCGGCCAGCCAGAAGTAGTGCCAGCCGACCGGCTCGCCGACAAGCACCATGACGGTGCCGAGCACCAGCGTCGAGGTCGAGATGAGCGCGAACCCGACCAGCCGGTCCTCGGCGGAGTGGGCGATCGCGTTCCAGGTCGCGTGCAGGACGGCGGCGGCGAGCACCAGAACGACGACGAGCGGGCCGGGGTCGAGGTGCAACGGCTGTCCTGTTGTCGGTGCGGGCGGGGAGACTGGGCCCATGCTGCTCGCCGATGTCGTCGCCACTTCCGCGGGGGTCGCCTCGACGCGCTCGCGGAAGGCCAAGACCGCGGCGTTCGCCGAGCTGTTCGCGCGGGTCGACGCGTCGAGCGCCGACGAGATCGAGTCCGTGACGTCCTACCTGGCCGGCTCGCTGCGGCAGCGGCGCACGGGACTGGGCTGGCGGTCGATGCAGTCGCTGCCGGCCCCAGCGGCCGAGCCGACCCTGACGGTGCTCGAGGTGCACGAGGCGTTCGAGCGGATCGCAGCCCTGTCCGGCTCCGGGTCGCAGGGCGCCCGGGCTGCGGCGACCGCCGAGCTGTTCGGGCGCGCGACCGCCGAGGAGCAGCCCTGGTTGCGCGGGATCGTCACCGGGGAGGTCCGGCAGGGCGCCCTCGACTCGCTGGTCCAGGAGGGGCTGGCCGCAGCCGGCGGCGTGCCGCTGGCCGCCGTACGCCGCGCCGCGATGATGGCCGGCTCGACGGTCGCCGTCGCGTCGGCCGCACTGACCGGCGGCGAGGCCGCGCTGGCCGAGTTCGTGCTCGAGGTGGGCCGCCCGGTGCAGCCGATGCTCGCCTCCAGCGCGACCACGGTCGAGGCCGCGATGGCCAAGGCCGGCGGCGGCCCTGACAGCCCGGTCGCGATCGACACCAAGCTCGACGGCATCCGGATCCAGGTGCACCGGCGCGGGGACCACATCATCGTTGCGACCCGCTCGCTCGAGGACATCACCGCGCGCCTGCCGGAGGTGGTCTCCGTGGCCCGCTCCTTGCCCGCGTCGGCGTTCGTGCTCGACGGCGAGGTGCTGGCGCTCGACGACCAGGGCCGGCCGCGCCCGTTCCAGGAGACCGCGTCCCGCACCGCGATGACAGCGGGCGTCCACCTCACGCCCTACTTCTTCGACCTGCTCCATCTAGACGGCCTCGACCTCGTCGACTCCCCCGGCTCCGAGCGCCTGGCTGCGCTCTCCGGACTCGTCCCCACAGAGCACCTGGTCCCCCGGCTGGTCACCGACGACAGCGCCGAGGCCGAGGCGTTCGCCTCGCGGGTGCTCGACCTCGGCCATGAGGGCGTGGTCGTGAAGAACCTCGAGGCGACCTACGACGCCGGCCGCCGCGGCTCGGCGTGGGTGAAGGTCAAGCCGGTGCACACCCTCGACCTCGTCGTCCTCGCCGTCGAGTGGGGCTCGGGCCGTCGTCGCGGCTGGCTCTCCAACATCCACCTCGGCGCCCGCGACGACTCCTCCGAGACCGGCTTCGTCATGCTCGGCAAGACCTTCAAGGGGATGACCGACGAGATGCTCGCCTGGCAGACGGAGCGGTTCACCGAGCTCGCCGTCGACCCGCCGGCGGTCCGCGACCACCACGTCGTGGCACTCCGGCCCGAGCAGGTCGTCGAGATCGCCTTCGACGGACTCCAGCGATCCACCCGCTACCCCGGCGGCCTGGCGCTCCGGTTCGCCCGGGTCGTCCGCTACCGCGACGACAAGACCGCCGCCGAGGCGGACACCATCGACACGGTCCGGAGCCTGGCGGGCTCGTGAGCAGGGCGAGTCAGAGCGTGCTGACCCGGGCGCCGGTCTCGAACGACTCGATGATGCCCCGACACAGGCGGAGTGCGCGCCGACCCGCCTCGGCGTGCACAGGTGGCTCCTCCCCGGCGACGAAGGCCGGGATCATCGCGTCCAGGTAGCGGTCGAAGGTGGCGTGGAAGTCCCGCTCGCGGTCGTTGAAGTAGCCGGCCTGCCACACGTTGCTGGTCTCGGAGCCGGCGGGCGTGAACGTGTAGCGACGGACGGTGTCCTCGACCACGACCCTGCCGTCGAGGCCGTTGAGCTCGACCCGATGAGTGTCGGGATAGCTGTAGGAGGAGTCGTAGGACCCCAGCAGCGATCCCACGGCGCCGCTCTCGAACTGCAGCGCCACGCTCAGCGTGGAGAAGCCGCGCCCGGTGACGTCGGTCATCTGCGCCATCACCGAGCTGATCGGCCCGCAGAGGTGCTCGAGCATGTCCAGGCCGTGGCACTGCGTCTCGATCAGGTTGGCGTGGGGGTGCGCGCTGGTCCCCGGCTCCCCGCCGAACCGCCACGTGGCGAAGGTGAGACGCCCCAGGGCTCCGCTCGCAATCGCCTCGTGTGCCAGCTGCACCGGTTTCGCGTAGCGGTGGTTGAAGTTGATCGCGAAGAACAGCTTCTGTCTGGCCGCCTCGGCCAGGAGCTGGTCGGCCTCGGCCAGCTCGAAGACGAGCGGCTTCTCGACCATCAGGGGGAACCCGGCGCGGATGATCTGCATGGTGGGCTCGAAGTGGGCCTCGTTGGGCAGGCACACCGACACCAGGTCCGGGGCTTCTCGCTCCAGCATCTGCTCGATGTCCACATAGCCAGGCACCCCGAACTCGGCTGCGCGCTGCTCGGTGCGCTGCGGCGTGCGGCCGACCACGGCGCACAACCGCGCGTCGGAGCGGGTCGAGAACGCGAGGGCGTGCTGCCTGCCCCACCAGTCGCCCGTGCCGACGACGGCGACCCGCGGCTGCTGTCCGCTCACTGTTCCTCCCCGTCCTGTTGGGCGGAGACCTCCGGACCGGCGCGGCTGAGCCACGTCTGGATCAGGACCACGAGCAGCAGGAACACTCCGCTGACGACCTGCTGGTAGTAGGAGCTGAGGGTCCCGACCTGGTTGATCAGGTTCTGGATCACCTTCAGCAGCAGCGCGCCCGCCAGGGTGCCGCTGAGCGAGCCGATGCCGCCGCTCAGCAGGGTGCCACCGATCACGACGGCGGCGATGGCCTCGAGCTCGCGTCCCTCGCCGATCGTCGGCAGCCCCGACGAGGTCTGCGCGGCGACCAGGATCCCGGCGACTCCGGCCAGCAGGGCGCTGAGCACGTAGACCGCCACCTTGACCCGGGCCACGGGCAGACCCATCAGCTCGGCGCTCTCGGGTGCCCCGCCGATCGCATAGACGGCCTGGCCGAAGCGCGTGCGGTTCAGCACGACGAGCCCGACGACGAAGGCCGCGCCCGCGACGAACACCGGCGCGCTCACGGTCAGCGGGCGGGCCTGGCCGAGCTCGGTCAGCGTGAGGTCCGAGGGGATGAGGTAGACCTTGTTGCCCTCCTGCGAGGCGGCGAACGCGAGCCCGCGCGCGAACAGGAGCGTGGCGAGGGTGACGATGAACGGGGCGATCCGCGCGTAGCCGATCAGCACGCCGTTGACCAGACCGATGAGACCGCACACCGCGAGCGGCAGGGCGACCGCCGCGGCCGATCCACTCTGGGCGCCGTAGGCCGCCAGTACGCCGGCCAGCGCGAAGACCGAGCCCACCGACAGGTCGATCCCCCCACTGATGATGACGAAGGTCATCCCGATCGCGATCAGCACGAGGTAGGAGCTGTCGAGACCGACGTTCCGTGCGTTCTGGGTGCCGGCGAAGCTCGAGCCGAACGCCACGCTCCCGATCACCACCACCATCGCGAGGACGAGGGGTGCGCCCGCCCGTCGGGCGAACGCCGCGAGCCCCTCCCGCGAGGTCGGCCGCCTGGCGACGGCCACGGTGGTCACGAGCCACCTCGGTCGCGCTGCAGGTAGACGGCCACGACGATGATGACCGCCTGCGTCATCCGGGACACCGAGTCCGGCAGGTCGTGCTGGATCACGGTGGCGACGATCAACTGCATCAGCAGCGCACCCATCAGGGTGCCGACCACCCGGATCCGGCCGCCCGACAAGGGTGTCCCCCCGACCACCACGGCGGTGATCGCGCTCAGCTCGATCAGGAGGCCCACGAACGACGGGTCGCTGGCGCCGAGACGGGCGGTGTTGACGACCCCCGCGATCGCCGCGAGCACGCCGCACGCGATGTAGACGGTGAGAAGGGTCCGCCCGACCGGAAGGCCGGCGAGCCTCGCGGCCCTGCGGTTGCCTCCGATCGCGACCAGCCGGCGACCGAAGATCGTCCAGCGGACGGCCACGATCACGCAGGCGGACAGCCCGGCCACGATCAGCAGCGTGATCGGGATGCCGTGCGCGGTGCCGTTGCCCAGCGTCGCCAGCGTCGGGTCGAAGATCTCGACCAGCCGTCCGTCCGCCAGGACAAGGGCGAAGGCTCGTCCGGCGACCAGCACGCCCAGCGTCGCAATGATCGGCTGGATGCCGAAGACCGCCACCATCGTGCCGTTGAGGGCGCCGACCGCAGCCCCAGCCGCGATCCCGACGGCGACGGCGACCCAGGTGCCGTAGCCGAGGTAGAGCGGGATGATCGCCGCGGTGATCGCCATGACGGAGCCCACCGAGAGGTCGATGCCCTCGCTGGCGACCACCAGGGCCATGCCGAGAGCCACGATGGCGACGGGCACGACCTGCACGAGCTGGAGTCGGAGGTTGTCGACGGTGGCGAAGTGGGGCGTGAAGATGAGGTTGAAGAGCAGCAGGGCACCGATCGCGACATAGACCCCGTGATCGCGGAGGAACTCGAGGACGACGTTCTCCCCCGGCGCGTTGCGTCGCGGCGACCCGCGCCAGGCTCCGGGACGGGAGACCGTGTCGGTCACTCCCCCACCTCCGCGCCGAGGAGCTCCGGGGCGGAGTCTCCGTCCTCGCGCTCCTCGCGCTCCACCTCGGCCGCTGCGGCGATGGTGGTCATGATCCGTTGCTCGGTGATGGCATCCCCGCTGAGCGTGCCGACCAAGGTGCCGTCGCGGAGCACGAAGACCCGGCTCGCCCCTTCCACGATCTCCTCCAGCTCCGAGGAGATCAGCACTACCCCGAGCCCCTTGCCGGCCAGCTCGTCGATGAGCGCCTGGATCTCGGCCTTGGCGCCCACGTCGATCCCCCGGGTGGGCTCGTCCAGGAGCAGCACCTTCGGGTTGAGGCACAGCATCCGAGCGAGCAGGACCTTCTGCTGGTTGCCGCCGGAGAGCTCGCGGACGCGCTGGTCCGGGCTGGCGATCTTGATCTGCAGCCGCCGCACGAACGTGTCGACGACGTCGTCGCACCGTTTCCGGGACACGAAACCGCCGCGGGCCAGGCGAGGAAGCGCGGCGAGCACGATGTTCTCGCGGACCGACAGGTCGGGGACGATGCCCTCCACCTTCCGGTCCTCGCTGACCATCCCGAGGCCGGAGGCGATGGCCTTGGCCGGCGACCAGCGGCGGTCTCGCGGCTCGCCGTCCACCATGATCGTCCCGGTGTCGACCTGGTCGGCGCCGAACATGGCCCGCGCGGTCTCGCTGCGGCCGGAGCCCAGCAGGCCCGCCAGCCCCACCACCTCGCCCCGGTGCACGTCCACGCTGACCTCGGAGAGGCGCCCGCGTCGGCTCAGGTCCTTGGCGCTCAGCACTGGCACACCGGAGTCGAGGGGTGCCGGAGCATCAGCGTCACCGAAGCTGGTCATGCCGTGCGCCCGCACCTCCTCGACCCGGCGACCCAGCATGGTGGCCACGATACCGAGGCGATCGGTGTCGGCGACCTCGCTGCTGGAGAGCTTGCGCCCGTCGCGCAGGACGGTGACGTCCTGGCAGAGCCGGAAGACCTCGTCCAGCTTGTGCGTGACGTAGAGGACCGCGACGCCGCTCGAGCGCAGCAGCTCGATCGCCTGGGCGAGGAGGTCGACCTCCCGGGGCTCCAGCGAGGAGGTCGGCTCGTCCATGATCACGACCCGGGCCTCGGTGGACACCGCGCGGGCGACGGCCACCATCTGCTGCAGGCCGGTGCTCGAGCTCACCGAGGGGCCTGCGGACGTCGACGTTCACGCCGTAGCGCGCCAGCAGCGTCCGAGCCTGCTCGTGCATCGTGGCGAAGTCGATCAGGCGCAGCCGGTTGAGCGGCTCCCGGCCCAGGAACAGGTTGCGAGCCACGCTCATCGTCCCCACCAGGTTGAGCTCCTGGTAGATCGTGCTGATGCCCGCGGCCTGCGCGTCCCTGGGAGCACCGAACGCCACGACCTCGCCCTGGTAGCGGACCTGCCCCTCGTCGGGTTGGTAGACGCCGGTCATGATCTTGATCAGCGTCGACTTGCCCGCGCCGTTCTCACCGACCAGCGCGTGGACCCGGCCGGGCGACAGGCTGAGACTGACGTCCTCGAGCGCGAGCACCCCGACGAAACGCTTGGTGACTGCCTCTACCTCGAGTGTCGGGGATCCGTCCGACGCTGCCATGCACTGAGCTCCGATCCTCGAGGCGGTCGCAGCTCGCTCGGTCAGTAGGCGTTGACGAGCTCGGCCTCGGCGTTCTCCTTGGTGTACTCCTTGTCGGAGATGATGGTCACCGGCGCCACGCCGTCGCCGCCGTAGAAGTCCTCGAGCGCCTGGAAGGCGAGGGGCCCGAACCTCGGGTTGGACTCGATGACGCCGTCGATCCAGCCGTCCAGGATGCCCTGCACGGCGCCCTGCGTGCCGTCGATGGTCACGATCTTGACGTCGCCGGGCTGCTTGCCGGCCGCCTTCAGCGCCGCGACGGCGCCGAGCGCCATCTCGTCGTTCTCGGCGTAGATGGCCGCCAGGTCGGGGTTGGCCGAGATCAGCTGCTCGGTGACCGTTCGCCCCTTCTCGCGGGTGAAGTCGGCGGTCTGCTCGGCCACGATCGTCATGCCTGAGCCCTTGGCCTCGAGCTGCTCCTTGAAGCCCTGGGTGCGGTCGACGGTCACGTTCACGCCGGAGGCGCCGAGCAGGATCGCGACCTCGCCGGTGTCGCCGGTCGCCGTGATCAAGGCGTCGGCGGCGCGCCGCCCCTGCTCGACGAAGTCGGAGCCGATCCAGCCGATGTAGTCCACGCAGGCATCGTTCGAGGTCAGCAGCCGGTCGATGGTCATGATCGGGACGTCGGCCTCCTTCGCCGCCTCGAGCGCCGGTTCGAGGCCCTCGGAGTTGAGCGGCGAGATGATCAGGGCCTCGGCGCCCTGCGCGATCATGCTCTGGATGTCGGCGATCTCCTTGTTGAGGTCGGACTGCGCGTTCGTGGTGATCAGCTTGATCCCCCGCTTGGCCGCCTCCTCCTTGATGGACTCGGTCTCGGTGATCCGGAAGGGGTTGGCCTCCTTCTCGGACTGGGCGAAGCCGATCGTCGCGGTCGCCAGGTCGAGCTTCGGGACCCCACCGTTGTAGGTCTCGTAGGTGCAGGCGTCACCGCCTGTCGTCTCCTGGACCTGCTGACCGGAGTCCTCGCCCTTCGCCGAGTCCTTGTCGTCGTTGCTCTTCGTGCAGCCGCTGACCGCGGCGAGGCAGAGAGTCAGCGCGGCCGCGGTGGCGATCCCGGGCAGATTGCGTCGAAGCATGAGACAGGTCCCTTCGTGCGGAACGGATAGGCCCTCGGCAGGCGAATCCCGGTTCAGAACGTGTCGGATCGTGTCTCAATACGTCATTCACTGTCAATAGATGTCAGTCAAATGCCAGAACATGTCAGCGCCGCCCGACCCGCCGGCATGTCGACGAGGGTCTGAGAGGGACGCTCACTGGTCCCGGGACCGAGGCCGTGGCAACGACCGGGACTAGTCCCCGACCGGTGCAACGACGACGTCGATGCCCAGCGTGCGGAGGTCGGCAAGGACCGCCGGGTCCGCTCCGGGCGTCGTGATGAGCGTGTCGATCCGGTTGCTGGGGACCGTCTGGCACATGGTCTCCCGACCGATCTTGGTGTGATCGGCGAGCACGACGACCTGCCGACCGGCGGCCGCCAGGGCGACGTCGGCGGCAGCAGCGAACACGTTGGGCGTGGTCAGCCCGCGCTCGGCGGTGACGCCGTCGCCGGACAGGAACACCTGTGCACCGCGCAGACCCTGCAACCCCTGCTCGGTCAGCGGACCGACGAAAGCCCGGATGGAGCGGCGCAGCGTGCCACCCACCACGACGAGCTCGATCTGCTCCTCATCTTGAAGAACCGTGGTCACGGGCACTGAGTTGGTGACGATGGTCAGTGGCCCGACGCCGGTCAGCCTGCTCGCGAGCTCGAGGGTCGAACGGCCCGGCCCCAGCAGGACCGCGCTGCCCTCGGTCACCATCCGGGCCGCGAGACGAGCGATGGCGGCGCGCTCGCCGGCCAGGACGTCGGGTGCGGGCTCCTGGCTGAGCTGGTCGTGGGGCCACTCGACGGACTCGCCGCTGTTCCCCGCCCGGCTCACGCCGCCTCGAGTGGCGCTGACCAGACCCTCTGCCACCATCGCGCGCAGGTCTCGGCGAACCGTGGACTCCGAGATGCCGACGACGTCGGCGATCTCACGGAAGGACGCGTAACCCTTGGTGCGCACGTGCCCCAGGATCCGGTTGCGCCGCTCAGCGATCAGCATCCGGTTCTCGCCTCCTCGGGCAGTGGACAGGCCATCACGCCGGTTAGGATAGAGCAAAAGTTGTCAACTCGTGTCATGACGCGGCGGGATCCGGCTCGAGGCGCGCCATCACGTCCCCGAAGCGGCCGTACGCGTCCGCCGCCCCGCGGGCCTCGCCCGTGGGCTCGTGGCGGCGGAGGGGAACAGCCGAACGCACGAGCGCGCGCGCCTCCTGGAGGTCTCGGAGTCCGCCGTCGCTGATGATCTGGACCAACAGGTTGCCGATGGCGGTGGCCTCCACAGGGCCCGCGACCACGGGCAGCCCGGTCACGTCTGCGGTGAGCTGGCACAGCAGCTCGTTCGCGGCTCCGCCCCCGACCACGTGGACCGTCCGAACCGGCTGTCCAGTCATCGCGCCGGCTCGCTCCAGGACCCAGCGGTACTTGCAGGCAAGGCTGTCGAGAACGCATCGGGCGGTCGCGCCGGGTCCCTCCGGGACGGGCTGGCCGGTCGCGCGGCACAGGTCGGCGATCCTGCGCGGCAGGTCTCCCGGTGACAGGAGGCTCGGATGGTCGGTGTCGATGAGGCTGCGGTACGGGGCCGATTGCGCCGCCAGCGAGGTGAGCTCGGCGTAGGTGTGTGCGGCGCCCCCGCTGGCCCAGACCCGACGCGACTCCTGCAGCAGCCAGAGACCGTTGACGTTGCTGAGGAAGCGGGTCCCACCATCCGCTCCCAGCTCGTTGCTGAAGCCCGAGAGCCGGGCGCGGGACGTCGTGATCGGAGCCGCGGTCTCGACACCCACCAGCGACCACGTCCCGCAGGAGACGAACCCGACCCCGTCGTCGTGGTCCCGAGGCACGGCCGCGATCGCACTGGCGGTGTCGTGGCCGGCGACGGCGACCACCGAGATGGGCTGTCCGCAGCCCAGGTCGGCGCGCAGCCCACCCAACGGCGTGCCGGGCCGCACGACCTCGGCTCGGAAGAGGTGTCGCGGAAGGTTCAGGAGATCGATCACCTCGGTCGCCCAGGTGTTGTTGCGGATGTCCCACAGCTGGGTGGTGCTGGCGATCGTCTGCTCTGTGCAACGGACCCCGCTGAGGCGCCCGGCGATCAGATCCGGAAGCATCGCGAGTCGGTCGGCCCGCGCCGCGACCCCGGTCTCCTGCATCGCCAGGAGCTGGCAGGCGGTGGTGATCGGCAGGAACTGGGTCCCCGTCACGTCGTAGAGGAGCTGCGGGTCCACCGCCTCCTCGAGGGCCCCGCACCATTGCGGTGGTCCGTGGCGTGCGGTGGTGCCAGGGCTCGGAGACCAGCCGGTCATCGGCGTCCAGCAGGCCGAAGTCGCTGCCCCAGCAGTCGATCCCGACGCTGCGGACACCTGCGATCTGCGCCGCCGCGGCCAGCAGGCCTCGAACCGTCTCGTCGTACAGGCCGTCCAGGTTCCAGGTGAGGTCCTGGCCGGCCCGGCGGGGACGGTTGCCGAAGCGATGCACCTCACGAACGTCCAGGCGCTCGCCGTCATAGACGCCGGCCACCACGCGTCCGCTCTCAGCGCCGAGGTCGACGGCGACATAGGCCGGCATGCCGGACAGGCTACGGGGGGACTCCCGATTGAGGCGGCAGTCACACTCGTGCAACTCGGAGTTGCACGCCGTTTACCATCTCCGCATGGCCAGCCGCGCTCCCGAGTCCGACGGTCGCCGGTCCGCTGCTGCGGCCCGGCGCAGGGTCCGTGAGAAGGAGATCATCGCGGCCACCCGGGCGCTGTTCGACGAGAAGGGCGTCCGCGAGGCGCAGATCGAGGACATCGCGCACGCCGTCGGGATCAACCGCGCCATCGTCTACCGGCACTTCTCCGGCAAGGAGGAGCTGTTCGCGCTCACCCTGGTGAGCTATCTCGACGAGCTCCATGAGGCCCTCGAGTCGGTCGACGACCCCGACGCGGAGGCACCGCGACGGCTCGAGGCGCTGGTCGGCGCCTTCGTCGACTACGGCCTCGCGCACCCGGCGTTCATCGACTGCGCCCAGGCGCTGATGCGGCGCAGCGGGCCCGAGCTGCTCGACGAGATCTCCGAGAGCGCGCTGTTCCGCCTGGGCCGCGGCATCTCCGGCTGCCTGGCGATCCTCGTGGCGGCCCTGCAGGCCGGTGTCGACGCCGGCACCTTCCGGGTCGAGGACCCGAACCTGCTCGCCAACACCCTCTACGCCAGCGGTCTGGGCGCCCTCCAGCTCGCCCGCGTCGGCATCCTCGTCACAGAGTCCGCCCCGGGCATCCCGACGGTCGGCGAGATCTCCCCCGGCCAGGTGCGTCAGTACCTCGTTGCCTCAGCGCTCGCCCTCGCCACTCGGTGACCCGGAGACCACTGTCGGTGGTCACCCCTAGCGTGCAGATGTGGCGAACGATTCGGCGGCGGTGGAGCGGATGCGCGCGCTCCTCGGGGCGGCAGCGGCCGAGCTCGAGGCCCGTCGCGAGGACGTCCTCAGCAGCACTCTCATCTGGCCGCTCGGCCTGGACGCCGAACGCTGCGAGGCGTTCCTGCTCGCCATCGACCGCGAGCTGGCCGTGCTCGACAGCGCCGGCTACGTGACCTTGCCTCGCGCCGGGCGCTTCCCGCTCCTCGCCAAGTCGGGCATCGGCATCGAGGTCGATCTCCAGCGGGTCGCGCAGGTGGGCTCGCTCGCAGCGGGCTGACCCGCGCTTGTCAGCGGTCGACGTCTCACTCGCCACCCACGGGTCCGAGGAGGGCCTGGTCGAAGAAGCCGACGACGCGACGTTCGTACTCCTCGGGGTGCCCCTGCAGTCCCTTCATGTGCTTGACGTCGTCGATGGCCCACAGGCTCGCGCTGGGACCGATGAGCCGCTGGTAGAGCGGGTTCATCGTCTCCCGGTTGCCGCCGTTCGGCGCCCAGATGAGCAGTGCGGGACGCGGTGCGACCTCGTGCAGGATCTCGACGAGGCTCGGCGGAGGTGGCTCGTCGGAGAACAGCGACACCCCGACGTGCTTGGCGACAAGGGTGTGGAACCCCCTGATCACCGTGTTCGGCGAGAAGTCGATGAGCTCCTCCGCGAAGGTCCTCGTGCCGGCGCCCTCGGAGACGACCGCAGCCAGGCGCGTGTCCTCGGCAGCGGCCTCGAGCAGGAGCTCGCCACCGACGGAGAGCCCCAGACCCCCGATCCGAGTGGGGTCGACGTCGGGTCGGCTCTCCAGGAAGTCCAGGGCGGCCTGGATGTCCCGGGTGCCACCCCACCCGAAGCGATTGCCGTCGCCGTCGCTGTGGCCCTCCCCGCGACGGTCGAACAGCAGGACGCCGTAGCCGTGCTCGACCAGCATCCGGGTGTGGGGCTGGGGGTTCGTGCGTCCCGGGAAGGCGATGACGGCGGCGCCGTTCTGGGACGGCACGTACCAGCCCTCCAGCTCCAGACCGTCGCTGGTCGTGAGGGTGACGTCCTCGTGGGGCGCGCCCAGGTCGGCGTCCGGGACCGTCGCACGCATGGCGTGGGTTGCGTAGTAGCCGAACGCGAACGGAGCGATGACCTCGGCGAGCAGCGCCACGCCGAGCACCCCGAGCACGGTCCGGCGCGCGTACCGACGGGGCCGGCTCGGACCACTGCGCCGCGAGCGCCAGAGCGTCTGCGTCGCGAGCCCGATCAGGACGAACCCGGAGGTGCCGGCCACCAGGCCGGTGTAGTCGGCGCCGGAGAGCCCGACGGTGACGAGGTGGTAGCCCGACTCGAGGAACCCGGTGACGAGGGCGGTGAGCGCCGTGAGCAGGGCGATCAGCGCCCGCCGCCCGGCTCGCACGCGCGGGTAGGCGAGGGCGGCGGCGCCGAGGGCCAGCAACGGGAACCCGCCGCTGACGAGGTGGTCACCGGCGGACACACCGTCCGCGGGCTGGAGGAAGCTGTCGTCGGCGATGTGCAGCATCACCGCCGCCGCGCTGGCGAGGAAGACGGAGGTTTCACGACGGGAGGAGCCAGGCGGGGTGGTCATGCCTTCGACGCTAGGAACTGCGCGGCGACGGCGACATGGCGCCAGCAACACACCCGGGGCGTGCTGTCCCGGTGGCTGGCCCTCGCCGAGCGTGGTGCTGGCCACCGCGGGCGTGCGCCCAGCCCGATGTCGCCGCGCCCGGATCAGCGATGTGCTTGAGGCACCAGGAAAAACCTGGACAACACACGAGCTCCAGGAGACATGACATGCGCACCACACCCATCTCGCCACCCGGCGCCGGAACTCGGCCCGTCGAGCAGGCCGACCAGGCAGCCGTCTCGACCTGGACACCGGCCCGGGTCGTCTGGGCGTCGCTGGCCGGCGCCGCCACGCTGGGAGCCGTGCTCCTGGCCGCAGCAGCCGGCGGCGTGCACCTGGTCGACGACCACGCCCGGGACGGCGACTACATCACCACCGACCCGGAGCGCTTCAGCTCCACGGGGCACGCCGTGACGGTCGAGAAGATCGACCTGGATGGGCTCAGCGGCAACTGGCTCCTCGGTACCGCCCGCGTGCGCGCGACCGCTGCCCAGGACTCGTCGGTCTTCATCGGTGTCGCCTCCACCGAGGATGTGGAGGACTACCTGGACGGCGTCGCCCACTCCACCGTGACCGAGCTCGACGACGTGGAGTACGACGAACACCCCGGCGGCGCGCCGAGCCATGCCCCCGCCGACAGCAACATCTGGGAGGCACAGGCATCCGGTCCCGGCACCCAGACCTTGACCTGGGAGCCCGAGGACGGCGACTGGACCATGGTCGTGATGAACCAGGACGGTTCGGCCGGAGTCGACGCCAATGCCGACGTCGGCTTCACCGTGCCGTTCCTCCCCCGCGCCGTCCACTGGCTGCTCGTCGCCAGTCTGCTGTCAGGCGCTGCGGGCGCGCTGGGACTCCGCTTCCTGCAGGTCTCCGGGCGACGCCGCACTGCCGGTGCCCGATGACTGCCGCCGTGCTGCGCTGAACCCACCGGGCAGGGCTGCTCCCGGTCTCAGGCGCGCTCGAGGATCGCGGTGACGCCCTGGCCGCCGGCGGCGCAGATCGAGATCACGCCGCGGCCGGTGCCGCCCTCGGAGGTCGCGAGCAGCTTGGCCAGCACCGGCACGATCCGCCCGCCGGTGGCGGCGAACGGGTGGCCGGCGGCCAACGAGGAGCCGGTGATGTTCAACTTTGAACGGTCGATCGCGCCCAGCGGGGCGTCGAGGCCGAGCCGCTCCTTGCTGAAGACCGGGTCCTCCCAGGCCTTGAGCGTCGAGAGCACCTGGGAGGCGAACGCCTCGTGGATCTCGTAGTAGTCGAAGTCCTGGAGGGACAACCCTTCGCGGGCGAGCATGCGAGCCATGGCGTACGCCGGGGCCATCAGCAGTCCCTCGCCGCCGTGCACGTAGTCGACCGCCGCGGTCTCGTACGCCGTCAGGTAGGCCAGCGGCTTCAGGCCATGCTCGACGGCCCACTCCTCGGAGGCCAGCAGCACCGTCGACGCGCCGTCGGTGAGCGGGGTGGAGTTGCCTGCGGTCATGGTGGCCGACTCGCCCTTGCCGAAAACGGGCTTGAGCTTGGCCAGCTTCTCGGCCGTCGAGTCCGCCCGCAGGTTGTTGTCGCGCTCGAGGCCGCGGAAAGGCGTGATCAGGTCGCTCTCGAAGCCGGCGTCGTACGCCGCGGCGAGGTGCTGGTGCGAGGCGGCGGCGAGCTCGTCCTGCTCCTCGCGGCCGATCTGCCACTCCAGCGCGGTCAGCGCGGCGTGCTCACCCATCGAGAGGCCGGTGCGCGGCTCGCCGTTCTGCGGGATCGAGAGGCCGATGTCGCCGGGGCGGATCGCCGCCAGCGCGGTCAGCCGGCCGCGGGTGTCCTTGGCGGCGTTGACCTTCAGGAGCTTCTTGCGGAGCTTCTCACTGATCGCCACCGGTGCGTCCGACGTGGTGTCCGAGCCGCCGGCGACACCGACCTCGATCTGGCCGAGCGCGATCTTGTTCGCGACCTGGATCGCGGCCTGGAGGCCGGTCCCGCAGGCCTGCTGGATGTCGGTCGCGGGCGTCTCGGGCGACAGCTTGGAGCCGAGCACCGACTCGCGAGCCAGGTTGAAGTCGCGGGAGTGCTTGAGCACCGCACCGGCGACCACCTCGCCGAGCCGCTCGCCCTCGAGACCGAAGCGCGCGACCAGTCCGTCCAGCGCCGCGGTCAGCATGTCCTGGTTGGACGCGGTCGAGTAGGCCGAGTTGGAACGGGCGAACGGGATCCGGTTGCCGCCCAGGATCGCGACGCGTCGGGTCTTCCCGCCGTTGAGCTCGTGAGTCATGGTTCAAGTTTCTCGCGGGTAACATCGAAACGAAAGGCACTGAGGCGGGGATCACGAAGAGTGGACGCCCAGTTACACAGAGAGTTACATGGAATCATGAGCGACCGCTACCAGGGCTTCACCTCGACCCCCCTCGGCAAGCTGCTGGTCAAGAACCTCGGCCTGCCGAACCCCACCAAGCTCGAGCGCTACACCGCCGGCGCCCCGCTGGTCGACGGCACCGTCGTCGTCGGCGGGACAGGCCGCCTCGCCGAGTCGCTGCCCAGCCTGCTCGACGTGCTCGGCATCGCGTCGACGACGCAGTTCTCACAGGACCAGTCGTACAAGGGGCTGGTCTTCGACGCGACGGGCATCAAGGACTCCTCCGAGCTGCACGCGCTGCGTGACTTCTTCTCGCCCAAGCTGCGCAGCCTCGCGAGCTGCCCGCGCGTGGTCGTCCTCGGTACGCCGCCCGAGCTGGTCAAGGGCGCAGAGCGGGTCGCGCAGCGCGCGCTCGAGGGCTTCACCCGCAGCCTCGGCAAGGAGATCGGCACGGGCGGCACTGTCCAGCTCGTCCACGTCGCCGAGGGGGCCGAGGGTGCGACCACCTCGACCCTGGCGTTCCTGCTCTCGCCCAAGTCGGCCTACGTCTCGGGCCAGGTGATCCGCATCGGTGCCCACGGCACCCACACCGCCGGCGAGGTCGCCGACTGGACCCTGCCACTGGCCGGCCGCGTCGCGCTGGTGACCGGCGCCAGCCGCGGCATCGGCGAGCAGATCGCCCGGGTGCTGCACCGTGACGGCGCGACTGTCGTCGGCATCGACGTGCCCCAGCTCGCCGACGACCTCCAGACCGTGATGAAGGAGCTCGGCGGCGACTGGCTGGCTCTCGACATCACCGGCAAGGACGCACCGCAGCGGATCGCGCACCACCTCCGGGAGAAGCACGGCGGCGTCGACGTCGTGGTGCACAACGCCGGCATCACCCGCGACAAGAAGCTCGCCAACATGGCCGAGGACAAGTGGGACGCCGTCATCGGCGTCAACCTCACGGCCCCGGAGCGGATCACCCGCGAGCTGCTCGACCAGAAGGTGATCAACAAGTTCGGCTCGGTCGTGGGCGTTGCCTCCATCGCGGGCATCGCCGGCAACGTCGGCCAGACCAACTACGCCGCCTCCAAGGCCGGGGTCATCGGCCTGGTGGACTCGCTCGCGGACGAGCTCGAGGACGGCATCACGATCAACGCCGTCGCCCCCGGCTTCATCATCACCGAGATGACCGCGGCCGTTCCGTTCGCGACCCGCGAGGTAGGCCAACGGCTCAACGCGATGAGCCAGGGCGGGCTGCCGGTCGATGTTGCCGAGACGATCGCCTGGTACGCATCCCCCGGCTCCACCGCCGTCAATGGCAACGTGGTCCGCGTCTGCGGCCAGATGATGCTGGGCGCCTGATGGGCGCCCTCACCATGGTCCGGGCGGCACTGCCGTCCGTGCCCGTCGTCAACCTCCTGCCGGGGATCCGCAAGACGGGTGGCGTGTTCACAGGCCTCTCGCGGACGGGACCCGACACGACGATCGAGCGCGGCCACGTCGACGCGTTCGCCAAGGTCTGTGGCTTCCCGACCAAGGACACCGTCCCGCTCCCCTACCCGCACCTGCTCGCGTTCCCCCTGCAGATGGCCATCATGAGCGACCCGGCGTTCCCGGCCCCCGCGATCGGCACCGTGCACCTGGAGAACTCCATCACCGCCCACCGCGCCGTCGCCATCGGCGAGACGCTCGGTGTCACCGCCAGCGTCGGCCCGGCCAAGCCGCACCCCAAGGGCACGGTCTACGAGTTCCTCACCGTGGTCACCGCCGACGGCGAGTCCGTCTGGGAGGAGACCTCGACGTACCTGCGCCGTGGCAAGGGCGACGACTCCGCCTCCTCGGGCAGCGTCTTCCCGGAGGCCGAGCCGAACGGCGTGGTCTGGAAGCTCCCAGGAGACCTGGGCCGTCAGTACGCCGCGGTCTCCGGTGACCACAACCCGATCCACCTCTACCCGATCACTGCCAAGGCGCTTGGCTTCCCGCGCCAGATCGCACACGGCATGTGGACCATGGCCCGCTGCGTGGCCGCGCTCGAGAACCGGCTCCCCGACGCGGTCCGCGTCGACGTCGCCTTCAAGAAGCCGGTGCTGCTCCCGGGCTCCGTTGCGTTCGGCTCCGCACCGGTCGACGGGGGCTTCGCGTTCTCGCTGTCCAGCCCTGCCAACGGCGCCCCGCACCTGGCCGGGCGCACGACCGCGCTCTAGCTCGGCTCACGGCCGCGCGGACCTGTGGCAATCTGCGGACGTGACTCTTCCTCGCCCCGACGTCGATCCCGATGGTCTGCTCGAGTACTCGGTCGTCTTCACCGACCGGTCCTTGAACCACATGTCCCAACGCTTCGTCGGGGTGATGCAGGACATCGTCGACGTCCTGCGCACGACCTACGGGGCTGAGACGGTCGCGCTCGTCCCGGGTGGCGGCACCTACGCCATGGAGGCCGTCGCCCGGCAGCTGGCGACCGGGCGGCGATGCCTCGTCGTACGCAACGGTCTGTTCTCCTACCGCTGGTCCCAGATCTTCGATGCCGGGGCGGTGGCCAGTGAGACGACTGTCTGCAGCGCGCGCCCGGTGTCCGATGAGCGGCAGGCTCCCTGGATCCCGGCTCCGGTCGATGAGGTGGTCGAGACCATCGAGCGCACCCGTCCCGAGGTCGTCTTCGCGGCACATGTAGAGACAGCGGCAGGAATGGTCCTGCCGGATGACTACGTCCGCGCCGTCGCCGCGGCCACGCATGGAGTCGGTGGGCTCCTCGTCCTCGACTGCATCGCGTCTGGGGCGCTGTGGGTGGACATGAGCGACCTCGGCGTCGACGTCCTGCTCAGCGCCCCGCAGAAGGGGTGGAGCGGCTCACCGTGCGCGGGCTACGTGATGCTCGGCGAGGCCGGTCGGGCACAGGTCATGTCGACGACCTCGACCAGCTTCGCGGTCGACCTCCAGAAGTGGCTGACGATCACCGAGGCCTACCTCCAGGGGCAGACGCCGTACCACGCCACGATGCCGACGGACACGCTCGCGCACGACGCCGCGCTCATGCTCGAGACCCGCGACGCCGGGCTGTCCGAGCTGCGTCAAGCCCAGATCTCGCTCGGCACGCGCGTGCGCGCCATGCTCGCGGAGCACGGGTTCGCCTCGGTCGCGGCCGAAGGGTTCGCCGCACCCAGCGTGGTGGTTTCCTTCACCGATGATCCCGACATCCGCAGCGGCGCGAAGTTCAAGCAGCGTGGCATGCAGGTGGCCGCCGGCGTACCCCTGATGTGCGGTGAAGGGGACGACTTCTCCACCTTCCGGGTGGGACTCTTCGGCCTCGACAAGCTCACCGATGTCGATGGCACCGTAGCGCGGCTCGAAGCACACCTGGGGCAATGACCTGACGTCGTAGGTGGGGACGGCTCGCGACCCGGGCCGGCAAGCGGATGGTCTCGCTGACGTGCTTCCTACTCGCCCTGCGACCACGCCGCTTCCGGTAGGGAGAGGTACACCCCAACCTTGGGTGTCTCAGCAGTCTCGACGATCACAGCGCGCAGCTGGTCACAGCGGTCTTGCCGCGTTTCTGCGCGACTGGCAAACCACTTCGAACTGACCTCGACCACGATGTCCAGTGCGCTTGAGTCGTATGGACCCTGTGATCGAAAGCGAACCTCGACATCACCCGGCTGAAGCTTCCCGTCGTAGGGCTCCTCGGGACAGGCGACGACGAGGGAGACGGCGTGCGGCAATGCCTCGGCGAGCCGGCGAAGCCGATCATCGGAAACCTGAGAGGCGTAGGTGACGTCGACGAGTGGCATGGCGTCACGCTAGTTGGCAGCCCGACGTGCGCTCGCGTCTGCGTGATCGAGGAGCCTGACACGATGTCCGAGTGGAGGGCTCTGTGTTGGTCGGTGGTGTCCTCGTCGCCGGACTCGGGATCTTCCTGGTCGGAGCCACCGCGTGGCGGTTGGAGTACCAGCGCCCACTGCAGGAGTCGCTGCCAGCCATCCATCGGGACCGGCGTCGCTGGGCCTGGATCCACGTCTGGATGGTGGCCGCAATGATCGTCACCCCCGCAGGGTTGGCGGGTCTGGCGGTGATCCTGGAAGAGCACACCGCCACGGTTCTCGCGGCCATGGCGGCAGCCGTGTACGTGTCCGGCGGGGTCTGCTGGATAGCGTCGCTGGCCTTCCGCCTCACGGTGGTGCCCTGGGCGGCGGAGCAGACGGTCACCGTCGGGGACGTGCCTGACGGCTTCGCCGCCTACGACCGGTGGGCCGGAGCGCTGTACTGCGTCCACATGCTCACGGCGTACGTCGCGTCGGCCGTGCTCGGGATCGCCGTGCTCGCCTCGGACGCTTTGCCGACGTGGCTCGGCTGGACCGGCGCGGGGTGGGGACTCGCGTTCGCCGCCGGTCTGGTGGCCACCCGGTTCGCGGGTCCGTTCAACCCGCCCTTCTGGGCTCACCTCTACACGGCGACCGTCGGCGTGTATCTCCTCGTGCACTGACGCGGCTCAATTGTGGAGTCGCGAGGCGTGAACGGCGCCGTTCCGGGAAGGAGGCCGTCATGAGGTTTCGGGACTTCACGGTCGGGATCGTTCTGGCAGCGGCGAGCGCACCGGTGCTGGTCACTGCGATGACCGGCACCGCCGCCGCGCAGGAGGCGCAGAGTCTGCAGCGGACGTGCCGCGGCGAGCCGGCGACGCTTGTCGGGTCGGGCCAGCTGGACGGGACGCCCGGTCGAGACGTCATCGTGGCCACCGCAACGAACACCCTCGTCCACGCTGGGGCCGGCGACGACCTCGTCTGCGGCAGCCGACGGGTGCACGGGCAGCAGGGCGACGACGAGATCCACTACAGCGGCGCGGCGAGGCTCAACGGCAGGTTCTACATCCTCGGCGGCACCGGGAACGACGTCATCGAGTTCCACAAGACGCAGTACCACGGGAGCAGCGGCACCCGCGACGGCGTCTACGGCGGCGCCGGCGCCGACGTCATGATCGGCGCCAGGGGGATGTTGTTCTTCTCAGGCGGGAGTGGGCCGGATCGCCTGGTCGCTGGCCCCGACGGCTACGTCATGGACGGCGGCCCGGGCGATGACGTGCTGCTCGGCGGCAACGGTCAGGACATCATCAGTGGCGGCGGCGGTGACGACCAGCTGCGCGGGGGCGGTCGGAGCGATGACCTGAGCGGTGAGGGCGGTCACGACGAGGTATGGGGCGGGCCGGCCTGGGACATCTGTGCGGGAGGCAACGAGATCGAGCACTCCTGCGAGGCCGACGACTGGGTCTAGGAGCCTAGCCGCGGGTCAGCGCGCGACGGGCCGGCCGAACCGGACCGTCTTGACCCGGCCCATCACGCTCGACGGGGCCACGGCGCCGCGCTTGTTGAACATCGCGGTGGCGGGGCTCCAGACGCCGAGGTCGGTGATGCCGTTGCCGTCCCAGTCGCCCGTCACCGGCACGTCGCCGGGGGTGCCGAAGGGGACAACGGTCGTGAAGGCCACGCCCATCGGGTCCGTCTGCAGCAGGGTGAACATGGCGGTGGCCTGGTCGTAGACGCCGAGGTCGGTGACCCCGTTGCCGTCCCAGTCGCCGGTGACCGGCACGTCGTTGGCGTCACCCAGGACGACCTTCTGGACCGACCCGTCGGGCATGCGGAGCAGGAACTTGGCGCTGCCCGGGCGGCGTACGCCGATCTCCCAGGTCCCGTTGCCGTCCCAGTTGCCGGCGATCGGCAGGTCGCCGCTCTTGCCGAACCTCACGGTGGTCTTGCTCCGCTTCACCTGCATCGTGAACAGCCGGCTGCCCGGCTCGCGGACGCCCGGGTTGACCCGGCCGTCGCCGTCCCAGTCACCCAGCACCGGCTGCGCGGCCCCGACACCGAGCTTGATCACGCGCTCCTTCGCACCCGTGCGCGTCACGTGGAACGCCGCCGGGGCCGACTTGCGGTAGACCATGACCTCGGCGGACTTGCCGCCGTACATGTCGCCGGCCAGCGGGACGTCGGTGACCGCGACCGTGCCGCAGTTCTGCGAAGCCTGCGCGGAGTTCATCGGGAACCGCGAGCCGTGGAACCAGGAGTCGACGATGGCCCCGCCGACCCGCTCCTCGAAGTGCAGGTGCGCACCGCTGGCGTTGCCGGTCGCGCCGACGGTGCCGAGCTGGGTGCCCGCCTGGACGACCTGTCCGACGGTGACCAGCACCGAGTCGAGGTGGGCGTAGAGCGAGCTCTCACCGTTGCCGTGGTCGACGACGACGTACTGGCCGTAGCTGCGCTTCTTCAGGCCGACCACCACGGTGACGACGGTCCCGGGCGCGGCCGCGACGACCGGCTTGCCGAGATCGCCGCCGGGGTAGTTGAAGTCGACGGCCCGGATGCTCGGGCTGTGCCCGGCGCGGGTCGAGCCCGTCCAGACCTCGTTGCAGGGGAACGGCAGCTCGTACGCCGTGGCCGGCGGGGCGGTCGGCTTCAGCTCGACCAGGGTCAGCCCCTCGTCGCCCGGCAGCGGCTTGCCGCCGTTGGTCGCGGTGGGATCGTGCGCACCCTGGGCGTCGTTCGCGTCGTCGTCCCCCGGCTTACCCGGCTTGCCCGGCTTGCCCGGCTTGCCCGGCTTGGTGCCGTGATCGGCGGGCTGGTGGCTGAAGTGGGAGTCGGTGTCCGCTGAGGCTGTCGGAGCGAGCGCAGCGGCAAGCACCAGCACGGCCGCTCCGCCCGTCGACAGCACGGCGTGCTGGAGGGACGGTCGGCGCCGGATGGGGGCTCGGTGCTGCGGCCGGTACATGGCTCGAAGTGAACATTCGTCACACCCGTCCCGTCCGGGGAATCGGAAGAAATGTCCGAACGGGAGGACCGGTCCGGTCTTGACCGATGTGACTGGTGTGCTCTGTGTGACTGGAGTGGCGTCAAGCGCGGTCGACGCCGCGCAACGGCTGAGCCCGGTCAGCGGGGACGGCGGGCCCTGATGACGCCCTCCTGGGCGGCGGTGGCGACCAGGGTGCCGTCGCTCGTGTAGACGTGACCGAAGGCCAGGCCGCGGCCGCCGTGCGCGTTCGGCGACCACTGGTCGTAGAGCCACCACTCGTCGGCGCGGAAGGGCCGGTGGAACCACAGCGTGTGGTCGAGCGAGGCCATCATCGCCTTGGCCGGGTTGACGTCGTGCACCGCCAGCGCGGCACCGAGCAGGCTGATGTCACTGGCGTAGGTGAACGCCGCGAGGTGGGCCATCGGATCCTCCGGCAGGCTCTCCCGGAAGCGCACCCACATCCGGGCCTGCGAGGGGTGCCTCGGGTCGGGCTCGAGACCGTGCCGGGAGTTGCCCAGGAAGCGCACCTCGATGGACGCCCACTCCTTGCCGAGCTCGTCGGCATCCGAGTTGCCGCGGCCGCGCATCAGCTCGAACAGGTCCATCCCCTGGTCGGGGCCGGGCACCTCGGGCATGACGTCCTGGTGCTCGAACCCGTCCTCGGGCTTCTGGAAGTTGATCGTCTGGTGGTAGATCGGCCGGCCGTGCTGGCGGGCGGTCACCCGGCGAGTCAGGAACGAGCGGCCGTCCCGGATCCGCTGCACGTCGAAGATGATCGGCACCGCGTAGTCGCCAGGCAGCAGGAAGTAGGAGTGGAAGGAGTGCGGGACGAACTCCGGGTCCACGCTGCGGGTGCCGGCCACGAGCGCCTGGGCGGCCACCTGCCCGCCGTAGACCCGGTCCCGGACCGAGGGTGGGTGCGCGCCGCGATAGAGGTCGTCGTCGAGCGTCTCCAGGTCGAGCAGCTGGAGCAGGTCCGCGACCGCCGAGGCGGCGTTCAAGGCTTCTCACCGGGGTCCCCGCGGAAGTGCGAGTCGACCGCGCGGAGCGCGCACTCCGAGCAGTTTCGTGGGGTGATCACGCGTCGCGGCCGGACTCGTTGGGGTCGTTGTCGTCCTGGGTGTCGAGGCCGGCCAGGAACTGCTCGAACTGCCGGCCGATCTCCTCTCCGGTCGGCAACGGCTCGTCGTCGGCGAGCAGGCTCGCTCCGGAGTCCTCGGCCCGCTCGAAGGCGTCGTACTGCTGCTCCAGGGCCTCGACCACCTCGCCCACCTCCTCGTTGGAGGACAGGTAGCGATCGATCTCGGTCTCGCGCTCGCGGGCCAGCTCGTGCAGCTCGGTGAGGTCCACGGTGAGCCGGCCGGCGAGCTCGACCTGCTCGAGCAGGACCGCGGCGGCCTTCGGATAGTCGAGCTGGGCGAGGTAGTGCGGGATGTGCGCGACGAAGCCGAGCATGTCGTGGCCCCACTCCCCCAGCCGCACCTCGAGGAGGGACTGGGCGCTGCTCGGGATCCGCAGCTCGCCTCGCCAGGGGCTGTCACCCGGGACCAGCTCGGGACGGTTCGCGTGCGGCGTGATCGCGATCGGACGCGTGTGCGGCACCGCCATCGGCACCGAGCCCATCGCGACGACCCGGGTGACGCCGAGCCGCTCGAGGACCTCGCGCATCGCCCGGGCAAAGGCTTCCCAGCGGTTGTCCGGCTCCGGGCCGTGCAGCAGGAGGTACGGCGTGCCGCCGCTGTCGTGCAGCAGGCGTACGGCGAGCCGCGGCGCGTCGTAGCCCTCGTAGTGGTCGCGGACGAACGACATGGCCGGCCGCCGGGCGCGGTAGTCGTGGAACTGGTCGACGTCGAAGGTCGCCACCACGGGCCCCGGCGTGGCGGGGCCGGTCTCGAGGTCGGCGAGGTGACGGGCCGCATGGGCGGCGGCGTTGCCGGCGTCGAGGAACCCGTCGAGGACCAGCACCAAGGTCAGGTCGGAGACCCCCGCAAGCTCAGGGACCTCGTCGACGATGTGCACGAGTCTGTCGGTGGGCACCCGTCCAGTCTGTCAAACGCCCCACAGCGCGGCGACATGGCGTGCGTCGGTGCCGCAGCAGCCGCCGAGGATCCGGAGGCCGGGCAGCCGGGAGACCATGGTGCGGACCGAGGCCTGAAGCTCGGCGGGATCGCCCTCGTCGAGCTCCTCGGCCTCGTCGAGCTCCGCATGCGACATCTGGCTCGCGTTGGGCCGCAGCCCGGCGATCCGCTCCCACGGCCCGTCGTCCTCGAGCCCGCGGGCGACGTGGGTCGGGTGCGCGCAGTTGACCAGGAACCAGTCCGGGCCGCCCGCCGCGTCGGTCTCCTCCATCGCCTCCCGCAGCGAGGAGCCGCCGGCCAGCCGGCCGTCGGTCTCGACCGTGAACGAGACAGCGATCGGCAGCCCGACGTCGCGGGCCGCGGTCACGATGCCGATCGCCTCGTCGGCGCCGACCAGCGTGAGCGCGGTCGCGAGGTCGGCGCCGGCGGCCTGGAACGACGCGAGCTGCGGCCGGTGGTAGTCGGCGTACCCCTCGGAGGTGAGCCGGTCGCCCGCAACGTAGCCGTCGCCGCGAGGCCCGAGCATGCCTCCGACCAGGACCCCCTGGTCGTGCAGCTCCGGATGTGCGTCGCGGCGCTCGTGGAGCAACGAGATCGAGTCGCGGTTGACGCGGTCGAGGGCGGCCCGGTCGTAGCCGAGCCGCTCACCCCAGTCGGGGTTGGCCCGCCACGTGGGCGCCTCGAGCATCAGGCCTACGCCGGCACGCTGGGCCACCTCGGCGTACCCCTCGTAGTAGTGCGCGAGCAGCTCACGCCCCTCGGCGCGCTCGACGAGCGGGAACGACGCGAACTCCGGGAGGTCGACCCCGTGGTGAAAGATCAGGTCGGTCTCGAGCCCGCCGTCGGTCACGTAGCGGCGGTCCTTCAGGAGTGTGGTCACGACGATCTCCAGTGCGTTGCAGAGTGAGCAGGCTCAGACCGTGCGGTCGACGTCCGCCGTCGCCCGGTCGGTCGGGTCCTCGCCGAGGGCGGTGATGTTCTCGACGATGCCGAGGGCGATGGCCTGCGGGGTGAGCCCGATCTGCTCGAGGATCCGGCCGCGCTTCGCGTGGTCGAGGAACTGCTGCGGGATCGCGTGCAGCCGGAACGGCGTGTGCACGCCCGCGGCGTTGAGCGTCTGCAGCAGCACGGCGCCGCAGCCGCCGGTCTCGCCGTTGTCCTCGATGCTCACCACCAGCCGATGCTGACGGGCGAGCTCGAGGAGGACCGGGTTGACCGGCTTGACCCAGCGCGGGTCGACGACGGTGACGCCGATGCCCTGCGCGACCAGCCGGTCGGCCACCTCGACCGCGGTCGCGGCCATCGCCCCCACCGCGACCACCAGGACGTCCCTGACGCCGTTGCGGACCAGGACGTCGACCCCGTCGACCGTGTCGACCGCCGGGATGTCCGCGGGCGGCGCGCCCTTCGGGAACCGGAGCACGGTCGGGGCGTCCTCGACGTCGACCGCCTCGTTGAGCAGCTCGCGGACCCGGGTGGCGTCGCGGGGCGCGGCCAGCCGCAGGCCGGGCACCACCTGCAGGATCGACATGTCCCACATGCCGTTGTGGCTCGGGCCGTCGTCACCGGTGACCCCGGCGCGGTCGAGCACGAAGGTGACCCCGCAGCGGTGCAGCGCGCAGTCCATCAGCACCTGGTCGAAGGCGCGGTTGAGGAAGGTCGCGTAGATCGCGACCACCGGGTGCAGCCCACCCATCGCGAGGCCGGCTGCGGACGTGGTGGCGTGCTGCTCGGCGATGCCGACGTCGAAGGTGCGCTCGGGGAACCGGGCCTGGAACTGGTGCAGCCCGACCGGGTGCATCATCGCCGCGGTGATCGCCACGACGTCCTGGCGGCGCTGGCCGATCCGGACGATCTCGTCGGTGAACGCGTTGGTCCAGATGGTGCCC
Source organism: uncultured Actinomycetota bacterium (assembly GCA_963798045.1). Lineage (GTDB taxonomy): Bacteria > Actinomycetota > Actinomycetes > Propionibacteriales > Nocardioidaceae > Nocardioides. The sequence continues at coordinate 178,960 of CAWCSB010000001.1, forward strand.
TTGGGGTCCTGCTCGCCCGAGTCGGGGTCGAACGGCCCGACCTGGTGGAACTGGTCGGCCTCGTGGCGCTCCGCGGCGTCGTAGCCGAACCCCTTGCGGGTGATCGCGTGCACGATCACCGGGCCGTTGAACTTCTTCGCCTGGGTCAGTGCGTGCTCGACCGCAGCCCGGTCGTGGCCGTCGACCGGTCCGACGTACTTCAGCCCGAGGTCCTCGAACAGCCCCTGGGGGGCGACGGCGTCCTTGACGCCCTTCTTCATCGCGTGCAGGGCGTCGTAGGCCGCGGGCCCGACGCCCGGCACGGCGTTGAGCCGCCGCTTGATCACGTCGAGCACCTGCTCGTAGCGCGGGCTGGTGCGCAGCGTGGTGAGCGCGGTGGTGAGGCCGCCGACCGTCGGCGTGTAGGAGCGGCCGTTGTCGTTGACGACGATCACCAGCCGCGACTTCTTCGCGACGGCGATGTTGTTGAGCGCCTCCCAGGCCATGCCGCCGGTGAGCGCGCCGTCGCCGATCACGGTGACGACGTGCCGGTCCTCGCCGCGGATGGCGTAGGCCTTGGCCAGCCCGTCGGCATAGCTCAGCGAGGTGGACGCGTGGCTGTTCTCGACGATGTCGTGCGGTGACTCGGCCTGGCTCGGGTAGCCGCTCAGCCCGCCCTCGACCCGCAGCCGGTCGAACTCGCCGGCCCGCCCGGTGAGCATCTTGTGCACGTAGGCCTGGTGGCCGGTGTCCCACACGACCCGGTCGCGCGGCGAGTCGAAGATGCGGTGGATCGCCATCGTCAGCTCGACGACGCCCAGGTTGGGGCCGAGGTGGCCGCCGACCGGCGCGCACGAGGTGATCAGCCGGTCGCGGATCTCGCTCGCGAGGGTCTCGAGCTCGTCGTCGGAGAGCCGGCGGAGATCGCGCGGTCCGTTGATCGTGTCGAGCACACCCATGGACAGCGAGTGTACGTAGTCAGAGCGACACGACCGCGATCGCGGGCTCGTGGAGGCTGCCCAGCCAGACCCGGCCGTCGTGCTCCCGGACGCCGGTGACCATGTGATAGCCGTCCGTCTTGACGTCCACGTCGTGTACGACCGTGCCGCTGTCGTCCAGGGCCTGGACCCGCACAGTCCGCTTCGGCTTCGGCTGGAGCTTCTCGGGGATCCTGGTGACCGACCTGCGGAGGAACATCGGGCCGCGCTGCAGCCGCTCCACCAGCCGGTCGGTCGGACTGGCGATGGTGACCCAGATCAGCCCTTCAGAGCCCCGGGCGATGTTGTCCGGGTAGCCCGGCAGGTCCTTGGCGAGGTAGTCGCGCGCGCCGGCCTTCGGCCCGGTCAGCCAGTGCCGGACCACGGTGCGGGCACCGGTCTCGGCCACCGCGACGTAGGACTCGTCCTTCGCGAGCGCGACGCCGTTGGCGAACGCGAGCCCGTCGAGGACCGCGGTGATCGTCCCGTCGGGGTCGCGGCGCAACAACCGGCCGGTCCTGGTGTTCTGGACGAAGTCGGACTTCCAGTCCTCGAGCAGGTACTTCCGCGAGGAGTCGGAGAACCACACCGTCCCGTCGCCCGCGATCGCGGCGTTGTTGCACGAGCATGCGTACGCCGTCGACACTGTCGGCCACCGCCTCCACCCCGCCGGAGCGAGTGTCGACACGGAGCAGCCCGCGGTGCGCGTCGCAGACCAGCAGCCGGCCGTCGAGGTCGACCTCGATGCCCAGCGGGCGCCCACCGGTCTCTGCGACCCGGTCGACCTTGGCACCGTCGGGGCTGACCCGCCAGATCGCGCCGTCCTCGGTGCCGGTGAAGACCGACCCCTCGTCCGGGCCGTGGGTCGCGACGACGACGTCCTCGGCGCCGGCGCCCGGCACGGGAACGACGGTGATGCTGTGCCGGGACTTCTGGGGCGCGGTCACCCGGTCATGCTGGCGTAGAGAGGCGAGTCGAGGAACCCCGGCACCGAGATGGACGCCGAAGCCGTGAGGTCGAGGGCGCGGGCGGCAGCCGGCTCGACGAAGACCATCTGGCGACCCTCGTGGCACTCGATGTCGGTGTCGGCCAGGTCGACCGGCGCCGCGAAGACGTGCATCCGGTCGTCCGACCCGTAGGCCTCGTGGAACACCTCGATGGTGTCCCACAGCCGCAGGTCGGCCGGCTCGAGCCGGACGCCGGTCTCCTCGAGCAGCTCCCTTGCCGCGCCGTCCGCCGGGTCCTCACCGGGCTCGACGTGGCCGCCCGGCGGTCCCCACTTCTCCGGGTCGATCGCCGGGAACTCGTCTCGCTCCTGGAGCAGGATCCAGCCCCGGCGGTCGACCAGGATCACGCCAGCGAAGAGGTGAGGCGCGCCGCCCATCGTGGTGTCAGCGCAGCCGGTGCTTGCGGCGGCCGATCCCGTTGACGGCGTATCGCATCGAGCGCGGGACCGGCACCCGGACGACCGCCTGCTTGCGGACGTAGTCGTCGACCTGCCAGGTGACCCAGTGGCCGGCCGGGAAGTACGCCGCGTCGCCGACCGCCAGCACGACCGGTGTCTCGTCGTCGACCTGGATCGAGACCGAGCCGGCGACGACGACGATCGACTCGTCGACGTCGTAGTACCAGCGGAACCGGCCGGCGGTGCAGTCCCACGTCCAGTGCGACGTGGTGCCGTCGGGGCTCTCGCCCCACTCGGAGATTCGCGCGTGCGGCGTGCCCTCGAGGATCCAGTCCGGGTTGATCGGCTGGTCCACCAGCGGGGCGTCCTTGCGCGCCACCTTGAGCACCGATGAGGTGAGGGACGGGGCCATGGCACGACGTTAGTTGGCCCTCCGCCGGCTGTGCGGGAGAACGGCGCAAAGCCTGGGCCCTGATCCTCACAGCCGAGCGACGTAGCGCCGGCCGCGCAGTGCCTCCTCAACCAGGCCGACAGCCCGGCGTACGCCGGAAAGCCGCGCCTCCTCGGTCAGCCAGGTCTCGACCGCCGCATCGACCACGTCGAGGGTCGCCACGTCGCGCAGCTCGGCCCTCGCCTCGCTCAGGCCGCGCTTGACCGAGGTCTGGCAGCCCTCGACGTGGAGCACCGCGAACCGCGCGAGCACGACGACGTGATGGCGCAGCGCCGGGTAGCTGCGGTACTCCGGCGGGCACAGGTCGAGCAGCCAGTTGGTCGCCGTGCGCTCCCAGTCGGGCGCGTCGGGCGGGCGCACCTCGCGGGGCCAGCCGGGCGGTGCGACGTGGTTGGCCATGTCGCACATCGTACGTCAGGATTCGAACGTCTGTTCGATCTCCCTCAGCACCGGGTCCCGGAGGCCCACGCAGTCGTGGGCCCAGAACGGCTCGCAGTAGACGAGCGCCCCGGTCATCCATTCCTCGTGGCCGTCGAGCACCGCGACCTGGAACGCCGGCTCCGGGATCCGCGCCGATGGCCGCGTGAAGCCACGCCCTGTCGCCGGCTCGAAGCCCCGGCTCCCGTAGTACGCCGGGCTGCCTTCGAGGAACAGCGCCGGCGCCCCCAGCTGCTGCGCTGCGGCGACAGCCTGCTCGAGCAGCTCGGTGCCGACTCCCCTGCCCTGGTGGCTCTGGGCCACCGACAGTGGGCTGAGCACCAGCACCTCGACCAACGACTGCCGGGCGTCGACCCAGGACCGGCTCAGCAGCACGTGCCCGACCACAGCGCCGTCCTGCTCCGAGACGAGCTCGGCACGCCCGTGGGCGACGCGCAGGTCGTCCACGAGGGCGGCGACGGTCTCCCCCTCGTCGCCGAAGGCCGCGGTCACCACCTCTCGCACCGCGTCCTCGTCCTCGGGCCGGTACGCGCGGACCTGCACGTCAGCCCTCGACGAAGCTGAACCTGACGGTCCGCTCGTCATTGTCGACGTTCAGGTCGACCAGGCAGATGCTCTGCCAGGTCCCGAGCGCGAGCTGCCCGTCGAGCACCGGCACGCTGGCGTACGGCGGCACGAGGGCCGGCATCACGTGGGACCGCCCGTGGCCCCGGGAGCCGTGCGCGTGCTGCCAGCGGTCGTCGGCGGGCAGCAGATCGCCGAGCGCCCCGAGGAGGTCGTCGTCACTTCCGGCCCCGGTCTCGATGATCGCGATGCCTGCCGTCGCGTGCGGCACGAACAGGTGCAGCAGCCCGTCACCCCGCTCCGCGACGTACGCCGCGCAGTCACGGGTCAGGTCGCGGACGACCTCACGGTCACCGGTGCGGTACTGGCGCGTCTCGGAGTCCACCCTCCGATCGTGGCACGGCCGGTTCGGACCGCGCGTCCCGTGGTCGCAGGACCGCGGCCAGCACGGCCAACCAGACGGTGCCGTAGACCAGGCTGGTCGCGACGTCGGTCAGGTGGTGCGCGCCCTGGTAGAGGCGGCTCACCGCGACGAAGACCGGCACGCACGCAAGCAGCACGACCACGATCCGGCCGGCACCGGCGCCGCGCCGGCGGCTCCGCAGCCAGAGCGCGAGCAGGAGCGCGGCGCCGCCGTACACCGCGACGGCGGTGCCGACGTGACCCGACGGGAAGCTGTGGTCCGGGACCAGCCCGGCGTCCAGGAGGCGCACCGGCGGCCGATCGCGCGGGTCGGCGTGCGTGCCGAGCCAGTAGATGCCGCCGTCGCCGGCACTGGCCATCGCAACCAGCAGGACGGCAGCGAACGAGCGGAGCACCAACCCGGCGACGACCGCGACGAGGGCACCGACCGCCAGCCCCACCGGGGTCTCGCCCAGCAGGGTGCCGACGTCGGCGACCGGATCGAGCCCGGACGAGCGTTGACCCGCGAGCCACTGGGACACGTCGTCGTCGGTCCCGTCGATCGACCCTTCGAGGGAGTGAGTGAGCAGCCAGCCCCAGCCGACCACGACGAGCGCGAGCACGGCGTACGCCGCGACGAGGGTCAGCAGCCTGCGCGCCACGAGCCCACCCTCCTCCTGGGTCCAACCTCTGTAGAAGCCGTACCCGGATCGCGAGGAGCTCAGCGCTCCAGGATTGCCGTGACCCGGTCCACCTTGGCCGTGAGCTGGCCCTCGAACCCGGGCCGGATGTCGGCCTTGAGCACCAGGCCGACCCGCGGCGAGACCTCGGCGACGACGTCGACCGCACGCTTGACCACGGCCATCACCTCGTCCCACTCCCCCTCGACGGTCGTGAACATGCTGGTCAGCTCCCACGGGAGCCCGGACTCCTTGACCACCCGGACCGCGGCGGCGACCGCCTCGGAGACGGAGCCGTCCTCACTGGTGGCGGTGGGCGAGATGCTGAAGGCAACGAGCATGGTTCCAACCTAAGCAGGCAGGTGGCAGGGTGGCCGGGGTGATCCTCGCCTGCCACACGCTCATCTACTCCGACGACGCGGACGCCACCAGGGCCTTCCTTGGCGACGTGCTCGGCTTCCCCTCCATCGACGCCGGCACCGGCGACCAGAACTGGCTGATCTTCCAGACCGGCCCGAGCGAGCTGGGGGTGCACCCGACCTCGGGCGAGGGGTACTCCTCGCCGCGCCACCAGGCGATCAGCTTCATCGTCGACGACCTCGAGTCGACGATGACCGAGCTGCGCGCCAAGGGCGCCGAGTTCAGCTCGGGCCCGGACGACCACGGCTACGGGATCGTCGCGATGGTCAAGGTGCCCGGCGCCGACGACGTGCAGCTCTACCAGCCACGGCACGCGACGGCGTACGCGCTCTGATCGTGGACCTCGACGAGGTCGGGCGGCTGGCGCTGGCTCACGCGGGTGTGAAGCGGAAGGGCACCGAGGCGCGCCCGGCGTGGTACGTCGACGACCGGATCGTCGTGCGCCTGCTCGACCCGACCTCGGTGGTGATCCGGGCCGGGTTCGACGAGCGCGAGCGGCTCCTCGCCGACCACCCGGAGACCTTCGGTGTGCCGCCCCGGTTCGAGAGCCACATGATGGTGGTCGTGGAGCTCGACCGCGCCGACCCTGCGGCCGTGGCGCGGGCGATCAGCGAGGCGGTGGAGCTCCAGCGGCGGCGCTGACCGGGTCGCCGTCCACATCGAGGTCGGGCAGCAGGTCTCGCTTCGGCCAGGTCGGTCAGCCGCTCGCGAAGCGTCGTCATACCCACCTACACGCCCCGAGTCCGGTGGAAGGAGGGGTCAGCCAGCGTTGAAGATGACGTACTCGCCCTTGTGCAGGAAGAACCCCTCGGTCCTCTTGAGGTTGATGCAGGTGACCCCGATCTTCTGGCTCAGGCATGCGATCTTGCCGAACGTCGTCGCCGAGCCGTACGGCAGCACCTTGGCGGCCGGCCTGCGGATCGTGTCGGTGTTGCACACGGGGACCGCGCGGCCGTGCCGGAACTCGATGCGCCCCACCCGGTCCGAGACGGGCGTCCCCGAGCAGACGTCGGGGTCCTCGACCGACCCCACGTCGATCTCGCAGCCCTTGGGTCCGCTGGCGCCGACGTTGCAGTAGATGTTGCCGTTGGGCGTGACGAACTTCTTCACGGCCCTCACGTCGTTGGACACGTCGAAGTGGGCGAGCGCCGCGTCGTAGGTGCGCGGGATGCCCAGCTGGGGCGCGGACTCGGCGGGGCGGGCGTCCGCGGCGCCCGCGGGCACCGTCGCGAGGACGGCGAGGAGCGGAACGAGTACGGCCAGCAGAACCTTGCGCGGCGACATGACCGCACCCTGACACACCACGATTCGTCTGCACACCCGAGCGGAGAAGGGCAGGTCGGCTCGCAGACGAATCGAGCTTGCTACGCGCGCAGGCTGCGCAGGACGTACTGCATGATCCCGCCGTTGCGGTAGTAGTTCGCCTCGCCGGGGGTGTCGATGCGGACGACGGCGTCGAAGGTCACACCGGGGTCCGACACGTCGTGGTTCGAGGCCTTCACCTGCACCGTCCGAGGCGTGCTGCCGTCGTTCAGTCCGGTCACGCCGGTGAAGGAGAAGGTCTCCTCGCCGGTGAGGCCGAGCGACTCGGCGGTCTCGCCCTCGGGGTACTGCAGCGGCAGCACTCCCATCCCGATCAGGTTGGAGCGGTGGATCCGCTCGTACGACTCGGCGATCACGGCCCTGACGCCCAGCAGCGCGGTGCCCTTGGCGGCCCAGTCGCGCGAGGAGCCGGAGCCGTACTCCTTGCCGGCCAGGACGACGAGGGGCGTGCCGGCGGCGAGGTAGTGCTCCGAGGCCTCGTAGACCGTCGTGACCTCAGCGTCGTCGCCCTCACCGGTGGTGAAGTCGCGGGTGAAGCCGCCCTCGGTGCCCGGTGCCAGCTGGTTGCGCAGCCGGATGTTGGCGAAGGTGCCGCGGATCATCACCTCGTGGTTCCCGCGGCGGGAGCCGTAGGAGTTGAAGTCCCGCTGCTCGACGCCGTGGTCGGCGAGGTAGCTGCCCGCGGGCGAGTCCTTCTTGATCGCGCCGGCCGGGCTGATGTGGTCGGTGGTGACCGAGTCGCCGAGCCTGAGCAGCACCCGGGCGCCCTCGATGTCGGTGACCGGCTCCGGCTCGTCGGGCATGCCGTCGAAGTACGGCGGCTTCCGGACGTAGGTCGACTCGGGATCCCACTCGAAGGTGCTGCCCTCGGGCGTCGGCAGCTCCTGCCACTGCTTGTCGCCTGCGAACACGTCGGCGTAGTCGGTGGTGAACATCTCGGAGGTGATCGCGGTCGCGATGACGTCCTCGATCTCCTTGGCCGTCGGCCAGACGTCCTTCATGAAGACGTCGTTGCCGTCCTGGTCCTGGCCCAGCGGGTCCTTGAACAGGTCGACGTCCATCGACCCGGCCAGCGCGTAGGCGACCACCAGCGGCGGTGACGCCAGGTAGTTCATCTTCACGTCGGGGTTGATCCGGCCCTCGAAGTTGCGGTTGCCCGACAGCACCGAGACGACCGCGAGGTCGTTGTCGTTGACCGCCTGGCTCACCTCCGGGATCAGCGGACCGGAGTTGCCGATGCAGGTGGTGCAGCCGTAGCCGACGAGGTTGAAGCCGAGCTTGTCGAGGTACGGCGTGAGGCCGGCCTTCTCGTAGTAGTCGGAGACCACCTTCGAGCCGGGCGCGAGCGTGGTCTTGACCCACGGCTTGCTGGTCAGCCCCTTCTCGACGGCCTTCTTGGCCAGCAGGGCGGCGCCGATCATCACCGACGGGTTCGAGGTGTTGGTGCAGGACGTGATCGCGGCGATCGCGACGGCACCGTGGTCGACCTCGAACCTGGTGCCGTCCTCGAGGGTGACCATCGCCGGGTTGCTGGGCCGGCCGCCGTCGGTGGGGGCGCAGCTGAGGTAGTCGACGCGGGGCGACTGCCCGTGGGCCTCCGACGACGGCGGGTCGGAGGCAGGGAAGCTCTCTTCCAACGCCTCGTCGTAGTCCCCGCTCGTCTGCGTGCCGTTGCTCGCATAGTCGGTCAGCACCCCGCGGAACGAGTCCTTGGCGTCCGTGAGCGAGACCCGGTCCTGTGGCCGCTTCGGACCGGCAAGGGACGGTACGACGGTCGCCAGGTCGAGCTCGAGCTTCTCGGAGTAGCGCGGCTCGGCGTCGGGGTCGTGCCAGAGCCCCTGCTCCTTGGCGTAGGCCTCGACCAGTGCCAGCTGCTCCTCGGTGCGCCCGGTGAGCTTGAGGTACTTGGTCGTCTCCTCGTCGATCGGGAAGACCGCGATCGTGGAGCCGAACTCCGGGCTCATGTTGCCGATGGTGGCCCGGTTGGCCAGCGGGAGGACGGAGACACCGGGGCCGTAGAACTCCACGAACTTCCCGACCACGCCGTGCTTGCGCAGCATCTCGGTGATGGTGAGCACGAGGTCGGTGGCGGTGGCTCCCTCGGGCAGGTCGCCGCTGAGCTTGAAGCCGACCACGCGCGGGATCAGCATCGAGACGGGCTGGCCGAGCATCGCGGCCTCGGCCTCGATGCCGCCGACGCCCCAGCCGACGACGCCGATCCCGTTGACCATCGTGGTGTGGGAGTCGGTGCCGACGCAGGTGTCGGGGTACGCCGTCAGCTCGCCATCGATCTCGCGGGTGAACACCACGCGGGCGAGGTGCTCGATGTTGACCTGGTGGACGATGCCGGTGCCGGGCGGCACCACCTTGAAGTCCTCGAAGGCGCCCTGGCCCCAGCGCAGGAACTGGTAGCGCTCGCGGTTGCGCTCGTACTCGATCTCGACGTTGCGCTCGAAGGCCTCCGGCGTACCGAAGACGTCGGCGATCACGGAGTGGTCGATCACCAGCTCGGCCGGAGCCAGCGGGTTGATCCGCGTCGGGTCGCCGCCCAGGTCGGCCATCGCCTCGCGCATCGTGGCCAGGTCGACCACGCACGGCACGCCGGTGAAGTCCTGCATGATCACGCGCGCCGGCGTGAACTGGATCTCCTTGTCCGGGTCGGCGTCGGCGTCCCACCCGGCCAGCGCGCGGATGTGCTCCTCGGTGATGTCCGCGCCGTCCTCGGTGCGCAGCAGGTTCTCCAGCAGCACCTTGAGGCTGTACGGGAGCGACTCGACGTCGAGCCCGTCACCGCTCACCTTGTCGAGGCGGAAGATCTCGTACGACGTCCCGCCGACGTCGAGGCTGCCCTTGGCGCCGAAGCTGTCCTTGCTGGCCATGCTCACCATCTCCTCGTCTGCACGGGCTACGCCGCCCATCCTGCCGTCGCCGGCACTGAGGTCGGTACCCGGCCGGAAGTCTCTTGATATCAAGATACATGACGTCGAGAGGAGGTGCTAGCGCAGGGTCGCGGCTCCCCCGACGACGTCGAGCACGAGATCGAGGTACCGCTCGAGCAGCGCACCGCTCGGGTCGTGGGTGGGGTTGACCTCGGTGAGGACGATCGCCGCGAGCCTGTCCGACTCGAGCAGGGTCCTCAGCACCGTGCGGACCGTCTCGACGGAGACGCCGGTGCAGTAGTGGGGGAAGTTGGCCAGCGGGAGCTCCCGCCCGTCGACCACGTCGACGTCGAAGTGCACGACCAGAGCGTCACCCACGAGCCCGTCCCGGGCCTGCGTCGCGAGCCCGACCGGGTCTGCCGAGAGCTCGGCGTACGTCGAGTGCCGCAGCCCGGGCCGGGCCGCCAACGCGTCCCGATCGACGCTGTCGACGTCGTCGGGGTCATAGCCGAGCAGCGCCAGCTCGGACTCGCCGAGCATCGGGAAGCGCGGACCGAGGCGGGACAACGAGTCGTCGGCCAGGCCGAGCAGATGGGCGACTCCGGTCGCGTCGAGGACGCCGCTGCCGCGGTCCGGCGAGTTGAGGTCGGCATCACCGTCGACGTAGGCCAGGGCCACCGAACCGTCGCGCTGCAGACCGGCCACCACGCCGAGCGTGATGGTGCAGTCGCCGCCCACGACCAGCGCCACGCGGCCGGCCGCTCGCTGGCGGTCGACGGCATCTGCCACCTCCGCAGCCACCCGGGTCACCGGGTCGAGGTTGCGGACACCAGCGTCCGGCCGGTCCGGCGTCCAGACCGAACCGGCGACGTCACCGAGGTCGTGGACACGGACGCCGGCCGCGGTCAGGCCCTCGACGAGGCCCAGGGCACGGAGAGCGGCCGGAGTGAGGTCCTGTCCGGCGTGGTGAGCCCCGGCGCTTGTCGGGACGCCGAGTACGGCGAGCTCGCGGGCCACGACTGTCAGCCCAGCAGCCGCGGCTCGATGCGGGTCTCGATGACGGTGCCGTCGAGCTGGCGCTCGATGACGTAGGCGCCGACGCCGGGCCGGTCCGCGACCGCCTCGACGATCTCGGTGCCGTCGTAGACGATGCCGACGCCGTCGTCGGTGGCGTGGGAGGTGGGCAGGTCGCCCTTCTCGACCAGCCCCTGCAGCAGCGGCCGGCGCTGCTCCTCGCTGTCGTAGTGGACGCCGTTGCCGTAGGGCAGGAGGCCGAGGCCGGGCGGCGAGAGCCGCAGGTCGGTGCCGTAGCTGTCGGTCGGCCCTCCGACGTACCAGCAGATCGAGCCGGCCGAGACACCGGCGAGGACGACCCCGCTCTCCCAGCACTCGCGCAGCACCTCGTCGACGCGGTGCACCCGCCAGACGGCGAGCAGGTTCGCGACCGACCCGCCACCGACCCAGATGACGTCCTGGGAGAGCAGGTGGGCGCGGATGTCGTCGATGTTGGGCATCGTGAAGAGCTCGAGATGGGTGGTGCGGACATCGGACCCCGCGAACGCGCTGTAGAAGCCGACGGTGCCGTTGAGCCAGTCGCCGGCGGCGGTGCCGACGTAGCAGAACCGCGGCCGCTCCGGGTCGCCCGCCAGGTGGATGGCGTGCTCGATCAGCGGACCGCGGCGCCAGTGCAGCGGCCCTGTGTCTGACGGGAGGAAGCCGCCCGAGGTAGCGAGGATGCGCAAGGGCTCAGCCTCCGAGAAACGGTTGGGACCATCGGCATCACGAACTCTACGTGACCGTTTGTGCCCCCGGCGTCGATTCGGGACTGACTCGTGGGTCAGGAAGCCGGCACCAGCAGCCCGACGCACTCGACGTGGTGGGTCATGGGGAACAGGTCGAGGGCACGCAGCCGCTCGAGCACGTAGCCGTGCTCGCTGAAGATCGCGATGTCGCGCGCCAGGGCGGCCGGGTCGCAGGCGACGTACGCGACCGCGCGCGGGGTCCGGGCGGCGACCGCCCCGACGACCGTACGGCGAGCGCCCTCGCGCGGCGGGTCGAGGACGACCAGGTCGACCGGCTCGACCGGGCGCCCCCCGAGCACCGCGCCGACATCACCGCGGAGGACCGTGGCGCCGGGCACGTTCGACTGCGCGTGCGAGCAGGCCCCCGGGTCGCCCTCGACCAGGGTCACGCCCGACGAGCCGCCGACGGCGTCGGACAGGAACCGCGCGAACAGCCCGACGCCGGCGTAGAGATCGAGCACCGACTCCCCCGGCTGCGGGGCCAGGAAGTCCAGCACGGTGTCGACGAGGATCTCCGGTGCGCCCGGGTGGACCTGCCAGAAGCCGTCGCCCTCCACCCCGAACCCGATGTCGTGGACGGTGTGGTCGGCCGGAGCCCCGGCGATCAGGCAGTCGTCGACCTCGACGACCTCGTGCGACCGGTGCTTGCGCATGCCCCTCTGGCCGCCGGGCAGCTCGACGTAGCGGTGGCGGGTCCGCCAGCGCAGTCCGTCGTGCTCATGAGGAGGTCTCCCGGGCACCGGCTCCACGGTCACCTCGAGCTCGAGGCCGGCCAGCCGGGACAGCTGCTCACGCACCACGTCGGCCTTGAGCGACCGCTGCCGCGCCGGCGTCACGTGCTGGAAGTCGCAGCCCCCGCAGCGGCCGGGGCCGGCGTACGGGCAGGGCGGGTCGACCCGGTCCGTCGAGGGCTCCGGCACCTCGACGGCGTCGCCGCGCCAGAAGCGGTCCCCGTCGGTCCCCTCGGTGATCTCGACGACGACCCGCTCGCCGGGCAGCGCATGCCTCACGAAGATCACCCGGCCCGGGCCGTCGGTGGCGTGCAGCCGCGCGACGCAGTGACCGCCGTGGGCGACCCGCTCCACCACCACGTCGTACCGCTCGCCCACGTGGGACGCACCGCGAGGGCGCCGGGTGCGAGGCTCCCGGCCACGCTCCCGGCCACGTCGTTGCGTCACGGCCCCAGTGTCCCAGTCGGCCGACAGCGACGAGGTGTCAGCGGCGCCCGTTCCGGCCCCGCCGGTCCACCTCGCCGCGGCGCAGGTCACCGGGCCGGACGCGGAACTCCTCGCGCAGGTCCCGCTCGCGGGCGATCTCGGACGAGCGCAGCTGGTACGGCACCGAGGTCACCATCACCCCGGGCGTGAACAGCAGCCGCCCCTTGAGCCTCAGCGCAGTCTGGTTGTGCAGCAGCTGCTCCCACCAGCGGCCGACGACGTACTCGGGGATGTAGACGGCAACGACACCGCGCGGGTTGGCCTGCTTGATCTCGGTGGCGTACTCGATGATCGGCCGGACCAGCTCGCGGTACGGCGAGTGCAGCACCTTGAGCGGCACGTCGATGCGGCGCTGGTCCCACTCCTCCAGCAGCCGGCTGGTGTCCTTGGGGCTTGTCGAGACGTAGACGGCCTCGAGCGCGTTGGGCCGGGTCGCCTTAGCGAACGCGAGCGCCCGGAGCGTCGGCTTGTGCAGCTTGGAGACCAGCACGATCGCGTGCACGCGCGTGGGCATGATCTTGTCGTCCTCGTCGGCGGCCAGCTCCTCCTCCACGTTGTCGTAGTGGCGCCGGATCCCGCCCATGATCAGGTAGAAGATGATCATCGCGACGATCGCGATCCAGGCGCCGACGAGGAACTTGGTGATGCAGCACGATCACCAGCACGACGGCGGTGAAGGTCAGCCCGATGGCGTTGATGACTCGGGACCGCTTCATCCGACGCCGGACCGCGGGGTCCTTCTCGGTCTTCAGGTGCCGGGTCCAGTGCCGGATCATGCCGAGCTGGCTGAGGTTGAACGACACGAAGACGCCGACGATGTAGAGCTGGATCAACCGGGTGACCTGGGCGTCGAAGGCCAGGATCAGCGATGATCGCCATGACGGCGAGGAACACGATGCCGTTGCTGTAGGCCAGCCGGTCGCCGCGCGAACCGAGCGCCCGCGGAGCGAGGCCGTCCTTGGCCAGGATCGAGCCGAGGACAGGAAAGCCGTTGAACGCCGTGTTGGCGGCGAGCACCAGGATGACGCCGGTCACCGAGACGACGAAGTAGAAACCCAGCGAGAAGTCGCTGAACACCGCATGCGCGATCTGGGCGATCACCGGGTTCTGGTCGTAGGCCTCGGTCAGCGGCCGCCCGTCACGGTTCAGCTGGTCGAGGTGGTGCGGGTCGACGTACCGAAGCCCCATCTGCTTGGCCAGCACGATGACGCTGACCATCATCGTGATCGCGATCGCGCCGAGCAGGAGCAGCGTGGTCGCGGCGTTCTTGCTCTTTGGCCGCCGGAACGCCGGAACGCCGTTCGAGATCGCCTCGACGCCGGTCAGCGCCGCGCAACCCGACGAGAAGGCGCGGGCGAGCAGGAAGAGCAGCCCGAGCGTGGTGAGCGAGTCGACATCACCGACATCCGGGTCCGGCGTGATCGAGAGCGCGGCGCTCTCGACGTCCGGCAGGTCGCCGGCGGCGAGGCGCAGGAAGCCGTATGCACACATGCCGAGGATGGCGAGCATGAAGGCGTAGGTCGGGAAGGCGAAGAACGTCCCGGACTCCCGGATGCCGCGCAGGTTCATGGCCGCCAGCACCACCACCGCGATCGACGCCACGGTCGCTTCGTGGCCGGCCAGTGCCGGGATCGCCCCGGCGGCGTACTGCGCCCCCGAGGAGATGCTCACCGCGACGGTGAGGACGTAGTCCACGAGCAGCGCGCTCGCCACGGTCATGCCCGCCCGGCGACCCAGGTTGACCGTCGCGACCTCGTAGTCGCCGCCGCCGCTCGGGTAGGCGTGCACGTTCTGGCGGTACGACGCGATCACCGCCGCCATCACCAGGGCGACGGCGATCGCGATCTTCCACGACCACACGTAGGTGCTGGCCCCTGCGAGCGCCAGCATGATGAAGACCTCGTCCGGCGCGTAGGCCACCGACGACAGCGCGTCACTGGCGAAGACGGGGAGCGCGATCCGCTTGGGCAGCAGCGTCTCGCCCAGCTGGGAGCTCCTCAGCTTGCGTCCCAGCAGGATCCGCTTGGAGACGTCGCCGACACCCACGAGCGGCAAGAGTACGCACACCAGACCGAGCCAGGGCGTCAGCCGGGGTCCGCAACGGATACCGTGGCCGGGTGCATGTCGTGATCATGGGATGCGGGCGGGTCGGCTCAACGCTCGCGCGGAGCCTCGAGGACCGCAACCACACGGTGTCGATCATCGACAGCGAGCCGGACGCGTTCCGGCGCCTGGGCCCGGGCTTCAACGGCGACAAGATCACCGGCTACGGGTTCGACCAGGCCGTCCTGGAGAAGGCCGGGATCCGCCGCGCCGACGCATTCGCGGCGGTCTCCAGCGGTGACAACTCCAACATCATCTCCGCCCGGGTGGCGCGCGAGACGTTCGGCATCCAGCAGGTCGTGGCCCGCATCTACGACCCGGGACGCGCCGAGGTCTACCAGCGGCTCGGCATCACGACGGTGGCCACCGTGAAGTGGACCGCCGACCAGGTGCTGCGCCGGATGCTGCCTGCCGGCGCGGAGGCGGACTTCCGCGACCCTTCGGGCACGATCCGCGTCGACCAGGTGCCGATCCCCGATCGGTGGGTCGGTCAGCGGACCATCCACTTCCAGGAGCAGACCAACAGCCGGATCGCCTGGATCGACCGGCTCGGCGAGGGGATCCTCCCCAACCGCGAGTCGGTGATCCAGGAGGGCGACCTGATCCACCTGGTGGTGCGCGAGGAGAACGCCGCACACGCCTTCAAGGTCATCGACGCTGGACCCGAGGAGCACTGACATGCGAGTCGCCATCGCCGGTGCCGGCGCAGTCGGCCGCTCCGTCGCACGGGAGCTGATCCAGAACGGCCACGAGGTCCTGCTCATCGACAAGGACTCCGACGCGATCAAGCCCGAGCGGGTCCCCGACGCCGAGTGGCTGCTCGCGGACTCGTGCGAGATGTCCTCCCTCGAGGAGGCGCGGCTCGACAAGTGCGACGTGGTGATCGCCGCAACCGGTGACGACAAGGCCAACCTCGTGACCTCGCTGCTGGCCAAGACCGAGTTCGGTGTGCCGCGCACGGTGGGACGGGTCAACCACCCCAACAACGAGTGGTTGTTCAGCGAGGCGTGGGGCGTCGACGTCAACGTCTCGACGCCTCGGATCATGTCCGCCCTGGTCGAGGAGGCGGTCACGGTCGGCGACCTGGTCCGGCTGTTCACCTTCCGCCAGGGCAACGCCAATCTCGTCGAGCTGACGCTGCCCGCCGACTCGCCGTACGTCGGGAAGCCGACCGGGCTGATCCCCTTCCCCGACAACTGCGCCCTGGTGTCGATCCTGCGCGACGGCCAGGTCTACGTGCCGGACGCCGAGCAGCCGGTCGAGTCCGGCGACGAGCTGCTCTTCGTCGTACCCGAGGACCTCGAGGACGAACTCGAGTCGCTGCTCGCTCCCAACGAGCACGGAAAGAGGGACTAGGCAGGCTCGGGATCCATTCGAGCCTCCGGATCTATGGGCGTCGCGTTTCGGGCCAGCAGCCAGATGACGGTCAGGAACGACGCGATGCGGAGCGCCCAGCCGAGGCCGAGCCGCAGGATGGCGATGATGAGCACAGCCGTGTCGGCGTCGATCGACCCGGACCAACCGAGCAGCCAGATCGGGCCCTGGAGCGTCACCCCGATCGCACCCGGAGCCAGCAGCACCCAGGTCAGCCGGGTGCAGAGCTTCACCACCTGCTTGTCCTCGTGCCAGGCGAGCGGGTCGCCCGTGACGCTGCCCAGCATGAACCCGACCAGCGGCCAGCCGAACAGCGACGACGTGCCGAACACCAGCGTGTAGCCCAGGCTGTAGAGGATCCCGGGCAGGAAGTAGGCCAGCGCCTGGTCGGACGCGTCCCCGCCGGCGTTGGCCGCGATGCGGGTGAAGACATAGCCGATCGCGATCGAGAACGCCGCGTTGAAGACGTACTGGACCGTCGAGCGCTGCACCAGCCGCGCCACGAGGGCGATCCCGACGCCCGCCCCGCCCACGACGAGCGCGAGCCGGAGGTCCTTGGTGGTCAGCCAGAGGATCGTGAAGAGCAGGCCGGGGATCGCGGCCTCGATGATCCCGCGCTTGCCCCCGAGGGCTTTGGCCATCTGGGCGCGCACCATCGCCTCGACGGTCTCGACCGTGGGGGGTGGCTTCCTGTCGACCGCCTCGACGGCCTCGACGGATTCGGGCTCGCTCATGGGATCAGCGCGTAGCGCGGGTTGTACATGATCCGGATCCCGTCGTACGCGCCGATCCGGCCCTCGACCTCGATGGCCCGGCCGGGTTCGATCCCGGCGATCCGGCGCCGGCCGAGCCAGACGACGGTGATCACGCCGGAGCCGTCGTTGAGCTCCGCCTCGAGGGCTGGTACGCCGCCACGCGGGCGCAGCGTGACTGTCCGGAGCGAGCCGCGCAGGGTCACCCGCTCACGGTCGGGGGCATCGGCGATCGAGGTGGCGCCGGGCTTGCCGGCCCGCGCGTACTCCTGGCGGAGGTGATGCGCGTCCTGGGTGCCCGGGCTGGCCCAGCGGCTGATCGTGCGCCGCAGGTTCTTCTTGCTCATCGGGGAGTCATCGACACGACGGCCCGTCACCCGGGCTGGTCTGTGCGTCGGGCCTGCGGGGGCATGACGACGGGGAGCCCCTCGCCCACGGGCAGCGCATGGGCGCCGCGGTGCACCGCGATCCTGCGGATGCTCTCCTCCCAGTCCTTCGCGTCGTCCGGTCGGGACGCCGCGGCTCCCAGCAGGGAGCAGCGCAGCATCCAGCGCGGACCGTTGATGCCGACCACCCGGGAGACCTGGGTGCCGCCCTTGCGCTGGCCGACCTCACAGATCAGCTCCGTGCCCCACGGCCCTTCGCGCTCGGTGGCCGTGCCGCCCGCCTGCGCAACTTCCGCGGCGATCTTCGGCCGGGCATCGGACCAGAGATCGCCGTTGCGCGGCGCCGCGAAGGCCCGCAGCTCGAGCGCACCGTCCGGGCCGGCGATGACCACGGACTGCACGACTCCGCTCGCCTCGTCGACCTGGAGGCGCAGCTCGCGGTTGGGCTCGGGGGCGATCAGGAGCGATCCGAGGTCCACGCGCTCGACCTCATCCCCCGGCGGCAGCTCCTCGGAGTCGAACGGGCCGTCCACCAGCTGGTCCTGAGGATCGGTCGCCTCCCCGTCGAGGAGGTCGTCGGCGGTGCCGTCGTCCTCGACGGCATCGGACTGCGCCTTGCGGCGGAACTTCACGTGCGTTCGCTCCCTGGGTCGCGGGCCGGGTCTGCGGTCCCGAAGCCTCCAGTAGAACCGTAGCCGCCGACCCCTCGCACACTTTCGGGGAGGACCTCAACCTCGACGAACCCGGCCTGTTCCACCCGCTGGAAGACGAGCTGGGCGATCCGGTCGCCGCGGCGCAGCTCGATCGGCTCGCTCGGGTCGAGGTTGACCAGCAGGACGCTCACCTCACCCCGGTAACCGGCATCGATCGTCCCGGGTGCGTTGACGATCGACAGCCCGTGCCGGGCGGCCAGCCCGGATCGCGGGTGCACCAGTGCGACGTACCCCTCGGGGACCGCCATCGCGATCCCCGTCGGCACCAGCGCCCGCTCCCCCGGTTGCAGGCTGACGTCGACGGCGGTCACCAGGTCTGCACCCGCATCGCCGGGATGGGCATACGCCGGCAGCGGGAGGTCAGGGTCAAGGCGGACGACGGGCACCGGGAGCTCCACCCGCCGGAGAGTAGTGCCCCGGGCAGGGATCTTCGTGCGCTTCGCGCACTGATCGCACGCACATCGCGGCGTCGCCGTCGCTCGATGATGGGCCTACAGCGTCTTCGCTCCGGCGTCTTGCGCTGCACGCACGCTGAGAACGCCAAGCAGACGAATACCCCTACCCGGGGCACTAGTGCCTGCGCCGGATGGGAGGATCCGCAGCGTGGACCCGGCGCCGTACGACGAGCGGTTGGGCGTGCCGCTGCGGTGGTGGGTGCAGGGCGTGATGCTCGTCGCGACCCTGTGGCTGGCCCTGATCGTGGCGGTGCCCGGTCCGGCGGCCTGGATCTGCAGCGGGATCGCGCTGGCGCTGCTCATGGCGCTCCTCGTCAGCTACGGCAGCGCCCGGGTGAGCGTCGACGCCGGGTGGTTCCGGGCCGGCCGGGCCAGGATCGAGGCGGTCCACCTTGGCGCGGTCGCGGCCCTCGACGCCGAGGAGACCCGCCGGGTCGCCGGGCCGGAGGCGGACGCCCGCGCCTATCTCCTGCTCCGCCCCTACCTCAAGCGCGCGGTCCGGGTGGAGATCCTCGACCCGGCCGACCCCGCGCCGTACTGGCTGGTGTGCTCGCGTCGCCCCGAGGAGTTGGCGACCGCGATCCGCGGACTGACGCTGAGTGGGCAGGCTTAGGGCGTGTCCTAGCTGCCATCAGTGAATACGCGGCTGCGCCGCGTGGGTACCTTCTCCCCATGGCATCGGACAGCTCGAAGGTATGGACCGTCTTCTCGTTGGTGGCGGGCCTGGGCGCGGCCGCGTTGACCCGCAAGCTCCTCGACCGGTCCTGGCAGGTCGCGGCCGGCAAGAACCCGCCCGAGAACCCTGCCGACCCCGACGTCAGCCTCGGCGAGGCGGTGCTGTGGGCCAGCATCACCGGTGCCGCGGTCGCGCTGGCGCGGATGATCGCCCAGCGCCGGGCGGCGAGCTACTACACGCGCTCGACGGGGCATCTGCCGCCGGGACTGCGCGCAGGCGACAAGCGCTGAGCTGACAAACAAGGTCCGGCACGCGTTGCGTGCCGGACCTTCGCTGTGATCGGGTTGTGCAGTTCGTTCTGCTGAGTGCGACGTGCGTAGCTGCGCTACGCGCAGTCGAAGCAGATCAGCTTCTTCGCGTCCGCCAGCTGGCTCCGGTGGTGGACCAAGAAGCAGCTCATGCAGGTGAACTCGTCCTCCTGCTTGGGCTTCACCTCGACTGCGAGCTCCTCGTGCGAGAGGTCCGCACCGGGTAGCTCGAAGGACTCCGCCGCTTCGGCCTCGTCCTCGTCGACCTTGCCGGAGTTCTTGTCGTGGCGACGCGCCTTGAGCTCTTCAATGCTCTCTTCGGACTGGTCTTCTTCACTCTTGCGCGGGGCGTCGTAGTCAGTCGCCATGTCTCATCACTCCCTTCGGCCGTTCATTCACGTCTGTCATCCCCCGAGACCGACGTGAAACGTCGTCGGCAGGGGAGGATTGTGCACCATCAACCCGGGAACGGTCACACCGGCGGACGTTGCGGGACTTGAACGTTCGGCTACGGGCGCCTATTCCCCCGTCAAACGGACGGTGCCGCTAGGTACCCAGCCTCGGCGATCGCAGCCCTGAACTCGTCAAAACCGTCCGCCGGGGCGGCCAGGACGATCGGCCGCCCGCCCACGCCACGGTCGGTCTCCACCCGGGCTCCTGCGGCCCGGGCGACCAGCCCGCCGGCGGCGTGGTCCCAGAGGTTGACGCCCTCCTCCAGGTAGCCGTCGAGGGAACCTTGCGCCACCCCGCACAGGTCGAGGGCGCACGAGCCGAACCGCCTGATGTCGCGGATCCTTGGCAGCAGGTGCAGCAAGGCCGCGGCCTGGATCTGGCGCTGGTGGGCCTCGTAGGAGAAACCGGTGCCGATCAGCCGCTCGGCCAGCGGCACCACGGCGCGGACCCGGATCGGTACGCCGTCGCGCTGGGCCGGTCCGCCCAGGGTGGCGGTGTACTCATGACCGGTCGCGGCGTTGAGCACCACTCCGGCCACCACCTCGCCGTCGAGCTCGGCGGCGATCGACACGGCGTACTGCGGGATGCCGTAGAGGAAGTTCACGGTGCCGTCGATCGGGTCGACGATCCAGCGGACGCCGGAGGTGCCGGGCTCGTCGTCGCCCTCCTCCCCGAGGACCGCGTCGTCCGGGCGGGCGCCGAGGAGGGCCCGCCGGATCAGCCGCTCAGCGCTCCGGTCGGACTCGGTCACCACGTCGACGTCGCTGGACTTGGTGGCGGTGACGGTCACTCCCCGCGCCGCGCCGGACTGGATGAGCCGACCGGCGTCGCGGGCCGTGTGCACGGCGAGCTCGAGCAGGTCGTCCGCGAGCTCTGCGGGTCGCGTCACACCGGCTCCCCGCACAGAGCGGGACGATCGGCACGCGGATTGGGGCAGCAGCCGACCGGACAGCGGTCCCACAGGGGACCGATCGACCCGACGCTGGCCCGGACGACGTCCTCACCGCGCTCGGCCGCGGCGCGCTCGAGGAGCAGGTCTCGCACCATCGCGACGAAGCGCGGGTCGGTCCCGGCCGTCGCCGCGCGGCGAGCGGGCAGCCCCAGGCGCCCGGCGGTGGCCAGCGCCTCGGTGTCGAGGTCGTAGACCACCTCCATGTGATCGGAGACGAACCCGACCGGCACCAGCACCACGGCTTGCCGGCCTTCGGCGGCGAGGCTCTCGAGGTGGTCGTTGACGTCCGGCTCCAGCCAGGGAACCTGGGGCGGCCCGGAGCGCGAGCAGTAGACCAGCGTGTGCTCGTGGTCGACGCCGGTCTCCTCGGCCACCCGCGCGGCGACCTGCGCCTCGACGTCGAGGTGCTGCACGACGTAGGCGTAGCCCTCCGGACCCGCGGTGTCGGCCATGGCGTTGGGGATCGAGTGGGTGACGAAAAGCAGGTGGGCGTCGTCTCGGACGTCGTCGGGCAGCGACGCCAGCTGCGCCAGGACGGCGTCGACCACCGGCTCCACGAACCCCGGGTGGTTGAAGTAATGGCGCAGCTTGTCGAGGATCGGCGCGCCTCCGTCAGCCGCAGAGACCGCAGCGACGGCGTCGAAGAGGTTCTCGCGGTACTGGCGGCAGCTGGGCCACGACGAGTAGGCGCTCGTGACGAAGCAGGCGGCCCGGGTCACTCCGTCGTCCTTCATCCGCTGGACGGCCTCGGTGAGGTAGGGGTCCCAGTTGCGGTTGCCCCAGTAGACGGGCAGGTCGATGCCGGCCGCGACAAGATCGGCCCCGATGCCTGCGAGCAGGTCGCGGTTGAGGTCGTTGATCGGCGACCGCCCGCCGAACAGCGAGTAGTGCTGCCCGACCTCCTTGAGCCGCTCACGTGGAATGCCTCGTCCGGCGGTCACGTTCTCGAGGAACGGCACGACGTCTTCCGGCCGCTCCGGCCCGCCGAACGAGACGAGCAAGAGCGCGTCGTACGGCGCGACGTCGGGAACCTCCACGTCGCGAGTCTAGGAGCGAGTCCTGATTGGGGGTGGCCGGCCCTAGGTTGACCGAGATGCTGTCGTCGTACCGATCTGTGCTCTCCCGACCCGGCGCCCTCCGATTCTCCGTCGCCGGCCTGGTCGGGCGGCTGCCGCTGTCGATGGCCGGGCTCGGGATGCTGCTGCTGGTGCAGGCCGACTCCGGCTCCTACGCCCGCGGCGGCACGGTCGCGGCGGCCTACATGGTCGCCAACGCTGTGGTCGCGATCCCCCTCGGCAGGCTGGTCGACGCACGCGGGCAGGGGCGGGTGCTGGCGCTGTGCAGCCTGGCCTTCGGCGCGGCCATGGTCCTGCTCGTGGTGACGGTGCAGGGCGACTGGCCGCTCGTGACGACGTACGCTGCCGCGGCGGTCGCCGGCGCCACCCTGCCGCCGGTGGACGCCTGTGTCCGCACCCGTTGGGCCCACGTCCTGGACCGGCCCGACGAGGTGGAGACGGCCTACGCCTTCGAGGCGGTCGTCGACGAGTCCGTCTTCATGATCGGACCGATCATGGTCACCCTGCTGGCCACGCTCGTCGATCCCGTCGCGGGGATCGCGGCAACCGTGGCGACCGGTGTCGGCGGAGGGCTCGCGTTCGCGGCGCAGCGGGTCACGGAGCCGCCGGCCCACCCCCGCGACCGCACCACCGGGCCCCGCGTGCCGCTGCCGTGGCGGACCTTGGCACCGGTCACGGTCGTCTGTGTGGCGTTGGGGCTGTTGTTCGGAGGCACCGAGGTGATCACCGTGGCGTTCGCCGACGAGCAGGGCAGCAAGTCGTCTGCCGGCTTGCTCCTGGCCGGGTGGGCGCTCGGGAGCCTGCTCGCCGGCGCCGTCACCGGCTCCATCAAGTTCCGGCGCAGCCTCACCCAGCGGGTGCGCTGGGGAGCTCTCGGGATGGCGGTGGCCATGGCCCCGTTGGTCCTGGTCGACTCGCTGGGCCTGATGGGGCTCCTGATGCTGGTCGGGGGGGTCGCGATCGCGCCGACCCTCATCGCGACGACAGCGTTGATAGAGCAGGTGACCCCCGCGGAGCGGCTGACCGAGGGGATGGCCCTGCTGCAGACCGGCCTGGTCGCCGGCGTCGCCCCAGGTGCCGCGCTGGCCGGGATCGTCGTCGACCACGCCGGTGCCTCCCCTGCCTACCTCGTCTCGCTGGGCGCCGGGCTGATGGCGGCCGCCGCGGCGCTCACCCTTCCGAGACGGGGGTCGCAGGCCCAAATGGGGTTGGGGGCGGTCGCGCCCCGGGCCTAGGGTGCGAAGCCCATGCCCGTGCTCGCTGCCTACCGCCAGGTCCTGTCCAAGCCGGGCGCCGCCGCGTTCTCCGCCAGCGGGTTCCTGGCCCGGCTGCCGATCTCGATGGTCACGCTCGGGATCGTGCTGCTGATCTCGGCGCGCACCGACTCCTACGGCCTGGCCGGGGGCATCTCTGCGGCGCTGGTCATCGCCTCCTGCCTGGCCGCGCTGCTGCAGGGCCGGCTGATCGACCGGCTGGGCCAGGCCCGGGTGCTGCTCCCGGCCATCACGATCTGCACGGTCAGCCTCTCGCTGCTGGTCTGGGCGGTCGAGGCCGGCTACCGGGTGCCCCTCCCCCACATCTTCGCCGCGCTGGCGGGGGCCACCATGCCCGCGGTGGGCGCCGCGGTCCGGGCCCGCTGGACGCACGTGCTGAAGAACCCGGCCGAGCGGCAGACCGCGTTCGCGCTCGAGGCCGTCGTCGACGAGTGCGTGTTCCTGTCCGGCCCGCCACTGGCCACCGTGCTCGCCACCACCGTCGACCCGGCCGCTGGCTTGGTGGCCGCCATCGTCTTCGGGCTGGTCGGCACTCTCGTCTTCTGCTCGCTGCGCGGCACTGAGCCACCGGCGCACCCCACGCGCAGCGGGAGCGGCGCGAAGGTCCCCATGCCGTGGCGGCAGCTGCTCCCGGTCGCGCTGATCAGCTTCGCGCTGGGCGGTCTGTTCGGCTCCACGGAGGTCGTCACGGTCGCGTTCGCCGAGGACCTCGGCGACACGGCCATCGCCGGCGTGCTGCTCGCGCTGTGGGCACTCGGCTCGCTGGTCGCCGGCTTCATCACCGGTGCGGTCACCTGGCGCAGCGCGCCCGCGACCCGGATGCGGATCGGCGTGGTCGCGCTGACCGCGCTGATGGCGCCCACCCCGTTGATCGGGAGCTCGGTCGCGATGGGTGTGCTGCTCTTCCTCGCCGGCTTCGCTATCGCGCCCACCCTGATCGGAGCGATCTCGTTCATCGAGCAGACGGTCCCGGCGAGCCGGCTCACCGAGGGCATCGCGATGCTGAGCACCACGATGGCCGCAGGCCTCGCGCCCGGTGCCGCGGTCGCGGGCGTGGTGGTCGACGCACACGGCCCACACACGGCGTACCTCGTGCCACTCACCTCCGGACTCCTCGGCGCCGTGGCCGCCGTCAGCACCCGCGGGGGCCGGTCAATAGGCTCGCCCGGTGAGCACGTGGACGAACTGGTCGCGACTGGAGACGACCCGGCCGACGCGTGAGGCCACGCCAGCTGACACCGGCGACGTGGTCGCGGAGGTACGCCGCGCGCTGGAGACCGCGAGCACGGTCAAGATGGTGGGCACCGGCCACAGCTTCACCGCGATCTCGGCGCCCGAGGCGACCATGCTCCGGCCCGAGGGCCTCACCGGGGTCGTCGCCGTCGATCACGACGCGCTGACGGTCACCGCCCGGGCCGGCACGACGCTCAAGGTGCTCAACGCCGAGCTCGAGGCGCTCGGCCTGAGCCTGCACAACATGGGCGACATCGCCGAGCAGACCCTGGCCGGGGCGATCTCCACGGGCACCCACGGCACCGGCGGGACTGCTGCCGGGCTGGCCGCCCAGGTCGTCGGTCTCGAGCTGGTCACCGGCACCGGTGAGCTGCTCCGCGCCACCCCGGAGGAGAACGCCGACGTCCTCGAGATGGCCAGGGTCGGCCTCGGCGCGCTCGGGATCCTGACCACCATCACCTTCCGCGTCGAGCCGGTGTTCGTGCTGGAGGCGCAGGAGCAGCCGATGTCGTGGGACGAGGCCCTCGACGGCTTCGACGACATGACCGTGTCGGCCGACCACGTCGACCTGTACTGGTTCCCCCACACCGACCGGATGCTGGCCAAGCGCAACATCCGCCGCGGCACCGACCTGTCCGTGGCGCGCCCGCTCTCCCGGCGCCGGGCGTGGTTCGACGACGAGTTCCTGCAGAACACCGCGTTCGGTGTGCTCGCCGCCGGTGCCAACCGGGTGCCCCGCGTGATCCCGCGGATGAACCGGATGAGCGCCTCGCTGCTCAGCCCACGCACCTACTCCGACATCCCGCACCGGGTGTTCACCGCGTCGCGGCGAGTGGTCTTCCGGGAGATGGAGTACGCCGTCCCTCGCGCGGCCGGCCTCGACGCACTGCGCGAGTGCCGCCGGGCCATGGACGCGTCGGACCTGCGGATCAGCTTCCCGGTCGAGATCCGGGTCGCGCCCGCCGACGACATCCCGCTGTCCACCGCCGGCGGCCGCGACGCCTTCTACCTCGCCTTCCACACCCACCGCGATGCCGAGCACCGGGACTACTTCGCGCTGCTGGAGCCGATCCTGCGGGCCCACGACGGCCGGCCCCACTGGGGCAAGGTGCACACCCGTACCGCCGCCGACCTCGCGCCGGCCTACCCCCGGTTCGAGGAGTTCCTCGCGATGCGCGACCGGCTGGACCCGCAGCGCGTCTTCGCCAACGACTACCTGCGGAGGGTGCTGGGCCACTGACCTGCGACGACTGTCACGCCCATCCCCCGGCGTGGCGCACGCTCGCGGTCCCGCTCGGACGCGGCTGGCTGACGTAGGCTCGCCGCATCCGGACAGAGGACCACGACGAGGCCACGAGCGACGCATGTCGGCACCCCAAAGCGCATCCAGCCCGCGCACTCCCAGCGCGCCAGAGGCCGGAGCGCGCCCTGAGAGCCCGGCCGGGCAGTACCTCACGCTCGTCGGAGTGACCCCGGACGGTCGCCGGCTCCGGCTCGCAGACCCGCACGACCTAACCGGACAAGAGTTCACCGTCGAGATCGACGCCCGGCTGCGGGCCGCGCTCGGCGTACAGCCCGTGACCCGACCCGAGAATCCGGTGCCCAAGGTGGAGACCCAGATGGACAGCATGCTGCGACCCCGTGACATCCAGGCCAGGATCCGGGCCGGGGAGACCCCGGAGTCGGTGGCCGCCGCCGCGAAGACCACCGTCGAGAAGGTCATGCCCTACGCCGCCCCGGTGCTCGCCGAGCGCGAACACGTCGCCGAGCGCGCCCAGCGGTCGTCGATCCGCCGGCCCGCCGGCGAGGCCGCACCTGCGACGGGTCACGGCGGGCGCACCCTCGCCGAGGCGATCACCGGCCACCTGCACGAGCGCAACATCGACCCCGAGGTGATCGCGTGGGACGCCTGGCGCCGTGAGGACGGCCGCTGGGCGCTGACCGGCCGCTTCTCCATCCAGGGCCGAGACGGCCTGGCCGAGCTCACCTTCGACCAGCCCGGCAACTTCGTGGTCCTCGACAATGACGACGCCCGCTGGCTGGTCGGCGACGTTCCCGACCCGATCTCCGAGCCGGAGCCCGAGCCGGGTGTCCGCCGGCTCGCGGCCGTGCCCGCCGAGGACACCGACCAGCTCACGCTCGGTGACGACGTGCTCGGCATCACCGACGAGCCGATCGAGGCCTTCCTCGACGACGAGCCGGGCGTCGACGAGACCGAGCTGGTCGAGGAGGCCGCCGACGCTGCGTCGCTGGACGAGGGGGCGCTCGACGGGGAGACCCCCGACGAGGACCCCGCGCAAGAGCCGTCGCGCCGTCCGGTCAAGAAGACCCGTGGCCGGGCCTCTGTCCCGAGCTGGGACGAGATCATGTTCGGCGGCGGCAAGCCGGAGTAGTCCGGACGGGACTGCCCAAGGTGATTACCTGCCGGTAGTCTCCGCCGCATGGCGTACTTCGTGACCGGCGCGACGGGGTTCATCGGCCGGCACCTCGTCCAGGAGATCGTCGACCACCGTGAGGGCACCGTCTTCGTGCTCTGCCGGGCGTCGTCCATCGACCGGATGGAGTCCCTCGTCGAGTCCTGGGGATCCGACCGGGTGGTCCCCGTGTTTGGCGACCTGGCGGCGGACCGGCTCGGGATCGACGACGCGTGGATCGGCGAGCATCGCGACGGCATCGACCACTTCTTCCACCTCGGCGCGATCTACGACATGACCGCCGACGACGCGACCAACGAGAAGCTGAACGTCGGCGGCACCCGGCACGCCCTGGAGCTTGCCGACGCGCTCCAGGTGGGTCGCTTCCACCAGGTGTCGTCGGTGGCCGCGGCCGGTGACCACCACGGGACCTTCGACGAGTCGATGTTCGACGAGGGGCAGCACCTGCCCTCGCCGTACCACCGCACGAAGTACGAGTCGGAGAAGATCGTCCGCACCGAGGCCACCGTGCCCTGGCGGGTCTACCGGCCCGCGATCGTGGTCGGCCACTCCGAGACCGGCGCGATGGACAAGGTGGACGGCCCCTACTACTTCTTCCCGCTGATGAAGCGGATGCGGGACAACCTGCCGGGCTGGCTGCCGCTGGTCGGCATCGACCTCGGCGACACCAACGTGGTGCCGGTGGACTACGTCGCCAAGGCGATGGACCACCTCGGCCACCTGCCCGACCGCGACGGCGAGGCGTTCCACCTGGTCAACCCCGACCCGCAGCCGGTCGTCGACATGATCAACGCGTTCTGCAAGGCCGCCGGTGCGCCGACGTTCGCGACGCCGGTGGACCGGCGGACCACCGGCGCCCTCGGACTCCTTCCCCGCGCGCTGCGTCCCTCGACGCTGATCAACGGCATCGTGAGGTCCGCGCCCGCGCAGGCGGTGCTCGACCTGACCATCGGGCGGCTCGGTGTGCCCGCCGAGGTGCTGGCCCACACGTCGTTCAACGCGGTGTTCGACTCGCGTCGCACTGAGAAGGCGCTGGCCGGCTCCGGCATCGCGGTGCCCGACCTCGAGGGGTACGCGCGGACGCTCTGGGGCTACTGGGAGGAGAACCTCGACGAGGCCACCGGCCGCGACGCGCGCAACCGAGAGGCGCTGAAGGGCAAGTACGTCGTCATCACCGGCGCCTCCTCCGGCATCGGCCAGGTCACCGCGCTCAAGGTGGCCCAGTGCGGTGGCATCCCCGTCCTGGTCGCCCGCGGCAAGGACAAGCTCGAGGAGACCCGGGCCACGATCGAGCGGCGCGGCGGCAAGGCCCACGTCTTCCCGTGCGACCTGTCGGACCTCGAGGCGATCGACACGCTCTGCGAGCAGATCACCACCGAGCTGCCTGCGATCGACTTCGTCGTCAACAACGCCGGCCGGTCGATCCGCCGTTCGATCAAGCTGTCGCACGACCGGTTCCACGACTTCGAGCGCACGATGCAGCTCAACTACTTCGGCGCGATCCGGTTGGTGATGGGGCTGATCCCGGCGATGCGCAAGCAGAAGCGCGGCCACGTCGTCAACATCAGCTCGATCGGCGTGCAGACCAACCCGCCGCGGTTCTCGGCGTACGTCGCGTCAAAGGCGGCGCTCGACTCCTGGTCCAACGTCGTCGCCTCCGAGCTGGTCGGCGACGGCATCACGTTCACCGGCATCCACATGCCGCTGGTGCGGACGCCGATGATCGCTCCGACGAAGATCTACGACAAGTTCCCGACCATCTCACCCGCACAGGCGGCCGACCTGGTCATCAAGGCGATGGTCGAGCGCCCCCACGAGATCAACACGATGCTCGGCAACGCCGGCGCCGTCGCGCACACCCTGGCCCCGAAGCTGGCGTTCCGGGTCCTCAACATGGCCTACCACGTCTTCCCCGACTCGGCGGCGGCCAAGGGCGAGCAGGTCTCCGGCGGCACCCGCGAGTCCGAGCAGATCATGCTGGCCAAGGTGTTCAAGGGCATCCACTGGTAGGTCAGGTCCGGTGTTTTTCGCGTCGAGTGACCCGAACGGCCTGTGGGCAAACGTTTACGGACAGTCCTTTCGGGTCACTCGACGGCCAAACGCAAGCTCCGTACACATTGCCCACCTGCCCGATCCACCAGCTCAGTCACCCACCTGGACGATACCTTCCCGAAGTTGCGCCCGGCCAGCATGCCGTTGAACGCCTCGACGGTGTTCTCGAGCCCCACCGTGACGTCCTCCCGGTAGCGGACCCTGCCGTCGTGGACCCACGCGGACATCTCCTCGAGGAACTCCGCGTGGTGCTCGCGCTCGAACTCGCTCTGGATGAAGCCTCTGACGGTGAGGCTCTTGGTCAGCACCCGGCGCATGAACCCGGCGAGCCGGTCCGGTCCGTCGGGCGCGGCGGTGGCGTTGTAGTCGGCGACCAGGCCGCAGACCGGGATCCGCGCGTAGAGGTTCAGGTGCCGCTGCACGGCGCGGGCCACCTCCCCTCCGACGTTCTCGAAGTAGACGTCGATGCCGTCGGGCACCGCCTCGGCCAGCCGTTCGCGGAAGTCGGCGGCCCGGTGGTCCACCGCCGCGTCGAAGCCGAACTCCTCGACCACCGCCCGGCACTTCTCGGGCCCGCCGGCGATCCCGACCGCTCGGGCGCCCTTGATCCTGGCGATCTGTCCGACCGCGGAGCCGACCGGTCCGGTGGCGGCGGCGACCACGACCGTCTCGCCGGGAGCCGGCTTGCCGAGCAGCAGGAGCCCGGCGTACGCCGTGAACCCCGGCATGCCCAGCACCCCGAGCGCCGTCGACACGGGTGCCACGTCCGGGTCCAGCCCGCGCATCGCCCGGGCGTCCGCGACGGCATGGGTCTGCCAGCCGGAGTACGACAGCACCAGGTCACCGACCGCCCGGCGCGGCGACCGCGACTCGAGCACCTCGCACACCGTGGCGCCGACCATCACGTCGCCGATGCTGACCGGATCGGCGTACGACTCGGCCGCGCTCATCCGGCCCCGCATGTAGGGGTCGAGCGAGAGGTAGCGGACGCGCAGCAGCACCTGCCCGTCCTCGAGCGGTGGGAGGTCGACGGTGACCGTCTCGAAGTCTGCGGCCGTCGGCTCGCCGTCGGGTCGGGAGGCCAGCACGATCTGGGTGGACTGCACGGTCCCTTCCTAACAGGAGCTACCCGGTCTCGACCGGGCGGTCGGGGTCGGTGACCCAGCCGGACCAGGAGCCGGGGTAGAGGGTGGCGTGGACGCCGACGAGCTCGAGGGCGATCAGGTCGTGGATGGCCGTGACCCCTGAGCCGCAGTAGACGGCGACCTCGGTGCCGTCGAGGGGCACTCCGGCGGCCTCGTAGAGCGCGCGCAGCTGGTCGGGGCTGCGGAACCGGCCGTCGACGCCGAGGTTGGCGCCGGTCGGGACGTTGACCGCTCCCGGGATGTGGCCGGCCACCGGGTCGATCGGCTCGGTCTCGCCCCGGTACCTCTCGGGCGCCCTGGCGTCGACCAGCACGGGCACGTCGAGGACGCGGTCCGCCTCGACCACCGGGAGCACACCCGGGACGGGCCGGAAGTCGCCCTCCTCCACCTGTGGGCTGCTTGCCTGCACGGCGCCGCGCGCCTCGCGCCAGGCAGGCCACCCGCCGTCGAGCACCCGCACGTCCGGGTGGCCGTGGTGCCGCAGCAGCCACCAGCCCCGGACGGCCGCGCGGCCGCCCCAGTCGTCGTAGACGACCACCGGCCGGTCCGCGGACACCCCGGCCCTCCTCATCGCGGCCCCGAACGCCTCTGGGTCCGGCAGCGGATGCCGGCCACCGCCGCCCGGCGGCGCGGCCAGGTCGGCGTCCACGTCGACGTACACCGCGCCGGGCACGTGGCCACGGTCATACTCCCGTCGCCCGGCCGGCCCGTCCGTGCGGTAGCGCACATCGAGCACGGTCACCTCGCCGAGGCGGGACTGGAGCTCGTCGGCAGTGATCAGCGGGGAGGTCACCCGGACATCCTCACCGATGAGTCTGAACGCCCCACGAGGTCTGGACCGGCATGAGCTACGACGTTGTCCTCGCCCTGCCCACCGAAGACCGGGGGCGCGCGCACGCGTTCGCCCGGGCGCTGGGCCTCGACACCCCCGGCGAGCTCGCAGACGACGGTGTGCCCGAGCCGCTGCGCGTGATGCTCAACGAGCGAACCGCCGTGATGTACATCCCCACCGGCGGCTTCGGGTGGGTGACTGACGGGCGGCCCACAGCGGAGCGCGGCACCTCGGAGTGCCTGGTCAGCATCCAGGTCGAGAAGAACGCCGAGGTCGACGACCTCGTGGCGCGAGCGACGGACGCGGGTGGGGAGGTCGCCTCGGCCCCGCAGCAGCAGTCATGGGGCTACACCGGCAGCTTCACCGACCCCGACGGGCACCTCTGGGCAGCCATCGTCACGGCGATCTGACGCGCGGGGTCAGGCGGCGCTCCTGAACGCACCCGGGGTGGTCCCGAGCAGCGCCCGGAAGTGCCGGGTCAGGTGCGACTGGTCATGGAAGCCGGTCTCCGTGGCGACCTCCGCGATCGGCATGCCGGCGAGCAGCAGCGGGCGGGCTCGGTCGAGCCGGCGTCCGACGACGTAGCGGTGCGGCGGGAGGCCGTACTCACGGCGGAAGACCCGCACCAGGTGCGACGGGTGCGTGCCGAGCTCGCGGGCGAGCCGCTCGAGGCTCGGCGCGTCGTCGTCGAGCCGGTCCCGCACCAGCCGCGCCAGACCGGCGTCGCGGCCGTCCGGGGCTGGCTGGGCGAGGGGGTCGAGGTGCGCGGTGATCCGCTGGGCCACGAGCGCCAGCCGGGACTCGGCCTCGAGCTCGTCCCCCGGTGAGTCGAGCACCTTGTGCACCCCCGAGACCGCCCGGGCGAGGGCCGGGTCGGTGAGCGTGGGCGACCGGAGCGCCGCACCGGTCAGCCGCTCGGGCAGCCATCGGTCGTCGACGTAGAGCACCCGCTTGTCGAACCCGCCGGGGCTGGCAGCCCGGCCGTCGTGGCAGACGTACGGCGGCAGCACGGTCACGCGACCGGCGACCGCCTGCTGACTGGTGCGGTCCAGGGTGTAGTCCACTCCGCCGCTGTCGACCAGGAGAATCGTCCACTGCTCGTGCACGTGCGCCGGGTAGCTGTGCTCGGTGAAGTGCGCGTGCAGGACCTCCGAGACGCCGGCGAGCGCCGGCCGCCACGCCCGTACGCGCTCCACGTCAGGAACGTACAAGACCGCACCACGCCGGCGCCGCGACGCTGGTCGCATGGACGTTGACCAGATGGAAGCCGGGATCCGCTTCGACACCAAGATCGCGGTGCTGGTCCGCGACGACCTCGAGTCCTGGCAGCGGCTCAACGTGACGGCGTTCCTGGTGAGCGGGATCGTTGCGGCGTACCCCCAGCTCATCGGCGAGCCCTACGAGGACGCCGACGGGACGTCGTACCTCCCGCTGCTCGGCCAGCCGGTCGTGGTCCTCGAGGCCGACGCCGAGACGGTCAAGGCCGCCCACGCCCGGGCGCTGGGCCGGGCGATGCCGATGAGCGTCTACACGCGGGAGATGTTCTCCACCGGCAACGACCTCGCCAACCGGGCGGTGGTGCGCGCGGTGTCCCGTGACGACCTCGACCTGGTCGGCATCGCCGTGCACGGCCCCAAGAA
Source organism: uncultured Actinomycetota bacterium (assembly GCA_963798045.1). GTDB lineage: Bacteria > Actinomycetota > Actinomycetes > Propionibacteriales > Nocardioidaceae > Nocardioides. Next base: position 211,356 of record CAWCSB010000001.1, read on the forward strand.
CGGCGTCGACAAGACGGTCAAGGGGTCGCGTCTGCACCCGTGACCCCGGCTCGGCTCATTAGGGTGTTGCCCGTGGCCGAGCTCCAGTTCTTCACCGGGACGATGGACTCCGGCAAGAGCACGCTGGCCCTCCAGACCAACCACAACCGGGTGCAGCGCGGCCTGGTCGGCCGGATCTTCACCAGCCGCGACCGCGCGGGCATCGCGATGCTGTCCAGCCGGCTCGGCCTGCAGCACGACGCGATCGAGGTGGACACGGACTTCCACTTCTGGCGGTACGTCGTGGACGAGCTCACCCGCGGCGCCCGGGTCGACTACCTGATCTGCGACGAGGCGCAGTTCTACACCCGCGACCAGGTCGACCAGCTGGCCAAGGTGGTCGACGAGCTCCAGCTCGACGTGTTCGTGTTCGGGATCCTCACCGACTTCCGCAGCGAGCTGTTCCCGGGCAGCGCTCGGCTGGTCGAGCTCGCTGACCACACCCACGTCCTCCAGGTCGAGGCGCTGTGCTGGTGCGGCAAGCGGGCCACCCACAACGCCCGCACCGAGGACGGCGTGATGGTCGTCGAGGGCGAGGTGATCGTGGTCGGCGACGTCGAGCAGGCCGGCAGCCAGGAGGCGGCCCCGGAGGTTGCCTACGAGGTGCTCTGCCGCCAGCACCACCGCCGCCGGATGACGGCGGCTCGGGCGCATGCCGTCGCCCTCGGCGCCGAGCCGCTGCCATTCGGTTGATTCGTCAAGCAGATCTAGTCAGAACATGGCCCGGCAAAACCATTGCCCGGCGCGTCGTCTCGGCGGAACATCGTGCCTCAGTGGCACTCCGAAGGACGCTTCGGGGCGTCGTACCGGCCGCGCATCCACTGGGGGGAAACCGTGAAGGCTTACCGATACCTGGCACTCACCATCGCCGTGCTCGTCGTCGTCCAGGCGGGTGCGATCGCCTGGGGCTTCTTCGGCGTCAGCAACTTCATCACCGACGGCGGGGTCATCGACGAGGAGTTCCTCGACTGCGAGGAGGACTGTGAGTCGTTCGGTGGGGAGTTCGGCTTCGCCATCCACATGTTCTTCGTGGGGCTCGTCCTCATCCCGTTGTGCTCGCTGGTGCTGCTGATCGTGTCCTTCTTCGCCAAGGTCCCGAAGGGCACCACGATGGCCGCGGTCATCGTCGGCCTGGTGATCTTGCAGGTCTTCGTGCTGCCCGCGCTCTCCCGTGAGGTCGGCTCCGGCTTCGGGGCACTGCACGGCATCAACGCGCTGATGATCATGGGGGCCGCAATCGGAGCCGCGCAACGCGCCAAGCAGGGTGCGGACACCATTGCGGCACCGGCGCCCGCCGGCACGGTCTGACGGAGTGCCCCTGCCCGACCGTCTCGCGATCCTGCGCGCCCGGGTCTGGGCGCTGCTGCGCACCCGGCGACGCACCTGGATCGCCATCGCAGCGACGCTGGCGCTGCTGCTGCCGCTGGGCTGGATGTGGAAGTCGAGCCTGCTTCCGGACAGCTACGACATGGCGGAGATGGGGTACGCCGACTGGGGCGGGGGCCCCGTGGACGAGCACCACGGCATGGGTCACGGCACGCCGGTCAAGGACCTGGTGGCCGATCCTGACCGGCCGGCCGACGTACGCGAGACCCTGACCGTCCACGTCGACGATGGCCGCTACACCGTCAACGGCACCTCCCCCGGTCCGACGGTGGAGGCCACGGTCGGTGACCTGGTCGAGGTGACGCTGGTCAACGACAACGTCGACGACGGCATCACCCTGCACTGGCACGGCGTCGACGTCCCCAACGCTGAGGACGGTGTCGCGGGCGTCACCCAGGACGCGGTTCTGGAGGGTGAGGAGCACGTCTACCGCTTCGTGGCCGAGGACGCCGGCACCTACTGGTACCACTCTCACCAGGTCTCCCACGAGCAGGTACGCCGCGGTCTCCTCGGTGCCCTGGTGATCCGGCCCCAGGTCCCCGCCCCTGAGGTCCAGGACGAGCTCGCCGTCCTGCACCGGTACTCCGACGGGGCGACGCTCAACGGCGAGGAGGGCACGAAGGAGGTCGACGCCGAGCCCGGCCAGGCCGTGCGGCTCCGCGTCGTGAACACCGACAACGGCCTGGCGACGCTGTGGGTCACCGGGGCGCCGTACCAGGTGCTCGCCGTCGACGGCAGGGACGTGAACCAGCCCGGCGAGATCGACGGCCTGAAGTACGGCCTGCCGGCCGGCGGACGCGTCGACCTGGGGTTCGTGGTGCCCGAGGACGGGATCCGGGTCGACTTCGGCGGCTCCACCGCCGTCGTGTTCGGCGAGGACCCCGCCGGCGGCGACGAGACTCGGGCGCCGAGGGAGTCCGTGGACCTGCTGAGCTACGGCGAGCCGGCCGAGATCGGCTTCGACGCCAGCGATCCGGACCGGAGGTTCGACTACCGGATCGGCAGGCGCCCCGGCTTCCTGGACGGCCGGCCCGGCCTGTTCTGGACGGTGAACGGTCACCTGTTCCCGGACATCCCGATGTACATGGTCAGCGAGGGCGACATCGTCGTGTTCGAGATCGACAACGGCAGCGGCGACAACCACCCGATGCACCTGCACGGGCACCACGCCGTCGTGATCTCCCGGGACGGCGTGGCGGCCTCGGGCAGTCCCTGGTGGGTGGACTCCGTGGAGGTCAAGGACGGCGAGACCTTCGAGATCGCGTTCGTGGCCGACAACCCCGGCATCTGGATGGACCACTGCCACAACCTGGTGCACGCGGCAGAGGGGCTGGTCGCCCACCTGATGTACACCGGCGTGGAGTCGTCGTACCTCGTCGGAGGCGAGCCGGGCAACGAGCCCGAGTGATCCGCCGAGAGCCGAAGCCGACCAGCCGACGAGTCTCAGCCGACCAGGATGGGGATCAGCATCTCGTCCGACGTCAGTGAGCCGTGCAGGCCGACCAGGCTCATCTCGTACTCGAAGTCCTTGCTCGAGAACAGCGCCAGGTCGTCGCGCGCGGCGACCATCACGTCGCCGAGCCGCGGGAGGACCAGCTCGGTGACAGGGCCGAACCAGCCGCGGGCGATGGCGTCCTCGCGGAGCAGGACCTCGGCCGAGTCGCCGAGCTTCTCGGCCCAGCAGCCGGCGACCGACGACGCGGCGCCGTCCGCGCAGTAGAGGTGCCGGAACCTCGCCTCGCCACCGAGCAGCACCAGCCCGTCGCGGAGGTCGTCGTGGGCGTCGATGTCCATCCGGCTGGCCGGGGTCGAGTCGACCATCCCGTGGTCGGCGACCACCACCAGCCGCACCTCGTCAGGCAGCGCCTCGCGCAGCTGCACCGTCTCCGCGTCGATGGCGGCAAGCTGCTGTAGCCACTGGGGTGAGTCCACGCCGTACCTGTGTCCGGTCCAGTCGAGGTCACCGTCGTAGATGTAGGTGAGGGAAGGGCGGTGCGTCGAACCGACGACCGCACCGGCGATCCGCTCGCCTATCCGGTCCGCGCCGATGTAGCCAGCGCCGCGCTGCGCGGCGATGGTCAGGCCGCTGCGGTCGAACTCGCGCTTGTTGACCACGTCGACCCGCACGCCGGCGTCGGTGAGCCGCGAGAACGCCGTCGGGTGCGGCTGCCACTCCAGCGGGTCCACCGTCTTGTCCCAGAACAGCGCGTTGAGCAGCCGGTCGGTGCCCGGCACCCGGCTGGTGAACCCGACCAGGCCGTGCGTGCCGGGGGTCAGCGCAGTGCCGAGCGAGGTCAGGCTGGTCGCGGTCGTCGACGGCACCCCGGCGGTGCCGGGCGCGGAGTCGGCCAGCAGCGAGGAGAGGTACGGCGCCGCGGCGGCATACCTCTCCAGCAGCCGCGAGCCGAGCCCGTCGATGAGGAACAGCACGTACGCCGGCGCCTCCGGCAGCACCAGACCGGTGGGCGCCGCGAGGACGTCGCTGCCGAGCGCACAGCCGATCGCCGGGACGACGTCACCGAGCCCGCGATGCCCGTAGGCGGGCTCGACGAACGGGGGGTTCAACTCGAGTGCGTCCGGGCCGAGAGCTGCTCGGCGAACGACAGCAGGCGCGGGACCGCGTCCTGGCCGTCCGCCGCGGCCGAGACCCGCAGCGAGAAGTCGTCGGAGGCCAGCACGCCGGTGTAGCCGTGGTCGGCCTCGCACTGCGGGTCGTCGCAGCCGGCCGGCTCCAGGTCGACCCGGCTGACGCCGCCCCAACCCAGCGTGATCACGGCCTCGGCCGGCGTCGTCGGGCCCTTGGTCGGGTTGGCGACCATGCGGGTCACCACCACGGAGGTCACCGAGCTGAGCCGGATCGCCTCGGAGGACGTCGAGGTGTACGGCTCGGGCAGCAGATCGTCGCCCGCATGCTCGTCGGTGTGCACGATGATCAGCCGGCTCGGCGTGAGCACCATGACCGACAGGTGGCGGCGCACCTCGTCGCGGTCGAACGTCGGCTCGTGGTGCACGTAGAACGACACCACCCGCTCCCCCGAGACCGCGGCGGAGACGCTGTCGATGACGACGTCTGGGTAGTAGCCGGTGTGGTCGATCGCGTCCCGCAGCTCGACGCTGCGGTCCTGGTCGTCGGTGGTGCGGAGAGGCATGGTGTGGAGTCTCGCACGACCGCGAAGCCCAGGGGCCAGCCTCAGCCCGGGATCGTGTCTCCCGGGACGGCCGGCATCCGGCGGACGAACCAGTCCGAGCGCGGGTCGATGACCGGTTCCACCCTGGCCGCGGCGGTCAGCACGGTCGCGCCCTGGGCACCGGCCAGCACCAGCGAGAGCTCGAGGGTGCGGACCTGGGGCAGGTCGTTCTGCAGCTGCGCCACGCGCTGGATCAACCGCTCCACCTCGTCGATGTCGACCACCTCGCTGCCGCGGTAGCCGAACAGCATCGGTGAGGAGCGGATCTCGCGCACCATCGACGCCGCGTCGTGCTGGAAGATCGGCGGGATCCGGTAGGACACGTCCGAGAGCAGCTCGATGATCGGCCCGGAGATGCCGAAGGAGACGACCGGCCCGAAGAGCGGGTCCTCGAGGCTCCGGATCGCGATCGGTACGCCGGGCGACGAGTTCTTCTGCACGACGTAGCCGGCCTCGTCGGGCTCGCCGACGACCTCGAGCAGGCTCTCCCAGGCGTCGCGCATCTCTGCGGACGAGTCGATGTTGCGCCACACGTGCGCCTGGTCCGGCCGCTCGCGGACGCGCTCGGTCGTGGCCTTGAGGACCACGTCCCAGCCCAGCTCCCGGCCGGCCTTCTGGGCCTCCCGCAGTGACCTGACGGGCCGGGCCTCCATCAGCTCGATGCCGTACGCCGCGAGCAGCTCGGTCAGCGCGTCGGCATCGAGGTCGACTCCGTCCGGATTCGCCGCGAGGGCCCGGCCGATCACCTGCTGGGCCGCCGCCGGGTCCACGCCGGCGTTGTCCGGGGCCGCACCGTCCGGAGTACGCAGCCAGATGGCGTACTCGACCACCCGGGCGAGCGCGCGGACGGCAGCCTCGACCGCGGGGTACGACGGCACCGAGCCGCGGCCCGCGGTGGAGCCGGCGACATCGGGGACGCGGAGCAGCTCGGGAATGCCCTCGGTGCCGAGGAACGTCGAGACGAGCGGCTTGTCGGACTGCTCCCCCACCGCCGCCAGCACGTTGGCGATCGGCTCTCCGGCGACGCTGAGCGGCGGGATGTAGACCACGACCACGGCGTCGACGTCCGGGTCGTCGATGGCGTCGTCGAGGGCGTCCTCGAAGTCCTCCGGCGAGGGCTCGGCGCTCAGCGCGACCTGCTTGTTGACCACCAGCCCGGCCGCGGACGCGGCGTCCGCGGCCAGCAGGCCCAGCGCGTCGGAGTTGCCAACGATCGCGACCCGGCGGCCGCGCGGCAGCGGCTGGTGCGCCGCGAGCTGGGCGACGTCGAACATGTCCTCGAGGGTGTCCACCTGGATCACCCCGGCCTGCCGGAACATCGCGTCCACGGCCTGCGGCGGCGCCGCGATCTTGCGGACCGCGTGGCCCATCGGGACGCCCTGGGTGGTGCGGCCGGAGCGGACCGCGATGACCGGCTTGCGCAGCGAGACCCGGCGGGCGATGCGGGAGAACTTGCGCGGGTTGCCGATGGACTCGAGGTACATCATCACGACCTCGGTCGACTCGTCCTCCTCCCAGTACTGCAGGAGGTCGTTGCCGGACACGTCGGCGCGGTTGCCGGCGCTGACGAACGTCGAGAGGCCGAGGCCACGGTTGCGGACCTTCTCGAGGATCGCCGACCCGAGCGCGCCGGACTGGCAGAAGAACCCGGCCCGGCCCCGCGGCGGCATCAGCCCGGCCAGCGACGCGTTGATGGACACCTCGGGGTCGGTGTTGATGATGCCCAGCGCGTTGGGGCCGATCAGCCGGACGCCGTACGAGCGGGACAGCCCGACCAGCCGGCGCTGCCGCTGCCGGCCCTCCTCACCGGTCTCGGCGAAGCCGGACGAGATCACGACCAGACCGTGCACGCCCTTGGCGGCGCAGTCGAGCACGACGTCCTCGACCGACTCGGCCGGCACCGCGACGATCGCGACGTCGACGTCGTCCTGGATGTCGGTGACGTTCTTGTACGTCGGCAGCCCGGACACCGCGCGGGCGCTGGGGTTCACTGCGTAGACCCGGCCGGTGAAGTCGCCGGTCACCAGGTTGCGGACCAGCGCCTGGCCGATGGTGTCCTGGCGGCGGCTGGCCCCGATCACAGCGACCGACTTGGGGTTGAAGAACCGGTGGATCGACGCCGCCTCGGCCACGTGCTCGCGGCCCTGCATGATCCCGATCGCGGTGTCGGTCGGTTCGATCGGGAACTCCAGCTGGAGCACGCCCTCGTCATAGGCACTGACGACGCGGTAGCCGGCGTCGCGGAAGGTCTGGATCATCCGCTGGTTGTCGGGGAGCACCTCGGCAACGAACCGCTCGATGCCGCGCTCGCGGGCTGCCTGGGCAAGGTGCTCCAGGAGGATCTGGGCGATCCCGCGGCCCTGGTGCTGGTCCTCCACGAGGAAGGCGACCTCGGCCTCGGCGGGCTCCACCACGTCGTACCGCCCGACCGCGATCATCTGGCCCTGCAGCATCATCACGAAGGCGACCCGCTGGTCATGGTCGACCTGCGTGAACCGGGCCACGTCCCGGTCCGACAGGCTCGGCATCGGCGAGAAGAACCGGTAGTACTTCGAGCGGTCCGAGACCCGCCCGTAGAACTCCACCAGCAGCGCCGCGTCCTCGGGCCGGATCGGCCGGATGTGGGCGGTCTTGCCGTCGCGGAGGATGACGTCCGCCTCCCAGTGGCGCGGCGGCTCGACGGTCGTCGCCTGCTCGGAGCCGCTCACGCCCGCCATCGTATGAGGCGAAGGCATCCGGCTCGGGGAAACGGTGCCCGAGGTGTGAGGCCATTCACGAGCGAGCCCCAAACCCGCCGAGCGGGGACGGAGCCCGAAACCCCTCAACCACGCGCCTTTGCGGCGTGCCCCCGCGGGATCATGACGTGCCGCGGGAGAGGATGGGGCCATGGCGCGGCGTACCACCAAGCAGGATGTCCCCGACGACTTCGAGGAGCACATCCTCGACATCGACGTGGGCGACGAGATGCGCGCGTCGTTCCTGGAGTACGCCTACTCGGTCATCTACTCCCGCGCCCTCCCCGACGCCCGCGACGGGCTGAAGCCGGTGCAGCGCCGGATCCTGCACACGATGAACGAGATGCGGCTCCTCCCCGACCGCGGACACGTCAAGAGCGCCCGCGTCGTCGGTGAGGTGATGGGTCGGCTGCACCCCCACGGTGACGGCGCGATCTACGACGCCCTGGTCCGCATGGCGCAGCCCTGGTCGATGCGGGTTCCGATGGTCGACGGCCACGGAAACTTTGGTAGTCCTGACGACTCTCCGGCGGCGATGCGGTACTGCCTCACAGGTGACACCCATGTCCGCATGGCCGACGGAAGCTCCCTGAGGATCGACCACCTCGTCCGACTTCCGGAGAACTCGGAGGCCGACACGGACTTCGAGGTCCTCGACAAGGACGGCAAAGCGGTCACGGTCACCAAGGTCTTCAACTCGGGTGTGCATCCGGTCAAGAAACTCGTGACCAAGAGCGGCCATGCGCTGCGGGGCAGCCACAACCATCCGGTGCTCTGCCTGGTCCCCGTCGCTGGCGTGCCGATGTTCCAATGGCTACGGCTCGACGAGATCACCCCTGGCACCGTCGTCTGCCTGGCTCGCAATGCCTGGACCACCGCGATACCGATGGCTCACGAGATGCAGTTGGGGACCTTGCTGGGCGGTTGGGTGTCCGAGGGATTCGTCTCCGAAGGCCGGGCTGGTTTCAACAACACCGATCCCGAGTACTTCCAGTACGTCCTCGATGCCTACGACGCCATCGTCGGCGGCCGTCGATACGTGAGCAGCCGGACGCTACGCCGCTCCGGCAAGACCATCCACGAGCTCGACATCCAGAACCTCACTCACCTGCGGAACAGCCACCTGGCCGCGCTCATGGGACTGAAGGCCGCGGACAAGCCCTTGCCCGAGGTCGTCTGGCGCGGCACACCGGGCCTCAAGCGTGCGTTTCTGATGGCCCTGTTCGAAGGCGACGGCAGTCTGCACGTCCCGGGCGGAACCGGGATTGTGCTGCAGTACTCCACCCACAGCGCCGCCCTGGCGGCCGGACTTCAGGAGTTGCTCCTGGAGTTTGGAATTCACAGCAACCTCACCCACTACGAGCGCGGCGAATACCGTTTGGTCATCTCAGGGCTGCACAACATCCATGCCTTCGCCGAGCGGGTTGGCTTCCTCACCGCCAAGCGGCGCCGCCTCGAGGAGTTGCTGCGCGACCTGCCGCCGTACAAGCATCGGTTGACCAAGGACTTCGCGCCATACGTCGCCGATTACGTGAAGAGAACGCTGGGTCCGGGCCGCGGCACTGGCAAGTCCTGGCTGTTGAAGCACAACTTCGACCGGACAGAGCGCTGGCAGGCCGACCGGAGCCTCCTCGTGACCAAGTTCAAGGACCCCGAGGTGCTCTCGGTCGTGGCGACGGTCATGGACTCCGGCTACCGGTTTGTCGAGGTCGCTGAGGTGACCGACGACGCCCCTGAGCCGGTCTACTCGATCCGTGTGGACAGCGAGGACCATTCCTTCCTGGCCGGCGGCTTCGTCAACCACAACACCGAATGCCGGATGGCACCGGCCGCCGTAGCGATGACGGCGTCGATCGACGAGAACACCGTCGACTTCAAGCCCAACTACGACAGCCGGGAGCTCGAGCCCGTCGTCCTCCCGGCGGCAATTCCCAACCTCGTGGTCAACGGCACCACCGGCATCGCGGTCGGGATGGCCACCAACATGGCGCCGCACAACCTGGTCGAGGTGATCCAGGCGCTGCGCCACCTGATCGCGCACCCCAACACCGACATCGACGGGATCATGCGGTTCGTGCCCGGCCCCGACCTGCCCACCGGCGGCAAGATCATCGGCCTCGACGGCATCCGCGACGCCTACGAGACCGGCCGCGGCAGCTTCCGGATGCGGGCGACGGCTCGCATCGAGACGGTCGGGCGACGCAAGGGCATCGTGGTGACGCAGATGCCGTACGCCGTAGGGCTGGAGAAGGTCGTCGAGCGGATCAAGATGCTCGTGCAGGGCAAGAAGCTGCAGGGCATCTCGGACGTCAAGGACCTCACCGACATGGCCAACGGCACCCGGCTGGTCATCGAGGTCAAGAACGGCTTCGTCCCCGAGGCGATCCTCGAGCAGCTCTACAAGCTCACTCCCATGGAGGAGTCGTTCAGCATCAACAATGTCTGCCTGGTCGACGGGCAGCCGCGCACCCTGGGCCTCAAGGAGCTGCTCGAGGTCTTCCTGCAGCACCGCTATGACGTCGTACGCCGCCGCTCGCAGTTCCGTCGCGACAAGAAGGCGGAACGGCTGCACCTGGTCGACGGCCTCCTGATCGCCCTGGTCGACATCGACGAGGTCATCCAGGTGATCCGCACCAGCGATGACGCGGCGACCGCCCGCGAGAGGCTGATGTCGGTCTTCGACCTGACCGTCGAGCAGACCAACAACATCCTCGACATGCAGCTGCGCCGGCTGACCCGGTTGAGCCGGATCGAGCTCGAGAAGGAGCAGGAGACCCTGCGCCGCGAGATCGAGGAGCTCGAGGCGATCCTCGCCGACGAGACACTGCTCAAGAAGGTCGTCTCCGACGAGCTGGCCGACGTCGCCAAGACCTATGGCACTCCGCGCCGCACGGTGCTGCTCGAGTCCGCGGGCACCGCCGTCACGCCTGCCGCGGCAACGCTCGAGGTCTCCGACGACCCCTGCTTCGCGTTCCTGTCCGCCAGTGGTCTGCTCGCCCGGACGTCGAACGACGAGCCGGTCGGCGAGGGTGGCGGGCGCGCCAACCACGACGTGGTGGTCTCCGCGGTGCCCACCACGGCCCGCGGCGAGGTCGGCCTGGTCACCAGCCGCGGCCGGCTGCTCAAGCTGTCGGTGCTCGACCTGCCCGCGCTGCCGGGCTCCGCCAACGACCCGAACCTCCAGGGCGGCTACCCGGTCAGCGAGCTGGCCTCGCTGGAGCCGGGTGAGCGGGCGCTCGGGCTGAGCCGGCTCGCCTCCGAGGGGCCCGGCCTCGCGATCGGCACCCGCAACGGCACCGTCAAGCGGGTCAACCCCGAGGTCCTCGGCAGGGACGAGTGGGAGGTGATCCGGCTCGACGACGGCGACGAGGTGGTGGGCGCCGTCGAGCTGGCCACCGGCACCGAGACGCTCTGCTTCATCACCACCGACGCCCAGCTGCTGCACTTCGGCGCCGAGACGGTCAGGCCACAGGGCCGCTCCGGCGGTGGCATCGCCGGCATCCGGATCACCGCCGGCGAGCGGGTCGCGTGGTTCGGCGCGCTGTCCGGCGAGGACAACGTCGTGGTCACCGCGTCCGGCTCCTCGACCGCCCTACCGGGCACCGAGCCGGGTGCGGTCAAAGTGACGCCGTTCGGCGAGTACCCCGCCAAGGGCCGGGCCACCGGTGGCGTGCGGTGCCACCGGTTCCTCAAGGGCGAGGACCTGCTGGTGACCGCATGGGCCGGTGGCGCGCCGGCCCGGGCCGCGGCCGCGAGCGGCGCCCCGGTCGACCTGCCAGAGCCCATCGGCAAGCGTGACGGCTCCGGGACGCCGGGCAGCCAGCCGATCGCCGCCGTGGCTGGTCCCGTGGGACCCCGGTTGGCCCGGTTCGCGGCCGACCAGCCGTGACCGCGTGTGCGAGGCTGCTCCCGTGACGCTCCCTGCTCCCGCCCGCCTGCGGCTCCTGGCGGCTCCGGTGGTGCTCGGCCTGGCGCTGGGCGGCCTCTCGGCCTGCAGTGACGACGACAAGGGCGGCTCGGGCGACGACGACAAGGCCAGCGCCCAGGACGTGCTGGCCGCGGCCAAGAAGACGCTCGACGACACGACCGGCGTCGCGATCACGCTGTCCACCAAGGACCTGCCCGACGGCGTCACCGGCATCACCTCCGCCGAGGGGACCGGCGTCCACCCGTCGGCGTTCGAGGGCACGTTCAAGCTCAGCGTCAGCGGGCTCCCGGCGGACGCCGAGGTGATCGCGGTCGACGGGAAGACCTACGCGAAGAACTCCCTGCTGCTCCCGGACTGGACCGAGATCGACCCCGCCGACTACGGCGCTCCCGACCCGGCCAAGCTGATGGACCCCGATGGCGGGTTCTCCGGGCTGCTCGCGACCGCAAAAGACGTGGAGGCCGGCGACTCGGTGCGCGGTGGCGAAGGCAACAAGGAGATCTTCACCGAGTACACCGGGACTATCTCCAGCGACGCGGTCGAGGCGCTGATCCCGGCGGCGGAGGGCGACTTCGCGTTCACCTACACGATCAGTGACGACGACGAGCTGCGGGAGGCCGTCCTGAAGGGCGCCTTCTACGGCGAGGACGAGGGCGACGTGACCTACACGCTGACCCTCGATGACTACGGCACCGAGAAGGACATCACGGCGCCGTGAGCGCGACGGCGGCGGTCCGCTCGCCGCGCGTGCTGCTGAGCCTGGCCGCCGTCGCGGTGGCCTTCGCGGCGGCCGACACGTACGTCGTGGTGCTCGCGCTGCCCGAGATGATGGGCAGCGCCGGCATCCCGATCGACCAGCTCCAGCGGGCCGCGCCGATCGTCTCCGGCTTCCTGCTGGGCTACGTCGCGATGCTGCCGCTGATCGGCCGGATCGCCGACCTGCGGGGCCGGCTGCCAGTGCTCACGGCCGCGCTCGTCGTCTTCGCGGTCGGCTCGCTGGTCACCGCGCTCGCCTACGACCTGCCCAGCATGGTGTCGGGGCGGTTCCTCCAGGGCGTCGGCGGCGGCGGGCTGGTCCCCGCAACACTGGCCCTGGTCGCGGACCTCTACCCGGTCGAACGCCGCGGCGTACCCCTCGGCATCGTCTCCGCCGTCCAGGAGCTGGGCTCGGTGATCGGCCCGCTCTTCGGCGCGGTGGTCCTGGCCCTGGCCGACTGGCCGGCCATCTTCCTGATCAACCTCGCCGTCGGGCTGGTGCTGGCCGCCGCTCTCAGAGCAACAGCAACGGGGGCCGTCGACCCGTCACCACAGCGCGACCGCAAGCCACGCTGGGACTTCATTGGAACTGGCCTCCTCGCGGTCACCCTCGTCTTCGGCGCGATCGTCTTCGTCCGGCCGCCCGGGCTGGTGCGTGACCTCACCTGGGGCGAGTACTTCATCCCGTTCGCCGGCGACGGCCGCTGGCTCACGCCGGTCGGCGTGGTGCCGGTGGTCGCCCTGGTGCTGTTCCTGGTGCGTTGCGTCACGGCGAAACGGCCGCTGGTCGACCTGCGCGGCTGGGGCCGCAGCGCCCGGGACGCCGACCTCACCGGTGCGCTGTTCCTCGCGGTGGCCCTGGGTGGCGTGATCCTGGCCTTCGCCACCGCCGACCCCGCGGTCCAGGTCTTCTCCGACCAGGGGCTCTGGTACCTCCTCGGCTCGGCGATCGCGACCGTGGCGTTCGTCCTCCACCTGCGTCGCGCGGAGGCGCCGCTGCTCCCTCGCGGCGCGCTGCGGCTCACGCCGGCCTGGGGGGCGGTCGTCGTGAGCTTCTTCGTCGGCGCCGCGCTGATCGCCGCACTCATCGACATCCCGATCTTCGCCCGCACCACGGAGTACCGGAAGTCGCAGCTGATGGCGGCGCTGGTCCTGGTCCGGTTCCTCGTCGCGCTCCCGGTGGGCGCGATCGTGGGTGGCTACCTGATCCGCGTCCGCAGCGCCGGCGTGGTCACGGCGGTCGGCATGACCATGTCTGCGGTCGGGTTCGCCCTGATGTCGCGCTGGGACGTCGACACCAGCTTCACCGACCCGCCGGCCAACATCGCCCTGGTCCTGTGCGGCTTCGGGTTCGGCCTGGCGCTGGCGCCGGTCAACGCCGCGATCCTGGCCTCGACCGATCCGGAGGTGCACGGCGTCTCGACCGCGATGGTGGTGGTGGCCCGGATGGTCGGGATGCTGGTCGGCATCTCGACGCTCACCACGATCGGGCTGCACCGCTACTACGCGAAGCAGGACTCCCTCGACAGTGTCACGGACGTCTGCGGCGAGCCGAAGATGTGCTCGGCGTACCGCGACCTCCAGAAGGCAGCCGGCGTCGCCCAGGAGCAGACCGTCTTCATGGGGGCGGTGATCTGCGCGCTCGCAGCCGCGGTGCTGGCCTTGATCCTGTTCCGCGGCGTGGCCACCCGCTCGATCGACACCGCGGAGGCGCTCCGATCCGTGGGCTGACGTCCCGGCTGCGGCCGCCACCCGTTAGCGTTCGGCACCGTGGGCCAAGAATTAGCAGGGTTCGACGACCTCCTGGCGGCCAACCGTGAGTACGCCGAGGATTTCGACATGGCGGGCTTCGACGGCATCGCCCACGCCGGTATCGCGGTCGTCACGTGCATGGACTCACGGCTCCTCCCGCTGGCCATGATCGGCCTCAAGCCGGGCGACGCGAAGATCTTCCGCAACCCCGGGGGCCGGGTGACCGAGCAGGCCCTCGAGGCACTCGTCCTCGGCGTCCATCTGCTCAACGTGAAGCGGATCCTCGTGATCCCGCACACGCGGTGCGCCATGGCGGCGAACTCCGAGCGCGAGCTGCGCGAGCGGGTCGCGGCCTCGGCCGGCCAGGAGGTCGCGTGGCAGATGGTCAGCGTCGTCACCGATCAGTACGCCGCACTCGAGCATGACGTCCAGGCGGTCCGGACCCACCCGCTGATCCCGAGGACGGTTGCCGTGGGTGGGTTCATGTACGACGTCGACACCGGGCTGCTCGACCAGAAGTTCTGACGACCACCTCCCTACGCTGGTGTCCGTGCTAGGTCGCCGGGTGTCGCGCTGGGCCGTCGTGGCCGCGATCGCGGCCGCTCCCCTGGCCGCCTGCACCGACGAGCCCGAGCCTTCGTCGCAGCCGGACCGGGCCGGCATCGGCTCACCGACCGCCACCACCGAGATCGCAGAACGCCCTGAGCGGCCGCCCGGGCCCGGCCGGCCCGCCACGGCGAAGCAGGCTGTTGCCGCCCTGGTGACCTCCGAGAAGGCGATCGCGGACCCGGCGACCCGGCCGCGGGAGCTGGTCCGGGCGGCCCGGGTCCAACAGCTGGCCTACCGGGAGCTCGGCGTCCGTCCCGCGTGGGACGCCAGGGTGCGCGCCGGGCTGCCGCGGTCGCTGCGCAGCGTGGTCCGCGACAACCTCGCCTCCCGGCGGGCCTTCCGGGCCATGCATCACGAGCTGTCCGACACGCTGCCCGCCTGGCGGATCGTGGCGCCGGCGCCCGCCGAGGAGCTGCTGCGCTACTACAAGCGCGGCGAGCGCGCATTCGGCATCGGCTGGGAGTACCTCGCGGCCATCAACCTCGTCGAGACCGGGATGGGCCGGATTCGCGGCACGTCGGTCGCCGGTGCCCAGGGGCCGATGCAGTTCCTGCCCCGGACCTGGGCCAAGTGGGGCCGCGGCGACATCGAGGACCCTGCCGACGCGATCATGGCCGCCGCCCGCTACCTCGCGCACGACGGCGGTGCCCGCCCCGACCGCCTCGACAACGCGCTGTTCCGCTACAACAACGACACCCGCTACGTCCGTGGCGTGACCCTGCTGGCGAAGGTCATGGAACGACGGCCGCGGGCCTACTACGGCTACTACCACTGGGACATCTACTACCTGACCGCCCGCGGCGACGTACGCCTGCCAGTCGGCTACGACCGCGACAAGCCGGTGCCGGTCGAGCGCTGGCTGGCCGCGCACCCGCAGCGGTGAATGGGTCGGGTCAGGCGTCGAGCGTGGCTGCGTCGATCTCGTAGGCGCCCTGCACCAGGAACTCCTTGCGCGGAGCGACGTCGGACCCCATCAGCAGCTCGAAGACCTGCGCGGCGGCCTCGGCGTCGTCGACGGTGAGCCGGCGCAGGGTGCGGCGACGCGGGTCCATCGTGGTCTCGGCCAGCTGGTCGGCGTCCATCTCACCGAGCCCCTTGTAGCGCTGGACCGGGTCCTTCCAGGAGACGTTCTTCTTCGAGAGCTCGGCCAGCTTCCGCTGCAGGTCGTCGTCGGAGTAGGTGTAGACGTACTTGTCCATCCCCTTCTTGGGGTTGGAGATCTCGATCCGGTGCAGCGGCGGCACGGCGGTGAAGACCCGGCCCTTCTCGACGAGCTCGGGCATGTACTTGAAGAACAGGGTGGCCAGCAGGCAGCGGATGTGGGCGCCGTCGGAGTCGGCGTCGGCCATGAAGATGATCTTGCTGTAGCGGGTCGCCTCGAGCTCGAAGGTGCGGCCGGAGCCGGCGCCGACGACCTGGATGATCGAGGCGCACTCGGCGTTCTTGAGCATGTCGCCCACGGACGCCTTCTGGACGTTGAGGATCTTGCCGCGGATCGGCAGCAACGCCTGGAACTCGGAGTTGCGGGCGAGCTTGGCCGTGCCGAGCGCCGAGTCGCCCTCGACGATGAACAGCTCGGTGCGGTCGTCGGTGGCCCGGCAGTCGGCGAGCTTGGCCGGCAGGGCCGAGGACTCCAGGGCGTTCTTGCGGCGCTGGGTCTCGCGGTGCTGGCGGGCGGCCACCCGGGTCTTGGCGGCAGCCGCGACCTTCTCCATCACCAGCCGGGCCTGCGCCTTCTCTGCGCGCTTGGTCGAGGTGAGGAACTTCTTCAGCTCCGCCGAGACGACCCGGCGTACGACGCTCTGCACCTGGGGCGTGCCGAGGATCTCCTTGGTCTGCCCCTCGAACTGCGGCTCGGCCTGCCGGACGGTCACCACGGCGGTCAGCCCCTCGAGGACGTCGTCCTTGATGACCTTGTCGTCGTTGGCCTTGAGGACCCGGGCGGCCTTCATGGCGTCGTTGAAGGTGTCGAGCATGCCTCGCTCGAAGCCGGCCACGTGGGTGCCGCCCTTGGGGGTGGCGATCACGTTGACGAACGAGCGCAGCTCGGTGTCGTAGCCCGTCCCCCAGCGCACCGCGATGTCGACGTCGAGCTCGCGCTCGACCTCCTGCGGGGTCATGTGACCCTTCTCGTCGAGGACCGGCACGGTCTCGGTGAAGGTGTCCTTGCCCTGCAGCCGCCGGATGTCGGTGACCGGCTCGTCGTGGGCCAGGAACTCGGCGAACTCGGCGATGCCGCCCTCGTGGCGGAACTTCTCCTCGCGCATCTCCGGCCCGCGGAGGTCACGGATGACCAGCTCCAGGCCGGGGACGATGAACGCCGTCTGCTGGGCGCGGCCGAGCAGACCCTCGAACTCGAACGTCGCGTCCTGGGTGAAGACCTGCCGGTCCGGCCAGAAGCGGATGCGCGTGCCGGACCTGGTCTTGGGGACCCGGCCGCCCTTGCGGGTCAGTCCGGACTTCGCGGTGAACGGCGCCCGGGGCCCGTCGCCGTCGAAGACACCCGGGGTGCCGTGCTTGAACGAGATGCCCTGCATGGACGGCGCCCGCTCGACGTCGATGTCCATCCGGGATGAGAGCGCGTTGACCACCGACAGCCCGACGCCGTGCAGGCCGCCGGTCGCGACGTACGAGCCGCCGCCGAACTTGCCGCCGGCGTGCAGCTTGGTGGCGACCACCTCGACGCCGGGCAGGCCCGTGCGCGGCTCCTTGTCGGTGGGGATGCCGCGGCCGTCGTCATGGACCTCGACCGAGTCGTCGGGGTGGAGGGTCACCTCGACGTGGTGGGCGGCACCGGCCAGCGCCTCGTCCACGCCGTTGTCGATGATCTCCCACAGGCAGTGCATGAGGCCGCGCGTGTCGGTGGATCCGATGTACATGCCGGGCCGCTTGCGTACCGCCTCGAGGCCCTCGAGAACCAGGAGGTGTGCGGCGTTGTAGGCGGTGTCGATCTGGACTCCTCGGTCGTGCGGACACGCGGTGTGGTCAAAGGTGTGGTCAGTCCGGCAGTCAGCTGGCCCATCCGGGAGCTGGCATGGGTACGAATCTACCCACGACACGCCGGAGCGGCTTGAAGGCACGCCTGCCGAATCCAGGTCTACCGTGACGTGAAACGCACCACCCGCAACGAGATTCGCGTAACAGATCGACCGGCTTCACCGTTCACACCACACAAGTGTCATCCAGGCCACACACTGGTCCGGAATGAGCGCCACGTGGGGTGGTTAGACCTTCCGTGGTTGGATTGGGATGTCAGGGGAGGCGTCGCCGGGGAATCTTTGGAGACCCCGTCTACGTTGCACCCACGACACCAGATGAGAAATGAGGCCGTCGTGAACACTGCAGTCGCACCAAGCTCGCGGCTCACCGCAGCAGACCGCTGCGATCGATGCGGGGCCCAGGCCTACCTCCGCGTGGAGCTCCAGTCCGGAGGCGAGCTCCTGTTCTGCGCGCACCATGCCCGCGAGCACGGAGACAAGCTGAAGCAGATCGCCGTCAAGCTCGTCGACGAGACCGACAAGCTGACCGACACCACCTCCGCCACCTCCGCGTCCGACGCAGAGGCCTGACCCCCGGTCCCCCGACTTCGAAGGCCCCGGATCCGACGGATCCGGGGCCTTCTGCTGTGTGAAAGGGTCGACTGGTGAATGGCGTCGAGGTCCTGGTCGCCCTGGCCATCGCGGTCGGGCTGGTCGGCATCCTGGTGCCGATCCTGCCCGGCTCGATCCTGGTCCTGGCCGCGATCCTGGTCTGGGCCTGGGAGGTCGGCGGCACCACGGCGTGGGTGGTCTTCGGTGTGTCGGCCGCGGTGCTCGTCGCTGGCGGGGTGGTGAAGTTCCTCATCCCCAACCGGCGGCTCAAGGACGCCGGCATCCCCGGCTCCACGCAGTGGATCGGTGCCGCCGTGGGCATCGTCGGCTTCTTCGTCATTCCCGTCGTCGGGCTGTTCATCGGGTTCGTGCTGGGCGTCTACCTGGCCGAGTACCACCGCCTCGGCGCGACGGCGGCCTGGCCGTCGACCAGGCAGGCGCTCAAGGCGGTCGGGCTCAGCATCCTCATCGAGCTCGCCGCCGGCGTGGTCGCGACCTTCGCCTGGATCGCCGGCGTGGTCCTTACGTGACCGTCCTGCTGTCGCTGCTGGCCGCGGCGGCGTACGG
The DNA here is from genome assembly GCA_963798045.1 of uncultured Actinomycetota bacterium. Taxonomy (GTDB): domain Bacteria; phylum Actinomycetota; class Actinomycetes; order Propionibacteriales; family Nocardioidaceae; genus Nocardioides. The sequence continues at coordinate 229,906 of CAWCSB010000001.1, forward strand.
GTTGTCCGACTTCAACGGCGGCTGGGTGGCGAAGCGGGTCAGCGCCTGGACCGTGGCCCTGGTCTCGCAGTTCGGCGGCCTGGTCGCCACCCTGGTGATCGCGCTGCCGTCCGACGCGCGCCCGTCCGGCGCCGACCTGGCCTGGGCCCTGTTGGCAGGAGTCGGCAACGGATTCGGTACGTCCTTCCTCTACCGGGGTCTGGCCTCCGGCCGGATGGGCGTGGTGGCACCGGTCTCCGGCGTAGGCGCGGCGATCCTGCCGGTGGCGACGGGCGTCCTGATCGGGGAACGGCCCGGGATGATCGTCTGGCTGGGCATCGCGCTGGCGTTCCCGGCTATCTGGTTCGTCGCCCGCGAGCCGTCCGCATCCGGTGCGCCGAGGTCGGCCGGATTCCTGGACGGCGTCCTGGCGGGGCTCGGCTTCGGCACGCTCTTCGTCGCCCTCTCCCGGGTCTCCGATGACGCCGGGCTGCTTCCCCTGGCCCTCAACCAGGCCGCCGGCGGCGTCGTCATCGTCGCGGTCGCCGTCGTACTGCGCCAGCCCTGGGTGCCGCGCGAGCGACGCGCCGCGCTGGGTCTGAGCAGCGGCGTGCTGGCGGCACTGGCCACCTGGCTGTTCATGGTCGCGAGCCGGGGCAACCACCTGACCGTCGCCTCGGTCGTGGTCTCGCTCTACCCGGCCTTCACGGTGCTGCTCGCCGCCCTGCTCCTGCGCGAGCGAGTGCATCGCGCGCAGGGGGTTGGCCTCGCCATGTGCGCCGTCTCGGTCGCGCTGGTGGCCGCTGGCTGAAACCTGGCTTCTCGTCCCGGACACGTGCGGGCGAGGCTGAGGTAGGCTGCGGCAACACCGCCAGCCACCCATCAGGGGCCTGACAGTGGGGGCTGAAGGGGATCGCGTGCAAACAACAGCAGCCGGCTCATTGCGTGACCTGCTCACCGAGGTGGTGCTGGCCCGGGGCGCGCTGCTCCGCCAGCGGCGCCGCACGCCGGTCGTGCGTCTCGACCTCGGCACCGCCCAGTCCCGACTCGCTGACGCCCTGCGCGCCTACCAGGACGCCCTGGCGACGGACGGCGCACCGATTCCCTACCGGCTTCGTGACGAGCTCCGGCTGCTTGAGGCCCTCGGCGAGCCGGGCGTCGGGCCCTAACCAGCACCGACGCACCACCGACGCAGCGCCTCCGGCTCACGCCTCCTCGGCCAGCCGCTTGATGCGCGCCAGCCTGCTGTCCCACCGCCTCCCGATCCGTTCGAGCTCCCGGGCGACATCGCTGAGCCGGCCGCCCAGGGCGCGGTGCACGAGCTCGCGGCCGACCCGCTCGGACTCGACCAGGCCGGCGGCACTGAGCAGCTCGAGATGCTTGACGATCGCCTGTCGGCTGATCGGGAACTCGCGCGCCAGGGCAGACGCCGAGGCCGGTGCCTCGCCCAGCCGGGCCAGGATGGCCCAACGGGTGTCGTCACCCAGCGCGGCGAACACCGGCGTCAGCGTCTCGGCCGTCACGCAGCGCTCCCCGGGTCCGCCAGGACGAACCGCTTGGCCGCCTCCAGCTCGACCTCCCAGCCGTGGCTGTTCTCCTTGATCTGGTTGTCGATCGCGGCCCGGTCCTTCTTCAGGGTGCTGAAGCCGCTCTCGACCACGCGCAGCGTCACGCCGCCGGGGCGATCCTCGATCCAGAACGCCACGGTCGTCCCGGCCTCGGGGGCGACGTTGTCGATCCAGTGGTAGGCGATGTGCCGGGGCTCGTCTCGCTCCAGCGTCTTGAGCCGGAACTCGCCCCACTTCGGGTGCACGACCACGTCGAACTCACCCTCGCGGCGGACCTCGGGGTCGGGGTCGACCTCCTCCTCGTTGATCCACCAGCCCGGCCGCGCGATCAGCGACCACACCTTCTCCGCGCTGGCGTCGATGTCGATGCTGCGCTCGATCCGGTCGAGCTCCGCGCCGAGCTGTCCGTCGGTCTGGGTCATGTCCTTCTCCTCTGGTCGATGTGCAATACAAGAGTTGCACATCGTCGAAGCACTTGCAACCTCCGAGTTGCGTGTCAGGCGAACCGGTCTCGCAGGTACGCCGACACCATGCGGGCCAGCTCGTCGACCGCGCGCCGGCGGCCGGTCGGGTCGGCTGGCGCCCGCACCAGGGCGTGCCGGACCGTCTCGACACACAGGGCGACCACCCGGCGTACCTCCCCGTCGGGCTCCCCCACCCCGGCCGCGCGGAGAGCGCCGGCGAAGAGGTCCACGACCTGTTCGCGAACCTGGTGCGCCGGGGAGTCGCCCTGCTCGGGTGGGAGCTCCTCGGTGAGCCGGTAGTAGCCGGGGTGCGCCAGCTGGAGGTCCGCGGCCTGGCGGACCAGCGTGGTGACCACGTTGGCCAGATCGGTCCCGGGGGCGACGTCGGCCACGGTCCCGGCGTAGGCCGGCATCAGGTCGGCCAGATAGCGGCGCGCCAGCGCGTCGGCGATCGCCTCCTTGTCTGGGAAGAAGCGGTAGACCGCCCCCACCGACAGCCCGGCGCGGGCGGCGATGCCGCGGGTCCCGGCCGCCGCGAGCCCCAGCCTGCCGATCTCGTGCTCGGCGGCGGCGAGGATCCGCTCCACGGTCTCCCGGGAGCGCCCCTGCTGGGGCTCGCGTGCGGTGCGGGTGGTGCTCACGGATCCGTCACTGCACCTGGATCGCGCCGGACGGCGACCGGGAGCAGGTCAGCCGGACGCCGCCCTGGGCCCACGCGCCGGCGAGGCACTGGCCGAGCACCTGGTGGCCGGGCGCGCTCGGGTGCCACGACTCCTGGCAGGTCTGGTAGTAGTCCGAGCAGGTGTCGGTGACCCGCTTGATGTCCAGCTTGTCGAAGGGCGTGAAGCTCTCCACGAACACCCCGGTCGGTCCGTCCATCACCCGCAGCGGTGTCGGCAGCGCATTGGCGGGGCTGCCGGGGTTCTCGCAGAGCCGGGCGCCGTCGAAGGCGTGCTGCACGTCGAGGTAGGTGATGTCCGCTCCCGGGCGCTCCGCGCGCAGCGTGTCGGCGACGCCGGCCACCATCGCGCCCAGCCCCTGGGAGAACCGGTGCGCGGGGCCGAGGCTCGCGACGTCGGCCGGGCAGCCGGCGGCGTACCGCTCGTCGACGAGCGCGCGGTACTTGTCGCGCTCGTCGTCGCGGCCGTCCTCGGTGAGGTACTGCTCGGCGTACGCCTCCGGCAGCGGATTGGTGTAGTCCTGGAGCACGATCCGGTGCTGTCCGTCGGCATCGACCTCGTCGAGCACGTCGAGCACCTGGCGCAGCGCGGCGGTGGTGTCGGCCTGTGCGCCCCCGAACTGCTCGGGGCCGGCCAGGTCGGCGTCGGTGCACGGACTCTCGTTGAGCTCCTGACCACTGATCCAGTTGACGAGGTGGATCCAGACCTCCCACCAGCCGGTGTAGCCGTCGCCGACGAACCGGCCGGCGCACTCGGCGGCCACGGTGCCGAAGGTGAAGTGGCTGTTGTTGGAGCCGAGCCCGATGAGCACCAGGTCGATGTCGTGGGTCGTCGCGACCTGCCGGAGCTGGTCGATCTGGCTGGCGACCGTGCGTCCGCCCTCCCGAGCGCTCGACGGGTTGGTCATGTCGGCGGGCTGGGCGCCCGAGCACGCGATGTTGACCCGGTCGGTGACGCCGGGCAGGTCGGCCACCGAGATGCTCGCGTTCGGCGAGCGGTGACAGAAGTAGGCGTTGTGGTTGTCGGCGGCCCAGCCCGGGAAACCCTGGCTGGCACCGCTCTGGTCGACGACCGCGCTGTAGCTCCCGGCTCCCTCACCGCTGATGAACGAGTCGCCCATCGCGACCGCGGTCGGTGGCAGCGGATCCGCGTGTGCGGGTGGCGGGCCGGCGCTCAGCGACAACGCGGTGACACCGAGCACCGCGGCGCAGGCCGCGGCGGTACGACGAACGGACATCTGTGACCTCCCGAGAACGGCGCCACAAGACGCGAACGCCTGTTCGCATACTTCGCTCGTCGGTCGAGCGCGTCAAGGGCCCGTCGGCTGGAAGGTTCCGGGAGAACGAACGCCCTCCCCCTGACGGGAAGGGCGCTCGCGTGGCGAACCCGGCCTCGATGTTCCCCCAGTCAGGCCGCGCTCTCCGCCAGGCAGTCGGCGAGCCGGGCCTCGGCCTTCGCAAGCCGCTGCAGCTGGGCCTTCTTGTCCTTCTTCGCGTGCTGCTTCTGAGACAGCGCCCTGTCGAGCTTGGCCTGGATCTTGGCCTGCTCCTCCGGGGTGGTGGCCGCGGCCAGCGCTTCCTGGAGCCGCTCGACCTTGGTCTTCTGGTGGGCGAAGACAGCGGTCACGTGGGCCAACGCCTCCTGCGCCTTGGTCACCTTCTGCTCCTGCTTTGCGCAGGGCTCCCCGCCCGGCTTGTCCGCGTGGGCCACGTCGGCGATCGGGCCGGCGCCCAGGGACGCAACGGCCGTGGCGGCAGCGACGGCGAGCGTACGGGCGAACTTCATGCGAGCTCCTTCTAGCGGAGGTCAGGTCTAGGGAGTACATGTCACGAGAGTCCGACAGCGTTACAGCGCTGTCGGAGAGACCCTCGGTCGAGGGCGTCGGCACACCAGGGACGTGTGAACCGCGTGTCGCCTCGCCTCTGAAGAACGCCCCCGCCTCGCCTAGGGGTCCAGGGAAGCAGGGGCGAACAGCCCCGTCCCGGGGGATTAGAGAACGAGGCCGCTTGCAATCTAGGAGTCGATGGCGAACCGGGGCATCACCCGTCAGGGGTACGAAACGGGCCGCGACGCACGAAAGCCCTCCGCAGATATCTCTGCGGAGGGCGTTCGTCGTTCAGCGACAGTTCGGACCCCCCGATCCCCCATGCCGAACAACCAGAACGCTACTAGGGCCCTATGAACGGCTCGGTAAAACCTCTAGGCCAGTTGGCAACACGGCCACTTGCGGTGGCAAGAGCTGTGGCAAGCCCGGTCGGCCCCCCATAGCCCGGACGGTGTGCAGTCGTTGTGCAGGTATGACAAACGTTCCTTCCACCGAAAGCACGGCTCGGCGCCTGCAATGGTCGCGGGCAACGTTGCTGATCCACACGGAGCGAGACGGACAGTGCAGCTACTGCTCCGGGCGAGGCTCCGCAGACCCCTGGCCCTGCCTGATGGCCCGCTTGGCGATGCACGCGAAGACTGTGGCGATGGCCCACACCACACGCTGACTCGCATCGCGCGCAGCTCGTCGTCCGACAGCGTCTCGATGATCTTCTCGTCGAGCTCGGGTGACGGACGTCGACGACCTCAGTCGAGGTTGTCGCGCGCTAGGGAGGCGTGAGCGCTGTACGGGTCACGCTCATGAGTCTGTGCAGGTGGGAGCGTTGGGGCTCGCCGGCCGCAGCCCGATCGTCATTGCCCGCCGCAGCACCCTTCGCCAGTGGGAGCGGAACGGCTTCGAGCTCGGCCGCGACCATGAGCGTGGCCGCGTCAAGATGGTCAGGGAGCGAGCCGAGCGCCTCGAGGCGCTCGCCGACGAACTGACAGCCTGACCCGCCGCACGACGAACGCCCTCCGCAGAGTTAGTGCGGAGGGCGTTTGCTTGTCCCGCTCGGAGGTCCAATCCCCCAAAAGTCACTCGTTGCGAGCCCGGTCAGCATAGAGCCGCGTGACGCAGGGCCGCATCACCCCTTGGCATCCGTCCAACTGACGGGGACGGGGTCACACGGACGGATACCCCAGGTGCCGGTGTTTCTGGGGGATCGGTGGCACCCGGTGCCAGTGGTCCCGATGTTGCACGTCAACCCGACTACCAGCGCCCGACACCGTACTCCCCCCGGTATGTGCGGAGTGCGTTCGGCGGTGCGAGAGCGGCGACTTCACCACTGACCAGGTCCTCATCGATCACCCGATCAAGAGTGTGACTTCGAAGGCTGTCCACCAGGGCTACCAGCCAAAGACGCATGTGTAGACGACCGACCCGTCTCGCTCAACGGTCCGGCGCACGGCCTCCGCATCGGCTGGCACAAGTGGGGACCGCAGCACGAGGAACACCGCCAGCAGTACGTGGGCTGCGTGCGTTGCCACAAGCGCACGGAGCCCCCGGACTTCTACCCGCCTCCCGTCTAGGGGTGACAGTTGCCAGCGCACGCGTGCTCGGAGCTGTCGGGGATACCGCCAGTCCATGACCGACTCGACATCGCAGCCCGAACCTGTAGACCCTGGCCATGACCCGGGAGTGGACCCGCCACCCGACGAAGACGGAGACGCCGTGGATCGGGCGGAGGCCATCGACGAGCCCGACGAGGACGAACTGCCCTTGCCTGAGCCTGGAGCTACGGCCGGCTGAACACTTCATCGATCCGACCCACTCGGCGTCGCGTCGTGGTCTCTGGGTGCAGACCTCGCGGCAGTGCGGCCTCGGAGCCAGGCGACCGAGCGACAGCCGGCGGCGGATGCCTCGCAGTACGGACAGGTCTTGCGGTCGGTGCGCCGCGGTGGCGACTCGGGGACCTCAATCACGCGATGCACTCCTCGTCCTGGCCTCGTTTCCCGAGGCACCAGGACGTGGACGACCTCAGTCGAGGTAGTCGCGCAGGACCTGCGAGCGGCTCGGGTGGCGGAGCTTGGACATGGTCTTCGACTCGATCTGGCGGATCCGCTCGCGGGTCACGCCGTAGACCTTGCCGATCTCGTCGAGCGTCTTCGGCTGGCCGTCGGTGAGGCCGAACCGCATGCTGACCACGCCCGCCTCGCGCTCCGAGAGCGTGTCGAGAACGGCGTGCAGCTGCTCCTGCAGGAGCGTGAAGCTGACGGCGTCCGCCGGGACGATCGCCTCGGAGTCCTCGATCAGGTCGCCGAACTCGGAGTCGCCGTCCTCACCCAGCGGGGTGTGCAGGGAGATCGGCTCGCGGCCGTACTTCTGGACCTCGATGACCTTCTCGGGGGTCATGTCGAGCTCCTTGGCGAGCTCCTCCGGGGTCGGCTCACGGCCGAGGTCCTGGAGCATCTGGCGCTGCACGCGGGCCAGCTTGTTGATGACCTCGACCATGTGCACCGGGATCCGGATGGTGCGGGCCTGGTCGGCCATCGCGCGGGTGATGGCCTGCCGGATCCACCAAGTGGCGTAGGTCGAGAACTTGTAGCCCTTGGTGTAGTCGAACTTCTCGACCGCGCGGATCAGACCGAGGTTGCCTTCCTGGATCAGGTCGAGGAAGAGCATGCCGCGGCCGGTGTAGCGCTTGGCCAGCGAGACGACGAGGCGGAGGTTCGCCTCGAGGAGGTGGTTCTTGGCGCGGCGGCCGTCCTCGGCGATCCACTCGAGCTCCTCGAGCAGCTTGGCGCTGATCTTGCCGCCCTTGCCGAGCTTCTCCTCGGAGAACAGGCCGGCCTCGATCCGCTTGGCGAGCTCGACCTCCATCTCCGCGTTGAGAAGGGGCACCTTGCCGATCTGCTTGAGGTAGTCCTTGACCGGGTCGGCGGTCGCGCCGGCGACCATGACCTGCTGCTCGGGCTCGCCGGCGTCGTCGGCGTCGGAGACGACGAAGGTGGCCGAAGCCTCCTTCTCGTCCTCCTCGATCGTGGGGTCGACCTTGACGTCCTTCTCGAACTGCTCGTCCGGCAGGTCCGGAAGCACCTTCTTGCCGTCAGGACCGACCGCGACCTCGGCCACCGCGTCCGCGGCGGGGGACTCGCCCTTGGCGGCGGCCTTCTTCGCGGGGGCGGCCTTCTTCGCCGCCGCAGTCGTGCCGTTGGGCGCCTTGTCGGCGGCCTTCTTCGTAGTCGCCGTCGCAGTCTTCTTCGTGGTCGTCGCGGCAGCCACCCGGGCACCGGTCACGTCGATGTGGACCGAGATGCCGAGGCCGCTCAGGTGCTCGAGCAGACCCTTGAGATGCCGGGGCTCGACCTGGGCGTCCTCGCTGGCCCGACGCACGTCCTCGGGACTGAGACTCCCCCGTGCACCCTTGTCGACGAGTGCGGCGACGGCCGGGTGGGCGAGCACGTGCTCAGGGACCTTGCGCGCGTTCGAGGAAGACACGAACACCTCTTCAATCGTGACTGGTGGAACAGGTCGGGATGGGATCCGAGATCGGGCTCAGGGCGCGGCACGACCCGCTGTCGTCAAGAGCCGCGTTGTTCATTCTGCCACGCACGCAAAGGGGTTCGCGCATTGGCGCCCCCGCGGACGAACGTGTCGCGCCAGGTTCCGGCAGGTTCCGGCCGGTCAGGGATCGACGACGTACGTCGCCGGCCCGGCCGGCGCGGTGCGGGTGCTGAACGTCAGGTGCCAGTCCTGCTGGGTCACGCCGTCGATGTCAAGCACCCACTCGTAGCGCTGGCCGGCCTGCAGCGGCAGCGGGCCGATCTGGAAGGCGAGCGGGAAGTCGATGTCGGCGCCGTGCACGAGTCCGGCGGGCCGCCCGATCTCGGCCTCGCCGGTGATCTCGATCGGCTGTGGCCCCTGCGGGCCGGGGAGGGTGACGGGCTCCCCGTCCTGGCCGATGAGCCGCAGTCGCAGGTGCAGCCGCTGGTTCGCACGGTCCCACGGCACGTCGAGCTTGACGGCGATCGCCGAGGGAGCCCCTGGGCCGGTCACGCTCCAGCCGCCGCCGTTGATGTACAGCTTCCCGTCCGCGACCACCGCGTGGTCGGCGAGCAGAAGGGTGGCCCGCATCAGCCGGCCTGGGCCTGGGCCTTGGCCTCGGCCTTCTTGGCCTTCTTAGAGGCCCGCTCGGTGGTTATCGGTGGTTGTCGGGGGCCTCCGGCGTCTGACGTGCACATACGTCGAATCTACCGGTGGCTACCGGTGATCTCTGGTGACTGTCCTGCGGACTCTCTGCGGACTCGCCAACCGAACGGAATCAACCCGAAGGAGAACGAAAGTCATGACCACAACAACCATCAAGAACGTCTGGGACTGGACGGCCTTCCACCTGCCGGAGCGGGTGCTCAGGACGTTCGACGCCGTGCCGTTCGTCGTGGTGACCCGCAAGACTCGAGCGCGTGCCGAAAGGAACGCGTTCGAACTCGGCCGCGACTACCAGCGAAGCGAGCACCGAAAGGAGCTGTCGACGGTGGCGACGATGCTCTCAGCGATCCAGGAGAGCGTGACGACGCGACAGTCCTGACGTAACACAACGAACGCCCTCCGCAGAAGAAGAGCGGAGGGCGTTCTGCTCGGCGTTGCGTGAGGTGATCCCCCACCCCCAAGTTCTTCCAAGCCCCTTCATCGTCCCACCGGAACTCAGTATGTCTCTAGCCCAATAGGGTTAGCGTCACGCCTTGGCAGGAACGCCCCCGCCTCGCCTGAGGGGTCCAGGGAGGCAGGGACGAACAGCCCCGTCCTGGGGGATCAACGAACGAGGCCACCTGCAACTTAGGAGCCAAGGGCACCCGTCGGCATCCCCAGGATGGTCCTCCGCATACTCCTACTGCGGAGGGCGTTCGGCTGCTCAGGCTAATGCTTCATCGGCGGCGCCATCCTAGGCCGCCATGTCTCCACCCTTTCAAGGATGTCTGACGCCAGGCGGAGCCCTTGTTCAGAGCCGACGTCCCGCATCCGCTCCGAGAGCTTCGCTGCGATCTTGTCGACCATGGCGTGGCCCGCCTGAGCCTCGATCGACAGGTCGGTGTCGAGCACGTCGGCCAGCCTGTCCATCAGCGGCTCGCGCGGCTGATGGAGAGCCCGTTCGATGTGGCTGATCGTCTGCAGGTTCACCTCAACCCGTTCGGCCAGCTCGGTCTGGGTCCAGCCCTTCCTGTGTCGGGCATCGCGGACGAGGTCCGCGATCTGCTGCTTCCTAGTCGATGGCGGCACGTTGAGACCCCTTCTCGGTCCCTTCAACTATGCGCCAGACGAACCTCCGGCGCAGCGAAGTCGTCGATGTGGCTGCTCAGCTCGCCAGGGCGCCGGTACTGCACGTTGCAGAGCCACTGGCCGGCCGCGTCCTGGCTCTGCATCCGCAGCTCGCCCGGGCACCAGACGCCCTCCCAGAGCACCTCGACGTCGGGGGGCTCGTGGGCTAGGTAGACGATCGGCTCGGGCATGGCCCGGACAGTAGGTAGCGGGGCGGACAGAGCGGACCCTCGGTCTACCCGTCTACCCGTCTACCCGTCGCTGGTCTCGCTGACAGCGGTTTCCTCGGCCTTTCGACGCTCTGCACGCCACTTCTTCCAACGAGCCCTTCTGTCCCAGTACTTGCGCTGGAGCCATGTGGACCTTCTCGGCGGATCCATCCCGGCGAGGTCGCTCACCTGTTTGACCAAGTCGCGCAGTCGCTCTTGTTGTTCGCCGAAGACTTCATCAATCTCGTCAGTCGTCGCAGGGGTCGCGTGGGCGCGATAGCTGGGTATCACCTTGTCGACGCCAATGACGAGGACAGTGGCGCTCATCCAGACCTTCACAAGCGTCCCACGGCGCGGGTCTAGCGACCGCACTCGATCGGATTGCCACTGAACGTGGCTGCAAACCCGGTGATACTTGTCGCTGGCCTCCCGCACTTCACGCCCGGACTCCTCGAGCGCGTTTTCATAGCCTGGTGGTGGACCCACCTCGGCATCTTGATCCTCATGGAGCAGCGCCAGGCGGAAGAGTGCCCACCTCAACTCGTCAATCGGCGCAAAGATCCTGGGTTTGGTGGATGAGGGCTTCCGCGACGAAGTGCTCGAGGCTGTCGGCCAGCAGCGCCCTGGCCTGTGGGGGGAGTTCTGGCTCCGCACATCCGACATGCGGAACTGGCTCGACGCGGGTACGGCCGACTGATGGCCAGCATCAAGAAGCGGCCCAACGGCCAGTGGCGGGCCCGTACCGCGACGAGGCAGGCAAGGAGCACGCGGGGCACTTCGTGCGGAAGGTCGACGCGCAGACGTGGCTCGACCAGGTGACCGCCGCTGTCGTCCGTGGGGACTACGTGGACCCGAAGGCCGGCAGGGTGACGGTGCGGTCCTACGCGACCATCTGGGAGGCGGTGCAGGTGTCCAGCGAGGGCACGAAGCGCATCGTGGACAACGCGCTGCGTCTCCACCTGCTACCCGAGCTCGGTGACTACCCACTGTCCGCCGTGCGGCCCACGATGGTCCAGGCGTTCGTGAAGAAGCTTGAGACGAAGGGTCTGCAGGCGAGCACCATCCTCGGGATCTACAACGTGACCGCGGCCGTGTTCGCGGCGGCGGTAAATGACCGGGTGCTGTCCTCGACTCCCTGCCGTGACGTGCGGCTGCCCAAGGTGGACGACAAGAAGGTGACGCCTCCGACCATCGCGCAGGTCATCGCGGCATCGGAGTCCATCGAGACGCCGTGGCGCGGTCTCGTGGCGTTCCTGGCCGGCTCAGGGCTGCGTATCGGTGAGGCCCTGGGCCTGAACGTGGCGGACGTCGACTTCCTGCGCCGCACGGTCTCCGTGGAGCGGCAGCGTCTGCAGAGCGGGCGCGTCGGTCCGCTCAAGTCCCCCAGGTCGCGGCGCGTTGTCCCGCTCGGGCAGGTCACGATCGACGCACTGGCGGCGCACCTCGCGGCCTACCCGTCCGACGGGGCACTCTTCCTCGACGAGCTCGGTGAGCCGCTGCGCTATCGCCGCTGGCGCACCTTGTGGGAGGCAGCCGCGAGGACGTCGGGAGTCGACTTCACCAGCCATGCCCTCAGGCACTTCTACGCGAGCGCCCTGATTGCCGGCGGCGCCTCGGTCAAGCAGGTGCAGGAACGTCTCGGGCACTCCTCCCCCGTCATCACGCTCGAGATCTACTCGCACCTGTGGCCCGGCGAGGATGACCGCACCAGGGACGTCATGGACGCGGCACTGACCCAGCTTGCGGACTCCCTGCGGACTCGGGGGGCGTGAAATGCCTTCCGTCGCAGGTCAGACCGCTTCTGCCTTGGCCTCGGCCTTCTTGGCCTTCTTGAAGTCGCGGACCTTCTGCAGTGACGCCGGGTCGGTCACGTCGGCCACCGAGCGGTAGCCGTCCTCGGCGTAGGCCCCGACCGCCTGCTCCCAGCCCTCCGGACGGACGCCGAGCTGCTTGGCCAGCAGTGCCACGAAGATCTGGGCCTTCTGCTTGCCGAAGCCGGGCAGCCCCTGCACCCGCTTCATGAGCTCCTGGCCCGTGGCCGCCTCCGTCCAGATGCGGGACGCGTCGCCGTCGTACTCCGTCTCGACCAGGCCGGCCAGGGACTGCAGCCGCGCTGCCATGGACCGGCCGTAGCGGTGGATGGCAGGTGGGGTCGAGCACAGGGTCGCGAACTCCTCCGGGTCGGCCGCCGCGATCACGCTCGGCTCGATCGACCCGAACCGGGTCAGCACCTTGTGCGGCCCGCGGAACGCGTGCTCCATCGGATACTGCTGGTCCAACATCATCCCTACGAGCAGGGCGAACGGGCTGTCGGTGAGGACCTGGTCGGCGTCGGCGTCGCCGGTGATGTGGATGGCCATGGTGTTCATCTTGACCCATCACGGGTCACCGACTCATCGGTCCGTGGCGGACACACTCAGTCGGACTTGACCGCGAGCACCGGGCAGTGGGCGTCGAGCAGGATGCGCTGGGCGTTGCTGCCGAGGATCAGCTTGCCGACCGGCGTCCGCCGTCGCAGGCCGATGACGATCAGCTCGGCGCCGACCTCGTCGGCGATGGTGAGGAGGTCCTCGGCGGCCTCGAGGCCGGACTCGGGCTGGCGGACGTCGACGGCGACACCGGCGGCCTCGACGCGGGCTCGGACGTCGTCGAGCTCGGCCTGGAGGCCGTCTCCGGACTTCGCGTCGCCGTGGTGGACACGGTGGGCGTTGACGACGACGAGGTCGGCCTGGCGCAGCTGAGCCTCGGAGATCGAGGTGGTCAGGGCAGCCTCGCCCTCGGGCTTGGACACGTAGCCCAACACAACAGTCGGCATGGAATCTCCTCCTGCGGGTCCGGGTACCCACTGGCACCGCGAGTCACGCTACCGGGTGTCGGTTCGGGCTAGGACCTGTGGAGAGCGTGGGTGGACCTGCTCCGTTGCGGGGAGACCACCGGCGTGGACGGGCTGAGCGAACCGCTGTCGCGGCACACCCACGCCGTGCTGCGGCGGGCGGTGCTCGAGCACGCGACCCGCGAACGGCGCCGCGTCTTCCCACCGGTGCTGAACGTCGGAGTCCCCGGCGGGCGCGTCGTCTCCCTGGCCATCGCCACCACCGAGCCCACCGACCCCGGGCTGCGCACCGATGTCGTGGCCGCCCTCAGGGTGCGCGCCGACGTCGGCCCCGATCCGATGGTGTGGCTCACCCGCAGCGGCGGGCTCGAGCTGCAGGACGTCGACGCGCTGTGGCTGGCGGCCACCTGCGCGGCATACGACGAAGCCCGGGCGGCGCTGACGTTCGTCGTCGTCAACCGCCGCGGCTGGCGTGACCCACGCAGCGGGCTCTCACGGACCTGGGTCCGACTCAGGGTCCAGGGCTAGTCCCAGGTGTGGACCGGCTCGTTGGCGTGCATCCGCTCGCGGTACTCCAGCAGCGTCGCCCGGAGTGCGTCGAACTGCTCCATGTCGGAACGCTGGTGCATCCGCCGCACGAACCACTCGGCGCCGTTCGTCCCGAGCAGGCAGCGCTGTTCGATGATCCCGAGCAGCCGGTCGCTGGTGGCCGTGTCCACACCCCACTCGGCCAGCCCCTGGCGGGCCTGCGGCAGCAGCCGGCGCAGGGTCAGCTCGGTGGCCGACACCTGGCCGACGCCGGGCCAGTAGACCTGCGCTTCGATGCCGTGCTGGGCCGCCACGTGGAAGTTCTCCTCCGCCGCGCTGAACGACATCTGCGACCACAACGGCCGCTCGCTCTCGGCCAGGGCCCGGACCAGCCCGAAGTAGAAGGCGGCGTTGGCGACGGTGTCCACCACCGTCGGGCCGGCAGCCAGGACGCGGTTCTCTACCCGCAGGTGCGGCACTCCCCCGGCGATGTCGTAGACCGGTCGGTTCCAGCGGTAGATCGTCCCGTTGTGCAGCCGCAGCTCCGAGAGCATCGGCACCCCGCCGTCCTCCAGCACGGCGAGCGGGTCCTCGTCGTCCGTGATCGGGAGCAGAGCCGGGAAGTAGCGGACGTTCTCCTCGAACAGGTCGAAGACCGAGGTGATCCAGCGCTCGCCGAACCACACGCGGGGGCGCACGCCCTGGGCCTTGAGCTCCTCGGCCCGGGTGTCGGTGGACTGCTCGAACAACGGGATCCGGGTCTCGCGCCACAGCTCGTGGCCGAGGAGGTAGGGCGAGTTCGCGCAGAGCGCCAGCTGGATCGCGCTGATCGCCTGGGAGGCGTTCCAGTACTCGGCGAAGCTGTCCGGCGAGGTCTGCACGTGGAACTGGGTGCTGGTGCACGCGGCCTCGGGGACGATCGAGTCGGTGGTGGTCTCGAGCCGATCCCGGTTGCCGATGCCCGAGATCTGGATCGAGATGTCCTCACCCCGAGCGTTGAGGATCTGCTCGCCGAGCAGCTTGTAGCGCGGGTTGGGGCTGATGCTCTCCGCGGTCATGTGGTCGACGGCCAGCGTCGGCAGGATCCCGATCATCACCAGATGCGCGCCGATCTCGGCCGACTTGGCCTCCGCGCCGTTGAGGTCGCGGCGCAGCAGCTCCTCGAAGGTCTCCAGCCCACGTTCGCGCAGCTTGACCGGTGGCACGTTGATCTCGATGTTGAACAGGCCGAGCTCGGTCTGGAAGGCGGGATCGGCGATCGCCTCCAGCGCCTCGGTGCTCTTCAGCGCCGGGTCACCGCGCTCGTCCACCAGGTTGAGCTCGACCTCCAGACCGGTCATCGGGTCGTCGGTGTCGAACCGGGCCTCGCGCAGCATGCGAGCGAACACGTCGAGGCAGCGCCTGACCTTCTCGCGGTAGCGGGTCCGGTCGGCCCGGGAGAACTCCTGTGCCTCCACCTCTTCGCCCATGACGGGACCCTAGGCCCGATCGGCGGGGTTCGGGGAGGCCCACGACTCCGCGGTGCGCGCCAGGACGTCGTCGACAACGCCCTGCAGGGATCCCGTGACTTCGTACGCCGCCCGCTGGCGAGTGGCCCCCGTGGCGCCCAGCACGCGCTCCATGCCGCGCGCCACCCGGTCGGCGTCGCCGGAGACCTGCAGGCGCCCCGAGACCAGGTCGACCAGACGCGAGAGCACCTCCCTGGCCGGCCGCAGGCCGTGCGTGGCAGGGTCGAGCAGGCGGCCGGCCAGCCCGTAGCGGGACGCCCGCCACCGCGCGGCCCGCAGCTCCTCGGCACGCCAGACCGGCAGCCCTTCGGGCCAGCCGTCGATGGCGGTCTCGACCAGGGCCCTGACCAGAGCGGTGAGCAGTCCGATGTCCTCGGGGTCGGTGACCGCGTCGAGGATGCGGACCTCGAGCGTGGGCTGGCCCAATGACAGGCGCGCGTCGAAGTAGAGCATCCCGGGATCCCGGGCGGCGCCGCTGGCGATCATCCGCTCGCAGGCGCGGCGATAGCCGGCGTACGAGCCGAAGGGCTCGGTGGGGCCCGCACTCGGCCACGTGGACCAGAGCTGGGTGCGCCACGAGGCGTAGCCCGTGTCGCGCCCCTCCTCGAAGGGCGAGTTGGTGCTCACGGCCAGCAGGATCGGCAACCAGGGCGTGATCCGGTCGATGCAGCCAACGCCCTCTTCGGGTGAGTCGATGGCGACGTGCACGTGCATCCCGCACGTTGTCCCGCGCCGCGCCACCTGGCCGAACGCCTCCGCCATGTCCCGGTAGCGCTCGTTGTCCGAGACCACCGGCTCCTCCAGCGCGAGGGGCACGGAGGCGCAGACCGCTACGGCCAGCTCGAGGGCGGCCGCCGCCTCACCGGCGGTGCGACGACCGGCCACGATCTGGGCGACCGCGTCTCCGACGTCGTGAGTCGGGTCGGTGCGGATCTCGATCTGGTGCCGGAACAGCTCCTTGTCCAGCTCGTCGCTCGCACCGCGCGGCGAAGCGCCCCGGCCGTGCTCGGCGTTGTGCCTGACCACCTCGCGGGCACGCGCTGTCACGGACCGCGTGACCGGGTCGACGACCAGCATCTCCTCCTCGACGCCGACCGTCCGGGTGTCCATGGGCGGGAGGTACCCAAGGTCGCCGGGCAGGCGTGGGTCGTCACGAGGCCGCCTGCGACCACGCGGACGGCGGAACCGCGTGGGTGAGCATGTCGGCGACCAGGCTGGCCAGGGTGTTGTCGGGATCGACGGCCTGGCAGCGGTCGACGGCGCACCAGGCCAGCGCGCCGTGACCATCCAGCCAGGCGGCCAGTCCCAGCACGGCGGCCGGCGCCGCGACCAGGTCGTCGGGGGCGCGCTGGACGGCGTCGGTCCAGAGCCGGACGTGTCCCGCCGCGAGGTCGCGGGACATGGCGGCCCACGCCGCGTCGCGTCCCTCGGCCTCGAGCAGCCCGAGCAGCACCCGGGCCAGCTCGACCGAGCTGAACCGCCCCGCCTCCAGCCGCATGTCGACCAGGTCGGCGATCTCGCCGGGCGGGCTGGGCACCGCCCGGCGTACGGCCCGCGCCACCTCGCCGACCGCGTCGGGGCTGGGCCGCAGCACGGCCTCCAGCTCGGCGCGGGAGCCGTGCACGACGATCCCGTCGACCACCGCCTGGGCGCGGAACACGTGGCCGCCGATGTCGTAGGGGACCCCGCCCGCGGGCGCGCCCGGCCGGCCGGGCGCGAACCACCGCCCCTCGTGTGCCCGGAACAGCTCGACCACGCCGATGCCGGCCCGCCCGAAGGCGCGACGCAGCCGCCGCAGCACCACGCGGGCAGCCGGGCCGTCGTCGGCGTAGACGACGAACACGACGCTGGTCACGCGATGTCGCAGCGCAGGCCCGAGCAGCTGGTCCACGGCCTCGTCAGCCTCCGGAGGAGGTGGCAGGTCGACCCGCGCGTGGAACGTCTCGGTGCCCCCGAAGGTGAGCATGACGACCGAGTCGCCCGGCTCGAAGCCGAGCAGGACCGGCACCAGGGCCAGGATGTCCTCGGGCGTGCGTGCGGTGAGCTTGGTGGCGCGGTGCGCCGGGTTGGTGGGACTGGTCATGGGGTCGACGCTTCCCAGCGGCGCCGACGCTGCCGCGACCGCACGAGGTGCCCTGTGGACGACGCCGGGCGGCGACGCGGCTGTGGACACCAGGTGGACGCCAGGCGGACAGCTCTCGGGATCAGCGGGGTCGGCGGCGAGGGGTACGTTGCCGCCGTGCGCGCCCACGCCTCCGTCCTCCACCTGGACCTGGACGCCTTCTTCGCGGCGGTCGAGCAGCGCGACAAGCCCTCGCTGCGTGGCAAGCCGGTCGTGGTCGGCGGCGTCGGTGGCCGCGGCGTGGTCGCCACGGCGTCCTACGAAGCGCGCAAGTACGGCGTGCGGTCCGCGATGTCGACCCGCGAGGCCCGGTCCCGGTGCCCGCACGCGGCGTTCCTGACCGGCCGGTTCCACGCCTATCGCGACGCCAGCACGATCGTGATGGCGCTGCTCCGCGCGGCCTCGCCGCTGGTCGAGCCGCTGAGCCTGGACGAGGCGTTCGTCGACCTCGCGGCCGCGCAGCTCGACGACCTCGAGGTCCCGACCGTGACGGCGTTCGCCGAGGAGCTCCGGGCGCGGGTGGCCGAGGCGACCGGCGGACTCACCGCATCGGTGGGGATCGGGACCTCGAAGTTCATCGCCAAGGTGGCCAGCGACCTCGACAAGCCGAACGGGCTCGTCGTCGTACCCCCAGGCACCGAGCAGGAGCTGCTCCGCCCCATGCACGTCACCGTCATCCCCGGCGTGGGGCCGGCGACGGCGGAGCGACTGCGCCGGGTGGGCATCCACACCGTTGCCGAGCTCGAGACGGTCAGCCTGGACGAGCTGGTCCGGCTGGTCGGCAAGGCCCACGGCGCCGGCCTCTACGCACTGGCCCGCGCGGACGACGACCGGCCCGTCGAGCCGGACCGGGAGACCAAGTCCGTCAGCTCCGAGGGCACCTACGACACCGACCTGACCGATCGTTCGCTGATGGAACACCTGCTCACCCGGCAGGCGACCGACGTCGCGACCCGGCTGCGCAAGCACGGCCTCTCCGGGCGGACCGTGACCATCAAGGTGCGGCTGCACGACTTCACGACCCTCAACCGCTCGACCACGCTGCCGTCGCCCACCGACAGCGGCGCCACGGTGGCCCGGCTCGCGCGTGGGCTGCTGGCCGACCTCGACACCTCCGGCGGCGTCCGGCTGCTCGGCGTCGGTGTCTCGGGGCTGGCGGACTGGATCCAGGAGGACCTGTTCGGCGAGACCGAGGAGGAGGCCGAGCCCGACGTGCCCGAGATCGAGGTGACCCGCTCCCGCGACAAGCCGGGCTGGTCGCCCGGGATGGACGTCGTCCACGACGAGCTGGGCAGGGGCTGGGTCTGGGGCTCGGGGCGAGGGGTGGTGACCGTCCGTTTCGAGACCACCGACACCCCTGCCGGCCCGGTGCGCTCGTACGCCGCCGACGACCCCGCGCTGAAGCCCTGGCGGCCGGAGGGTCCCCCCGACGAGAGCAGCTGAGGTCATCAGGTTGTCGTGCTGCCCCTGACTTCCGCCAGTAAATCCTTCGCGGAGGGCGCCCCTCAGGCCTACCGTCTTCGTTCGTGGACATTCGCGAGCTCGACGATGCCGCACTCGCCGACGACGCGGTGATGCGGGACTACTACGACCTGTCCCGCCGGGCCGAGCTGCTCGGTCGAGAGCAGGCGCCGTTCTGGACCTTCGAGGAGTGCGTCGGCGCGTTCCGGTCCGAGGACAGCGGCGAGCGGCAGCAGCTGTTCGCGGCATACGACGGCGAGCGGATGATCGCCTGCGCCGTCCTCTTTTCGTTCCTACTCGACAACACCGACAAGGCCTGGTTCAGCCTCGATGTCGACCTGCCGGACCGCCGGCGAGGTGTCGGCCGCGCGATGCTGGCGCGGATCGAGCAGGTCGCCAAGGACGACAACCGCGCCATGGTGCTCACCGACACCAAGCTCCCCTTCGACGAGCGTGAGACGCACGGCTACCGACAGTTCGCCCACGCGTGCGGCTACCAGCTCGCCAACTACGAGGTGGTCCGGCACCTGCCGCTGCCGGTGCCCGACTCACGGATCCAGGAGTGGGTCGACGAGGCCGCGCCACGTCACGAGGGCTACACGATCGAGACCTTCGTCAACGAGGTGCCCGAGGACCTCGTCCAGTCACTCTGCGTGCTGCTCGGCCAGCTCGCGGTGGACGCGCCCACCGGTGCCGTCGACTTCGACGAGGAGGCCATGACGCCCCAGCGGTACGCCGAGAACGTCGCCACCGTGAAGGCGATGGGCCGGGCCCGCTACGAGACGCTCGCGCTCACGCCGGACCGGCTGGTCGTCGCGCAGTCGACCCTCGCCATGCCCTTGTCGGGCAGCACGACCGTGTTCCAGTGGGGCACGTTCGTGCACCGCGAGCATCGTGGGCACCAGCTCGGGCTCGCGACGAAGGCCGCGAACCTGCGGGCGGTCCAGGCCGCGCGTGACGACCTCACCCTGGTGACCACGCAGAACGGTGAGACCAACGGCTACATGGTCTCGATCAACGAGCGGATGGGCTTCGAGCCCGTCGAGGTGTCCACCGAGTTCGTCAAGCACCTCTGACGTCCCTGACGAACCGCAGCTCCTCGCCCGGCCGGGCCTGCCCGCACTGCCACAGGTCGTCGGGGTGGACGACCGCGAGCACGGGGTAGCCGCCGGTCGGCGGGTGGTCGGCCAGGAACACCACCGGCTGCCCTCCTGGAGGCACCTGGACGGCGCCGAGCACCATCCCCTCGCTCGGCAGCTCGTCGTCGCGGACCCGCTCGGGCGCCTCGCCCTCCAGGCGGAGGCCGACCCGGTTGGACGACTCACCCACGGCGTACGGCGCGCCGCAGAGCCGGTCGAGCGCGTCGGGGGCGAACCAGTCCGCCCGGGGACCCGGCGTGACCCGCAGCCTGCCCGGCAGCGGCGGCCTCGGTGTGTCCAGCGGCGCGGGCGGACCCTCCGGCGCACCGACGGGGAGCGTGGTGCCGTCCTCGACGCGCGGCGGCCCCACCCAGGCCAGGGTGTCGGTCGCCCGCGAGCCGAGCACGGGCGCGACGTCGACACCGCCCGCGACCGCGACGTAGGACCGCACCCCCGTGGTCGGGGACCCGAGCCGGAGCCGGCCCCCGGCGGGGACCCACTCTGCCCGGTCGCAACCGCGCCCCACGCCGTCTACGTCGACCGGCGTCGGCGCCCCCGTCACGGCCACCCAGACGCCCGCGTCCGACGTCAGCTCGAGCCCGCCCCAGGTCACCTCGAGCAAGGCGGCGTCGGGACCGTTGCCGACCAGCCGGTTGGCGAGCATCGCTGCCGGGCGGTCCAGCGGGCCGGCCCGGGGTACGCCGAGGTGTGCGAGGCCGACGCGGCCTCTGTCCTGCACGGTGGTGAGCGCACCGGCCACGGCGATGGTCAGCGTCATCGAGCCACGAACCTCACCCGTGTGCCGGGCCCGAGCAGGGCCGGCTCGCTGCGGTCGGGGTCCCAGAGGGTCAGGTCCGTGCGCCCCAGCAGCCGCCAGCCACCCGGTGACTGCGACGGGTAGACACCGCACCACGACCCGGCCAGGCCGACCGAGCCGGCCGGGACACGGCTGCGCGGGCTGTCGAGCCGCGGCACGGCGTACTCCTCCGGCAGCCCCGCCAGGTAGGCGAACCCCGGCGCGAAGCCGCAGAACGCCGAGACGAACTCGATCGCGCCGTGGCGCGCGACGACCTCCTCGACGCCGGTGCCCCAGCGCGCGGCGACGTCCTCGAGGTCGGCGCCGTCGTAGACGACCGGCACCTCCACGAGCTCGCCCTGCTCGCGGCCGGAGTCCAGGGTCCAGCCGGCGAGCAGCCGACCCAGCGCGTCTACGTCCCGCACGCCGTCGAACAGCACGGTCCGGGCGCCCGGGACCACCTCGTCGGCAGCAACCCGCGCGATCCGGGCGTACGCCGCGAGCGAGCGCGCCGCCGCGCTGTCGGCAACCTCGGCCAGGACGGCGCTCCGCCCGACGGGGCGCAGCTCCACGAGATCCACGGGCCCATCCACGGACCCAGTGTGGCGCGGACCCGGGCCGGTGAGAGATCGGCCACAGAGTTCACCGGGAGATGGGCCAGCGTTCGCCGTGCCGATTTGCGACGGCCTCGCGGACTGTCCAAGGTGTTGTCCAGGACGGCGCGAGTCACGGCCGATCGCCCCTGCCGACCACCCGAAAAGGGTGAGGGCCCTTTTAGAAGGTATGAGCTTCTAAAAGGGCCCTCGGCTTTGAGGCGGAAGTGGTGACGCCCACCTCGACCGAACGGGCTCTCCGACCCCGCCGTCCCCGTCACCGGGCCGACGCCGCGAGTTGCCTCGTGGTGTGGATCTTCGTTCCTGTCCGGCCCCGATCTCCCACCGGCAAGCCGGTGGTCAATCGGAGTTTTGAAGTCACCTGGTGGTATGAGCACCAAGAGGCCTTCGGGTCGAGGTGGCGATGACGCCCACCTCGTCCGGTCAGCTCCTCCGTCTCCCGCCGCCCCCGTCATCGGGCCGGCGCCGCGAGTTGCCCCGCGGTGTGGAGCTTTCGTTGCTGTCCGGGTCCCGGTCCACCTCCGGCAAGCCGGCTGTGTTCCGGATCCAGATCACCTCCGGCCGAAGCCTTCGATGACCCGGGTCCCATGCCGCCTCCGGCGAACCGGCTGCGACCTGGTCCCGATCCGCGTCCGGCAGAACCGGCTGCTTCTCGGGTCCCGCTCTGGGATCGGCAGGGCCGGTCCCGGAGCGGAAGCAAGGGTGAGGGCCTCTCGATGGTATGAGCACCAAGAGGCCCTCGAGCGAGGAGGCTGGGTGACGCCCCCCTCGACCCGGCAGACTCTCCGACCCCGCCGACCCCGTCACCGGGCCGACGCCACGAGTTGCCTCGTGGTGCGGATCTTCGCTCCTGCCTGATCCCCGATCTCCCCAGCGGTTCGGCCTTGCGGCCTGGCCGCCCGGTTGATCGGTGGGAGAGTTCTATGCCCTGCTCGGAGGGGTGCGCAAGGGGTTCTTCAAAGAAAGTTCGACATTCTTCTGGTCCCACAGATTGCTCCACAGGAGTTCGGGGTACGTCCACAGGTTCCACGGTTTCTCCACATGTGGAATCCACTGGTTGTGGACGAACCTCGACCCCCGCCGCGACCGCCGACGGGGAACCCGAAGTAGGTTCCGACGTGTGCAGCACTCCCCTGAACTTGCGGCTCAACCGCCTGTCGTTCCCCCACCAGCGGCGCAGCGCCGGCCCGTCACCACCGAGCACCACGGCCGGACCCGCGTCGACGACTACGAATGGCTGCGTGCCAAGGGCACACCGGAGGTGCTGGCCCACCTCGAGGCGGAGAACGAGTACACCCAGGCCCAGACCGCACACCTCGCCGACCTGCGCCAGACGATCTTCGAAGAGATCAAGGCGCGGACCCGGGAGACGGACCTGTCCGTGCCGACCCGCAACCGCGGCTACTGGTACTACGGCCGGTCCTTCGAGGGGAGGGAGTACGGCGCCAGCTGCCGGGTCCCCGTGAGCGGCCCCGACGACTGGACGCCGCCGAAGCCTGCCGAGGACTGCGCGCCGGACCAGCCCGCGCTCCCCGGCGAGGAGCTGCTCCTCGATGTCGACGCACTCGCAGAGGGCCACGAGTTCTTCTCGCTCGGTGGGTCGAGCGTCAGCCTCGACGGCACCCTGCTCGCCTACTCGACCGACGCGGTCGGCGACGAGCGGTACACGATCCGGGTCCTCGACATCGCCAACCGCGAGCACCGCCCAGACGAGATCCTGGGTGCGATCGGCGGCGCCACGTGGGACCCGTCGGGCCAGCACCTCTACTACACGACCGTCGACGAGTCGTGGCGCCCGGACAAGATCTGGCGGCACGCCCTGGGCACCACCCAGGCGGACGACGAGCTCGTCCACCACGAGCAGGACGGCCGCTTCTTCGTGGGCGTGGGCCGCAGTCGCAGCGACCGGTTCGTCATCATCGCGGCCGGGTCCAAGGTCACCTCGGAGTACCGCTTCCTCGACTCCCAGGTCCCCGATGCCGGCTTCCGGGTGTTCAGCCCCCGCCGGGAGGGACTGGAGTACTCCCTCGACCACGCGGTCATCGGTGGCGAGGACGTCTTCCTCGTGCTGCACAACCACACCGGCGCGGACTTCGAGATCGGCACGGCGCCCATCGAGCCCACCGCCCCCGAGGACTGGACCCCGCTGGTCGCGCACGACCCGGCGGTCCGGCTCGAGGACGTCGACGCGTTCGCCGGACATCTCGTCGTGCACCAGCGCAGCCAGGGACTGACCCAGCTCCGCATCCTCGAGCTGGGCGACGCGGGCGTGGGCGACGACTATCTCGTCGAGTTCGACCACGAGATCTACACGATCGGCTCGGGCGGCAACCCGAACTTCGCCCAGCCCACGGTCCGGCTCGGCTACACGACGATGTCCGTGCCGTCGTCGGTCTACGACTACGACGTCCGCACCCGGGAGCTGACCCTGCTGCGCCGGGCACCGGTGCTCGGCGGCTACGAGCCCGACGACTACGAGGAGCACCGGCTCTGGGCCACCGCCGAGGACGGCGAGCGGGTCCCGATCTCGATCGTGTGCCGGCGCGGCGCCCGGCGTGACGGGCCCATCCCGACGGTGCTCTACGGCTACGGCGCCTACGAGACCTCCATCGACCCGTACTTCTCGGTGGCCCGGCTCTCGCTGCTCGACCGCGGCGCGGCGTTCGCGATCGCCCACGTCCGCGGCGGCGGCGAGATGGGTCGCCGGTGGTACGACGACGGCAAGATGCTCGCCAAGCAGCACACCTTCTCGGACTTCATCGCCTGCGGCCGGCACCTCGTCGACTCCGGCTGGTCGACGTCGGAGACGCTGCTCGCGGAGGGTGCCAGTGCCGGCGGGCTGCTGATGGGCGCGGTCGCCAACCAGGCACCGGAGCTGTTCGGCGGGATCGTGGCCGGGGTGCCGTTCGTCGACAACCTGACCACGATGCTCGACGCGACGCTGCCGCTGACGGTGACGGAGTACGACGAGTGGGGCAATCCGGAGGCGGATCCGGAGGTCTACGACTACATCGCGTCGTACGCGCCGTACGACAACGTGACCGCGACGACCTACCCACCCATCCTCGCGGAGACCTCGCTCAACGACACGCGGGTGCTGTACGTCGAGCCCGCCAAGTGGGTCGCGAAGCTGCAGGGCCGTGGCCAGCAACGGCGCCGACGTGCTGCTCCGGACCGAGATGTCGGCGGGCCACGGAGGCGTCTCCGGGAGGTACAAGTCCTGGCACGACCGGGCCTTCGCCCTGGCCTGGATCCTCGACCGGATGGGGCTGGCGGCCGTGGCTGCGGCCCCATCCAGCGGCGCCGCGGCGACGAACACCTGACTGAGACCGCTGACGGCACTGGTCGGGGAGCCCTGAGAAGTCCCTGAGAGTTCTCTCACCGTGCAACTACGCGGGTTCGTCGCACGTCTGTGATTACGAAGGGTCCACGTTACCTCGGGAATCCTGAGGGCACCGTGGACGTTGTCAACCATGTAGGGCGACTGCGACGCCCCACGGATGTGAAGGAGGGATCCCATGGCGACTCGTACCACGGGTACCACGCGCGAGATCGAGGGACGCGACAGCGTTGGCCTCTACCTCGACGAGATCGCACGCAATGCCCTCCTCGACGCTGCGGCCGAGGTCGAGCTGAGCAAGACCATCGAGGCCGGCCTGATGGCCGAGCACCTGCTCCGGGAGGGCCGGGTGGGCCGCAAGAAGGGCGGCGCGCCCATGAACGCCAACCAGGAGGAGCTCGAGTGGCTCGCCGAGGAGGGGCGCAAGGCCGTCGACACGTTCATCACGGCCAACCTGCGGCTGGTGGTCTCCATCGCCCGCAAGTACGGCCGAGCCCAGATGCCGATGCTCGACCTGATCCAGGAGGGCAACACCGGCCTGATCCGTGCGGTCGAGAAGTTCGACTACACCAAGGGCTACAAGTTCTCGACGTACGCCACGTGGTGGGTCCGCCAGGCCATCACCCGCGGCATCGCCCAGCAGGCGCGCGTCGTACGCCTCCCCGTGCACGTGGTCGAGGAGCTCAACCAGGTCGGTGGCGCCCGCCGGACCCTTGAGCGCCAGCTGGGCCGCGACCCGGAGCCGGCAGAGATCGCGGTCGAGCTCGACATGGACCTCGACCGGGTCCTCGACCTGATGGCGTGGGGCCGTGAGCACGTCAGCCTCGACTCACCCGTCGACGAGGACGGCGACACCTCCCTGGGCGATCTGATGGCCCAGGAGACCTCACCCGGCCCCGACCTGACCGTGCTCGACGTGGAGTCCCGCGACCGGCTCAACACGCTGGTCCAGCACCTCGACGAGCGCGCCGCCGACATCATCCGCTCGCGCTACGGCCTGGTTGACGGCCGCCAGCACAAGCTGGCGGACATCGGTGCCAAGCACGGCATCTCCGCCGAGCGGGTCCGCCAGCTCGAGCGGGAGGCGCTGCAGAAGCTGCGCCGGATCGCCGACCCCGACCTGGCCGCCTGAGCGCCGCCACGACAGGGCCACCCGAGCAGGGCCGCTGAACCCGAGACTCAGCGGTCCCACGAGAGACGAGGGCCTCCGCCACGAGCTGGCGGGGGCCCTCGTCTTGCTTCCAGCACCCCGAGCCGTCGTTACTGCTCGTCAGTAACGACGGGTCACCACCCACTTCACGCCGAGCCGTCGTTACTGCTCGTCAGTAACGACGGGTCACCACCCACTTCACGCCGAGCCGTCGTTACTGCTCGTCAGTAACGACGGGTCGGCGGGCGAGATCGCCGATCTCGGCGACCTGCTGGAGGCTGGTCGGGCAGACCCACCAGGCCGTGCCATCGACCACGCGCGGGTCGAGCGGGTGCTGGTGGCCCGGGCACGGCGGGAGCGCCTCGCCCCAGGCGTCGGGGAGCCAGAAGTTGGCGTCGTTCTGGAACGCGTACGCGGTGTCGACGAGCAGGCGCGCCGGGTCCTGCGGCTCACTGCTGGTGGAGTGTCGGCTCCCGTCGGGGAAGGTGAACTCCACCAGGCCGTCCTCGGTGAGACCGACGCGGATCCGCTCGTCGGGGTGGCCGAGGTCGCCGAGCACGGTCTCGACGGCCTCGACCAGCGGGCTCGTGCTCAGCAGCGCCGCATGCACCTCGACGACGCGGGCCCGCAGCTCCTCGAGGGAGCCGGTGTTGTCGATGACGTACGTCGCGATGGCCAGCCGGTCCTCGCGGGAGGCCTGGGCGGCGATGCGGGACTCGGCGTCCTCCCGGGTCCAGCCGCGGTCGCGCATCATCCGCTCGATCTGCAGCTCGGCGGGGACGTCGACCACGATCACCTCGTCGAAGGTGTCAGCCCGGCCGGACTCGGCCAGCAGCGGGATGTCGTGGACGACGACAGCCTCGGGCGGCGCGGCGGCCTCGAGCTCGGCGTACCGCTCGAAGATCAGCGGGTGGGTGATCGCCTCGAGCCGGCGGCGGGCGGACTCGTCGGAGAACACGATCCGACCCAGGGCCGCTCGGTCGAGGTCGCCCTCCGGGGTCAGCAGATCCTCGCCGAACTCCTCGACCACCTGCGCCAGCCCCGGCGTCCCGCGGGCGACCACCTCCCGGGCCAGCGCGTCGCCGTCGATCAGCACGGCGCCGAGCTCCACGAGGATCTCCGCGACCGTGCTCTTGCCGGAGGCGATGCCACCTGTCAGACCGACGCGCACGCGACTAGCGTGACAGGGGTGGATTTCGACTCGTTCACCGTCTCCCTGCTGGTCCTGCGCGACGACGCGCCCGACTGGGACGACGAGACCGCGAACGCCATGCAGGACGCGCACCTCGACCACCTGGCCAAGCTGCACGAGCAGGGCCACCTGCTGGCGGCCGGACCGCTCGGCCACGACAGGTTCCGCGGCCTGTCGATCCTGCGGGTCACCCCGGACGAGGCGCGCGCCCTCAAGGAGGCTGACCCCGCGGTGCAGGCGGGGCGGTTCGACGTCGTGGTGGTGCCCTGGCAGGTGCCGGCCGGAGCCGTGCAGTTCACGCCGACGCGGTTCCCGCACTCGATCGCTGACGTCGAGGGCTGACGCCGGACGCCTGCAGCGCGTTCTCGGCCGTCGCCCGGCAGACCTCGGCCCACGGGTGGGCGCGAGGCCGAACGTCCTCTCGATGTCGGAGGAGTCGAGCACGTACGGCGCGGCGAACTGGTACTCCGTCTCCCGCAGCTCGCGCAGCAGCGGGCACGACCGCGCCCCCGACCGACAGCAGCACGTGCGGCATCGACTTGACCTTGCCGATCGTGCGGCCCACGGAGGCGGCGACGTCCTGGAGCACCTCGGTCTGGGTCTTGGCGGGGTTGGTCGGCGCGTGCCAGACCCGTCCCCACGCGCGTCGGCTCGCCGGCGACCCGGACCAGCGCGCGGGCCATGTCGCGCACGTCGGTGAACGAGTGCGGCTGGTCGGGGCTGCCGAAGACCCGGACGGTCTTGCCCTCCAGCGCCGCCGGGGCGACCCGGGCGATGTGGCCCGTGGCGGTCGAGACGCGAGGTCCCATGTAGTCCGAGCCGCGCACCTCGACCGCCCTGATCCGGCCCGCCTCGTGCCGGCGCCTTGGCCTCGGCCCACATCCCGCCTCGGATCAGCGCCTTCTTGGTCGTCGCGGCGTCCGGCAGGCCCTCGACCATCGGGCCGTCGACGGGGCCGTAGGGGTACAGCGCGGCCGCGGTGACCAGCACGGCGCCGGACTTCTCGGCGGCCTCCAGGAACGCCGCCGCGACGGGCGGCCAGAACTCCGGCCACACCGTGTACGACGGCGGGTTGACGCAGTTGTAGAGCGCGGCCGCGCCCTGGGCCAGCTCGACGAGCCGGCCCGCGTCGGCGACGTCGGCCGCCTCGCGACGTACGCCGCCGATCTCCGGGCCGGTGCCGGACCGGCTCACCAGCACGACATCCTTGCCCTGCTCGACCAGCAGCTCCGCCGTCGCCAGCCCGACCGGGCCGGCGCCCACCACCACGTGACGCTCGTTCATCTCTACTCCTCAAGTCTGGTCGTCAGAAACGAGAGCACCGCTCTCGTTCTCGACGCTAGAGCATCCAAGGCAAAGAATCAAGAGCACTGCTCACATTTGTATGCACCGCTCTCGTTTCGTGCCAGAATGACCGCCATGCCGTCCGCACCGCGCACCGCGCGCGCCCTGGCCCGCGCCGAGCTGACCCGCGCGATCCTGGACCGGGCCAGCGTCCAGCTGGCCGAGGTCGGGCCGGCGGCACTCTCGGTCCGGCAGATCGCGCGCGACCTCGAGATGGCCTCCTCCGCGGTCTACCGCTACTTCCCCAGCCGCGACGCCCTGCTGACCGCGCTGCTGATCCTGCGCCTTCGACGACCTCGGCCAGGCGGTCGAGGACGGCGACGGCACCGCAGACCGCGACGACTTCCGCGGTCGCTGGGTCGGGCCTGGCGCAGGGGCTGCGGGGCTGGGCGGTGGCGCACCCGCACGAGTACGCCCTCACCTACGGCTCACCGGTTCCGGGGTACGCCGCGCCGCAGGACACCATCGCCTCGGCCACCCGGGTGTCGCGGGCGCTGCTCGCTCTCGTTCTGGACGCCCAGGAGGCGGGCCGGTCCCCCGCCGCACCGACCCGGCCTCCCACGAAGGAGGAGCTGGCCTCGATCGCCCCAGTGCGGACGTTCGTCGGCGGCGAGCTCGACGAGGCCTACGCCGTGCGCGGGCTGATGGCCTGGGCGACGCTGTTCGGCAACATCTCCCTGGAGCTGTTCGGCCACATGTTCAAGGGCGTGCTCGACTACGAGGCGCACTACGCCACGCTGGTCGAGCAGCTGGCGGACGACCTCGGCCTCTAGACCTCAGCAGCCGTGGTTGGCCTGGGCACAGGTGTCGACGCCCCATTGCAAGGGGTAGGTGTACTGCGCCCCTGACAGCGAGACCGTGACCTCGATCGCTGGCTGCTGCATCTCGTTGCCGCCCGGGTCGGCGTACGTGTAGGCCATGTACCACCACGTGCGTCCCTCCGCGTCCGAGACCTTCCTGGCGCGCTCGGTGTGACCGTCGGGGAAGGTGTACTCGACGTCGTACGCGAGCGACCCCTCCGGCACGAGGCCGCCGGCCACACGGACGACCTGCTTGCCGTCGATGACCGAGCTCAGGTCGTAGGTCGAGACGTCCTTGATCCGCGGGGTCAGCGAGAGTGGCTGGTGCACCGTCGTCCGGCCCCCGAGCTTGTCGCAGAGCACGAACCTGTCGCCCTTGACGTAGAACGCGGACGACTCGTCGACCTGCACGGCAACCCGAGCGCCCTTGAGGACGAACTCCAACTCGTCCTCGCAGGACCCGGTGCCGACGGTGACCGGGCTGTCGGTGGCAGCCGGCGCGCTCCCATCCGCCGGCGCCGGCGTGCTCGTGCCCTGGTCGGAAGCCGCCGGGGTCGCGGGCGTCAACGGTGGGGAGGGCACGTTCGACGTCCCATCGCCAGTGACCGGCAGGCCGTTCGGTTCGGAGCCACCCGGGCTGATCGCCCAGTAGCCGAGGCCCGCGACCAGGGCGACCGCAGCCGCTGCGCCGGCCGGCACCAGCCAGCGCGGCGTGGCGGAGCGGTGCTCGTGGGCGTGGGCCAGCAGATCTGCGCGCATCCGGGCGCGTGCCTCCTCCGGCAACGGCTGCTCGGGCGGCGGAGTGGGCTCAGTCATGGAGGTTCTCCTCGGTGAGGTCGGTGAGTCGGGCGCGGGCCCTGGAGAGTCGGGACCGGACGGTGCCGACGGGTACGTCGAGCGCGGCGGCGGCCTGCTCGTAGGTGAGCCCGGCCCACGCGACGAGGCCGAGCACCTCGCGCTCGTGGTCCGGCAGCGCGTCGATCTTGGCCAGCACGGCGCGCATCCGGGCCTCGGAGCCGAGTCGGTCGGTCACCTGCTCGGAGTGGTCGGGCTCTGCGGCCGGGGCGGGCAGGCTGGTCACCGCCCTGAGGTAGCGACGCCGCGACCGGCCGGCGTTGCGGCAGACGTTGGTCGCGACGCCGTACAGCCAGGGCAGCGCCGAGCCGTCGTGCAGCTGCACCCGCCTCCGGTGCCGCCAGACCTCGAGGAACACCGACGAGGTGGCGTCCTCGGCATCGGCCCAGTCGGCGAGGCGGCGGAAGCAGTGGTTGTAGATCCGGTCGCCGTATCGGTCGAACAGCGCCGCGAGCGCGCCCGGGTCGTCCTGGTGCAGCCCGGCGACGAGCTCCCGCTCGTCACTGGCCATGCCCACCGCTCCTCCTCGTGTCACACCCTCACATGTCCGGTGGACCCGGCGAGTTCCGTACTGTTCCCCGGTGAGCACGGGACTACGCGAAGGCGACCGGGTCGCCCTGCTCGTGTCGCCGTCTCCGGACTACCTCGACGCGGTCATCGGGCTGCTCGCGGCCGGCGTCGTACCGATCCCCCTGGACCCCCGCCTCACGACGTTCGAACGAGAGCGGATCCTGGCCGGTCTCTCCCCGACCCTCCAGGTCACGACCGCCGAGCTGCTCGGCGAGCTGCGCGCGGCGTACCCCGACCACCGGGGGCTGCCCCGTGCCCGGCCGATGCACTGCACGAGTGGCACCACCGGGACGCCGAAGGGCGTGTGGAGCGGGCTGCTGTCCGACGCCGACGCCGCGGCGCTCGTGGCCGAGGAGGGGTCGCTCTGGGGCTTCGCCGACAGCGACGTGAATCTGGTGCTCTCGCCGCTCTACCACTCGGCGCCGCTGCGGTTCGCCATGGGCACGGCACTGGCGGGCGGCCGGGTCGTCGTGCCTGGCGCCTTCGACCCGGCGCTGATCACGGAGGCGATCGAGCGGGAGCGGCCGACGTCCATGTTCTGCGTGCCGACGCACCTGCAGCGGCTGTTCGCGCACTGGGACGAGGTCGGTACGCCGGACCTCTCGTCGTTCCGGCTGGTCGCGCACGCCGGGGCGCCCTGTCCTGACGCGCTCAAGCGGCGCCTGGTCGACACGTTCCCCGAGGGCTCGACCTGGGAGTTCTACGGCTCCACCGAGGGGCAGTTCACCGCGTGCCGGGCCGAGGAGTGGCTGGCGCGGCCGGGGACGGTCGGCCGGGCCCGGCCGGGTCGGGTGCTGTCCACGGACGGGGATGGCGCGATCTGGTGCGCGGTGCCGCCGTTCGCCCGGTTCTCCTACTACGGCGACCCCGACAAGACCGCCGCCGCGTGGCGGGACACCCCGGACGGTCCGGCGTTCACCGTCGGCGACCTCGGCCGGCTCGACGACGACGGCTACCTGTTCCTCGACGGCCGACGCGAGGACCTGGTGATCAGCGGTGGCGTGAACGTCTACCCGCTCGAGGTCGAGCAGACCCTCCTCGAGCACCCGGGCGTCGACGACGTCGCGGTCTACGGGGTCCGCGACGAGCAGTGGGGACAGCGCGTGTGTGCGGCGTACGTCGGCACCGCGACGCCGGCCGAGCTCGACGCGTTCGTCCGCGAGCGGCTCGCCCCGCCCAAGCGGCCGAAGACCTGGCACCCGCTGCCCGACCTGCCGCGCACCCTCACCGGGAAGGTGCTCCGCACCGAGCTGCCGCGAGGCACGAGCCACTAGAGCAGCCGCATCGACGGCCAGAGCTCGGCCAGGTCGTGCCCGGGGAAGCGTCGCTGCACCGCGTCGTAGACCGGGGCGAAGTGCCGGGCGATGGTCCGGCGGGTGTCCTCGGGCAGGGCGGCGCCCTCGGACTTCGGCGAGACGTTGACCTGCCGACGGGTGTCGGGCTGGTGGAAGTCGATGGCCAGGAACGCGCACAGGGGCGCCAGGGTCTCGGCGGAGAAGAGCCGCTCGTAGAACCCGTAGAAGACGTCCTCGCGCGGGAAGGCTGCCTCGAGTGCGTCCATGGTGAGGTCGTAGCGGGTGCGGTCGGCGTACATCGGGTGCTTGTACATGTGGCTCACCCGCGTCTCGGGATCCTCGGGCGCGTCGTCGCCACGGCGGCGCATGTCCATCCGGGCGGCCGACCAGACGCGCTCGACCGGGTCGCGCAGGAGGTAGACCGCGGCCGGACGCACGCCCCGCGAGGCGAAGCCGTCACGGATCATCGTCAGCCGCTCGACCGAGAGCGCGGCGTACCCGGGTGTGATGTCGGCCGTCAGCCGGATCGCGGATGGCTCGAGGAGTCCCGAGAAGTAGTCGAAGTAGCTGTCGGGATCGTGGAGGAACGCCGCCCGCTGCCCGCCCTGACTCTCGATCCGCTCACGGGCCAGCTTGCCCGAGGGCAGGTCGAGCGAGTCCCAGACGTGGTACTCCTTGCGGAACCCGGGGTCGCACTGGGGCGACGCCTCGAGGTAGCGGTGCAGCCAGGCGGTCCCGCCCTTCTGGCAGCCGACGCCGAGAAGGAAGGTGCCGGCCACGGCCCCGACCCTAGGCGACGCCAGGCCTGAAGGAGCGGCGGTACTGCTGCGGGCTCACGCCACGCGAGCGGGTGAAGTGGTGGCGCAGGGTGGCGGCGTTGCCGAAGCCCACGTCGGAGGCGATCCACTCGACCGAGCGGTCGGTCTGCTCGAGGAGCTCCTCGGCGCGCAGCACCCGCTGCTGGGTCACCCACGAGTGCGGCGTGGCGCCGGTCTCGGCGCGGAACCGGCGCGCGAAGGTGCGCGGCGACATCAGCGACTTGCGGGACAGGGTGTCGACGTCGAGGTCCTCGTCGAGGTGG
This sequence comes from uncultured Actinomycetota bacterium, assembly GCA_963798045.1. Lineage (GTDB taxonomy): Bacteria > Actinomycetota > Actinomycetes > Propionibacteriales > Nocardioidaceae > Nocardioides. The sequence continues at coordinate 262,554 of CAWCSB010000001.1, forward strand.
CCGACGATCCACTCGAGCAGCGGCCCGAACGTCTCGCTGTCGCAGTCGGGGACGGCGCGCTCGATGAACTGGGCCTGGCCACCGTCGCGGTGCGGGGGTACGACGATCCGGCGGGCCGTCGTCGCGGCCACGCGGGCGCCGTAGAGGTCGCGCATCAGGTGCAGCGATGCGTCGATGCCGGCCGCCGAGCCGGCCCCGGTGAGGATGTTGTCGTCATGGCAGTAGAGGACGTCGGGCTTGACCTTGGCCTCGGGGTACATCTCCTCGAGCAGCCCGGTGTAGCGCCAGTGCGTGGTGCACTCGCGGCCGTCGAGGATGCCTGCGGCGCCGAGCTCGAAGGTCCCCGAGCAGTGCGCGTAGAGGATCGCGCCGCGGTCGTTGGCCGCCCGGATCGCCTCGAGCACTGCGTCGTCGTGCTCGAGGAAGTCGAGGTGCGGCGCGAGGCAGACCAGGTCGGCGTCGGCCGTGGCTTCGAGGCCGCGCTCGACGAAGAGGTCGTAGTCGGAGCGGCCCTTGACCCGACCGGGGCGTGGAGTGCAGACCCGGAAGTCGAAGACGGGCGCATCGTCCTCGGGGTGCTCCGGCTCGCCCCAGACCTCGACGAGCGAGCCGAGCCCGAACGGCTCGGCGCCGTCCTGGACGATCACGGCGACGGTGTGGACGGGCCCGACGGGGGACACGGTCTGCGGCATGTCGCCCATGTTGACGCAACGTTGGCAGAAAATCAATGCAGGGTGGCATTCCTGCCACTCGTGGCAGGAATACATCGGCGGCATGATTACTGCCATGACCTTCCTAATCATCCTTCTGGCGGTTGCCGTGTTCCTCAGCGTGGAGACCGTGCGCCGCGTGATCACCGACGGCCCGGGCCCGCAGCGGCCCCCGGTCTCGCACTTCCAAGACACCGACTTCATCGCGCCGACCGCGCGGTGACCCCCGGGTCCCTACTCCGGTTTCACGTCCCCTAAGGCGGGCAGGACGGTGCTGTGCACCGAACTGCCCGCCTCTTACTTTGCCTGGCACTGCTCGTCGCCCTGACCGGTTGTGCGGGCGGTGATGACGACCCGGCCGGCAGCAGCGAGTCCTCGAGCGCCAGCACGACCGCAGACGCCAGCGACTCCCCCAGTGACTCCTCCAGTCGACTCCCCCAGCGACTCCCCCGGTGAGGACGCCTCCGAGGCCGCCCAGAGCGAGGTCCTCGACCCCTGCGCGATGGTCCCCGAGGCGACCTGGCAGAAGCTGATCCCCAAGAAGCGCCGCAGCCAGGTAAGGCTCGACCGCGACTTCGTCGGGTACGGCGGCATCCTGATCAGCGAGACGCGGCTGCGCTATGCCTGCGTGGTGTCGTTCGACGACGGCGTGAAGGGCGGCGACGACGGCACGCCGATGACCTTCGGCTACTACCCGGGTGACTTCACGCCCGGCGACGTACAGAAGTTCCTCGAGGGGCCCGGCGGCACCCCGATCTCCGACCAGGTGGGATTCCTGGCGTACACCACCGGCGACTTCACCTCGAGCGACGCAATCGGCCTGGTCGGCAACACCGGCCTGTTCGTCAGTGTGTCCGAGGAGTCGGACTCCATCATCAAGGGCGGCCGCACCAGGGACAGGCTCCTCGTCGCTGTCATGCAGGCCCTCGGCGACGCGGCGGAGCCCGCAGGGGCACAGCCGAAGGTGCTGCTCCCCTCGTTCTGCCCGGCCGTGGGCTCGCCCGAGCTGACGCCGGTCCTCGGCCGGGTCGACTACGCGCGCGGCGGAGACGACCTCAACGGCCAGCAATGGTGCGTCTACCGCGACACCAAGGCGTTGGCCCAGCTGCGGATCGCGGCCTACCACTTCACCGACGAGTACTTCGACTCGTTCTACGACGAGACGAAGGGCAACCCCAACGGCGTCGACATGTTCGACGGGCCGCCCGGGGCGATCCGCATGGTCAGCCTCGGCGACGACGGCAGCGCTGACTCGATCGTGCTGGACCCCGACAGCCACTACTACGTCAATGCGAACCTGGTGTACGTGGAGTCCAAGCGACGAAAGGTGGACCGGAAGGCGTTCATCGAGCTGACCCACTCTGCCTTCGAGTCCATCACCGCCGCCGGCGACACGGTCGACTGAGGCCAGCGAGCCGACGTCCGGGTCGCGAGCGGATACCGTTCGCGGGTGCTCCGCCGAATTGCACCTCTCAGGCACACGATCCCCGCCGCTGTCGTCTTCGCAGTGGCGGTGGCCGCGCCCGTCGTGCCGGCGGCCGGGTCGGAAGCCGTGCCAACCCCGGCGGCCATGGCGCCGATCAGGTCGGTGACGGTCGCCGGCGCGGGAGTCGACACATTCCCTGCCTACGACGAGGCCATCGACCGGTTCGGCATCCGCACGACGACGCTGACCAACGGCGCCGTCCAGATCACCGCCGCGAGCTCGGACCCCGCGGCCCAGGTCCGACTTGATGGACGAGCCGTCGCAGCAGGCACCCCCGTGGCAGTGTCCGGCCTCCAGTCCGGCGACGAAGTCAACGTGCAGATCGTGGATGCCGGCGGGACCTCGAACCAGTCGTTCATCTACCTGCCGCCCGGCTTCCCGACCTTGACCGCCACGAGCACCGGGGCCGGCCCCACTCCCGGCCACGTCTTCCTGACCCTGACGTCTTTCTTCTCCACCGCCAGATTCGAGGCCGTCGTCGATCACCGAGGCGTGCCGAGCTACGTGCGCTCGACGCTGAATCCCCACGATCTCAAGCTCCAGCCCAACGGGAACTACTCGGTGGCCCGGGGACGGACCGACGCCCTCGACAGCACCTTCGACATCGTCGAGCTCGACCGGTCGTTCCAGCCGGTCGCGAGCCACACGACGAAGAACCTGGTCAACACCGAGTTCCACGACTCGATCCTGCTGCCGGGCGGCGGCCGGATCTTGATGGCCTACGAGCACCGGCAACCCACGCAGACCGACCCGGACAAGATCGACTCGATCGTCGAGGAGGTCGACGCGGCTGGAAACGTGATCTTCGCGTGGAACAGCTACGAGGATGGCGAGGTCGATCCCGCGACCGACGGGCTCACCGGCCTCCCCGACTACGCCCACCTCAACTCGGTCGAGATCATGCAGGACGGCAACCTGCTCCTGTCGTTCCGCCACCTGAGCCAGGTGATGAAGGTCAACCGCACGACCCGAGAGGTGATGTGGAGGCTCGGCGGGGTCAACAGCGACTTCACCTTCGACGACGACCCGTTCGGCGGTCCGTGCGCCCAGCACACGGCACGCGAGCTGGCGAACGGCGACATCCAGATCTTCGACAATGGCTCCAAGGTCACCGCCACCACGCCCCAGCCGCTGTGCCCGGATCCCTCCGACCCCGACGGTCCACGCATCACCCGGCCGTCCAGCCGGGTCGCGGTCTACCGGCTGGACGAGACCGCGGGGACTGCGGAGCTGATGGATGAGATTCCGACCGGCAAGTTCAGTGAGTTCGCGGGTTCAGCCCAGCGGCTGGACGCGGGGAACCCCCAAGCCAACGTCTTCATCGGGCACTCGATGGAGGCGGACGGCGGGGACGGCACCCCATCGCCGACCATCGCGAGCGAGACGACGGCGGCGGGCAACCAGGTCTGGTCCCTCGCCGCATCGGACGGCTACTTCAGCTACCGGTCCCTGAAGTTCCCAGGGCCCGATGCCACCGTTCCCCGAGCGACCTCCGTGACGCCCGCCCCGGGTGCGGCGTACGTCGAGGGGCAGCTCCCGTCGGCCGACTACAGGTGCACAGACACCGGCGGCTCGAACCTGGTCGGGTGCACCGGCTCGACCGCCAACGGCGCCGCACTGGACGGCTCCCCCGGCCAGCACACCCTGACCGTTGTGGCCACCGACGGCGCAGGCAACAACCAGACGACGACGGTGCCCTACTCCGTCCGCTCGACGTACCTGCCGGACGCCGAGGTGCGCGGGCCGCGCGGGCCGTTCGTCGGTGCCGGCATCTTCGGGTTGTCGGGACAGAAGGCCACGGTGCGAACCTCGTCGTACGCCACCAAGAAGTTCCAGGTGCGTATCGCCAACCGGGGCGTCAAGAGCGACCGGGTGGCCGTCACCGGCACCGGGAGCAACCGACACGTGACGGTCCGCTACCTGGTAGGCCGCAAGGACGTGACCCGCGAGGTGCTGGCGGGCGACTACCGCACCCGGAAGCTTGCCCCGGGTGCGGCCATCACCATCACCGTCAAGCTACGTCGGCTCCACTCGGCGTCGGTGCGGTCCCACCTCACCGGCCGGATCCGGGTGGCCTCGGTTGGCAACCCGGCGCAGAGGGACCTGGCGATCGTCAAGCTGCGCGGCCCCCGGCGTCCCTGACCGGACCGACCGGGACCAACCACCGCAAAGCACACGAGCGCGGCCAGCACCAGGCTGGCCGCGCTCGCGCGTGTGGCTACAGGGTGGAGGTCAGCTGGCCCCGCCGGTCAGCTTCTCGCGGAGGGCCTGCAGGGCCTCGTCGGAGGCCAAGGAGCCGCCGCTGTCGGCCTCGGTCTCCTCGGACTCGCTGCCGCTGGAGTAGGACGTGGTCTCGCTGGCCTCGACCTCGGCCTTGGCGGCCTCCTCCTGCTGCTTGAGGTGCGCCTCCCAGCGGGCGTGCGCCTTGGCGTACTGGTCCTCCCAGACCGCGCGCTGGTCGTCGTAGCCCTCGAGCCACTCGCCCGTCTCGGGGTCGAAGCCCTCGGGGTAGACGTAGTTGCCCTGGTCGTCGTAGGTGGCAGCCATGCCGTAGAGCGTCGGGTCGAAGTCCTCGACCTCGGCCGCGGCGGCGGTCTCGTTGGCCTGCTTGAGGGACAGCGAGATCCGGCGACGCTCGAGGTCGATGTCGATGATCTTGACCATCACGTCGTCGTTGACCTGGACGACCTGCTCGGGGATCTCGACGTGACGCTCGGCCAGCTCGGAGATGTGCACCAGGCCCTCGATGCCCTCCTCGACCCGCACGAACGAGCCGAACGGCACCAGCTTGGTGACCTTGCCCGGCACGATCTGGCCGATCTGGTGGGTGCGGGCGAAGTGCTGCCAGGGGTCCTCCTGCGTCGCCTTGAGCGACAGGGAGACCCTCTCGCGGTCCATGTCGACGTCGAGCACCTCGACGGTGACCTCGTCACCGACGGTCACGACCTCGGACGGGTGGTCGATGTGCTTCCACGAGAGCTCGGAGACGTGCACCAGGCCGTCGACGCCGCCGAGGTCCACGAACGCACCGAAGTTGACGATCGAGGAGACGACGCCCTTGCGGATCTGGCCCTTCTGGAGCTGGGTCAGGAAGCCGTGGCGCACCTCGGACTGGGTCTGCTCCAGCCACGCGCGGCGCGAGAGGACGACGTTGTTGCGGTTCTTGTCGAGCTCGATGATCTTCGCCTCGAGCGTCTGGCCGACGTACGGCTGCAGGTCACGCACGCGGCGCATCTCCACCAGGGAGGCGGGGAGGAAGCCACGCAGGCCGATGTCGAGGATGAGCCCACCCTTGACGACCTCGATGACGGTGCCCTCGACGACGCCGTCCTCCTCCTTGACCTGCTCGATCGTGCCCCAGGCGCGTTCGTACTGGGCGCGCTTCTTGGAGAGGATCAGCCGGCCTTCCTTGTCCTCCTTCTGGAGGACCAGGGCCTCGACCTTGTCGCCTACCGTGACGACCTCGTTGGGGTCGACGTCGTGCTTGATCGACAGCTCGCGCGAGGGGATGACGCCCTCGGTCTTGTAGCCGATGTCGAGCAGGACCTCGTCGCGGTCCACCTTGACGATGGTGCCTTCCACGATGTCGCCGTCGTTGAAGTACTTGATGGTCTCGTCGATGGCGGCGAGGAAGTCTTCTTCCGACCCGATGTCGTTGACGGCCACCTGGGGCGCGTCGTAGTCCGGAAGAATGGAGATTGTGGCTGTCATAAGGGAGGTAGACCTTTAGGTGGGCAGATGTTTGTGTGGGCGCGCGAGAGGTCGATTTCACTACCGACTGGTTGCTGCGCTGGCTCCCGTGACAGGAGCCGGCGTCAATAGCGAGCTGTGAGTCCACTCCGTACGGGACGTAGGCAGACCTCTACGCAATAGAACAGCCTACGCGGCGACTCCTGTTCCGGCCAACTTGTGCCCGGCTCGTTCAGAGGCGGTGCGCGCCGGCGCTCACGCGGGTGCGGGCACGCCCGGATCGCGCTCGCGGGCGATCGCCCGCAGCAGCCGGTCTGCCCGCTCGGCCACCGGGTTGGCCGTACGCCGGGCCGCGAGGTCGACAAGTGCCCACAGGTCGGCGGCGCGGGCCAGGCCCAGCGCTTCCGGCGGCGGCGTGCCGCGGCGCTCGGCGTACGCCGCCAGCACGGCCGCCTCGAACACCGGTGCGCGGTCGAAGCGGAGCAGGTTGCCGAGGTCGGTGAACGGGTGACCGGCGTGTGCGAACTCCCAGTCCAGGACCCCGGTCAGGGCGCGCGTGTCCGGGTCGATCAGGAGATTCTTCGGGTTGAGGTCGCTGTGCACGAGGCAGGCCCTGGGCACCGAGTCGAGCAACACCTGCGCGTCCAGCGCGACCTCGCGCAGCCCGTCGATCTCCTCCGGGGACAGGTGGCCGAGCTCGGGGAGCCGGGTCTCGACGTACTCAGAGAGCCCGTCGAGGCCGAAGTCGCCGATCGCCAGCTGCGGGTCGACGAAGGGACCGGTCCGCAGCATCGGCATCCCACCGAGATCGGCGACCAGGCCACCCAGCGTGGCGCCGACCTCCGCCAGGCCCGCCTCGTCGAGGGTCGGCAGCAGCTCGTCGCCGCGGGTGCCCGGGAGGAACGACGTGACCAGCAGTCCCGGCTGGTCGTCCTCCGGCCGGCCCGGGCGCACCTCGAGCACCTCCGGCACCGGCACCAGGCCGCGCACCAGCCGCAGCACGGCCGCGTCGGTCTCGGGCGCCGCCTCGGCGCGTGCGCCCGGTGGGTAGACGCGGACCACGCTGCGCTCCCCCGCCGCCTCGGCGAGGAAGGTCTGCCCGGACCAGCCGCCCGCGAGCGGGGTCATCGAGGAGAAGTCCACGTGCCCAGTCTTCCCTGAGCGTTCGTCGGCTCGTCACCCCCGCGTCGCCGAACCCCGCAAGGGTCCCGCCATGCCTCCACTCGGGAAGTGGCTGGGCCTCGCCCTCGCCACCACCAGCACCCTCGTCGTCCTCAGCCCCGCTCCCCCCGCCCTGGCCAGCCAGCCGCACAAGGTCAAGACGCCCACGCTGCTCGCCCGGGCCACGCTCTCCGCCGACCACCTCGAGCCCGGCCCGCCGTCCGGCGCCCTGGCGACCCCGGCCAACGGCCGCACCGGCCCGTTCGCGGGCCAGGTGATCCCCGGCTTCTCCGCCGTGGTCGAGGGCGACCACGGCCTCTTCTACGCCCAGCCGGACAACGGCTTCGGCACCAAGGCCAACTCCGCCGACTTCCTGCTCCGCATCTACGTCGTCAAGCCGCAGTGGGAGACCGCTCACGGCGGGCCGGGCCGGATCGACGTCAAGAGCTTCATCGCGCTGCGCGACCCGGACCACAAGATCGACTTCCCGATCGTGAACGACGCGACGCCGGAACGGCTGCTGACCGGCGCCGACTTCGACGTCGAGTCCCTGGTCCGCTCGCCCGACGGGACGTTCTGGATCGGTGACGAGTTCGGCCCGTTCCTCCTCCACGCGAGCGCGACGGGCAAGCTGCTGCAGGCGCCCGTCCCGTTCCCGGACGGGATGTCGCCGCAGAACCCCTACCTCCAGCCCGGCCAGGCCACCCGGATCGGCGCGAGCCGCGGCTTCGAGGCGATGGGTGGCTCGGCGGACGGCAAGCACCTCTACCCGATCCTCGAGGGTGCCTTCACCGACGACAGCGACCAGCGCCGCCGGTGGATCTACGAGTTCGACACCACGACCGGCCAGTACACCGGCAGGCGCTGGGCCTACCAGACCGACGAGGCCACCAACTTCGCCGGCGACGCCTTCACCGTGAAGAAGGGCAAGCTGCTGGTCGACGAGCGCGACAACTACGACGGCCCGGCCGCGGTGTTCAAGCGGATCTACGAGGTCGACCTCAACCGCACCGACGCCGAGGGATATGTCGAGAAGTCGCTCCTGGTCGACCTCCTCAAGATCGCCAACCCCGACGGCATCGGCCGGGCCTCGTCACCCGGCGCGGTCGGCGTGAGCGACCCGTTCTCGTTCCCGTTCGTGTCGGTGGAGACCGTGGTCCAGCTCCGCGACGGCAACCTGCTGATCGCCAACGACAACAACTACCCCGGCGACGACGCACGGGTGCCGGGCACTCCCGACGACACCGAGATGGTGATCGTCGACCCCGACGCCAAGGCGCCCACGCACCCGCACTCAGCGACGTTGATCGGCCACCGTGGCTCGTCCGGCACCCGGCCCGAGCACACCCTCGCGTCGTACGAGCAGGCGATCCTGGCCTGCGCCGACTTCATCGAGCCCGACACGGTGCCCACCAAGGACGGCGTCCTGGTGGCCCGGCACGAGAACGACATCACCGGCACCACCGACGTGGCCGGCCACCCGGAGTTCGCGGGCCTGAAGACGACCAAGGTCATCGACGGGAAGAGCATCACCGGCTGGTTCACCGAGGACCTCACCCTGGCCCAGCTGAAGACCCTGCGCGCCGTCGAGCGCCTCCCTCAGGTGCGGCCCAAGAACACGGCGTTCGACGGCCTCTACACGATCCCGACCCTCGACGAGGTGCTCGACCTGGCCCGGCACTCGCGAACGTGCAACGGCGGCCAGGTGGGCGTCTACCCGGAGACCAAGCACCCGAGCTACTTCGACTCGATCGGGCTGTCCCCCGAGGAGCCGCTGCTGTCGACGCTCTCGGCGAACGGGATCGGCGACGACTATCCGGCCTTCATCCAGAGCTTCGAGACCACCAACCTCAAGCAGCTGGACAAGAAGACCGACATCCCGCTGGTCCAGCTGCTCGACTGCACGGGTGCGCCGTTCGACCTGAAGTCGACGGGCGACCCGACCACGTACGCCGATCTGGTCACCCGCGCCGGGCTCCGCAAGGTCTCGAAGTACGCCGACGGGATCGGCCCCTGCAAGGACCTGCTGATCCCGCGCGACGCCGAGGGCCGGCTGCTCCGGCCGACCCCCGTGATCGGCGACGCGCACCGGTTCGACCTCGTCGTCCACCCGTTCACGTTCCGCGTGGAGAACCAGTTCCTGCCCCTGCAGTTCCGCTCGAGCGCCGACCCGAACGCCCCCGGAGACCTGGAGGGCGAGCTCAGGGCGTTCCTCCGGGCCGGCATCGACGGCTTCTTCACCGACAACCCCGCGATCGGGGCCAGGGTCGTCAGCTGACCTGTCGCCCGGTCGGGGGGCGATAGTCCCAGACGTTCCGTACGCGGCTCCGGCGGGGACGCCGTGCGCACCGTCTGGGACTATCGGCGCATGGGCACGCCGTACGACCGCCCGGTGCGGGTCGAGCGCCGGGCCGTCGACGAGCGGGAGTCACGGGCGGCCAACGGGCCCGACTGGGACCGGTACGCCGACGAGTACCAAGCCACTCACGGCAGCTACCTCGGCGACGCCGGCTTCCTGTGGGGGCCGGAGGGGCTGACCGAGGACGAGGCGGGGGTCCTCGGCGACGTCAACGGCAAGGACGTGCTCGAGGTCGGATCCGGCGCGGGCCAGTGCTCACGCTGGGTGCGCGGCCACGGCGGGCACGGCGTCGGGGTCGACCTGTCTTTCCGCCAGCTGCAGCACTCCCGGCGGATCGACGACGAGACCGGGGTCGCCGTGCCGGCGGTCCTCGGCACCGCGACCGCGCTGCCGTTCGCCGACGACAGCTTCGACGTGGTGTTCTGCTCGTTCGGGGCGTTGCAGTTCGTGGCGGACATCGGCGATGCGGTGGCCGAGACCGCCCGGGTGCTGCGCCGCGGCGGCCGCTTCGCGTTCTCGGTCACGCACCCGACGCGGTGGATGTTCCCCGACGACCCGGGTCCGGAAGGGCTGACCGCCTCCCAGTCCTACTGGGACCGCACGCCGTACGTCGAGGTGGAGGACCGCACCGGCCGCGTGGCGTATGTCGAGCACCACCGGACCCTCGGTGACTGGGTGGCGCTGCTGGCCGGGCACGGCTTCCGGATCACCGACCTGCTCGAGCCCGAGTGGCCCGAGGGCCATGACCGGGTCTGGGGAGGGTGGTCGGAGACCCGCGGCAGGTTCACCCCCGGGACCGCGCTCTTCGGCGCGGACTGGGAGCCCCCCTCCTAGAGAGTCCTAGGGAGTCAGACCTTCACCTTGGCGTCGGCGTCGTCGTCCGCATCGTCCTGCGCCAGGACGTGCCCGCCGTCGCGTTGGCGGCGCGTGAGCAGGAGCACCAGCCCGGCAAGGAGGCACACGCCGCCAGCGATGTAGCCGATCAACGGCACCACCACGGTCAGCAGGTGCAGCTTGTCGGCGGAGTCCACCGCGTCGCCAAGGCTGTCCTGAACCTCGTCGTCGGTGTAGGCGAGCTTCAGGGACAGGACCGGATTCCCGTCAGCAGTCGTCTGCATCACCTTGCGCTCGACGTTCACGAACGCCCCGGTCCGCGGTTCGATCGAGATCTCTTCGGAGTCGCTGTAGAGCCCGGCAATACCGTCGCCGATCTCGATGGGGGCGTCCTTGACCTCGACCGAGTAGATGTAGACCTCGTGGCCGTCGATGCTCGAGACGCGGGAGAACGTCGCCGGAACGGCCTGGTTGGTCGTGCCCTCCCAGTAGGGGTAGGTCTTCTTCTGCGCGTCGAACGGCCACTTGTTGAGAAGCCCCTCGTGCGGCATCGCCCCCGCCGGGAGGTAGTCGTCGTCGTTGACGGCCAGTGCCGTCTTGCGGTCTGCGGCGAAGGTGTCGGTCGAGGCAGTCAGGAGCCGCCCTTCCGGGTCGTCGCTGGAGACGCAGCCCTCGATCCCGCCCTCGTCCCGCACGACGCAGCTGGAGTACTGGAACAGGACGACATCGCCGTCGGACTTGTCCGAGTCCGCCTTGGTGGTGCTGAACGCGAGCACGGGGAACTGCTCGAAACCCTCCGGGCCGTTGAGGATCGCGGTGCCGGAAAGGTTGGTGAGCGAGTCCGCGTCGCTCGGCGTCTTCTTGAGGCTGGTCTTGGCGTAGGTCTGCGCCAGGATCGCAACGACTATCAGGAAAACGCCGAGGAACGTGAGGGCATAGCCCAACTTCGTACGCACCCTGATTACCTCCCAGTCACATGGTGTCGCGGCAGCGTAGCAGCAGCGTGACGCCCGCCACTTCGACTCGCTGCCGCACTACAGTTCGCGGCGTGGCGGAAGACAGGTTGGAGCGAGACTCGGTCGCTCCGGCGGCCAGTCCTCAGCGCCTCGGCGTGCTCGACGGACTCCGCGGCATCGCGCTCATCGTCGTCGTCTTGTCCCACAGCTGGCTGCTGTTCTCGGTGGAAACGGTGGACGAGCACCACTGGGCGCGGGCGATCCTGCGCAACGGCAACGCCGCCGTCACGGTGTTCCTGGTCGCCTCCGGATACCTGACGTATCGCGCGCTGGCGGGGCACAGAGGGCTCGAGAGGATGCGTGTCGATGTCACGCTGCTCAGGCGGATCGTGCGGGTGGGTCCGAGCCTGTGGCTGATGCTCGCGGTGCTGATGCTGGTGGCTGTCTTCGACTCGACAGACACGAGCTCGACGGCGGACAACCGGCGCTCGGTGCTGCACGTGCTGACCTACACCTGGAACTGGTTCGTGCAGGACAACCTGCTCAGCTCGCGGCCCGACCTCGGCCACCTCTGGTACCTCTCGGTCGACATGCAGGCCTTCGTGCTGATGTCTCTGTTCGTCTACATGTTCCGCCGTCGTCCCGTGGGCATCCTGTTCGGCCTGACCGGCTTCTACCTCCTGCTGGTCTGGTGGAGGTTCCACGTCGCTGCGATCGAGCCCTCCTTCTTCGTACTGCTGAGGACGACGGCGCGGATGGACGCTTTCGTCCTGGGGGTCCTGGCCGGGGCCGCCGTGAGGTTCCTCGCCCCGTTGGCCTGGTTTCGCGCGCTGGATCGCCGCTGGCTCGATCGCACCATGGTGGGGAGCCTCGCTCTGCTACCACCGCTCTTCTGGTGGTGCGCCAGCGATCGGCTCGGTGCGGGCGACAGCTCCTTCCTCCGCTGGGGAGGCACCCTGCTGCAGCTGGACCTGGCGGTGTTCGTGGGGGCGATCGCGCTCGGTGGGGTCGGTGGACCGGTCGGCCGGGTCCTGGCGCATCCGGTGCTCGCCGGTCTCGGCCAGCGCTCGCTGTCGCTCTACATCTGGCACTTCGTGGTGTTCCGCTTCACCGCTCGGCACACCCACGACTGGGACTGGCCGCAGCGCGTCCTTGTTGCCGCGGTGATCACGATCGCGATCTGCTTCGCGGTGGATGTCCTGGTGGAACGGAGGGTCGTCCGGCTGCTCCGGAGCCCACGCTGGCGCGCGTTGGACGCCGGCGTCCCGGCCTACGTGAGAGACAGACTGATCAGGCGCTCGGTCACTTCGACCGGCGAGACCGCCAGCGATGCACCCGCTCGAGCACGCGGTGGGCGCTCTCGTCGTTGATGCCCAGGCGCCGCTTGATCCGGTCGTAGGCGTCAAGGACGCGGCGATCCGCCGCGATCGCGTAGCGCTTGAGCCCGTCCGTGGGTCGCGCCCGGTAGTTGGTGGCGCGCCGGACCGTCTCCGTCTCCTCGGTGAAGTAGTAGAGGGCCAGTGAACGACGGGCGACGTCGGGTGGGCAGGTGAGCCCGTCGGGATGTCCGTGGAAGGTGTCGAAGCCGGTGCTGAACACGAGCATCCGGTTGCCGGCGGGAGTCACCTTCGCCTGGCAGGCGGTCATCTCCTTGTCCCACAGCTCCAGCTGCCCGCCCCACTCCTCGTGCCACTCCTCGTTGAGGTAGAGCAGGATGTTGACCCGCCGGGCCCAGTTCTCGTGGACGTGGTGGGTCGTGAAGTCCGCATGGATGTTGAGGTGGCCGCCGCGGAGCGTCTGGTGCAGGCCGCCGCCATCCATCGTCCAGTCCGGGATGAGGCCCTCGATGCCGGTGAGCTTCTCCAGCCAGGCCACGAACTCGGGTGAGCAGAACTCCCGGGCGATCTCCTGCAGATGCGGCGTTCCAGGTGTCCGGCTGGACGTTGCAGTACTTGGTCTCGTTGACGTGGAGGTAGCCCTTCCAGAACGGGTCCTGGATGCCCGGGAACTCGTCCACGGCCTGCTTGAAGCGCGGCGGGCGTGAGAACGTCGTCGAGGACGATGTGGGGGAACGGGTCGGCCTCACGGTAGGCGTCGGTCCCGCCCGTCAACGTGGCGTCGAGACGCGGGTAGTCGATCAGCTCGCTCTCCGGCATGCGGGAAGTGTGCCATGCAGTTCTACAGTGGCGCCCGTGGCGACGACGCGTTCCTCGCAGCGCGCCAGGGAACGACGTGCGGTCGTGGCTCGTCGCGGTCGTCTCGATGCTCGTGTGCGGGCGCCTGCAGCGGCAACGACCAGCCGTCGAGCACCCCCAGGACGAGGGCTCCCAGCGTGCCCACCGCGGGCCCGAGCTCGAGCGCCCCGGCGCCCGACTCCCGCCGTCCAGGGACCCGGACCACTTCGACTTCGTGAACGCGGTCACCTTCCCCGAGATCGACGGTCAAAGACATCGCGCTCACCGACACCGTGGCACTCACGATGACCCCCCAGAGCGTGATCGGTCGCTCCCTCCCGGACCTGAACGTCGTCTACACGATCCCGGCCCCGCGTGGCGACTTCACCGACCTCGAGGTCGATGAGACGGCCGGCACCGGGCTCGTCGTGGCCGCGGACCTGACGGCCGGGGTGGGCACCCAGGGCGGCACGGACACCTACGCGGTGACCGAGTTCGACGCTGAGCGACGGACGGGTGATCCGGACGGCGGACGTCGAGGTCAGGCAGGACACCAAGGCGGGCGGCACCGGTACCACGGCGCGCATCGTCGGCCGTGGTCGGTGACCGGGTCGTCCTCGATTCGAAGCCCGACACAGTCGCACCGGACGACGTGGTCGGGGATGCAGCCGCGCGGCACACCACGGTGGTGGCGGACCTGCGCGACCCGGCAGACGTCTGGTCCGCCCGGCCCGCCGCTGTGCTCACCGCAACCGAGGACGTCGTCGTCGTCCGGACCGGAACGGCTACCCGACCGCGGCGAGATCCAGGCCCTGGGCGGTCGACGGGAGGCGGCCTGCTCTGGTCGGCTCTGCCCGACACCAAGTCGGCCCGACTGGTCGGGGTCGACGACGACAAGGTCGTGATCACCCGGTCCGAGCAGCAGACCGACCGATCGACCGTGGTCGGGCTGTCCTTGCAGGACGGGACGGTACGCGGGACCAGACCGACCTTCTCCTGGGTCTGGACGTGCAGCATCACCTCGCGCCTCATTGCGGTCTGCAACGTCCTCGGCCGACCGGTCCTCATCGGCTGGGACCTCGAGGTCAACCAGGCGGCGTGGCGTCTCCCCGACCGGAGCCGGCTTGCGCCAGAGGTGACCACCGTGTTGCGGGATCGGGCGTACGGCGTGCTGGCACAGCACGGGGTCGTGCTGGATGCGCTCACCGGGGCCGAGCTCGCCAACGACACGGGTGCCGCCCCGAGTGAAGTGAGCGCCTGGGGCGGGCTGACCATCCTCGGCGACCAGGCGGTCTTCCAGCCCGCCGCTGCCGGGCTAGATCGTCACCTCGGTGTGATGGCGGTAACAGGTACTATGCGCTCGGCCGCAAGGGAGGCAGTCGAGGCTCGACTGGGCTGCGCGCCGAGGAGGGGAGCCATGACGAGCATGCCCGGACCCCGGATAGGGGTTCTGGTGGTGGCCTACAACGCCGCCACCACCCTGGCCCAGACGTTGTCGCGGCTGCCCGACACCTTCACGCAGGTCGTCGAGCACGTGCTGGTCTGCGACGACGCCAGCACGGACGACACCTACGAGGTCGGACTGCGGTTCAAGAGCGGCTCCACCCTTCCCCTGACCGTCATGAAGCACCACGAGAACCTCGGCTACGGCGGCAACCAGAAGGTCGGCTACGCCTGGGCGATCGAGCACGGTCTGGACATCGTCGTCCTCCTGCACGGCGACGGGCAGTACGCACCCGAGTGCATCGAGGACCTGGTCGCGCCGCTCGTCTCGGGTGACGCCGATGCCGTGTTCGGGTCTCGCATGCTCGTCCGCGGCGACGCCATCCGAGGCGGGATGCCGCCGTACAAGTACGTCGGCAACAAGATCCTCACCCGCCTCCAGAACCGTCTGACCGGGCTGCGCCCTGAGCGAGTGGCACAGTGGCTACCGTGCCTACCGCGTCGACGCTCTCGGCGACCTCGACCTTTCGACGTTCTCCGACGGCTTCGACTTCGACACCGAGATCATCCTCGGGCTGGCCAGGGCTCAGAAGCGGATCGTCGAGGTGCCCATCCCCACCTACTACGGCGACGAGATCTGCTACGTGAACGGGGTCTCCTACGCCAAGGACGTCACGCTCGACACGGTCAGGCACTGGGCCCACCAGCAAGGCTTCGGCGGGGGTGTCGCCTCCTCCGAGACCGACGACTACGCACTCAAGACCGTTGGTGGGTCGCACGACGTGCTCCTCAACTGGCTGGCCGCGCGGCCGCCGTCGCGAGTGCTCGACGCCGGGTGCTTCGACGGGCGGTTCGCTGACCTGGCTCGCCGCCAGGGTCACCACGTCACCGGCATGGACCGGATCAAGTACGACGGCGTCGCAGACCGGGTCGACGCGTTCCTCGAGGCGGACCTCAACCAGCCGCTGCCTGCGTCGATCGAGTGCGCGTTCGACGTCATCGTCGCGGGCGACATCCTCGAGCACGTGATCGAGCCGCAGACCCTGCTCACCGACCTGACCTCGAAGATGGTCCCGGGAGGAGAGGTCCTGGTGTCGGTGCCGAACTTCGGACACTGGTATCCCCGCGGCCGTATCGCTCTGGGCCGGTTCGACTACGACCAGCGTGGACCGCTGGACCGCGGCCACGTGCGCTTCTTCACCCGCAACACCATCGAGGCACTCTTCGAGACCTGTGAGCTCCGAGTCGTGGAGCGGCGCACCGTCGGGACACCGTTCGACACGTTGTTGGGAGAGGGACCAGGAGACGCTCGGCGCCGGCTGTCCGCGGGCGTCAGTCGCGGGGACCGAGCGCTGGTCCGCGCCTGGCCGCGCCTGTTCGGCTACCAGTTCCTCTACCGTCTGGTGCGCGAGTGACCTCTGCGCCCACTTCGCGGCGCCGGCAGCAGATCAGCACTGGTTCGGGACTTCTCGTGGGCGGCCTCGCCTATGTCCTCACGCTGCTCCAGTACGGGCACGACCTCACGCGGACGGCAGTGGCCCCCGGCTACTTCTCGCAGTTCTTCGACCTCCAGGGCCGAGCGATCCTCGATGGGCACCTCTCGCTGCCCGAGGGAAGCCTGAGCATCGAGGGGTTCGTGCACGACGGACGGACCTACACCTACTTCCCGCCGTTCCCGGCCCTGATCCGGCTGCCCGTCCTGATGACGACCCACGAGTACGACGGCCGGCTGACCCTCTTGTCGATGCTGGCCGCGTGGATCGTCTTCGCCGTGATGCTCGCCAAGCTGATCTGGTTCGTCATGCCCCGCGTGACCGGCAGCACGGACGTCAGTCGCACCCAGGCGGTGCTTGCCGGCGTGTTCATCGCTGGGGCATCGGGTGGTTCGTTCCTCACCTTCGACGCCAGCCTGCCGTGGGTCTACCACGAGGTCTACGTCTGGGCCGTCGCATCGGCAGTCGGCGCGCTCTACTGGATGACCCGCGTCGTCTACGCGCCCGACAGGCACAGCATCTGGTGGTTGTTCGTGTTCGCCCTCATGTGTGTGGGCTCCCGTGCCACCGAAGGGCTCGCGGTCTGCGCCGTCGTCATCGCGTTGGGCATCGTGATGGCGATCCGAAAGGTCGAAGGTGCCCGGAGCCCGTTGTGGTGGCGGGTGCTGCTGGCGGGTGCGGTGCCGCTCGCGGTCTCGATCGCTGTCAACGAGGCCAAGTTCGACGCGGTCTTCCTGTTCCCGCTCCAGGACCAGGTCTGGACCCAGGTCAGCCAGCAACGCCGCGACACGCTGGCTGCCAACGGCGGGGTCCTGACCGGACCACAGTTCTTCACCACGTCGTTCATGGCCTACCTGCGACCCGACGGCATCCGCTTCGTCGACTACTTCCCGTGGATCACACTGCCGGCCCACGCTGCGCCGGCGTTCAACGGCGCGGTGGTCGACCAGTCCTACCGAACCGGGAGCATCACGGCGTTCATGCCGACCTTCCTGGCCCTCGAAGTCCTCGCCGCCGTCGCGTGCTTCCGCCCGCGCACCGGCGCCACTTTGAGAGCGCTGCGCTGGCCGATGCTGACCGGCATCCTCATCACCAGCGGCGTCATGACCTACGGCTACTACGCCAACCGCTACAACAGCGAGTTCGTCCCCGCACTTGTGATCGGCGGCGCCGTGGGCACGGCGCTGCTTGCCCGCTTCCTGACGCGGCATCCGGGCTGGCGCACGATGGTGGTCAGTGTGCTGGCCGCCGGAGCCGTCTTCTCGATCGTGGCCCAGATGTCGACCGGTTTCACGATCGCTGCCTTCAACCATCGTGGCGAGCCGCTGGAGCGCTACGTCCGACTCCAGCACGAGCTGAGCCCCGACGAGATGGCCGAACGAACTTTCCAGCTGGACGGCCTCCCGGACGGCGGCACGACCGATGACCTGGTGGTTCGCGGTGACTGTGACGCGCTCTACATCAACACCGGTGACAAGTACGAGCCCTGGTTGCCCGTGCAGGAGCGAGACCGCGCCCTCACGTTCGACTATGACGTGAAGGACCTCCAGCCGGGCAGCGCCACCGTTCTCACAGTGACGACGACCAGGCGGGACCGGGTCGACGTGCAGGTGAACACGAAGCGCCAGATGCGCTTCCTCGTCTACTCAGCCGACGCCGTATACCCGCTCCCCTGGTTCGACCCGCCCACGGTGGGTGGCGTAGCGCTGGGCATCCGGAACAGGATCGACTTCAGCGCCTACGAGTTCGAGGCGACACCCGGCGGGGTCGTGGGCTTTCTGCCATCGGTCTACCTGGAAGAGACCCACGACTCGCTGCCCTCCGAGCTCGCCGTCAGCCAGGACGCGACCGAGCTCGGCGAGCTCGGCCTGACGATGGCCGAGCGTCCCGGCCTCCCCCTGGACCTGTGCGAGGACCTGGCCGCACGGGCCGGCCTCGTCACCACCTCGGAGTGAGAATGCGCGTCGCCTTCCTCACCTGGCGAGACACCACTCACCCCGACGGTGGCGGGTCGGAGGTCTTCGTCGAGCAGGTGGCCCGCGAGCTGGTCCGACGCGGGCACGAGGTGACGATCCTGTGCGCCCGCCACCCCGGGTCGGCCAACCGCGAGAGCGTGGACGGGGTCGAGATCGTGCGGATCGGCGGGCGACTCAGCGTCTACCCCCGAGGCCTGGTCTGGTTGCTGCGTCGGCGCCGCCGCGTCGATGTGGTCGTCGACGTGATCAATGGGCTCCCCTTCTGGACCCCGCTCGTACGCCGGCACGGAGTGCTCGCACTCGTGCACCACCTGCACGAGGCACAGTGGCATCTGATCTACCCCGGGGTGAGGGGCCGGATCGGCTGGTTCATCGAGGCGCGAGTGGTCCCCCGGCTCTACCGCCGCGTGCCGGTGCTCACCGTGTCCGAGGCGTCACGAAGAGACCTGACCGGTCTCGGGTTCCCCGAGCACGCGGTGACAGTCGCGCACAACGGCGTCGACCGGCCTGCTATCGGCGTCCCCCGTTCGCCCTCGCCGCGGCTCGTGGTTCTGGCGCGACTGGTGCCGCACAAGCGGATCGAGCACGCCTTCGAGCTGGTCGAGCGGCTGGCCGGCCGTCATCCCGATCTGCATCTCGACATCGTGGGCGAAGGCTGGTGGCGAGTCGAGCTCGAGAAGGTCGTGGCCGCCCGCGGTCTGCGTCAACGTGTCACGCTGCACGGTCGGATCGACGACGAGGACCGGGACCGGATCCTGGGCAGGGCCTGGGCCCTCCTGCTGCCCTCGGTGCGCGAGGGATGGGGCATCGCCGTCCTGGAAGCCGCTGCCCAGGGCACGCCGGCCGTCGTCTACCGCGGCGCGGGCGGGGTCGAGGAGTCGGTCGTGGACGGCGAGACCGGGTTCGTCGCCGACGACCTGGACGACCTGGTCGACTGCGTGGACCGGTTGCTGGTCGATGACGACCTGCGCGAGCGGCTGGGCCGTCAGGCCCAGGTGCGGTCGCGGGAGTTCACCTGGCCCGCCACCACCGACGCGGTGGCGACCGTGCTGGCGGCTACTTGTCGCCGTAGGTGAGGATCGGCTCGCTCGCGGGGTTCTTGTCGGGAGCGGCGGTCTGCGAGTAGACGAGCCCGAACATGCTCGCGGACGCGGCGAACGCGCCGGCGACAGCCGACACAGCGACCTTCAACAGTAACGACAACGGACTCTCCCTCCAGAGCGTGCGCAGCCTATCAGTCGGCGGCCGGGGCACGACGACCACGGCGCGCCCGGCTCGACCGGCGTCTGAGCACCGCGCCGACGAGCCCTCCCGAGGCCACGGCGAGCAGGGCCAGGAGGTCGAACGCCGTCACCACGGCACGGCGCCATCCGGACGTGCCTGCGGGCGGAGTGGCACCGGGCACGCGGTAGAGCTCGACGTCCTCGTCGCCGACGACCCGCTCCAGCCCGCTGAGGTCGAGCCTGTCGGCGTCGGGGTCGTCGAGGTAGACCAGCGCCCACGTGACGTGGTTCTGCTCGAGGGCGTCGGCGACCGGGATGCCGCTCCCCAGGTCGGCGCCGATCGCTCGGCCGCGGGGGCTCTCCCCGTGCACCAGAGTCGGGCCGACCTGCAGGTCGTCGGCGACCAGGACCGTGCGGTCGTACCAGCGCAGGGCTGGGTCTGAGGCAGTGAGCCCGTCAGGGCCCCAGAGGAAGCCGCGGTAGCCACGCCAGGGAAGAGTCACCAGGTCTCCGGGCTGGTCGTCGAGCGCATCGTCGACCGCGGTGAAGCCTGCCGGGTAGGTGATCGGGTCCAGGGTCTTCCACGCGGTCGCCGCGCCGTCGGGGAGCAGGGCGACCGGCAGGGCGACCCCCAGGATCGCGACGCCCATGGCCAGCTCTGCGGCGCGAGCCGTGGCGCGGCGGGCCGCGGCGTCCACGGCGACGCCGACGGCGACAGCGACGAGCAGAGCCAAGGGCGCCAGGAACTTCTGCCCGTCGCGGAGCAGCCCGGCGCCCGGCACCGCGGTCATGGCCCAGCGCAGGAGCCGGTCGCCCCCCGGCAGGTGCGCCAGCAGGGCGAGGACGAGCCCGAGTCCGGCGCAGGTGGTGAGCCGGCCGCGCAGCCCCCGGGTCGCCCGGTCCAGCCGCCCCCAAGCCGCGACCAGGACGACGACCACGACGACGGCGGTGATCGGCGTCCACCACGACTCCCGAGTGGTGGGCACGCTGTGGGAGTCCCAGATCCCCCCGAGGCCGAGCAGCGAGACCAGCACCCCTCCGGGCCCGTCGGCGTCGGACGAGAACGCCGCCACCCCGTCCGGATCGGACCCGAGCGCCGCCGGACCGAGCATGGACGGGAGCAGCCACGGCAGCTGCAGGACGACGCACAGGAGCAGCAGCCACCAGGTACGTCTGGCCCGGCCCAGCCCGCACGTCAGCGTCAGCAGCGAGCCCAGCAACCCGCCGGTCGGCGTGAGCGAGGCCAGCCCGATCCAGGGCGCCGCCGTCGCCAGCGCAGGCGGTTCGCCCTCGCGCAACCGGCGCCCGAGCACGGCCAGCCACGGGAGCGCGGCGTACGCCGCCAGCAGCGCCCACTGACCGAGCGCCAGTCGCTCCACGACGAACGGGTTCCAGACCGCGAAGCCGCCAGCCGCCAGCCGGCCGTGCAGTCCCAGCGAACCGACGAGCCGGTGCGTCCCCCAGCCCGCGGCGGCCAGGATCAAGCGGGAGCACCACCCGGGCCAGCACTCCCCCGTCCACCACGTGGCTGAGCAGGGCCACGACCGCGTCGAGCGGCACCGCCCGGGGCGCACCCGTGCCAAGGCCGATCGAGCCGTCGTTCAGCGGCTGACGGGGCACGAAGATCAGGTCGCGGGCGAGCGGGTAGCCCGATCGCGTCAGCAGCGGGAAGCAGAGCAACACGGCCAGCGCGAACGGCCACGCGTCGAGCGCATACCGGCGCCACCCGTGCACCGAACCCGTCATCCGCGGCCCCTCCTGCTCCCGGCCGGCTCCCTATGCTGCCGACGTGCACTCTAGGGAGTTCGAGGAGGTCGCCGCGGTCTCCTCCTCGATCCCGGGCTGGCTCACCCATGACCAGGCCCGGGTGCTCTTCGAGACCGCGGCATCCGTACCTCCCCGCGGCTGCGTGGTCGAGATCGGCAGCCACCACGGCCGTTCCACCGTCGTGCTCGGCGCCGGGGTGCCGGACGGTGCGCGGGTCGTGGCCGTGGACCCGTTCCCCACGGACTGGCGGTACGGCGGGCCAGGCACCGAGCAGGCGCTGCGCGCCAACCTCTCCCGCGCCGGCGTGGCCGACGTGGTCGACGTCCTCCGGGCCACGAGCGCGGAGGCCTTGGCCGGATGGCGGGAGCCGGTCGCGGCGGTCTACGTGGACGGCAAGCACGACGCGCGAAGCCTCTGCCACGACCTCCGATGGGCGCGCTGGGTGCCCGCCGGGGGCACGGTGCTGGTGCACGACGCGTTCTCGTCGGTGGGCGTCACGCTGGGACTGCTGTGGACGCTGGTCAGCGGTCGGAACCTGGTCTACGTCGGCCGCACCGGGTCGCTGGCCCGGCTCGAGGTGGGGCACCCGTCGCCCCGCGACCGGCTGCGCCCGCTGAGGGAGCTGCCGTGGTGGCTGCGCAACGTCTGCGTCAAGGTTCTGCTGCGGCTGCGCCTGCGCCGGGTCGCCCGCTGGCTGGGTCACACGGACGACGCCGACCCCTTCTGACGATTCTCGGTTACGTGGTGCGCCACACGTAGGCTTCGCCACCGTGAGCAAGATGGCGACCGAGACCAGTCGCAGGCTGCGCAGCGGCGCCGTCATCGCGGTCGCGATGGGGATCATGAACCTGTCGACCTACGGCTACACCGTGCTCGCGGCGCACACCATCGGCAAGGAGGCCTACGGCGCATTCTCGGCGCTGATGGGAGCCCTCCTGGTGATCAGCGTGCTCTCGCTGGGGCTGCAGGCCACCGGTGCTCGCCGGATCTCCGCGAATCCCGAGCAGGTGATCGCCATCGAACGGGTGGTGCTCGGGGTCGGGCTGCGCAGTGCCCTCGTGCTCGGCGCGGTCTGCCTCGCGCTCGCGCCTGTGCTCAACGCGGTGCTGCACCTCGAAAGCCTCCCGACCGCACTGCTGGTCGGCGTCGCCGCCTTCCCGCTCACCTACATGGGCGCCCAGGCCGGAGTGCTGCAGGGAGAACGTCGCTGGGAGCCGCTCGCGCTCCTCTACCTCGCCCAGGGCATCGGCCGGGTCGCCTGCGGCCTCACGCTGATGCTGATCTGGCCGACGGAGTTCGCCGCCATGGCGGGTGTCGCGCTGGGCTGCTGGCTTCCGGTGCTCATCGGCTGGCTCGCGCTGCGGCGCCCGCGCGTCCACGTGCCACACAGCGAGGGGCACCCGGGCCTCGAGCTGCTCCGCGAGGTCGGCCACAGCAGCCAGGCCCTGCTCGCGTTCTTCGCGCTGTCGAACGCCGACATCCTGGTCGCCCGCGCGACCATGTCGGACTCCGACGCCGGGCTCTACGCCGCCGGCCTGATCATGGCCAAGGCGATCCTGTTCCTGCCGCAGTTCGTGGTGGTCTACGCCTTCCCGTCGTTGTCCAAGGAGTCGACGAGCCGGCGCACCCTGCTGCTGGCCCTGGGCATGTCGGCAGGGCTCGGTCTGATCGGGGTGCTGGCGACGCTGGTGCTCCCGGACCTCGCCCTGCTGTTCGTCGGCGGCGACGACTTCCGGGCGATCGCCGACGACATCTGGAAGTTCGCGATCGTCGGCACCATGCTCGCGATGATCCAGCTGCTCGTCTACTCGGCCTTGGCGCGCCGACAGGGCCGCGCGGTGATCCTGATCTGGACCTCGCTGGCCGTGCTCGTCTTCGGCGCGCTCGCGGTGAGCACCGCCACGTCCCTGGTGCTGATCGTGGTCGCGATCGATGGCGTCCTGTTCGCGGCCCTGCTCGGGGTCGCGCTCACCGGCAACCGTCCGTCGACCGCCCGAGTCGACGCTGCTGCATCTCAGTAACCCCGGCGCGCCGCACCCTGCGTCAGTGCGCCGCCTCGTGCCACGAACGCCCGGTGCCGACCGACACGTCGAGCGGCACCAGCAGGTCTGCGGCCGAACCCATCTGCTCGCGCACGAGCGCGTCGAGGTCGTCCTTCTCTCCCGGTGCCACCTCGAAGACCAGCTCGTCGTGGACCTGGAGCAGCATCCGGGAGCCGAGGCCCGCGGCCTTGACCGCCCGGTCGACATTGAGCATCGCGATCTTGATCAGGTCGGCGGCCGAGCCCTGGATCGGCGCGTTGAGCGCCATCCGCTCGGCCATCTCGCGGCGCTGCCGGTTGTCGGAGGTCAGGTCAGGCAGGTAGCGGCGCCGGCCCATGATCGTCTCGGTGTACTCGCTCGTGCGGGCCTGGTTGACGACTCCCTGGAGGTAGTCGCGGATGCCGCCGAAGGTCTCGAAGTACTCCTCCATCAGGCCGCGCGCCTCGCCCGGGTCGATGCCGAGCTGGGCCCCGAGGCCGAACGCCGACAGTCCGTAGGCCAGGCCGTAGTTCATCGCCTTGATCTTGGCCCGCATCTCGACGGTCACCTCGTCGGCAGGCACGCCGAAGACCCGGGAGGCCGTGATCGAGTGGAAGTCGCGACCCGACTTGAACGCCTCGATCAGCAGCTCGTCCTGTGACAAGTGGGCCATGATCCGCATCTCGATCTGGCTGTAGTCGGCGGTGAGCAGGCAGTCGTAGCCGGCGCCCACGATGAACCCCTCGCGGATCCGGCGGCCCTCCTCGGTGCGGATCGGGATGTTCTGCAGGTTGGGGTCGGTGCTCGAGAGCCGACCGGTGGCCGCGATCAGCTGGTTGAACGTCGTGCGGATCCGGCCGTCGGGCGAGACGGTCTTGAGCAGCCCCTCGATGGTCTGCCGCAGCCGCGACACGTCGCGGTGCCGGAGCAGGTGCAGCAGGAACGGGTGCTCGGTCTTGACGTAGAGCGCCTGCAGCGCGTCGGCGTCGGTGGTGTAGCCGGTCTTGGTCCGCTTGGTCTTGGGCATCTGCAGCTCGTCGAACAGCACTACCTGGAGCTGCTTGGGCGAGCCGAGGTTGATCTCCTTGCCGATGACCGCGAAGGCCTCTTCGGCGGCGAGCTTCACCTCGGCCGCGAAGTGGTCCTCCAGGGCACCGAGATGGTCGCCGTCGACGGCGATGCCGGTCCGCTCCATCTGGACGAGCAGGTCGACGAGGGGCAGCTCGACCTCGGTGAGCAGCCGGGTGCCGCCGCGCTCCTCGAGCTCCTCGTCGAGCGCCGCCGCGAGGTCGAGCACAGCGCGGGCATGCAGCATCTCGGTCTCGCCGGGTCCGGGTCCGCTGGCCCCGGCATCACCGTCCAGGCCCTCCAGGCTGAGCTGGCCGTCGTCGGCCGGGCCCTGTCGCAGCTCGCGCTTGAGGTAGCGGACCGTGAGGTCAGCGAGGTCGTAGGAGCGCTGGTCGGGGCGGGCGAGGTAGGCCGACAGCGCGGTGTCGCGCTCGAGGCCGGCCAGCGGCATCCCGCGGGCGGCGAAGCCGAGCATCGGCCCGTTGGCGTCGTGCAGCACCTTGGGCTTGGAGGGGTCCTTGAGCCAGGCGGCCAGCGCCTCCTCGTCGGCGACGTCCAGCTTGTCGGTGGTGACGTAGGCCGCACTCTCCTCGGTGGCGAACGCCAACCCCAGGAGGTCGCCGGTGCCGGCCCGCCAGTGACCGACCGGGTGGATGCCGACCCTGTCGCCTCCCGACGCGTGGTCGGCCAGCCAGGCGGCGAGCTCGCCCTCGCCGAGCACCCGCATCGAGACGTCGAAGCCCGACTCGTCGATCGCCCGCTCCTCCTCGGTGGGGAGCGACTCGAGCAGCCGGGTCCGCAGGACCTGGAACTCGAGCCCGTCGAACAGCTCGTGCACAGCGGTGCGGTCCCAGGACGGCCACGCCAGGTCCGCGGGTGCGAGCTCGAGGTCGAGGTCGCAGACCAGCGCGTTGAGGTGACGGTTGCGGATCACGTCGGCGAGGTGCTCGCGCAGCGCCTCACCCTTCTTGCCGGTGATCTCGTCGGCGTGGGTGATGAGGTTGTCGAGGCCGTCGTACTGGTTGAGCCACTTGGCGGCGTAGCCCTGCCCCACCCCCGGGACGCCGGGCAGGTTGTCAGAGGTCTCGCCCACCAGCGCGGCGAGCTCGGGGTAGCGCGTGGGCGGCACGCCGTAGCGCTCCTCGACGGCCTCCGGCGTCATCCGCTTCATCTCAGACACCCCGCGCATGGGGTAGATGACCGTGGTGTCAGCGTCGACGAGCTGGAAGGAGTCGCGGTCGCCCGAACAGATCAGGGTCTCGAACCCGGCGGCCTTTGCCTGGGTCGCGAGGGTGCCGATGATGTCGTCGGCCTCGTAGCCCTCCTTCTTGAGGAAGGGGATCCGCATCGCGGTCAGCACCTCCTCGATGAGGGGCAGCTGGCTGGAGAACTCGCCAGGCGTCTTGCTGCGGCCGGCCTTGTATTCGGCGTACTGCTCCAGGCGGAAGGTCTGCCGGGAGATGTCGAAGGCGACTGCGACGTGCGTGGGCCGCTCGTCGCGGAGCACGTTGATCAGCATCGAGGTGAACCCGAAGACCGCGTTGGTGGGTTGTCCCGTGGTGGTGGAGAAGTTTTCCAACGGGAGCGCGAAGAAGGCGCGATAGGCCAGTGAATGGCCGTCTAACAGGAGCAGCCGGGCGGGACCTTCGGGCACGCGGTTCAGACTAATGCCGGGCACTGACACCCTCGCCGCGCACCCCGCAAGGTTTGACGCAGCCCTGCCCGGCACAGACGTGCCCGGGGACGGTCAGGACGCCCCGGTGTCCTCGCTCGCGCGCTTGCTGAGGGCGCGGCGCGCGGCCAGCACCTGTCCGAGGTGGCGGCGGCCGGCCATCCGCTCGGTGATCCACGCACTGGTCGGCTGGAGCGCGACCAGCTTGGCTCGGACCAGTGGGGTCGTGGACGCACGCAGCACCGCCTGCGGCCCCAGGGAGAGGCGGGCCATGAACCGGTTGCCGCTGCGCGAGGACGACGGGGCAGCGGTCGTGAGGTGGTTGACGCCGAGCTCCTCGGCCCACAGCACCGCGGCTTCCATGAGGGCGCTGCCGATGCCCTTGCCGCGGTAGCTCGGAGTGACGTGCGGCGCCAGCGCCTGCACCGTCGGCTCGAGGTTGAGGGGGGTCATCGGCGTGACCCGCAGCAGCACGGCCCCGGCCGGCTCGCCGTCGTACTCCGCGATGAGGAGCCTTTGCTCGGCCGACGCAGCGGCCTCCTTGACGATGAGCTCGAGATCGTGGACCTGCTCCTGCCGGTCGGCCCGGCGGAGCACCTCGACCCACAGCTCGACGAGGAACGGTACGTCGCCGTTCGTCGCTTGACGCATCGACACTGGTTGCCGGCTCATCGGGACTCCTGTCCTCGCGCAGTGCAGCTCACCCGATGCGCGAGACTATGCCCCGCCCTCCCACACCACAGGAGCCTCTCTTGTTACCGGGTCTCGCCTCGCTCGTCAACGTCACCACCGTCCTGCTGGGCGCGACGGCTGGCGTACTGCTCGGTAACCGGCTACCGGTACGGACCAGAGACCTGGTCACGGACGCCCTGGGCCTGGTCACCCTGCTCATCGCCGCGACCTCCGCGATGGAGGTCCTGTCCCCCGACCTCTCCGACGAGGTGGGCGACAGCGCGCCGATGCTGATCGTGCTCGGCTCGCTGTTGCTCGGCGGCATCGCCGGCTCGCTGCTGCGGCTCGAGCAGCGGGTGGAGGGTTTCGGCGGATGGCTGCAGCAGCGCCTGGCCGGGCCCCGAAAGCCCGGTGCGGTCGGGTCGGCGGAGCGAGCCAGGTTCATCGAGGGCTTCGTGATCAGCTCTCTGGTCTTCTGCACCGGTCCGCTGACGATCCTCGGCGCGTTGAACGACGGACTCGGCAACGGACCGGACCAGATCCTGCTCAAGTCGGTGCTGGACGGCTTCGCCGCCGTCGCGTTCGCGGCGTCGTTCGGCTGGGGTGTCGCAGCGAGCACGGTCACCATCGTGGTGGTCCAGGGCGGGCTGACGCTCGCGGGGGTGGCGCTCGGCGACGTGCTCCCCGACGCCCACCTCGCGGCGATCACCGCCGCAGGGGGGCTTCTGCTCGTCGGCGTGGCCCTGCGGCTGCTCCGGATCCGCGAGATCCCGGTGGCCGACCTGCTCCCCGCTCTGCTGGTCGCTCCACTGCTCGTGGCGGTCGCTTCCGCAGTACATGGCTGAGGCGCCGGTGTGAATAGTCCTGGCGTAGCCCGAACGCATCATGTTCTGACCCGTGTGGCGCATTGACGTAACGGTTCGCTAACGAGAGTGTTCGCGGAGGCACGGCCGTCTCTGCTGAGATTACGGTGGCCGTGTTGAGCCCGGCGCGTGTTCGGGGGACCCGGGCCGCACTGAAGTGCACTCACGAGAAGAAAGGTTCACAACGTGAATCGATCCACCACCGCCTCCCGGCGGTTCAGGCGGCTGTCGGCCACGGTCGCTCTGGGCGCAGCCCTGGGGCTGTCCCTGGTCGCATGCGGCGACGACGGCGACTCCGAAGGAAATGCCAGCGAGGACGAGAGCTCGAGCGCCCCAGCCCCGACCGAAGAGACGTCGGAGGCCGCACCCGCGTTCACGAACGACCCGTGCGCGAGCGGTGCGACCAGTGCCGACTCCTTCAAGGTGGGTGGCATCCTGCCGCTGACCGGCAACCTCGCCTACCTCGGGCCCCCGGAGATCTCCGGCGTCGGCCTCGCAATCTCCGACATCAACGCGGCCGGCGGCGTCAACGGCGCCAAGGCCTGCCACGACATTCTGGACTCCGGCGACTCGACCGACCTCTCGATCTCGACCGGCTCGGCCAACACGCAGGTCGCCGGCAAGCCCTCGGTCGTCATCGGTGCGGCCTCCTCCAGCGTCTCGCTGAACTTCGTCGACACGCTCACCGACGCGAAGATCACCCAGATCTCGCCTGCCAACACGGCCGTCGACCTGTCCGGCTACTCACCGTTCTACTTCCGGACCGCGCCCCCGGACACCGTTCAGGGCAGCGTCCTCGGGCCGCTCATTGCCCAGGACGGCTACACCAACCTCGGCTTCCTGGTGTTCAACGACACCTACGGCACCGGACTGCGCAACGCGACCCAGGAGAACTTCGAGGCTGCGGGCGGCAAGTGCGTCTACGGCTGCCAGGGCGACGGCGACGAGTTCCCCGCCGGTCAGACGACGTTCTCCGCCGAGGTCCAGGCCGTCACCGCGGCGAAGCCGGACGCGATCGCGATCATCACCTTCGACGAGGCCAAGTCGATCATCCCCGAGCTCGCAGCGTCGGGCTGGGACATGTCGAAGACCTACCTCGTCGACGGCAACACGTCCGACTACAGCGCGGACTTCGAGACGGGCACCATGACCGGAGCCCAGGGAACCTCCCCTGGACAGGACCCGGATCAGGCGTTCAAGGACCTGCTTTCCAGCTGGTACGAAGCCGCCAACGGTGAGCCGCTCAAGGACTACCTGTATGGCGCTGAGTCCTACGACGCCACGATCATGGCCGCGCTCGCCGCTGCCAAGGGTGGCTCGAACGACTCGGTGGCGGTCAAGGACAACTTCGCCGCTGTCTCCGGCGCCACCGAGGGCGAGGAGTGCTCGACCTACGCCGACTGCCTCGCGCTGATCGAGGGCGGTTCAGAGATCCGGTACACCGGGGTGGCGGGGATCGGTCCGATCGACAACGAGAACGACCCGACGTCGGCATTCATCGGCCTCTACCTGTACGACGAGAACAACAAGCCGTCGGTCCAGCAGACGGTTGAGGGCGTCAAGCCCTAGTGACCGAGTGATCGGCTGATCCACTCAGCAGTTCTCAGACAGGGAGCCCCCGGACCTCGCGGTCCGGGGGCTCTCTGCTCGAGAGCCTCACTCGGAGGCCCGCTGCTCCTCGATGTACAAGGTCATCTTCTTGAGCAGCGTGTTGAGGGTGGTCAGCTCCTGCACCGTCAGCACCTTCGCGACGTGCTCCTCCGCCGAGCCCCGCAACGCCATCGCCTCGCGCCACAGGCGTAGCCCCTCGCGGGTGGCCTCGACCTCGACCCTTCGCCGGTCGCCGGCGCCGGGCGTCCGCTTGAGCCAGCCCTTCTTCTCCATGCCGTCCAGCCGGCCGGTGACCCCGGCGTTGGAGACCCCCATCTCCTGTGCGAGCTCGCCGGGCGAGGCCCGGCCCGGGGTGTCGCGGATCATCAGCGCGTGCACTCTCATGAGCACGACACCGGATGACCACCCACTCCGCCACGCGCCGTTCCGCTGGCTGGTCTCCGGTACGACGGTCAACCTGCTCGGCAGCGGCATCGCCCCGATCGCCCTGGCCTTCGCCGTCCTCGACCTCGGCGGCGGCGCGTCGGAGCTGGGCCTCGTGGTTGGCCTCTACGCGCTGGCCGACGTGGCCGCCGTGCTGTTCGGCGGAGTCCTCGGCGACCGGCTCCCCCGCACCGTCATGCTCCAGGGGTCAGCCGCCGCGGCCGCAGTGACCCAGGGCCTCGTGGCCCTGTCGCTGATCGGTGGCTGGTCGAGCATCCCCCTGCTGGCGGGCCTCGGCATGGCGAACGGCTGCCTGAGCGCGCTGGGCGGCCCGAGCTCGTCGGCGATCACCCAGCAGACCGTCCCGGCCGAGCTCCTCCAGCGCGCGATCTCCTGGCGCCGGATCGCCCAGAACGTCTCGATGATCATCGGTAGCGGCGTCGCGGGCCTCCTGGTCGTCTGGGTCGGCAGCGGCTGGGCGCTCGCCTTCGACGCGCTCACGTTCGCTGCCGCCGCGGCCCTGTTCACGCGAGTGCGGGTCGCCCCCGTGGCCGCTCCGAGCGCCCAGGCAGGCCTGTGGGGCGACGTGGGGGCGGGGTTCCGTGAGGTCATGCGGCACACCTGGCTGTGGCTGCTCATCCCCCAAGCCCTGCTCTACCACCTCTTCTACGGCGGTGCGCAGAGCGTGCTCGGCCCGATCGTGGTCGGCGACTCGCTCGGCCGGCCCGCGTGGGGCTGGGCGCTGTCGGCGATGATGGTCGGCTTCGTGGTCGGCGGGCTGGTCACGCTGCGCTGGCGGCCCCGGCACGCCCTCTTCGTCGGCACCTGCTTCCTGGGCCTGACCGCGGCGTTCCCGCTGGCGATGGCGTGGTCGGGCTCGTTGCTCGTCGTACTCCTGGGGGCGTGGCTGCACGGCTTCGGCCTCGAGATCTTCAGCGTCGGCTGGGACCTGTCGATCCAGGAGCAGGTCGACCCGGACAAGCTGGCCCGGGTCTACTCCTTCGACATGATCGGGTCGTTCATCGCGCGGCCGATCGGGCTCGTGCTCACCGGCCCGCTGGCGGCCCTCGTCGGCAACCACGGCTGGCTCGCCGTCGTCGGAGCAGTGATCTTGGGCAGCGTGCTCGTCGCCCTCACCTCCGGCGACGTACGACGGCTCGAGCGTCGGCAACCGGTGCCCGTCCCGGACGCCACTCCCCTCGCCGCGGGGCAGTAGGACTACTCGGTGATGAGCTTCGCCTCGCCGCTCTCGGTGTCGCCGCTCTCGGTGTCGCCGCTCCCGGCCTCCACGTCCTCGGCCAGGGTGCCGAGGTAGAGCTCGATCACCTTGGGGTCCTTGGCCAGCTCCCGGCCGGTGCCGGTGTAGGCGTCCTTGCCCTGGTCGAGCACGTAGCCGCGGTCGCAGATCTGAAGACAGCGCCTGGCGTTCTGTTCGACCATGACCACGCAGACGCCGGTCTTGTTGATCCGGCGGGTCCGGATGAAGGTCTCGTCCTGGCGGACGGGCGAGAGACCGGCCGACGGCTCGTCAAGCAGCAGCACCGAGGGCTCCATCATCAACGCTCGGGCCATCGCCAGGGACTGGCGTTCACCACCGGACAGCGCGCCGGCAGAGCGGGTGCGCCGCTCGTGGAGTGCCGGGAACAAGTCCCACATCGCATCCAGCCGCTCGCGGATCTTCTTGGGGCGCAGGAACAGCCCCATCATGAGATTCTCCTCGATGGTCAGCGACGGGAAGACGTTGTTGTTCTGCGGGACGAACCCGACGCCCATCTCGACGAGCGTGTTGGCGCGCAGGTTGGTGATGTCCTGGCTGCCGAGGTGGACGCTGCCCGACCGGATCTTGACGAGGCCGAACATCGCCTTGAGGAGCGTCGACTTGCCGGCACCATTGGGTCCGATGATGCCGATCATCTCGCCGGGGTAGGCGACCAGGCTGCAGCCGTTGAGGATGTTCACGCCGGGCAGGTAGCCGGCGACGATGTCCTTGGCCTCGACGACCGCCGTCTGCTGCTGCGTCTGCGGCTGCGTGGTCATGACTGCTCCTCCCGCTCGGCCTCTTCCTCGGCCACTTCCTTCTCGAGCTGCTCGAGCGTGGCGTCGGAGAGCAGGGCGTCATCGCCGAGGTCGGTGTCGTGGTGCGCCCCGAGGTAGGCATCGATCACGGCCTGGTTGGACATCACCGTGTCGGCGGCGCCCTCGGCCACGATCCGACCCTCGGCCATGACGACGACCCAGTCGGAGATGTGGCGCACGACGTGCATGTCGTGCTCGACGAACAGCACCGTCGTGCCCTCGTCGCGCAGGCTCTGGATGTGGCCGAGCAGCGACTGGGTGAGCGCCGGGTTCACCCCAGCCATCGGCTCGTCGAGCATGATCATCTTCGGGTTGCTCATCAGCGCCCGCGCCATTTCCAGCAGCTTGCGCTGGCCGCCCGACAGCGACCCGGCGTAGTCCGTGCGCTT
This sequence comes from uncultured Actinomycetota bacterium, assembly GCA_963798045.1. Classification (GTDB taxonomy): domain Bacteria; phylum Actinomycetota; class Actinomycetes; order Propionibacteriales; family Nocardioidaceae; genus Nocardioides. The sequence continues at coordinate 294,621 of CAWCSB010000001.1, forward strand.
CTCGAGCAGGCTGAACCGCTCGAGAAGCTCGAGGGCCTTGGCCTCGATCTCCTTCTCCTGGCTGCTCCAGAAGGGCTTGAAGAGGGACTTGGCGAGGTTCTCGCCCGCCTGCTTCTGGGCCCCCAGCATCATGTTCTCCATCACCGTCATCCGGCTCAACGCCTTGGTGAGCTGGAAGGTGCGGACCATGCCGGACCGCGCGACACGGGAGGCCGAGGTCCGGTCGAGGGCAGCACCATCGAAGACCCAGTGCGCTCCCTGGCCGGCGGACGACGGCCGGTCGAACCCGGTGATCAGGTTGAAGAACGTCGTCTTGCCCGCACCGTTGGGTCCGATCAGCGCGGTGATGATGCCGCGCTGCACCTCGAGGTGGTCGACGTCGACGGCGGTGATGCCGCCGAAGTGACGGGTGATGTTGTCGACCTTGAGGATCGCGTCGGGCTTTCCCGATCCGGGTTCCGGGTCGACGCCGGACATCAGCTGGCGCCGGGCGGCCGGGTCGGCCAGCCCGCTGGCGGTCGTGGTCTCAGACATTGAACCGGAGCTCTCTCTTGTCACCAAGGATGCCTTGCGGTCTGAAGATCACCAGCAGCATCAGTGCCACACCGACGACGATGAACGCGAACTGGCTGGTCTGCTGGGCATTCATGATGCTCAGGTACTTGTCGGAGGACAGGTACGTGTTGGCGATCGCGATGATGCCGATGCGTCCGATGAAGAAGACCAGCGAGCCCAGCACCGGCCCCCAGATCGTGGCCGCACCACCCAGCAACAGTGCGGTGTAGCAGAAGAACGTGATCGAGCGGCCCAACGAGTCCGGTTGCACGGTTGCGGGCAGGACGTACATGATCCCGCCGAGCGCTCCGAACAGGCCGCCGATGACCAGCGCCTGCATCTTGATGGCGAAGACGTTCTTGCCGAGGCTGCGCATCGCGTCCTCGTCCTCACGCACGCCGCGCAGGGCTCGGCCCCAGGGGCTGCGGGTCAGCCCGAGGAGCAGAAGGACGCTGAGCCCGACCACGACCCAGGTGACGAAGGTGAACCACCAGCCGCGAACGCCGGTGTTCTGGTTCGGCACGGGGGCGAGGAACAGGATCATGAGGGTGGTCAGCACGGTGAGGCCCGCCACCGCGACGCCGCGCGCCGCACCCTCGAGCGCAACCCTCCCGCGGGCGACACGGACCAACAGCCAGACCAGCGCGATCACGACGACCCAGCCGATCAGGCGCACGAGCGTGGACCCGTTGCCGACATCGGTGTAGTTGAAAGCCAGGATCGTGGAGTTGCCGCTACCGAACGGCGAGAGGTCGGTGAACGGGCCGCGGTACTGGCTGCCCGGGATGCCCTGCGCACCGCCGGTGAGGTTGAACAGTCCCTCGTAGCCGACGGACCGGCCCACGTATCTGACGATCTCGGCCGCCGAGATGGTCACGATGGCGAGGTAGTCACCTCGCAGCTTCAACGTCGGCACGCCGAGCACCAACGCGAAGACGAAGGCGAGCGCGAGTCCGATCAGGACCCCGAGCACCATCGAGTGGCCTTCCTTGATGGTGATCGCGAATCCGTAGGCGCCCAGCAGCATGAATGCCGATTGCCCGATGTTGAGCAGTCCGGTGTAGCCGAAGTGGATGTTCAGCCCGATGACCGCGATGGCCACGGCTGCGGTCTGGGGCGAGAGCGCCTCGCGGACCATCGCGTTCAGGATCTGCTGGATGTCGTCCATCGCTTGATGTCCCTTCTAACCGATCCGTTGAGCCCGGCCGAGCAGGCCCTGGGGCCGCACCAGCAGGAGCAGGATGAGGATGAGGAGGGCCGCGGCGTACTTGAAGTCACCGGGGATGACCAGCGGTGAGAGCTCCACAATGAGCCCGATCACCAGCGAGCCGATCAGTGCGCCGAACGCGGTTCCGAGGCCGCCGAGGGTGACCGACGCGAAGAGCAGCAGCAGGATCTGCAGCCCGGTGTCCCATTTGATGCCGTTGGTGACCAGGGCGTAGAGGATGCCCGAGAGGCCGGCCAGTCCCATCGCCACCGTCCAGACCAGCCGGATCACCTTGTCGGTGTCGATGCCGGAGGCCTGGGCGAGCGCTGGGTTGTCGGACACGGCGCGGGTGGCGCGACCGATGCGGGTCCGCAACAGGGCGTAGCCGACCAGGATCAGGACCACGACGGCGATCGCCATGCAGACCAGTGACTGGTCCGTGGTGCGGATCGACCCGAAGGTGACGCTGGTGGCGTTCTCGACCACGACGCGGACGGTACGGGAGCCGACGTAGTACTGGAACGTGTACTGCATAGCGAGGGAGAGGCCAATGGTGACGATCATCAACTGCGTCAGGCCCAGCCCTCGATGTCGCAGAGGTTGCCAGAGGATCCGGTCCTGGACCCACCCGCTGAAGCCGCAGATGAGCAGCACCAACAGGCCGCCGAGCCACAGGTTGATGCCGGCCACGTTGACCAACCCGTAACCGACCATGCCGCCCAGGGTCACCTGCTCGGCGTGCGCGAAGTTTGAGATCCCGGTCGTGCCGTAGATGAGTGAGAGTCCGACCGAGGCCAGCGCCAGCAGCAGGCCCAGGCGTAGGCCGTTGAAGCTCGACTGCAGGACCTCGTCGAGGGTGCTGGTCGTGTTGCTGAAGTCCGCCGATCGCACCTCGAGGGACGCGGCCGCCGTCTTGCCGAGGACGGCCTGGACCTTGATCTCGTTGTCCGGCCCGCGCAACGCCGTTGGTGGCGGCCGCTGCTCGTAGCCCTTGGGCAGTGTGTCCGGATCCAGGCCGACGAGATATTCGCCGGCCTCGGTGACGGTGAAGCTGAACTTGCCGTCGTCCTCGGTCGTCTGCGTCTCCGTGGTGCCGTCGGGCTTGGTGAGGATGACGTCGACGTCGGCGATCGGTTCGGCTCGGCTGCCGATGGTGCCGGCGATGCACGCGGACTCGTTGACCTTGGGCAGACAGAACGTGGCGGCGTCGGCGGACCGGCTGGAGATCAGCAGGAGGAGCGGCGCGAGGAACATGACCAGCCCGAGGAGAGCCAGACCCCTGGCGATGACTCCGCGCTCAGTGACGCTGGTTCGAGACAACAAAGGGTCCTCCTCCTCCCCGGCACCCGGCCGGATGCTGCCCGGCAGTCTAGGGGTGGGCGCTTCGGATTGCGTCACCCCACGACCGCGGCTCGCCGTAGGTAACCAGACCGTGACCGCGGTGTCACGCGCGGGGTCGTCCCTGGCGTGTCTCCCCAGCCGGCTAGGCCTTCGCGATCCCCGGCCCGTGCTCGACGACGCCCTCGGCGACCTGCCTCATCGAGAGCCGCAGATCCATCGCGGTCTTCTGGATCCACCGGAACGCCTCGGGCTCCGACAGCTCGAGCTGCTCCATCAACAAGCTCTTGGCACGCTCGACCGCCTTGCGGGTCTCCAGCCGCTCGGTCAGGTCCGCCACCTCTGCCTCGAGCAGCGCCAGCTCGCCGAACCGGCTGACCGCCATCTCGATCGCGGGCACCAGGTCCGCCTGCGTGAACGGCTTGACCAGGTAGGCCATCGCTCCGGCGTCCCGGGCGCGCTCCACGAGCTCGCGCTGGCTGAACGCCGTGAGGATCACCACCGGCGCGATCCGCTGGCTGGCGATCTGCTCGGCCGCGGCGATCCCGTCGAGCACCGGCATCTTGACGTCGAGGATCACCAGGTCGGGCCGGAGCCGCTCGGCAAGGTCGACCGCAGTCGCCCCGTCACCGGCCTGACCGACGACGTCGTACCCCTCATCGGTGAGCATCTCGGCGAGGTCCATGCGGATGAGGACCTCGTCCTCGGCCACGACGACTGTCCTGGCTGCTCCGCTGGGGTTCTCCGACACGGGCCACAGGTTAACCGCCCGTCGCCGCCGACCTCGCCGTCACGTCGACCGTGGACTCCCATGCGCTCAGGAACTGCTCGACCTCGGCCCGCTCGACCCGGGCGCGCGAACACTCGGTCGCGGCCGCCCGGGCATTCGCCACCGCCCGCTCGTTGCTCGCCACCGCCCAGCGCCTGACGCTGCTCACCGAGATCACGAACCAAACTGTAGTTAATCAGTCGACTTTTGCCAAGCGGTGGCCAGAACGGCAGTTCGGGTAGCGTTTGCGCGCCGGCCGGGTTGGTGGAATGGCAGACACGGCGCACTCAAAATGCGTTGCCCTCACGGGCGTGTGGGTTCGACTCCCACACCCGGCACCAGTGGCGGCAGTCCTAGGCCGGCGCGCGCCGGTACGCCGGCGCCACGCCGTCGACCGCGTCGCCCATGCGGTGCACCCGCATGGCGTTGGTGGAGCCCGGGATGCCGGGGGGCGAGCCGGCGATGATGACGACGAGGTCGCCCTTCTCGACCCTGCCGATGTTGAGCAGCTGCTCGTCGACCTGGGCGACCATCTCGTCGGTGTGCTCGACGGCCAGGGTCTTGAACGTCTCGACGCCCCACGACAGCGAGAGCCGGGAGCGGGTCTGGGCCTCGGGGGTGAACGCGAGGACCGGGACCGGCCCGCGCAGCCGGGACATCCGGCGGGCGGAGTCGCCGGACTGGGTGAACGCAACGACGTACTTGGCGTCGACACGCTCCGCGACCTCACCGGCCGCTTTGGCGATCACACCTCCGATGGTGTGCGGGTCCCAGTCCAGCACCCGGAGCGTGCCGACCTCCTGCTGCTCCATGGCGTGCAGCTCGGTGGCCATCACGATCCGGGCCATCGTCTCGACGGCGACGACGGGGTACTCGCCGATACCGGTCTCCCCGGACAGCATCACCGCGTCGGCGCCGTCGAGGATCGCGTTGGCGACGTCGGAGACCTCGGCGCGCGTCGGCGAGGGGCTCGTGGTCATCGACTCGAGCATCTGGGTGGCGACGATGACCGGCTTCGCGTTGAGCCTGGCCTTGTCGATGATCGTCTTCTGGAGGAACGGCACCTCCTCCGCGGGGCACTCCACCCCCAGGTCACCGCGGGCGACCATGAAGCCGTCGAACGCTGCGATCACCTCGTCGAGGTTCTCGATCGCCTGCGGCTTCTCGATCTTGGCGATCACCGGGAGCACGATGTTCTCCTCGCGCATGATCCGCCGCACGTCCTCCACGTCCGAGGCGTTGCGCACGAAGCTCAGTGCGATGAAGTCCACGGTCAGGTGCAGCGCGAACCGGAGGTCATCGATGTCCTTCTCCGAGAGCGCCGGCACGGACACCGCGACCCCGGGCAGGTTGATGCCCTTGTGGTTGCTCACCTTGCCGCCGACCAGCACCTCGCACACCACGTCGGTGCCGTCCTTGACCTCGGTCACCCGCAGCCGGACCTTGCCGTCGTCGATGAGGATCGGGTCGCCGGTCTTCACGTCACCTGCCAGGCCCTTGTACGTCGTACCGCAGATCTCGTCGTTGCCGTCGACCTCGCGGGTCGTGATCGTCCAGACCATCCCGCGGGTCAGCTGGACCGGCCCGCCCGAGAACGTCTCCAGCCGGATCTTGGGACCCTGGAGGTCGGCCAGGATGCCAACACCCCGCCCGCTGGAGTCGGCGGCCGCCCGCACCAGTCGGTAGACCTCGGCGTGGTCCTCGTGGGTCCCGTGGCTCATGTTCAGCCGGGCGACGTCCATCCCGGCGTACACGAGCTCCTTGATCCGCCGCTCGTTCGACGTGGCCGGGCCCAGGGTGCAGACGATCTTCGCTCTTCTCACGTGACCACACCCTAGCGAGGATTGGAACGATCCAACAGCGCCTGACTGGTTGACCCGGCGCAAACTTTGAGCCGGGTCGAGTTGACCCGGCTCAAAGTTTGCGCCGGGTCAACCACTAGACGACGAGGGGCCGCTCGGTGGGAGGGATCGGGTAGGGCAGGGTGGTCGAGCCGGTGAGGTACTGGTCCACGGCGGAGGCAGCGGCCCGGCCCTCGGCGATGGCCCAGACGATCAGCGACTGGCCGCGACCGGCGTCGCCGGCGACGAAGACACCCGACACCGAGGTCATGTACGCCGCGTCGCGGGCGATGTTGCCGCGCTCGTCGAGGTCGACGCCGAGCTGCTCCACGAGCCCTGGCCCAGAAATTGAACGCAGTTCCGGGCCGACGAAGCCCATGGCGAGAAGCACCAGCTGCGCCGGGATCTCGCGCTCGGAGCCCTCGACCTCCTCGAACTTCCCGTCCTTGAACTCGACCTCCACCAGCCGAAGCCCGGACACGTTGCCGTCCGTGTCGCCCAGGAACTCCTTGGTCGAGACCGAGTAGACCCTGTCACCGGCCTCCTCGTGCGCGGAGGAGACCCGGAAGGTCATCGGGTACGTCGGCCATGGCTGGCCCGCGGGGCGGTCCGAGGGCGGCTCCGGCATGATCTCGAGCTGCGTGATCGACCGGGCGCCCTGGCGGGTGGCGGTGCCGAGGCAGTCGGCGCCGGTGTCACCACCGCCGATGATGATGACGTCCTTGTCGGCGGCCGTGATCTGGTCGGAGACCTCCTCGCCGAGCGAGACGCGGTTCGACTGCGGCAGGTAGTCCATCGCCTGGTGGATCCCGCCCAGCTCGCGGCCGGTGACCGGCAGGTCGCGGGCGTCGGTGGCGCCCATGGCGAGGACGACGGCGTCGTAGCGGTCGCGCAGCGACTCCGCGGTCAGCTCGTCACCGACCGAGACGCCGGCGCGGAAGACGGTCCCCTCGCGGCGCATCTGGTCGAGACGCCGGTCGAGGTGCTTCTTCTCCATCTTGAACTCGGGGATGCCGTAGCGCAGCAGCCCGCCGATCTTGTCGGCCCGCTCGTAGACCGCGACGGTGTGCCCGGCCCGGGTCAGCTGCTGGGCGGCGGCCAGGCCGGCCGGGCCGGAGCCGATCACCGCGACGGTCCGGCCGGAGAGCCACTCGGGCGGCTGCGGCCGCACGAAGCCGCTCTCCCAGGCCTTGTCGATGATCGTGACCTCGACGTTCTTGATCGTCACCGGGTCCTGGTTGATGCCCAGCACGCAGGCGGTCTCGCACGGCGCAGGACAGAGGCGACCGGTGAACTCCGGGAAGTTGTTGGTCGCGTGCAGTCGCTCGATCGCGCCCTCCCAGTCATCTCGCCAGACCAGGTCGTTCCACTCCGGGATGATGTTGCCGAGCGGGCAGCCCTGGTGGCAGAACGGGATGCCGCAGTCCATGCAGCGACCGGCCTGGGTCGTGATGATGGGCAGCAGGGCGCGGCCCATGCCACCGGGGTAGACCTCGTCCCAGTCCTGGACGCGCTCGTCGACGGGACGGCGCTCCGCGACCTCGCGGCCGTTCTTCAAGAAGCCTTTTGGGTCAGCCATGGAGCGCCTCCATCATGGCGGTGGCGGTCTCGGACTCGGAGAGGCCCTCGGCCTCGGCCTTGGCCTTCGCCTCGAGTACGACGCGGTAGTCGGTCGGCATCACCTCGGTGAACCGCGCCAGCGCGGCCGGCCAGTCGGCCAGCAGCGCGGCGGCCACCTCGGAGCCGGTCTCCTCGGCGTGGTCGCGCACGAGCTGCTCGAGCTCGGCGGCTGCCTCGCCCTCCACCGGCCCGAGCTCGACCAGCTCGGCGTTGACCCGGCCCTCGTTGAGGTCGAGCACCCAGGCGACGCCTCCGGACATGCCGGCGCCGAAGTTGCGGCCGGTCTTGCCCAGGACGGCGACCCGGCCACCGGTCATGTACTCGCAGGCGTGGTCGCCCACGCCCTCGGTGACGGCCCAGGCGCCCGAGTTGCGCACGCAGAACCGCTCCCCCACGCCGCCGCGGATGTGGATCCGGCCGGACGTGGCGCCGTAGGCGATCACGTTACCGGCGATGATCTGCTCGTCGGCCTTGAACGTCGCGGCCCGGTCGGGGCGTACGACGATCCGGCCGCCGGAGAGCCCCTTGCCGAGGTAGTCGTTGGCGTCGCCCTCGAGCCGCAGCGTGATCCCGCGCGGCACGAAGGCCCCGAACGACTGCCCGGCCGACCCGGTGAAGGTCAGGTCGATGGTGCCCTCGGGGAGCCCCTCCCCGCCGTACTTCTTGGTCACCTCGTGTCCGAGGATGGTGCCGACGGTGCGGTTGACGTTCCGGATCGCGACCTGCGCCCGGACCGGCTCGCCGCTCTCGATGGCCGGCTGGCACAACGGCACCAGCTCGGTGACGTCGAGCGACTTCTCCAGGCCGTGGTTCTGCGCCTTGGTCTGGCGCAGGTCCTGGTCGGGGAACGCCGCGCGGTCGGGCGCGTGCAGGATCGGGCTCAGGTCCAGTCCCCCTGCCTTCCAGTGGTTGACCGCCTCGACCATGTCGAGCGCACCCACCTGGCCGATCGCCTCGTCGAGCGTGCGGAAGCCCAGCTCGGCGAGGTACTCGCGCACCTCCTCGGCGATGAACTCGAAGAAGTTGACGACGTACTCGGCCTGCCCGGTGTAGCGCTCGCGCAGCACGGGGTTCTGGGTGGCGACGCCGACCGGGCACGTGTCGAGGTGGCAGACCCGCATCATGATGCAGCCCGAGACGATCAGCGGCGCGGTCGCGAAGCCGTACTCCTCGGCGCCGAGCAGCGCGGCGACCACCACGTCACGGCCGGTCTTGAGCTGGCCGTCGGTCTGGACGACGATCCGGTCGCGCAGCCCGTTGAGCAGCAGCGTCTGCTGGGTCTCGGCCAGGCCGAGCTCCCACGGGCCGCCCGCATGCTTGAGCGACGTCATCGGTGCCGCGCCGGTGCCGCCGTCGTGGCCGGAGATCAGGACGACGTCGGCGTGCGCCTTGGACACACCCGCGGCGACCGTGCCGACGCCGACCTCGGCGACGAGCTTGACGTGCACCCGCGCCTGGGGGTTGGCGTTCTTGAGGTCGTGGATCAGCTGCGCCAGGTCTTCGATCGAGTAGATGTCGTGGTGCGGCGGGGGGCTGATCAGGCCGACGCCCGGTGTGGAGTAGCGGGTCTTCGCGATCCACGGGTAGACCTTCTGGCCCGGGAGCTGGCCGCCTTCGCCGGGCTTGGCGCCCTGGGCCATCTTGATCTGGATGTCGTCGGAGTTCGTGAGGTACTCCGACGTCACACCGAACCGGCCCGAGGCGACCTGCTTGATGGCGCTGCGCCGCTCCGGGTCGTAGAGGCGTTCGGCGTCCTCGCCGCCCTCACCGGTGTTGGACTTCGCGCCCAGCCGGTTCATGGCGATCGCGAGGGTCTGGTGCGCCTCCTGGGAGATCGAGCCGTACGACATCGCGCCGGTCGAGAACCGCTTGACGATCTCGGAGACCGACTCGACCTCCTCGATCGGGATCGGGTCGCGGCCGGTGACGTGGGCGCCCTTGAACCTGAACAGCCCGCGCAGCGTCATCAGCCGCTGCGACTGCTCGTCGACGCGGCTGGTGTACTGCTTGAAGATGTCGTAGCGGCCGGTCCGGGTGGAGTGCTGCAGCCGGAAGACCGTCTCGGGGTCGAACAGGTGCGGCTCGCCCTCGCGGCGCCATTGGTACTCGCCGCCGATCGAGAGCTCCCGGTGGGAGGGCGCGATGCCGCCGCGGGGGTACGCCGTGGCGTGCCGGCGGGCGACCTCCTGCGCGATCACGTCGATCTCGATGCCCCCGAGCTTGGAGGCGGTGCCGGTGAAGTACTTGTCGACCACCGTCTGCGACAGGCCGACCGCCTCGAAGATCTGCGCGCCCGTGTAGGACGCCACGGTCGAGACGCCCATCTTGGACATCACCTTGAGCACGCCCTTGCCGAGCGCCTTGATGAGGTTCTTGACCGCCACCTCGGGCTCGGTCTTGACGTAGTAGCCCTCGCGGGCGAGGTCCTCGACCGACTCCATGGCGAGGTAGGGGTTGACCGCCGCGGCGCCGTAGCCGATGAGGAGGGCGACGTGGTGCACCTCGCGGACGTCGCCGGCCTCGACCAGCAGCCCGACGTGGGTGCGGGTCTTCTCACGGACCAGGTGGTGGTGGATCGCACCGGTGAGCAGCAGCGACGGGATCGGCGCCAGCTCCTGGGTCGCGTGCCGGTCGGACAGCACGATGATCCGCGCGCCCTGGGCGATCGCGTGGCTGACCTCGGCGCAGATCTCGTCGATCCGGGCCGCCATCGCGGTGCCGCCGCCCTCCACGTCGTAGAGACCGCGGGCGATGTGGCACTCGAAGCCGGGCATGTCGCCGTCGCGGTTGATGTGCCGGATCTTGGCCAGGTCGTCGTTGGAGAAGACCGGGAACGGCAGCACGATCTGGCGACAGGACGCGGGGGTCGGGTCCAGCAGGTTGGCCTCGGGGCCGATCGAGCCGGCCAGCGAGGTCACCAGCTCCTCTCGGATCGCGTCCAGCGGCGGGTTGGTGACCTGGGCGAACAGCTGGGCGAAGTAGTCGAAGAGCAGCCGCGGCTTGTCGCTGAGCGCGGCGATCGGGGTGTCGGTGCCCATCGACCCGAGCGCCTCGCCGCCGGTGTTGGCCATGGGCGTGAGCAGCACCCGCAGCTCCTCCTCGGTGTAGCCGAAGATCTGCTGGCGGCGGGTGACCGAGGCGTGCGTGTGCACGATGTGCTCGCGCTCGTGGATGTCGTCGAGGTGGACCTGCCCGGCGTGCAGCCACTCCTCGTAGGGGTGCTCGGCGGCGAGCGTGGACTTGATCTCGTCGTCCTCGATGATCCGGTGCTCCTCGGTGTCGACGAGGAACATCCGGCCCGGCTGCAGCCGGCCCTTGCGGACGATCGAGGCCGGGTCGAGGTCGAGCACCCCGACCTCGGAGGCGAGCACGACCAGCCCGTCGTCGGTGACCCAGTAGCGGGAGGGGCGCAGCCCGTTGCGGTCCAGGACCGCGCCGATCTGGTCGCCGTCGGTGAACACCACACAGGCCGGGCCGTCCCACGGCTCCATCAGAGAGGAGTGGAACTCGTAGAACGAGCGCCGGGCCCGGTCCATCTCGCCGCCCTTGTCCGGCCCAGCGTTCTCCCACGCCTCCGGAACCATCATCAGCACGGCGTGGGGGAGCGAGCGGCCTCCCATGTGCAGCAGCTCGAGCACCTCGTCGAACGACGCGGAGTCGGACGCGCCCGGCGTGCAGATCGGGTAGAGCCGCTCGAGGTCGCCGGGGATCAGGTCGGAGGCGAGCAGCGCCTCGCGGGCCCGCATCCAGTTGCGGTTGCCCATCACCGTGTTGATCTCGCCGTTGTGCGCGATGAAGCGGAACGGGTGCGACAGCGGCCAGCTCGGGAAGGTGTTGGTCGAGAACCGCGAGTGCACGACGCACAGCGCCGAGGCCATCCGCTCGTCACGCAGGTCGGGGAAGAACTCGTCGAGCTGCTCGGTGGTGAGCATGCCCTTGTAGGCCAGGGTCCGCGACGAGAGCGACGGGAAGTAGACGTCGGTCTCCTTCTCGGCCCGGCGGCGCAGGCAGTAGGCCATCCGCTCCAGTGCCATGCCGCTCAGCCGCTGGCCCGTGGCAGTCACGAACAGCTGCGCGAACTGGGGCATCACGCCGAGCGCGGTGTTGCCGAGGCAGTCCGGCTGGGTGGGCACCTCGCGCCACCCGAGGACGGACAGTCCCTCCTCGGCGGCGATCTCCTCGATCTGGGTGCGGGTCTTGGCCACGGCCTCGTCGTCGCCGGGCAGGAACGCCGTGCCCGCGGCGTACGCGCGAGACGGCGGGAGCTCGAAGCCCGCCTCGGCAGCGACGGCGCGGAGGAACGCGTCGGGGATCTGCATCAGGATGCCGGCGCCGTCACCGGAGTTCGGCTCGGCGCCCGCGGCGCCGCGGTGCTCCAGGTTGCGCAGGGCGGTGAGCGACTTCACGAGGATCTCGTGGCTGGCCTCACCGGTCAGGGTCGCGACGAAGGCCACGCCGCAGGCGTCGTGCTCGTGGCGCGGGTCGTAGAGCCCCTGGGGCGGCGGGAACGAGTGCTGGTAGGGCACAGGTCCATCTCCCGTCGTCGTCGGAGGACCCCATGGGGATCCGTCTGGTGCAGCGTGGTGGGTGCAGGGGACGACATTGGCCCAAG
>CAWCSB010000002.1:0-177671 GCA_963798045.1 uncultured Actinomycetota bacterium
GAGCCGGCCGCGACCCAGGCCGCGCACCAGTCCGACCAGCGCTCCACCCCAGCGGTGACCCGCTCGAAGTCGGCCACGGTCACGCCGTTCACCGTGAACCGCGGGCCCCAGTGGGCGACGGCGGAGGTGACCAGCTCGTCCATCTCTCCCCTTCTCACTCGCCGGCTCTCAGGCCGGACTGCAAACGAGTGCAGCATCCTGCGTCTGACTCCCAGTGTCAAGCCGGAGCCAACCTCAGAGACCCACGGCTGCAATCGAGTGCACAATCCGCTACCGTGCGCTCGTGAGTCACATCGTCGTCGGCTCGTTCACGCCCTCGGTCCTGCTCGACGTGGCCCGGTCGACCGGCCGGCTCGCGGCCCGGGACCTCGAGGTCGAGGAGGTCGCCGTGACCTCGTCGCCCGCCCAGTTCCGGTCCCTGCTCGACCGCGAGCTCGACGTCGCGCTGACCAGCCCGGACAACGTGCTGGCCTACCGCTTCAACCCGGGCAACCCGCTCGGCCGGCTCGCCGACGTCCGGATCCTCGCGGCCGTCGACCGCGGCATGGGGCTGGGCCTCTACAGCCGGCCCGGCACGACCGCCGCCGACCTCGTGGGCGCGCCGCTTGGCGTCGACGTCGCCGTGTCCGGCTTCGCGCTGGCGATGTATGCCCTCGCCGAGTCGCTCGGCGTGACCCGCGACCAGTACGAGCTCGTGGCCCTCGGCTCGACACCGCGCCGGCTCGAGGCGCTGCTCGCCGGGGAGTGCACCGCCACGATGCTCAACGCCGGCAACGAGCTCATCGCCGAGCAGCGTGGCTGCACGCGTCTGGCCTCCGGCGCGGACCTGCTGTCGCCCTACCTCGGCACGGTCGTCGCGATCGCCGGGGAGGCGCGCCTCGAACTCGGCCGGCGGCTCTCCGACGCGTTGCTCGAGACCGCGCGCGAGATCGTCGGCGGCGGCCTCGACCAGGAGACCGCGTCTTCAGCCACGAGTCGGCTGGGGCTCGACGACGAGCTCTCGAAGCGATACGTCGAGCGGCTCCGCGACCCGCGGGACGGGCTGGTGACCGACGGCGTCGTCGATCGCGGGGCGCTGGAGACGCTCGTGCGGCTGCGTACGACGTACCTCCCCAGCCCCGCCCCGGGCGGTGGCGACGTGCTGGACGCCGCACTGGACGAGGGCTCGGGCCTGGTGCAGGGGTGACCACCCCACGCGACGAGGGCAGCGGCCACCTGCGGCGCCTCCAGCTCACGACCTTCGTCAGCACGCTCGACCGGTTCGCGATGCCGCCGATGCTGGTGGCGATCGCGCATGACCTCGACGCCTCGCTGGGCGACATCGTCAGCGCCGCGGGCGCCTACTTCCTGGTCTACGGCCTGAGCCAGCCGCTCTGGGGCATGGTGTCCGACCGGCTCGGCCGGGTGCGCACCATGCGGCTGACGTTGCTGCTCGCGGGCGTGTTCGCGCTGCTGTCGGCGGGGGCTTGGTCGCCGCTGTCGCTCGCGGTGTCGCGCGGCCTCGCGGGAGGGTTCTTCGGGGCGGCGTACCCCTCGACCCTGATCTACGTCGGCGACACGGTCGCGGCGGCGCAGCGGCAGCGCGACATCGCGCGGCTCATGGTCGGCGTCGCGGCCGGCACCGCGCTCGCCTCGGTCGGCGCGGGCGTACTCGCCGACGTGGCGTCGTGGCGGGCGGCGTTCGTGATCACGGGCGTCGCGTCGCTGGTGCTGGCCCTGTGGACCCTGCGCCGCCTGCCCGAGCCGGACGCGACGCTCCGCCCGACCTCCGCGCGCCAGGCGATCGGGACGATGCGGCGCTCGCCGGTGGCGCTGCTGGTGCTGCTGTTCGCGTTCGTCGAGGGCGCCGTGCTGCTCGGCGCCCTCACCTTGCTGCCGCCCGCAGTCGAGGACGACGGTGCCACCGCCGCACTCGCCGGTGCGGTCACCGCGGTCTACGGCGTCTCGGTCTATCTCGGGTCCCGGCTGGTCGGCAGGCTGGCCGCGACCTGGCACCCATCGCGGCTGATCGGGCTGGGCGCGCTGTCGGCCGTCGTCGGCTGTGGGCTCCTAGCGGTTTCGCAGTCGCCGCCGATGGCTGTAGCGGTCGCGGCGCTGCTCGGCCTGGCGTGGACCTCGATGCACTCGTCCCTGCAGACCTGGGCGACCGAGGTGCTGCCCGACGCCCGCGCGACCATCGTGTCGTTCTTCGCCGGATCCCTCTTCGTCGGCAGCGCGCTCGCGGCCGTCCTGGTCGCGGGGCTGGCCGACGACGGCCGCTACTCGCTGATCTACGCGGCGTACGCCGCCCTCGCCGTCCCGCTCGGACTCGCCGCCAGCTGGGGTCGACTGCGATGGCACCGGCCGCCGGACGGAGGGACCTAGGATGCCCCGTGTGACGACCCCGACGCTGAGGGACGTGGCCGACGCGGCGGGCGTCCACCCGGCCACGGCGTCGCGCGCGCTCAACGCGGGCACCCGCGGGCTGGTGAACGCCGATACCGCGCGGCGGGTGATCAAGGTGGCGGAGTCGCTCGGCTACCGGGCCAACCCGATCGCCCGCGGGCTAAAGACCTCGAAGTCCGGCACCGTCGGCCTGGTCATCCCCGACCTCACGAACCCGCTGTTCCCGCCGATCGTGCGCGGCATCGAGGACGTGTTGGAGCCGGCCGGCTACAGCGGCCTGATCGTCAACACCGACAACGACCCCCACCGGGAGCGGCAGCAGATCGAGTCGCTGCGCTCGCGGCAGGTCGAGGGCCTGATCGTCGCGACCGCGCTGCTCGACCACCCGCTGCTCGCCCAGCTGCACCGCGACGGGGTGCTGATGGTGATGGTCAACCGGCGCCCAGACGGGGTCGACATCCCGTCCATCACGCCGGACGACGCCACCGGGGTCGAGCTCGCCGTGCGCCACCTCGCCTCACTCGGCCACCGCCGGATCGCGCACCTCGCAGGGCCGTCGAACACCTCGACCGGGGTGGTGCGCGCCCGGGCCTTCCGCAGCACGGTGCGTGACCTGGGGCATGAGGAGGACCCGGCGCTGATCACGACCTGCCGCTACTGGAGCGAGGACGCGGGCGCCGAAGCGCTGCGCGCGATGCTGGACGCGGGCACGGAGTTCACCGCAGTGGTCGCGGGCAACGACCTGATCGCGCTCGGCTGCTACGACGTGTTCGCGGAGCGGGGGATCGAGTGCCCCCGGGACATGAGCGTGGTCGGCTTCAACGACATGCCGTTCCTCGACAAGCTGCGCCCACCGCTGACCACGGTCGCGGTCCCGCACCAGCAGATCGGAGCCGAGGCTGCCCGGCTGCTGCTCGACGCCATCACCGACCCGACCCGTCCGGCCCGGTCGGTGCAGCTGCCGCTCACGCTCGTCGTTCGAGGGTCGACGGCGGCGCCGGGCCGACCAAAGACGCAGGACGCGCAGACCTGAGTAGGACGATCTGCCCGCGGAGGCCGTCTAGGTTGAAGCGGTGGCCGTGATCGAGACCGTGGGACTGACGAAGCAGTATCCGTCGGTCACCGCACTCGACCAGCTCGACGTGACGGTGGGCGACGGGGTCACCGGGCTGGTCGGGGCCAACGGCGCCGGCAAGTCGACGCTGATCAAGATCCTGCTCGGGCTGGTCCCCGCGTCCGCGGGTACGGCGGCGGTGCTCGGCCACGACATCGCGACCGACGGCGCCGCGATCCGCGCCTCGGTCGGATACATGCCCGAGCACGACTGCCTCCCGGCTGACGTGTCCGCCAGCGACTTCGTGGTGCACATGGGCCAGATGTCGGGGCTGCCGTACAACGCGGCACGGGAGCGGGCGGCCGACGTGCTCCGGCACGTGGGGCTCGCCGAGGAGCGCTACCGGCCGATGGGCGGCTACTCGACCGGCATGAAGCAGCGGGCCAAGCTGGCGCAGGCGCTGGTGCACGACCCGCGCCTGGTGCTGCTCGACGAACCGACCAACGGCCTCGACCCGTCCTCCCGCGACGACATGCTCGCGCTGGTGCGCAAGGTCGGGCACGAGTTCGGTATCGCGGTGCTGGTGACCTCGCACCTGCTCGGCGAGCTCGAGCGCGTCAGCGACCACGTGGTCGTGCTGGACGCCGGCCGGCTGCTGCAGTCCTCGGCCACCACCGACTTCCTGCACGCCACCGGCAGCCTGATCGTCGAGGTCATGGGCAAGCCCGACGCGGACCGGCTGCTGGGCCAGGCGCTGGTCGAGGCGGGGCTCACGGCGCGGCCCGCGGGCGGCGCGCTGATCGAGGTGGAGGTCCGCGACGAAGCGACCCCGGACGTCGTACGCGACCTCACCGTCGACCTCGGCCTCGGCCTGGTGCGCATGCAGGAGCGGCACCACCGCATCGAGGACGTCTTCCGCGAGGGGGGTGCCGGCAGTGTCCAGCCCGTCTGACTCCGTGCAGGTCGACGGCCGGCCCTCGGGCGTCATCCACGACCTCGGCTATCGCCCCTACGCCGGCCCGCGGCTCGGCGCCGGCCCGGTGGCGTGGTCGTTCTTCCGCACCGGGCTGCGCAACACCTACGGACTGGGCCGGTCCGGCCGTTCGAAGGTGCTGCCGATGATCCTGCTGGCGATGATGCTGCTGCCGGCGCTGATCCTGGTCGGTGTCCTCGTCCAGGCGCGCGACGTGCTCGACCTCGACCAGCAGATCGTGGCCTACTCCCGCTACCCGATCATCACGCAGGCCCTGATCTCGGTCTTCGTGGCCGCCCAGGCACCCGCGCTGATCTCCCGGGACCTGCGGTTCCGCACCATCACGCTCTACCTCGCTCGCCCGATGCGGCGCTCGGTCTACGTGCTGGTCCGGTTCGCCTCCCTGACGGTGGCGACGCTCATCCTGATCGGCTCACCCCTCGTGCTGATGTACGCCGGCGGGCTGCTCGCCGACCTGCCCGTGGGTCACGAGACCACCCAGTTCCTCGGCGGCATGTTCGGCGCGGCGCTGCTCGCCGTCCTCCTCTCCGGGCTGGCAGCGCTCGTGGCCGCCCTGACGGTGCGCCGCGGCCTCGCGGTGGCCGCCGTGATCGTGGTGCTCGGGGTCAGCTACACCGCCGTGTCGACGGTCCAGGGCATCGCGACCGGCACCGGCCACGACACGGTCGGCGAGGTGGCGGGGCTGTTCTCGCCGTACACCCTGGTCAACGGCGTCCAGGTCTTCCTGTTCGACTCCCCCAACGCCACCGTCACACCGCCGGAGGGCACGGGGATGGGACTCGTCTATCTCCTGGTCGCGCTGCTCATCGTGGTCGGCTCGGTGGGCGCGCTCCTCGCCCGCTATCGAACGGTCCAGCCATGACCACCCCACGAAACCGCTCCGTAGGGGCGCTGCGCGCGGCAGCTCCGCGCTTCCGCAGGGACCCCGGAAAAGCATGAGCGAGATCAGGATCGACCACGTCTCGCGGTGGTATCGCAACGTCGTGGCGGTCAACGACGTCTCGATGACCATCGGCCCCGGGGTGACCGGACTGCTCGGCCCGAACGGCGCCGGCAAGACCACGCTGATCGCGATGATGTCCGGCTTCCTCGCGCCGTCGACCGGCACGGTCACCCTCGACGACGAGCCGCTGTGGCGCAACGAGGAGGTCTACCGCAAGCTCGGGCTGGTGCCCGAGCGCGAGGCGTTGTTCGACTACCTGACCGGGCGCCAGTTCGTGGTCGCGATGGCCGAGCTGCACGGCATCGCGGACGCCGGTGCCGCGGCGCAGCGCGCGATCGCGCAGATCGAGCTGACCGACGCCCAGGACCGGACCATCGCGACGTACTCCAAGGGCATGCGGCAGCGGATCAAGATGGCCTCGTCGCTGGTCCACGACCCGGCGGTGCTTCTGCTCGACGAGCCCTTCAACGGCATGGACCCACGACAGCGGATCCATCTCATGGAGCTGCTGCGCACCATGGGCGCCGAGGGCCGGACCGTGCTGTTCAGCTCGCACATCCTCGAAGAGGTCGAACAGGTGGCGCGGCAGATCGAGGTCATGGTGGCGGGGCGGCACGCGGCGTCCGGTGACTTCGGCGCGATCCGGCGGCTGATGACCGACCGACCCAACCGGTTCGTGCTGCGCACCGCCGACGACCGGCTGATGGCGTCGGCGCTACTGGGCGACGCGTCCGTGCGCGGCGCACGGCTTCGATCGGAGGGTGGCATCGAGGTGGAGGCTTCGGACTTCGGCCGGTTCAGCGAGGTGCTGCCCCGACTGGCCCGCGAGCACGGCGTACGCCTCCACGAGGTGACGCCGACCGACGAGTCCCTGGAGAGCGTGTTCTCCTACCTGGTGTCCTCGTGATCTCGCCCACCATCGTCCGGCTCGGCGTGCGGAGCATCTTCGGGCGCTGGCGCGGCGTCCTGCTCATCGTGCTGCCCGTGGTGCTCGTGGGCATCTCGGTGCTGGTGCGGGCCCTGGTCGGTGAGGACCTCGATGCGGCGGAGGGCACGCTCTACGGCCTCGGGCTCGTCGTGATCGTGCCCCTGGTGGCCCTGCTGGCGATGTCGGGGCTGCTCGCGCCCGAGATCGACGACGGCTCGATCTCCTACCTCCTGGCCAAGCCGATCTCGCGCCACACGATCGTGGCCAGCAAGCTCGTCGTCGCCCTTGCCTGCGTGCTCGTCTTCGGTGCGATCCCGATGCTGGCGGCGGGGCTGGTGCTGCTCTCCGGGTCGCCATCGTTCGCGGTGGGGTTCGGCTTCGCGTCGCTGGTCGGCGGTACGGCGTACTGCGCGATCTTCGCGCTGTTGTCGGTGATGACGCGGCACGCCGTGGTGATCGGCCTGATCTACCTGCTGGTGTGGGAGGGGCTGCTGGGCGGCCTGCTCGACGGCGTCCGCTGGCTGAGCGTCACCCGCTGGTCGGCCGAGATCATCGACCAGATCGCGGACCTCGAGCTCGTCGACAACCTGCCGCTGGCCTACGCCGTCATCGCGATGCTCGCCGTCCTCGCCGGCGGCACCTGGCTGACCGGTTGGCAGCTGCGGTCGTTCAACCTCACCGGCGACGAGTAACCCGCGAAGTCGGCTGACCGGTCACCGTCAACGCTCAGCCCACGCGCATCCGGGGATTTCTCTCATTCCTTCGGCAAAGGCCGCAAGCTCATCGCCAGATGCGGTCGCCACCAGCGCGGCATGAGCCGACGATGTCAGGATCGCCGATGTGCATGACTCCCGGGGACAGCTCGAGGCCGAGCGTCAACAGATGCTCAGACGGCTCGCGAGCCTGACCGACGACTTCAAGGCAGTGGTGGCAGCCTCTCGCGACACCAATGCTGATGACGAGCACGATCCAGAAGGGGCGACGATCGCCTTCGAACGGTCGCAGGTCGGGGCTCTGATCAGGCAGGGGGAACTCCGCCTGGCCGAGATCGACGCTGCTGTGAAGCGGTTGGACGCCGGCACGTACGGCACGTGCGAAGAGTGTGGACAGCCCATCGGCGAGGGTCGGCTGACGGCGAGACCTGCCGCGCGCACCTGCATCGAGTGCGCGGGGGCGAGCGGTCGGCGCGGTGTCCTGCCGAACTAGTGAACGACGTGGGCGGCCGGCCTCTTCCTGAGCGTGCTCAAGCTGGCGAGCTGGTCACGGGCCGCGCGGCGATCTCGCAGATCGTGGTGAGCCGGCCGGTGGCGATGTCGAAGACATGGCCGGAGACGGGGATCCTCGGGGAGATCAGCGGTGAGTCCAACAGCCGGGCCACGTCCTCGCGCACGGTGCGTTCCGGGTCGTCGACCATCACCCCGAGCAGGCGCTCCTCGGCAACGTCGGTCCGCGCGCTGGCCAGGGCGCGGAAAGCCGGGTCCGCCAGGAACGCGGTGCCGCACTGGTGGTGATGGATCACCGCCACCTCGAACAGCGACTCGCCGACCTCCTCAGGGAACAGCTGCTCGGACAGGAAAGCGAGGTAGGCGATGTCCTCGACCACCGCCTGCGTGATCCGGCCCCCCGCGTTGCGGATGACGGGGGCCTCGCCGACCTCGAGGCGCAGAACCAGCTCCGGCGGGAGCCGATGATCGAGACAGCTGACGATCACGGCCTTCAGTGAAGGGGGAGCCAGGGAGGCGGAGACGGTGGTGGCTGCGTACGTCGCGTTGCGATCCAGCAGCGGCGCGATCCGGGTCATGGCAACCTCCCTCACATTAGTGGACACCGTCCACATTACGTCGCTATGTGAACGCCGTCCACTAATTTCGCTAGGTTGTCGCCATGGCCCTCCTGATCGACGCGCCTGCCCCCCGCTCCGGCCCGGGCTCCCGTCCGCGAGGTGTGGTGCGGGCCGGGTTGCTGCAGGCCGGCGTCGACCTCGCCAGACGGGGTGGCCCCGAGGCAGTCGTCCTGCGCGAAGCCACCCGGATGGTGGGCGTGGCTCCCAACACCGCCTACCGGCACTTCGCCGACCGCGAGGCTCTGGTGGCGGCCGTCGCTGCGGTCGCGCTGAGGCGTCTTGCCCAGGCCATGCTCGAGCGGATCGACGCGCTCCCCACCATGGCGCCACCCCAGCGCGCCGGCGCTGCACTCGGCGAGGTGGGCAGGGCGTATGTCGACTTCGCCGTGGCCGAGCCGGGCCTGTTCCACACCGCCTTCGCCCCCCGGAGCCGGCCCGCACTGGACGGACCGGGCCCGCACGAGGTGCTCAGCGACGCGCTCGACGAGTGCGTGCGCGCCGGCGTCCTTGCGCCCACAAAGCGGGAGCGGGCTGACCAGTTCTGCTGGTCGGCCGTGCACGGGTTCGCAGAGCTGCATGTCGGCGGTCCGCTCGCTGCCGAGCCTGCGCCGGCGCTGGCCGCCGGCCTGGACGTCGTGCTCGCACGGATCGGCGACGCGTTGTTCAGCGACGACCACGTCGGGTGACGGTGCGGCCCAGGCGCGATGGCGTCAGGCGGCCGGCGTGTCGACTCGTCGGAGGTGGCGGGACAGGAACTCGCGGTCCAGCCCGACCCAGCGGATGCTGCGATGGTCGCCCGGATTGGCGTGGAGTGTCTTCTCCGTCGAGGCGAACGCGTCGAACAGCGCCAGGGACGACTGGCGGTCGACGTGCTCGTCGTCCCACGGGAGCAGGAACTGGATCGGCACCGTGACACGGCTCGCCGCGTCCAGCATCTGCTCGTGCACGACGAACCCGCCACCGAAGATCGCTGCCTTGATCCGGGGTTCTGTGGCCGTCAGGGGGATCCCGATCGCGGTGCCCAGAGTGATGCCACCGCCGTAGCCGATCGGCGCTTCGGTGCCGATTTCGGGCAGCTCCTGGAGCGCGTCCAGCGTCGCCTGCCACTCGGGCACCGCACGCTGTGCCAGTGCGATGCCGTACCCGACGGTGACCGATGCGACGCGCTCGGTGTCGCCCGCCCCCATCGCCTCGCGAAGGTCGGCTCGGACGCGTTCGTCCTCTGAGGTGCGGGGGCGGTTGCCGTGTCCGGGCGCGTCGATGGCGGCCACGGCGAAGCCCCACTGGGCCACGTAGTGGCGTGCGCGAGCCAGGAGCTCCGCTGTCTTCTTGTGCAGGCCACCTCCGTGGCCCATCAGCACCAGGGCAGCGTGCTCGCCGCCAGACGCGGGCGACCAGAGCACTCCGGTGACCTCACCCGGGGTGAAGTCACGTTCGCGGAAGCCGATCGACGAGGTCTCGGAGATGAAGCGTAGAGAGTCCATGGGTTGTCGCTCTCGGGAGAGCCGTGTTGTCCAGGGGCTCCCGGCGACACCTATGTCAATCGCCAACCGTGACCACGAGGGGAGGACCCACATGTACAGCGGTCATGGGTCCCACCTCCTCGTGCAGCGTCACGGACTCGGGCACGCTATCGGCCGAACGACGTCACACCAACCACATTTCCAGCGACCAGCTCACGCGGCTGTCGTGATCCTCCGCGCCTGCTGCTGCAGCCGGGCGGCGGCGGCGCGGCGTACCTTGGGGCCCTTGGTCGACATGGCGTAGAGCAGCTTGAGCTGCGAGGGCAGGTTCTTGGCCTTGGTCGTCGCCAGCCAGCCGTTGGGCAGCGAGAGCCGGACCACCTTGTGCCAGGCCGAGTAGACCTGCTGCGGCATCGGCCGCGAGCAGTAGTTGAGGTCGTACTTCTCGAACAGCGCCTGCACCTTCGGAGCGATCTCGGCGTACCGGTTGGACGGCAGGTCCGGGAACAGGTGGTGCTCGATCTGGTGCGACAGGTTGCCGCTCATCAGGTGCATCGCCTTGGAGCCGGAGATGTTGGCGGAGCCGAGCATCTGACGCAGGTACCACTCGCCGCGGGTCTCGTTGTCGGGGATCGACTTCCGCTCGAAGGTCTCGACGCCCTCGGGGAAGTGGCCGCACATGATCACCGAGTGGCTCCACAGGTTGCGGACGATGTTGGCCGTGAAGTTGGCGGCCAGGGTCGGCAGGAAGGCACCGAACGGCAGGGCCAGCGCCGGGTTGATGACGTAGTCCTTGGTGGCCTGCTTGCGGATCTTGTCGAGCACCTTGTTGACGTTGTCCCTGAACTCCGGCGGGGCGCTTCTCCTTGGGGATGCGCATGTTGCGGCCGAGCTCGAGGTCGTAGGCCGCGATGCCGTACTCGAAGAAGCACGCGTTGACGAAGTTCCAGACCGGCTGGGCGAGGTACATCGGGTGCCAGCGCTGGTCCTCGTCGACGCGCATGATGCCGTAGCCGAGGTCGTTGTCCTTGCCGACGATGTTGGTGAAGTTGTGGTGCACCTGGTTGTGCGAGTGCTTCCACTGCTCGGCCGGGGTGGCCATGTCCCACTCCCACGTCGTGGAGTGGATCTTGGGGTCGCGCATCCAGTCCCACTGGCCGTGGAGGACGTTGTGGCCGATCTCCATGTTCTCGAGGATCTTCGCGACCGAGAGGCCGACGGTGCCGAGCACCCACAGCGGCGGGAGCGCGGAGCCGAGCAGCACCGCGCGGGAGCCGAGCTCGAGGCGGCGCTGGACGGCGATCACGCGGCGGATGTATGCCGCATCGCGGTCGCCGCGGTCGTCGAGGATGTCCTGGCGGATCGTGTCGAGCTCGATGCCGAGCTGCTCGATGTCCTCGGGGGTGAGGTGAGCGGTCGGGTTGGTCGGCCTTCTTGGTGATCGTGGTCATCGGGTTGTCCCCTTGCGTTGAGGTGCGAGCTTGCGAGCCTCGTGACGTTCGTCGATGTGGCAGGCACCAGCAGCAGCGCTGATGCAGGTCTGGATCTTGACGCCCTCCGGGCCGGTCTCGCCCGGGACGGCGACGGTGATCGCGCCGTTGCGCAGGTCGCGGACCGCGCCGGACTTCATAGGGATGACGCAGCCCATGCAGATGCCCATCCGGCAGCCGCTGGGCATGAGGACGCCGGCACCTTCGGCGGCGTCGAGGATCGGGGTGGAGCCGTCCGCCTCGACCTCACGGCCGTCGGCGAAGGTGACGGTGCCGCCGCTCTGCGCATCTTCGTCCGCCACGAGCAGGGCGGGGCGGAACCGTTCGGTGGTGAGTGAGAGGCCGCGGTCGGCGTGGTGCTTCTCGAGCGCGTCGAGCAGGCCGGCCGGCCCGCAGGCGTAGCTGAGCCGCTCGGCCAGGTCGGGCACCAGCTCGTCGAGATGGTCGACGTCGAGGATGCCGTGGCTGTCGTCGTACCGCTCGACCAGGCGGAGGTGCCCGGCGGTGCCGTGCGCCCGGAGCTCGTCGCGGAAGATCGCCGACGACTCGCTCTGGTTGATGTGCACGAGCGTGATGTCGGTGTCGACGGGCACCCGTCGGGAGAACATGTTGCGCAGCATCCCGATCACCGGGGTGATGCCGGAGCCGGCGGTGACCAGCAGCAGCTTGCGCGGGATCGGCGTCGGCAGCACGAACTCGCCCTCGGCCTGCTCGAGCTGCAGCATCTGGCCGGCCCGGGCGCGGTGCACGAGGTGGTTGGAGACGACACCGCCGGGGATCGCCTTGACGGTGAAGCTGAGGTTGCGGTCGCGGCGCGGGCCGTGGGTCAGCGAGTAGGTGCGCCACAGGCGTACGCCGTCGACGTCGACCCCGACCCGGACGTACTGGCCGGGCACGTGGCCGGCCCAGTCGCGACCCGGCCTGACGAGCAGGGTCGCGGACTCCGCGGTCTCGGACGTGACCGAGACGATCCGGCCCTGGAGCCCGTCC
The DNA here is from genome assembly GCA_963798045.1 of uncultured Actinomycetota bacterium. Lineage (GTDB taxonomy): Bacteria > Actinomycetota > Actinomycetes > Propionibacteriales > Nocardioidaceae > Nocardioides. The sequence continues at coordinate 12,091 of CAWCSB010000002.1, forward strand.
CGGCCGCCGCGCAGCGGGTGGAAGACGTCGAACACGTCATCGAGCGCCAGCGGCGTCACGGCCGCCTCGGCGACCCGGCGCAGCGCGCTCCTCAGGGAGGTGCCGCCGGCACGGCCGCGGACGGGTCCGCTCGCAGAGATCGATGCCATGTCACCAGAGTCCCCTATCTCCGTGCGATGATTCATGACCGGTGGACGTGAACGAACACGTCACATTTGTTCGCAGGAGACAAAATGCGCTCAACATCGCGCGGCAACAGCACCTCCGACCACGGTCTCGAGCTGTCCGCCGGCGCGCTCGAGGAGATGCGCGGCAAGCTCTCGGCCGTCGCGGACGACGTCGTGGCGGCGATCGTGGACGAGGTGCCGAGCTATCGCGACGCGTTCTCGGGGCCGATGAGCGAGACGATCCGCAACGCCGTCCAGCTCGCGCTCGGCGGCTTCCTCACCCTGGCCGGTCGCGGCCGCGCCGAGGACCTGCGCACCCCCACCGCCCCGGCCGTCGAGGGCAGCTACCAGCTCGGCCGCGGCGAGGCCCGCAGCGGCCGCAGCACCGACGCGCTGCTCGCGGCGTTCCGGATCGGCGCTCGCGTGTCGTGGCGGGAGCTGTCGGAGATCGCGGTCCGCAACGGCCTCCCGGCCGACGTGCTCGCCGACTTCGCCGAGCTGGTCTTCGCCTACATCGACGAGCTGTCCGCGGCTGCGGTCGCCGGCCACACCGACGAGACCGAGACCACCGGCCGGGTCCGGCAGCGGCTGCTCGAGCGCGTCTGCGTGCTGCTGTTGGAGGGCGCCCCCGCCGACGAGGTCACCGCGGCCGCCGAGAGCGCGGGCTGGACCCCGCCCACCACCCTCACCGCCGTGATCGTCCCCGAGTCGCAGGTCCGCCCGGTGCTCGGCCTGGTCGCGGGCGGCACCATCCAGGCCGCCGAGGCGCCGGGCCTGGACGAGGCAGCGCTGCTCCTGGTGCCGGACGCACATGCCCGGAGGCGTCCGGCGCTGCTGCGGACGCTGCGCGACCGCGCCTCGATCGCCGGGCCCGCCGTCCCCTGGCTCGACGTACGCCGCTCGGTCGACCGCGCGCTGCGGGCCCGCGAGCTCGGGATCGAGCTCGACACCGAGGCCGAGCTGCCGCGGCTGGTCCTGCACGCGGACGAGTCCGCGCTCGCCGACCTGCGCGCCCGCGTCCTCGCCCCGCTCGAGGGGCTCCGGCCCGGCACCGCCGAGAAGCTCGCCGACACCCTCCGCGCCTGGCTGCTGCACCAGGGCCGCCGCGACGAGATCGCCGGCGTCCTGTTCGTCCACCCCCAGACGGTCCGCTACCGCATGGGTCAGCTCCGAGACCTCTACGGCGACAAGCTCGAGGACCCCGACACCGTCCTCGCGCTGACCATCGCCCTGGGCTGAGCCGGCATAGTCCGTCACCTTTGAGTGGCAGATCACCAAACTCCACCCGCCAAAGGTGACGGACTACCGCGCCGTGGAGGCCCGAAGACTGCCCACGAGGGCCGCGACCAGGGTGAGTGCGGCACAGGTGGCGACGATGGCCGCGAGCGGTAGCAACGGCAGCGTGAACGGCTGCTCCCCCACGTCGGCCGAGGTCGAGGTGCGGATCGTCCAGCCCACCAGGCCGGTGACGGCAGCGCCGACGAGGAGAGCGGCCGCCCCGACCAGCCCCGCCTCCCAGAGGGCCATCCGGCGCAGCTGCTCGCGGGTGGCGCCCAGCAGTGCGACGGTCCGGAGCTGGGCCCGGCGCTCCGAGGCGCCGACCAGGACCGAGTTGACGATCGCGATCGCGGCGTACAGCCCCGCCGGGCCGAGCAGCACCCACAGGCCGAGGTTGTTGCCGGTCCGGGTCTGCTGGTCCACCTCGTCGATCCAGCCGTCGGCGGTGAGCACCCGGGCATCCGTGCCCGCGACGAGCTCGCCGAGGTCGGCCGAGCCGGGGTCGACGAAGTAGAGCTCGGGCACGGTGTCGTCGTGCTTCTCCGGCAGCTGCGACCGCGGCGCGATCACGTCCGAGTAGAGGTCGGGGGCGTCCTTCACGACCGCAACCACCCGCTCCCCCATGAGGCGGTCGCCGAGGTGCACACCCGAGTCGAAGGCGAAGCTGGACGTGACCGCCACGCCGTCGTCGAGGTCGGCGAGATCCCCCTTGACGACGCGCATGCCGCGCGCCATTGGAGCGGTGACGGGGTCGACGAACTCGACGTCCTGGTCGCCATTCTCGGCGGAGACCTTCATGGTCACCGTGATCCGCGGGTCGGCCAGAGGCAGCCCAGCAAGACGGTCGCCCACGCGGGCGTCCCCGCCTGTCTCCACGACGTACGGCGTCGCCAGCTGCTCGCGGTCCAGCGCGGTGACCCAGTCGGCGGCGAAGCTCAGCGTCACCATCATCGACCCGGCGATCGCGGAGATGGCCAGGACCGGCGCCGCGAGGGCGACCGGGGTCCGGACCGCCGTGCGCACGTGGTCACGGGCCAGCCGAGCGGACACGTCGCGCCCCGCGAACGGGCGCCCCACCAGCGAGGCGAGGCCAGGGAAGATCCAGCCGCCGAAGCAGTAGACGCCGAGCACCACGACCTCGGGCATCAGGATGCCGGTGACCAGGGCGAAGACGGGGTTCAGCTCGCGCGCCAGCACCATCATGGTGCCCGCGCCACCCAGGCAGAGGGCGCCGATGACCAGCTGCCACGTGCTGGGACGGCGCCGCTCGGCCCCGGCCTCCTGGAACACCGCCATCGGCGAGACCCGGGCCGCCCGCTTGGAGGAGCGCCACGTGCCGAGCAGCGCGACCGCGATCCCGCTGGGGGCCGCAATCGCCCAGGCCAGCCACGATGCCGGACTGGCCAGGTCGACCCGCAGGATGCCGCGCCACTCGAGCAGGGCGAGGAACGCCGGCGAAGCCACCGCCGCCAGCAGGCAGCCGGCCACGGCCGCGAAGACCGCCACCACCGCGGACTCGCCGAGGACCATGCGGCGCACCTGTCGCGGCGTCGCGCCGACCAGCCGGAGCAGGCCGAGCTGGCGGCGCCGGGACGCGACCACGAAGCCGAAGGTGCTGCCGACGACGAAGACCGACATGAACAGCGCAACGCCCGACATGATCCCGAACAGGCTGGTCAGGTCGGCGAGCTGCGCCCGGTCCTCACGGGTCAGCCCGGCGGTGTGGCCGGTGCGCTCGACCGCCGAGCCCACGTTGATCGCGACCCCGAGCAGAGCGACGCCGAAGGTGAGGGCCACCAGCGCGCCGACGTACGGCGGCCAGGAGTGCCGGACCGTCTGCCGGCTCAGCCGCATCATCATCGCTCGAGCTCGCTCATGGTCGCCGCGATCGTGGCGGCGTCGGCACGCTCGAGCCGGCCGACGATCTGACCGTCCTCCAGGAACAGCACGCTGTGGGCGTACGACGCCGCGAGCGGGTCGTGGGTGACCATGACGACGGTCTGGCCCCTGGTGTCCGCAGCCTCGCGCATCAGCTCGAGCACGAGCCGGCCCGAGGCCCGGTCGAGGGCGCCGGTGGGTTCGTCCGCGAACAGCACGTCGGGACGCAGGTGCAACGCCCTGGCAATCGCCACCCGCTGCTGCTGACCGCCCGACAGCTCAGGCGGCCGGCGGCGCGCCTTGTCCTCGAGGCCGACCTCGCGCAGTGCGTCCATGACCGCGGCTCGATCAACCGCAAGTCCTGCCAGCCGAGCGGGCAGGGCGACGTTCTCGTAGGCCGTCAGCGCGTTCAGCAGGTTGTAGGCCTGGAAGACGAACGCCATCGACGTCCGCCGCAGCTTCGTCAGCTCGGTCTCCTTGAGCCGGCCGAGGGCCACGTCGCCGACGACCACCTCGCCCTTCGTCGGCCGGTCGAGACCGGCGGCGACCTGGAGCAGCGTGGACTTGCCGGAGCCGGACGGGCCCATCACGGCGGTGAAGGTGCCGCGCAGGAACGTGTGGGTGATGCCGCGCAGGGCGTGCACGTCGCCGGCGCGGGACTTGTAGGTGCGGGAGATGCCGTCGAGGGTGACGGCGACCGGAGGGGCGATCACTGGGCTGACGACGGAGGTGGTCATGCCCTCAAGGACACCGGCGATCGGGGCCGCACTCACTGGTCCGCACGCGACAGCGGAGGTAGCGCGTGCGCTACCCCGCGCGGCCGCCCCTCGCGCCTAGCCTCGATGACATGCAGCCCTCCCCCGACGCGTGGTCCGCGCTGCGCGCCAGGCCCGGGCGGTTCCTGCTCTCTCGGTGGCCGTGGCGGTCGCTGGCCTACCTGGTCACCACGCTCCTGGTCGGCATCCCGTTGCTGGTGGTGCTGCTCTGCCTGACCAGGCTGTTCGGGGTCCTCGAGCGCCGGCGTCTCGGGCTGGTCCAGGACCGCCGGCCGTCCGGGCTCACCTGGGGCGAGCGTCGCCGCGCGCGACGTCGCCTCCCGGTGTCGTGGCCCGAGCTCGGCTACGCCTTCCTCCTCGCCGCCGTGCTGTGGCCCCTCGACTTCTTGCTCCTGATCTTCCTGGTCTCGGTGCCGGTCGTGCTTCTGCTCGCCCCCGCGCTCGCCGAGACCGAGGACATGGCGGTACTGGGGTGGCACGTCGACCCCGGACCCGAGGCTTGGCTCGCCGCTCTCATCGGGCTGGTCCTGGCAGTCGTCGCGGCGTACGCCGTCACCGTGGCCGCCGTGGGCATGGCGGGCCTCGCCCGGCTGCTGCTCGAGCCGCGCGAGGCGGAGCTGGCCGCGGAGGTGGCCGACCTGAGGCGCTCGCGGGTGGACCTCGTCGATGCCTTCGAGACCGAGCGCCGCCGCATCGAGCGCGACCTGCACGACGGCGTCCAGCAGCGGCTGGTGGCCCTCACGATGACGCTGGGTCGCGCGGAGCTCGACGTGCCCGAGGGCCCGGGGCTCACCGCGGTGCAGGACGCCCACCGCCAGGCCGAGGAGGCGCTGGCCGAGCTGCGCGGCACCATCCGCGGCATCCATCCTCGGGTGCTCGTCGACCACGGGCTCGCGGCGGCCGTGCACGAGCTGGCCGACCGGGCGGACGTGCCGGTGACCGTCGACATCCGGCTGCCGGAGCGGCTCTCGCCGCCGGTCGAGCAGGCGGCGTACTTCGTGGTCAGCGAGGCGCTCACCAACATCTCCCGCCACGCGCAGGCCCGCCGCGCCGGGGTGCACGCCTGGCGGCACGAGGAGACGTTCGTGCTCACCGTCGAGGACGACGGCGCGGGCGGTGCCACGGCCGACGGCAGCGGCACCGGGCTGGCGGGGCTCGTGGTCCGCCTCGAGGCGCTCGGTGGCACGCTGCAGGTGACCAGCCCGCCCGGCGGCCCGACGGAGGTGAGGATGGAGTGCCCGGCCTGAGGATCGTGCTCGCGGAGGACGCCGCCCTGCTTCGAGAGGGCCTCGTCGGGATCCTCGAGCGGTCCGGCCACGAGGTCGTCGCCGCGGTCGAGGACGCCGATGCGCTGCTCGCCTTCACCGCGCGGCTCCAGCCGGACCTGGTCGTGACCGACATCCGGATGCCGCCGACGCACACCGACGAGGGGCTGCGTGCGGCCGCGCAGATCCGGGCCGAGCATCCGGCCATCGCGATCATGGTGCTGTCGGCGTACGTCGCCGAGGCCTACGTCCCCGAGCTCCTGGACGCGACGGCCGGCGGCGGGATCGGGTATCTGCTCAAGGACCGGGTCGGCCACGTCCGCGAGTTCCTCGCCAGCCTCGACCGGGTCGCGGCCGGCGAGACCGTGGTCGATCCGGAGGTGGTCCGGCAGCTGCTCGGCCGCCGCCGGAGCGACGGCCCGCTCGGGTCGCTCACCGACCGCGAGCGCGAGGTGCTGGCGCTGATGGCCGAGGGCCGCACCAACGGCTCGATCGCCGACGCGCTGGTGGTCAGCGAGGCCGCGGTGCGCAAGCACGTGGGCAACATCTTCGCCAAGCTCGAGTTCGACCCGGCCTCCGACCGCCGCGTCTCCGCCGTCCTGGCCTACCTCCGCGGCTGACCTAGAGGCCCTGCCAGTCGGGCTTGCTGGCATAGACCTCGCGGTAGTAGTCGGCTCGCTCGAGCCGGGATGCCGCGTCGGGGTCGAGGAGCACCGTGGCGTGCGGGTGGAGCTGGAGGACCGAGGCGGGGCAGGAGGCGGTGAGCGGGCCCTCGACGGCCGCCGCGACCGCCTCGGCCTTGGCGGCGCCGGTGGCGATCAGCAGCAGGTGGCGGGCGCGGAGGATGGTGCCGAGCCCCTGGGTGAGCACGTGGCGGGGGACGTCGTCGAGCGAGCCGAAGAACCGGGCGTTGTCGGCCCGGGTCTGCTCGGTGAGCGTCTTGATGCGGGTGGTCGAGGCCAGCGACGAGCCGGGTTCGTTGAAGGCCAGGTGGCCGTCACTGCCGATGCCGAGCACCTGGAGGTCGATGCCGCCGGAGTCGGCGAGCTGTGCCTCGTAGGCCGCACCGGCGCTCGGCACGTCGGTCGGGTCGGGGCCGTGCACCCGGTCGGCGGGCAGGCCCAGGTGGTCGGTCAGCTCGCGGGCGATGGTGGCCCGGTAGGACTGCGGGTGGCCGGGCGGGAGGCCGACGTACTCGTCGAGCAGGAACGCCCGCACCTCGTCGTACGACGGGCCGGTGCCGGCCCGGTGCCGCGCGACCAGCTCGGCGTAGGTCGCCACGGGTGACGAGCCGGTGGCCAGGCCGAGGACGGCCGACGGGCTGGAGCGGACCAGGGACTCGATGGCGTCCGCGGCGAGCGCGGCCACCTCGGCGGCGGAGGCGAGCGGGACGACCTCCACTACAAGCGGCCCAGCAGTGCGGCCCCGATCGCGCCGACCGGCTGGTCGTCCGGGACCACCCGGATCCGGGCGGCCAGGTCGAGCGAGGCGAGGAACGGCGAGGCGGTGGCCTGGGCGTGCAGGGCGTCGGACACCGCCTCGACCAGAGGGGCGCCGAGGTGCGCGACCCCGCCGCCGAGCACGATCGTCGCCGGGTCGACCGCCAGGCACAGGGTCCGGACCGCGTCGGCCACGCCGGCCGCGAACCGGTCGCGGACCTCGATCGCCCGCGGATCGCCAGCAGCCGCGGCAGCGAACAGCGCCTGCGCGGGCGGTTCTGCGCCTCCCGGAGATCCAGCAGGGTGCCAGGCCTCGGCCAGCGCCCGGCCCGATGCCACCGTCTCCAGGCAGCCACGCTGGCCGCACTGGCAGACCGCGCCGCTCGGGTCGGTCGGGACGTGGCCGATCTCGCCGGCCGCCCCGGTCGCGCCGCGGCGCAGGACCCCGTCGAGCACGAGGCCGGCGGCCAGGCCGGTGCCGATCGAGAGGTACACGAGGTCGCGGATGCCGCTCAGGGCCATCGCGCCGAGGGTGGCGACGTTGACGTCGTTCTCCACGGCGACCGGGATGCCGAGCCGGGCCTCGAGCTCGGCCCGCAGGGGCACCCACTCTCCGTCGACGCCGAGGTTCACGGCGTGCTTGACCGCGCCGCGCTCGACGTCGACGAGCCCCGGGATGCCCAGCCCCACCGAGGTCGCCGGGGCGCCGTCGGTGGCCGCGCCGAGGTGGGCGACCACGAGCTCGGCGGTGCGCACCACGCCGTCCGGCCCCGGCTCGGTGGCCTCACGGACCTGCTCCAGCACGCGACCCTCGGCGTCCACGAGCACGCCGAGCGTCTTCGTCGCCCCGATGTCGAGGCCTATCGCGCCAGTCACCGGTCCCACCCTGCCTTCCGAAGTACGTCGGTCACCGCCACCGCGCCGGGCTGGGACCAGCCGCGGGCGTCGATGGTCGGCAGGTCGTCGGTGCGACGACCGGGCCACCCCCACTCCACCACGACCGTGCCGGGACCGGCTGCGGCGAGCGTGGCCTGGACGTCTGGCTGCCGGTGCGCGTCGCGGACCTGGACCACCAGCGGCCCGTCCGGGAGGTCGGTCGACCCCGGTGCGACGACGCCGTCTGCCGGCAGCCCCCAGGGCGCGGCACCGATCGCGATGGTGCCGGCCGAGTCGACCCGTACGACGCGCGCCCCGGCCAGCGGCGGCAACGGGGCCGACACGGTCACCGACCGCGCGGCACCCTCGGCCAGCATCCGATTCGTCTGCGGCCCTTCTGCTGGATCTGCAGGTCCCCCCACAGACGAATCGGGGAGGCCGCTCACTGCGTTCGCCGCTTCGGCCAGCCGCTCCTCGGAGAGCCGGCCGGCGCGGACGGCGTCGACGAGCGCGGCCTGGATCGACCGCAGCTGCTCGACCGAGTTGTCGGCGCCGATGCACAGCAGGTCTGCGCCGGCGGCGATCGAGAGCACCGCGGCCTCGGGGATACCGCGTGCCGCGGAGGCGCCCGCCATGTCGAGGGCGTCGCTGACGATCACCCCTCGGAAGCCGAGTCGTTCGCGAAGCAGCCCGAGGATGGGCGCGCTCAGCGTCGCCGGCAGCGCCGCGTCGAGGGCGGGCACCAGGACGTGCGAGGTCATCACCGCCGCCGTACCGGCCTCGATCGCGGCCACGAACGGCACCAGCTCCCTCGCGGCCAGCATCGGCATGTCGACATCCAGCACCGGCAGCGCGAGGTGGCTGTCCTCGGCGGTGTCGCCGTGGCCCGGGAAGTGCTTGGCACACGCGGCCACCCCCGCCGACTGCAGCCCGAGCGTCCACGCGGCCACGTGCGCCGCGGCCTCGGACGCCGACGACCCGAAGCTGCGGGTGCCGATCACCGGGTTGTCGTCGTTGGAGTTGACGTCCGCGACCGGGCCGAGGTCGAGGTTGATGCCGACCGCGGCGAGCTCGAGGCCGATCGCCCGCCCGACCGCTCTGGTCAGCGCGAGGTCGCCGGCCGCGCCGAGCGCCAGCGGCCCGAGCACCGGGCTGCCGTCGGGCACGTGCAGGCGGGTGACGTCGCCGCCCTCCTCGTCGACCGCGACCACCGCACCGGGGGACACCGAGCGCACGACCGCGGTGTACGCCGCGACCGCGTCCGGGCCGTCGGCGGTGTTGGAGCCGAACAGGCACAGCCCACCCAGGCCCTCCTCGAGCAGCCGGAGCACGTCGGCCGGGACCGTCGTACCGGCGAACGACGGCAGCAGGACCCGCAGGGCTAGGGAGTGGAGGCTCGCTTTTCCGGGGTCCCCGGTCGAAGCGCAGCGAAGCGAGCATTCGTCTGGGGTAATCATCCCTTCACCGCCCCGGCGGTCAGGCCGGAGACCATCCGGCCCTGGACCAGCAGGAAGAAGATGATCACCGGCACCGCGATCAGCGTCGAGCCGGCCATCACGCCGCCCCAGTCGATGCCGCGGTTGACGTCGAGGAAGCTCGCCAGCCAGACGGGCAGCGTCTTCGAGTCCTCGCGGGTCATCACGACCACCGCGAGGGTGAACTCGTTCCAGGCCTGGATGAAGCCGAACACGCCCGTGGCCACCAGTCCCGGCGCGAGCAGCGGGAAGGTGATCTTGCGGAACGCCTGGAACCGCGAGCAGCCGTCCATCATCGCGGCCTCCTCGAGCTCGTACGGGCACCCCGGCGACGAAGCCGCGCAGCGTCCAGACCGTGAAGGGCAGCACGTTGGCGACGTAGACCAGCGTCAGCCCGGCGATCGTGTTGAGCAGGTTGAAGCCCTCGAGCATCTTGTACTGGCTGATGAACAGCCCCTCGACGGGGATCATCTGGATCAGCAGCAGCGTGACGATGAAGCTCTTGCGCCCCCGGAACCGGAACCTGGTCACGGCCAGGGCGGCGAGGAACGCGAAGGTCAGCGAGACGGCGACCGTCCCGACGGTCACCCCGAGGCTCATCCAGAGCGCGTCGAAGAACCGTCCGCCCGTGAGCACGCGGCGGTAGTTGTCGAACGAGCCGCCCAGCGGGAGCCAGGTCGGGTCGGGTGCGTTGATCTCACGGCGCGGCAGCAGCGAGGTGTTGACCATCCAGTAGACGGGGAACACGCAGGCCACGAAGATCACCAACCCGGCGAGGTTGGCGCCGATCCGGACGGGCGCGGACGCGCGGACAGCCATGTTGGCCTCAGTCCTCTTCGTTCTTGAGCATGGTGCGGACGTACGGCGCGGTCAGCAGCACCGTGAGCGCGAGCATGAACATCGCCACGGCGGCCGCCGTACCGAAGTCACCGCCTCCGATCCCGAGCCGGTAGATGTAGGTGCCGAGCAGGTTGGTGTCGCGGGTGACGCCGCCGGCCTTCTGGAGCACGTAGATCTGGGTGAAGACGCGCAGGTCCCAGATGATCTGCAGCAGGCCGACGATCAGCAGGACCGGCCGGATCGAGGGCAGTACGACGTGCCGCAGCCGCCGCCACGCGCTCGCACCGTCGAGCGCGGCCGCCTCGGTGAGGTCCTCGCTGACCTGGGTGAGGGCGGCGTACCCGGTGAACGCCACGAACGGCACGCTCATCCAGACCACGATCACGGTCGCGACGAAGAAGAACGACAGCGGGTCCAGCAGCCACGAGTGCCCTTCGTAGTCGGCACCGAGGCGGCTCAAGGTCCAGTTCACGACGCCGTACTGCGTGTCGAAGAGCCACTGCCAGACCGTGAGGGAGGCGACCACCGGCATCGCCCAGGCGAGCAGCAGCCCGCCCTGCACGAGCAGCCGGACCGGTCCGGCCATCAACCGCATCAGCAGCGCGATGCCCAGGCCGAGCACCATCGTCACCGCGGCGTTCACGAGGCAGAAGACGACGGTGCGGACCAGCACCTTCCACAGGTAGGCGTCGGTGATCAGGGCCCGGTAGTTGTCGAGCCCCACGAAGGCCGCGGACCGGCCGAACTGCTGGGCCAGGCCGTACTCGTGGAAGGAGAGGACGACCTGGCGCACCAGCGGGTAGCCGAGCGAGAGGGCGAGCAGGACGGCGGCCGGGATCACCAGGCCGTAGGGCAGCCGGCCGGCGCCGCGAGGTGGCCGGGGCCGCTCGAGCGGGAGCCCGGTGGCCGCGGGCGCGGTCGTGGGTGCGCTGGTCGTCGCAGTCACCCCCTTCTCCTCTCCTGTGGATGTTCCCGTCCCCCGATCATCCCTGTGGACGACTCGTGGCGCGTTTGGGTCCGTACGGCACGCCGAGCCGTCGTTACTGCTCATCAGTAACGACGGCTCGGCATCGGATTTGCTGCCCACCCGTCGTTACTGCTCATCAGTAACGACGGGTCGGCGTCGGTCAGCTGGTCAGTTGAGCTGCTCGGTGATCGTCTCGTCGGCGGCCGCGGCCAGCTCCGCGACGTTGCCGCCACTGGCGATGTCGACGAAGAGGTCCTCGAGCACGCGGGAGCCCTCGACCTCGGCCCAGCCCGGCGCGGCCGGGGTGAGCTTGGCGTTGGACGCCGCGGCGATGGTCGCCTGGGCGAACTCGTCGCTGCCGAGCTCACCGGACAGCGAGTTCTTCGCCGGGGTGAGACCGGCCTGCGCCATCAGCTTCTGGTAGTCGTCGCTGAGCATCAGGCCGACGACGTCCTTGGCGAGGTCCTGGTTCTTGGACTTGGCCGAGATCGCGATGTCGGAGCCGCCGAGCAGCACCGGCGCGGGCTGGCCGTCGGTGCCGGGCAGCGCGAAGACGCCGAGGTTGGCGACCATGTCGGGGCAGCCCGCGTCGGGGTCCTCGATCAGCCCCTTCACCCAGCCGGGTGCGGAGAGCATGCCGACCTCGCCGTTGCAGAACGGCGTCTGCGGGTTCTCCTCGTTGCCGTCCTTGGCCGCGCCCGAGGCCTGCTCCATCAGCGTCTGGACGGTCTCGAGTCCCTCGACCGACTCAGGGCTGGACAGTGCCCCCTGCCACTCGTCGCCGTCCTTGACCGCGAGGTCGCCCCCGGCGTTCCACACGAACGCGACGCCGTTGCGCCAGTCCTGGCCCGGGAACCAGAAGCCGGAGAAGTTCGCGGGGTCGGGGTTGGCGGCCTTGAGGTCGACGGCGGCCTGGACGAACTCGTCCATGGTCGTCGGGACCTCGATGCCGGCCGCCTGGAAGAGGTCCTTGCGGTAGAAGATGTACTTCGAGCCGGCGTAGTACGGCGCGGCGTAGGCCTTGCCGTCCACCGAGGCGTTGTCCACGAAGCCCTGGAGCAGGTCGTCGCCGCCCCAGCCGTCGAGGTCCGAGCTCACGTCGCTGAACGCGCCGGCCGCGGTGAACGTCGGCGCCTGGGTGTTGCCGACCTCGACCACGTCCGGGGTCTCGGAGTCGCTGGACAGCGAGGTGGTCAGCTTCTCGACCAGCCCTTCCCACTCCTGCTGCTCGATCGTCAGCGTGGAGCCGGGGTGCTTGTCCTCGAACGTCGTCTTCAGCCACTCCCGAGCGGCGTCCGGCGTGTCCGTGCCGTTGAGCCAGACACGGATGTCGGCCTTGTCGGGGCCGCCGCCGCCGGACGCGTCGTCCGCGTCGGCGTCGTCGCCACAGGCGGACAGGCCCAGACCGAGCGCGAGTACGCCGGCCGTGGCAGCTGCCCCTAGTTTCAGCTGAGCCCTCTTCATTGTGCGCACCCTCTGTTCCTCTCGGTCGTGCTGACTACTGGGTGGTGCCGAAGGGTCATCAAGACACCCCCAGCTGACCGGCCAGGACGAGGACAGCGGCGCCCACGAGCACCACGTCGTCACCCAGCGCGGACGTGCGGACCACGAGCTCGTCGCCGGAGACCGGCATGGTGCGCTCGCGGATCGTGCGGTCGACGGCACCCAGCAGCGGGCCGTCGAGCAGCTCGAGCGGGCCGCTGAGGACCAGCTCGTGCAGGTTGAGGGTCCCGACCACGGGAGCCAGCGCCACGCCGACCTGTACTCCGACCTCGGCCAGCGCGTCGGGGCCGTCTGCGGCCAGCCGCTCGCGCAGCCGGGGCGCGGCCAGCACCGTCTCCAGGCAGCCGCGCCGACCGCAGGCGCACTCGGCGCCATCCGGGTCGATCACGACGTGGCCGACCTCGCCGGCCGCCGAGCGGTGGCCGTGCAGCAGGGCGCCCTCGAGCACCAGCCCGGCGCCCACACCGGTGCCGACCCGGACCAGCATCAGCCCGCCGTCGCCGGCGTCGCCGAACGTGTGCTCGCCGAGGACGGCGGTGTTGGCGTCGTTCGCCACGAAGACCGGGACGTCGAACGCCGTCCGCAACCCCTCGGCCAGCGGCGTGCCGTGCCAGCCGAGGTTGGGCGCGTCGACGACCACTCCGGCGGCGTCCACGACACCGGGGGTCCCCACGCCGATGCCGAGCACGGGGCGGGTGGCGGCCTCGACCAGCTCCCGGACGATGGTGTGGACGAGCGCGACGGCGTCCTCGCCGCGACGGCCCTCGAGCGGCTGACTGCGTCGCTCCTGGACGTCGCCGGAGAGGTTGAGCAGGGCACCGGAGACGACCCCGTCGGCGGAGAGGTCGACCGCCACGATCTGGCGGGCCTCCCCCGCCAGCTGCACGAGCACCGGGGGCTTGCCCACCCGGCCCTGGCCGGGCGCCACGGGCGCCGCGGACTCGGTGAGCAGCCCTTCGGCGACCAGGTTTCCGACGACGTCGGAGACGGTCACCCGGGTCAGCCCGCTGGAGCGGGCCAGGTCGGCCCGGCTGGCCGGGCCGTATCGGAACAGCAGCTGCAGCAGCAGCGCCCGGTGGTGGCGCCGGGTGTCCTCCGGCAGGTGCCGGCCCGAGGGGCGCAGCGCCCGGCGAACCGGGGTGGAGGTCGTCGTCACGTTTGTTAGGAAACCTCACTTACTAATTCCGTGTCAAGGGTTCGGGAGTAGTTCGTTGCCTCCGCGCCGCGCTCGTACCCACTTTTGTCGATCGTTGAGCCACCTGGTTTGTCACGCGGCTCGGATCGGGTACGACACTCACGTGAAGACCACAGTGATGTGGCTCTTCGTGGGGGTGTTCGTTCTGCTGGGGAGTCAGCTGAGCGAAGCGGGGACGGGGAATCACTCCCAAACGACCAAGACAAGTCAGACCGGCAGTCATCCGAAGCCGCACCGGGCGGGCGGCACCTATCGCTACGTCGCCCTCGGTGACTCCTACACGTCTGGCGCCGGGATACCGCCGGCAGCGACGAGCGGATGCTTCCGCTCGATGCGCAACTACCCACGCCGGGTCGCCGAGCGGCTACCCGCGGAAACCGGCGTGGAGTGGGCGGACGTGAGCTGCGGGGCGGCGAACACCGCGAACGCCGAGGTCACCCAGACGACGTTCGCCAACAACCCGCCCCAGCTCTCGGCGGTCAACGCACGCACCGACCTGGTCACTGTCAGCCTCGGCCTGAACGACGCCGGGTTCGCGAGTCTGATGACGCAGTGCCCGGCGCTCGCGCCGTACGACCCGACGGGTGCGCCGTGCCAGGCGTCCTTCCAGACCCCGCAGGGCGACATGCTGTTCGCCGGGGCGGTCGCGGTGCGCGACAAGGTCACGAGGGTCCTCGAGCTGGTCAAGAGCCGCGCCCCGCGCGCCCAGGTCATGCTGATCGGCTATCCGCAGCTGGTGCCCGACAGCGGCACCTGTCCAGCGCTCCCGTTCGCGGTCGGGGACTACGCCTATGCGCGTCAGTTCTTCATCGCCCTCGACGCCTCGATGAGGCTGGCGGCACGGCGCGCGGGCGTCACCTACATCGACGTGCTGACCGCGAGCGACGGGCACGACGTGTGCGCCGGCGCCGACGCCTGGGTCCTGGGAGCGATCCCGAGTGCCCGGACCACGCGCTACCACCCGTTCGCCAACGAGCAGCGCGCCGTCGCGGCCATGGTGGTCGATGCCGTGAAGTGAGCCTGTCGTAGCGTGACCCCGTGCACCGGGCCGTCCTGATCTCGGTGCTGACGGCGGTGCTGGCACCGGTGCTGACCCTGGGCGCGTGCGACGGCGATGACGGCCCGATCCACACGTACGTCTCGTTGGGTGACTCGTTCACGTCCGGCGCCGGGCTGCCGCAGAGCACCAACGCGGCCTGCCAGCGCTCTCGGCTCGCGTACCCCGCCCTGGTCGCCAACAAGCTCGATGCCCGGCTCAAGGACGCCAGCTGTGGCGGGGCCGCGACGACCAACGTCAGCGCGCCGCAGCAGATCGGCGCCATCACCGTGCCGCCCCAGCTCGACTCCGTCAGCCGTTCGACCGACCTCGTGACCGTGGAGCTCGGCTTCAACGACCAGATCTGGTTCGCCGGCCTCTTCTCCGGCTGCACCGCACTGACCGCGGGCGACCCCACTGGCCACCCCTGTCAGGATGTCGCGCCGGTGGGGGGCACCGATCCCGAGGCGACCGCCGCCGCCATCGGAGACCAGGTCGCGGCCACGCTGGAGAGCGTCCAGGAGAAGGCGCCGGACGCGCGGGTCCTGCTCGTCGGCTACCCGCAGCTGGTGCCGGAGTCCGGCACGTGTCCCGAGCTGCCCCTGGCCGCCGGCGACTACCCCTATGTCCGGTCGATGATGGAGCTGCTCGACGACGAGCTGCGCCGGGCCGCCGACACGGCAGGCGTGACGTTCGTCGACGTGCTCGGCGCCAGCGCAGGCCATGACATCTGTGCCGGAGACCAGGCCTGGGTCAACGGCGGCACGACGGTGGTCGGGGTGGCTGCCGGCTACCACCCCCTGGCGCGCGGCCAGCGCGCGGTCGCAGACCTCGTCCTGGCCGCCCTCGACGACTGAGCGGCGCAGTCGTGCCCGACGTCGCGCCGTACCTTGGGGCCGTGCTCACGCGGTGGCTGGTCGTGGCGCTGCTGCTGGCGGTGCCGGGCCTGGCGGGGTGCCAGGGGGATCACGCGGAGCGCGGTGGCGAGCGGTACGTCGCGGTGGGTGACTCGTTCACCTCGGGCGCCGGGCTCCCCCACACCCGCGGGAAGGCCTTCACGTGCGGCCAGTCGTCGCTGAACTACCCGAGCCTTGTCGCGAAGGCGATCGGGGCGGACCTCGTCGACGTGAGCTGCGGCGGCGCCACGACCGACAACGGCACCCAGCCGCAGGGTCTGGGCGCGAAGCCCTGGCCGCCCCAGCTCGACGCGGTCACCAAGGGCACGAACCTGGTCACGGTCGGCCTCGGGGGCAATGACTTCTCGTGGTACCTCGGCGTGATGTTCAGCTGTACGACGGCCGCCGCCGCGGACCCGACCGGCAACCCGTGCGAACGTCAGGGCACCGCGCCCGCGTCGGACGTGACCGCGCTGCCAGCCAAGATCGGCGACCGCCTCGAGACGCTGCTCACCGAGGTGCACCGCAGGGCGCCCGGGGCGCGGGTGCTGCTGGTGGGCTACCCGCAGCCGGTGCCGGCCCACGGCACCTGCCCCGAGCTGCCGCTGGCGACGGGCGACTACCCGTTCATCCGAGCGCAGTGGGAGGCGATGGACGCCGCCATGCGCGAGGCGGCGGACGCCGCGGGCGCCACGTTCGTCGACGTGCTGGGGCCGAGCGAGGGCCACGACATCTGCGCCGGCGCGGACGCCTGGGTCAACGGCTATCAGGCCCAGCCCGGGGTCGCCGCGTCGTACCACCCGCTCGCCAGCGGCCAGGCGGCCGTGGCCGAGCTCGTGGTGCAGGCGCTGAACCAGTGAGTGGTTTCGCGCGCAGGGGGTTCCAGCCGCGCCGTACCGTGTAGCCCATGCTGCTCCGCCGTGCCGTTGCCCTCGTGGCCGTCGCCTGCCTGGGCGTGGTTGCGGGCTGCGACGACGGGCCTCCGGGCGCGTCCGTCGGCAACCCCTCGGCCAGCGCCAGCGCGACCAGGGCGAGCGACCTGGCGTACCCGACCTACGTGGCGCTCGGCGACTCCTACACCGCCGCTCCCGGTGTGCCACAGACCGAGCAGGAGACCGGCTGCCTGCGGTCCAACGGCAACTACGCCAGCCTCGTCGCCAACCAGCTCAAGTCCGACTTCGTCGACGTCAGCTGCTCCGGCGCCAGCACCGTGTCCATGGTCGGTGCCCAACACACCGGCGACCACGTCCAGCCGCCACAGTTCGCCGCCCTGTCCGCGGAAACCTCGCTGGTCACCCTCGGGATCGGCGGCAACGACCTGACCCTTTTCCAGACGATGGTCGGGACCTGCGGCCAGCTCGGGCTCAGCGAGCCCGACGGGTCGCCGTGCCGCGACTTCATGAAGGACGCCGGCAAGAAGAAGGACCTGCTGGTCGAGAAGATCGACAAGATCGGTGCGCGGGTCAAGGCGACGCTCAAGGGCATCCACGACCGGGCGCCGCAGGCGAGGGTGATCCTGGTCGGCTACCCGCAGCCCGTCCCGCTCAAGGGGACGTGCCGGATCCTGCCGATCGCCAAGGGTGACTACCCCTACGTGCGCGGCCTCGTGGTGAAGCTCAACGACGCGCTGCGCACCGCGGCCAAGAAGGCGAAGGCGGACTTCATCGACCTGGTCAGGGCCAGCAAGGGTCACGACATCTGCGCGGGGCCGCAGGCTTGGGTCAACGGCGTGAACACAGACCTGATGCGGGCGCTCGCCTTCCACCCCTTCGCCGAGGAGCAGCAGGCGGCGGCGGACCTGATCATGAAGAAGCTCGACGTCGGCTAGATCGTCGAGTGGACGACCCGGCCCCCGACTGCGGTCAGGGCGACCGACATCGTGCGGAGCGCTGCGCCGGTCCCGGCCGAGTCGGTGCCGACGGCCAGCGGGTCCGCGTCGAGGAGGACCAGGTCGCCGGGTGAGCCGACCCCGACGGTGGGCTGGCCGTCGACGGAGGCGGCCAGCGCCTGCGCGGGTGTGAGCGCCTGCTCGCCGTGCCAGGGGTCGCGCTCGTCGGCGCTGCGGTGCACCGCGGCCGAGATGGCCAGCCACGGGTCGAGGGGGGACACCGGCGCGTCCGAGCCGAGCGCGAGCTCGACGCCGTCGTCGAGCATCCAGCGGAACGCGAAGCAGCGCTCTGCCCGGCCCGGCCAGGCCAGCTCGGTGAGGTCCCGGTCGTCGAGCAGGTGGGCCGGCTGGACGCTGGCCCGGACACCGAGGGCGGCCATCCGGCGTACGTCGTCGCGGCCTACCAGCTGGGCGTGCTCGATCGAGCCGATCGCCCCGGTCTCGGCGTACGCCGCGAGCGCCTCGGCGACCGCCGCGTCGCCGATCGCGTGGGTGGCGACCTCGATGCCGCCGCCATGGGCACGCTCGAGCAGGTCGCGGAGCTCGTGGCCCGAGAGGTTGGGCTGGCCGGCGGGATACTCCAGCCGATGCGCGTCGGAGTAGGGCTCACAGCACCAGGCGGTGCGCGTGTTGAGGGAGCCGTCGCTGATGATCTTCAGCGGTCCCATCGTGATCCGCTCGTCGCAGCCGGGCAGCGGGTCGCCGGTGCGCAGGCCGGCTTCGATCACGTCGTCGAGGGTGTCGGCGTACGTCGCCCAGCGGACCCGCAGCACGTCGCAGTCCTCGCTCCAGCGCTCCGCCCACGCCTCTCGGCTGCCGCCGAACTCGAAGTCGACCAGGCCGACCACACCCCGGGCGGCCGCCGCGTCGAGGGAGCGGCGGAACGCCTCGGGCGTGGTGCCGTCGCTCCCGAACAGCGTGACCAGCCGCGGGTAGACCGAGAACCACTCCGTCTCGCGGACCACCGAGTCGCGCACCGGCATGGCGAGGTGCATCAGGGCGGTGGTGTTGAGCCAGGCGTGGTGCCCGTCGCCGGCGATCAGCACCACCGGGGTGTCGCCGGTGACGGCGTCCAGCTCGGAGACGGTGACGTCCCGCTGCCAGATGCCCGGACGGTGGCCCCAGCCCACGATGGGCACGCCGGGCATCGTGATGACCCGCTCGGCGACCAGCGCCAGCGCCTGCTCCGGCGACCTGGCCGGCGCGAGGTCGAGCCGTTGCGAGGCGAGCGTCCACTGGGTGAAGTGGACGTGCTGGTCCCAGAGGCCGGGGGCACACCAGCGGCCGTCGGCGTCGTACTCCTCGATGCCGGGACGGGGATCGAGCTGGGTGGCGACCGTGGTGACCCGGCCGTCCTCGACGAGCACGTCGACGGGGTGCTGCGGAGGGGCCGCGGTGGGTCCGATCGGCACCAGGCGGGCGCGTCGGATCAGCAGGCGGGTCACCGGAAGGAGGCTAGGACACCCACCAGCGGTCTCGGCAATGGCCCGGATGGGCGGTGGTGCCGGTCACCCGTGTGGCCCGGCCCGCACTTGTAACTAACCGTTCGGACCTCTGGCATGCGGTTGTAACCGCATGCCAGAGGTCCGAACGGTTAGTTACAAGCCTCGGCGGGGCTCAGGCGGCGCAGGGCTCCGGGCAGTCGCATCCGTGGTCATCGTCGTGAGCCTCCGGGCCCGGCTCGGGCATCGCCATCGGCTGCGGCCGGAGCAGGGTCCCGCCGACCACAGCAGCCAGGGCTGCGAAGACGGCGCCGACCGCGAAGGCGACCTGGAGGCCACCGTGCAGGGACTCGACCGCGGACGACCCGCCGGCAGCCAGCGACGCGGTGCGCGAGTCGGAGACCGCGACCAGGACGGCCAGGCCGAGGGCGCCACCCATCATGAACGAGGTGTTCACGACACCGGAGGCCAGACCGGCCTCGTGGGGCTCGACGTCGCCCATCGCGGCGAGCAGCACCGGGTTGAAGGCGATGCCGGCGCCGATGCCGAGCAGCACCATGGAGGGCAGCACGTCGATCACGAAGCTGCCGTCGACCGGGGCGATCGCGAACAGTGCCAGCGAGACCGCTGCCAGCGCGAGGCCGACGGTCAGCGGGGGCCGGATGCCGAACCTCATGACCAGCCGATCGGAGAGCTTCAGCGAGCAGAACATCATCACGAGGCTGGTCGGGACGAACGCGAGGCCGACCTCCAGGGCGCTGTAGCCCAGCACCTGCTGCAGGTAGAGCGCGGCCAGGAAGAACCAGGCGAACATCGCGGCCGCCCACAGCACGCCGACGACCTGGGAGACCGACACGTTGCGGAGCTTGAACAGCCGCAGCGGCACCAGCGGCTCGGCCGCCTTGACCTCACGGACGATGAAGGCGACGAACAGGGCGGCCGCCACGGCGAACAGGGTCAGGGTGCGGGTCGAGGTCCAGCCGGCGTCGTTGCCGCCGACCACGGCGTAGACGGCGAGCATCAGGGCCGAGGTGACCAGAACGGCGCCGGGGACGTCGAGCTTGTTGGAGCCGGGCACCACGTCGTCGGCGGGCAGCAGCGAGCGGGCGGCGATGACGACGCCGACGCCGACGGGAATGTTGACCAGGAAGATCCAGTGCCAGTTGAGCAGCCCGGTCAGCACGCCACCGGCCAGCACGCCGACGGCGCCGCCGCCGGACATCACGAACCCGAAGACGCCCATCGCCTTGGCCCGGTCACCGGGCGAGCTGAACAGCCCCATGATCAGGGCCAGCGCGACCGCGGAGACGGTGGCCCCGGCCAGGCCCTGCACCGCGCGGCCCACGACGAGGAACTCCGCGCTGGGCGCTAGGCCGCAGACCGCCGAGGCGATGGTGAAGGAGACCACGCCGCCGAGGAAGACCCGGCGGTTGCCGATCAGGTCGCCCAGCCGGCCCGACAGCAGCAGGAAGCCGCCGAAGGTGAGCAGGTAGGCGTTGACCACCCAGGCCAGCGAGGCCTGCGAGAACCCCAGGTCCTCGCGGATCGAAGGCAGGGCGACGTTCACGATGCTCTGGTCGAGCACGATCATCAGGTCGCCCACGCACAGCAGGTAAAGAGCCAGCCAGCGGCTCTTCGACGCCTTGTCGGTGTCCTGAGCCTGCAGGGAGGGCTGGGTGGTGGTCATCTTGGTCTCCTCAACATGGAAGGGGTTACATCTCTTCCACGAACGGGTGTGGTCGTACACGACAGACCTTGCGAACTTTCTGAACTCATCGGCCATTCCCGCCTTTGGTTAGGGTCGAGCGCATGTGGTGGCGCGCGCTCGGGGTGGCCGTGGTGCTGCTGTGCGCCGGTGTGGCGGGCGGGTACGCCGTGGCGGACCACGACCAGCCGGAGCCACGAAGCAGCAGCACGCTGGAGCCGATCCCCGGCGTCTCGCCGTCCGTGCCCACGCCCATCGCGCCGACCTACGTACCGGACCCCGCCCAGGTCCAGCCCCTGACCACCGACGGCCTCGAGACCGAGACGACGCCCCTGCGCCTCGACCCCGACGGCCCGGGGGTGAAGGTCGACATCCCGGTGGGCTGGCTGGCCAACCGTCGACCGGGCAAGGACTTCTGGACCTTCGCCGAGCCGAGCGACTTCCACTACACCTACCAGCTGCGCGTCACGCTCTGGATCGGGCAGACCTACTCCAAGGCCGCCGCCATGAACTCCCGGATCGGCGCACTGCAGGCCGCCGCCGACGACGGCAACCTCGACGACTTCGAGGTGACTACGAAGACCGTCGACACCTTCCAGGCCACCTACGTCGACGCCGGGCACCTGCGGTTCACCACGGAGCGCTTCGTCAGCTTCGGCGGTGCCGACCAGGCCTACGTCTCCGTCGGGGTCACCGGCCGGCAGGTCGACCTCGCCGGACTCGGCAACCTGCTGGCCCAGACGGTGACGTCCCTGCGCGAGCTCGCGGCCAAGCCCGCCGGCACCGCGTCGTCGGACGCACGGTCGCCCCAGCCGTGACCCAGCCTTGACCCGTCCCTGGCTCAGAGGCCGTGGGTCTGCACGTCGTCCAGGATGGCGTTGGCGGTCGCCCGGTCGTCGCTGCGGATCTGCACCCACAGCAGGGTGTTGGTGCTGACCTGGGCCACGCGCTCCACGGTGACTGCCCCGCCCGGGCAGTCGGAGTAGGTCACAGTGACCGAGTCGTCACCATCCCGGCTGTCCATGACCGCACGCCCGGCGGTGTCGCACTCCGGGTGCTGCGGCACCTGGTCGGGGAGCTCGTCCGCGTTGAGCAGGCCGAGAAACACTCCTTCGCCGGTGGCGCCGGCGGACGCCCAGTTCGCGCTGGTCCCGACCGAGAGGGCGGACAGCTCGTTGTCGCTACCGGGTGGTGTCCAACCCTGCGTGGCATCGGCCCGGTCCCAGTCCGCCGGCACGGTCACGCTCAGGTTGCCGTTCTCGTCGGTGACCGTGCGCTCGGTGGGTGCCAGCTCGCGCTGGGCGGCGTACCCGCCTCCCCCGCCGACCGCGAGGGCAACCAGGCCGACCAGCGCCAGGACTGCGAGCCGCCGGCCCCGGCGACTCGGTAGGGCGGGCTCGGGCAGGTCGCCCGAGTCGGGTTGCACGGTGGGCCGTGGGCCGGGCTGGGTCAGCTCGGGGTCGCGGTCGAGCCACGGCTGCGCCACCGGGCCGGTGGCGACTGGACCCAGCGCCGCGGCCAGGGCGTCGGAGAACTCGGTGACGCTCGGGTAGCGGTCGTCGCGGTCGCGGGCCAGCCCGCGGTGCAGCACCTCGTCGATGGCCGCCGGCAAGGGCCGCTCCGGTGTCGAGACGGGCGGCAGGTCACCGGGGTTCATCGCGTCGGACAGCGAGGTGTGCGTGAACGGCGGGCGGCCGGTGAGCAGCAGGAAGGCCAGCGCCGCGAGCGAGTACTGGTCGGCGCGGGCGTCGGGCGCCTGGGCCGAGGCCTGCTCGGGGGCGACGTACGTCGGCGTCCCGGCGATCATCGTGAGCCGCGAGGACATGTCCAGCGACTTGCCGAGGCCCAGGTCGCCGACCATCGCGCGGACGCCGTGCGCTTCGCCGTCGACGCTGCGGAACAGCACGTTGGCCGGCTTGATGTCGCGGTGCAGGATGTCGCGGTCGTGCAGCGCCTGGAGTCCGGCGCCGACCTGGCGGACCACCTCCATCGCCTGCGCCGTCGTCAGCCCGTCGACCTCGAGCCGGTCGGCGAGGGTGCCCTGGTCGGCGTACGACATGACCAGGTAGGGGCGCCCGTCGTCGAGCTCGCCCGCGTCATAGACGGACACGACGTGCGGCGACTCGACCTTACGCAGGTAGCGCCCCTCCTCGAGGAACCGCTGCCGGATCTGGTGGTCCTCGGTCCAGTTGTCGGCGAGCACCTTGATCGCCACCGGCGAGTCGAGCTGCTCGTCGTAGGCCAGCCACACCGTGGCGAAGCCGCCGGAGCCGATCCGGCGGCGCACGGCGTACCGGCCGAGCCGGTGGGGCATGGACACCCCCGCATCATGGCCCCTGCGCCGCGACCGGAAACGCTTGGCCTGCTCCGCGTCGTCCAGGGCGTGCGATGGCAAGACGCCGGCGCGCGGGCAGACTGGACGTCTTCCAAGCGTCGGCAACGCCGCCAGCGTGCGTGCTGGGCGCCGCGGAGCGGCCAATGGTTTCGGGTCGGGGCGCAAGGCCACTGGACGAAACGATCCGGGCCAGGTATCGGTTCGGTTGCGATCCGGCCGATGGCGACCAGGGCTGCACTATGTTCGCAGTCGCCGGGGATGCTGGAGGACATGGTGAGCGAGGCACTGACGCCGGACGACGTCGACGAGCTGGCGCGGCGCGCCCAGGATGGCGACCGCGACGCGATGGAGCTGCTGCTGGCCGCGGTCCGGCCGCGGACGCTCAACGTGTGCCGCGGGGTGCTGCCCTACACCCCTGATGCCGAAGACGCGTGCCAGGAGGCGCTGATCAAGGTCTCCCAGAAGATCGGCACGTGGAACCAGCAGGGTCGGTTCACGACGTGGCTGCACATGGTCGCGGTGAACTCCGCGCGGTCGACGTACCGCCGGATGAAGAACCAGGCCGTCGCGGCCGACCCGCAGGAGTCCCAAGCCATGGCGCGTCCCGACCCCCGCACCACGAGCGTGATCGCCGGCACCCGCCTCGACCTGCTCGAGGCGATGGAGACGCTGGAGCGTGAGCACCCGCAGTTCGTGGAGCCGCTGCTGCTGCGCGACGTCTACGGGCTGCCCTACGAGGAGATCGCGAAGCTCGTCGGAGCGCCGCTCGGCACCATCAAGGCGCAGATCCACCACGGCCGCAAGCTGGTGCGGCCGATGCTGGCGGAGTCCTCTTGAGCATGTTCGGGAGCCGCCTGGCGGCACTCGGAGCACTCCTCCTCACCGCCACGCTGGCCTCCGGCTGCCGCGACGACTCGGCGGCCGCGAGCCGGTCCACGGCCGATCCCTCAGCCAGCGCCTCGACCAGTCCCTCGACGCAGGAGCCGTCCGTCTCCCCGTCCCTGCCGACCGAGACCGACCCGCCTCCCGACGCGGACGACCCGGCGCTCGACCCGGCTCTGAGCGAGCCTCTCGAGGACTCGGTCTATCCCGACGTCGGCGACCCGAGCGTCGACTCCCTGCACTACGACCTCGACCTGGCCTGGACGCCCGACACCCGCACCCTGGTCGGCGACGCGACCATCGAGCTCCGCTCGACCGGCACCGCCGACCACCTGCAGCTCGACCTCGGCGAGCCGCTCGACGTCTCGGCAGTCACCCTCGACGGCGCCGACGTGCCGTTCGAGCACGTGGGCAAGGATCTCGTGGTCAGCGCGCCCGTCACGAAGGACGAGCGGTACGTGCTCGAGGTCGACTACTCCGGCACACCCGAGCCCACGCCGGCGCCCACCACCCGCAGCGACTTCACCACCAGCGGCTGGACGACCACGTCAGGCGGCGAGACGTGGACGATGCAGGAGCCGTACGGCGCGTTCACCTGGTACCCCGTCAACGACCAGCCCTCCGACAAGGCGTTCTACGACATCAGCGTCACCGTGCCCTCGCCCTGGGTCGGGATCGCGAACGGCGTGATGACCGACCAGACCGAGCACGACGGCCTGACCACCACGTCGTGGCACCTGTCGAAGCCGGCGTCGTCGTACGTCGTCACGGTCGCCACCGGCGACTACACGCACACCACCAACACCTCCCAGAGCGGCATGGAGATCTCCTACTGGGTGCCGAGCGACCGGCCCGGGCTCGCGACCGGCCTGGAGCTGGCGGCGGACGGGCTGGACTGGCTGGAGGGCCTGCTCGGTCCCTACCCGTTCGACAGCCTCGGCTTCGTGCTCGTCGACTCGCGCAGCGGCATGGAGACGCAGACCATGATCACTCTCGGCGCCACCGACTACACGACGTCCGAGGCGGTGCTGGTGCACGAGATGGCCCACCAGTGGTACGGCGACGAGGTCACGCCCGAGGACTGGCGCGACGTGTGGATGAACGAGGGCATGGCGATGTACCTCCAGGGCTGCTGGCAGGCCGAGGACGACGGCCGCACCGTCGATGCGGTGATGGACGACTACGCGGTGGCCGAGGCGGCGATGCGGGCGAAGTCGGGCCCGCCCGCGGCGTACGACCCGAAGCAGTTCGGTGACGGCAACATCTACTACGGCCCCGCGCTGATGTGGCACGAGCTGCGCAAGCGGATCGGCGACGACGCGTTCTGGAAGGTCGTCCGCAAGTGGCCGGGACGCAACCCCGAGACCAACGTCTCCCGCGACGAGTACCTCGACTGGCTGGTCGCCCGGACCCATGTCGACCGCTCGTTCTTCGACGACTGGCTGCTCAGCCCGACCACGCCCGAGCGCTCCTGAGCCGCCGGCGCCGTTCTGCGCTGGGTTTTCTGCTTTGGGCTGATCACGGGTCCGAAAGGTTGTCCCGCGCCGAGAGACCGGGTGAGGTGGGTGCATGCGACTCCTGGTGCTGGGTGGGACCGTCTTCCAGTCGAGAGCGGTGGCGGCGGAGGCCCTGGCCCGCGGTCACGAGGTGACCTGCGCGGCGCGCGGGACCTCCGGCTCAGTGCCCGAGGGTGCGCGCCTGGTCTCCGTCGAGCGGACCCAGCCGCTGCCGGAGCTCGGTGAGTTCGACGCGGTCGTCGACGTCGCTCGGCACCCGTCGTGGGTGCGGAACGCCGTGGCTGCCTACCCGGACGCGCACTGGGTCTTCGTCTCGACCATCAACGTGTACGCCGACGACGCGACTCCGGGCGGGTCGCCTGGCACCCTGCCGCTGGTCGAGGCGATCGAGGAGGACGTCGACCTCAAGGAGAAGCCCGAGGCGTACGGCCCGATGAAGGTGGCCTGCGAGCGCGCGGTGCTCGACGGCGCCGCTTCGGCGATGGTGATCCGGCCCGGGCTGATCGTGGGCCCGGAGGACCCGACCGGCCGCTTCTCCTACTGGCCGCGCCGACTCGCGCTCAGCCGGACTGATGGCGCGAGCGAGGTGCTCGCGCCCGGTGACCCCGCCGACGTCATGCAGGTCGTCGACGCCCGCGACCTGGCCGCCTGGGCGGTGACCGCGTGCGAGCAGCGCACCACCGGGGTCTACGACGGGGTGGGTCCGGCGATGCCCCTCTCCGACCTGCTCGCGCAGTGCGCTGAGGGGGTCTCGTCGGACGTCACGTGGACCTGGGTCGACCAGGAGTTCCTGCAGGAGCAGGAGGTCGAGCCGTGGATGGGTCCAGGCTGCGATCCCGCTGTGGCTCCCCCGCCCGGCGTACGACGGCCTGCCCGCCCACGACGTACAGCCCTCGCTCGACGCGGGACTCACGATCCGCCCGCTCGCCGAGACCACCCGCGACACGCTGGCGTGGCTGGAGGCCACTCCCGACGCGGTGGTCAGCGGCATCTCGCTCGACCGCGAGAAGGAGCTGCTAGCGGCCTGGCACGCCCGGCCGGCCGGCTGACCCCGAACCTGAGGGCCTCCCCGAACCGCGCGCCGAAGGCGAGGTCGGAGAGGGGGCGGCGGCTGCGAGGAGCGAGGTCGGACTCGACGGCCAGCCCCACCGCGAGACCGGTGGTGACCCGCCAGTGCGGCGGTACGCCGGCCGAAGCAGCCAGCCCGTCGTGGTCGAACGCCGCGAACTGGTGAACGCCGAGGCCCAGCGCGGAAGCCTGCACGGTCAGGTGGGCGACGGCCTGGCCGAGGTCGTACTGCGCGTAGTCGGAGTAGCAGAGCGCGTCCTGCTCGGGGCCGGACGCGACCTGGTTGAGCGTGAACAGGAGCGCCGAGGCGGCCGGCGCCCACCGCCGCACACTGGGTGCGAGGAGCTCCACGAACGCCGTGTGCGCTGCGTCCCCGCGCCTGCCGACCAGGAACGCCCACGGTTGGGAGTTGCCCGCCGAGGGCGACCATCGCGCCGCCTCGAGCAGGACCGCGAGCTCGTCGTCGGCGAGCACGTGGGCGTCGTCGTAGGCACGGATGCTGCGGCGGTCGCGCAGCAGCGGGAGCAGGTCGGCCATGGTGCGTGAACCCCCTCGCCGCCCGTGCTGTTCCGCCGCCGGGTCGGCGACCGGTCAGACCTAGCGCGGCCCCACCAGAACGTCCGCGAGCAGCGCCGCCGCCTTGTCCGCGCCGCCCTTGCGCACGGGACGGTACGACGGACGGACCGAACGCGCGGCCATCATCGTGTCGGCCAGCTCGCGGGGGTTGGTGCTCGCGTAGTCCATCCGGGCGCCGGCACCGTAGTGGTCCAGCCGGTGCGCCACGAAGTGCTGCTGCTCCCAGTGGTGAGCAAGCGGGAAGTAGACGAACGGCCGCCGGGCCGCGACCAGCTCCATGGTGGTCGACAGCCCGCCCTGGACGACGGCCAGGTCGGCGCAGGCCAGGTGCTCGAAGAGCGAGTCGACGTAGCCGACCTTGTCCATGCCCTCGACGTCCGGGAGCAGCCCGGGGTCGAGCCGAGGTCCGGTCACCATGACCATGCGTGCGTCCGGCTCCTCCTTGCGGAGCAGGGCGAACGCCTCGGCCGTGAGCTCAAGGAGGTCACGGCCCACGGCGGTGCCGCCCACCGCGGCGAGGTAGAGCGGGTAGCCGGTGCCGTACCCGAGCTCGCGACGGAGCCGCTGCGGCCGGCGGTAGGCGCCAGGGTCGAAGGGGACGACGTACGGGACGCTGGTGAACCACCGCTCGGTCCAGTCGCGCACCTTGGGCAGCCCCGAGCCCAGCGACGCGTCCGGCAGCTCGGCATAGCCCCCGATGAACACCGAACGGTCCCGCACGTGGGGGAACCGCTCGCGGTGCTCGATCATCTCGGCGTTGTAGTCCGCGCAGAGCTCGACCTCCCGCTGGTCGCCCTCGGGGTCGACGGGCAGGAACCCGACGACGTCGGTCAGGAAGGCGTACGGCGCGATCTTGCGCTCCGGGTTCTCGTGCAGGAAGTGGTCGACGTCCCAGGCCTCGTCACCGACCCAGAGGTCGTAGGGCGTCTCGCGCACCACGTCGTCGAAGAGCATGTAGTTGGCGCAGAAGATCTCGTCCATCCGCCGGAAGGCGTGGAAGGCGTGCAGGTCGTGGGCCGCCGCCTCGCTCTCCCAGTGCGCCGACTCGGAGGCGAGCTCGGCGCTCGCCGGGTGGATCGCCTCGCCGTGCGCCTTGAGCACCTCGGTCACCGGGGACTGCGCCAGCCACTCGATCTCCAGGTCGGGCACCCGCTCGCGCAGGGCGCGAGCGATGGTGAGGTCCCGCAGCACGTGGCCCAGGCCGATCGGCGAGCAGACCCACAGGGCCCGACGCTTGCGCTCTCGGGCGAAGAGCCAAGGCGTGCCCGAGCTGCCGGTGGATGTGTGCATGTCGACGAACTCCTTGATCTGTGTGTTGACCAGCACGGGGTGCCGCGCCATCGGCAGGTGCCCAGCCCCGTCGATGACGACCAGGCGGCCGCCGACCAGCTCCGCGAACCGGGTGCCGCGCTCGGGGTTCTGGCAGTCGTCCAAGGTGCCGTGAATGACGAGGACCGGGCAGCGCAGGCTCGCGGCGGCCGTGACCACCTCGGTCTCGTCGGTCAGCCTTTTCGGTGACGCGAACCTCGCGAGCAGCGTGGCCGCGTCGGTGTCGAGGGCCCACTCGACGAGGTCGTCGTAGACCTTCGACGAGTACCGCTCCGGCACCATGTGCTCGCTGTGGTGCTCGGCCCAGCCCGGGTAGTCCTCGACCCACCGGGGATCGTCGATCTCCTCCACCGTCGACGTCTCCGGCGCCAGCGCCCCGAGGCCGGTCGCGATCGAGACCAGTCCGCGCACCCGGTCGGGCGCCGCCGCGGCGACCATCACGGCCCACTTGGTCCCGAGACACAGCGAGACCAGGAAGGCCGACTCGAGTGCCGGTGGCGTCGAGCACGGCGATCACGTCGGAGGCGTAGGCGTCGTCGCCGTACGCCGCCGGGTCCTGCGGCCGGTCGGAGCGGCCGTGACCACGCGGGTCGACCGTCACCACGCGGAAGTGCCGAGCCAGGTAGGGCACCTGCGCCTTCCACATCCGGCTGTCGACGATGGGGAAGGTCGGCATCAGCAGGACCGTGGTGGGACCCGAGCCGAACACCTCGTAGTGGATGCCCACCCCCTCGTTGTCGACCTCGCCCGCGAGGTCCGGCTCGCGCGCCCTCATCGGCCCGTCACCTGCTCCACGAAGCGGCGCAGCCGCAGGTTGAACCAGACCGGGTGCCGGGCCTGGACGCAGTGGCCGCCGCCGATCACGGTGTCGATGGGGCAGCCGAGGGCCTCGGACAGGCCGAGTCCGTACGCCAGCGGGGTGATGCGGTCATCGTCGCCGTGGATCACCAGGCCGGGACAGCTGACGCGCTTGGCCGCATCCCGCGCGTCGAGCGCTCCAAGGGTGCGCCGCCGGGACTGGGTCGCGACCAGTGTCTCGGCGTCGGTCTCGAGCGCCCAGCTCACCGCGTCCTCGATCTGTCGGGTCGAGTGCGGCTCGGGGAACACCTCACCGAAGAAGAACTCCACGAACCCGGCCTGGTCCTCGCGCCAGTGGTGGGCGTTCCAGCGGTCCCAGCCCTCATAGGAGTCGCGCTGGACCTGGAACGCGTCCAGCTCCGGGTCCGGCCGGTCCTCGAGGCTGACTGCGGCACCGACGAAGACCGCACCGATGACCCGCTCGGCGTGGTCGGCGGCGAACGCGAGCAGGATCCGCGCACCGAGCGAGAGGCCGACGACGACCGCGCGGTCCACGCCGACCTCGTCCAGCACCGCGACCGCGTCCGCGACCAGCTCCGCATCGTCGTACGCCGGGGCGCCCGCCGGCCGGTCCGATCGTCCGTTGCCGCGGCCGTCGTAGGTGACGACCCGGAAGTGCCGGGCCAGGTAGGGCACCTGGAGCTTCCAGATGCGCGAGTGGACGATCGACCAGCTCGGGAGCAACAGCACCGTCACCGGTCCGTCACCGTGCACCTCGTAGTAGAGGCGCACTCCCGCGCGCACCGCGAAGCCGCTCCTGTCGGGCTCGCGGGCGCGCACGGGACCCACTGTCCCGCGCGCGCCCGCTGTTCGCATCCCCGTCATCGGCCCGTCGTCTCGCCTGGCCGGGTCAGGGCCGCGCTTCGAAGACCAGGTTGAACGGCGTCTCGGCCGCCCGGCGGAACCGCGTGAACCCGGCCTGCGCGACCACTTCGCCGATCGCCTTCTCGCCGGCCTGGGCGCCCAGCGAGTAGCCACCGCTCTGGGACAGCGCGTTGGGCACGCAGAGGAAGGTGGAGAAGCCGTAGTAGACCCGGCCGACCGGGTTGAGGTTGTCCGCGACCGTGTCTCCGGCGATCGGCTCCACGATCAGCCAGGTGCCGTCGTCGGCCAGCGACTGCCGGATGTGGCGGGCGGCACCGACCGGGTCGCCCATGTCGTGCAGGCAGTCGAACGTCGCGACCAGGTCGTAGTCGCTGCCGCCGAAGGTCTGGGCGCTCGCGATCTCGAAGTCGATCCGCTCGGCGACACCGGCATCGGCGGCCCGCTTGCGCGCGAGCTCGATGGACTCCTCGTGGTAGTCGCAGCCCAGGAGCTGCGCCTGCGGGAACTGCTCGGCGAGCAGGATGGTCGACGCACCCAGGCCGCAGCCGACGTCGGCGACCTTGGCGCCGGCCTCGAGCTTGGCCTGCACGCCGTCGAGCGCCGGGATCCAGCTCGGCACCAGGTTGGCCAGGTAGCCGGGCCGGAAGAACTGCTCGCAGCCGACGAAGACCTCGTCGTCGTGCTCGTGCCAGCCGACGCCGGCACCGGTCTTGAACGCCTCCTCGATCCGGTCGATCGCCTGCAGCGAGCCGAGCGCCAGCACGTAGGCGCCGGGGGCGTAGACCGCGCCGTCCGGGTTCGCCAGCACGAACGCCTGCTCCTCGGTCAGCGACCAGGTGTCGCCCTCCGCGTCGTAGGTGACGTAGCCTCCGGCGCCCTGGCCGCGCAGCCACTCCGCGACGTACCTCGGGTCACAGCCGGTACGCCGGGCCACCTCCTCGGCGGTGCCCGGCCCGTCCACCAGCGCCCGGTAGAGCCCGAGCCGGTGCCCGATGACGACTCCACCAGCGGTGATCGTCGCGCCGAGGTCACCGACGAAGCGCCCGAGCATCTCGTTCAGCTTGTTCTCGTCCATGTCCATGTCCCTTCCAACGGCCCGTGTGGGCCGGTCCCAGGCCGCCACGTTGCGACCTGACCGATGTCTACGAGGGCCGGCCAGGAGGGGCCATACGGGGAAACCCCTACGGGGCTGGGTCGGGCAAGGGGGCGAGGCCCCTCGCGGCCGCCCAGGCGGCCACGCCGGCGCGGCTCGGCACGTCGAGTCGGGCCATCAGGTTGTGCATGTGGACCTCGGTGGTCTTCTCGCTGATCCCGAGCGCCCTGCCGATCTGCCGGTTCGTCCGGCCGGCGGCGACCAGGGCGGCCACCTCGAGCTGGCGCGGGGTCAGCTCGACGCCCGCCGTCGCTCCTGAACCCACCGTCGTCACCCGGCCGGCCAGCTCCAGCACGGAAGCGGCCGGCATGGTCCGGCCTCCATGCCGTTCGCGCTCGGCGGCAGATCCGCCGAGGGCGCGGTCCAGGCGCGCGTCGAGGTCGGTCAGGTGCCGGGCCTCGGCCTCGGTGGCGAGCGCGGCCGCTCGCTGACGGACCGAGGTCGCGGCCCCGACGAGGCGCGCGGCCGTCGCGCCCGCGCCGCGAGCCAGGGCCAGCTCGGCCATCCCTTCGAGGCACTGGGCCGTCCCGCGCCGGTCGCCGACCTCGTCGTGCAGCTGCAGGGCGCGTGCGAGGAGCGTGGCCGCCCGGTCGAGGTCGGCACCGCTCCCCCGGCGCAGGACCGCCGAGGCGAGCAGGGTGGAACAGACCGCGACCGGCCATTGGTAGTCGATGGAGTCGAACAGCTCCAGCGACTCGGCGAGCAGCTGTTCCGCCTCGTCGATCCTGTCCTCGTCGAGCGCGAGGAGGGCGAGGTCGTGGCCGGCCCACGCGATACCCCTGGTGTTGCCGAGCCGCACATGGGTGGTGCGCGCGGCCGCGTAGAGCTCGGCGGCCTCGTCGAGGTCACCGCGCTCCCGGGCCAGGTGTCCGAGGAAGGCTCGCGCCACGGCGCCGCGGCGCTCCTCGGGTCGCCCGTCGGCGGCGCGGAAAGGAGCCAGCAGCTCCTCGGCGAGGTCGTGCCGCCCGAGGCCGTACGCCGCGACCCCGGCGGCGAGGCGACCGGCGGGCCGGGCGTCGGGGTCGGCCCGGTCGTCGTCGGCCGCGGCGCTCAGCTCGGCCAGCGGCAGCTGGACCTCGGCGAGGACCCCGCGCGTGTAGCCGAACCAGGCCAGCGCCGTGGCCAGCCAGGCGATCAGCTCGCCCTGGTCGGTCGCCCGAGCGTGGCCCAGGGCTGAGTCGAGGTCGGCGCGGTAGCTGGCCAGCTGGGTCCAGGTGTCGGTCTCGCCGGCGGTGCCGACCGTTGCCTCCCACTCCCGGCCGCGGCGGGCGAACCACGTGGCGTGCCGGTCCCGGGTGTCCCGGCCCTCGTCACTCTCCTCGAGCCGCTCCGCGGCGTACTCGCGCAGGCTCATCAGCATCGTGAACTTCGCGCCGCCGTCGGGACCCTCCCCTGCCCGGCGGACCAGGCTCTTGTCGAGCAGTGACTCGACGACGTCGAGGACGTCGGGCTCGGCGCACACCGTGGCAGCGCTCTCCAGGTCCCACTCCGCGGGGAAGACGGACAACCGTCGGAACGCCGCGCGGTCGCGCTCGGAAAGCAGGTCGTGGCTCCAGGCGATGGCCGCCCGGAGGTCGCGGTGCCGCTCGGGGGCGTCGCGCGGCCCGCTGGTCAGCACGCTCATCCGCCGGCCGAGCCGGAACGCGAGCTCGCTCGGCGTGAACACCCGCAGCCGGGCGGCCGCCAGCTCGATCGCGAGCGGCAGCCCATCGAGATCGACGCAGATCTCGGCCAGCGCGCGGGCGGTGTTCGGCGTGAGCTGGACCGCGGGCGGCGCCCGGTCCAGGAGCAGCGCCACGGCCGGGTTGCCGCGCAGCCTTGCCACGTCGTCGGCGTCGTCGGGCGAGGGCATGGGCAGCGGCGGTACGGCGTACTCGCGCTCGGCGGCCAGTCGAAGCCGCTCCCGGCTGGTGGCGAGCACCTGCAGCCGGGCGGTCGAGCGCAACAGGTCGGCGAGCTGCCCGGCCAGGTCGGAGCCGAGCAGGTGCTCACAGTTGTCGAGGACGACCAGGCGTTCGGTGGCGTCGTCGTAGGCGTCCGGTCGCAAGGCCCGGGCCAGCTCGGCCCGCAGCTGCGCGGGATCGCGGATCGGTGCGAGGTCCACCCAGGTCAGGTCGTCGCGGTCCGCGCACACGGCGAGGGCGAGCCTGGTCTTGCCGACCCCCGGCGGCCCGGTGAGGGTCACCAGGCGCGCGCGCCCGAGCAGGTCGAGGACGTCCTCGACCTCCGCAGCCCTCCCGATCAGCGAAGCGGCCGGAGCGGGCGGTGAGCTCCCGCTGAGCACACCCGGATCCTAGGCCCCCCGTGGCCCGGCTCAACGGCCTCGGGACGCCGGCTCCCCGAGTCCCAGGAGCGACAGGACCAGCAGGACCACCCCGCAGGCGGCACTGATCAGGTAGACGATCTCGACGCCGCGCTCCCGCTGGCTCCGCTTGGTCACCCCGACACTGCGCCAGAAGCGGGCGGAGAACCGCTGGGAGCGCTGCAGGGTCGCGTACTCGACGGCCGCGACCACGATGGCGACTGCGACCCACGCCCATTCCCCCCAGAACAGCAGGGCGGCGACAACCGGCGCTGCGAGCAGGAGGACGGCAACGATCACCTCGAGCAGGTACCCATCTCGGGTGAGCCCTCGGCGGCCAGCGCGTCCCGCGCGACAAGGTAATCCTGCGTGTCGGCCGCGCGCGCAGGCGAACCGCGGATCCCGGTTAGGTTCCTCCCCGTGAGGACCTACGTCGTCAGCGGCGCCGCCTCGGGCATCGGCGCGGCCACCACCGCGCTGCTCCGCGAGCAGGGCCACCGGGTGGTCACCGTCGACCTGAGAGATGCCGACGTCACCGCGGATCTCTCGACCGCCGAGGGACGCGCGAAGGCCGTGGCAGGAGTTCGCGCGGCGACCGAGGTCGTGCACGGCGTCGTACCGGCCGCGGGCATCGGCGGGTTCACCGGCACCGATCCCGCCCTCGTGGTGACGGTGAACTACTTCGGTGCCGTCGCGCTGGTCGAGGGCCTCCGCGACCTGATGGCGACGACCGAAGGAGCCGCGGTCGTGTTCCTGGCCTCGAACTCGATCACCGGGCAGCCCGGCTGGGCCGGCGAGGTGGCGGCTGCCTGCCTGAGCGGTGACGAGGAGGCCGCGCGAGCCGCGGCGGCGAAGCACGAAGCGGTCATGGTCTACCCGGCCTCCAAGGCGGCGCTGGCCTGGTGGGCCCGGCGCGAGGGCGTGACCGAGCGGTGGATCGGCGCCGGCATCCGCCTCAACTCGGTGGCTCCCGGCAAGGTCGCCACCGCGATGACCGAGCAGCTCGCCGCCGACCCCGTCTTCGGGCCGCTGTCGCAGGCCTACCCGACCGCGATCGGACGCGACGGCCGGGCCGAGGAGATCGCCGCCCCGATCGCGTTCCTGCTCTCCGACGCTGCCTCCCTGGTCGTGGGCTCGGTGCTCTACGTCGACGGCGGCACCGACGCGATCCTGCATCCCATCGCCCCGGAGGGCTGGGACGTGGCCCTCCCCGCCGGCTGGGCCCCCTTGTAACTAACCGTTACGACCACTGCCATGCGGTTATAACCGCATGGCAGATGTCCGGACGGTTAGTTACAAGCGTCCGAGGCGGCGGGCCGTGCATCCACGGGCAGGTGTGAGGATTTCCCGGTGAGCCGCGAGACCGAGCAGCAGAACCGCAGGATGCTGCGCGCCCGCGACGCCATGGACCGGCAGTTCGCCGACCCTCTCGACATCCCCTCGCTGGCGCGGATCGCACACGTGTCGGAGGCGCACTTCATCCGGACGTTCCGGGCGACGTTCGGAGAGACCCCGCACCGCTACCTGCAGCGGCGCCGGGTCGAGCGCGCGATGGCGCTGCTCTGCTCGACCGACCGGTCCATCACCGACATCTGCATGTCCGTCGGCTTCTCCAGCCTGGGCACCTTCAGCCGCACCTTCCGCGACATCGTCGGCGAGTCGCCGAAGGCCTATCGCACCGCGCACCCGCACGTCGCGCGCGTGCCGACGCACTTCTCGATGGCGTGGACACGCCCAAGATCAACAGAGTGAGCAGTTTCGGAGAACGCCGCTGGGACCAGCCACGCGTACGGACTCACCCCGCACCCCTGGTCGGTTTGGGCCGAAGGCCCAGACCGAGCAGTTTCGGAGAAGAACGTCCGGCCGAGTCTGAATAGCGTCGTTCTCACCAGCAGCTTCAAGGACACAAGGAGAACGACATGAGCTACCAGGCCTACCTCGACGCCATCGAGCGCAAGACCGGGAAGACGCCTGCCGAGCTGCTGGCCGAAGCCGCCCAGCGCGGCTACACGCCGACCACCAAGACCGCCGAGGTGGTCGGGTGGCTGAAGGACGAGTACGACCTCGGCCGCGGCCACGCGATGGCGCTGTACGGCGTGCTGAAGAACGGCTCGACGCTCAGCGACAAGCACGTGCAGAGCGGCGGCACCCACTCCGATCCGTCGGCCGAGCTGCGGCTCGACGGCATCGACCACCGCTAGTCAGAAACGGAGAACCACCATGTTCAAGGACATCAACGTCTCGCAGATCTTCGTACTCGACCAGGACGAGGCGCTCGACTTCTACGTCGGCAAGCTCGGCCTCGAGGTCAACACCGACCAGGACCTCGGTTTCATGCGCTGGTTGACCGTCAACGTCCCGGGCCACCCGGAGCGGGTGATCCTGCTCGAGCGGCCCGGCCCGCCCGCCATGGACGAGGACACCGCGGCCCAGGTGCGCGAACTGGTGAGCAAGGGCGTGATGGGCGGCTGGGTCGGCTTCGTGACCGACGACTGCCGCAAGACCTACGACGAGCTGTCCGCGAAGGGCGTCGAGTTCACCGACGGCCCCAACGAGCAGCCCTACGGCATCGACGCCGGCATCCGCGACCCGTTCGGCAACAAGCTGAGGTTCGTGCAGCTGAAGCAGTGAGCCGGGTCAGGCCGTGGCGCAGGTGATCGAGGCAGAGGTGAGCGCGTTCTTCACCTCGGGGTACGGGCCCAGCTCGACGTCGTGGAACGACATCGCATCGTCGAACATTCCGATGTCGACCAGGTGCTGCAGCCCGACGGTCTCGATGGTCTCCCGGGCCACGCACTGTGCGTTGTCCGAGGGGATGGCGAGCTGGTCGGCGAACGCGGCGGCCATGCTCGCCACCGCCTTCTCCTTGTCGCTGCCCGCTGGAGCAGCGGACCCGCTGGAGGAGGTCGGTGGGGTCGAGGCCGGAGTCGAGCCCGGCGTCGTGGCCGGGGCCGAGGTCGACTCCTTGGACGCGGTGGGCTCGTCGTCACCCCTGGTCGCGACATAGACCACGGCCAGGGCGGCGACGACCACGGCGGCCACCAGGACGAGAGCCAGGAGCCTCCCCCGGCGCGG
Source organism: uncultured Actinomycetota bacterium (assembly GCA_963798045.1). Taxonomy (GTDB): domain Bacteria; phylum Actinomycetota; class Actinomycetes; order Propionibacteriales; family Nocardioidaceae; genus Nocardioides. The sequence continues at coordinate 48,637 of CAWCSB010000002.1, forward strand.
CGGACGGGACTCGGTCTGCGCGACGGGTCCCCGCAGCGAGTGGACCCAGTCGCGGACCGCGGCCGCCGAGGGCGGGCGGTCAGCCGGGTCCTTGGCCAGCGTGGCACGCAGCACTTCGTTGAGCCGGGCTGCCAACGGGCTGTCGTCCGGCAGCTGTGGGACCGGCTCCTCGCGATGCGCGGTGACGATCTCGAAGTCCGAGGTGCCGGCGTACGGCGCCCGCCCGGTCAGCGTCGCCCAGAGCAGGCAGCCGAGCGAGTAGACGTCGGACGAGACGCCCGGCTGCCCACCCGTGTGCAGCTCCGGCGCCATGTAGCTGGGCGTGCCGACGGTCGCGTGCGAGGTGCGGGTCGCCTCGCCCCCGACCTGTCGGGCGATGCCGAAGTCGGCCAGGTAGGCGGTGAGCCAGCCGTCGGCGCGACGGCGGAGCAGCACGTTGGCCGGCTTGATGTCGCGGTGCACGAGGCCGGCCGCGTGCGCGTCGGCAAGACCGTCGGCGACCTGCTCGATCAGGTCGATCGCGACCGGCACCGACGGGGCGCCGTACGAGCTCAGCATCGAGCGCAGGTCGCCGTCGGGGACCAGCTGGGTCGCGATCCAGAGCCGCCCGTCGTCCTCTCCGTGGGCGTAGACCTGCACGACGTGCCGGGAGTCGAGCAGGGCCTGGGCCTGAGCCTCGCGGGTGAACCGGGCCCGGAACTCGGCGTCCCCGGCCAGCTGGGGCGCGATCACCTTGAGCGCCACCGGTCGCTCGAGGTTCTCGTCGCGAGCCTCGAACACCACGCCCATGCCGCCACCGCCGAGCCGTCGACCGACTCGGTAGTGGCCGATCCTCTCCCCCTGGCGTGGGTAGTCGGCGCTCACGCTCTGGTACCTACCCGCCCGGAGGCCGAGATAGTCAGAACAGCAGCGACGACGCGGGGTCCTCGACCATCCCGGCCACGTCGGAGAGGAACCGGGAGCCGGACTCGCCGTCGATGTGCCGGTGGTCGAACGACAGCGCGAGCGTCGTGACGTGCCGGACGACGATGCTGTCCTCGCCGTCGGTCTCCACGACCCACGGCTGCTTCTTGATCGCGCCGAAGCACAGGATCGCGGACTCACCGGGGTTGATGATCGGCGTGCCGGCGTCGATGCCGAACACCCCGACGTTGGTGATCGTGAAGGTGCCGCCGCTCATGTCCGCCGGCTGGGTCTTGCCCTCGCGCGCGACAGCGGTCAGCTCGCCCAGCGCGGTGGCCAGGTCGACCAGCGAGAGGTCCTGGGCGTCCTTGATGTTGGGGACGACCAGCCCGCGCGGGGTGGCCGCGGCGATGCCGAGGTTGACGTAGCGCTTGAAGACGACCTCCTGGGCCGCCTCGTCCCAGAACGAGTTGATCACCGGCGTCCGACGCATCGCCAGCATCGCGGCCCGGGCCAGCACCAGCAGCGGCGAGACCTTCACGTCGCGGAACTCGCGGCGCGCCTTGAGCCGCTCGACGAACTCGACGGTGCGGGTCGCGTCGACGGTCACCCACTCGGTGACGTGGGGCGCGGAGAACGCCGACTGCACCATCGCGCCGGCCATCATCTTGCGGACGCCCTTGATCGGCTCGCGGGTCTCGCGTTCACCGGTGAGCCCGCCGGTCGACGTCGGGACACCCGGGATGGCCTGGCCCGACGCCGTCTCCTCGACGTAGACGCCCGGATGGGCGGTCTCCACGTCGCTGCGGGTGACCGTGCCGTTCGGGCCGGTCGGTGTGATCGTGGCCAGGTCGACGCCGAGGTCCTTGGCGAGCTTGCGCACCGGCGGCTTGGCCAGCACGCGGACCGCGGCCGGCTCCAGCGGCTCGGCGGGCCGCTGGCTGCGGGCCGGCACGGCGGGCTCGGGGTCCTCGGCCTCGACCAGGGGCGACGCCAGCCCGGTCTCGAAGGATGCCTGGGCCTGGATGTGGGTGGCCACGGCGCCGGAGGCGACCTTGCGCGCACGCCGGGTCGGGCCGCGGTCGGCCTTCATGCGCCCGACCAGGCTCTCGCCCTCGCCGGACCCGGACGCGGCCGGGTTGGAGAGGTCGATCTCCATTTCGGCAGGCGCGGGGGCGTCCGCCGCGGCAGCGGCCTCGGCCGCGTCACCGATCGCGATGATCGGCGTGCCGACGGCGATGGTCTCGCCCTCGGGCGCCAGGATCGCCGAGACCGTGCCGGCGTAAGGAGACGGCAGCTCGACGATCGACTTGGCGGTCTCGATCTCGCAGACGATGTCGTTGATCGCGATGGTGTCGCCGACCTTGACCTTCCAGCTGACGATCTCGGCCTCGGTCAGGCCCTCACCGACGTCGGGGAGGAGGTACTCGGGCATCAGAAGCCTTCCTAGAAGGACATGGTCCGGTCGACGGCGTCGAGCACCCGGTCGAGGTCGGGCAGCCACTCCTCCTCGATCCGCGACGCGGGGTATGGCGTGTCGAACCCGCCGACCCGCAGCACCGGCGACTCGAGGCTGTAGAAGCACTGCTCGGTGATCCGGGCGGCCAGCTCGGCTCCCATGCCGAGGTTGACGTGCGCCTCGTGGACGACGATCGCGCGGCCGGTGCGACGCACCGAGTCGAGCACCGGGGTCATGTCGAGCGGCGAGAGCGTGCGCAGGTCGATGACCTCGAGCGAGCGTCCCTCGCCGGACGCCGCCTCGGCGGCCTTCATGGCGGTCTTCACCGTCGGGCCGTAGGCCAGCACCGTGACGTCCTGGCCGGGGCGTACGACGCGCGAGGTGAAGAGCGGGTCGGGCGTCATCGTGTCGTCGAGGTCGGCCTTGTCGGCGTGGTACTGGCGCTTCGGCTCGAGGAAGATCACCGGGTCGTCGCAGGCAATGGCCTGCTGGATCATCCAGTAGCCGTCGACCGGGTTGGAGCAGGCCACGACCTTGAGTCCGGGCGTGTGCGCGAACTGCGCCTCCGGCGACTCGCTGTGGTGCTCCACGGCGCCGATACCGCCGCCGAACGGGATCCGGATGACCATCGGCATCTTGATCCGGCCCTTGGAGCGGAAGTGGATCTTGGCGACCTGGCAGACGATCTGGTCGTAGGCCGGGTAGACGAACCCGTCGAACTGGATCTCGACCACGGGGCGGTAGCCGCGCATCGCCATGCCGACCGCGGTGCCGACGATGCCGGACTCCGCGAGCGGGCTGTCGATGACGCGGTCCTCGCCGAAGTCCTTCTGCAGGCCGTCGGTGATCCGGAAGACGCCGCCGAGCTTGCCGACGTCCTCACCCATGATCAGGACCTTGGGGTCGTCCTCCATCGCCTTGCGGAGCCCATAGTTGAGCCCCTTGGCGAGGGTGATCTTCTCGGTCATGCGTGGCTCCCCTCGAACGACTCGAGGTAGACCGCGAACTCGTCGTGCTGCTGGCGCAGCTCGTCGGTCGTCTCGGCGTAGACCGCGTCGAAGATGTCCAGAGGCTTCGGGTCGGGCAGCGCCTTCACACCGTCGCGGAGCCGGGCGCCGAGGTCGTTGGCCTCAGCGGCGACCTCGTCGAAGAAGTCCGCGTCGCCCAGGCCGTTGCGCTTGAGGTAGGCCTCGACCCGCGCGATCGGGTCCTTCAGCTTCCAGGACTCGACGTCACCCGAGAGCCGGTAGCGGGTGGGGTCGTCGGTCGTGGTGTGCGCGCCCATGCGGTAGGTGTAGGCCTCGACGAACGTCGGGCCCTGGCCGTCGCGGGCCCGCTGCAGCGCGGCCTGCGTGACGGCGTACGTCGCGAGCACGTCGTTGCCGTCGACACGGACGCCGGGGAACCCGAAGCCCAGCGCGCGCTGGTAGAGCGGGATCCGGGTCTGGCGCTCGATCGGCTCGGAGATCGCCCACTGGTTGTTCTGGCAGAAGAACACGACCGGCGCGTTGTAGGACGCCGCGAAGATGAACGCCTCGTTGACGTCGCCCTGGCTCGAGGCGCCGTCACCGAAGTGCGCGATCACCGCCGAGTCACGCTCCGGGTCACCGGTGCCGACCGCGCCGTCGCGCTGCATGCCCATCGCGTAGCCGGTCGCGTGCAGCGTCTGCGCGCCGATGACGATCGTGTAGAGCCCGAAGTTGTACTCCTCGGGGTCCCAGTCGCCGTGGTCGACGCCGCGGAACAGGCCGAGCAACTTCAGCGGGTCGAGGCCGCGACACCAGGCGACGCCGTGCTCGCGGTAGGTCGGGAAGACGAAGTCCTGGGGCCGCAGCGCGCGCCCGGCGCCGACCTGGGCGGCCTCCTGGCCGAGGAGCTGGGCCCAGATTCCGAGCTCGCCGTGGCGCTGCAGGGCGGTCGACTCGGTGTCGATCCGGCGCACCATGACCATGTCGCGGTAGAAGCCGCGCAGCTCGTCGGCGGAGAAGTCCCGGTCGAAGTCGGGGTGGTGGACCCGCTCGCCCTCGGGCGTCAGCAACTGGATCAGCTCGGGACCGCCGTCCTGCTGGGAGGGGCCGAAGACCTCGGCGAGATCGGGTCCGAATCCAGAGCCCCTCGGTGGGGGTGCTGGGTCCAGTGCGGTGTCCGCAACAGGGTCCACTGCGTCGCTCACGGGTCTCCTCGGGAGGTCACGGCCGGGGTCGGGGTCTCCGCCCACGGTGCAAATGGTCCGGCCACCGCGTCGCGGGGGTGGTGCGGGCTGTGAGCCGGGTCACGATCGTGCCGGGCCAGCGTATCGGTGGGTGCCGCGAGCGCCCAACCGGCCGACGTGCGAAGCCGGTCGTCAGCCGCGAGGAGCGGCGACGATCGACGTGACGACGCCGGGGTACGACGCCTCGAGGTCGTCGAGGCGCAGCCGCTGGTGGGTCTGGCCGCCGATGGTGAGCCGCTCGGTGAGGCCGGCCTCGCGCAGCACCTTGAAGTGGTGGCTGGCGGTGGACTTGCTGACCGAGTCATAGAGGTCCGCACAGGCGACCGGCGCACCCTGGCCGGCCAGGCGGCGCACCATCTCGAGGCGCACCGGGTCGGACAGGGCCTCGAGCACGTCCTGCAGCGTCCCCATCGGGCTGATCGCGGGCAGGGTCTCCACGGCTGCTCCTCACTCCACTCCTGTGGCACGGATCACCGGCTCACAGGTTCGATATCGATCGAACCGGGCGTACGGTGGATCAGGTTCGATCAACGTCGAACTTACCACGGAGGAGGCAGCCATCAGCACCGTCGCGCATCCCGTCCCCAGCTCCGCACCGACGACTGACGAGCAGGCGTGGGCCTACCCCCTGCTCATCGCACTCCTCGCCGTCTCCCTGGGTGTCTCGGGCGCCCCGGCGCCGTTGTACGGCCTCTACGCCGAGAGGTGGGGCCTCGCGCCGATCACCACCACGCTGGTCTTCGCCGTGTACGCCTTCGCCGCCCTCGGCGCGGTCCTCGTCGCCGGCCAGGCCTCGGACCGGTTCGGCCGCAAGCCACTCCTGGTCGGAGCGGCGGTCGGCATGCTGGTCGGCCTCGTCGTGTTCATGACCGCCTCCGGACTCCCGGCCCTCTTCGTGGGGCGGTTCATCCACGGCGCCTCGGTGGGGACCGCGGTCGTCGTGGGCAGTGCTGCCCTGCTCGACCTGCGCCCGGAGCGTGGCGCCCGCACCGGCCACATCACGGGGATCTTCTTCAACATCGGCATCGCGGTGACCATCCTCAGCGCCGCGCTGCTGGCGCAGTTCGGGCCGCACCCGTTCGTGACGCCGTACGCCCTGGTCGCCGCGGTCGTGCTCGCGCTGCTGCTCGGAGTGCTGGCGATGACCGAGCCGCACCTGGCCCGCGGCGCCCGGCCGTTCCGGATCGCCCGGCCGTCGGTGCCGGCGTACGTGCGTCCCGACTTCCAGTTCGCCGTGATCGGGGTGATGGCGGCCTGGTCGGTCCTCGGGGTCTACCTGTCGCTGTTCCCGAGCTTCGCCGGCCAACGCACGCACATCCACAGCCTGGTCTTCGGGGGCGTTGTGGTCGCCGCGATGGCGGGCGCCGCTGCCGTGAGCCAGTGGTTCGGCGGGCTGCTCGCCGCCCGCAGAGCCGCCGTGGTCGGCGACTTCGGCACCGCGGCCGCACTGCTGGTGAGCGTCGTCGCGCTCGACAGCGGCCGCGCCTCATTGGTCCTCGCGGCGGCCGTCCTCATGGGCCTGGCCTTCGGCCTCGCGTTCGGTGGCTCGCTGCGCCACCTCGGCCAGGTCATCCCAGCGGCCCACCGCGGTGAGGTGATGTCGGCGTTCTACGTGCTCGCCTACACCGCGATGGCGGTGCCGACGATCCTGGCGGGGTGGGCCGCGACCGAGTGGGGTCTGGCCACGATCTTCCCGTGGTTCTCGCTGGCCACGGCGCTGGCGTGCGTGAGCGCCGGGACGCTCGGTCTGCGCTCTGCCCGTCCGGTGCCCGCCGTCTGACCGGGCAGCGGCCCGCACACCGCGGGAGCTGAATTCAGTCGAGCACCGCTGAGTACGTGGCTGCGTCCCAGGAGACAACGACCTTCTCGCTGAGGGTCGCGCCGAGCCGCGCATAGAACCGCTGCGCATCCGTGTTGTCGGGACGAACTCCCCACGTGATGCGCAGTCGGTCCGGGTCGGCGTGCCGGGCGAGGGCGACCATGAGGTGGCGGCCGACACCGCCATCCCTGCTGGAGGGACGGACGTAGAGGTCATCGAGGGCCAGGACCTCGGCTCCGCTCCACAGGTGCGGGCGGCGAAGCGCGGAGACATATCCGAGAGCTCGGCCGTCCAGCTCCGCGACCAGGACGACAAGGTCGTCACGCAGGAGCAGGCGTCTCCAGTCCTCGACTCCACCGGTGACGTGCTGACCTTCGTCCTGGTAGTCCGCGAGCTCGCGGACCATCGCGAGGATGACTTCCGCGTCACCAGCGCCCGCTCGACGTATGGAAGTGCGTGTCATGAGTGTGCCGTCCTAACTCGAATACTGATGTTCGAGATAGGACGATACACAACTCGTACTTCTTAGTTCAAGTTAGTGTTCGTGGAGGGTGCCGTCGATGGCCGGTCGCCTCACACCGCTTTGCGGAGCCCGGCGTCCACGAGCACGTCCGACCCGGTGGTGCTCGCAGAGCGCGGTGAGGCCAGCAGCACGATCACATCGGCCACCTCCTGCGGGTCGATGAGCCGCCCGGTGGTGAGCTGCATCATCTGCGCGGCGGACTTGTCGAGCACGGTGTCCCGGTCGGTGCCCATCGCGTCCGCCAGGACGTCGGCGGCGCCGCCCTCCTTGGTCCACCACTCCGTGCGCACCGGGCCAGGGCTCACCGTGTTGACCCGCACACCGCGCGGCCCGAACTCCTCGGACAGCGCCTGGGTCAGGTTGTTGACGCCGGCCTTGGCCACGCCGTAGTCGACGTTGACCGCGCTCGGCACGTGAGCGTGGGTCGACGAGACGTTGACGATCGCGCCACCGCGCTCGAGGAGATGCGGAAGCGCCGCCCGGACGGCGCGCACCGTGGTCAGCACGTTGAACTCGAGCATCGCGGACCAGTCCTCGTCGCTCAGGTCGTCGAAGGAGAACCGCGGCATGGTGACGCCGGGAGGCGGGCCGCCCAGGTTGTTGACCAGGATGTCGAGACGGCCGAACCGCTCGACCGCGGCCCGGACCGCCCGTGCGGGCCCGTCCGGCTCGCTCAGGTCTGCGCTCACGTGCACCAGCGCACCGTCCGTCAGGGCGTCGAGGTCGGGCGAGCCGCTTCGCGACACCGCCACCACCCGCGCACCCTCCGCGTGCAGGGTGCGGGCGGTCGCCAGGCCAATGCCCTGCGAAGCACCGGTCACCATGGCCACCTTGTTCATCAGCATCAGATCCATGTCGACCACCATCGCTGCTCGACGGAGCCGGTGCTGGCGGGAATCGGCTGTGGCGTGCTGGCGGAAATCGGACCTTGCAGCTCCTTGACAACTCGAATAGTGGCATCCAGGTTGGTCGGGCCACAACTCGTGCACTGATGTACAGTTTTTCTTCATGACGACGAGTCCCAAGGTCGCTCCGAAGCGCGCCGACGCGCGCCGAAACATCGCCTCGATCCTCGATGCAGCCACCGAGTGCCTGGCCCGTGACCCGGACGCGAGCGTCAACGACATCGCCACCGCGGCCGGCGTCGGCCGGGTCACCCTCTATGGGCACTTCGAGTCCCGCGCCACGCTCGTCGGCGAGGTGGTCGAGCGCGCCATGCGGGACGGCGACACGGTGCTCGAGGCAGTGGATCTCACGGGCGACCCGCGGGAGGCGCTCGGCCGGCTGCTCGAGGCCAGCTGGCGCGTCACCCACCGGTACGGCGGCCTGGTGCTGGCCGCACAGGCCGCCCTGCCGGACTCCGACTTCCATGAGGCGCACGACAAGCCGGTGCAGCGCGTGCAGCGGCTGCTGCGCCGGGGCCGCCGGGAGGGCAGCTTCCGCACCGACATGCCACTCGCCTGGCAGGTGATGACCATCCAGGGCGTCATCCACGCCGCGTCAGGAGCCGTGCATCGCGGCGAGGTCGCCGCGGGCCGCGCACCCGGGCTGATCAACGCCACCGTGCTGGCGGCGCTCACTCCGCCCGGGACCCCGGTGCCCGGTCAGCCCGGCTGAGGTCAGGAGGCCGGACCGGGCAGCTCCCCGGAGCCACGCTCGATGAGCTCGGTCGACAGGACGATGGACCGTGCCGGCCCTTCCTCTCCGTCGAGGCGAGCCAGGAGCAGGTCGACGGCCTGCTCGCCCTCGGCACGGGCGTCCTGGCGGATCGTGGTGAGGCCGGGCTCGAGCAGGTCTGCTGTGGGGAAGTCATCGAAGCCGATCATCGCGACCTCCCGCTGCAGCCCTCGGCTGCGCAGCGCCCGCACCGCGCCCACGCTGATGACGTTGCGGCCGCAGAAGAACGCCGTCGGCGGGTCGGGAAGGTCCAGCATCGCGGTCACGGCCGCGGCCGCCTCTTCCGCGGTCCGCGCTCCGGCGTGCTCGAGTGCGGGGTCGAGCGTCAGCCCCGAGCGGCCCAGTGCGTCCCGGCAGCCGGCGAGCCGCTCGACCGCGGTCGCAATGCCGGGGCTGTCCACCAGGCAGCCGATCCTGGAGTGACCGTGGCGGACCAGGTGCGCGATCGCGCTCCCGGCCCCTCCACGGTTGTCCGCCGAGACTGAGTCGACCGCGATGTTCCTGGGCGGCCGATCCACCATCACCACCTTGAGTCCCGCCAGCAGCTCGGGAAGCAGGTAGGACTGGTCGACCGTGGCGGGCATGAGCACCAGCCCGTCGCAGCGTCGGTGCACCAGCCCGGCCACCAGGTCTCGCTCGCGGTCTGGTTCGTCGTCGAGCGAGGCCGACATCACGACCACGCCGCGCTGGCGCGCCCGCTCCTCCACCGAACGCAACAGCTCGCCGCAGAAGTCGTTGGACAGGTCCTGCACGAGGACTCCTATGGAGGCCGTGCGGTGGCCGCGGCGCAGGTTGCTGGCGGTCAGGTTGCGCTGGAACCCGAGCCGTTCGGCCGCCTCGAGGACCTGGCGCGACAGCTGCGGGGAGACGCCCGCCTCGCCGTTGATCACGCGCGAGACGGTCTTGACCGAGACGTTCGCCAGCGCCGCGACGTGCTGCATCGTCGCGCGCCGCGCAGCTTCCGGCCGGCCGCCCCCGTTTCCTCCTTCAGCCATCTGACAACGATGTCACAAATTTGCGCCATGTGCTTGACGTCACACGGAGATTCGGGGCAAAGTCCGTTCTGACATCGTTGTCAGACCACACTCCCGGACCGGCCGGGCCGACGCGTTGTCGGGAAGGAACAGATGTCTCAGCACACCTGGCGCCGGCCTCTGGCCGTCGCGGTCGCGGGCCTCACCGCCGCGGTCGCGCTGGCTGCCTGCGGCGACGACTCGGACGGTGGCAGCGGCAGCGATGTCGCCGTCACCCTGATCACCAAGACCGACACCAACCCGTTCTTCGTGTCGATGGCGGAGGGCGCCAAGGAGGCCGGCAAGGAAGAGGGGGTCGACGTCACGACGGCCGCCGGCAAGGAGGACGGCGACACCGACAGCCAGATCGCCGCGATCGAGGACGCGATCGCCCGCGGCGACGACGGCATCCTGATCACGCCGAGCGGTCCCGAGGTCAACTCCGCGATCAAGAAGGCTCGCGACGCCGGTCTCTACGTGATCGCTCTCGACACTCCGCCCGACCCGCCGGACACCGTCGACATCACCTTCGCCACCGACAACTTCGCCGCCGGCGAGCTGATCGGGCAGTGGACCAAGACGCAGCTCGCCGGGGAGCCCGCCACCATCGCGATGCTCGACCTGTTCAACGACAAGGTGGTCTCCGTCGACTACGACCGCGACCAGGGCTTCCTGACCGGGATGGGCATCGACACCGCCGATCCCAAGGTCAACGGGGACGAGGCCGAGTCCGGCAGCTACGAAGGTGGCGACTACGAGATCGTCTGCAACGAGCCGACCGACGGAGCCGAGGACGGCGGGCGCACCGCCATGGAGAACTGCCTGCAGAAGAACCCCGACATCAACGTCGTCTACACGATCAACGAGCCTGCCGCCGCGGGTGCCTACGCCGCGCTCGAGCAGGCCGGCTCGGCCGAGGGCGTGCTCATCGTCTCGGTCGACGGCGGCTGCGACGGTGTCCAGCAGGTCAAGGACGGCGTCATCGGTGCCACCTCGCAGCAGTACCCGCTGAAGATGGCTGAGCTCGGAGTCAAGGCGATCGCCGACGTCGCAGCAGACAAGGACGCGCCCGCCAACAGCCCGGGTCTCGACTTCTTCAACACCGGGGTCGCGTTGGTGACCGACACACCGGCCGACGGCGTGGAGTCGATCGACACCTCCGCGGCCGCCGACATCTGCTGGGGCTGAGCAGCCCCTCAACTACTGGACCCGGCGGGATCAGGAACGGTAGACCCGATCCCGCCGGGTCCTTCCACATCACCCCAGCATCACTCAGGCATCACCTCAGGCATCACCTCAGGCATCACCTCAGGCATCACCTCAGGCATCACCTCAGGCATCACCTCAAGGGAGCGCACAGCGTGGAGACAGCCAGCAAACCCCACCCGGAACCGGAGCCCGCTTCCTCCGCTCCGGCGACCACCGCAGCAGACACGTTCGCGGCGAGACGCCACTCACCGGTCCAACGGGTCCAGCACCTGCTCCACTCGCACCCGTCCATCAGTCCGCTGCTGGTGCTCATCGTCTCGTGGCTGGTCTTCTCGCAACTGAACTCGCGGTTCGCCTCGGCCGGCTCGCTCTCACTGGTGCTTCAGCAGGCGGCCGTGATCGCGGCACTCGCCGTCGGTCAGACCCTGATCATCCTCACTGCCGGCATCGACCTGTCCTGCGGCGCGATCGCCATCTTCGCGATGCTCGTGGGCGCCAAGATGAGCGCCGAGCACGACGTGCCCGGCCCGCTCGCGGTCGTGCTCTCGCTCGCCGTGGGCCTGCTCGCCGGCGCCCTCAACGGCCTCCTCGTGACCCGGCTCAAGCTGCCGCCGTTCATCACCACCCTCGGCACGCTGTCGATCTTCACCGCTCTCGGGCTGCTGTACACGAAGGGCCAGGCCGTCCAGGCGATCGACATGCCTGACTTCATGACCTGGACCGGCAACGTCATCAGGCTGGGCGACTTCGTCATCACCTACGGAGTGGTCATGGTGGTGGTGCTCTACGTGGTCATGGCCTTCGTCCTCGGGCAGACCAGATGGGGCCGACATGTCTACGCCGTCGGCGACGATGCCGAGGCCGCGCGCCTCGCGGGCATCAGCGTGTCGCGGGTCCTCGTGAGCGTGTACGCCGTCGCCGGGCTCATCTACGGGCTGACCGCCTGGATCCAGATCGGCCGCGCAGACGCCGCCAGCCCCAACGCCATGACCGACGGCAACCTGGAGACGATCACCGCGGTCGTGATCGGCGGCACCAGCCTGTTCGGCGGACGCGGCGTCCTGGTCGGCACCGCCATCGGTGCCCTCATCGTGTACTTCTTCCGCAGCGGCCTCTCCCTCGCCGGCGTCGACGACCAGTACCGCATCCTGGCCATCGGAGTACTCGTCATCACCGCCGTCGCGGTGGACCAGTGGATTCGGAAGGTGCGCGCATGACCAGCAGCCAGTCGGCCGGCGCACAGCCGGTCCTCACCGCCCGCAGCCTCGTCAAGACCTTCGGCCGGGTGGTCGGCCTCGATGGTGTCGACCTCGACCTCTACCCCGGCGAGGTGCTCGCGATCATCGGCGACAACGGCGCCGGCAAGTCCACGCTCATCAAGTGCCTGACCGGCGCGATGATCCCCGACGCCGGGGAGATCACGCTGGACGGCCGGCAGGTCGCCTTCAAGCGCCCACAGGACGCGAAGCAGGCCGGCATCGAGACGGTCTACCAGACCCTGGCCGTGGCTCCGGCCCTCGACATCGCCAGCAACCTGTTCCTCGGACGCGAGCGTCGTAGGCCCGGACCCCTCGGCTCCGTGCTGCGGGTGCTCGACCACAAGGGCATGCGCAACGAGGCGGCCAAGGCGATGTCCGACCTGGGCATCGGCACCCTGCAGAACATGGGGCAGGCCGTCGAGACCCTGTCGGGTGGCCAACGCCAGGCCGTCGCGGTCGCCCGCGCCGCGGCGTTCGCCACGAAGCTGATCGTGCTCGACGAGCCGACTGCGGCTCTCGGGGTGCGCGAGACCAACCAGGTGCTCAGCATGATCGAGCGGGTGCGCGAGAACGGCATGCCGGTGATCCTCATCAGCCACAACATGCCCAACGTCTTCCAGGTCGCCGACCGGATCCACATCCAGCGGCTCGGACGCGGCGCGGGGGTCGTGACGCCGACCTCGCACACGATGAACGAGGTCGTGGCGATCATGACCGGCGCGACCACGCTCGACGAGACACCCGGGAAGACCACCGCCACGACCTGAGGCTGGCCCGACGCGGGCCGCGGTCAGTGCACCTCGCCGAGGTCCTCGTGCTCGCGGTGGGTGACGGGCTCGACCTGGAAGGTCGCGTGGTGCACGTCGAAGTGGTCGGCCACGCACCTGCTCAGCTCGTCGAGCGTGGCGCCCACACCGCGCTCGGCGAGGCAGGCGTCGGTCACCGTGACGTGGGCGGACAGCGACGGGATGCCGCTGGTGATCGTCCAGGCGTGCAGGTCGTGGACGTCGGTGACGCCCGGGACGCCCAGCAGATGAGTGCGCACGTCCTCGAGGTCGAGACCGCGCGGCGCGATCTCCAGCAGGACGACGGTGGCGTCGCGGGCGAGGGCGAAGGACCTCGGCAGGATCAGCACGGCGATCAGCAGGGTCGCGATGGAGTCGGCGCGGGTGAAGCCCGTGGTCCAGATGACGATGCCGGCGACCACGGCGAGCAGCGACCCGAGCAGGTCGGCGAGGACCTCGTTGACGGCGCCACGCATGTTGAGCGAGCCGCGCTCGGCGCGGGCCAGCACGGCCATGGAGATGCCGTTGGCGACCAGGCCGACCGTCGCGAACGCGACCATCGGGCCGGCGTCGACGTGCTCGGGCGACGAGAGCCGGCTGATGCCGGCGTACAGCAGGTAGCCGCAGACGACCAGCAGCACCACGGCGTTGACCAGCGCCGCGAGCACCTCGGCGCGGTGCAGCCCGAACGTCGAGCGCGGCCCGCCCGCCAGCGTCGCGACGTACGACGCCCCGAGCGCGAGCACGACCGCGGCCGCGTCGGTCGCCATGTGGCCGGCGTCGGCGAGCAGGGCCAGAGAGCCGGTGACCCGCCAGCCGACCACCTCGAGCGCGAGCACGCACACGGTGACCGCCAGCACCACCCGCAGCCGGGCGCGATCCTCGGCCCGACCAGCGGCGTGCCCGTGGTCGTGTCCCATGTGCGAGAGCCTAGGAGACTCCTATATGCGGGGGGCTCCCCGTCAGGTTCCTTCTCGAACCGCTCGCCGTCCGTCCGGGGTCAGATCGGGCCCCGGCCGTGGCCGGAGGTCCAGCCGGCCAGGTCGGGGCCGCGCGGCACGATCCCGGTCGGGTTGATGCCGTTGTGCACCACGTAGTAGTGCTGCTTGATCTGGTCGAAGTTCACGGTCTCGCCGAAGCCGGCGGTCTGGAACAGGTCGCGCGCGTAGCCCCAGAGCGCCGGCAGCTCGGTGAGCTTCTGGCGGTTGCACTTGAAGTGGCTGTGGTAGACGACGTCGAACCGGACGAGCGTGGTGAACAGGCGCACGTCCGCCTCGGTGACCGACTCGCCCATGAGGTAGCGCCGATGGGTCAGCCGCTCCTCGAGCCAGTCGAGGGCCACCCACAGCCGGTCGTACGCCGCGTCGTACGCCTGTTGCGACCCGGCGAAGCCACAGCGGTACACGCCGTCGTTGACCTCGGTGTAGACCCGCTCCATCACCTCGTCCATCTCCTCGCGGAGCTCCGCGGGCCACAGGTCGGGGGCTTCGGGACGGTGGTACTCGCGCCACTCGTGGAAGAAGTCGTGGGTGATCCACGGGAAGTCGTTGGTCACGACCTGCCCCGTCGGGACGTCGATCATGGCTGGGACGGTGACGCCCTTCGGGAAGGCCGGGATCCGCGCGAAGTAGGCCTGCTGCAGCCGCCTGATGCCCAGCACCGGGTCCACCCCGCCCGGGTCGAGGCCGAAGTTCCAGCTGCGCTCGTCGTGGGTGGGGGCGCACAGCCCCATCGAGATGACGTCCTCCAGCCCGAGCAGACCCCGGACCATGACCGCGCGGCTCGCCCAGGGGCAGGCGCGGGCGGCGACCAGCCGGTAGCGGCCCGGCTCGACGGGCCAGAGAGGGACGTCGGTCCGCCCGTGTGCGGGCCTGCGTGCATCCCGCGTGATCCGGTCCGGGAGGTAGTCGGTGTCACGCTCGAAGGGGTTGCCCTCGTCGACGTAGTTGTCTGGCACGGCTGGCCAGTACCCACCGCGGACGACGCACGAGGCAGCGGCCCGGCGCTGTTGCGCCGGGCCGCTGATCTGGTGGTGCGAGGGTGACCGTCAGGCGGTCACCGGGTCGGAACTACGAGCAGGCCTCGTAGGCGGCGCGGACCTCGACGACCTTGGCGGGCTTGCCCTTCTTCTTCGGGAAGAGCTTGACCTTGGCCACGACCTCCGCGGCCACGTCGTCAGCGATCGGGAGCGTCACGGCCTGACCCTTGTTGGGCGTCTTGACCTTCTTGACCTTCGCGTCGTTGACGAAGAACGTGACGTCCTTGATCTGGTTGGCACGCTTCTTCTTCTTGGTGATGTTCGGGACCAGGGCGTGGGTCGCACACGAGCGAGTCGCGGGGTAGGTGACGTACTTCTTGCCCTTGCCCGAGACCCCCTCGGTCTGGGAGCCGGGGAGAGTGAACGTGGCGTGAGCGCTCGCGGACACGATGCCCGACTTGTCCGTGAACGAACCCTGGCTGACCTCGGCCTCGAAGTAGCCGTCGTAGGTGCCGGCGGGGATGTAGACGGTGTCGGTGCCAGAGAACTTCAGCCCGCGTCCGTAGTGGTCGTAGTACGGCGTGGGACCGCTCGGGAGGACCTGGTAGAGGTAGACCTCGCTGTAGGTCCCGGCCGTGCTCTTGAAGTTGAGGTGCATGAAGACCGGGGTCGTCACGACGAACTGGAACTCCGTGTCGGCGCCCGCGTAGACGTAGTGGTTGCACGCGGAGGTCGCCAGCGACGTGTCGATGATGTACTGGCCGTTCATGTCCAGGTTGATCTGGCTGACGTGGCCACCGGCGGACTTGACACTGGTGCTCACCGTTGACGAGGCGGCCGAGGCGGCGTTGTCCGTGATGTCACCCGGGTTGGTCGCCGTGGCGGTGACGCTCGGCGAGGCGCTGACGGTCGGGCCGTTCTCGAGGACGGGCACGTCGGTGTTCGTCGACGGCGTCTCGACGGTGGTGCAGCCGCCGCTGTAGGTGTAGGCGCCGCTGAACGGCTCGAGGTTGGTGTCGGCATCGACGAAGACCGGGGCTGCTTGGGCGGCGGGAGCCGAGAAGGCGAGGACAGAGCCTGCCAGGGCCAGGGCCGCGAAGGCGGCTACGGGCCGAATGGATCGCGTACGCATGAATCACTCTTTCTGAGGTGGACGAGGTGGACGAGGTTTGGTACGGCGTCACCCGAGGCGACCACGAGACCATATGCTGGGCGACGCTTGTTTGCGATGACCCGAAAGTGCTATTGCGTGTCTCGTCTCACCTGACGGACAGCACGGGTATGACTACTACGTCGCGCTCCGACGCCGCTGACGCAGGTCGAGGGCGAAGAACCGGCTGAACGGGTCGTCGTCGTAGTCGGCGAACGGCCCGCACGGCACGAAGCCGGACCGCGCGTAGAGGGCGTGCGCTGCGCCGAACTCCGGGCCGGGCGGCCCGGTCTCGAGCAGGAGCTCGTCATAGCCGCGGTCCCGGGCCGTGGCGACGATCTCCGCGAGGACCGCGGCCGCGACGCCGCGGCGCAGGTGCGCCAGCGCGGTGCGCATCGACTTCACCTCACCGCGGCGGGGGTCGAGCTCCTTGAGCGCGCCGCAGCCGGCCAGGTCGTCGCCGACCCACGCCGACCAGAACGTGACGTCGGGCGTGCGGAGCCCGGTGAGGTCGAGCGCGTGCACGCTGCCGGCCGGGCTGATCTGGTGCATCGAGGCGAGGTGGCCGGCCAGCAGGGCCGCGACCTCGGGACCGGACAGGTCGTCGACGACGACGCGCAGGGGCGGGCTCACGGGGCACACGATGGCAGGCAATTCGAATTGCAAAGAAATGTTTGCAAATGTTTCTTTGCAGTCATAGCGTGGCCCTCGTGGACAACAGCTCGATCACCCCGACCCCGCTTCAGCTGCGGGCGCTGACCCACCCGGTCCGGTTGCGCATGCTCGGCATTCTGCGCACCGAGGGAGCCACCACCGCGACCGCCCTCGCACAGCGGCTCGGCCTCAACACCGGCGCGACGTCCTACCACCTGCGCCAGCTGGCCCAGCACGGCTTCATCGTCGACGACGAGACGCGTGGCAACGGCCGGGACCGCTGGTGGCAGGCGGCACACGCATCCACCCGGACCAGCCTGGAGGAGTACCCCGACCCGGCCGACAAGGAGGCACTCGACGCCTTCCTGCAGACGGTGGTCGTGGTCTACACCCAGATGCTCCAGCAGGCCGTCGAGGAGCGCTCGACCCTTCCCGACGAGTGGCGCAAGGCCTGGACGGTGTCCGACTGGCGCTGCCGGCTCAATCCGGAGCAGGCGGAACGGCTGATCAACACGGTCTCGGACCTGATCGAGGAGTTCGAACAGGCTGAGGAGCTGCCTGCCGAAGACGCAACCGGAGTGCCGTACACGATGATGTTCCAGGCGTTCCCGCGTCCGGGCGGCCAGTTCGGTGGGACGTCATGAGGCACTTCGAGGCTCGCAAGCTCGCACCTCAGCACAGGCGTCCGCTCTACGGCTGGCTCGGCGCCGAGGGCATCTCGCTCATCGGCACCCGGGTCTCCATGATCGCGCTGCCGTGGTTCGTCCTGACCACGACCGGTAGCCCTGAGAAGACCGGCCTTGTCGCCCTCGCCGAGATGCTGCCGCTGGTCGTCCTCAAGGTGCTCGGTGGCCCGATCATCGACCGGGTCGGTGCCCGCCGGGTCGCGATCACCTGTGACTGGGCCTCGCTCGGCGTGGTCGGGTCGATCCCGCTCCTGCACGAGGCCGGGGTCCTCTCCTTCCCCGCCTTCCTGGGGCTCGTCGCAGTCGCCGGCGCGCTGCGCGGGCCGGGCGACGCCGCGAAGCACTCGATGACTCCGGCCCTCGCGGTCACCGCGGACGTCCCGCTGGAGCGGGTCACCGGTCTGAGCTCGACGGTGGAACGCACCGCGTCGATGCTGGGCGCCGCGCTCGCGGGCGGTCTGGTTGCGTTGATCGGACCGACCAACGCGCTGATCGTCGACGCGGCGTCGTTCGGCGTCTCGGCACTGCTGCTCGCCTGGGCGGTCCCGGGCCGCACCCGACAGGCCTCCACCGACCAGGACATCGACCAGGACATCGACCAGGCCGCCGACGCGGACCCGGCGACCTACCTCGAGCAGCTTCGGGAGGGCTGGCGGTTCCTGCGCGGCGACCGGGTGCTGGTCGGCATCACCGTGATGGTGGCACTGACGAACCTGATCGACCTGGCCTGGTCCGCCGTGCTGGTCCCGGTCTGGGGGCTGGAGCACGGCGGTGCCGCGGCCGTCGGTGCCCTCTTCGCGACGTTCGCCGGCGCCTCCGCGCTCGGGTCGCTCGTGGCGGCGGCGTACGCCGACCGACTGCCGCGCTACGCGACGTACCTCGTCTGCTTCCTGGTGACTGGTCTGCCACGGTTCGTGCTGATGGGTCTCGACACGCCCCTGTGGAGCATCCTCGGCTACTCCGTCGTGGCCGGTTTCGCGGCGGGTTTCCTCAACCCGATCCTGGGCGCGGTGATCTACGAGCGCGTGCCCGAGCACCTGATCGGCCGGGTGAGCTCGCTGTCGACGGCCTGCTGCTTCGCGCTGATGCCGCTGGGCGGTCTGGTCGGCGGCTTCCTCGTCGGCGGCCTCGGGCTGGGTGCCGCCCTGCTGATCTGCGGCGCGGCGTACTTCGTGGTGACCATGCTTCCGGCGGTCGACCCGCGGTGGCGCGACATCGACCGCAAGCCGCACCCAACCGAGTCTCCCCGACCCGTCAGCGGTGTGTGCCCGATGACGACCCGTCAACTCATCCACCTCCAGGACCGCTAGGGAGGGCAGCAGACCAAGGTCACCCGGCGTCCAGACTTTCTGTCGCTGTGCGACCGGGCCCGAGTGGGGCTCACTGGAACCGTGACGCTGACGCAGACCGCCACCGGGCCGACGTCGCTCCGGGAGCGAGCCCTGGGACCCGACCTGGCCCGCGGCTTCATGTTGCTGTTCATCGCGCTGGCCAACACGCACTACTTCCTGGGTGGCTCGTCGGTCCTGGGGGGCTTCCCGCAGGACACCTCGGGGATCGACCGGGTCACGACGTGGACGATCGCGACCTTCGTCGACGGACGCGCGTTCCCGATGTTCGGGCTGCTCTTCGGCTACGGGGTGGCACACATCGTCGGCCGCCAGACCGGCAGCCGCCGGTCCACCCGGCGGCTGCTGTGGCGGCGCAGCCTGGTGCTGGTCGTCGTCGGCCTCACCGACGCGATGCTGTTCTACGTCGGCGACATCCTGGCGGCGTACGGCGTCCTCCTGTTCCTCGGCGTGTGGGCGATCCACTGGAAGGACCGGTGGCTGCTCGTCATCGCCGGCCTGATCTTCGCGCTCACGTCGCTGCCGAGCGATGACTCGATGTCGATCAGCACCGATCCGCCGGACCCGTCGATGCTGCCGACCGACTTGCTCTCCCAGTTCGCCGACCGGGTCTATGCGGCGCCGTTCATCGCCCTGCTCGGGCCGATCGGCTTCGCCTGCCCGTTCCTCGTCGGCATCTGGGCCGGCCGGCGCCGTCTGCTGGAGCAGCCGGAGCGGCACCGGGCCCTGCTCGTGACCACCGCCGCGGTCGGCATCGGTGGCGCCGTCCTGGGGGCCCAGCCGGTCGCGTTGCTGCTGTCCCGCGTCATCGAGTCGCCGAGCCCGGATGCGCTCAGCTACCTCGGCCCCCTGCACGACGCGAGCGGGGTGCTCGGGGGCTTCGGCTACGCCGCCCTCGCCGCGCTGCTGTCGATCCGGCTGGCCCCTCACGCCGGACGGGTGACCCGCGCCCTCGCCGCGACCGGCCAGCGCTCGATGACCTGCTACCTGTGCCAGTCGGTCGTCTGGGCGATCGTGTTCACGCCGTACCTGCTGGACCTCTCGGACACCCTGACCGTCACCACGACCGCCCTGCTGGCCATGGGCACGTGGCTGGCGACGGTGGTGCTGGCCGACTGGATGCGGCGGTCGGGCCACCGCGGGCCGTTCGAGGTGCTGACGCGTCGGGTCACCTACGGCCGGCCGGAGCCAGCCCGCAGCTAGTGTCCTAGCGCGGACCGGCCACCCGGGCTGCGAGCTTGTCCAGCCGGGCCAGCTCGTCCTCTGTGAGACCGACGTCGAGGGCGCCGACGTTCTGCTCGAGGTACGCGACCCGCTTGGTGCCCGGGATCGGGACGACGTCCGGGCCCTGGGCGTGCACCCAGGCGAGCGCGACCTGCGCCGGCAGCGCGCCGTGCGTCGCGGCCACCGCGGCGACCTCGTCGACGATGGCCTCGTTGGCGCTGCGGTTGTCGCCGGTGAAGCGCGCCAGCGTCCCGCGGACGTCGCCGTCGGCGAACGAGTGCCCGGCCAACGCGCCGGTGAGGAAGCCGCGACCCAGCGGCGAGAACGGCACCAGCCCGATGCCGAGCCGGCGCGCGGTCGGGACCACGTCGGCCTCGAGGCCGCGAGTCCACAGCGACCACTCGCTCTGCAGCGCGGTGATCGGGTGGGTCGCGTGCGCGCGCTCGAGCTCCTCGGCGGTCACCTCCGAGACACCGACGTGGCGGACCTTGCCGGCCTGCACGAGCTCGGCCATCGCGCCGATCGACTCCTCGATCGGGGTCTCCGGGTCGACGCGGTGCAGGTAGTAGAGGTCGATGTGGTCGGTGCCGAGCCGGGCCAGCGACTCGTCGCAGTGGCGGCGCACCTCGTCGGGCGTCGCGCTCAGCGTGAACCGCCGGCCAGTGCTCGCGTCCTCGGCGGTGTTGATGCCTGCGATCCCCATCTTGGTGGCGAGGACGACCTCGTCGCGGTGCTCCGCCAGCACCTGCGCGAGGAGCAACTCGTTGGCGCCGAAGCCACCCGGTCCCGTGGCGCCGTACGCGTTCGCGGTGTCCCAGAACGTCACACCGAGCTCGAGCGCCCGGTGCAAGGTGGCGATCGAGGTGGCCTCGTCCGCCTCGCCGTACGACTGGCTCATCCCCATGCAGCCCAGGCCCTGGGCAGAAACCGTGAGTCCTTGCGATCCGAGTGCGCGTGTCTCCATGCCAGCCAACCTAGAAACTGGAGTGCGCTCCAGCGCAAGCTCATAAAAGATCACGCCATGCCCGACGCCTCGACCCTGCTGCTCTTCGTCGGCGCCAGCCTGGCTCTGCTCGTGATCCCCGGGCCGGCGGTGCTGTTCCTCGTCACGCGCAGCGTCGACCAGGGCCGCCGCGCCGGGCTGGTGTCGATGCTCGGCGTCGAGACCGGCACCTTCGCCTACGCCGTGGCCGCGGCGGTCGGGCTGACCGGGCTGATCGCGGCGTCCGAGCTCGGCTTCACGACCGTGAAGTACGCCGGTGCGGCCTACCTCGTCTACCTGGGCGTGCGCAAGCTGCTCGAGCCCGTCGGCGCCGCTGCTCCCACGATGCCGACCCGCCGGACCCGGCTGTTCCTGGACGGGCTGCTCGTGCAGCTGCTCAACCCCAAGATCGCGGTCTTCTTCCTGGCCTTCCTGCCCCAGTTCGTCGACCCCGGCCGCGGGCACGTGGTCGTGCAGACCCTGCTGCTCGGCACGGTCTTCACGCTGCTGGCGGTGCTGAGCGACGGCGCCTGCGCCCTGCTCGCGGGCACTCTTGGCGGCTGGCTGCGGAGCCCGGCCCGGCGTCGTCGCCTCAACCGGGTCAGCGGCACCATCTACCTCGGCCTCGGGGTGACGGCTGCCCTCACCGGTCGGCCGGCGAAGGCCTGACCGCTACACGTCCGGGTCAGTGCGGGAAGGCCCGCGCCAGCTCGAGCAGCCGGTCGTTGGCCTCGTCCTCGCCGATCGAGACGCGGGCGCCCTCGCCGGCGAACGGGCGTACGACGATGCCCAGCTCGTCGGCCGCGGCCGCGAACTCGGCGGTCCGGTCGCCGAGCCCGAACCAGACGAAGTTGCCCTGGGCTTCGGGGACGTCCCAGCCGGCCTCGCGCAGCCCGGCCTGCACCCGGGCCCGCTCGGCGACCAGCGCGTCGACCCGCTCGAACAGCGCGGCCTCGGCGTCGAGCGAGGCGATGGCCGCGGCCTGCGCGACCCCGGAGACGCCGAACGGCAGCGACACCGCACGCAGCGCGGCCGCGACCGGCTCCTGTGCCACGGCGTATCCCACCCGGAAGCCGGCCAGCCCGTAGGCCTTGGAGAAGGTCCGGAAGATCACGACGTTCGGGTGCGCGCGGTAGGTCGCGACGCCGTCGACCTTGTCGTCCATCCGCACGAACTCGACGTAGGCCTCGTCGACGACGACCAGCACGTGCTCGGGCACCCGCGCCAGCAACGCGTCGAGCTCGGCCTGGGTGACGGCGGGTCCCGGTCGGGTTGTTGGGCGTGCAGACCATGACGCAGCGGGTGCGCGGCCCGATCGCAGCGACCATCGCGTCGAGGTCGTGCCTTCCGTCCGCGGTGACCGGCACCGGCACCGAGGTCGCGGCGGCCGCGCGCGAGCGCGATCGGGTAGGCCTCGAACGACCGCCAGGCGTGCACCACCTCGTCGCCCGGCTCGCAGAAGGCGGACAGCAGCTGGTAGATCAGCGCCACCGACCCGGTCGCCGCCGCGAGGTCTCCGACCGGCACCCGCAGCCGCGCCGCCAGCGCGTCGTACAGCCCGGTGTTGCCCATGTCGGGGTAGCGGTTCATCACGTCGACGGCCCGGTGCGCGGCCTCGACGACGCCGGGCAGCGGCGGATACGGGTTCTCGTTCGACGAGAGCTTGTACGACGTCATCCCGGGCCGCACCGTGGGCGGCTTGCCGGCGACGTAAGTGGGGATCGCCGCGACGTTGGGGCGAGGCTGGGGACCGGTCACCGGGCCAACCTAGTTTGTCCTCGGACGAGGGTGCCCAACGTCACGCACGCGTTCCCTTGGAACGATCCAAAAAATGATTCAGAATTGAACCATGAGCAACACCAACGACACCCTCACCCAGCTCCACGAGCACTACGTGGAGGCCGTCAACATGGCAGTCGCCCAGGGGAACGACGCCCTCGTCGCTCGCCTCTCGGCGGAGTTCGACCTCGAGGCACTCGACGTCGTCCGCCGCCGGCTCGCCGCCTGACCTACGCGACGGCGTACCTCGTCAGCACGACGCCGCTCGAGAACGACCGGCTCTCCTTCAGCTCGAGCTTCGCCTCGTGCCCCTCGGGGAACAGCCGGCGGCCGCGACCCTGCACGGCCGGGAACACGAACAGGCGGTACTCGTCGACCAGCCCCTCCTCGATCAGGGCCGGACACAGGGTGAGGCTGCCGGTGCAGACGATGTCCCCGCCGTCCTCCTCCTTCAGCGCGCGGACCCGGTCGCGCCAGTCGGCGCCGAGCACCGTGGTGTTCTCCCACGCGGGGTCGCCGAGCGTGGAGGACACCACGACCTTGTGCACGCGGTTGAGGTGAGCGGTGATGCCGGTCTGGTCGTCGGTCTGGAGCGGCCAGAAGCTGCGGAAGTCCTCGAAGGTCTGCCGGCCGAGCAGCAGCACGTCCTCGGCCTCGCTCTGCCGCATCACCTCGTCGTTGAGGTCCGGCGCGTGCGCGGTCGGGTCGAACCAGTCGCCCAGGAACTCCGGCGAGCCGTCGGCGGACAGGTTCTGCGTGATCGCGAGAGTGCGCATGATCAGTACCGACCGGCCCGGGCGGGCGTACTCATCGGCGCGCGGAACCGCCAGGGCCGCACCAGGGGCAGCAGGACGACCCCGATCAGCGCGCCGATCCCGGCGCCGATGACGTTGTCGATGATGTCGGTGACGTCGCACGCGCGGTCGATCCGCGCCGCCTCGAGCTGCGTGAGCTCGATCAGCGTGGAGTACCCCGCGAGCGCGGCCAGCCCCAGGGGCACCGTGGCCCAGGCCCACCTCCAGCGCGCGGTCACGAGCACCAGCAGCGCCCCCGACGGGACGAACACCGCGGCGTTCAGCAGCCGCTGACCGCCGGGAAAGATCCAGAACCCGTCCGGCGCCGGCCCGCCGATGTCCCACGAGCAGGTGGTCAGCCGCCCCTCGGCGGAGACGACACCCGGGGCGCCGTTCGCGGGGATCAGGGTGAGCACACCGATGACGGCGACCGACCAGAGCAGCAGCCCGGCCAGCACCGACCACGGCCACCCGAAGCGCCGGGACAGGGCAGCGGCGAGCGCCGCGAACACCACTCCGGCGATCGCGATGAGCACGAGCATGAAGCCCACGCCACCGAACGGGAACATGGCTCAGACGCTACGGGGGCGATCCGCTCGACTCCTCATCCGCGGCCGAGGCCTGCGTCACGCCCGCGCCTCGCTGAGCTGACTCAAGTAACTCACCGTTACGTCGTCTTGTCGGGCGTAATTTCACCCCGACAAGTGAACGTAACGGTGAGTTACTTGTTTCTGGCCGACCCTCAGAGCGGCGGCAGGAGCACAGCGCCGCCGGGGACCTCGGGCAGGTCGCGACCGACCCGGATGTCGACCGGGTTGGTCAGGCAGCGGATCGAGCCGCCGGCCTTGTGGAACTCCGACACGTCGACGAGCTCGACGTCGAAGCCCCACTGCTCGAGCTGGTCGCGGACGTGGTCGGGCGCGGCGGGCATCACGACGGTCGCGGGGCCGCCGGTGGCGGAGGGGACCACGATCGAGTTGGCGGCGAACGTCGTCAGCGCCTCCTCCTCGGTCAGGACGAGCGGCTCCGGCACCAGGCTCATCAGCGTGTCGGCCGAGGCCGGGTCGAGGGCCTCGGGGCAGATGATCGCGCGCCGGTCGTCGAGCGGGCAGAAGGCCAGGTCGAGGTGGTACATGCCCGGGTGGGTGATCCGCAGCCCCCGGATCCGGACACCGAGGTCCGGTGCCAGGTGCTTGAGCGCCAGCTCCTCGGTGCGCGGCCCGTAGCCGGCGATGAGCGCGTCGCCGAACGGGAACACGTCGCCCGACTCGAGGTACGCGCCGACACCGTGCCGGCCGACGTACGACGTGGTGTAGCCGTGGTCGGAGAACCACGGCTGCGCGGACGCGCTCTCCATGCGGCGCTGCGGGTAGCGCATGTGCGACATCACGACGTGGCGCTCGAGACCACCGTCACCGCGGCGCCGCGCGACGGCGAGGCCGAGGTTCATCGCGTAGACCATGTCGGGTGCGTCCGGCCGCTGCGGGATCACGTCGACGGTGGCGCCGAGCCGCTCGATGGTCTCGACGAGCGTGCGCCACTGGGCCAGCGCCAGGTCGCGGTCCGGCTGCGCGCTGGTGTCCATGAAGGGGTTGATGACGTAGTCGACCCGGAAATGGCTCGGCTCGACCATTACGTAGTGGCGGCCCCAGGACAGCGACATGTTCCCCTCCTCGAGATCGAAGATTGTCAGACAATCTGACAGGGCTAGTGTGGCGTACAGGCGCAACCCCGGCAAGCCGACGAGACGGAGCGACGCCATGACCAGGGCCATGAGCGAGGCCAGGCGCGAGAGCCAGCCCGAGGACACACCGTTCGGCACCCTCCACCTCGAGCACGCCTCGACCGTCGACCGCGTCGCCGCCGAGCTGCGCCGGGCGGTCTTCGACGGCGAGCTGGAGTCCGGTACGCCGCTGCGCGAGGTCGCGATCGCCGCCTCGCTGGGGGTCTCGCGGCCCACCGTGCGCGAGGCGCTCACCGTCCTGGTGGCCGAGGGGCTGGCCACCCGCGAACCCAATCGAGGGGTCTCGGTCGCGAGCCCGCAGGCCGACTCCGTGCGCGACGTGTGCGCGGCCCGGCTGGTGCTCGAGGGCGCCGGCATCCGGCGCTGGGGCGAGGCGAGCGACGAGCAGCAGGCGCTCGTGCACAGCACCCTGGACGACTACATCGCGGCGATCCAGGCCAACGCCTCCTACCAGGAGCTGAACGAGCGGCACCTCGCCTTCCACGTCTCCCTGGTCGGCCTCACCGGCTCACCCCGGCTGGTCGCCATGCAGGAGAACCTCGTCGTCGAGCTCAAGCTCGCGCTGGCCCAGGTCGACCGGATCCGGCGCAACGCCCACGACCAGGCCGACTCGCACGCCGCCCTGGTCCGGCACCTGGAGCGCGGCGACATCGACGCGGCGTACGACTTCCTGGTGGGCCACCTCGCCGATGCCCAGGAGGAGATCATCGAGGCACTGGCGATCACCTGACAGACTCACCCGCGTGATGCGGTTTCTGAGCTGGCTCGTGACCACGGCCCTGGCGGTGGCGGCAGCCACGCTGCTCATCGACGGCATCTACTTCACCGGGCCGGTGCACGGCCAGGAGGAGATCGAGCACAAGCTGGTGCCGCTCCTGCTCGTGGCCCTGCTCCTCGGCGTCGTCACGTCGTTCGTGAAGCCGATCCTCACGATCCTGTCGATCCCGTTCATCGTGATCACGCTCGGACTGTTCCTGCTCGTCATCAACGCGGCGCTGCTGAAGCTCACCAGCTGGCTGGCCGACAAGCTCGACATCGGCTTCCACGTCGAGGGTTTCTGGCCCGCGGTCGGCGGCGCCATCGTGATCACGGTCGTCACGTGGATCGTCGACAGCGTGATCGGGGAGTCCAAATAGCTCCCGACCTGCCCGCACCGCGCATCCCCGGTCGGTACGCCATCGCGCTGGTCTGCCTGGGCAACATCTGCCGCTCGCCGATGGCCGACGTGGTGCTCTCGCAGCGGGTCGACGACACCGGACTGTCCGGCCGGGTCACCGTGACGAGCTGCGGCACCGGCGACTGGCACGTCGGCCGGCCGATGGACGAGCGCGCAGCCGCGATCCTGCGCGCCAACGACTACGACCCGTCGGCGCACCGGGCCCAGCAGTTCTCGCCGTCGTGGCTGGCCGGCAACGACCTGGTGCTCGCGATGGACGCCGCCAACCTCGCCGACGTACGCCGAGTCGAAGCGTCATCGGAAGGCGAGGCCGGCCCCGACCGGGTCCGGCTCTTCGGCGACTTCGACCCCGTCGAACCAGGTGGCGAGGTGCCGGACCCGTACTACGGTGGGCAGCAAGGATTCGAGGAGGTGCTCGCGATGGTGGAACGGACGTGCTCCGTCCTCGTCTCCGCCCTCCAGCAGCTGCCCGATCTCCGCGACCCCCCGTCGCAGCAGACCGAGCCCGCCACGTGACCCGCCAGCCCGTCATCGCCAAGCACGCCGAGGAGCTCCTCGGCTCTGCTGTCGTGGCCACGGCGCCGCTGGCCGGCGGAGACACCTCGGCGGCGACCAAGCTGCGCCTCTCCGACGGCACCACCGCGATCATGAAGACCCACGCCCACCCGCCGGCCGGCTTCTTCGCGGCCGAGGCCCACGGGCTGCGCTGGCTCCGCGAGGCAGGCGCGCAGGGCGGAGTGCACGTGCCCGAGGTGCTCGGGGTGGACGACGAGTGCCTGATCCTGCGCTGGATCGAGCCCGGCAAGGCCTCCCCCGACGCCGCCACCGCGTTCGGCCAGGCCCTGGCGGCGACCCACTCGGCCGGTGCGGCGTCGTTCGGTGGGGAGGCGGACGGCTTCATCAGCAAGCTGCCGCTGCCCAACACCCCGTGCGAGTCCTGGGCGGAGTTCTACGCCGTACGCCGGGTGCTCCCCTACCTCAAGCTGGCCCGCGACCGCGGCGCCGTGGGCGAGGCCGAGTCCGTCCTGGTCGAGCGCGTGATCGGCAAGCTCACCGCGCTGCTGCCCGACGAGCCGCCGGCCCGGCTGCACGGCGACCTCTGGAACGGCAACGTGCTCTGGGGCCAGGAGAGCCGGGTCTGGCTGATCGACCCCGCGGCGTACGGCGGGCACCGCGAGCTCGACCTGGCGATGCTCGCGCTGTTCGGGATGCCACACCTGCCGCGCGTGCTCGAGGCCTACCAGGAGCGCACCCCCCTTGCCGAGGGCTGGGAGGAGCGGGTCCCGCTGCACCAGCTGTTCCCGCTGCTGGTGCATGCCGCCCTCTTCGGCGGCGGCTACGGCACCCGGGCCGCCGAGGCGGCCGCGCGGTACTCCTGAACCTCAGCGCCGCCGCACCCGCTTGTAGATCGCCTTCACGGAGACCGCGTCGTCGCCGATGGTGAGTGTCAGCTTGCGCTTCTTCTTCGCCCTCTTGCCCGATACGCCCTTCCACTTCTTGAAGACGTAGCGGACGCCCTTCTTGACGTGGGCCTTCGGCGCCACCAGCTTCACGACGGTGCCGGAGTAGAACGAGGTGCGGTACGGCGCCCGATGGCGTTTGCCGTCGACCTTGATCTTCACCTTCTTGGGCGACGACTTCACGGTCAGGCCGGTGGGGCTGACGTAGTCGATCCGGTGCACGCCACCGGAGCCGGCGACGTACTGGTCGCTCGCGAAGCTGCCGTAGTCGACGTAGAACAGGTCCCCACCCGGTCCGGGGAGCACGTCGACCGGAGAGCCGGCGGCCTGCGCGAAGACCCGCACGGAGCCGGGGTTGGGCTGACCGTTCGCATCCTTCTCCATTCGCCAGATGCAGCCGCGCAGGAAGTCGGAGAAGAACAGGGCGTCCTGGTACGCCGCCGGCCAGTCGGTGCCGAGCGGCGCGAACGCGACGCCCGACATCGACGACGACGTCACCGGGCAGTTCTCCCCGGGAGTGATCGGTCCCGCGCCAGTGCGCGTGCGGTAGCTGAAGAACGGCGCCTGGACCGCGGCGGTGCCGTCCTCGTTGTCGGCGTACAGCCCCTCGCAGAGCGGCTTGTTGACCGCGTCCCACGCGGCGTTCTTCAGCGACTCGCCGGTGGTGCCCTCGTAGCAGGGCCAGCCGCGGTTGACGAGGCCGGTGCTCGGGGCGTCGAGGAGGTAGTTGATCTCCTCCCAGTTGCTCGAGCCGACGTCGACGCTCCAGAGCTGCTCCTTGCCCTGGCGGAACGTGAGCCGCCACGGGTTGCGCTGCCCCAGTGCGACCAGCCACTGGTCGGCGGTCGCCTGCGTCGGCGTGAGAGGCGCGTCGGGGTTGAGCCGGAAGATGGTCCCGTCGATGCTGAGCGCGTCACCGCCGGTGCGCTGGTCCTGGGCGCGCAGCGAGCCGCCCTCGTCGGCCGGATCATCGGGGCACGCGGCACCCTGCGCATACCCCGCGTCGTTCGCCTGGCCGAAGTCCGTGCCCCGGAAGCTCGCGCCGTCGCCCGCCGAGGCGTAGAGCATGCCGTCCGGCCCGAACACCACGTCGCCGGAGGAGTGACTGGAGAACTGGGCGCATCCTCCCTGCACCAGCACCAGCTCGCTGCCGGGCACCATGGTCCAGCCGAGCGCGGTGTTCTGTGCGGTGAGCCGGGACACCCGGTCCATCACGGGGCAGCCGCGCTTCGGCGGGCTGAGACTGGCCTCGTCGGCGTCGTTGGGACCGCACTCGTCGTACGCCACTCCGGGCAGGCCCCACCTCGGGACCGGCGCGCCACCTTGGGTCGGACCCGGGTCCTTGTTGTAGGTGTAGTTGACGTACACGTACGGGCGCGCCGGGAACTGGGGGTCCACCGTGATGCCGGTCATCCCGCGGTCGCCGTAGTTGTTGACCGGGACCGAGAGATCGGCGAAGTCGGTGGACGTGGCGGCAGCCTCGAACTGGCCGGCCGAGGCGTTGTAGTCGAAGGACTTCACGACGCCGGTCTTCAGCGCCACGAACGCCGTGCTGTCGGGCGCGAAGGCAACCGACACCGGCTCGGACAGCCCACCGATCGCGGTGAGGTCGCGGAAGCCCGTGGGCAGGGTTGACTTCTCTTGGACGGCGGTCGGCGCCGCCGGTCGGTCGTCCGCGGACGCGGAGCCAGCGGTCTGGGTCAGCCCGAGCGACGAGGCGACCAGGGCCACCGTCGCGAGCAGGGCTACGTGGGTGCGGCGTTGCATGTCAGAACTCCCCATGAGTCGACCAGACGAGGGCAGTGACTCTAGTGCCCGAGTCGGAGCACTAGCCCCGCAATGGCCCATCTGGGCGGGATGACGATGGCCCGCCGACGGTAAAGTCCCACAATGCAGGTCCGGCTGCTCGGCGAGGTCGCGATCGGTACCGATTCGGGGTGGGTCACCGTGGCACCCCGCGCACGGCGCGCGCTGGCCGCCCTCGGGCTGGCCGCGGGGCCGATGCCTGCCGAGCGGCTCGCGGACCAGGTCTGGGAGGCGGAGCTGCCGCCGACGTGGCGCGTCGCGCTGCGGGGCGCCGTGGCCCAGCTCCGCGAGGCCGCCGGCGACGCGGCGTTCGTCGAGACCGGTGCCGCGGGCTACCAGCTCGGTGCGAAGGTCGAACGGGACGTCGAGGTGCTGCGCCGCGACGTCGCGACCGCGACCGACCTGCACGAGCAGGGTCGTGACCGCTCGCTGCTCGACCTGCTCCGACCCTACGTCGGCATCAGCGGCGACCGGCTCGCTCCCGGCATCGAGGCCGGGTGGCTGGCCACGGGCCGTGCCGACGTGGACGAGCTGGGCCTGCGGGTGGCCGAGCTCGTCACCTCGGCGGCGAGCCGCCAGGGCCGGCACGCCGATGCGGTCGCCGTCGCCCGCCAGGCCGTCGCGGCCCACCCGCTCGAGGAGCGATCCCACCGGGCGCTGCTCGGGGCCTTGGCCGCGGCCGCCGACCGCAGCGCCGCCGTGGTCGCCTTCGACCACTGCCGGACCGTGCTCGCCGACGAGCTCGGCGTCGACCCGAGTGACGAGACCGTGGCGGTCTACCTCGAGACGCTCGGCGTCGCCGACGACGCCGCCACGGCCCGCGTGCCGGTCGCGGACACGTCGTTCGTCGGCCGCGAACCCGACCTCGCCGAGGCCACCCGCCTCGTCGCCGCGCCCGGGTTGGTGACGCTCGTCGGCCGCAGCGGCGTGGGCAAGTCCCGGCTGGCCGCGGAGCTGGCGACGCACACCGAAGGCTTTCCGGGTGGAGTGTGGTGGGTGCCGCTCGGCACCGTCACGGACGACCCCCTCGTGGCACCCACGGTGGCGCTCCAGCTCGGGCTGGCCGGGCCGGGTGACGACCACGCGGGCGCGATCACCGCGTTCGTGGCGCCGCGCGGGCGCGCGCTGCTGGTGCTCGACGGTTTCGACGCGGCGAACGACGGCGTGGCCTCGCTGGTCACCGCCTTGCGCGACGGGGCGCCCGAGCTGTCGGTGCTGGCCACCGGCTGGCGACGGCTCGGGCTGGAGGGCGAGCGAGTGCATCGAGTCGAGGCGTTCGAGGCGCCGGTCGACGGACGCCCAGAGACGCTCAGCAACAGCCTGGCGATGCGCCTGTTCGTCGACAGGGTGCGCGAGCGCGGCGGTCGGCTGCTGGTGGACGAGGACCACGCACCTGCCCTGGCTGCCCTGTGCCGGCGCTGCGCCGGGCTGCCGCTCGCGCTCGAGCTGGTGGCGGCCCAGCTGACCGGCCTGCCGCCGGGCGACGTGCTCGACCAGCTCGACGACGTCGCGCTCGCAGGTGACGACGAGCTGCGCCAGGTGGCCGATGCCGGCTGCGCCCAGCTGGCCGACGACGAAGCGGCGGTGTTCCGGCGTCTCGCGGTGCTCGACGGACCCGCCAGCCTCACGACGATCCGGGGCGTCGTCGTGGACGACCTGGTCCCCCCGTTGCGAGTTGTGCGGATCCTGGGTGAGCTGGCGGACCGCGGGCTGGTCACCGTTCACCGGGGCGGGCCTCGGCTCCTCTACGCCCAGGACGACGACCTGCGCCGGGTCGCCAGCGAGCGGCTCGTGGCATCGGGAGAGGCGCCGGACACCTACCGCCGACTCGCTGCCACCGTCCGCGCCCTGCTGCCGGACGATCCCCGGACCGCACCGGGCCCGTTCGCCGAGCACGTCACGGCCGTGCTCGACAGCGTCCGTTCCCTCCTGGCCGCTGGCGTCGACGGTGACCTGGATGTCGGCACGGCCCTCGAGATCGCCTTCCGGCTGCACCGCTACTGGGCCACGACGAGCATCAGCGAGGGGCGCTTCTGGCTCAGCCGGCTGCTGGCCGCGGACGATCAGGAGCCCGGCGCCTGGACTCCGTACGCGCGCTTCGCCCTGGGCTACCTGAGCTACTGGGCGGGCGACAGCGCCGGCGCGATCCCCGAGCTCGAGGCCTCGCTGCCGGAGCTCGCCGAGCGCGACCTCTCCTACGCCACCCGCACGATGGTGTTCCTCGGCGGCGCACTGGACGACCTCGACCGGACCCGGGAGGCCGAGCTGATGGCCCGACGGGCCCTGGAGCTGGCGGACGCCGCGCCGGACGCCTCCACCACGCCGGGGGTGTCGCTGCGGGTCGGCATCACCATCAACGTCGCCGCGTTCCTGGCCCAGCGCGGAGATGCGGCCGCCGTACAGCTCGTGGACCAGGCCATCACCCTGTGCGAGGCGGAAGGACCGCCGGACCAGCTGGCCATGTGCCTGCCGGGGGCGGCCAGACATTGCTGGGACGTCGGCGCCGTCACCGAGGCTCGCGGCTACCTCGACCGCAGCTGGGCGCTCCTGGGCGAGGGCCGGAGGATCGCTCACGCCGACCTGCTCACCGCCGCGACGGCAGTCGCCCTGGGGGACGGTGACCTCGACGCCGCCGTCGAGCACGGCACAGCGGCGGAGGCCGAGGCCGCCGGGTTGGGCATCGACCGCAACCTGCCGTTCGTGCGCGCCCTCCTGGCGCGCGCCCTCCTGGGGCGAGGCGAGGTCGACCAGGCCGCCAGCGTGGCCGCCGACGCCGTGCGGTCAGGTCGTGAGCTGAGCGTGCAGTACCCCGTGGCGGACGCCCTGGAGGCGGCGGCCGCGGTGGCTGAGCGGGTCGGGGCCCCGGCCGAGGACGTCGCAGTCCTGCTGGGCGTTGCCGGGGAGGTCCGGGCCCGGGGCGAGCGTCCGGCTCCACAGCCGCTGCGCACCTCCCTCGAAGCACTGCGCGCGCGGGTGGGCGGGCCGCGGACCCCCGGAGCCGACGTCGCGGAGGCGTGCGACCTGGCCGAGCGGCTCCTGACGGCCGACCGGGTTCGCTAGCGGGCCCTCCGGTAGACGGCCTTGACCCTCACCGCCGGGTCCCACACCGTCACGGAGTGCTTGCGTGCACCACCGTCGGACCAGCGCACGAACACCCACCGCACGCCCTTCTTCGTCTGCGACCTGGGTGCGACCAGCCGGACCGTCGTCCCCCTCACCAGCAGTCCGGACCAGCCGCTCTTGCGGTGCACGCCCCCGACGTCGACTCCGACGCGGAGCTTGCGAGTCGCCTTGACCGTGAGCGCCACGGGCTGCGGGTCGATCCTGAGCTCGCTGCGACCGGTCGCACCGTGGGCGTCGGTGGCCGTCGCGACCAGGTAGAGGTGCGAAGGGTAGGGCAGCGCGGGCACCAGGAACCGACCGTTCCCCACCCCAGTCCAGCTCCCGACTCGAACCCGCGGGCAGCCACTGTCGCAGTCCTGACGCTCCATCGCGAAGGAGTACGCCGAGTCCGGCAGGACCTGCTGCCCGTCGGTGGCAGCCGCGTCGAAGCCGAGCACCTGTCCGACGTAGAAGCCGCCGGACGGATACGTCGTCACCCGGGTCACCGTTGGCGGGGTGTTCTGGCTCGCAAGCGTGTACGTCGCCGTGTAGGTGGTCGGCGCCGCCGGAGCCGTGATCACGTGGGACCGAGCCCCGCCGTCCGACCAGCTGGTGAACACCGCGGTGGCCGCACCGGTGCCTACGGTGGGCGCCGCGGTGACGGTGAACGGAGAGCCCTGGATGAACGTCTCGGTGTAGGGCGCCGTGTGCGCCGTGTCGCCCACGGTCACCCCGGCCCCGGTCGGCGAGCTCGCGAAGGTGACCTCGACCGTCTTCGGCTGGAGCACGACCGTCCGCGAGTCGGTGAGCCCACCGCTGTCGGTGACGGTCACGGTCACCAGCAGATGCGATGGATACTCGTGCGGCGGCGCGGTGAAGCTCCCCGCAGCGACCCCGGACTGCTGGTTGAAGGGGTGGGTGTGGCAGACCCCGCTCGGGCAGTGCTCGATCGAGACCGACCAGCTGAAGGCCGAGGCCGGCATCGTCCCCTGCTGTGGGTCGGTGGCGGTCGCGCTGAAGTTGATCGGGTCGCCGGTGGCCCAGGTGAGCGAGGAGCTCGGCGTCACCGTGCCGAGGGTCGGAGCCGTGTTGCCGGACTGGATCTGCCGGGTGGCCGTGGCGGTGTGGCCGTGCCCGTCGTTCACCTCGAGCTTCGCGGTGTAGGTGCCAGCCGGGTACGTGTGCGACGTGGAGACCCCGGTGGCGTCCCACGTGCCGTTGTTGTCGAAGTCCCAGCGGTAAGTGAGGACGTCGCCGTCCGGGTCGGTCGATGTGGCTCCACTGAGGTTGACGTTCAGTGGCGCGGCGCCCGAGGACGGGCTGGCCGTGATGCGCGCGGTCGGGATGCCGTTACTGCCGGTGTAGACGATCCGGTGGATGCCGGCCTCGCCCTCGGCGACGCCGTCCGCGTCGAGGCCGTAGTCGACGTAGTAGAGGTCGCCGCCGGGGCCGGTGAGCAGGTCGACCGGTGTCTCGGCGGCCTCCACGAAGTTCTTGATGTCGGTCGGGTTCGGCTCGCCGTCCGCCTTCTTGCCCAGCGCCCAGACGCACGACCGGGCGTAGTCGGCGAAGAACATCGCGCCCTTGTACGCCGCGGGGTAGTTGCTCTGCGCGGTGCCGAACGCCACCCCGGACACCGACGAGGTCACGTTCGCGCAGTCCTCGCCGTCGACGAGCGGCGGACCGTCTCGGGTCTGGTAGCTGAAGACCGGTTTCTGGACGGCGCCCAGCCCCTCGGCGTACAGGTTCTCGCAGAGCGCCAGGTTGAGGTCGTCCCAGCCGGGCTGCCGGGCCGACTCGACGTAGTTGCCCTCGTAGCACGGCCAGCCGCGGTTGATCGGGCCCGTCACCGCCGTGACGTCGGCGATCCGGTTGACCTCCTCGGCCTTGCTCGCTCCGACGTCGCCCGACCACAGCTCCTTGCTCAGGCCGGTGCCGTCGGCCTTGGGCCGGAAGGTGAGCCGCCAAGGGTTGCGCTGCCCGTAGGCCACCAGCCAGCTGTTGGCGGTGGCCTGGCTCGGGATGAAGCCGGTGTCCGGGTCCATCTTGAAGACACTGCCGTCGACGCCGAGCGGGTCCGTCGCCGAGCGGTAGTCCTGCGACCGGAGCGACCCGCCCTCGTTGGCCGGGTCGTCGCACGGGTTGCTGTACTGGCCGTAGTCGAGGGTGATGAAGCTCGCGCCCTCGCCGGAGGAGGCGTAGAGCTTGCCGTCCGGACCGAACGCGACGTCGCCGGAGGCGTGGCTGCCGAACTGGTAGCAGCCGCCGACCATCAGCTCCTTCTCGGTCTGCATCACCCAGTCGTTGCCGGACTTCACGGCCGTGAGCCGGGTGACCCGGTCCTGGACGACGCAGCCGGCGATGCCCGGGTTGTTCTCGTCGGCGGGGGCCGGGCAGACGTCGTACGCCTGGCCGGGCACGCCCCACTTGGGCACCACACCGCCGGGCCCGTCCCGCGGGTCCTTGTTGTAGGTGTAGTTGACGTAGACGTAGGGCCGTGTGGGGAACTGCGGGTCCACGGCGATCCCGGTCAGCCCGCGGTCGTGGTAGTTGTTCACCTGCGTGCTGAGGTCGGCGAAGTCGACGCTGGCCTGCGTCCACGTGCTGCCGTTGAAGTTGAAGGTCTTGATCACGCCGGTCTTGAGGGCGACGAAGGCCGTGCCGTCCGGGGCGAAGTCGGCCGAGACCGCCTCGGTGACGCCGCTGATCACCTTCACGTCGGAGAAGCCGGTGGGCAGGCTCGGGTTGCGCGGCAGCGGCCCGTCCGCCTCCGCGGAGACGTGGGCCGCCTCGACGATGGAGTTCTGGAACGTGCCCGGAGGGTGGTCGTGCTCCTCCGGCGACGGAGAGAGCTGGTCGCCCACATCGCCCGCTGCAGGTGAGCGGTGCTCGCCGAACGCCGTGGCGGCGGGCACCAGGAGGGCGAGCGCGGCGACGAGCGCGAGCGCGGCGGTGAGCGCAGGACGACGTCTCCCATGCCCCATGTTTCTCCCCCCAGAGACCAGCTGCGACGACCGAAGGATAAGCCTCTGACGGTGTCGGACCGGTCTTTCGCGCTGCAGGTGGTCCAGATCCCCGGGTGCAGCGACACGCACTCTGACCTGCGGGCTCTCTCAGCACCGACTCAGGCGTGACTGGCACAGTGGTGTCGTGAGCAGCCCCGTTGCAGGCAGCGCTGTCGGCAAACAGCGTGTCCTGGTCGTCGACGACGACAAGGCCGTGCGCGAGTCGCTGCGCCGTTCGCTGGAGTTCAACGGGTACGACGTCGCGGTCGCCTCCGACGGCGCCGAGGCGCTGGCCGGGCTGAGCGCCGCCGGGGCCGCGGCCGCGCCCGACGTCGTCGTGATGGACGTGATGATGCCGCGGCTGGACGGCATCGAGACCACCCGCGCGCTGCGCGCCGCCGGCAACGACGTACCGATCCTGGTGCTCACCGCACGCGACGCCGTGGGCGACCGGGTCGAGGGGCTGGATGCGGGCGCGGACGACTACCTCACCAAGCCGTTCGCGCTGCAGGAGCTGCTGGCCCGGCTGCGTGCGCTGCTTCGGCGGGCCACCGTGCCGGCCGGCGAGGACGACGAGGTACTCGCGTTCTCCGACCTGTCGATGGACCTCGTGACCCGCGACGTGCGTCGCGGGAGCCGGGCCATCGAGCTGACCCGCACGGAGTTCACGCTGCTGGAGATGTTCCTGCGGCGCCCCCGTCGGGTGCTCGAGCGCAGCTTCATCCTCGAGGAGGTGTGGGGCTACGACTTCCCGACCACGGCGAACTCGCTCGAGGTCTATGTCGGCTACCTGCGCCGCAAGACCGAGGCGGAGGACGAGCCGCGGCTGATCCACACCGTGCGCGGGGTCGGCTACGTGCTCAAGGAAACTTGACCACCGTCCCACTGCTCGACCCGAACGGCCGCTGGCACTACCGGCGCTCGCTCGCCAGCCGGGTCACGCTGCTCACCACGATGGCGGTCGGTCTCGCGGTCACGATCGTCGCGCTCGGGGCCTTCATCACGGTGCGCAACCAGCTCCAGTCCTCGCTCGACGACACGTTGGTCGACCGGGCCCAAACCGCCTCCGGCCAGATCGCCCAGATCACCGACGACTACACGGTGCCGGCGTTCGCGCTCGGCGCCTCGGACGTCCGGATCGGCTTCGTCACCGCCGACAGGCGGGTGCGGTTCCTCGACAAGGGCGACGTGATCCGGCTCGACGACCACGAGCTGGCGGTCGCCACCGGGGCCTCCGACCAGAGCCTGCGCACGGTCAGGGCAGGTGGGGTCGACTACCGCGTGGTCGCCGTACCCACCGAGCAGGACGGCGAAGCGCTCGTCCTCGCCCAGTCGCTGGAGCCGCAACAGCACCTGCTCACCAAGCTCGGCCTGGTCACGCTGCTCTTCGGGATCGCCGGCATCGTCACCGCCGGCGTCGCGGGCTGGGGCGTGGCGCGCAACGGGCTCCGGCCGGTACGCCGGCTCACGGAGGCCGCCGAGGACATCGCCCGGACCGAGCGGCTCGCGCCGATCCAGGTCGAGGGCGACGACGAGATCGCCCGGCTGGCCTCGGCGTTCAACCAGATGCTGGCCTCCCTGGCCGCCTCGCGGGACCGCCAGCGCCGGCTGGTCGCCGACGCCGGCCACGAGCTGCGCACCCCCCTCACCTCGCTGCGCACCAACATCGACCTGCTCACCCAGGCCGGCGCCGACCTGCCCGAGGATGCACGCACCGAGCTGCTGGCCGACGTACGCGCGCAGCTCGAGGAGCTCAGCACGCTGGTCGGCGACCTGGTCGAGCTGGCCCGCGACGAGCCCACTCCGGCGGTGATCGGCACCGTCGAGCTGCACGAGGTCCTCGAGCACGCGGTGGCACGGGTCCGCCGGCGCGCGCCGTCGTTGTCGTTCGTGGTCTCCGCGGACCCGTGGTTCGTCGAGGGCGACTCCCCCGCCCTCGAGCGCGCACTGACCAACCTGCTCGACAACGCCGCCAAGTGGAGCCCGCCCTCCGGCACCGTCACCGTCGCGCTGCACGGCGGCGTGGTCACCGTCGACGACGAGGGCTCCGGCATCGCCGAGGCGGACCTCCCCCACATCTTCGAGCGCTTCTACCGCTCCGACGTCTCCCGCGCCATGCCCGGCTCCGGCCTCGGTCTCTCGATCGTCGCCCAGGTCACCGAGCGGCACGCCGGCACCGTCGAGGCCGGCCGGTCGCCCTCCGGTGGCACGCGGATGACGCTGCGGCTCCCCGGCGCTTCGTCGCCCAAGCCGGCCGAGCCGCCTGCGGTGACATCCCCAGGCAGCGCTGACTCTGCAACCGTCATCCCCAGGCAGCGCTGACTCTGTAACCGTCGTCCCCGTGGACAGAGGTTGCTAGCCCACCGCTCCCCGGGCCGGCGCCTACTGCCCGATCGTGTTCGGGTCGCGCCAGGAGCGCTCGAACGGCAGCCGCCAGGCGTGCGGCGCGACCAGCTGGTGGATCGCGTTGGGTCCCCAGGAGCCGGGGGAGTACGAACGGACCGGAGGTGGGTTCTGGAGGAGGGGGATCGACTTCTCCCAGAGGGTCTCGATGCCGTCGGCGGTGGTGAACAGCGTGTGGTCGCCGCGCATGGCGTCGAGGATCAGCCGCTCGTAGGCCTCGAGCACGTCGATCGCGGAGCCGGTCTCGTGGGTGGCGAACTGCATCGAGAGCTTCTCGAGCTGCATCCCGGGGCCGGGGCGCTTGCCGTAGAACGACAGCGACATCCGGGACTGGTCGGCGAGGTCGAAGGTCAGGTGGTCGGGGCCCTGCATGCCGGCGTTCGACCCGGCCGGGAACATCGACAGCGGCGGCTCCTTGAACGCGATCGAGATGATCCGGGCTCCCTCGGCGAGCTTCTTGCCGGTGCGCAGGAAGAACGGGACGCCGGCCCAGCGCCAGTTGTCGATCTCGATCCGCAGGGCGATGAAGGTCTCGGTGTCGGAGTACTCCGCGACCTCCTCCTTGCCGCGGTAGCCGCCGTACTGGCCGCGGACGACGTCGTGCGGCTCGATCGGCTTCATCGAGCGGAACACCTTGAGCTTCTCGTCGCTGATCGGCCCCGGCAGGAGCGAGGTGGGCGGCTCCATCGCCATGAACGCGAGCACCTGCATGAGGTGGGTGACCACCATGTCGCGGTAGGCGCCGGTGGTCTCGTAGAACGACGTGCGGCCCTCGAGGCCGAGCGTCTCGGGCACGTCGATCTGCACGTGCTGGATGAAGTTGCGGTTCCAGATCGGCTCGAAGAGGCCGTTGGCGAAGCGGAACGCGAGGATGTTCTGCGCCGCCTCCTTGCCCAGGAAGTGGTCGATCCGGAAGACCTGCGACTCGTCGAAGACCTGGTGCACCTCGTTGTTGAGGGCCACGGCGGACTCGAGGTCGGTGCCGAACGGCTTCTCCATGATGATCCGCGACCGCTCGACCAGGCCGGCCTCGTCGAGCTGGTGGACCACGTCGAGCGCCGCCTTGGGCGGCACCGAGAGGTAGTGCAGGAGACGTACGTCGCCCTCGACGCCGAGCTCGGCCGAGGCCTTGCGCACCGCCTCCGCCAGCGCGTGCGGTCCGTCGCTCTGCGGGACGTAGGTGAGCATCGCGGCGAACCGCTCCCACTTGCCGTCGTCGAGCTCGCCCTTGCCGAACTCCGTGCAGGCGACGCGACCCTTCTCGACGAACTCCGCGGTGTCCATGTCCTCCAGCGAGGTGCCGACGATCCGGGCGTCCTTGAGCAGCCCCGACTGGGTCAGCCGCAGCAGCCCGGGCAGCAGCTTGCGCTTGGCGAGGTCGCCGGTCGCGCCGAAGAGCACGATGACGTGCGGTGCGGTCACGGCGTCGACGCTAGAGCTCACAAGTTGCCACGGTATTACGGCAGGTCGAACGACGACAGGGTGCGCAGCAGGCGCTCGGCCTTCAGCCGCGACTCGGCGTACTCGCTCTCGACGTCGGAGTGCACGGTGATCCCGCCGCCGGTGCCCAGCCGGTAGGACCCGTCGCCGGTCGTCGTGAGCGTCCGGATCACCACCCCGAGGTCGGCGCGGCCGTCGGCGGCGAGCCAGCCGAACGCGCCGGCGTACGCCGCCCGCGGGGTGTCCTCGACGTCGGTGATCACCTCCATCGTGCGCAGCTTGGGCGCCCCGGTCATCGAGCCCGCAGGAAACAGCGCCCGCAGCGCCCCGACCGTGGTGACGTCGTCGCGCAGCCGGCCGCGGACCGTGGAGACCAGCTGGTGCACGGTCGGGTAGGACTCCACCGCCAGCAGCGCCGGCACCTCGACGCTGCCGATCTCGCAGACCATGGCCAGGTCGTTGCGGAGCAGGTCGGTGATCATCAGGTTCTCGGCGCGGAACCTCGGCTCGGTCGCCAGCGAGCGCCGCAGCTCCTCGTCCTCCTCGGGCGTGGCGCCGCGCGGGGTGGTGCCCTTGATCGGCTTGGTCTCGATCGTGCGGTCGCCCTCGTCGTCCCTGGTGATGAGCGCGTACCGCTCCGGCGACGAGCTGAGCAGCCACCCGCGCGCTCCCCCGTCCGCTGGGCCGACGTCGTGCTGCAGGAACCCGGCGTACGGCGCGGGGTTGAGCTCGCGCAGCCGCAGGTACGCCGCGACCGGGTCGAGGTCGCTCTCGGCATCGAGCCGGTAGGTGAGGTTGACCTCGTAGCTGTTGCCGGCGTGCAGCGCCTCCTGGACCTGGGTGAAGGCCTCGGCGTAGGTCGCGGGCGGGGGGTCGAAATCCCCGGTCAGCCGGGGAAACTGGCTCCTGTCGGGGGTTGCAACCCCTGACAAGTGCAAATTTCCCCGGTCAGCCGGGGAATCCGCCCCACGCGCGTGCTCGAACAGCCGCACATGGCTGGGTCGCATCCACACGGCATCCGGTACGCCGTGACCGTCGACGAGCGCCGGCAGGTCCGGCCGGCAGGCGTAGCCGAAGTAGCCGAACCACTGGTCCCGGTGCGATCCCGCCGCCAGCTCCTCCTCCAGCACGGCGAACACGTCGGACCCGACGACCTCGGACTCGCCGTCGACGTGGCGGGTGACCTCGCGGGTGACGGCGGAGTAGGTCAGCGAGACGTCGTCGGGTTCCAGGATGCCGATCAGCGACCGGTGACCCGACCACTCGCGGGCGCCGCCGCCGTCCAGCCAGAAGCAGCGCTGGTGCGCCGCCGCCGCCTCGCGGAAGGCGTCGACCGCGCTCACGAACGCCCCAGGAAGTTCGCGACCATCGCGGCGCCGTGCTCGGACAGGATCGACTCGGGGTGGAACTGCACGCCCTCCTGCGGCAGCGCCACGTGCCGCACCCCCATCACCACGTCGCCGCCGGCGTCGGAGGCGGTGATCACGAGCTCATCGGGGAGCGACAGCGCGGCGAGCGAGTGGTAGCGCACCGCCGCGAACAGCTGCGGCAGGCCCTCGAACACCCCGTCTCCGTCGTGCCGGATCCGCTCCACGACGCCGTGCGCGGGCGCGATCCGGTCCACCGTGCCGCCGTACGTCGTCACCAGCCCCTGCATCCCGAGGCAGACGCCGAGCACCGGCCGCGAGCCGACCAGCAG
The DNA here is from genome assembly GCA_963798045.1 of uncultured Actinomycetota bacterium. Classification (GTDB taxonomy): domain Bacteria; phylum Actinomycetota; class Actinomycetes; order Propionibacteriales; family Nocardioidaceae; genus Nocardioides. The sequence goes on from CAWCSB010000002.1 coordinate 89,928, forward strand.
CACTTCACGCCCGACCGAGAAGTCGTCGAGCGACACCGGCGTCCCCGGACCCGGCGACAGCACCACGTGCGAGTGCCGCAGTACGTCGTCGGGCTCGACCTCGTCGTGCTGGACGACGGTCGGCAGCACCCCGGTCACCGACGCGACGAGATGGACCAGGTTCCAGGTGTAGGAGTCATGGTGGTCGACCACCACGACGTCCGCCCTCACGTGGTCAAGATAGGGGGACCCAGGATCCGCGGCGCATGACGCGGCTCACCTCGAGGTCGTCGGTCAGCTCGACCAGGTCGGCGTACGAGCCGGGCGCAAGGGTGCCCACCTCGTCGAGACCCAGCATCGCGGCCGGCGTCGAGGTGACCGCCGCCAGGGCGTCGGGCAGCGGCACGCCGGCCATCGAGGTCGCGAACCGCAGCGAGGAGGCCAGGGTCGCGGTCGACGCCGCGATCACGCCGGTCGAGGCGAGCCGCGCCTCGCCGCCGCGGACCACGACGGAGAGCGAGCCGAGCGCGTACTCACCGTCAGCCGCACCGGCGGCCGCCATGGCATCGGTGACCAGCGCCGTGCGGCCGGTCCGCCAGGCCAGCGCGAGCACCGACGGGTGGACGTGCACGCCGTCGGCGACGAGCTCGAGGTACGCCGACGACTCGAGCAGCGCCGCGACCGGGCCGGGCTCGCGGTGGTGGAGCGGCGGCATCGCGTTGAACAGGTGCGTGCCCGCGCTCGCCCCGGCATCGAGCGCGGCCCGCGTCTCGTCGTACGTCGCATCCGTGTGGCCGACCGCGGCGACCACCCCCGCGGAGGCCAGCTGCGCTATCGCCGACAGCGCACCCGGCCGCTCGGGGGCGAGGGTGACCATCCGCAGGTGACCACGGGCCGCCTCGACCAGCCGCGAGACCGCCGACGCCGTCGGGTCGCCGAACAGCGACGGCTCGTGCGCCCCGGCCCGCGCCGGGCTCAGCCACGGACCCTCGAGGTGGATGCCGGCGACCATCCCGTCGTCCGCCAGCGACGCCAGCGACGAACAGGAAGCGGCGAGGCCATCCATCGAGTCGGTGACCAGGCTCGCCACCATCGTCGTGGTGCCGTGCGCGAGGTGGGTGCGCACGACCGTGGCTGCCGCCTCCGGGTCGCCGCCGTCGAACGCCGCCCCGCCCCCGCCGTGCACGTGCACGTCGACGAAGCCCGGCACCACCAGTCCGGGAAGCGACCACGACGGCGGCTCTGGAGGCGGGCCGGTGCCGACGGCGAGCACCCGCTCACCGTCGACGACGACCCAGCCGTCCACCACCATCCCGGTGGGCAGCGCCAGCGCGCCGGCAGCCAGCACCCGCGCCCCCAGAGGGAGCCACGGGTCAGGCACTCGTGTCCGCTTCGATCAGCGAGTCCTCACCCTCGTCCTCGCGACCCGGCGTCTTGAGGTTCCACCATCGAATCACGAACCGGAACGAGAAGTAGTAGATGACCGCGTAGCCGAGCCCGATCACGATCAGCCACAGCGGTTTGGTCGCGATGTTGAAGTTGAGCAGGTAGTCGAACAGGCCGGCCGAGAATGCGAACCCGTCCTTGATGTCCAGCGCGTTGACCAGCGCCAGCGACGTGCCGGTCAGCACGGCGTGGAGGATGTAGAGCGGCCACGCGACGAACATGAACGCGAACTCGAGCGGCTCGGTCACACCGGTCAGGAACGAGCAGAGCGCGGCGGAGAGCATGATGCCGCCGACGGCCTTCTTGTGCTCCGGCCGGGCCTCGTGCCAGATCGCCAGCGCGGCGGCCGGCAGCGCGAACATCATGATCGGGAAGAAGCCGGTCATGAACGCGCCGGCCGTCGGGTCGCCCGCGAGGAAGCGGTAGATGTCGCCGTGCACCACCGTGCCGCCCTCGGGGGTGTACGAACCGAAGAAGAACCACGGCGGGTTGTTGAGGATGTGGTGCAGCCCCAGCGGGATGAGCAGCCGGTTCAGGGTGCCGTAGACGAAGCCACCCAGGACGTCGTTGTCGGTGACCCACTCACCGAGGTTGGTGATGCCGCTGTCGAAGTACTGGTAGACGAAGCTCATCAGCACCGAGATCACCACAGCGGCGAACGCGGTGATGATCGGGACGAAGCGGCGGCCCCCGAAGAACGCGAGGTACGGCGGCAGGCTGATCCGGTGGTACCGCTGCCAGAGGTACGCCGACACCAGGCCCATCACGATGCCGCCGAGAACTCCGAAGTTGATCAGCTCGTCGCCGTCGAGGACGAACGGTGACATGGCGTCGCCCACGGACTTGAAGACGAGGTAGCCGACCACCGCGGCCAGGGCCGTGGAACCGTCGGACTTCTTGGCCATGCCGATCGCGATGCCGACCGCGAAGAGGATCGGCAGGTTGGCGAAGAGCCCGTTGCCGGCCGCACCGACGACCGACGCCACCTTCACCCAGCCCAGCCCATCCGCGCCGAGCAGGTCCGGTTGGCCCAACCGCAGCAGCAGCCCGGCCACCGGAAGTGCCGCGATCGGGAGCATCAGGCTCCGGCCGAACTTCTGGACCGGGGCGAGGTTGATCCGTCGCCTCGTCGTTCCCGCGTCGAGCGGGACATCTGCTGTGCTCACTGCTGCCTTCTTTCCGAGTTGTCTAGTCTTCCGAGAGGCTGGTGCCGACACCGTCGCGGCCCAGTGATGTGTTGAGTGATGTGTCCAGTGACATGTGCAGCTGGTAGCGGTCGCCCCGATATCGGGACACGACGTGCTCCAGCGGCTTCCCGGCCGAGGTGGAGACCCGCCGGAAGACAAGGAGTGGGGTGTGCAGCGGCGCGTCGAGCAGCTCGGCGTACGCCGGATCGGCGGCCTCGCCCCACAGCGTCTGCTCGGCCGCTTCGATGGCCAGCCCGTAGTGGTCGCGGAAGACCTCGTAGAGGGACCCGCCGAGGTCGTGCCGGATCAGCCCGGGCAGCAGCGGCTCGGGGTACCACCCGTGCTCGTGGGCGATCGGCTGGTCGTCGGCGAGCCGGACCCGCTCGACGCGCCACGCGCGGTCGCCGGCGCCGAGGTGCAGCGACTCGGCGATGTCCGCGGGTGGTTGCTCGAGCTCGATGCCGAGCGCTCGGGTCGACGGCACCAGCCCGCGCCGGCGCATGTCCTGGCTGAACGACGCCAGGTGCAGCCGGCTCTCGAGCCGCGGCCGCGCGACGAAGGTGCCCTTGCCGTGGATCCGCTGCAGCAGGCCGTCGGACACCAGCCCGTCGATCGCCTTGCGCACGGTCGCCCGGGACACCCCGTGCGCCGCCATCAGGTCGCGCTCGGAGGGGATCGCGACGTCCGGGCCCTCGGTGGCCGCCAGCTCGGCCAGCGCGTCCCGCAGCTGGGCGTGCTTCGGGCGCGGCCCGTCCGTGATCACCCGAGACTTTTCGCCCATGACACCCCTCGACGACTGGTCCGCTTATTGGTACGGTCTGGTACGTACCAGTGGAGCCTGCCCTTCAGGATGCGTCAGTGTCAAGGGGGCCAAGGGGGCACAGGGCTTCAGTCATCAGCACAACTCGGGAAGCGAGATCCCATGAGCAGCAAGGCAGAGCAGATCCTGGCGGGGCTCGGCGGCGCGGAGAACATCGTCGAGATCGAGGCCTGCATCACCCGCCTCCGCACCGAGGTCGAGGACGGCAACCTCGTCGACGAGAAGGCCCTCAAGGCCGCCGGCGCGCACGGAGTGGTCAAGTCCGGCAACGTCGTGCAGGTCGTCGTCGGCCCCGAGGCGGACAACCTGGCGGACGACATCGAAGACCTGATGTGAGGCAGGTCGTGGGGGTGGCCGTGCTCGCGCCCCTTGCCGGGCGGCTGTTGCCACTGAGCGAGGTGCCCGACCCGGTGTTCGCCGCCGAGATGGTCGGACCGGGCGTGGCGGTCGATCCGACCGACACCGGCGAGCCGGTGACCGTGGTGTCCCCGATCGCCGGGACGCTGGTCAAGCTGCACCCGCACGCGTTCATCGTGCTCGGCCCCGAGGGCGTCGGCGTCCTGGTCCACCTCGGGCTCGACACGGTGCGGCTGGAGGGGCGCGGCTTCGAGGTGCACGCGACCGAGGGCAGCACGGTCGCGGCCGGCGAGCCCATGGTCACCTGGGACGTCTCGGTCACGCGCGCCGAGGGGCTCTCGGCCGTCGTACCCGTCGTCGCGATGGACCGTCCCAAGGGCTCGGTGCCGGCTCCGGACGGCCGGACGGTCGCCGCAGGAGACCTGCTCTACGAGGTCGCGGCCGGCTGAGCCGGGACAGTCAGCCGCTCTGGGCGTACGGCGCGGCGAGGGGGTCGCGGGCGCCGGCAACCGGCTGGAGACGTGAAGGGGCCCGATGGCGCTGGGGGGCAGTCACCATCGGGCCTGCCCCCATTCGATCATCCCTCGGCACGATGTGCAGCCAAAAAGTGACGCACTCGTAGAAATCTTGCAGGCAAACGCCCGGTTAGTTCACCCCAAAGGGTGAAGTCATTTCAGCAGCAGATCCGAGACCAGCTGGTGCACGAGGTCGTAGCCGTGCTCGGTCAGGATCGACTCGGCGTGGAACTGGATCCCGCGGTAGTGCGGGCCGTACAGCGCGTGGATGTCACCGGTCTCCGGGTCGGCCTCGACGCGCACGCCGTCGGGCAGCACCGTGTCCGGTCCCAGCCGGCCGACGAAGGTGTTGTAGAAGCCGACGCGCTCGGTGCGACCGTCGATCTCGACCGGTGACTGGGTGCCCTGGAAGACGATGTCCTTGTAGGTCAGCGGGATTCCGAGCAGGTGGCAGAGCGACTGGTGGCCGAGGCAGACGGCGAGGAACGACTGCCCGTTGGCGAGCAGTCCCTCGATCGCCGCTCGGACCGTCGCCATCTTGGGGTGGTCGCCGTCCCGCGGGTCGCCCGGGCCGGGACCCACGATCACCAGGTCGTAGCCGTCCAGGCAGCCCTCGGCGTAGTCGTCGTGACGCACCACCGTGCTGGTCATCCCGAGCACCCCGAGCACATGCCGCAGCATGTTCACGAAGTCGTCCTCGGCGTCGAGCACGACCACGCGCTTGCCCCGAAGCCGGGGGTCCGGCGGCGATCCCGCCTGGTCGGTCAGCCAGAACGCCGACAGCCGCCGGTTGCGCTGGTTGAGGGCGAGCAGCACGTCCTCGTCGCTGACCAGCTCGGCGACGTTCACCGACGGCGTCGGCGCCGGCGGCACCAGCCCGAACGCGCTCAGGATGCCGCCGGCCTTGGCATGCGTCTCGGCGACCTCGCCCGCCGGGTCGGAGTCGCGCACCAGCGTCGCCCCCGCGGTGACGGTGAGCCGGCCCTCGAGGTCGACGTCGGCGGTGCGGATCACGATCGGGCTGTCCACGACCGGGCCACCTTGGGCGTCACGGCCCAGCACCGCCAGCGCGGCGCCGTAGTAGCCGCGGCCCTCGGTCTCGTACTGCTTGATGAGCCGGCACGCGTTCTCGACCGGCGAGCCGGTGACCGTGGCGGCGTACATCGTGTCGCGCAGCACCTCACGCGGGTCGCGGTCGGTGCGGCCGGCGAGGAGGTACTCGGTGTGGATGAGCCGGCTCATCGGCTTGAGGAAGGGCCCGAGCACCTGCCCACCCTCGTGGCAGATGTCGCACATCATCTTGAGCTCCTCGTCCACGACCATGAACAGCTCGTAGATCTCCTTCTCGTCGTGCAGGAACTCGAGCAGCTCGCCGGCGAGGTCGGCGCCCGACTCGGTGGGCAGCCGGAAGGTGCCGCTGATCGGGTTCATGCGGACGTCGCCGTTGTGGATCGTGACGTGCCGCTCGGGGCTGGCGCCGACCAGGTAGCGGTCGCCGGTGAAGAAGAGGAAGGTCCAGTAGGCGCCGCGCTCCCGCTCGAGCAGCCGCTTGAAGACGCTCAGCGCCTTGTCGGGACCCCAGTCCGCGACGGTTGCGCGGTAGTGCCGTCCGATGACGAGGTTCGCGCCCTCGCCCTGCCCGATCTCGTCGTGGATGATCGCCTCGACGAGCTTGCCGTACTCCTCGTCGTCGGTGTCGAAGCCGCCGCGGTCGGCGAACTCCACGCCGGTGTCGTCGATCGCCGCGACGACGTCCTCGACCGAGAACTCCAGCTCGGTCTCGACGTCGACCACCACGAGCGGCGTCCCGTCGTCGTGCGCCTCGAACCCCCGCTCGCGCACCTGCCGGAACGGCACCGCCAGCAGCCGGTCGGCGATGTGACCGTCATCGGGAGCGCCGGACTCGAGTGGTACGTCGAGCAGCGACTCGACCACGCTGCGCTTCCCGCCCACCAGCCCGACGGTGTCGCGGTCCCCGGCCCGGGTCGACCGACGGATGATCGCCCACGCCTCGTGCCCCTGGAGCGCGGCGATCGCGGCCCGGGCATCAGGTGTTCCAGAGGACGAGGGAGCCATGCGCGAAGCCTAGAGACCCACGCCCCCCGCGCTGGAACGGGTCCACCGCCGGGCGAGGCAGCCGCGCAGCGGCTGACGCCTGCCCTGAGGTGCGAGCTTGCGAGCCTCGAAGGGAGCCCCCCCACCCACCCGTGATGACGAAGCGACGGCGATGCGCGGGGCGGGACCGGGGCTGGCGCCCCGGAGGCATCAAGGGGCTTGGCCGCGGCGCGGGTAGCGCTACGCAATGGGGGCGGCGGCCACTGCCCGCGACGCGCCGCCCCAGCCCCGGGGCGCCAGCCCCGGTCCCGCCCCCCACGGTGCCCCGAGCGCAGGCCCAGACCTACAACCCCAAGTGCTTGGCGCAGTCCCGCCACGCGTGCACGACGTAGCGCGCGTACCAGTCCTCGTGCTGGGCGTCGGGATGCTCGCCGTCGACCAGGTAGGACAGGTGGGAGGCGGCGATCTTCGGCCAGTCCGAAAGACAGGTCATCGGACGCTGGGAGGCGAGCCCCCGCATCCACCGCGCGTACTTCTTGGTGGCCGCGACCGGACCGGCGTTGTCGCCCTTGAACTTGCGGTAGGGCAGCAGGAACAGCACCGGGGTGCTGGCCGGGAGCGACAACATCGTGGCGCGGAAGTCGCCCTCGTTGAAGCCCTGCCGCCGGTTGGTGCCGAGCTGGATGATCACCTGGTCGGGTTCGCCGTGGTTGGCGCGGAACCAGCTCAGCCGGCCGGGCAGCTCGTCGAGGCGGCGGCCGGGTCGCAGGTCGAGGATCCAGTTGCGCTGCCGGGCCGCGAGCTCGTCGTCGGCCCGCCAGCTCACCGAGTCACCGACCATGTAGAAGCCGCCCTGCTGCGAGACCGGCACCGGGGCCTGGCGCCTCACGCAGGTGCCGTTCTGCATCATCCAGCCGGCCCGGTAGGAGCAGTTGAACCGGTTGCGGTTGAGGGCCGCGTCGTTGAGGGACTGCTTGTTTCGCTTCGCGATCTTGGTCAGCTTCGCGATCCGGCCCGGGCTCAGGCACTCGTCGTACCGGCCCTCCTCCTCGCGGTGGTTGATGTAGACCCGTCCGGCGCCCCGGCACTGCGGGGCATTGGGTACGACGAGCCGACCCCGGTTGGGGTTGGAGGCGCAGGAGTTGACCTCGCCGATCCAGATCCGGCCCAGGTCCGCGCAGCGGCGCGAGTTGATGGGGCGGGCGTACTCGGCGCCGCCGCGGCCCTGCAGCCTGCAGAGCTCGGCGTCGTGGCCCTCCTTGAACATGGTCGCGCCCTTGACGCAGTGGTGCCGCGCGCAGCCACGGCCGGCGACCCAGAGCCGGCCGGTGAGTGCGCACTCGCCCTGGCTCAGGCGCTTGTCCACGGACGGCGCGGCTACTGCTGGCGACCCGGCCACCACCGACAGCGCGGTGCCCATGGTCAGTACGGCGAGCAGGAGGACAAGGGCGCGGCGCACGGAGCAGAACTGTGCCACGACGACCCGGACCACCTGAAAACGCGGCCCCCAGGGGTGACCCGTCAGGAAATCGTCGTCAGCAGCTGGGTGGCGCGGGTGAGCACGACGTAGAGCGTGGAGCGTCCGGTCACCGACTCCGCCTCGATCTCCTCGGGGCGGACGACGACGATGCCGTCGAACTCCAGGCCCTTGGTGTCGAGGCCGGTCAGCACCACCACGCGGTCCTCGCCCGACGGCGTCACGGAGGAGTCGATGGCGGCACGCGCACCCGGCGCGTCCGCTGCCAGCTCGGGCCAGGACGCGAGCCACGCGTTGACCTCGGACCGACGCGCGACGGGGACCACCACTCCGACCGTGCCGGACACCCGGGTGGCGACGTCGAGCACGGCCGCACGGGTCGCGGACTCGAGGTCGGTGACGCCGGTGACCTGCTGCGGCTCGACCCCCGTCGAACGGACCGCGGTGGGCAGGTCGGCGTCGAGCCCGACGCGCTGGGCGTACGCCGCGGCGTACTCGTAGATCTCGGAGGAGTTCCGGTAGTTCGTCGAGAGGTGGAACTCGTGCCGCTCCTTGCCCTCGAGCGCGGTCGCGCGAGCCTCTGCGGACTCGGCCGGGTCCGGCCACGACGACTGCGCCGGGTCGCCGACGATCGTCCACGACGCGGTCCTGCCGCGCCGGCCGACCATCCGCCACTGCATCGGGGTGAGGTCCTGCGCCTCGTCCACCAGGACGTGCGAGAACGGGTCGTCCTCGAGCCGGTGCGTCGGCGCGGTCCAGGCCCGGCCGGACGGGGCGTACTCGCGGTCCGAGGCCGTCAGCAGCTCCTGCATGTCGTGGCCACCCTCCAGGAGGGAGGTCTCGTCGAGGTCGCGCTCGTCGTCGGTGCGCTGGGGCACGTCGCCGAGCGCGTAGCGCAGCTCGTCGATCAGGGGCACGTCCTCGACGGCCAGCTCGACCTCGTCGCCACTGCCCCATGACTTGGCCATCAACCGCTGCTCCTCGTGGCTGAGCAGGCCGTCGGAGACCTGGGCGAGCAGCTCTGGATCGCGCAGCCAGCCGAGCACTGTGCGTGCGTCGAGCGGTGGCCACCACCCGACCACGAAGTCGAGGAACTCGTCGTCACTGAGCAGGTCGGCGTCGAAGGCCTCCCGGCCCCGGTCGAGGCCGCGCTCGCCGCGGACCTGGCTCCACAACGCGTCGAGCAGCGCTCCTGGCACTCGCGGCAGCTGCCGGTTGCGCCGGCCCTGGGACATCAGCTGCCGGCGGACGCGGCCGAGCTGGCCGCGCTCGAGGGAGAGCACGTCGTCGCGCCAGAAGACACGGAACTGGTCCGGGCTGCCGGGCGCCTGCAACCGCGCCGCCCGCCGCAGCAGCGTCGCCATCCGGGCCGAGCCCTTGATGTCGGCCACCGCGGGCTCGTCGTGGCGGGTCGCGCGCAGGCCGTCGACGACCTCGCCCAGGGAGCGCAAAGCCACGGCGGCCTCACCGAGGCTGGGGAGCACCCGCTCGATGTAGCGCATGAAGACGCCGCTGGGGCCGACCACCAGCACACCGCCGGTCTCGTAGCGGCGCCGGTCGGTGTAGAGGAGGTAGGCCACGCGGTGCAGCGCCACCACCGTCTTGCCCGTGCCCGGGCCACCACTGATCGAGACGACACCGCGGCTCGGGGCTCGGATCGCCAGGTCCTGTTCGGCCTGGATGGTGGCGACGATGGAGTGCATCGTGCGGTCGCGGGCCCGCGACAGCTGCGCCATCAGCGCGCCCTCGCCCACGATCGGGAGCTCGACTCCGGCGGCCTCGAGCTCGGCGAGCGCCTCGGAGTCGAGCAGCTCGTCCTCGACGCCGACGACCCTCGGACCCGTCGAGCGCAGCACGCGGCGGCGTACGACCTTTCGGGGCTCGGCCGCCGTCGCCTGGTAGAACACCGCGGCCGCGGGTGCCCGCCAGTCGATGAGCAGCGAGTCGCGGTGCCCGTCGCGCAGCCCGATCCGGCCGATGTAGCGCGGCTTCCTGTCCACGGTGTGCTGCATGTCCAGGCGCCCGAAGACCAGGCCCTCGTGGGCAGCGTCGAGCTGCGCGATCCGCCGCGCGGCCTGGTAGACCATCGCGTCCCGCTCGACCAGGCCGCCCTCATGTCCGAGCTTGCCGCGGTTCTGACCCTCCCGGGCCAGCTGCTGGGCGTTGCGGGCGGACTCCTCCAGCTGGAGGTAGACCCGGTCGACGAAAGCCTGCTCGGCTTCAATTTCGCCTTCGACCAGTGCGTCGTTCAAATGAGTCGTCCCCTCGGCCCATCCCGGGTATGGAATCTGGTGGCTGCCCCTGCGAAGGGACAAGCCCCCAAGCCTAACCCGCGAATCGGCCCCGGGGATCGCCAATTCAGATCAGGGGATCCAGGAGCCTGCTACGCCTTGCGGTTCAGGAAGGCTGTCATGGCTGCCTTGGCGTCGTCCGAGGCGAACAGCCGGGCGCTCAGGGCCGCCATCTCCTCGCCGCCTGCGTCGATTCGCTCGACCAGGTCGCGGTTGAGGATCCGCTTCGACTCGCGCAGCCCCTGGGCGGCGCCGGTCGCGAGGCTCGCGCAGGTCCGGCGTACCTCGTCGGTGAGGTCATCGGCGGGGACGGCCCTGGTCACCAGGCCGTACGCCGCGGCCTCGGTCCCGCTGAACACCTCGCCGCCCAGCGTGGTGAGCGCCGCGGCCCGCGGGTTCATCCGGTGGTGGACGGTCAGCGAGATGATCGCCGCGGCCAGGCCCAGCTTGACCTCGGTGAGCGCGAACGTCGCGTCCTCGGCGGCGATCGCGATGTCAGAGGCGGCCACGATGCCGATACCGCCGGCGCGCACCGGCCCGCCGACCTCGACCACGACCGGCTTCTCCATCGTCACGATCTGACGCTGCATCCTCACCATCGCCCGCGCGCCCTCCTCCATGCCGACCGTGGAGGCCTCGGACAGGTCGGCGCCCGAGCAGAACACCCGCTCGCTCGACCGGATCACCACGACCTTGACCGCGGCGTCGGCCTCGGCCGACTCGAGCCGCTCGAACAGCTCGGTCACCAGCTGCCGTGACAGCGCGTTGCGGTTGTGCGGACTGTCCAGCGTGATCGTCGCGACTGCGTCAGCGACGTCGAGGTGGACCAGCTCGGGCGGGGTGTCGGCAGGCTTGTCGCTCACGGGGTGAAGACTGCCGCACATGGACGAGGTGCGCTTCGTGGAGGTGGCCGACGACCAGACGGTCGCCGACTGGCAGCGCGTCCACAACGAGATCATCCCCACCGACCCGCTGTCCCTCGACGACGTCCGCGAGCGGTCCGGGCGGCACCGACTCGAGCTGGCCTACCTCGGCGCTCCCGGCCAGCAGAGTGCAGTCGGCAACTCCACGGTGCGCCGGCCGACCGCGGACCAGGGCGCCATGGTGATCGCTCGCGTGCTGCCGGCGTACCGCCGTCGTGGCATCGGCACCCTGCTCCACCAGCGCGGGCTCGAGGTGGCGCTGAGCTGGGCGGACGAGCGGCCGGTGGAGACCGTGGTGCTCGAGACCAACGAGGACGGCCTCGCGTTCGCGCTGGCGCGGCGGTTCGTCGAGGTGGAGCGCTACACGCTGCCCGGAGCCACCATTCCCTACGTCGCGCTCGAGCTGCGCGACGGATGATCGGAGGGAAGGAGCACTCGTGCTGCGCAACCTCCTCAACCACCGGAGCCGGGCTCGACGCCGCGCTGGACCCGCCTGCGGCGCTGCGTCGGGGCTGACCGGTGTCGGAGACCGGTGCGAGGATCCGCGCATGGCCTATGACGAGGAGCTCGCCGAGCGCATCCGAGGACTCCTGCCCGCGGTCCCGGTGACGGAGCAGAAGATGTTCGGCGGGCTCGCCTTCCTCGTGGGGGGCCACATGTCCGTCGCCGCGAGCGGCAAGGGCGGGCTCATGCTGCGCTGCGACCCGGCCGACACCGAGCGGCTCGTGAGCGAGCCGGGCGCCAGCCGGATGGAGATGCGCGGCAGGGAGCTGGACGGCTGGCTGCGCGTCACCAGCGCCGCGGTGGCCGACGACGGCGACCTGCAGCGCTGGGTCACGATCGGCACGTCGTACGCCGGGAGCCTGCCGCCCAAATAGCCATCCGCGGTGGGCTCCGCTCCGAACAAGGAGCATGCGGAACCGGCTCACCTACGCCCTGTTCGGGGTCCTCGCGACCCTCGTCGGTGTGGCGGCCGGTCACCTCGTGGCCTCGCTGCTGAACCCGGCATCGTCGCCGGTGCTCGCCGTTGGCTCCCAGGTCATCGACCTGACGCCCACCCCGATGAAGGAGTGGGCGATCGAGCAGTTCGGCAGCAATGACAAGCGGGTCCTCATCGGCTCGGTGATGGGCGGCGTGCTGGTGCTCGCCGCGGTCGCGGGGCTGCTCGCGCGGCGCCGGTTCGCTGAGGGCGCCGCGCTCCAGCTGGTGCTGGTCGCCGTCGCGGGGTTCACCGCGCTCCACCGGCCGGCCGCCGAGCCGCGCGACGTGGTGCCGTCCCTGGCCACCGCGGTCGCCGGAGTCGGAGCCCTCTGGCTCTTTGACCGCCGCGCCTCCCAAGCCGCCGCACCGGCCACGTCGAAGCCAACGGGGGTGCTGGACGATCGGGGGGTCGTGACCAGCTCGGGCGTCGACGTGGTCGAGGGCGGCACCTCCACTGGCGGTCCCTCGCGTCGCGGCGTCCTGGTCACCGTCGGCGTGCTCGCCGCGGCCGCGGCGCTGATGGGCGGCACCGGCCGCTGGGTCGGGAAGTACCGCGCCAGGCTGACCGACATCGCCTTCCCGAAGCCCGCCGACCCGGCGCCGGCGTTCCCGACCGGGATCGAGGCGGACCACCCGGGCATCACCGCGCTGCGGGTCCCGACCGACGAGTTCTACCGCGTCGACACCCGGCTCGACGTCCCGATCGTGGACGTCGACAGCTGGTCGCTCAAGATCGACGGGATGGTCGACAAGGAGCTCGAGCTCTCCTTCGACGACCTGCTCGCGATGCCGCTCATCGAGCGCGACATCACCCTCACCTGCGTCTCCAACAGCGTCGGCGGCCCGTACGTCGGCGGCGCCCGCTGGATCGGCGTACGTCTCTCTGACCTCCTGGAGCTGGCCGGCGTCCAGGACGGCGTGGACCAGATCTTCAGCACCGACGTCGACGGCATGACGATCGGCACGCCGTACGACCTCGCCACCGACGGTCGCGACGCCATGATCGCGCTGGGCATGAACGGGGGTGCCCTCCCTCGAGAGCACGGCTATCCGGCACGGATGGTGGTCCCGGGGCTCTACGGCTTCATCAGTGCCTGCAAGTGGATCGAGCGGATCACGCTGACGACCTACGCCGCCAAGGACTCCTACTGGACCCAGCGCGACTGGGCCACCCGCGCCCCGATCAAGATCTCCAGCCGGATCGACACCCCCAAGGTGCTCGAGACCCTCGACGCCGGCGACACCTTCATCGGCGGGATCGCCTGGGCGCAGCAGAACGGCGGCGTCGCGAAGGTGCAGGTGCAGATCGACGGCGGCGCCTGGCAGGACGCGCGGCTCGGACCGTCCGCCGGCAACGACTACTGGCGCCAGTGGTACCTGCCCTGGACCGCCGAGCCCGGCTCCCACAACCTCTCCTGCCGGGTCGTCGACGGCAACGGTGTCACCCAGTCCGCCGCCCGCATGGACCCCTTCCCCGAGGGCTCGAGCGGCATCCAGCAGCTCATCGTCAAAGTCGCCTGAGTCCCAGCCTCGGCCTGCGAGGTTTCGAGATGCCAGAAACTCGCGCCGCGCACTGCGCAACGCACGGCCTCCTCAACCACCGGTGGTTGAGGAGGCCCTGTGTTGCGTAGGGCGCGGGTGCAGTTGCTGGCGTCTCGAAACCTCCGCAGCGAAGGCACTCAGCCCAATCCGCTTCCGCTCCCGCGCCGAAGAAGAGGTGCAAGCCACCTCAATCGGAAGGCCACACCAGTCATGAACCGCAGCTCCCTCCGCCGTACCGGTGCCGCCGGCGCCGCCCTGATCGCCCTCTCCCTGGGTCTCGCCGCGTGTGGTGACGACTCGGACAGCGGGTCCACCGCCGGCGACGACACGACGTCCTCGGCCTCCGCTCCGGCGGACGACATGACCACAGAGCCGGCGATGGCCGACGACGCCGGTGCCGAGGTCTTCGGGCCCGCGTGCGACGCCGTCCCGAAGGACGGCAAGGGCTCCTTCAACGGCATGGTGACCGACCCGGTCGCCACGGCCGCCAGCAACAACCCGCTGCTGGGCACCCTGGTCACCGCCGTCACCGCCGTCCCCGGCCTGGCCGACACCCTCAACGCCGCGCCGGCGCTGACCGTGTTCGCGCCGACCGACGACGCGTTCGCGAAGATCCCCGAGGCCGACCTCAAGGCCGTCCTGGCCGACCAGGCCACGCTGGCCGCGATCCTGTCCCACCACGTCGTGGGCGAGCAGCTCGACCCGACCGCGGTCGTCGGGGCGCACGACTCCCTGAACGGCGACATGGTCACCGTCGACGGTGACACCGAGGCCGGCCTGACCGTCGACGACGGTGCCGCCAACGTCATCTGCGGCAACATCCCGACGAAGAACGCGACGGTGTATGTCATCGACTCGGTCCTCATGCCCACCAAGTGAGCCATTCCTGACGACGACGAATAGCGAGAAGATCGCACTGATGGAGCAGATCGGGCGCAAGGCCGACGACACCCCTCCCCAGGGAGGGGTGTCGTCGGCACCCGACCTCGCAGACCTGCTGAGGGCCTGCGGACGGGGTGACCAGCCCGCCTTCGCCCGGCTGTACGACGCGACGGCCAGCCGCGTCGTCGGCCTCGCCGTGCGGGTGGTCCGGGACCCGGCCCAGGCCGAGGAGGTCGCCCAGGAGGCGTTCCTCGAGATCTGGAGGACGTCGGGCCGGTTCGACCCGGCGAAGGGCAGCCCGCTCGGTTGGATGCTCACCATCGTGCACCGCAAGGCGGTCGACCGGGTCCGGTCCGCCGAGGCGTCGACCAGGCGGGACACGACGTACCACCAGCGGAACCAGCCGGTCGAGCACGACTCGACCGCCGAGGCCGCGACGGCCTCGCTGGAGGCGCGCCGGGTCCGCGGGGCCCTGCAGAGCCTCACGCCGGTGCAGCGCGAAGCACTCGAGCTGGCCTACTTCGGCGGCTACACGCACACGGAGGTGGCGACCATGCTCGAGCTCCCGGTCGGCACCGCCAAGACTCGTATCCGGGACGGGCTCATCAGACTTCGAGACACCATGGGGGTGGGCTCATGATTTCCCCACGAAACTGCACGCGGGGAGCGCTGCGCGCCGAGGGCGCGCACTTCCGCGGGGACCCCGGAGAAACGCTATGACCGGCGACATCCACGCGCTGTCCGGCGCGTACGCCGTCGACGCACTCGACGACATCGAGCGGGCCCAGTTCGAGCGGCACCTGGCCGAGTGCCCGGCCTGCACCAGCGAGGTCGCCTCGCTGCGCGAAGCCGCCGCGCTCCTGGCCGAGACCACGATGACCGCGCCGTCGGCGGAGCTCCGCGACCGGGTGCTGGCGGACATCACGAACGTCCGTCCGCTCCCGCCGGTCGCCTGGCAGTCGGCCGAGGCCGAGGTCGAGGCCACCGTCACGGCCCTCGAACCTCGCCGCCGCCGTCGCGTCGTGACCTTTCTTGCGGCCGTCGCAGCGGCCGTCACGATCGGGACCGGGGGGATCGTCTGGCAGCAGCTGAGCGACGACCCACTGAGCCGCACCGACGAGGTCATCCAGGCCGACGACGCGCAGCGGTTCAGCCAGACCTTCCCCGGTGGCGCCACCGCCACGGTGGTCCGATCCAAGCAGCTCAACGAGGCCGTGCTCATCACCCACGACATGCCGGCCGCGCCGAACGGCCACGCGTACGCGCTCTGGCTCCAGCACGACGACGTGATGGTGCCCGCCGGGGTCATGCCGGAGGGGCCGGACAACGAGGTGCTGCTCAGCGGCGACGCGGCTTCCGCGAACGGGATGGGGATCACCGTGGAGACGGCCGGCCAGGAGCCGGACGAACCCACCGGCGAGGTCGTCGCCCTGTTCTCCTTCGACACCTAGGAAAGCCTCAATGACTCCGACACCGCAGCGCATCGCGGTCGTCGGCTCGGGAGTGGCCGGGCTGACGGCGGCGTACGTCGCCTCGCGCACCGCCCACGTGACGCTGTTCGAGGCCGACGACCGCCTGGGCGGCCACGCCGACACCCACGTCGTACGCGAGGGAGACCGCGAGCTCGCCATCGACACCGGCTTCATCGTGCACAACCCCCGCACCTACCCGGTGCTGTTGCGGCTCTTCGGCGAGCTCGGGGTGGTCGACCCAGGGCTCAGAGATGTCGATGTCGATCCGCGACGACGAGACCGGCCTCGAGTGGGCGGGCGCCCTCGGCCGCCGAGGCGTCTTCCCGACCTCGGCGAACCTGCGCAACCCGCACTACCTGCGGATGCTTGCGGCGATCCCGAGGTTCCACCGCCGGGCGCAGGCAGTCCTCGCCGATCAGGGTCCTGACGTGACCCTGCGCGAGTTCCTGTCCGAAGGTCGTTTCACGCCGTACTTCACCCGGCACTTCATGGAGCCGCTGGTCGCCTCGGTCTGGTCCTGTGACCCCGTCGGTCTCGCTCGACTACCCGGCCCGCTACCTGTTCAGGTTCCTCGAGCACCACGGGATGCTGGGCATCTTCGGCAGCCCGCAGTGGCGGACCGTCACCGGCGGCTCGCAGCAGTACGTCGCCGCGGTGGCCGCCCGGCTGCAGGAGGTCCGCACCGGCGCCAAGGTCACCTCGGTCCTCGAGACCCGCGACGGCGTCGAGATCACCGACGGCAACGGCGCGGTCGCAGTCTTCGACGCGGTCGTCGTCGCCACCCACCCGGACCAGGCGCTGGCCATGCTGGCGGAGCCGACCTCCGCACAACGCGACGCGCTCGGCGCCATGCCGTACACGCGCAACATCGCGTTGCTGCACACCGACGAGTCGGTGATGCCCGCGGCCCGCAACGCCTGGGCGTCGTGGAACTTTGCCCGGGGCGCCGACGCCGAGTCCATGGTCACCTACGACCTGACCCGGCTGCAGCAGCTCGACACCGACACCCACTACTTCGTCACGCTGGTCAAGGAAGGGGAAGGCGAGGACGTCGTCGACCCGGCCACGGTCATCGACCGGATGGAGTACGAGCACCCGCTCTACAACCCCACCTCGGTCGCCGCTCAAGCCCTCCTGCCGGCCATCGACACCGAGCGAGTCGCGTTCGCCGGCGCCTACCAGGGGTGGGGCTTCCACGAGGACGGCGCTCGCTCCGGACTGGCTGCGGTCGAGAAGCTCGGGCTCACCTGGCCCGCAGTGTTGCCACGGTCGCCGGCCGACGACGTCCCCACGGGCACCTACGCGACCACGATCCGGCACACCCGACGCAAGCCGTTCGCGCGGACCTTCACCCACCGCTCGCACACCTGGGTGGTCGACCTCGACGACCTGCCGGACCACGGTGTCCTCGGCCGGTTCGAAGCGCGCGACCACCTGGGCGAGGCCTGACCTGTCGATCCGCGCCAACGTCGAGGCGTTCCTGGCCGACCACGGATCGACCTGCAGGACGGGCGGGTCGTGATGGCCACGCACGCGCGGGCCTTCGGCTACTGCTTCAACCCGATCTCGGTCTTCTGGTGCTGGGACGCCACCGGGCGTCGGGCGGCCACCGTGGTCGAGGTGCACAACACCTACGGCGACCGGCACGCCTACCTCGTCCACCCCGACGAGCAGGGCCGGGCCAGGACGCCCAAGGCGATGTACGTCTCGCCGTTCCACGGCACCGACGGCACCTACGAGCTGGCGGTCCCGGTCCCCCACGCCGACCGGCTCGACATCGCGATCACGCTGCGCACCGACGACGGCGACCGGTTCAGCGCGTCCCTCTCCGGACATCGCGCCGAACCTCACTCCTCGCCGGACCGCTTCAGCGGCAATCCGGGGTGCGGCACTGATCCGAATGCATGGCATGTGGCTGTGGCTGCGTCGCCTCCCGATCCAGCCGCGCCCCGCCCACGCCCAGAAGGGAGTTCAGTCATGACTGTCACCTCGGCACGCCGCTCGGCGAACCACTGGCCGGGCCTCGACGTGCTGCCGGCCGGACCCCGGGCCTGGATCTCGGCACGGATCGCCCGGACCCTGTTCGAGACGGCGGTCAACCGGCTCGACGTCACCGTCCACGTCGGCGACGAGACGTTCGGACGCGGGGGTCCCGTCATGGTCGTGAGCCGGCCCGAGGAGTTCTACCTCCGGCTCGGTCGCGACCAGCTGATCGGCTTCGGCGAGGCCTACCTCACCGGCGCGTGGGACGCCGAGGACCTCGGCTGGCTTCCTCACCGTGCTGGCGTCCCGGGTCCAGCACCTCATCCCCGAGCCTCTCCAGAGGCTGCGCTCGCTCGTCGTGCGCAAGCCCCCCGAGGACGAGCTCGGCAGTGTCGAGAACTCGCGGGACAACATCGCCCACCACTACGACCTCTCCAACGACCTCTTCGGGCTGTTCCTCGACCCGACGCTGAGCTACTCCTCCGCGCTGTTCCCGCCCGACCAGCTCGACGGCTCGGCCGCTGCACATGACCTCGAGACCGCCCAGGTCCGCAAGATCGAGCGGTTGCTCGACCAGGCCGGGGTCACCGCCGGCTCACGGGTGCTGGAGATCGGCTCGGGCTGGGGTGAGCTCGCCATCCGCGCCGCCCAGCGGGGCGCGACCGTCCGCACGATCACGCTCTCGACCGAGCAGAAGGCGCTGGCCGACCAGCGGATCGCAGCGGCCGGGGTCTCGGACCGCGTGCAGGTCGGGCTCTGCGACTACCGCGACGTGAGCGGTGAGTACGACGCCGTGGTGTCGGTCGAGATGATGGAGGCGGTCGGCTGGCAGTTCTGGGAGACCTACTTCGAGACCATCGACCGGGTCCTCGCACCTCGGGGCCGGGCCGCGATCCAGGCGATCACGATGCCGCACGACCGGATGCTGGCCACTCGCAACACCTACACGTGGATCAACAAGTACATCTTCCCCGGCGGCTTCCTGCCCTCGGTCAAGGTGATCGACGAGGTCACCCGCCGGCAGACCGGCCTGCGCATGGTCGACGGGTTGTCGATGGGCGCGTCGTACGCCGAGACGCTGCGGCAGTGGGACCGGACCTTCCTCGCCGCGTCCGAGCAGGTGCTCGACCTCGGCTTCGACCGGAGGTTCCTGCGGATGTGGCACTTCTACCTCGAGTACTCCCGGGCCGGGTTCGCCTCCGGCTACATCGACGTCAACCAGCTCACGTTCGCCAAGCCGGGCGGCGTCGCATGACGCCTCTTCTGGTCTCGCTCCTGGCCGGGCTGGTGGCGGTGGCCATCGGCATGGGCGTGGCCGCAGTCCGCGCCCGGCAGCTCGACAAGGCCGCCGTGGTCGACGTCGCGTGGGGGGTCGGTTTCGTGCTCGTCGCCGTGGCCGCGGCCGCGGTCGGCACTGCGTTCGACGCGGGTACCGGCTGGCGACGCTGGCTGGTCACCGGTCTGGTGGCCGTGTGGGGTCTGCGGCTGGCCTGGCACATCCGCGGCCGCGCGGTCGGCGAGCACCAGGGTCGGGAGGACCCGCGCTACGCCGAGATGCTCGGCGGCCCACCGTCGGAGATCGGCATGGTCACCGTGGTGCGCCGGGTGTTCCTGGTGCAGGGCGTCGTGCAGTGGTTCGTCGCCGGGCCGGTCATGGTGGGCGCGGTCCTCGGCGCCGAATGGTGGCCGGTGGTGGCCGTCGGCTGCGTCGTCTGGGCGACGGGGTTGTTCTTCGAGGCCGTCGGCGACCGCCAGCTGGCGGCGTACAAGGCCCAGCCTCGCGAGACTCGCCCACCGGTCATGGACCAAGGGCTGTGGCGCTACACCCGCCACCCCAACTACTTCGGCGACGCCTGCATCTGGTGGGGCATCTGGCTGGCCGCGGGCCTCGGCTCCGGGTGGGCGGCAGGACTGGCCACCATTGCCTGTCCCGCCGCCATGACCTACTTCGTCTACCAGGTCACCGGCGCCAAGCTGCTCGAGAAGACGATGATGCAGCGCCCCGGCTACCCGGAGTACGCCGCACGCACCTCGATCTTCATCCCGCTCCCGGCCAGGCGCGGCCGAGTCAGCCCGCGGCCCGGCGCCAGACGACGGCCGCGAAGCCGACCAGCAGCACCATCATGGCGACCTGAACGAAGTTCAGGGCCTGGCCGCCGAGTCCGCTGAACTGCGCGAGCGTCAGCAGCAGGAACACCACGATCGCAGGCACCGGTACGGCGCGCGCCCGGATGAGCGCGACCGACAGCACGATCGTGCCGAGGCTGAAGGTCACGAAACCCGCCATGTCGATGCCCAGGAGGTGGCCGACGTGGTCGTTGGCGTAGTCGACCAGAGACTGGCCGGCCCCGTCCGAGAGGCCATCGGCGGTGATGAACCAGACGACCGTCGCGAACGCCGCGCCACCCATCGCGAAGAGGATGCCGCCAGCCGTCGTGAGGACGGCTCCGACCAGCGCCGCGACCCGCCCCTTCGAGCGGACCAGGTGCAGGACGCCGAGCCCGACCGTCAGTCCGACGACGGCGTACGCGAACGAGTCGAGGAGCATGCTCGACCACGCCGCGTCGCGGACGTCCAGGAGCTTCTCGTAGGTCAGGACCTCGTCGGAGCTGCTGTCCAGCCGATCGCCCCAGGGCGTGGTGGCGAGCAGGACGGCGACGGTAGCGGCCGAGGCCGCGAGGGCCGCGGCGGCGACCCGGATCCGGCCGACGGATCCCTCGGCAACCCCTGTGTGGGTCCGAGGGTGTGCGGTGGTGGTCATGCGAGCCTCCAAGGCAGTGGATTGACGATGCTCGACGGTAAGAAGGACACCGGGGCCGCCGGATCGTGGCGTCCTCGGGAATCGGGGCCCGTGCTGGCACGGAGCCCCCGAAGGCGCGTTCGTCCCTACAGTGCTGACATGTCCTGGGCTCGCCGCGCCGCCGTCGGGTGCGCCGTGCTGGCCGCCCTCCATCTGGTGGCCGCGATCGCCTTCCTGGCCGCCGAGCCGAACCGCACGTCGTGGCTGACCCTCGCCCTGGGTGTGGCGGTCGTGCCGGCGGCCACCGGGCTGTCGGTGCTGATGGCCAGGCGCCGCGAGGGTGCGCCGGTCGGCGTGCTGCTGGGGCTGCTGTCTCTTGCGGTCGCCCACGTGGTCGCCAAGGAGATCTGGCTGCAGTGGCTGGCGACGACCGACGACCCCGGCCGGTGGTCGTGGCTGGTTGCCGTCACCGCCGAGGACGCGTGGTGGGTCCTCACGACCTTCGGGTTGCTGCTGCTGCACTTCCCCGACGGGCGCGTCCCGTCGCCTCGTTGGCGCTGGGTGCCGGGGACGATGGTGATCGCGGCGGTCGTCACCCAGGTCGAAGGGGCCCTCGTGGACGAGCCGTTCCGTGCACCGCTGGCCGACCTGGCCCGCCCGTTCGGCCCGCCCCCGGGTTGGTGGGAGCTGATCGCGCTCGTGGCGTTCGTCGTGCTGCTCTTGCTCATCGCGGCCTGCGCGGTCTCGCTGGTGCTGCGGTATCGGCGCGCCGACCGCACCCAGCGCCAGCAGATCAAGTGGCTGGCCCTGGCGGGGATCGGCATGCCGCTGTATCCCCTGTTCTGCCTCCTGGAGATCGTGATCTGGGGCGAGCCGCTGTGGTTCAGCGCCGGCGTCGGCATCGCTTCGCTGGTAGCCACCCCGGTCGCGGCTGCGATCGCGGTGCTCCGGCACGACCTCTACGACGTCGACAAGGCGCTCGGGCTCGCCATCACCTGGGGGCTGGTGACCGCGCTGCTGCTCGGCGTGTATGCGGCGGTCTCGTCGGTGGCCGGCGTGCTGATCGGCCGGGACTCCGAGACCGGTGTCGCGATCGGCACCGCGGCGGCCGCGCTGCTCCTGCTGCCCGCCGTCCGCGTCGTACGCCGCGCGGTCGACGCCCGGATGTACCCGCTCCGCCGAGCCGCTCTCGCCGCGGTCGACGCCCTGCATCGCGAGGTGAGCGCCGGGAGGTCCCGGCCCGAGCGGCTGCAGGACGTGCTCCGCGAGGCGCTGCGCGACCCCGGGTTGCAGGTGGGCTTCCGGACCCCTGGATCCGAGTCATACCTCGACGCCGACGGTGAGCCGGTGCCGGGCCACGGGGTCCCGGTCCGCCAGGACGGCGAGCCCACCGGCGTCCTGATGCCCGCCTCCGGGCCTGCGTCCCCCGAGCTGCTCCGCGAGGTCGCCGACCGGTGCAGCACGCTGGTCGAGGTGGTGCGGCTCCGCTCCGAGGTGGCGCAGGCACTTCGCGAGGTGCAGTCCAGCCGCACCCGACTCCTCGAGATCGGCTACGAGGAGCGGCGCCGGATGGAGCGCGACCTGCATGACGGCGCCCAGCAGCGGCTGGTCTCCCTGGGCATGCAGCTGCGGCTGGCCCAACGGCATCTCGACGACGGGACCGTCGACATGGACGACCTGCTCGACGGGAGCGTCGCCGAGCTCGGCACCGCGGTCGCGGAGCTCCGCCAGATCGCGCACGGGCTGCGGCCCAGCAGCCTGGACGACGGCCTGCCGGCCGCACTGTCGAACCTGGTCCGCAGCCTTCCGCTGACGATCGACATGGACGTCGACGACAGCCCCCTCCCGGACGCCGTCGCCACGACGGCCTACTACGTGGCCAGCGAGGCGATCACCAATGCGGTCAAGCACGCCGAGGCGACCCGGATCGAGCTGCAGGTCGTGCGCCGCAACGGCCAGGTGTTGGTGCGAGTGACCGACGACGGCTGCGGAGGCGCACGGCTCGGACTGAGCTCAGGACTGGCCGACCGGGTCGCGGCGTTGGGCGGCTCGCTCCACGTGGTCAGCCCGGTCGGCCGGGGCACCGAGGTGGAGGCAGCGCTCCCGTGCGCATCGTGATCGGAGAGGACTCTGCGCTGTTCCGCGAGGGGCTGGCCCGGCTCCTCGAGGACGCCGGGCACGAGGTGGTGGGGAGGGCTGCCGATGCCGTCGCGCTCGTCGAGACGGTCGAGCGTGAGCGGCCCGACCTCGCGATCATCGACGTACGGATGCCCCCCGACGGCACCGACGACGGGGCCCGCGCCGCCCGGGAGCTCCGCAGCCGCGACCCGGATCTCGCGATCGTGCTGCTCTCCCAGCACGTCGAGACCCGGCACTCGGTCGAGCTCGTCGCCAGCGGCCGGTTCGGCTACCTCCTCAAGGACCGGGTCTTCGAGGTCGACGACTTCATGGACTCCCTGCGCCGAGTGGCGGCGGGTGGTTCGGCGCTGGACCCCGAGGTGGTCGCCACGCTTCTCGGTCCGAGCCGGGACCACGACCCGCTGGCGCTCCTCACCCCTCGCGAACGCGAGGTGCTGTCACTCATGGCCGAGGGCCGCAACAACGCAGGGATCGCGCGGCGGCTCTTCCTCACCGGCCGGACGGTCGAGACACACATCGCGAGCATCATGAACAAGCTGGGTCTGCAGGAGACCGGCGAGGAGCATCGCAGGGTCCTGGCCGTGCTCACGTGGCTCGGTGTACGACGGCGCGGGTGACTACTCCGCCGGGCCTTCCTCCAGCTCGCGCCCCTGCTCGCGCCCCTGTTCGCGCCTCTTCTCCTCGGCGTACCGCCTGCGCTGCTCCTCGGCCCGGGCCCGGACCTGCCTGAGGAACTCCTCGTCCTTCTCCGCGTCGACGGCGGCGGAGCGGCCGGGGCGGTCGTACTCGGGGAACGCCGGCGCGCGGCGCTCGCCCACCGCGGGCCGCGACGGGCCCTGGGGCCGGCCGAACACGAACCAGGCGGCGCTGCCGAGCACCGGGAACAGCAGCACGAGCACGACCCAGGCCACCTTCGGCAGGTTGCGCACGTCCTTCTTCGGAGCCTGGGCCACGTCGGCCAAGGTGAAGATCCAGACCGCGAAGACCACCAGCGTGAAGAGCAGCTCCAGCTTGATCACGGCGGAAGTTTCGCCGACGACACGGTCGGCTGTCTCTGGTCAGTCCGGGTGGTGTCACACTCGGGCAGGTGGAGGATCGGGTCTCCGAGGCGTTCGACGCGACACCGCGCGCCGGCTTCCTGCCGCGGCGCGCACGCGGGCGGGCGGCGTACGACGGCCCGATCCAGATCGGTCTCGGCCAGACCAACTCCCAGCCACGCACCGTGTCAGCGATGCTGCGCCTCCTGGAGGTGCGTGAAGGCGACCGGGTCCTCGACGTCGGGGCCGGCTCCGGCTGGTCGACCGCGCTGCTCGCGCACCTGACCGGCCCGACCGGAGAGGTCGTCGGTGTCGAGCTGGAGCCCACGCTGGTCGAGTTCGGGCGCGCCAACCTGGCTCGCCTCGACCGGCCGTGGGCGCGGATCGAGCAGGCCGACCCGGGGCGGTTGGGCCGACCCGACACGGCGCCCTACGACCGGATGCTGGTGTCCGCCGAGCCACGCACGCTGCCCGAGGAGCTCGTCGAGCAGCTGACCGACGACGGGCGGATGGTGATCCCGGTCAGCGGCACCATGCTCCTGGTGCGCCGCACCTCGTCGGGCACCGAGGTCAGCGAGCACGGCTGGTACCGGTTCGTTCCGCTGCGCTGAATAGGCTCTGGCGCGTGCCAACCCCAGAGTTCGGTGAGGAGCTGGTCCGGCTCGCGTCGGCCGACAACTTCCGCGACGTGGCCGGTCCGGACTCGGCGTACGTCGCCGCGGACGGCCGGCCGCTGCGACGCGGCGTCGTCTACCGCTCCAACGAGCTCCAGCTCAGCCACGCCGATGCGGCGACGATCGCCCGGCTCGGGGTGACCGCGATCTACGACCTGCGGTCGACGCACGAGATCGAGGCGCACCCGGACGCCGAGGTGCCCGGCGCGACCTGGCACCACGTCGAGGTCGGCGGGATCCCCATGGTCCAGCTCGAGGAGCTCACCTCGCGCGAGGCCGCCGACGCCGTGATGCGCCGCGTCTACCGCAGCTTCGTCGAGGCCCCCGAAGCGCGCGCGGCGTACGCGCAGCTGCTCCGGCACATCGCTGACGCGGAACACGCGACCCTGTTCCACTGCGCGGCCGGCAAGGATCGCACCGGCTGGGTTGCCGCGCTGCTGCTCCACGTCGCCGGTGTCGACGACGCGACGGTCCTCGAGGACTACCTGCTCACCAACTCCTTCTCGACCGCCACCAGGGAGAAGTACCTCGGGATGGTCCGCGAGCACCTCGGCGAGGAGAAGGTGCCGGTCTACGAGGTGGCGATGGTGGTCCGGGAGGGCTACCTCCAGGAGGCCTACGCAGCCGCCGAGTCGGCGTATGGCTCCAGGGACGGCTACCTGCGCGACGGGCTCGGCCTCGACGACCGTCTGCTGTCCCGGCTCCGGGACAGAATGCTGGCGTGACCGAGGAGGGCCCGCCCTTCGCGTGGCCGTCGCACTCCGACGCCCGACATGGCAGTTGAGTACGCGTGCGGACTCGTGGTCGGCCCGACTGCTCGACTCTGACCTCATGCGTTCTCGTCCGCTCTGGCGGAGACTGCGGCTCGGGGTCTACGTGTTCCTGTTCGCCTGGCTCTGGCAGGCGTTGACTCCCGACCTGCCGCGATCCAGCGACGGCGACCCGGACGGAGCGGCGGTGCACCTACTCGACGGCACAGTCGCGTTCTTCGGGTCGGTGCTGGCCGTCGGCATCCTGGCCCTCCTCGTCGAGGCGACCCTGCGCCTGGTCATCGGGACGTCGATCGTCCCGTTGCGTCCTGACGAGGCGTACGGCCAGGGCAAGTGCGCCGAGGATGCGTAGCCAGACGTGCTGATCGCGTCCTCGAGGCAGCGGTCCACGCTCGCGGAACACGTGTTCGGAGTCGTTCGCTACGTCCGACTACGCGGGCTCAGCGCTTCATCTTGCCCTTCGGCCCCGGCTCATCGACGGCCTGGAACTCACCGGTCTCGGGGTCCTTGAAGGTGACCTCGACGTTCTCGGCACCCTTGTGCTGCTGGGCGCGCACGTAGCTGGCGTAGGCGCGACGATCCGCCTCGGTGAGCTCGCCACGGTCGACGAAGAGCGACCGTATCGAGCGCGGCCAGAGGCGGCGGGCCAGCACGACGTTGACCTCCATGCCGAGCACGCCGATGAACGCGGCGACGTAGATGATGCCGATCAGCCCGAGCACCAGGCCGAACACCGCGCTCATCTCCTTGGTCTCGACGAGGACCCGGGTGGTGTAGATCGTGCCGACGTACTGGAGCGCCTGCCAGAGCACGGCGACCGTGAACGCCCCCGGGGCCGCGCGCCCCAGGTGATGGCGGCGCGCGGCAGCCAGCCGGAAGACAGCGGTGAGCAGCAGCCCGATGAGCAGGACGGTGAGCAGCCGCACCACCCAGCGCAGGGTCGCGTCGAGGCGCGGACCGAACACCTCGGTCTCGCTGCCCAGCGTCGAGACGATGGTGATCGCCAGCACCGAGAGCCCCGAGAACGAGAGCAGGGCCACGCTCTTCAGCCGCAGGGCGATCGGGTTCGGCCTCTTGTTGCGGGGGACGGACCAGGCGACGTTGAGCGCGTTCTGCAGCGCCTGCCCGAGGCCGAGCGAGCCGTACGTCGCGGCGACGATGCCCACCACCGTGCTGGTCGTCGAGCCCTGGAGCCGGTCCGGCCGGCCGAGCTCGTCACCGATGATCGGGAAGGTGCTCAGGGCGGAGTCGAGCACGCGTTCCTGGAGGTCGGGGTTGCCCTGCAGGACGAAGCCGAAGATCGTCACCGCAAGCAGCAGGAGCGGAAAGATCGCGAGCAGCGCGTAGAAGCTGATGATGGCCGCGAGGTAGGGCCCTTGGTCGTCGATGAACTTGAAGAACGTCGCAATGGGGAAGCCGAGGATCGACCTCTTCCGCTGCGTGCGGTCGAGCTTGTCCACGAACCCCACAGGGGCAAGGCTATGCGGAGGGGCGTCCGTAGCCTGCTCAGACAGTGGTCAGGACCCCGTCTGCGTCGGTCACGAACAGCTGCACACCCTCGGTGACCTCAGGCTCGTCGGTGCCGAGCGCGACCTCGATCTTGTTGGTCGCGTTTCGGATCACGTCGAGGACGACCTCCACGATCTGCTCGTCGGTGAGGTGCTCGCGGACCCGGGCCACGACGTCCTCCGGGACCGCCGACGGGGTCCAGATGATCGCGTCGGTGAGGGCCAGGGCGGCCTTGGTCGCCTCGGGGAGGTCGCCCTGCTCGTAGTCGTCCACGGCGTCGAACATCGCCTCGTCGGCGCCCGCCGAGATCGCCGCCACCGCCCGCCGGGACTGACCCAGCCGGCAGTCGTGCTGACGAGCCCCCCGCAGCCGCACCAGCTCGGTGGCGATCGGGTCGAGGGCGGCGTGCCGCGCGACGGTCCGCGTGAACTCGTCGATGACGCCCCAGACGTCGCGGACCGGGATCCGGCGCGTCGAGGGCCACTCCGAGGGCCCGAAGAGCTGGTCGAGGACGGCGTCGAGTCGTGGTGCGACGTCGCTGATCCAGATCATCTGGACGACGGCGACCTGGTGCTCGCCGGTCTCCTTGGCGAGCGCCTCGCGCAGCTCGTCGTCCACCCCAGAGACATCGGTGCGGAACTGATCCGCGAACGCCCGGACCGCCGGTGCCTCCAGCAGCTCGTCATGCACTCCGGACGGGCGGACCGACACCACCATCGCGAACGTCGAGGCCGCGTCCGGGGCATAGCGCTGGAGGGCGTCTCGACCGGAGGTGCTTCGGCTTTCGGTGCCACCGTCGCTCAACATGTCGGTCATCACCCCCGACTCTCTCACCTCTGTGGGCAGGAGCGCGCGCCAGCGAGCGCTGGGGTCAGCCGCACGCCGGTCCCGATAGCCCGCTCTTTGGCGTGGATGACCTAGAGGTTCGTGTACAAGACGAGTCTCGCCATGGGCGCATCGGAGAACTCGGGTGGCTGCGTGATCAACCAGTTCGGCGTTCCAGTCAACCTGCATCACCAGACGGTAGACGTCACCGGTGATGGCAGGGTTCGGGTCGTGACGGTCAGGTGAGTGCCTCGCGGAGGCGAGTCGCAACGACGAGCAGCTGGCGGAAGGCTTCGTCGTCCCTGTCGGTGACGGCGACCGCGGGCTCGGCTCCGAGCGACCTGATGCCTGCTGCCACGATCTGGGCGGACCCGTCTCCTCCCGGATCGCGACCGACGTAGTCGCTCATCTCCTCGAGTGCGTCGCGCCCCAGCACCGCGACGCACGCTGCCGCGAGCGGTGGAGCGGTCAGCGACCCTCCCGAGGTCGCCATCGCACGTCGCAGGTCGGGTCCGATCTCCGCGGCCGAGAAGCTCGTGCTGAACCACGCGCCCATCACCACCGGTCGCCACGCGCCGACCTTGAGCAGTCGCTGCGCCTCGTCGAGCGTGAGTGCCTGGGCCGTGGCCACCAGTTCAGCCCAGAGCGCGTCTGAGTTGTCGATGGCGTTGAGGCCCATCATCTTGAGATAGAAGGGCGATACCGCCCGCTCCTCCAGCGGAGTCATGGGCGGATCGTAGGCAGACCCGGCCGTTTCAGCGCTTGCTCAGTAGGACTTGGGCAGCCCCAATGAGTGCATGGCCACGAAGTTGAGGATCATCTCCCGGCTGACCGGCGCGATCCGGCCGGCGCGGGTGGCGACCAGGAGGCCGGCCATGCCGTACTCCTGGGTGATCCCGTTGCCGCCGTGGGTCTGGACGGCGCGGTCCGCGGCGTCGCAGGCGGCCTCGGCCGCGGCGTACTTCGCCATGTTGGCGGCCTCGCCGGCACCCATGTCGTCGCCGGCGTCGTAGAGCGCCGCCGCCTTCTGCGTCATCAGCCGGGCCAGCTCGACCTCGATGTGGGTCTGGGCGAGCGGGTGCGCGATGGCCTGGTGCGAGCCGATCGCGTCCTTGAAGACCACTCGCTCCTTGGCGTACGCCGCGGCGCGGTCGAGCGCGAACCGCGCCAGCCCGGTCGAGAACGACGCCGCCATGATCCGCTCCGGGTTGAGGCCCGCGAACAGCTGCACCAGGCCGCCGTCCTCGTCACCGACCAGGGCGTCGTTCGGCAGCCGGACGTCGTCGATGAACACGGTGAACTGCAGCTCGGGGCTGACGATCTCCATCGGGATGGACTTGAACTCGAAGCCGGCTGAGTCGGTCGGCACGACGAACAGCACCGGCTTCACCTTGCCCGTCTTCGCGTCCTCGGCACGCGCGACCACGAGCACGTTGTCGGCCTCGTCGACGCCGGAGATGTAGATCTTGCGGCCGTTGAGCACCCACTCGTCACCGTCGCGGCGTGCGCTGGTGGTGATGTTGTGGGTGTTGGTGCCGGCGTCGGGCTCGGTGATCGCGAACGCCATCGTCGAGGTGCCGTCGCAGATGCCCGGCAGCCAGCGCTGCTTCTGCTCCTCGGTGCCGTAGCGGCTGATGATCGTCCCGCAGATGGCCGGGCTGACGACCATGAGCAGGAGCGGACAGCCCTGCGCAGCGAGCTCCTCGCAGACCGCGGCGATGTCGCCGATGCCGCCACCGCCACCGCCGTACTCCTCGGGGATGTTGATGCCGAGGTAGCCGTTCTTGCCGATCTCCAGCCACAAGTCGGTCGTCTTGCCACCCGAGCGCGCCTTCTCGGTGAAGTACTCGCGGCCGTACTTGCCCGCCAGCTTCGCCACCTCCTTGCGCAGCGCCTGGCGCTCCTCGGTCTCGCTGAAGTTGCTCACTGCTCTGTCTCCTCCGCTGCTTCCTCGACCACTGCCAGGACCTCACCGGCGGCGACCTGCGCACCGGGCTTCACGTCGATCTCGGTCACCGTCCCCGGGCCGGGAGCCCGGACGGTGTGCTGCATCTTCATGGCCTCGAGGACGAGGACCGGTTGGCCGGCCTCGACCTGCTGGCCCTGCTCGACCGCGACACTGATGACGGTGCCGGGCATCGGCGCCAGCAGGCTCCCGCTCGCCACCGCGTCGGCCGGGTCGACGAACCGGGGCGTACGCCGGAGCCTGGCGTGCCCGCCGGGCCAGTCCACGTCCACCGCGTCCCCGACGACCGCCACGTCGTACGTCGTCCGCACGCCGTCGGCTTCGAGGGTCACCTCCGTCGAGCTCACCTCGACGACCGCGGCGCCGTCGATCACGTAGCCGTCGCGGCCTCCCCACCAGCTGACCGAGACGCCGCCCGCGAACTCGGTGGTCTGTGGCTGCGAGACGACGTTGCGCCAGGCGACCGGAATGCCTCGCTGGACGGTCCGCTCCGCGCGGCGCCGCTCGGCCAGTGCGAGAGCGGCTGCGGCGGGAGCGAGGGGGGCATCCTCGTGTTGAACGAACGTTCTCTCAACGAGAAAGGCGGTCGAGACGTCGCCGGCCAGGAAGGTCGGGTCTCGGAGCACCTGCACGAGCAGATCGCGGTTGGTTATGACGCCGTGGATCCGCGCGCGCTCCAGGACACCGGCCAGCTGGCGCGCGGCCTGCTCGCGGGTCGGCGCATGCGCGATGACCTTGGCCAGCATCGCGTCGTAGTGCGTCGACACCTCGCTGCCGGACTCGAAGCCGGAGTCCACCCGGATGCCGTCCTCGAGCGGGATGTCGAACAGCGTCAGCGTGCCGCTCTGCGGCTGGTAGTCGGCGGCCGGGTCCTCGGCGTACAGCCGGACCTCTATCGCGTGCCGTATCCCCGGTGGTTGAGGAGGGCGCTCTGCGCCCGTCTCGAAACCCCGGTCCTCTGCAACGGCGATCTGGAGCTGGACTAGGTCCACCCCGTGCACCAGCTCGGTCACCGGGTGCTCGACCTGGAGGCGGGTGTTCATCTCCAGGAACCAGAACCGCTCGGTGGCCGGGTCGTACAAGAACTCGACCGTGCCGGCGCCGCGGTAGTCGATCGCCTCGGCCGCAGTGCGAGCGGCGTCGTGGAGCGCGGCGCGGACCTCATCGCTCAGGCCGGGCGCCGGGGCTTCCTCCACCACCTTCTGGTGCCGGCGCTGCAGGGAACAGTCTCGGTCGCCGTAGACGCTCGACCCGACGACCTGGACCTCGACGTGCCGGCCGCGCTCGACGTACGGCTCGACGAAGACGGTCCCGTCGCCGAACGCCGACTTCGCCTCGGCCTGGGCCGCCGCGATCTCGCGGTCCAGGTCGGCGAGCGTGCGGACTATCCGCATGCCGCGACCCCCGCCACCGGCGGACGCCTTGACGAGCAGCGGCAGGTCCGCCTCGGTCGGCGACTCGGGCGCCTCCAGGGTCGGCACGCCGGCCTTCCGCATCAGCTCCTTGGCGCCGATCTTGGAGCCCATCGCGTCGATCGACTCGGGCGTCGGGCCGACCCAGGTCAGGCCCGCCCCGATGACGGCGCGGGCGAAGTCTGCGTTCTCAGACAGGAAGCCGTAGCCCGGGTGGATCGCGTCGGCGCCGGCGGCCTTGGCGGCGGCCAGCACCACGGCGACATCGAGGTAGGTCTCGGCCGGGGTGTTGCCCGGCAGGCGTACGGCGACGTCGGCCTCGCGGACGTACGGCAGCCCGGCGTCCGCGTCGGAGTGGATCGCGACCGTGGAGATGCCGAGCGTGCGGCAGGTCCGGAACACCCGGGACGCGATCTCGGCCCGGTTGGCCACCATCAGCCTCTGAATCACGATGAACTCCACCCCTCGGTGGCTGAGGTGCGAGGAGCGCTAGCGACGAGCCTCGAAGCCTCGAAAGTCGGGGCTGGGAGCCGACTGAGGCCCATTGCATCCCAGCCCTCGCTGCGGTGGTTTCGGCGCGCCCGTCGCGACCTCGTTCCTCGGTCGCAGGGCACGCTCAACCTCGTCTCGCCCACGCGCCGCGCTCGTCCCTCGCGCGCCGCTGCTCGCTTGATCATGGGCGGAACACCCCGAACCGGTCGGTGCCGGCGTACGCCTTGTTCTCGATCACCGAGAGGCAGATGCCGAGGATCGTGCGGGTGTCGCGCGGGTCGATGACTCCGTCGTCGTAGAGCATCCCGGAGAGGAAGAACGGCAGCGACTGCTCCTCGACCGAGGCCTCGACGAACTCGCGCATCCCCTTGTCCGCCTCCTCGTCGTAGGCCTGGCCACGCCCCTCGGCCGCCGCACGGGCGACGATCGAGAGGACGCCGGCGAGCTGGGCCGGTCCCATCACGGCGGACTTCGCCGAGGGCCAGGTGAAGAGGAAGCGGGGGTCGTACGCGCGGCCGTTCATGCCGTAGTTGCCGGCGCCGTACGACGCGCCCATGATCACGCTCAGGTGCGGGACCCGGGAGTTGGAGACCGCGTTGATCATCATCGCGCCGTGCTTGATGATGCCGCCCTGCTCGTACTCCGCACCGACCATGTAGCCGGTGGTGTTGTGCAGGAACAGCAGCGGGGTGTCGACCTGGTTGGCGAGCTGGATGAACTGCGTCGCCTTCTGCGCCTCCTCACTGAACAGCACGCCCTGCGCGTTGGCGAGGATGCCGATCGGGCGACCGTGCAGCCGGGCCCAGCCGGTCACGAGCGACGAGCCGTAGAGCGGCTTGAACTCGTCGAAGGCCACGCCATTGGTCTCAGACACCCCGTCACAGATCCGGGCGATGACCTCGCGCGGGTCGAACGGCTCCTTGAGGTCGGTCGGGATGAGGTCGAGCAGCTCGTCGGGGTCGGCGTCCGGCTCCGCCCAGGAGGCCGGGGCGGCGTACGCCTTGCGCCAGTTGAGCCGCGCGACGATGCGGCGCCCGATCCGGATCGCGTCGCGCTCGTCCTCGGCGAGGTAGTCGGCCAGACCGCTGATGCGCGCGTGCATCTCGGCGCCGCCGAGCGACTCGTCGTCAGACTCCTCACCGGTCGCCATCTTCACCAGCGGCGGGCCACCGAGGAACACCTTGGCCTGCTTCTTGACCATCACCGTGTAGTCGGACATGCCCGGGACGTAGGCGCCGCCCGCCGTCGAGTTGCCGAACACGAGTGCGACCGTCGGCTGCTTGGCCGCCGAGGAGCGGGTGATGTCGCGGAACAGCTTGCCGCCCGGGATGAAGATCTCCTTCTGGGTCGGCAGGTCCGCGCCTCCGGACTCGACCAGGGCGACGGTCGGCAGCCCGTTCTCCTCGGCGATCTGGCTGGCACGGAAGATCTTCTTGACCGTCCACGGGTTGCTGGCGCCACCCTTCACCGAGGGGTCGTTGGCCGTGATCAGGCACTCGACACCCTCGATCACGCCGATGCCCGTCACGACACTGGCGCCGACGGTGAAGTCCGACCCCCAGCCGGCCAGCGGCGAGAGCTCGAGGAACGCCGAGCCCTCGTCGACCAGCAGCTCGATCCGCTCGCGCGGCATCAGCTTGCCGCGGTCGTGGTGGCGGTCGACGTACTTCGGCCCGCCGCCGGCCACCGCCTTGGCCAGCTCGGTGTCCAGGTCGGCGAGCTTCTCGAGCATCGCCTCGCGGTTGGTCATGCCTCGACCACCGCCTTCATCCGCTCCAGCGTGGTGCGCATTCCCTTCTCGTTGGTGCGGCCGCGGAGCGGGCCGAGCAGCGTCCAGTAGAGCCGCATCGGGAGCGCCGGCTCGAGGCGGAAGTACTCGGTGACCTTCGTGCCGGTGCCACCGTCTTCATTGGCTTGGGGCTCGAGGCGGTAGCCCCAGTTGTTGAGGGTCACGTCGTCGGTGCCGACCGCGAACTCGAAGACCTCGTTGGGCACGCACTTGGTCACCTGGCACGGCGACCAGTACGTCGGCCCCACGCCGTTGCGCTTCACGTGGCCCTTGAACGACGCGCCCACCTCGGGGCCGGTCGAGCCGCGCGTCCACCGGGCCTCGAACGTCTCCGGCGAGAACTCCCCTATCCGGGTGATGTCGCTGACCAGCGCCCACACCTTCTCGGGAGGGGCGTCCATGTGCAGCGAGACCTCGCCGCCCAGCGGTCGGAACACTGTCCCCAGCAGGCCTGTCATGACGCGTACCCCAGCAGTCTCGCGGCGAGATCGGTCAGCACCTCGGTGGCTCCTCCTCCGATGGGCAGGATCCGGGCGTCGCGGTAGTGCCGCTCCACCTCGGTCCCGTGCATGTAGCCGGTGCCGCCGTGCAGCTGCACCGCCTGGTCACAGACGTAGGTCGCGGCGTCGCAGGCCGTCTGCTTCGCGAGGCAGGCCTCGGCCACGACGTTCTCTCCGGCCACGTGGCGCTCCGCGATCGCCCGGGCATAGGTCCGTGCGACCTCGACCTGGCGGCGCATCTCGACGAGCTTGTGCCGCACCACCTGGTTGGCGATGAGCGGCTTGCCGAACGTCTCGCGGTCGCGGCAGTACGTCGCGGTGAGCTCGAGCGAGCGGGCCGCGATGCCGTAGGCGTGCACCGCCAGCCCGATCCGCTCGACCACGAACTGCTCGGCGATCTGGACGAACCCCGTGCCCTCGACACCGACCAGGTTGGCGGCCGGGAGCCGCACGTCGACGAACGACAGCTCGGCGGTGTCCGAGCAGTGCCAGCCCATCTTGCGCAGCGACCGATCGACGGTGAACCCGGGCGTGCCGGCCTCGACCACGAGCAGCGAGACACCGGCGTGGCCAGGCCCGCCTGTTCGGACCGCCGTCGTGACGAAGTCGGCGCGGACGCCACTGGTGATGAAGGTCTTGGCACCGTTGACGACGTAGTGGTCGCCCTGCAGGACGGCGGTGGTCCGGATGGCGGCCACGTCCGACCCGCCACCGGGCTCGGTGACCGCCAGCGAGCCGATGGTCTCGCCGGCGAGGGTCGGGCGGACGAACCGGTCGACGAGGTCGGCGCCCTGTCCATCTCTGGCGGACGCGACGATGTGGGGAAGCGCGATGCCGCCGGTGAACAGCGCCGCCATCAGCCCGCTGGACGCGCCCTCCCCGAACATCGCCTCCTGCAGGTCCATCGAGTCGAGCAGCGTGCCGCCGCCCCCGCCGACCTCCTCGGGGAAGGCGACGCCGAGCAGCCCCTGCTTGCCGGCGACCTGGTGCAGCTCGCGCGGGACCGAGCCGGCGTCCTCCCACTCCTTTAGGTGCGGGGCGACCTCGCGGCGTACGAACTCCGCGCCGAGCTCACGGATCTCGCTCATGGAAGCTCCTCCGCCGGCGTTGGTTGAGGAGGGCGCTCCGCGCCCGTCTCGAAACCCCGCAAGCCGGGGCTGGGACAGGTCCCAGCGCGTCCTTGCGTGGTTTCGAGACGGTTGCTGCGCAACCTCCTCAACCAACGATGGCGGCTCATATGAGGTCCTCCTGGATGTGCACGAACCTGGAGCGCAGCCACTCGCCGAGCCCCTTGGCCTGCGGGTCGAACCTTGTCGACGCGGCGACGCCCTGACCGAGCAGGCCGTGCACGATGACGTTGACGCCGCCGAGGTTGGGGAGCACGTAGACGTCGACCTCGAGCTCCCGAGCCTCGGGGATCAGCTCCCGGACTCGGCGTGGGCTCATCACCTTGGCCAGCCACGTGGCGCGAGCCTCCCGGCGAGGGTCACCGTCGTTGGCCACCCAGAGGCCGATGTTGGCGTCACCGCCCTTGTCGCCGGAGCGCGCGTGCACGAACGTGCCGAGAGGCATCCGGCGGTTGAGCGAGTCTGCCGGCGCCGGGAACGGCGAGGGGCGCCGTCCCTCGCCGGGATCGACGACAGAGAACTCGGTCGGGTCGTCGATCTCCTCGCGGCGCCCGTCGGCATGGACCACCGTGTGGCGCACCTGCGCCCGGTCGACGTACGCCGGCCGGAAGACGCCGTAGGGGCTCGGCTGCTGCGGCGGGGTGGTCATCGTGAAGCCGGGGTACGACGCGAGCGCGAGCTCGACTGCCGGGCCGGTGAACGCGCGGCCGACCGCGTCGGGCTGCGGATCCATCACCGTGCAGCGGAGCAGGGCCGACGCCGCCTCCTCGCTGTCGGCGTCCGGGGACGGCAGGGCGACCCGGGACCAGGTGACGTCCTTCGCGGTCAGCGAGGGGGTGAGCTGCTCGCGGACCCACTCGGCCTTCTCCTCGACATCGAGGCCGGTGAGCACGAACTCGACCTGGTTGCGGAATCCACCGAGCTCGTTGACGGAGACCTTGAGCCGCTCCGGCGGGGCGTCGCCGCGCACACCGGAGACCGCGACCCGGTCCGGGCCCTCCTGGTCGAGCCGGATGGTGTCGAGCCGCGTGGTCACATCGGGGTTGAGGTAGCGGGTCGACTGGATCTCGTAGACCAGCTGCGCGGTGACCGTGTCGACGGTGACCGCGCCGCCGGTGCCGTCGTGCTTGGTGATCACGCTGGAACCATCGGCCGCGATCTCGGCGATCGGGAAGCCCAGCGGCTGGGTCGGGTCCATCCCCTGCCTGACGAGCTGGCGGAAGCCGGAGAAGTTGCCGCCGGTCGCCTGGGCGCCGCACTCGATGACGTGACCCGCGACCACGGCTCCCGCCAGCTCGTCGTACGACGTCGGCGTCCAGCCGTGGTGCGCGACGGCGGGTCCGACCACGACGCTCGCGTCGGTCACCCGCCCCGTCACGACGACGTCGGCTCCGGCTGCGAGGGCGGCCGCGATGCCGAAGCCGCCGAGATAGGCGTTGGCGGTCAGCGCGCCGTCGTACAGACCCAGCGGGCGGAGGTCGTCGCCCTCGACGTGCGCGACGGCGGCGTCGAGGCCGAGCCCCTTCGCGACCTCGCGGATCCGCTCGGCGAGGCCGGCCGGGTTGAGGCCGCCGGCGTTGCTGACGATCTTCACTCCGCGCTCGAGCGCGAGCCCGAGGCAGTCCTCGAGCTGGCGGACGAAGGTGCGCGCATAGCCGAGCGTCGGGTCCTTCATCGTGTCCTTGCCGAGGATGAGCATGGTCAGCTCGGCCAGGTAGTCGCCGGTGAGCACGTCGAGGCGCCCGCCTTCCAGCTGCTCGCGCATCGCCGAGAGCCGGTCGCCGTAGAAGCCGGAGCAGTTGCCGACGATCAGAGTCATGCCGCCACCGCTGGTTGAGGAAGGCGCTCCAGCGCCTGTCTCGAAACCACTGAAGGGCGCGCTGGAAGCTGACCACGGCCGAGTCCCAGCCTCGGCCTACGAGGTTTCGAGACGCTCGGCAGGGCGAGCTCCTCAACCACCGGATACCACCTCCCGGCCGGGGCCGGGCGGGCCGGCGAACGCCTGCGCGATCCCCAGCCAGTGCTCGGCGTCGCCGCCGTCCGCCACCAGGTCGGTGTCTGCGCGGTTGATCCGCTGGGTGACCAGCAGGCAGAAGTCGTACGCCGGACCGCGGACGCTCTGCACTTCTCCCGGGGCAGCGGCGTCCTCCGGGCCCCACGTCCAGAGCTCCCCGCTGGGCGCGGTCAGCTCGACGCGGAACTCCTCGGCCGGTGGCTCCTGCTGGTGGACCGAGTAGGAGTAGTTGCGGGTGCGCACGCCGAGGTGGGCGACGTGCTTGATCCGGTCGGTCGGGGCTGGCTTCTCGCGAGCAGCGTCGTAGACGTCGAGCGCGTGCGCCCACGTCTCCATGAACCGCGCGGTCGCCATCGAGGCCGCCGACATCGGCGGGCCGAACCACGGCATCTTCTGGCCCGGTGGCAGCTCGGTCAGCGCGTCACGGAGGGCCAGCCTGGCCCCCGCCCACCGACCGAGCACCTCGTCGCGGGGCAGCCGGGCGACCTCGAAGGCGCCTACGTCGACGTAGCCCAGCGGGTTGTTGATCGCGGCCAGCACGACCTCGTCCCACGCCTGCTTGGCCTCGGTTGTCTCGTGCGCCTGCGCGGCGAGGACGGCGACCTCGTCGGTCCAGAGCAGGTGCGCGATCTGGGTGGCGACCGTCCAGCCCGGGGCCGGTGTGGCCCTCGTCCAGCCGTCCGCGCCGAGCCGGTCGACAGTTCGGAAGAGCTGGTCGCCCTCGGTCGTGAGGTCGTCGAGAAGACCGTCCAGGAGGGTGGTCATCGGCGCTCCAGCGCGTCGTCGAGGGTGGTGGCCCACTGGTCGAGGATCCGGGTCCGCCGGCGCCGGTCGTCGCTGATCGTGTTTGCCAGCCCGAGCCCGCGGACGAGGTCGAGCGTGGCCTGCACGAGCTCGCGTACGCCGGGCCGCGACTCGTCGGCGCCGAGCAGATCCACGGTCAAGCGATGCGTCTCCCGGCCGACCTTCTGCTCGAGTGGCTCGACCTCGGCCAGCAGGGCCTCGTCCGTCCGGGCGGCGACCCACAGCTCGAGGGCGGCGGTGAAGACCGGAGAGGTGAAGTGGTCACCCAGCATCCGGAGCACCGCTTTGGTGCGGCGGGCGCCGCTGGGCAGCCCCTCCGCCGCGGCGGCCAGCTCGGCCCCGCGCACCTCGGTGAGGTGCTGCACGGCGGCCACCACGAGGTCCTGCTTGGTGGGGAAGTGGTGGAGCTGCGCGCCCCGGCTCACCCCGGCCCGCTCACTGACCAGCGTGGTCGACGTGCCTGCGTAGCCGCGCTCGACCAGCAGCTCGACGGTCGCCTCGAGCAGCCGCGCCCGCATCGCACGGGTCCGCTCCTCCTGCGGCACGCGCGTCACTACCGCCTGGCTCGCCATCGGTTCAGGATGGCGTGCTCAGCAACAAACAGTCAAGCCTGACTTTTTATGGGAGAGGCAGGTCGACCATGAGCAGGGCCAGCTGGTTGTCGCCGGCATCGTTGTAGAGGCCGACCGCGACCCCGACCGTGCCGTCGAGGGCACTGGCCTCCGGGCGCAGCACCCCTTCGCTGTCTGGGGGAGCAGGACCGTCGGACGCAGCCCAGGTTCCGCCGGCGAGGGAGGAGACGAGGGGTGTGAACACGCCTGACCCGCCGTCGTAGTGGCCCAGGCCGAGGCAGCGGCTTGCTGAAGCACAGGTGACCGTGGTGGAACTGCTGGTCAGCTGCCCGCCCGTCTCGTCCGGCACCAGGCCGCGCTCGGCGACCGGCACGCTGCCGTTGAACCGGACGAGCAGCGGACGGCGCCCACCGCCGGTTCCGGCCGAGGCGGCGTAGTCCCCGACGACCGCGCACGTGCTCGCACACGAGACGTCGTTGATCACCACGTTGGGCTGGTTGTTGCCGTTCGGAGGGAGCGGCGCGACCGCCCTCGCCGCTGTCCAGGTCGTCCCGTTGAGCTGCTCCACCAGGCCCTGGACCCTGACCGTGGCCACGGTCGCGTCCCGATAGGAGCCGGCCGCGACGCAGGCGCCGACGGAGCTGCACGACACGTCGACCAGGCTGGCGTTGGGGGTTGTGTCGACGTTCGCGGGGAGTGGCAGCAGCGCGGCGGTCCACGTGCCTGGCCCGGTGACGGCCAGCGGCAGATCCTGGGCCGTCGTGTCCTGCCCCACGGCGACGCACGACGCAGCCGCCGGACAGTCGACCGCAGTGAGCTCACCGGTCGTGCCGGTGTCCAGGTCCAGGTCGGCCGCCTGCCAGACGCCTCCGGAGAGCTGGAGCAGCAGAGGGACGCTGTCGCCGTTGCCGCTCTCGTGATAGCGACCGACCGCGACGCAGCTCCCGACCGCGGTGCACTCGACGTCGGACAGCAGCTGCTCGTCGAAGACGCCGAAGTCGGCGTCGGCCGGGAACGACGTGCTGGTTGCGGCAGCCCATGTCTCGCCGTCCCACGTCTCGACGTAGGGCAAGGACGAGAAGCTGTCGTCGAGGTAGGTGCCGACCGCGACGCAGTACGTCGGTGACACGCAGTCCACGTCCTGGAGCGAGGAGTCCGCTCCCGGAGCCGCGTCCTCGGGCAGGTCGGGCCGGAACGCCTGCCAGCTGTCCGCGTCCACGCGCTGCTCAGCCAGCGGCACCCGCTGTCCGCCCGAGAGGTAGCCGCCGACGGCGAAGCACACCTGGACCGCCGGGCAGTCCACCGCGTTGAGGAAGGCGCCCTGTCCGTCCTCGTCGGCGTCGCCCGGCAGGGGAGCGGCGTAGGCGCGCGGGTCGGCGTTCAGGTACTCGAAGTCGTCCTCGGGCACGTCGGCGGACTGGCCGGCCGGGGTCGTGACCCGGATGGGCACCGCGCCGGCGGCGTGCGCCGGGCTGGTCACCGTGAGCTGCTGGTCCGACACCACGTTGACGTTGGTGCCTGCCGTGCCGCCGAACGTGACACCGGTCGCGCCGGTGAGACCTGTCCCCGTGACCGTCACCACCGCGCCACCCGCGACCGGGCCCGACGCCGGAACGATCCCCTCGACCACGGGCAGGATCGGTCCGGATACGTACGTGAACTGGTCGGCAGGTGCCGACGTGCCTCCTGGCGCCGTCACGAGGACGTCCACTGCTCCAGCGGCGTGCGCCGGGCTGATCACTGTGAGGGCGTTGTCAGACGCAACATCGAGAGCTGTGCCGGGCGTCCCGCCGAAGGTGACCTCATCGGCCCCGGTGAACCCGGAGCCGGTGACCGTGACGGTCGTGCCGCCCGCGATCGGGCCCGAAGCCGGGTCAACGCTGTCGACCGTGGGCAAGGGCGCCTCGAAGGTGAACTTGTCGGCGGCCACGATCGCCGAGGTGCCCCCCGGCGTGGTCACCCGAACGTCCACCACACCCGCGGCATGCGCCGGCGAGGTCACCGTCAGCGAGGTCGCCGACACCGGGGTCAACCCGGTCCCGGCAGTCCCCCCGAAGGTCACCGACGTCGCGCCGGTCAGGTTGGTGCCCGTCACCGTCACCACCGTCCCCCCGACAGTCGGACCCGCACCCGGGCTGACACCGGTGATCGTCGGCGGAACAGCCGGAGGAGGCGGCGGAGGCGGCGGCGGCGGAGGAGGCGGCGTTGGCGCCACGAACGTGAACCGGGCGGCGCCGGCCTTGCCGGACTTGCCGCCCTTGGTCTTGACCTTGACGTCGACGACTCCCGCGGCGTGCGCGGGCGCGACCACCTTGAGCTTCCTGTCGGACTTGACCTTGAACTTGGCCGGCGTGCTGCCGAACAGCACCTTCTTCGTGGTCTTGAGGTTCTTGCCCTTGATGGTCACGGCGGTGCCACCCGTGGTCGGTCCGCTGCTCGGGGTGACCTTGGTGATCACCGGCTTCGGTGGCTTCGCGGCCGCTGCGGCCTGCGCCGGGGTCGTCGCGACCAGGGTCAGCGAGGCGCCGACAGTGACTGCCAGGACTGCGGCACGCATCGCTCGGAACACCAACGGAGGCTAACCCGTGCAGGTCACCCGAGCACGCCGTTCGACCGGATCGGCCGCTGCCGGGGCCCGCCCCTTGGTCAAGTCTTCAGCGGGATCGTCTTCTTGCCCTTGCCGATGTTGCCCGCAGCGTCCATGACGTCGTAGGCGATCGTGAGCTTCGCCTTGGTCAGCCCCCGGAGGGCCCCGCGCTGGGCCGGCGTCAAGAGCAGGGTGATGCGGTCCGTGCGGCCGCCGTCGGCCACGACGAGCACACGACCGAGCTTCACCGAGCGGGTCCCGCCGTTGCTCTTGCCCTTGACCGACAGCGTGGCCTCGCCGACGCAGCGCAGCTCGCCGGCCGGGCAGGCGGCCTTGAGCTTGAGCTTCTTGCCGGTCACCTTGGCTCCCGAGAACTTCGGCTCGGGCTTGATCGCATCCGTGCTCGAGCCCTTGTCCAGGACCTCGCAGCCGGTCGTCGAGTCCGCGCCGTCGATCAGCGCGATGTCGGCGCCGGCCCCACAGTTGACCGAGTCGCCGAACACGTCGCGGGACCGGATGACGTCATCACCGTCGCCGCCATCGAGCGAGTCCGCCGCCGCGCCCCCTTCGAGAGTGTCGTTGCCCGGGCCGCCGATCAGAGCATCGGCGCCGTCGCCGCCCTCCAGCGTGTCGTTGCCACCCCGCGACTCGACCCGCGCCCGGCCGGGGAAGGCCCCGATCCGGACCGTCTCCGAGCCCTCGGTCAGCCTGAGGTCGAGCACCTCGATCCCGGTCCACGGCGCGATCTGGACGGCGCCGCCGAACGAGATGGCGAGCCCGCCACCGAGCGGCACCAGGTCGAGGGGCAGCGCACCCACACCGCCGAGATCGAGGGAGTAGGTGTCGGTCCCGCCCTGCCCCTGGAGCACCAGGCCGGCGCCATGGAACCCGTTCTGGAAGACGAACGTGTCGTCACCGTCTCCGCCGGCGATCGAGTCTCCGGTCGTGAACCTCAGGGCGTCGTTGCCCGGTCCACCGGTCGCGTTGAGGTCGGTGCTTGATGGGTTGCTTCCCTCGGCTCCGGTGAGCGAGTCGTCGCCATCGCCTCCGTCGAGGTTCACCGTGTCGAAGTCAGGGACAGCGGTGGTGTCGAGGACGTCGTTGCCGCCACCACCGTTGACGTTCAGCACGAGGACGCCGGCGCAGGGCACCGGCCCCGTCACCGCAATGCCACCGACCGCGACGTTCCCGCCGACGCACGAGACGACCATGGCGTCGGACGCGGCATCCGAGGTGAGCGTGAGCACGTCCGTCGTCGGGTTGTAGACGACGCTGATGGCCGCCTGCGCCGGACCAGCCGGCAGCAAGAGGGCCGCCAGGACGAGCCCCGCGATCCCGACGACTCGTGGGCCGATCCTTGGGCCAGTCATTGGGACAACCTAGGGAACGCGTCAGGTCGCGGCAAGGCTTCTTGTCGCGAGACGCTGTTCGTCGTGGGACAAGGTCTAGGACAGGTACGTGAACCCACCCGTGACCAGCGCTGTCCCTCCGGGTGTGGTCAGCTCGACGTCCGCGAGCCCGGCGGTTTGGGCCGGGGTGTCCACGGTGACCTCGGTGTCCGAGACCACGACCAGGCCGGGGGCCGGTGCGCCGTCGAAGGTCACCTCGGTGGTGCCGATCAGCCCGGTGCCGGTGATGGTCACCGACGTACCGCCGGCAGCGGGACCGTCCGCCGGGCTGACCGCGGCGATCGTGGGCGCGGCGACGTACGTGAAGGCGTTGGCCAGCGTGTCGGAGCCACCAGGGGTCATCAGCGCGACATCGACGACACCGGCGGCGTTCGACGGGGTCGTTGCGGTGACGGTGCTGTCGTCGACGACGAGGACGCCGGTGGCCGGTACGCCGCCGAAGGTGACGTCGGTGGTGCCGGTCAGCCCGGTGCCCGTGATGGTGACCGTCGTACCGCCTGCAATGGGACCCTCGACCGGGCTGACGGAGGCGAGCGTCGGCTCGGCGAAGTAGGTGAACGCGTCATCGAGGGTGCCGGACCCGCCGACGGTCGTGACCGAGACGTCCACGAGGCCGGCCGGGTGTCCAGGGGTGAGCGCGGTGATGGTGGTCGCGTCGACCACCGTGACGCTGGTGGCCGCCGTCCCGTCGAAGGTGACCGCGGTCGCACCGGTCAGCCCAGTGCCCGTCAACGTGACCAGGGTGCCGCCCGCCTCCGGTCCCACGGTCGGGTTGACCGCGGTGAGCGTCGGAGCCGCCACGTAGGTGAAGGAGCCGGCGAGCGTGTCCGACCCACCCGGGGTGGTCACCGACACGGCCACGAGGCCAGCGGCGTGGGCCGCAGTCGTTGCGGTCAGAGAGGTGCCGGCCGGGTTGATCGAGACGATCGCCGCCGGCGTACCTCCCACACTCACCTGCATGCCCGCCCGGAACCCGGCGCCGGTCAGGGACACCGTGGTGCCACCGGACGCGGGCCCCTCGGCCGGGCTGACCGAGGTCAACGTCGGCGCGACCAGGTAGGTGTAGGAGTTCCCGAGCGTCGCCGAGCCGCCCGGCGTGGTCACCGAGACGTCGACTCCACCCGGTGCGTGGGCCGGGGCCAGCGCGGTGAGCCGGGTGCCGCCAGGGTCGACCGAGACGCCCGTCGCTGCGGCGGTCCCGAACAACACCTGCATGCCGGGGCGGAACCCGGAGCCGGTCAGCGTCACCGTCGTGCCACCGGCCACCGGACCGGCGTCGGGGCTGACGACGCTCAGCGTCGGCGGCGCGACATAGGTGTAGCCGTCGAGAAGGGTCGCCGAGCCGCCGGGAGTCGAGACGGAGACGTTCACCGCTCCGGCCGGGTGCGGCGGGGTGGTCGCGGTCAGCTCGGTGCCTGCGGGGTTCACCGAGACACCCGTTGCGGGGGTGCTCCCGAACAGCACCTGCGTGCCGTCGCGGAACCCAGCACCGGTCAGTGTCACCGTGGTGCCACCGCTCACCGGACCCGCGTCGGGAGTCACGTCGGTCACCGCCGGCAGGAGCACATACGTGTACGCGCCGCTGAGCGAGTCCGCGCCGCCGGGCGTCGTCACCGACACACTCACGGCACCCGCCGCGTGCGCCGGAGTGACCGCGGTCAGCTGGGTGCCGCCGGGGCTCACCGAGACGCCGGTTGCCGGTACGCCGCCGAAGCTCACCTGCATCCCGGTCCGGAAGCCGGTGCCCGACAGGGTCACCGCGGTGCCACCGGCCGTCGGTCCGGCCACCGGACTCACCGAGCCCAGCGTCGGAGCCGCCAGGTAGGCGAACCCGTTGGCCACCGTGTCCGAGCCACCAGGGGTGGTGACCATG
This sequence comes from uncultured Actinomycetota bacterium, assembly GCA_963798045.1. Lineage (GTDB taxonomy): Bacteria > Actinomycetota > Actinomycetes > Propionibacteriales > Nocardioidaceae > Nocardioides. The sequence continues at coordinate 134,077 of CAWCSB010000002.1, forward strand.
ACGTGCAGGGCACCGGCGGCGTGCGGCGGCGTGGTCACGGTCGCCTGTGTCGCCGAGCCGACCGTGACACCGGTCCCGGCCACACCACCGAAGCTCACCTGCATCCCGGCCCGGAACCCGGTGCCCGTGAGCGTCACCGTGGTCCCTCCTGCGGTCGGGCCCGCGTCCGGGCTGAGGGTGGTCAGCGTCGGAGGCACGACGTAGGTGTAGGCGTTCGCCGCGGTCGCCGAGCCACCGGGCGTGGTCACCGTGACGTGCACGGCCCCGGCGGCGTGCGGTGGCGTGGTCACGGTCGCCTGTGTCGCCGAGCTGATGGTGACGCCGCTCCCCGCCACGCCACCGAAGCTCACCTGCATCCCGGCCCGGAACCCGGTGCCCGTCAACGTCACCGTCGTCCCGCCCGCGGTCGGGCCCGCGTCCGGGCTGACGGCGGCCAGCGTCGGAGGCACGACGTAGGTGTAGCCGCTCGCCGCGGTCGCCGAGCCACCTGGAGTGGTCACCGTGACGTGCACGGCACCGGCGACGTGCGGCGGCGTGGTCACCGTCGCCTGGGTCGCCGAGCCGACCGTGACACCGGTCCCGGGCACACCACCGAAGCCCACCTGCATCCCGGCCCGGAACCCGGTGCCGGTCAACGTCACCGTCGTCCCGCCCGCGACCGGACCCGCATCCGGGCTGACAGCGGTCAGGGCCGGTGCCACGACGTAGGTGAACCCGCCGACCAGCGTCTCGGAGTCACCCTCGTTGGACACGTGCACGTCGACGGTCCCCGCCGCCTGCGCGGGCAGCAGCGCCGTCAGCTGGGTCCCAGCCGGGTTGGCTGTCGTGACGAGCGACGGCTTGGTCCCGAAGACCACCAGGGTGTCGGCGGTGAAGCCGCTCCCCGTCAGCGTGACATTCACGCCGCCGGACGCCGGCCCTTCCGGGGGCGAGACGCTGTCGAGGGTCACGCCGCCGACGAACAGGTAGCCGCGTGCGAGGGTGGCCGAGCCGCCGGCCGTGGCCACGACGACGTCGACCCACCCCGGCGCGTGGTCGGGCGTGGTCGCGGTGAGCTGGGTCCCTCCCGCGAAGATCTGGACGTTCGTCGCGGGGGCGCCACCGAAGGTCACCGCGGCGTCGCTCGTGAAGCCGGCACCGGTCAGGGTCACGGTGGCGCCGTTCGTCGGGCCGGAGCCCGGGGCGACGGAGGTCAGGGTGGGCGGCGGCACGAACGCGTAGGCGTCGTCCAGGGTGGCCGACCCGCCGGCCGTGGTCACCGTGATGTTGACCGGCCCGACGGGGCGTCCGGGGCTGACGGCCGCGATCGTGGTGGGCGAGGTGACGCGGAACGACGTCGCGCTCGTGCTCCCGAACCGCACGCCGGTCGCGCCGACCAGGCTGCTCCCGGTGATCGTGACCGTCGTACCGCCCGCCGTGGGTCCCGTGCGCGGTGACAGACCGGACAGTGCGGGCGGTGGCGTCACGTAGGTGAAGTGCGTGGCCGCGCTCTGCTTCGAGCTGCCGTGCTTGGTCACCACCCGCACCCGCACCACGCCTGCCTCGTGGGGCGGCGCCCGGACGATGAGCTTGTGGGCGTTCTTGACGCGCACCTTCGTCGCCTTCGTGGCCCCGAAGAGCACCCGCTTGACGCCGGCGAGGTAGTCGCCCTTGATCACGACGTCGAGCCCACCGGCGGTCGGGCCGCTCTGGGGCGTCAACTTGGTCACCGACGGTTTCGCTGTCCGTGCGCGCAGGAGCGGCTCGTCCGGCGTACCGGCAGCAGCTATCCGGGCGCCGTCGCTCGGCGCGCGCGTTGCCTGGCTGGGACTGACTGGAGCGACGGCGAGCGCGAGGGCGAGCAGGCCGGTCAGGCCCGCTGCGATCCCCGTGCGACTCACCTAGCGAGGTTAAGTGGGTCTTGGCAGCGCCGTGGCGAAACGGGTCAACGGGTCGCAGAGTCGATCAGTGCCTGCGCGGCGGGCGCCCAGTGGTCGGCGTACCTGAGCTGGAGCTGGGGGATCCGCCAGTCCGTGCCCTCGACCATCTGCCGGCACCGGTAGGAGTCGCAGTGGCAGCGCAGGAGGTACGCCGGGTCGGTGGTGCTCATGGCGTAGTCGACGAGCAGCTCCTCTCCTTCCGCGACGTCGCGCAGGGTGACCAGGACGTCGCCGGCCCAGCCGAGGTTCGGGTCGCAGGCGTGGTTGACCTGTCCCTGCTCGTGGACCGGCCCATCGGGTCGGAGCACCTCGGTGCCCGCCGGGATCGCCGCCGTCGCGAACAGGCCACGGCCGGCGACGGGCGAGGGGCGGACCTCTCCCTGGGGCACGTGATCGGGCACGCCCCCATCCAACCTCAGGTCCGATGTCAGTCCAGCCGAGCCACCAGCGGGAGCCGGGACCGGGCGAACAGCCCGACCACCAGTGCGGTCAGCGCCGGCAGCACCACGACCAGGCCGATGATCATCAGCCAGGGCACGTCCAGGAACGGGCCCGTCGGCAGACCCCCGTTCAGGCCACTGTTGGACGTCAGCGGCCGGGTCACCGCGATGCCTGGGATGAACCCGACCGCCGCCCCAAGCATCGCCCCGACCACGCCGACCACCACGGCGTACGCCGCAGCGACCCCGCGCCGGGCGCGCGGTGAGGCGCCCACAGCGGAGAGCGTCGCGAGGTCGGGCCGCGCGTCGGAGAGGGCCAGGAAGGTGGCGGTCAGGGTGCCGCCGAGCATCAGTACCCCGCCCAGGACGAGCAGGATGATCTGGGCGATGACCGTCTCGTCGTCGGCCTGGTAGCCGCGCTCGACGTAGAGCGAGGCGGACTCCGAGATTGCGGCCAGGGCCTCGTTGGCAGCCTCCTCCTGCTTCTCCGACACGTTCCCCGTGACGGCCAGCGCGACGGTGGCGGGCTCGGCGCCCAGCTCCTCGGCCGCCGCGGTGGAGACGACGGCAGCCGGACCCGACCACGCGTCGGTGAGCCGGACGAACGCAGCCGGCAACGTCGCGCGGTTGGTGCCGGTGTCCTCGCCGGTGTCCGGATCGTAGAGGTGCTGGACAACGGTCGCGGTGTCCCCGTCGACCGAGCGGCCGGGAGAGACGAAGGCGACCATGCCCCCCTGCCTCAGCATCTCCTCGGCACGCGGGACGTCGCGCTCCGCCACCCCGATGAGACCGACGGGCAGGTGGTCGTCGGACACCATGATGTTGGCCCCGAGCGAACCGCCCGAGGAGTCCAGCACGGTCTCGCCATCGGGACCGAACACCTCGGCGAAGCCCCCGGACTCCGAGAGCCCACGCTGCTCGGTCACGCTGGCTCCCGGCAGCTCGCGGTCGATCACCCCGCGCAACGACTGCCACGAGACCTCCGGGTCGTAGGCGGTGACGATGCCGACTCCGGCGGCGGTGGAGGGCTGGTACGTCGCTTCGTTCTCCGCACTGTCGGAGGTCAGGCCGATCCCGAGCGCGACCACCCCTGCAACCGTCGCGGCCACCGCGGAGACAGCGGGGACGGTCCGCGTGCGTTGCCGGTTGGCGTCGCGTACTGCGTAGCGGAGCACCAGGGGAAGCCGACCGGACATCCTGGCGATCAGCGCCAGGACCATCGGCACCAGCAGGATCATCCCGAGCACGGCCGGGATGGCGCTGAAGGCGATGGCGAACTCCCCGCCCGCGTCCTGGGCGGCACCGAACGCCGAGCCCGCCGGTGCCGACACCGAGGAGGACGAGGCCGAGCAGGGGCGACTTCAGGGACGGCGCCCGGTCACCGCGCCGGCCGGCCAGGACGGCGACGACGTCCTGCCGCGAGGCGATGTACGCCGGCACGATCGCGGCCAGGAACGCGCTGAGCATCCCGAAGCCGGCTATCCCGGCCAGGTGCAGCCACGGCACCTCGAACGGGCCGAGCCAGTCGTCCGACTGCGACTGCAGCAGTGGCTCGAGGACCCGCGCTGCCCCGATGCCGAGCCCGACCCCGAGCACGGCGGCGACCCCGCCGAGCACGATGGCACTGCCGATGATGACCCGGCGGGACTGCTTCGGCGTGCCACCCGTTGCCGCCATGAGGGCCAGGCTGCGTTGCTGCTTGCGGGCACTGACCGCGAACGCGGGCCCGGCCAGCAGCACGACCTCGATCAGCGCCATCACGACGATCAGGGCGATCACCGCGAGCGTGGTGCCGCTGTCGGTGCTGGAGTCGCGCGCCTCCTCCGGCCACTCGGACTTCGGCGGCGGATCGCCGATCACGGCGCGCGAGGCCACGACTGCGCCGATCTCGTTGAGCTGGCGGACCGTCGGCCACGACACCGGGCCACCGTCGACGAGCCAACCGGTCGTGCCTTCGGCGCGGACGCCCAGCGAGCCGATCGGCCCCGCCGCCGCCGGGAAGGTCCGCAGGCTCGTCGACTCGGCCACGCCCACGATGGTCGGGTCGGCCGGGGCACCGTCGTCGTTGAGGTCGAGCTGGTCCCCGAGCCGGTAGCCCTTGTCGAGCACGGCCTGGTTGACCACCACCTCCCCTGCCGCTCGAGGCAGCCGGCCGGACGTCAGGTCGAACAGCCCGCGGGTCACCGGGTCCCGCAGGTCCACCTCGGTCGCCTCGACCGGGGTCTGACCCTTCGTGGTCTTGAAGTTGACCTCGCCGCGCCGCAGCTCGAGCAGCGTCGCACCGTCGAGCAGGGACGAGATCTGCTCGGCGGTGGGGGTCGCGACCTCGCCGCCGGTGAACGACGGGCAGCAGCTGTCCGGGTCGGGCGGCTGGGCGACTCGCGTGGTGCCCTCGGTCACCCAGACCAGTGCCTCGGCCGCGCCCATCCGCCGGTCCACCGACTCGGCCCCGGACACGGTCGAGGTCTGGATCAGCACGTCGGCAGCGGTGACCGCGAGCACCGGCAGCGCGATCATCACCAGCACCAGGATCGACCGCGCGCGGTGGCGCAGCGCGTCGCGGCGGGCCAGCCGGAGCGGCAGCCGCCAGGTGTTCAGGAGGTTCACCGCGTCGCGCCTGAGTCCACCAAGGTCTCGACCTGGTCCGAGCCGGTCTCGTCGACGACGACGCCGTCGCGCAGGAAGACCACCCGGTCCGCCCAGGCCGCGTGCCGCGCCTCGTGCGTGACGAGCACGCCGGCCGCCCCGGCGTCGCAGCGGGCGCGGAGCAGCCGCAGGATCTCTTCACCGGTCTCGGTGTCGAGGGCGCCGGTCGGCTCGTCGGCCAGGATCAGCCGGCGGTCGCCGACCACCGCACGTGCGATGGCGACCCGCTGCTGCTGCCCGCCGGACATGTTGTCGGGGAACCGGTCGGCGAGCTCGCCGATGCCGACCTCCTCGAGCGCGGCCAGGGCCAGCTTGCGCGCGGCGCGGGTGCCTTGGCCATCGAGCTCGCGCGGGAGCGCGACGTTCTCGGCCGCGGTCAGCGCGGGGATGAGGTTGAAGTCCTGGAAGACGTAGCCGATCGACGTACGCCGCATCCGGGCGCGGCCGTTGGCGCCCAGCGAGGCGAGGTCGGTGCCCTCGACCGAGACGGTGCCGGACGTCGGGCTGTCGAGCCCGCCGGCCAGGGTGAGCAGCGTCGACTTGCCGGAGCCGGACGGGCCCATGATCGCGACGAGCTCGCCGGCGTGCGCGGCGAACGAGACGCCGCGCAGTGCCTGGACCGCGGTCTCCCCCTCGCCGTGGACACGGGTGACGTCGGACAGCTGGAGCACTGCGGTCATCGGAGCGTCCCTTCACGATTCGTCTGCGATCCGTCGGCTGGAAGTCCACGCGGGACCGCAGACGAATCGGGGTTGTCGGCCCGCTCGAGCTGGGCGCGGCGCAGCCGGGACTCGCAGTGGTCGAGCCAGCGGACCTCGGCCTCGGCCGCGAAGACCAGCGAGTCGAGGACCAGGCTCCAGGCCATGTCACTGGCGTCCTGCGGGTCGGCAGCGCGGCCGGCGCGCTTGAGCCGCGTGTAGTCCTGCAGCGCGGTCATGGTGGCGCGTGCGCTGCTGCTGGATGACCGTGCCCACGTCGACGCCGGGGACGGTGACCGCGAGGGCCAGCTTGATCGCGAGCTCGTCGCGCGGCGGCTGGGTGCGCTCGACCGGCGTGGTGAACCAGGTCGCCACCTCCTCGCGGCCGGCCTCGGTGACCCGGTAGACCACGTGGCCCTCGCCGTCGGCACCCGTTTCGGCGACCAGGCCGTCGCGTTCGAGCCGGGTCAGCGTCGTGTAGACCTGCCCGACGTTGAGCGGCCAGGTCGAACCGGTACGCCGCTCGAACTCGGCGCGCAGCTGGTAGCCGTACATCGGGCCCTGCTCCAGCAGGGCCAGCAGGGCCTGGCGGACGGACATCCACGCTCCTCGCGCTCGCAGCATCGGGTGAATACCGGGTATGTATACCCCGTATGCACCTCGACAGCAACCCCTGACTTCGCCGGTTCCGCCTACTCCGGCGGGGCCGCAGACCTAACCTCGTGCCACCCCGAGGTGCCCCCACGACCACACGAGGTAGAGCCATGTCGAGCACCCCACCTGCCGCGCCCGAACCCGACCAGCAGGCCGGCGCCCCGATCCCCCCGGGCTACAAGGCGGGCGACTACGTGCCCTTCGCGGACCGCGACCCGAGCAACCCGAGCGCGATCGCCGGCCAGTGGGCCGACCAGGCGCGCCAGGCCCAGATGGGCGGCGGTCGCCCCATGACCGAGGAGGAGCGCTACCGCGCCATCTACGGCTACGACGCACCGATGCGCGTCACGCTCGCCTCGTGGGGCCGCCGCGTGCTCGGCTACCTCGTCGACGCGTTCGTGGGCACGGTCGCGAGCATCCCGTTGATCCTCGGCTACGTGATGCTGTTCGGCGAGCTCGACTACCAGACGGATGCCGCGGGCAACACCACGCTCGGCCCCGACAGCAGTGTCAGCATGCCCACGATCGGGATGCTGATCCTCGGCGGGGCCATCACCCTGGCCTTCAACATCTACAACACGATCATTCGGCAGGGTCGCACCGGCTACAGCTTCGGCAAGGAGGCGGTCGGCATCCGGCTCGTGAAGGAATCCACCGGGCAGCCGATGGGAGCAGGGCTCTGCTTCGTGCGCCAGCTCGCCCACTACATCGACAGCCTGGTCTGCTACCTCGGCTGGCTCTGGCCCCTCTGGGACAGCCGGAACCAGACGATCGCCGACAAGATCATGGGCACGGTCGTCGTCATCCAGTCCGCGGACTCGGCGCGCTAGGAGGCTGCTGCACCAGACTGGCCGGCATGTCGACGATCCTGATCACCGGCGCGTCCTCCGGGCTCGGCGCCGAGATGGCCCGCCAGTTCGCCGCCAAGGGACACGACCTCGCGCTCTGCGCGCGGCGTACCGAACGGCTGGAGGAGCTGCGCGACGAGATCCTTGCCGCCCACCCGCCCACGAACGGGACTCAGCGTCGGGTGGAGCTGCGTGCCCTCGACGTGAACGACGACGCGCAGGTCTTCGACGTCTTCGGCGCCTTCCGTGACGACTTCGGCCGGCTCGACCGCGTCATCGTGAACGCCGGCCTCGGCAAGGGTGCGCCGCTCGGCACCGGGCGGTACGACGTCAACCGCGAGACCGCGATGACCAACTTCGTCGCCGCGATCGCCCAGGCCGAGGCCGCGATGGAGATCTTCCGCGCGCAGGACGCCGGCCACCTGGTGCTGGTGTCGTCGATGTCCGCGATGCGCGGCATGCCCAAGTCGATGACCGTCTACGCCGCCACGAAGGCCGCGCTCTCACACCTCGGCGAAGGGCTGCAGTACGAGCTGCTCGGCAAGCCGATCAAGGTGACCGTCCTGCACTGTGGCTACATCGCCTCGGAGATGAACGAACGGGTCCAGCAGCAGGTGAGGTTCATGGTCTCCACCGAGGACGGCGTCCGCTCGATGGTCGACGCCATCGAGAAGCAGAAGGCGCACGCCTACGTGCCACCGCTCCCCTGGACCGCCCTCGCCCCCGTCATGAAGCACGCCCCGCTCCCCCTGCTCAAGAGGCTGCTGTAGGCCCGGGTCGCAAAGTCCCAAAGCGCCACGCCACCGGCCGCCCTTCCTTACGCTGTAAGCGTTTACGGAAGGTGACTTCATGGGACGGTTCCAGCGTGCGATCGGGTCGTGATCCTCGGTGTGGCCGTGCTCGGAGCACTGCTGCTGTGGATCGCGGTCTCCTCTGGCGGGCACCATTCAGGACAGGCCCCGCGCCGGGGGTTCGTGTTCGGGGTCTGGGAGGTCCTCTGCGACACGGCTGCGCCCTCGTCGCGCGTACTGCCGAGCAGCAACCGGCGCGGCGAGACGCGCAGCATCCATCAAGACGAGTCCGCCTGACCATCCCTGCGGTGAGTCGGCCCAGAACGACATATCGCTCGCGTCCAACGACCTATCTCTGATCGCCGACCCGTCGTTACTGCTCATCAGTAACGACGGGTCAGCGCCAATTTCATGCCGAGCCGTCGTTACTGCACATCAGTAACGACGGGTCAGCGCCAATTTCATGCCGACCCGTCGTTACTGCACGTCAGTAACGACGGGTCGGCGTGGCTCGGGGTCATCGTCTGCGTCGTCGCCGATGCGGAGGTCGAGGTGGGCGAGGGTGTGGCTGAGACCGCGGTGGTTCCTGGTGCGCCAGGCGAATGCCACCGTCAGCACGGCGTACGCCGCGAGCAGCGGGATGGCGACCGGCGCGACGACCTGGTCGTAGAGCGGCGCGAGCACGAAGACCGGCCCCACGCCGACGGCCAGCTTGACCAGCCGGCCCGGCACGACCAGCCGGCGCCGCCTGGGGACGGTGTGCAGCGAGACCACCCACTCACCCACGGTGCGGCCGAACCCGAGCACCAGCACCGCCTCGACCGCGAACGGGACACCCCACTGGAGGGCGGCCTGCACCTGCCGGTCCACCTCCAGCGGCGGGACGTCGCGCAGGTAGATCTCGATGCCGCGGTAGGCCAGCGCCGCCGCAGCGCCGGTGAGCGCGATGAACAGGACGTCGCACGCGAAGCCCACCAGCCGGCGGCCGAACGAGATCGTGGTCGGGAGCACGACCTTCCCGGCGCGGCGACGTACGACGAGGATCGAGAGCAGCGAGCCGACCGTGGCGCCGAGGGTGTTGACGATCAGGTCGTCGACGTCGAAGAGCCGGTAGGCGCAGGAGTAGAGGTGCCAGACGCCGGTCTTCTGGGTGAGCTCGACGAGCAGCGAGAGGCCGAAGCCGAGGACGGTCGCGACCACCACTCCCCGGTGCAGGATCATGCGGAGGAAGTAACCCAGCGGCATGAAGAGCAGGACGTTCAGGACGATCTGCATGAACGCCGGTTCTCGGAGCAGGGCCAGGGGTCCGCCCTGGGACGGGACGTGGATCAGCCCCAGCGAGCCGAGCACCCGCAGCTGGCTGCCCTGGCACCGGAAGGTGTGGTCCTCCGGCATCGGCAGCAGCGTGTAGGTCCAGATCGCCAGGGCGTAGACCGCCGAGGTGACCAGGATGGTGACGTCCATCGGTCCGAGCCGGCCGTCGAGCCGGTACTGCACGGCCGCGGTCGGGATGAGCAGCACCACCGCGAGGATCGTGCCGAGGACGATGGCGATCAGAGCGTTGGTCGCCTGGTCGCCCACGGGGCGACCCTAGGGTGTGTCTCCCAAGCCGTGGTGGATGCCGGCGTCGTCCAGGCGCGCGCTGGCAAGGCGCCGGCGCGCGCGCAGACTGGGCGTCTTCGAAGCGTCGGCAACGCCGACAGCGTGTGATCTGGGCGGCGTCCGGCGCCGCCAGGGTTTGGGAGACACGCCCTCGGGGGGAGGCGCTACGACGCCACGGCTGGTTCGCGCTGCGCCCCGGCCGACTTCCGGTCGAGGTGCTCGACGACGTACGCCGCGTCCTTCCCGACACCGCCCACCGTGTGCGAGTTGAACATGTACTGGATCTCCTGGCCCAGCACGTAGAGGCCGGGCTGGCCGACCACGGCGCCGCGCGCCTGGTCGAGCCGGCCGGACGAGTCGAGGCCGGGCAGGTCGATCCAGCCGAAGCCCTTCTCGAAGCCGGTGCACCAGATCACGTTCTCGACGTCGAGCACCTGGCCGTCCTCGTTCTGCGGCCGGCCGTCCACGACTCCGGTGATCCGAGACGTGCGCTCGACACCGGCCTGCTCGATGTCCTTCTCCTTCTGCCGGATCCACGGATCGGCCTGGCCCCGGACGGCCTCGGCCTGCACCTTGCGGCCCGGCCTCGTCCGCTCCGTGAGGATGTGCTCCCACACCCACCAGAGCACGGGGAAGAACAGCCGTCCCTGCCAGCCCCTGATGTCGATGGGGATCTCACCGACGGTGCGCCCGGCCATCAGCACCTGGTGGCTCGGCGCCAGGTCCATCGCGATCTCGACGCCGCTGTTGCCGGCGCCCACCAGCAGCACGCTGCCCGGCGCGAGCTGTCCTGGGTTGCGGTAGTCCGCGGAGTGGAGCTGCACGATGTCTCCAGAGAGATCGTCCGCGAGGTCCGGCGTGCAAGGCACCCGGTGGACGCCGGTCGCGAGGATCACGTTGTCGGCGTCGAAGGCCTGCGCGCCCGCGGTGACCCGGAATCCAGAACCCTCTCGGAACAACCCGTCGACCTTCACGCCGCGGCGCACCGGCAGCTCGAACGTCGCGACGTACCGCTCGAGGTAGTCGAGCATCTCGTCCTTGCTGAGGAAGCGGTAGCCCCCGCCCACGGGCAGACCGGGCAGGTTGCAGCGGATCGACGGGGTGAACAGCGTCAGGGAGTCCCAGCGGTTCAGCCAGGATCCGCCGACCCGGTCGGCGGCGTCCACGATGACGAACGGCTTCCCCCGCTTGGCCAGGTGGTAGCCGGCTGAGAGTCCGGCCTGGCCGGCTCCGATGACGATGGTGTCGAGCTTCTCCGACATGACTGCCTCCTGGGGCTCCTTGGGTCGACTGCGATGCGTCGACGCTAGGAACGACGGGAGGGGCGCCGCGTCGGCGAAACCACCCAATGGGCGAACCGGTGGGAGTGGGTACCGCCGCGCGGGCAGGCGTCAGACCAGCTGCCGGTCGAAGGCGTACGCCGTCGCTGCCGCCCGCGACGAGACCCCGAGCTTGCCGAAGATGTTGCTGACGTGCCGGTCGACGGTTCGCTCGCTCACCACCAGCTTCTCGGCGATGGCGCGGTTCGTGGCACCGGTGGCGACCAGCCGCAGCACCTCGAGCTCGCGCGGACTGAGCAGCGCGTCGCTGCCGGTGAGCCGGGCCAGGTCCGGAGTCGCGCCGAGGTCCTCGAAGATCGCCCGCGCTGTGTCCACCTCGCGATCGGCGGACTCACGGTCACCCAGGGCGCGGCAGGCATCCGCGAGCAGGACGCGAGTGCGCGCCTCGTCGTACGGCGCACGTGCGCGGACCCAGGTGCCGAGCGCCTCGCGTAGCAACGGGAGCGCCTCTTGCGGTGCGCCGCGCGCGAGGCGGATCGACGCCTGCGCGAGGTGGCCGACGGCGGTCACCACCGGGCTGCGGTTGACGGTCGCGAGGTCCCGCAGCTCGCCAGCGGTCACCTCGGCCGCATCGGTCTCACCGACAGCGAGCAGGATCTCGGTGGCGGCGGCGAGCACCTGGATGCGCTTCCCGCTCTGGTGGGTCTCCGCGAGCGAGCGTCGAGCCATGGCGGCCGCCGCCTGCACACTCCCGCGGGCCAGCCGGAGCAACGCCAGTCCCGGCTGCGGGTCCTCGCCGAGCTTCGACGCGAGCGCGAAGTGCTCCTCGGCCGAGTCGAACCTGCCGAGCAGCCGGTCGAGGTTCCCGCGCACGCTGGCTGCCCGGCCGGCGGCCCACTGGTCCCGATCCGCCAAGCTCACCGCGTCGAGCTCGTCGAGCGCCTCGGGCCAGTGGCCATTGAACTGCTTGAGCTCAGCCCGACGTACCTTGCACTCGCCGGTGAAGTTGCCGAGGTCCGGTTGCGCGGCGACCCACTGCGTCATGGCCGCGGTCCACTGTTGCGCCCGCGTGACCTCGTAGATCGACCAGCAACCCTCGATCACGCCGCAGTAGATGATGCCTTCGACCATGGCGGAGCAGGCACCCGAGGCGATGCCGAGCATGGCCTCATCGAGACAGGCGAGTCCCTCGTCGGTGTGGCCGTCCGCCAGCAGGAACAGACCCTGCTGGTGGAGCGACAGGGCGGCGTACTCCTCGGAACCATGCCGCCGAGCCGCCCTCACGCACTCCTCGGCGATACGCGCCGCATGCTCGAGGTCTCCGCCGCCAGCCGCCTCGAAGGCGCTGGCCACGTTCAGGAATGCCGCCGCCCTCGAGTCGGTGCCGTCCTCCGCGATGATCCGCGCGGCCCGAGCGACCCACCCGCCACCCTCGGCGACGTCTCCCTGCGCGATCTTCTGCACCCCGAGCCAGAGCGCCGCCTCAGCCGCCGCGAGGGCCTCGTCTGTGTCGAGCAGGTGTTTGTAGGCCCGCTCCCGGATCGCGAAGTACGCCGGCATGAGCGCCAGCAGGTGCGCGGTCACGGCGAACCGGTCGTAGTCCTCGGCGTCGAGAGGAGCCTCCCTCTCCGCGGCGGCGAAGGCGTCGTAGGCGCGCTGCCACGCGCGCTCGACGTACGCCGTCCGGGCCTCCCGGAGCTTCACGGCACCAGTATCAGGCCTCCACGGGGCCGCGAGGCGCTTCGCTCTTGTAGTCGGTGTATTGGTAGGGGTTCTCGGCCAGCGCGGTCTCGGGCACATCCGGGTTCATCCCCGCCGCCCAGGCCTCCTCGCCCATCACCGAGCGCAGGTGCTCGATGGTCGTCTCGACGTGGCGCCGGATCGCCTCCAGGTCGACGCCGACCAGGGCGCCGTCCCGCTTCACCACGCGGCCGTCGACGAGCACCGTGTGCACGTCGCCGCGCTGGGCCTGGAACGCCACGTGGCCATAGGGGTTGAGGATCGGGAACGAGACCGGCGACGAGTCGTTCTTCAGCAGCACCAGGTCGGCCTTCTTGCCGACCTCGATGCTGCCCAGCTCGTCGTCGCGGCCGAGGGCCTTGGCGCCGCCGCGGGTCGCCCAGTCGACGACGTGCACGGCGCGGAGCGCGCTGTGTGTAACCGTGTCGCCGCTGCCGTGCGCCTCCATGTGCTCGCGCGAGCGGTCCGCCCCGAGCGTGGAGCGCATCGCCGAGAACAGGTCGCCGCTCCACCAGACGCTGGTGTCCATGGACAGGGAGACGGGGATGCCGTGCTTTCGGATCGCCCACGTGGGCGGGTAGCCCTGCCCAGCGCTCTGCTCGCTCTCGGTCGACACCGAGATGGACCCGCCGGTGGCTGCGATCCGCTGGTAGGAGTCCTCGGTCAGCGTCGCCGCGTGCACGTAGATCGACTGCGGCGTCATGAAGCCGTGCTCGTGCATCAGCCGGATGCCGTCGTCGTTGGTGGCACCCCAGACGCCGGCGTGCGTCGTGACCGGTACGCCGAGGTCGCGGGCCACCTCGAAGGCACCTTGCTCCGGGAAGCTCGGGTCGCCGGGGACGTCGAAGGCCATCTGGAAGCCGAGCATGTCGTCGCCGGTGATGCGCCGGCTCACGAAGTCGCGGAACTCCGGGGCCGCCGACCACTCCGACGGCGGCTGCTGGATGTTGCCGTAGGCCAGCACGAAGCGGCCGGGGATCGCCTGCAGCGCGTCCACCGCGGCGTCGGCGTGGTCGACGGTCTGGAGGCCGTGCGACCAGTCCACGCAGGTGGTGACGCCGGCGTCGATCGCCTCGGCGGCGGCGAGCAGGTTGCCGGAGTGGATGTCTTCCGGACGGAAGTGCTTGCCGTTCTCGAGGTAGTACCAGACGAAGTACTGGGTGAGCGTCCAGTCGGCGCCGTACCCGCGCATGGCCGTCTGCCACATGTGCCGGTGCGTATCGATCATCCCCGGCATCACGACCCCGCCGGCCGCGTCGACCTCGACCGTCCCGGCGGGCGCCTCGAGGTTCGGGCCGACCGCGGCGATCTTGTCGTCCTGGGTCAGGACGTCGGCATCGGTCAGCACCGTCTTGGCGTCGTCCATCACCAGCACGGTCGCCCCGCGCAGCAGCACCGGCGGTCGCGCACCTTGGTCAGCCATCTCGCCCCTCCTCGACATCTGAACGGACACGCGTCCGCTCTGCGGTCATTCAGGTGACCAGCGACACTCTGGCCCGGCCTCGTGAGCGTGTCAACGGATCGCCGGACGTGGCACTCTGTGGGCATGCCCCGCGCCGGGACCGGCCCCGACTTCATCGAGTCGCTGGCCCGTGGCCTCGAGGTGATCACCGCGTTCGCCCCCGGTCGCGAGACGCTCTCGCTGAGCGACGTGGCGACCGCGACCGGACTGGCCCGGCCCACCGCGCGCCGGATCCTGCTGACGCTGGTCGAGCTCGGCTACGTGCGCGTGGACGGTTCGCGCTACACCCTCACGCCCCGGGTGCTCGAGCTCGGCGCGGCGTACGTCGGGTCGCAGGGGCTGTGGGAGGTGGCGCGCCCGCACCTGCAGGAGCTGTCGGCGAAGACCAACGAGTCCTGCTCGATCGCGCAGCTCGACGGCTCCGACATCGTGTACGTCGCCCGGGCCGCAGTCCCCAAGATCGTGGGGCTTTCGGTGCAGATCGGCACCCGGTTCCCTGCCCTGCAGACCTCTCTCGGCAAGGTCCTGCTCGCCGAGCTGACGCCCCGTGAGCTGGACGCCGTGCTGGCGGAGCCGACTCGCTCGGGCCTCACCCCGCTCTGGAACCCCGCGAAGAAGGGGCGCGACGCCGAGCTGCGCCAGGTGCACGCGCGCGGCTGGGCCTTGACCGACCAGCAGCTCGCCCTCGGCATCCGGTCGGTGGCCGCACCGATCCGCGACGGCGAGCGCGTGATCGCCGCGGTCAACGTCAACACCCACGCCGCGGAGACCTCGATCGAGCAGCTCACCGACCACCACCTGCCACTCCTGCTGCGCACCGCCGGCGAGATCGGGGCAGACTTCGCCCGGTTGCGGACCCTGCCCCAAGTGGTGCGATGATCCCAACGGACGTCTGTCCGTATGACGGTCACCGAAGGAGGTCTGTGCCATGACCGGACCGCTCGCCGGCCTGCTGGTCGCCGACTTCTCCCGGGTGCTGGCCGGCCCCTACGCCACGATGCTGCTCGCCGATCTGGGCGCCGACGTCGTCAAGGTCGAGGGCCCGCCCGGCGGCGACGAGACCCGCACCTGGACGCCGCCCGAGCGTGACGGCGTGTCGACGTACTACCTCGGGATCAACCGCGGGAAGCGCTCGATCGTGCTGGACCTGCGGGCCGAGGCGGACCTCGCCGCGGCGCGCGAGCTGGTCCGCCGCGCCGACATCATGATCGAGAACCTCAAGCCGGGCGGCATGGCCAAGTTCGGCCTGGACTTCGAGTCGGTGCGCGTCGACAACCCGGGTCTCGTCTACGCCTCGATCAGCGGCTTCGGCTCGGGTCCCGGCGCCGACGTGCCCGGCTACGACCTGCTCGTGCAGGCGATGTCGGGGCTGATGAGCCTCACCGGGTCGCCGGACGGGCCCGGCTACCGTGCCGGCATCTCGGTCTTCGACGTGATGGCGGGCAACCACGCGGTGATCGGCATCCTGGCGGCATTGCGGCACCGAGACGGCACCGGCCAGGGGCAGCACGTCGAGGTCAACCTGCTGTCCTCGGCGCTCACCGGGCTGGTCAACCACAGCTCGGCCTGGGCGGCTGGTGGCGAGGTGCCCTACCGCATGGGCAACGCGCACCCCAGCGTGTTCCCCTACGAGCCGTTCCCGACCGCGGACGCCGACCTGATCGTGATCGCGGCCAACGACCGGCAGTTCCAGCGTCTCTGTGGGGCGCTGGGCATCCCGGAGGTGGCCGAGGACGAGCGGTTCCTGCACAACGGCGACCGCACCAAGAACCGCGACGAGCTCCGGCCGCTGCTCGAGGAGCAGCTGGCAAGGCGCCCGGCGCAGGAGTGGTTCGACCTGCTGCTCGAGGCCGGAGTGGCCTGCGGGCCGATCAACACCATCGACGACGGCTTCGCCGCAGCCGAGCGGTTCGGCCTGGAGCCGGTGGTCGAGGTCGGCAAGGGCGACCGGGCGTTGCCGACCACCCGGCACCCGATCCGCTTCTCCGGCACGCCGGTCGACTACGCGCTGCCACCGCCGGAGCTCGACGAGCACGGCGGCGAGCTGCGCGCCTGGCTCAGCGAGGCCGCGACGTGACCGAGCAGCCGACGTACGAGACCGCGCTGGGCGCCTCGAGCCGCGACACCATCACGCTGCTGGGCCAGGACCTGGCGCGCGACGTGATGGGGACGGTCGGATTCGGGGAGCTCGCCTTCTGGCTGGCGACCCAGCGCCGCCCCGAGGCGGGAGAGGTGCGGGTCTTCGAGGCGGTGCTCGCCGCACTGGCCGACCACGGTTTCACGCCAACGGCCATCGTGACCCGGCTGACCTATCTCTCGGCACCCGACTCGGTGCAGGGCGCGCTGGCGGCCGGCCTGCTCGGCGGCGGCTCCCGCTTCCTCGGCGTCACCGAGGACTGCGGGCGCTTCCTGCACGACGTGATCGAGGCCCTGGACGCCGTCCCCGCCGACGAGTCGGCGTGGGACGCGGTCGCGCTCGACGTCGTACGCCGCCAGCGCGAGGCCGGCACGTTCGTGCCCGGTCTCGGCCACCACGTGCACAAGGACGGTGACCCGCGGACGCGGCGACTCTTCGAGATCGCCCGCGAGGAGGGGCAGTTCGGGCCGCACCTCGCGCTGTTCGAGGCGATCGGGCGGGTGCACCCCGAGGTGCTCGGGAAGACGCTGCCGCTCAACGGTGCCGGCGTCTGCGGCGCCGCGCTCGCCGACCTCGACCTGCCGCTGGAGCTGCTGCGCGGCTTCGCGCTGCTGGCGCGCACGGCGGGCCTGATCGGCCAGCTCGCCGAGGAGCTGCGGCACCCTGTCGCCAACGACGTCTTCCTCTCTGTCGACCTCAACAACCGCCGGGTCGACCCCGACCCCCTCCCTCGAACGACACCGCCTCGGAGCACCTAGGAGGTACTGATGCAGCTGGTCACCGAAGACAACATCACCGAGCTCGCGAAGCAGCGGTGGGGCACCGCCCACGACGATCGGACCCGCGAGCTGCTCACCGGGCTGGTGCAGCACCTGCACGACTTCGCCCGCGAGGTGCGGCTCACCGAGCCCGAGTGGATGGCCGCGATCCAGTGGCTGAAGCGCACCGGCCAGATCAGCGACGAGAAGCGCGAGGAGTTCATCCTTGCCTCCGACGTGCTCGGCCTCTCGATGCTCGTCGTGCAGATGAACCACCGCTTCGACCCGGCCGCGACCCCGGCCACCGTGCTCGGCCCGTTCCACATCGACGGCTCGCCGGAGCTCGGGTACGCCGCGGACATGTCCGAGGGGCTGCCCGGCGTACCGCTCTACATCAGCGGCACCGTGCGCGGCCTGGACGGCACCCCGGTCGGTGGGGCGGTGCTCGACGTGTGGCAGGCCGACGACGACGGCGCCTACGAGGCGCAGCTCCCGGTCGAGGAGGCAAGGCTGCGGGCGAAGTACTCGACTCGCGAGGACGGCACCTACTGCCTCCGAACCATCGCCCCCACGGGCTACTCGATCCCGATGGACGGCCCGGTCGGCGAGCTGATCGGGCAGACCGACATCAGCCACTTCCGCCCGGCGCACGTGCACTTCCTGCTCAACGTGCCCGGCTTCCGGCCGCTGATCACCCACCTGTTCCAGGAAGGGGCCGAGTACCTCGACAGCGACGTCGTCTTCGGCACCAAGGAGGAGCTGGTCGTCGGCTACGAGCACCACGAGCCTGGACCCACGCCGGACGGCGGGACCAGCGACGTGCCGTGGGTGTCGGCGACCTACGACTTCGTGCTGCAGCCGGTCTGACCGCGACGACGATGAGGGCCGTCGAGCTGCACAACCCCGGCGAGCCACCCGCCGTGGTCGACCGGGCCGACCCGGTGCCCGGGTCGGGCGAGGTGCTGGTCAGGGTGACTGCGGCACCGATCACGCCGCTCGACCTCCTCTGCGCCTCGGGCAGGTCGTACTTCGGCGTGCCGCGGACGCCGTACGTCCCGGGGGTGCAGGGCGTCGGGACCGTCGACGGGCAGGCGGTGTGGTTCCCGAGCTCTGCGGGGATGGCACCCGGCGACGGCAGCATGGCCGAGGCGGCCGTCGTCCCGTCCGCCGACCTGGTGACGCTGCCCGCCGGCGCGGTGCCGACCGAGATCGCCGCGCTCGGGCTGTCCGCCGTGGCGGCGTACATGGGGCTGACCTGGCGCGGGGAGCTGGCACCGGGAGAGACGGTCCTCGTCCTCGGCGCGGGTGGCGTGGTCGGACAGGTCGCCCTCCAGCTGGCGAAGCTGTACGGCGCCGCGCGGGTCGTGGCCGCGGCCCGATCCCACGACGGGCAGCAGCGCGCCCTGGCCGCGGGCGCCGACGCGGTGGTCGCCCTCGACACCGAGGACGTCGCCGAGCTGGCCGCGAGGCTGGGCGCCGCGGTCGACGGACCGGTGGACCTGGTGCTCGACCCGCTCTACGGCGTACCGGCGGCCGCCGCGGCCAAGTGCCTGCGGCCGGGCGGTCGGCTGGTCAATCTCGGCGGCTCCGCCTCCGAGCACGCGCCGCTCGACTCCTCGACGATCCGCAGCCGCTCGCTGCGGGTGCTCGGCTACACCAACAACGAGCTGACCCGCGAGCAGAAGGCCGCCGCGGTGACCGCCGTCGCGCAGCATGCCGCCGACGGGCAGCTCGCGGTCGCGCACGAGGTGGTCGCGCTCGAGGATGCGCCCGACGCGTGGGCTCGCCAGGCGGAGGGCAGGACCACGGGCCGGCTGGTGCTCGTCCCGGCGCGATAGTCAGCGGTAGGTGACGAGCTCGCGGTCCAGCCAGGAGTGCTCGTTGAAGGTGAGCAACCGGGCGCCGGAGGAGCCGACGACGACACGGGTGACCGAGACGTTGACCATCACGGCGTTGAAGCGGGCCCAGGCCGCGGCCAGCAGCCGGGGCTCCTCACCCACCTCGGTCAGCATCGCGCAGGCAGCCGCGATGGGGCCACCGGAGGTGACGACGACCGCGGTCCGCCGCTCGCCGGCCTTCCGCGCCGCGTCACCGATGCCGTCGCGCACCCGGCCGATGAACTCGGTGAAGGACTCCGGGTAGTCGGAGTTGTAGGCGCCGGAGGCCCACCGGGCGGTGGCCTTGGTGTAGAGCTCGTGGAACGGGCGGAGCTCCATGCGGCCGGTGACCAGCAGCTTGCGGTCCACGTCGCTGAGGGTGGGATAGGCGTGCATCACGGCGAGGTGGTCGAGCTCGCGCCACCGCTCGTCCAGCTCCAGTGGCAGGTCCCAGGCGGCGGCGCCGAGCAGCATCTGCTCCGCGGTCTCGCGCTGGCGACGCATGCCGCCGTGGATCAGGCTGGTGGGCGCCACGCCGTACCCCGACAGCGCCTCGGCCACCTTGCGGCTCTGCCGGACGCCGCGCGACGACAGCACGTCGTAGTCCTCGCTGCCGAACGACGCCTGGCCGTGTCGGACCAGCATCAGCACGCCCATGAAGTCATTCTCTCTCCAGCATCGATTCTCATCCGGCCACCGTCGTCACAACTCGGGCCCGTTGGACCGGATCGGTCCACGAGTCACGGGCGTGCAGCAGGCGGACGAGCGACCACACGACGAACGGGGCGGCGACCAGCATGGAGAGCTCCGGGTGTGGGACCCGCGCCAGGCCGGAGAAGATCAGGCTCGTCAGCGTGGTGGTGACCGCGAGCTTGGTCGAGTAGCCCACCATCACCAGGGGCGGCGCCGGGGTCGCTCGCGCCGAGCGCAGGTCGACGGAGAACGGTCGCCGCGAGGACCAGCGCATGGCCGAGGTCACGACCTGCAGCACCACGATGAGCCAGGTGCACAGCAGCGCGGTCAGCTCGGCGCCGCTCGGCAGCCCCGCGCGCAGCCCGGCCAGCACCATGGTCACGAACGACGCGACCAGCAAGAACTCGGTGAGCACCCACGTCCGGGCGGCGAAGACAACTCCCGGACCGACCGGAAGGCTCTCCCGCCAGAGACCGCCGCGACCGTCGAGGCACCAGGCGTTGACACCGAACAGCAGCGCACCACCGGAGGCCACCAGGCCGGGCAGGATCGTCATCTGCGGCCAGTCCAGGTTGCCGGCCAGCGCAACCACGCCGGGGCCGATCGCGAGGACGGCGAGGCCGCGGCGCATCGGTACGGCGCGCCAGACCGAGCCCCGGTCGGCGCGCACCAGCATGGCCAGCGAGGAGCGCGGGAGACGGCGGGCCTGGTGGTTGCCGGTCTCGACCCGCAGCTCGTCGCGAGGCGACCGGCGGGCGGCGAGGTGCGCCGGGATCGCGCCGAGCACGACGGCGACCACGAGCAGCGCCAGCTCGACCGCGATCGACTCCACCCAACGCATCCGGAACCCGTCGACGTATCCCGCGACGAGCCAGCGCGTCTTGAGCGAGTCGAGGAGCCCGGCCGTGTGGTGGGTCAGCTGGAGCAGCACGGCGGCCGCGGCCAGCAGCACGCCCAGCGAGCGGACGACCGCGATGCCGTGCGCGGTGCGACGGATCGCCTCCACCGTCCAGGCCACGACCTGCCCGACCGCGGTGGCGGCCAGGATCCAGATGACGATGCCGATCTCGGCCACCAGCAGCGAGCGCCGCTCGACGCCGTACGCCGTGATGCCCATCAGGACCCAGGCCTGCAGCAGCCAGGCGATGTTGAGCGGCGCGAGCAGGAGTGCGCCGAGGTGGTCGGTGGTCGGGCTGATCGGGTGGATGACGGCGTGCTCGCGGTGGAGCAGCTCGCGGCCGCCCCCGGACGCGACCGCCGAGGCGATCGAGATGAACATGAAGCCCGCCATCGCCGTGGGGATCAGCAGCACGGCATCGAGCGCGTAGCCCTTCGAGCTGCCGGCACCTTCGACCATCGCGGGCAGGGTCGCGGCGGCGATGGTGAGGCCGGCGAAGACCGCGGCGCCCAGCGCGAATGCGCGCGGACGGCGGACGGCGGATGTCCGGAAGTCGATGAGGTGCGCGACGTCGTGGACCGCGCGGCCCACTTCTCGAGGGCGCAGCTCAGTCCAGGAGGCTGCGGTAGGCACGGGCCCCCTCCTCGCCGGCCATCTCACCGGCGGTGGCTTCGGCGACCTGGGCCCCGCCACGCAGGACCAGGACCGAGGTGCACGCCTGGACAGCCAGCTCGCGCAGGTGGGTGGAGACGAGCACGCAGGCGCCGCGGGCGCGCGCGTCGTTGATCACGTCGAAGGTCGCGTCGACGCCGATCGGGTCGACGCCGTCGAAGGGTTCGTCCAGGAGCAGCACCTCGGGCTCGTGCAGGGCAGCCAGGCAGACCGAGAGCCGCCGGCCCATGCCGTGCGAGAAGCCGCTGGTCACGCGGTGCGCCACGTCGCCGAGCTCGAACCTCTCCAGCAGGTCGCGGGCCCGCTCCTCCCAGCTCTCGAGCCGGCGCAGCCGCGCGGACAGCTGGAGGTGCTCCCACGGCGTCGCGCGCGGCACCAGACCCCCGACGTCGGGGCAGTAGCCGACCGCGCGCTTGACCTGGAGAGTCTGGGTGCGGACGTCGTAGCCGGCGACCAGGACGCTGCCCGCGGTGGGCGGGACCACCCCGGCCAGGACCCGCATCGTGGTCGACTTGCCGGCGCCGTTGCGGCCCAGGAGAGCGGTCGCGTGGCCGGCGTGCGCCGTGAGGTTGACGCCTGACACGGCCTCGACCTCGCCGAAGCGCACGTGCAGGCTCCGGACGTCGATGACGGCTGCACGGCTGCTCACGACCAAATCCTCCACGTGCGCACGCCGACGCGCCGGGGAATCGCGAACTTGGCCGCAGTCGGCCCCAACATTGACCGAAAGGACGACCCATGCTGGCTATGGACCAGAAGGTGCTACGGACGTAGCGTCGGAAGGCAACGCCGACCGAGGGGGCCCACCGTGTTCATTCAGGTCATGCAGGGCAAGTGCACCAAGCAGGACGAGATGCGAGCGCTCTCGGAGGAGTGGGTCGAGCAGAGCGGGCCCGGTGCCGAAGGATGGCTCGGCGGCACCTACGGGTTCACCGACGACGACACCTTCTTCGGGGTGATCAGGTTCACCGACCGTGAGTCCGCGATGGCCAACTCTGCACGTCCGGAGACCAGCGCCTTCGCGGAGCGGATGGCGGCGCTGTTCGACGGGCCCGTCGAGTTCCACGACTGCGACGACGTGACGCTGCTCTTCGACGGCGGGTCGGACGACGCCAAGTTCGTCCAGATCATCCGGGGGAAGGTCGACGACGTGGCCCGGCTTCGTGCCGTCATGACGTCCGACCCCGAAGGGCTCCACGCGATGCGCCCCGACATCATGGGCGCGAGCCTGGCTGTCGAGCCCGACGGCACCTACACCGAGACCGTCGCCTTCACCGACGAGGAGAGCGCCCGCGGAGGTGAGGGGCAGCCGCCTCCACCGGAGATCGCCTCCGAGCTCGAGTGGGCGATGCAGGGCGCGTCGTACTACGACCTGCGGCACCCCTGGTTCGAGAGCGCCCAGAACTGAGGGAGCACCACCCACGTTGACCCGTCCGACACGCTCGGGCGGGTCAACCGGGTGGCGACTCCCGGCCGCTTGTAACCAGGGCGTGTCCCGTAATTGCTGGTGGATGCCGGCGTCGTCCAGGCGCGGGCTGGCCAGGCGCCGGCGCGCACGCAGACTGGGCGTCTTCGAAGGGTCGGCGGCGCCGCCAGCGCGTGATCTGGGCGGCGTCCGGCGCCGCCATGAATTGCGGGACACGCCCTAACCGTTACGACTACTTCCATGCGGTTATAACCGCAGCCAGTGACCGTAACGGTTAGTTACAGCTGCGGGTCAGGCCGGGAAGCCCTCGCCCTTGGCGGCCAGGTCTCGCAGCCAGGGGGTGGCGCGGAAGCGGTCGCCGTACGCCGCGGCGAGCTCGTCGGCCCGCTCGAGGAACGCCGCCAGGCCGATGGGGCCGTCCTCGTTCTCGGGGTCCTGGTAGCCGACCATGAACTGCGCGGCCCCACCGGTCATCGGCGGGAAGCCGATGCCCATGATCGAGCCGATGTTGGCCGCCGCAGAGGACTCGATGACGCCCTCCTCGAAGCACTTCGCGGTCTCGAGCGCCTCGGCGAACAGCATCCGGTCCTTGATGTCGCGGAACGGGATCTGCTGCTCGGCGACCGGGAACAGCTCGGCCAGGCCGGGCCAGATCGAGCCGCGGGTGCCGGACTCGTCGTAGTCGTAGAAGCCGGCGCCACGCAGGCGGCCCGCGCGGCCGGCCTCGATCATCGCGTCGATCACGGCGAGGCCGGGGTGCCCGTACTCCTTGCCCTCGCGGTCGGCGGCCTCCTTGGAGGCCTTCGCGATCTTGGCCATCAGCTCGAGGTTGAGCTCGTCGGACAGCTGCAGCACCGGCGCCGGGTAGCCGGCCTGGGTGGTGGCCCGCTCGATCGAGTGGGGGTGCACCCCCTCGGCGAGCATCGCCATGCCCTCGTTGACCATGAACCCGATCACCCGCGAGGTGTAGAAGCCGCGGCTGTCGTTGACGACGATCGGCGTCTTCTTGATCTGCTGGACGACGTCGTAAGCCTTGGCCAGCGCCTCGTCGGACGTCTCGGCGCCCTTGATGATCTCGACCAGCGGCATCTTGTCGACGGGCGAGAAGAAGTGCAGGCCGATGAAGTCCTTCGGCCGGTCCACGCCGGTGGCCAGCTCGGTGATCGGCAGCGTCGACGTGTTGGAGCAGAGCAGCGCATCCGGGTTGACGTGCTCGGCGATCTCGGCGAACACCTTGTGCTTGAGCGACGGGTCCTCGAAGACCGCCTCGATGACGAGGTCACAGCCGGCCAGGTCGGCCGGGTCGGCGGTGGCCTTGATCCGGCCGAGCAGCTCGGCCTTCTTCTCCTCGGTCGAGCGGCCGCGGGAGATCGCCTTGTCGAGCAGCTTCTCCGAGTAGGACCTGCCCTTCTCGGCGTTCTCGACGGCGACGTCCTTGAGCACGACCTGCATGCCCGCGCGGGCGCAGACATAGGCGATGCCGGCGCCCATCATCCCGGCGCCCAGGACGCCGACCTTGGTCGCCTTCCACGGCTCGATGCCCTGGGGGCGCAGCTTGCCGGCGTTGATCGCCTGCAGGTCGAAGAAGAACGCCTGGATCATGTTCTTCGAGCCCTGGTGGACGACCAGGTTGGTCAGGTAGCGCGACTCGATCCGGCTCGCGGTGTCGAAGTCGACCTGGGCACCCTCCACGGCGGCCGACAGGATCGCCTTCTGCGCCGGGTAGTCCGCGCCCTTGAGCTGCTTGCGGAGCAGCGCGGGGAAGGCCGGCAGGAAGCCGGCCATGGCCGGCGACTTGGGCGACCCGCCGGGCATCTTGTAGCCGGGGGCGTCCCACGGGTTCTGTACGGCGTCCGGGTTGGCCTTGATCCAGGCCTTGGCGGCCGGGACCAGCTCGTCCTGGGTGGCGACGAGCTCGTCGACGAGCCCCTTCTCCTTGGCCTGAGCCGGCTTGAAGGTGCTGCCCTGGAGCAGCACGTCCATCAGCCCGCTCTGGAGGCCGAGCAGCCGGATGATGCGGGTGACGCCGCCACCGCCGGGGAGCAGGCCGAGGCTGGCCTCGGGGAGCCCGACCTCGAACCGGCCGTCGACGACGACCCGGTGGTTGCAGGCCAGGGCGATCTCGAACCCACCGCCGAGCGCGGCGCCGTTGATCGCGGCCGCCACCGGCTTGGGGAACGTCTCGAGCCGGCGCAGCGAGGCCTTGACCCGCTCGGCGAGCTCGAAGACCCGCGGTGCGTCGGCGGGGCCGGCCTTGATCATCTCGTTGAGGTTCGCGCCGGCGAAGAAGGTCTTCTTCGCGCTCGCGACCACGACGCCAGTGACGGACTCTGCTTCGTCGTACAGCCGGTCGACGGCGGCGGCCATCGACTCGACGTACAGGTCGTTCATGGTGTTGGCGCTGGCCGTCGGGTCGTCGAGGGTCAGCGTGACGATGCCGTCCTCGTCCCGGTCGTAGCGCACGGCGGTCTGCTGGTCAGAGATGGTGCTGGTCATGTCAGTCCTGTACGTCGTGGAGTGCGTGGTTGCGTCTGTCTGCGGGCTGCGGTGATCTCGACAGGCTCGATCTCGAACTCGTCTGCGCTCGTGCCTCGCTAGACGAGTTCGACGATGGTGGCGATCCCCATGCCGCCGCCGACGCAGAGCGTGGCGAGGCCACGGCGCAGGTCGCGCCGCTCGAGCTCGTCGATGACGGTGCCGAGGATCATGGCGCCGGTGGCGCCGAGCGGGTGCCCCATGGCGATGGAGCCGCCGTTGACGTTGGTGATCTCGGACGAGATCTCCATGTCGCGCATGAACCGCATCGCGACCGCGGCGAACGCCTCGTTGATCTCGAACAGGTCGATGTCCTTGGTCTCCAGCCCTGCGATGGCCAACGCCTTCCGGGCGGCCGGGGCGGGGCCGGTGAGCATGATCGTCGGGTCGGCGCCGGACACGGCGGCGGAGATGATCCTGGCCCGCGGGGTGAGGCCGAAGTCCGTGCCGACCTGCTCGTTGCCGATCACGACCAGCGCGGAGCCGTCGACGATCCCGGAGGAGTTGCCGGCGTGGTGGACGTGGTTGATCTTCTCGACCCAGTGGTACTTCTCGAGCGCCACGTCGTCGAAGCCGGCGTCCGCTCCGAGCTGGGCGAAGCTCGGCTTGAGCCCGGCCAGCCCTTCAGGCGTGGTGTCCGGCCGGATCAGCTCGTCGTGGTCGAGCACGGTCACGCCGTTGAGGTCCTTGACGGGGATGACCGACTTGTCGAAGTAGCCGTTGGCCCACGCCTTGGCGGCCCGGTGGTTGGACTCGGCGGCGAACGCGTCGACGTCGTCGCGGGTCCAGCCCTCGATGGTGGCGATCAGGTCGGCACCGATGCCCTGCGGCACGAAGCCGGTCGCGAGCGCGGTGGCCGGGTCGGACGCCCAGGCACCGCCGTCGGAACCCATCGCCACCCGGCTCATCGACTCGACGCCGCCGGCGAGGATCAGCTGTTCGAAGCCGCCGCGGACGCGTGAGGCGGCCTGGTTGACGGCCTCCAGCCCGGACGCGCAGAAGCGGTTGAGCTGGACGCCGGCGGTGGTCTCGGGGAGGCCCGCCTTCAGCGCCGCGGTCTTGGCGATGTCGCCGCCCTGGTCGCCGATGGGAGACACGACTCCCAGCACGACGTCGTCGATGCGGTGGGTGTCGAGGCTCGGGTTGCGCTCCCTCAGCTCGTCGATCAGGCCGACCACGAGATCGACCGGCTTCACCTCGTGCAGCGAGCCCGCGGCCTTGCCCTTGCCACGCGGGGTGCGGAGATGGTCGTACACGAACGCTTCTTGCGCAGACGATGCCATGGCCCGATTGTGACACCATTAGTGTCACGGTCAACAGGATCCGTGGTGTGGTCTGACTCACCCGCGGTGGAGCCACGAGAGGAGGTCGCGTTGGACGACGACAGGCTGCTCACCCTCGACGAGCTCTGCGACCGCGTCGGGATGAGCGTGCGCAACGTGCGGTTCTACACCTCGCGCGGCCTGGTGCCGCCGCCGATCCGCAAGGGCCGCTCCGGCTACTACTCCCGCGACCACGTCGGCCGGCTCGAGCTGGTCCAGGAGCTGCAGAGCCACGGCTTCACCCTCTCGGCGATCGAGAAGTACGTCGCCGGCATCCCCGCCGACGCGACGCCCGAGGACCTCGCCCTGGCCCGGACGATGCTGGCGCCGTGGGACGTCGAGCGGCCGATCGAGATGTCGCGGGGCGAGCTGTCCACCCGCGCCGGGCGCGAGCTCACCGACGACGACCTGCGCACCCTCGCCGCGCTGGGCGTGGTCTTCCCGCTCAAGCGGGGCCAGTACCAAGTGGCCGTCTCGCAGCTCTCCGTCGGCCTCGGCCTGCTCGACCTCGGGTTCCCGACCGAGGCGGCGCTCGCGGCCGCCGATCTCTACGCCCGGCACGGACGCGAGGTCGCCAAGGAGCTCTACGACATCTTCCGCACCCTGGTCTGGCCGGTCTACCGCGACCAGGGCGCCTCGCCGGAGACGGTGCGCCAGGTCGTGGAGAAGATCAAGCCGCTCTCGATCGCGGCCCTCGTGTCGGCGTACGAAGCCGGGATGGACGAGACCAAGCGCGAGGGCATCGCACGCCGCAGCCGCTGATGGGGTACCAATCCGTGTGTATCTAGGGAGATTGCTGAACAAGGGCGTGGATGCCAGCGTCGCGAGAGTCGTGCGATGGCACGGCGCCGTCCCGATGGCAGGCTGGGCGCCTTTCGAGGGGCGGCAACAAAGCCAGCGTGCGGCTATCGCGGCGCTGGCGCCGCGTCATTGTTCAGCACTCTCCTAGGATCGGGCGGATGAGCGACGAGACCCTGACGGTGCTGGTGACCGGTGCGACCGGCTTCATCGGCAGCCGGCTGGTGCGCGCGCTGTCCGACGAGGGGCACACGGTCAAGGCGATGACGCGGCGCCCGGACGACTACGCCGGACCCGGCGACCCGGTCTTCGGTGACGTCTTCGACGCCGGCACGCTGGCCGAGCCGATGGGGGGCGTCGACGTCGCGGTCTACCTCGTGCACTCGCTCGACGACAACGACTTCGAGCGCATGGACGCCCAGGCGGCCCGGGACTTCGGCCTCGCGGCGGCGGCGAGCGGCGTCCGCCAGATCGTCTACATGGGCGGGCTCGGCAAGGACGACATCGAGCTCTCACCCCACCTGCGCTCGCGGCGCGAGGTCGAGAAGCTGCTCGGAGTCTCCGGCGTCCCCGTGACGGTCCTGCGCGCCGCGATCGTGGTCGGCGCCGGCGGCATCTCGTGGGAGATGACCCGGCAGCTGGTGAAGAACCTCCCGGCGATGGTCGTGCCGCGCTGGGCCGACACCCGCACCCAGCCGATCGCGATCGACGACGTGACCCGCTACCTGGTCGGCGTGATCGGCGTCGAGAAGACCTTCGGCCAGGTCTACGAGATCGGTGGCGCAGACCGGCTCACCTACGTGCAGATGCTCCAGCAGGCCGCGGATGTCATCAACGGCCGCAGGGTCCCGATCGTGACCCTCCCGGTGCTGACGCCGCGGCTGTCGTCGCTGTGGATCGGACTGGTCACCAACGTCGACTCCACCACGGCGGGCAACCTCATCGACTCCATGAGCACCGAGGTGCTCCAGACCGACTACGCGATCCAGGACATCGTCCCCGGCGAACCACTGTCCTATCGCGAGGCCGTTGAGCGGGCCATCGGCGAGGAGAAGGACTCGCGCTCGACGCGATAGTCACTGCGCGGCGCGTCAGGAGAAGACGAGCGGTAGCGCGAACAGCATCGTCAGCGACCACGTGCAGTGCGTGAGGATCGGGGCGAGGATGCCGCCGCTGGCCCGGCGCTCGAGGCCGACGAGCAGGCCGAGCAGCAGGGCGGCGAAGGTCAGCATCACGTTCGCGGTGGCGGCGGTCGCGACGACGTACGCCGCGGTGGTCCACAGCACCGGGTGGGCGGTGATGGCGGCGTACGCCGCGCCCCGGAAGAACAGCTCCTCGGCGATCCCGTTGACCACCGTGACGAGCACGAGCAGCGGCGTCGAGCCCTGGTCGGCGTAGTCGATGACCTTCACGACCTGGCCCTCCAGGCCGCCGAGGAAGTCCAGGGTCCGCACGAGGAACGCGCCCGCCACGAAGACGCCGGCCAGGAGCAGCCCGAGCACGATCGGCGTGACCACGGGCCGCGAGGTGCCCTGCCGGGCCGGGATCCGGCCGAGGTGCAGCGGACCGGAGGCGAACGCGCCCACGGTCCACAGCCCGGCCAGGCCGAGCGTCACGGCGTAGAACCACCGACTGCCCGGGTCCACCCGCAGCGAGATGCCGAGCAGGACCGCGCCCAGCGCCACGACGCCGACCGCGACCAGCTGCCGCCGGCGCAGGTCGCGGTCGCTCTGCCGGTGGTCCCGTGGGACCACGTCCCAGAGCGCCCGGCGTACCCACGCCTGCAGCTGGCTCACCGGGCCGATCCTAGGAGCGACCGTCAGCGGCGGCCGGAGCTGAACGACGCCGCGTTGTGCGGACGCCCCGACGACGAGGTCGACTGGCCGCCGCGACGACGGTTGCGGTTGCCACCGCCCGCGGGAGCCGGCGAGCCCGAGCCGGAGCCCGACCGACGCTGGCCACCGGAACGCGGCTGGCTCTCGGAACGGGGCTGGCCACCAGACCGGGACTGACCGCCGGAGCGGCGCTGGCCACCGGAGCGGCCACGGTTGCGACCGCCGCCACCGGACCGACGCTCGGGCTCCTCGGCGGTGACGCCGAGGCCACCGGCCACGAGGACCCGCTCGCCGGGGGCGAGCGTGGTGAGCATCGGGTGCCGCGGGCCGTCGACGCGGGTGATGGTCGGCTTGATGCCGGCCGCCCGGGCGAGGTCGCGGACGTCGCGGACCTGGTCCTCGGTCATCAGCGTGATCACGGTGCCCGCGGCGCCGGCTCGCGCCGTACGGCCGGAGCGGTGCAGGTAGGCCTTGTGCTCGGTCGGCGGGTCGGCGTGCACCACGAGGGCGATGTCGTCGACGTGGATGCCGCGGGCGGCGATGTCGGTCGCGACCATCGTCGTGGCCCGGCCGGCATGGAACGAGTCCATGTTGCGGGTGCGGGCGCCCTGGCTGAGGTTGCCGTGCAGCTCGACGGTCGGTACGCCGCTGCGGTTGAGCTGGCGGGCCAGCGCCTTCGCGCCGTGCTTGGTCCGGGTGAAGACGAGGGTCCGCCCCGGAGCGCTGGTCAGGTCGACGAGCACCGGCACGCGCTGCTCGCGCGACAGGTGCAGCACGTGGTGGTCCATGGCGGAGACCGGCGACTGCGCCGAGTCGGCCTCGTGGGTCACCGGCTGCTGGAGGAACTGCTTGACCAGGACGTTGACGCCCCTGTCGAGGGTTGCGGAGAAGAGCAGCCGCTGGCCCTGCTTCGGGGTCGCGGCGAGGAGCCGGCGTACGGCGGGCAGGAAGCCGAGGTCGGCCATGTGGTCGGCCTCGTCGAGCACGGTGACCTCGACGGCGCCGAGGTTGCAGTGGCCCTGCTGGATCAGGTCCTCGAGCCGGCCCGGGCAGGCCAGCACGATGTCGACGCCGCGGCGCAGCCCCTGTACCTGCGGGTGCTGGCCGACGCCGCCGAAGACGGTGCGGGTCGTGAGCCCCGCGGTGGCAGCGAGCGGGATCAGTGCCTGCTCGATCTGGCCGACCAGCTCACGGGTCGGCGCGAGGATCAGCGCACGGGGACTGCTGGCACGACGCGGCCGGCCGGACTCGGAGAGCCGGGCGACCAGGGGCAGCAGGAAGGCGTAGGTCTTGCCGGAGCCGGTGCGGCCGCGGCCGAGGACGTCCCGGCCGGCCAGCGAGTCGAGCAGCGTGGCGGCCTGGATCGGGGTGGGCGTGGTGATGTCGCGCGCCTTGAGGGCCGCGACGAGGTCGTGAGGTACGCCGAGGTCGCCAAAGGACGGCGCAGTGGACAGGGTGGAGCGTTCGGAAGACAAGGGAGATCACTCTCGATGGTGGTGTCTCACCAGAGGGTTTCAGTCTGTGGTGGCCCGGCCGCATTCGCAGTGCGGGGGCTGGCCCGGGGCAAGACAGGAACGGGCCGCTCCCACCAGTGTGGCAGAGCGGCCCGCAGGAACCCGCATCGAGGGCGGGTGACCTTGACTACTTCTTGAACGCGTCCTTGATGTCGTCGACCGCGTCCTTGACCTTCTCGCCTGCCTGCTTGACCGAGGACTCGGCCTGATCGGCGCGGCCCTCGTTCCTGAGCTCGTCGTCGCCGGTGACCGATCCCGCGGCCTCCTTGGCGCGGCCCTTCAGCTCCTCGCCCTTGTTGTCGACCTTGTCGTCAAACCCCATCGTGCACCTCCGGTGCGTTCGTCGTACCCCACCGGTCTCCCATCGGGCGCTCGGTCAAACGCGGGTGAGGGCCGGGTCAGCTGCCTCGGCCGGCAGCCGGTCGAAGGAGAGCACGCCGTCGTCGATGCGGCCGCGCCGAATGGTGCGCAGGTCGGCCACGTAGTTCTGCCTGAGCCGCCACGGCTCCCGGTCGCCCTGGCGCGGCATCCGGTCCAGCACCCGCAGGATGTAGCCGGACGTGAAGTCCATGAACGGCTGTTCCCCGACTCCCGGCTGTCGCACGGGCACGACCGACCGGGCGCCAGTCCGGTCCAGGTGGCCGAGCAGCCGCACGACGTACTCCGCCACGAGGTCGGCCTTGAGCGTCCACGAGGCGTTCGTGTAGCCGGACGTGAAGGCGAAGTTCGGCACGCCGCTGAGCATCAGCGCCTTGTACATCAGCGTCGACGGGAGGTCGACGCGCTCGCCGTCGACGACCAGGTCGATGCCGCCGAAGGGCAGGAACTGCAGCCCGGTCGCGGTCACGATGATGTCGGCCTCGAGCTCGCGGCCCGAGGCGAGCCGGACTCCCGTCGGCGTGAAGGTCTCGATGGTGTCGGTGACGATCGAGGCCTGCCCCTTGCGCAGCGCCCGGAAGAGGTCGCCGTCCGGCACCACGCAGAACCGCTGGTCCCATGGGTTGTACGTCGGCTTGAAGTGCACGTCGACGTCCACGCCGTCCGGCAGCTGGGCCGCCGCTGCCTTGCGGACGAGTCGCTTGACGAGCTCGGGCCGGCGGCGGCAGAGCTCGAAGGTGACGATGCCACGCAGGATGTGGACCCACCGGACGACCGGGTACGACACCCTCGCGGGCAGCTTCTCCAGCCTCCTCGCCAGCTGGTCCCGGGCCGGCCGCGAGGCGACGTACGTCGGCGAGCGCTGCAGCATCGTCACGTGCCCGGCGGTCCCGGCCATCGCCGGCACCAGTGTCACCGCCGTCGCGCCGCTGCCGATCACGACGACCTTCCTGCCCGCGTAGTCCAGGTCCTCGGGCCAGTGCTGCGGGTGCACGATCGTGCCCTCGAAGCTGTCGGCGCCCGGGAACTCCGGCGCGTACGGCTCGTCGTAGTGGTAGTAGCCGAAGCAGCCCCACAGGAAGCTGGCGGTCATCGTGGTCGGCGTCCCTGCATGGTCGATCTCGACGGTCCACAGCGCGGTCTCGGAGTCCCAGCTCGCGCCGGTGACCTTGTGCCGGTAGCGGATCAGCTCGTCGACGCCGTACTCCTCGGCGACGGTGCGCAGGTAGTCGAGGATCGACGGGCCGTCGGCCAGCGCACGGTCGCCGCGCCAGGGTCGCCAGCTGAACCCGAACGTGAACATGTCGGAGTCGGAGCGGATGCCGGGGTACCTGAACAGGTCCCACGTGCCACCGCTGGCCTCGCGCGCCTCGAGCACCGCGACGCTCTTGGTGGGCAGCTGCTCGCGCAGCTGGCAGGCCGCACCGATGCCCGACAGACCGGAGCCGACGATGAGGACGTCGACGTGCTCGGGGGAGCTCACCAGCCAAAACTATTTCGTGACACGTTGTCGCAACAAGCGGCTGTGGGTTACGTCAGCTCCCGTCGAGTGACCCCATCTGCAGCTTCTGCACTGTTGAAAACCTGCCACATGGGTCACTCGACGGAAACTCACCGGCCGTACAGCTCCACGAACCGCGCGAGGATCCGGGGCGGCTCGGTCACGACGGCGGTGCGGGCCAGCCGGATCAGCTCCTCGCCCTCGCCGGGCCCGAAGTAGCCGAAGTCCTGGTAGGTCTCGATCCGCATGACGATGCTGTCGACGTCGAGCTCTGGATGGAACTGCGTGGCGTACACGTGCGCGCCGATCCGGAAGGCCTGCACGGGGCAGGTCTGCGATGACGCAAGGAGGACACCGCCGTCCGGCAGGGTCGACACCGCCTCCTTGTGACCGAGGAACGCGTCGAACGACGGAGGCAGTACGCCGAGCAGCGGGTCGGCAGCGCCCTCGGCAGTGAGCGTGATGGTGACCGCGCCGATCGGTTCGGACCACTGCCGGTCGACCACGCCGCCGGACAGGGTGCCGAGGGTGCCGATGCCGTAGCAGGCCCCGAGGAACGGGAAGTCCGCCGCGACCGCCTGGAGCGCCAGCTCCCGCAGCCGGGCCTCGCCGCGCCGCTGCTCGGGCTCCTTCGTCTCCTCGGGGTCGCTGACGTTCCAGGGCCCGCCACCGATCACGATCCCCGACCAGTCGTCGAGGTCCAGGGGCTCCAGCTCGTCTCGCTCCAGGCGCACCCGGCGTACGTCGCGCTCGTCGAGCCCGGCGCAGCGCAGCACCGCGGCGTACTCGTCGTCGGCGGCGGCATCCTGGGCGCGGATCCCCAGGAACAGGAAGGGCCTCATCTCTGGACGATCACGCCTGGACCGCCACGCCGCGCTCGACGAGCCCGTCGACGTCGGCGATGCCCCACGCGGTGAGGGCGTCCCGGGTGTGCGCGCCCGCGGCTGGTGAGGGCGGCAGCGACAGCGACGCCTGGGTCCGGGAGAACCGCGGTGCCGGCTGCGGCTGGACGATGCCCCCGTGCTCGACGAAGGTCTCCCGGGCCCTGAGGTGCGGGTGGTCGGGCGCCTCGCTGACCGGGATCACCCCGGCGACGCAGGCGTCGGAGCCCTCGAACAGCTCGACCCACTCGG
Organism: uncultured Actinomycetota bacterium; assembly: GCA_963798045.1. Classification (GTDB taxonomy): domain Bacteria; phylum Actinomycetota; class Actinomycetes; order Propionibacteriales; family Nocardioidaceae; genus Nocardioides. The sequence continues at coordinate 167,634 of CAWCSB010000002.1, forward strand.
CCTGCGTCCGCTGCTTGAAGGTGTCGGTGAGCAGGGACCGCAGCTCGTCGTACCGATCCAGCTCGGCCTGCCCGGGCGCGGTGTCCTCGAGGCCGAGCATGCTGATGAGCGTGCCGTAGAACTGCGGCTCCAGGGCGCCCACCGACAGGTGCCTGCCGTCCGAGGTCTCGTAGACGTCGTAGAAGGGGACTCCACCGTCGAGCAGGTTGGCGCCGCGCCGCTCCTGGTAGCCGCCGCTGGCGAGGAGCGCCGAGGTCATCGTGTTGAGGTGCGCGGTGCCGTCGACGATGGCGGCGTCCACGACCTGGCCCTCGCCGGAGACCCTGGCCTCGAGCAGTGCGGCCAGCAGCCCGATGACGAGGTACGTCGACCCGCCGCCGAAGTCACCGACAAGGTTGGCCGGGAACTGCGGCCGGTCGGGAGTCTGGCCCATCCCGAAGAGCGCGCCCGCCACGGAGATGTAGTTCATGTCGTGGCCGGCCGCCTGGGCCAGCGGGCCGTCCTGGCCCCAGCCGGTCATCCGGCCGTAGACCAGCCGCGGGTTGACCGCGTGGCACTGCTCGGGGCCGATCCCGAGCCGCTCGGTCACACCGGGTCGCATCCCCTCGACCAGCAGGTCGGCGCCCCTGGCCAGCTCGAGCACCGTCGCCGCAGCCTCCGGCTGCTTGAGGTCCAGGGCGACGCTCGGGCGGCCCCGGTTGAGCAGCATCGTGGCGCCTCCGGAGAGCAGCTGCCCCCCGGGCCGCTCCACCCGGATGACGTCGGCGCCGAGGTCGGCCAGGATCATGCACGCGTGCGGCCCGGGACCGATCCCCGCGATCTCCACGACCTTGACGCCACGCAGCGGGCCGGTGCCTTGACCCAGGCGGAAATCCACGGGGGGCAGCATTGCAGACAGCGTTTCACCCTCATTGGTGATGGTGGGGCAACCTCCGGTCGGCTAGTTTTCAGGAGTGATCCTCGGGGGGCACAGGCCGTCACGGCCTGTTCAAGTTCAGACTGCGAAGCCGGAGGCCGTTTCGACCTCGGCGTCTGGCAAGCGCTGACACAAGAGCGTCGACCACGGGCCCTCAGGGTTCGTGGTGTTCGGCGTGCCCGGAGTGGGCGGCGTGCGCCTTCGCGTGGCCGAGCCCGCGGGCGATCATCGCCCGGTTCACAGGCACGGTGACCACGAACGCGATCGCCAGCGCCACGGCCAGCGAGACCCAGAACAGCAGACCGTCCAACCCGGCCTCCATGGCCGAGGGCCAGATCAAGAGGATGGCGTTGTCGACGATCTCCATCACCAGGATCGACACGGTGTCGGCGGCCAGGGCGATGCGGACCGCAGCCCCGAACGGCTGTCCCGCGCGGCGCTGGCCGGTGAAGGTGAGCAGGTAGCCGAAGAAGAACGCCAGCAGCACCGCCAGCGTGATGCTGGCGAGGTCGCCCCAGCCGGCGGCGGTCGCGATCATCATGCCGAGCACCTCGCCGATCGCGCAGCCGGTCAGGCAGTGCCGGGTCGCAGTGATCGCCTCACGCCAGCTCGGGGCCACCCGCCCATCCTGCCTCGAACCCGCAGGGCGACGGCGGGCAGGATGGGCGGGTGAGCCTGATCCGCGACCTGACCGACGACGAGGCCCGCGCCGCCCTGGTGCTCAAGTGGGGGGCCGTCGAGCCGGGCGTGCTGCCGGCGTGGGTGGCCGAGATGGACTACGCGATCGCGGAGCCGATCACCGCTGCGCTCCGGGCCGCCGTGGCGCGCGGCGAGGTCGGCTATCCGGCGTTCGTGCGCTCGGGCGGTGCGATCGGCGAGGCGTACGCCGGGTTCGCTCTGCGCCACTTCGGCACCGGCGTTCCGCCCGACCGGGTGCTGCCGACCGCGGACGTGACGGTCGGGGTGCGGGTCGCGCTCGACGTGCTGAGCGAGCGGGCGCCGATGGTGCTGCCGGTGCCGGCGTACGACCCGCAGCACGGGCTCGGCCCCATCACCGGCCTCGAGCAGTGGGACCTGCCGGTGGACCCCGACGGTGATGGCTACGTCGTCGACCTCGACGCGCTCGACGAGCTCTTCTCCCGCGGGGCGCGCACGCTCCTGCTCACCCAGCCGCACAACCCCGGCGGCCACGTCCACACCCGGGCGGAGCTCGAGGGGATCCGCGACGTCGTCACCAGGCACGGCGGCCGGGTGGTGAGCGACGAGATCCACGGTCCGCTGGTGCTGCCGGGGGCCGAGCACGTGCCGTACCTGTCGCTCGAGGGCACCGCCGACCATGCCGTCGCGGTCGTCGCCGCGTCCAAGGCGTTCAACATCCCGGGCCTGAAGTGCGCGCAGCTCGTGACCGGCGACGACGCCACCCGGGACCTGCTGGTCGGGATCCCGATGGCCCAGAACGAGTCGTGGGGCTCGCTCGGGATCGTCGGCTCCGTCGCGGCCTACAACGAGGGCGACGCGTGGCTGGCCGCGCTCGTCGAGCGGCTCGACCAGCAGCGCACCCTGCTCGGGGAGCTCCTGGCCGAGCACCTGCCCGAGGCACGGATGCGGCCGCTCGAGGCGACGTACCTGGTCTGGCTCGACCTGCGCGCCTACGGCCACGACGACCCCGCGGATGTGATCCTCCGCGAGGGTGTGCGGGTGTCACCTGGGGACATCTACTGGCCGGGGCAGACCGGGCACGTCCGGCTCAACATCGCCACCTCGCCGGACCGGCTGACCGAGATCGTCCGACGGATGCGGAGCGCCCTCACCGGGTCGCGCTGACTCCGCGAGGAGTCGTCACGCGTTCCGTCCACCCTCGAGGTTGCCGATCATGGGGATCTCGAGGGGCTTCTTCTCGCCGACGAACTTCTTCTGCGCCCAGGTGGCCAGCGCCGTGAGCAGCAGGTTGACCAGGATGTAGACCCCAGCGATCACCATCATGGTCGGCACCCGGTTGTCGAACTCGCCGTAGATCCGCTTGTAGATGCTGGTCAGGCCTGGGGCCGTCACGTAGAGGCCCAGCGCGGTGTCCTTGAGCGCGACGATGCACTGGCTGATGATCGCCGGAAGCATGATCTTGACCGCCTGCGGCATCAGCACGATGTTCATGACCTGGGTCTTGCGCATGCCGATGGCGTACGCCGCCTCGCGCTGCCCCTTGGGGACCGCGAGCACTCCGGCCCGCAGGACCTCGGCCAGGACCGACCCGTTGTAGAGGGTCAGGGCGATCACCACGGCCCAGAAGGCCGACCCGTCCTTGGCGATGCCGATGAAGTACCAGACGAACACCATGAGCAGCAGCACCGGGATGGCTCGGAACAGCTCGACCACGGCCCACGCCGGCCAGCGCACCCACCCGTGGTCCGACAGCTTGCCGACGCCGAGCACGAAGCCGAGGACCGTGGCCCCGACGATCGCCGCCCCGGCCATCTTCAGCGTGCTCAACAGCCCGTCCACCAGGATGACCCGGACGTAGTCGGGGGTGACGAAGACCTCCCACTTGTCGCCCTCGAACTGGCCGTCGTCGTAGAACCGCCAGACAACCCACGCGAGCACGCCCGCCACCGCCACCAGGGCGACCACGCCGTACAGCCGGTGCCGGCGGACCGTCCGGGGCCCCGGGGCATCGAAGAGGACGCTGGTCGTCACAGGGCAACCCTCCAGCGCCGCTCCAGCCTGGTGGCGAGGAAGGAGAAGACCTCGACGATCACGATGTAGCCGGCGGCGAAGCAGAGGAAGATGCCGAGGCGCTGGGTGGGGAAGTTGTTGGTGAAGATGCGCATCTGCGAGGTCGCCTCGGCGACGCCGAACACGGCCGCGACCGAGGTGTTCTTGATCAGCGCGATCTGGACGCTGGCCAGCGGCGGCAGCGACGCGCGGAACGCCTGCGGCAGCACGACCTGGGTCATCACTCCGGAGAACGGGAGGCCGATCGCCCGCGCCGCCTCGGCCTGGCCCAGCGGCACGGCGTTGACCCCGGACCTGAGGGCCTCGCACACGAAGGACGAGGTGTAGAGCGTCAGGGACACGACGGCGGCGCCGAAGAACGTTGTGAAGTCGAAGTCACCGATGTGGACGTCGAGCCACTTGAAGTTGATGCCGAGGGTCGGCGCGGCGAAGGCGAAGAAGGCGAACACGATGACCAGCGGCGTGTTGCGGACCAGCGTGACGTAGGTCGCGCCGGCCGTGCGGAGCACGGCGATCGGGCCGACCCGCATCGCGGCCAGGAAGGTGCCCAGGACCATCGACAGGACGAAGGACACCAGGAAGAGGGCGAACGTGTAGCCGAACGCCTGAAGATAGGCGTCGAAGTTGTCGAAGACGGCCAGGGCTCGCTCCTTCCAGGGGGGCTGCGTCCGGGCGGCCCACTGCGGGCCGCCCGGACGTCAGCGAAGGGTCAGGCCGCGGGACACTCGTCGAGTGCCGGGGGCTCGGGCGTCTCGACGCCCGAAGCGGCAAGGGTGTTCTCGAACGCCGCCTCCCACGAGCCGTCCTCGAAGGAGTCCTCCAGGACGCCGTTGATCCACTCGCACATCTCGGGGTGGTCCAGGCTGTAGCCGACCCCGATCCGCTCCTCGGAGAACTCGTCGCCGACGACCTTCAGCTCGCCCTCGTTCTCCGCGGCGAACCCGGCCAGGATCGAGCCGTCGGTGGACATCGCGGGCACCGAGCCGTCGAGCACCTTCTCCACGCACTCGGAGTAGGTGTCGAAGCCCACGCCCTTGGCGCCCGACTCGTTGATCCGGTCGATCGACGTCGACCCGGTGACCGAGCAGACCTCCTGGCCGGCCAGGTCTTCGATGCTCTCCACGTCGCTGTCGGCGAGGACCAGCACCTGCTGCCCGGTGAGGAAGTAGGGGCCGGTCTGGCCGACCAGCGCTCGACGCTCGTCGGTGATCGAGTACGACGCCAGCACCAGGTCGACCTTGCCCTGCTGGAGGAAGGGCTCGCGGTTGTCGGAGATGGTCTCCTCGTAGGTGACCACGCTCGCGTCCTCCGGGTCGATGCCGAGGTCGGCCACCAGCAGCTTGGCGATCTCGACGTCGAAGCCCTCCGGGATGTCGTCGGTCGCTCCCTTGAAGCCCAGGCCGGGCTGGTCGTACCTCACTCCGACCGTGATCTTGCCCGCCTCGGCGAGCTCCTTCATGCGGGTGCCGTCGTCGAACTCGTCGGCAGCGTTCTCCTGCACCTCGACGTCGTCGCCGCCGCCGTCGTCGTCACCGGCGTCTCCGCAGGCGGCCATGCTCAATGCCAGGCCGAGCCCGGCAACCACTGCCTTCGCTCTGATGAATCGCATCTCTCGCTCCTTGTCCCGAACTTCCAGATGAGTCGTGCTTCGAGCTGTCTTGGTCCTCAGTGCCGGAGGATCTTGCCCAGGAAGTCCTTGGCGCGCTCCGATCGTGGGTTGGTGAAGAACTCCTCGGGAGTGTTCTCCTCGACGATGGCGCCGTCGGACATGAAGAGCACCCGGTCGGCGGCGGTCCGCGCGAAGCCCATCTCGTGGGTGACGACCACCATGGTCATGCCCCGCCTGGCCAGGTCGACCATCACGTCGAGGACCTCCGAGATCATCTCCGGGTCCAGGGCAGAGGTCGGCTCGTCGAAGAGCATCACCTTCGGCTCCATGGCCAGCGCCCGGGCGATCGCGACGCGCTGCTGCTGCCCTCCGGACAGCTGCGCGGGGTACTTGTCGGCCTGCTGGCCCACCCCGACCCGATCGAGCAGCTCGCGGGCCCTGGCCTCGGCGTCGGCCGGCTTGACCCCGCGGACCTTGATCGGCCCGAGCGTGACGTTCTCGAGGATCGTCTTGTGGGCGAACAGGTTGAAGCTCTGGAACACCATGCCGACCTCGGCACGCAGGTTGGCCAGCTCCTTGCCCTCCTGGGGCAGCGGCGTCCCGTCGAGGCTGATCGCACCCTGGTCGATCGTCTCCAGGCGGTTGATCGCGCGGCACAGCGTCGACTTGCCCGAGCCGGACGGCCCGATGACCACCACGACCTCGCCGCGCGAGACCGTCACGTTGATGTCCTTGAGGACGTGCAGCTCACCGAACCACTTGTTCACGCCCTCAAGCACGACAAGGGCAGCGCCTACGGGCTGGTCAACGGTCGCACCTTCTGTCACCGCCACCACCAGAACGTACCCTCGCCGACGTCGTCCTGACCACCGCGGTCAGCGCCGCTTCAGCCGCTTGAACTTGTAGCGCGCCGGCGTCTTGTCGGTGTTGCCGGCCTTGTCGACCGCCCGCACGAGGATGGTGTGCTTGCCGCGCTTCACGCCGAACTTGAACGTCGAGCCGCAGCTGCGCCAGGGCCGGCGGTCGAGCTTGCACTGGAAACGCGCTCCGGCTTCGGACGAGGCGAACTTGAACTTCACCTTCTTCCTGAAGAGACGCTTGGGCGCCTTCTTGGTGAACCTGGTGTCCGGCGCGACCGTGTCGACGGTGAACCTGCGCGTGGGCGGGCTGCCCTCGACGTTGAAGACCGGGTCCGTGCCTCTGACGGTGAACGAGTGCACGCCGTCGGCCAGGGGCGTCGTCGTGACGGGGCTGCTGCAGGGCTGGAAGCCGGAGCCGTCGAGCTGGCACTGGAAGGTCACGTCGGGGCCGCTGCGGAAGGTGAAGACCGGCGTGTTGTCGTTGGTGGGTCCCGACGGACCACCTGTGATGACGCTGGTCGGCGGGGTGACGTCGCGGAGCTCGTAGGCACCCATGTCCGGGACAGGGATGCCGTCCCGGTCACCGTCGAACGAACGGTCGTTGTCATCGAGGTCCTTGGACGCCGCACTGGCGGCGCCCTTGTCGACGACGGGTGAGGCGGCGCGCAGGTGGTAGTTGCCCCCGGCTCCGTCGACGAAGGCGGGGTCGACGTCCAGGTTGCCGACGCCGTCGGGAACCCCGCCCTGCTGGTTCTCGTAGTCGGAGCGGTTGACCGTGAAGGTGGCTGTGCCCGAGGCACCGGGGACCCGCTGAAGTGAGGTCGTCGGACCTCGCACGATCGAGTTGTTCAGGTTCAGCTCGGCCGTCCGGCCGGGGCCAGCGGACGCGTTCGCCACGACGCCCCGCGAGCCCGCGGCGCCGCCCACGACGGTCAGGTGGTTGGCCGACGCGGCCGTGACCTCCGTTCCGGCGGGTCGGACCAGCAGCCCGGTCGTCCCGGCCGTGCCCAGGTCGAGGAGGGAGTCGTCGATGGAGAGCGTGCCGCCCTCCACCGAGACTGCTGTCTCCGCGAACCGAATGATGACCCTCGACACGGTGTCGGTGCCGGTGGTGCGGTAGGCGACCGTGCCGCCGTTCCACGTGCTGTCCCGAAGCGTGTTGACGCCCGTGCCGCTCACCCCGGTGTTGGCAACGCCGTCCGTGACGTTGACCGTCGTGTCCTGGAGGGTGGCGCCCTGCGCGCGGACGCCGGTGGAGCTCGTCGCGCCGACGCCGAACACGACGACGTGGTCGAGGATCGAGCCGCCGCTGGCGGCGACGCCGGTGGCGCCGTTGCCCAGGGTCATGGACACGCGCAGGTCCGACACGTTGCCGCCGTTGGTGGTGACGTAGGTCTGGGACCCGCTCGTAAGCAGCGTCAGCATCGTGGCGTTGGCACTGACACCGGCACCTGAGCCCTGGAGGCTGACGCCCGGAGGAAGGACGTAGGGACCGTCGGTGTAGCTGCCGGGCCCGACCAGGATCAGCGTGCCCGGCCCGGGGACCGGGTTGGTGAGTGCCTCCGAGATGGACGTCGCGGTCGGGGCACCAGCCGGGCAGGCGGTGCCCATGTTGACGCAGATCGTGCCGGCGGCATGCGCCGGCGCGGACGCGATCAGCGTGAGGGCAGGCGCGAGGAGGGCTCCGAGAAGGAGGACGAGACGAGGGCGCACCCCTGGAGGGTACGTCGAACGGTCATTCGGTCCTTGGCAGCACCCGGCGCAGGAACTGCCGGGTCCGCTCCTGGTCCGGCGCGACGAGCAGCTTCGAGGGCGGCCCCTGCTCGAGGATCCGGCCGCCGTCGAGGAAGCAGACCTGGGTCGCAATGTCGCGAGCGAAGCTCATCTCGTGGGTGGCCAGCACCATCGTGGTGCCGGCCTCGGCCAGGTCGCGGACGATCGTGAGCACGTCGCCGACCAGCTCCGGGTCGAGGGCCGCGGTGATCTCGTCGAGCAGGAGCAGCTCGGGCTGGGTGCAGAGCGCGCGGACCAGTGCGGCCCGCTGCTGCTGGCCGCCCGAGAGCCGGTCGGGGTGCTTGTCCACGTGTTCGGACAGGCCGAACTGGGCGAGCAGCCCGCGGGCCCGGTCGGCCGCCTCGGCGCGCGGCACGCCGTGCACCCGGATCGGGGCGAGCATGCAGTTGTCGAGGACGGACAGGTGCGGGAACAGGTTGTAGGCCTGGAAGACCATGCCGATCCGGCGGCGTACGGCGCGCGGGTCGACGCCCGGGTCGGAGATCTCCTGGCCGTCGAAGCGGATCACACCGTCGTCGATCTGCTCGAGCAGGTTGAGGCAGCGCAGCAGCGTCGACTTACCCGAGCCGGACGAGCCGATCAGGCACACCACGTCGTGCTTGTCGACCGTGAGGTCGATGTCGGCCAGGACCACCCGGTCGCCGTACGACTTGCGGAGGTCGGTGACCTCGACGAGGGCGGTCATATGGCGCCAGCCCTCTCGCGTTCCATCCACCGCCGCTGCAACCAGTCGCAGACCCGCGCGAGCGGCACGGTCATCACCACGAAGAAGCCCGCGACCACGACCAGCGGCGTGTAGTTGAAGTTGAAGTTGCCGTAGTCCCGGGCGGCGAAGAGCGCGTCGAACACTCCCGCCGCGGCGACCAGGGCCGTGTCCTTCTGCAGGGAGACGAAGTCGTTGAGCAGCGGTGGGATGACCCGCCGGACGGCCTGCGGCACGACGACGAACCGCAAAGCCTGCGGCCGGCTGAGTCCCAGGGCGACAGCGCTCTGCACCTGGGAGGGGTGGATCGAGTCGATGCCGGCCCGGAACACCTCCGCGACGTACGCGCCGTAGGAGACCACCAGCGCTACGCCGCACCAGAAGAGTGCGCTGTTGGGCACTCCCTGCAGCCGCAGCGCCGGCATGCCGAACGCGAACAGCACGATGAGGAGGATCGTCGGGATGCCGCGGACCACGTCGGTGTAGAGCGCGGCCAGGAGGCGCACGGGTGTCAGCCAGGCGGCCCGCGCATTGCGCGCGAGCGCGACCCCCAACGCGAGCACCAGGATGAGCGGCTCGCAGATCATGAAGAGCTTCACGTTGATCCAGAACCCGTCGAGGATCGCTTCGAAGGACTTCCTGGCGTGGAACCCGCTGAAGAAGGTCTCGTGCACGCGGGGCCAGCCCGGTGAGGTGACGAGTCCCGCGATCAGGAGGCCGAAAACGGCCACCGTCACACCGGTGGCGACCACGGCCGACCGGGTCGCCTGGCGGCGGCGGACCGCTCGGCGCTCGAGCTCGCGAGGGCTCGGCGACCAGTCGGTCACAACCCGCTCTGTCGTCTCACTGGCTGTCGTCTCACTGGCTGTCGGCTCACTGGAGGACCGGCACGTCCACCACGTCCGACAGCCACTGCTGCTCCAGCTGTTCCAGGGTCCCGTTGGCGGTCAGCGCGGCGATGGCCTCGTTGACGCAGGACACCAGGGGATTGCCCTTCTGGAACAGCAGTCCGAACTCCTCCGGGTTGGCCGCGTCGCCCTCGAACTGTCCGATGATCGTGGCCCGGGGGATTTCGACCGCCGTGATGTAGAAGGCTGTCGGGAGGTCGGCGATGATCGCGTCCACCTGACCGTTGAGCAGGGCCTGCTTGGCGGCGTTGGTGTCCTCGAAGACGGCGGGGTCGTTGGCCGGCTGGACCACGTCGCGAATCACGGTCAGCGACGTCGTGCCGGTCTGGGCGCCGAGGTTGTAGTCGGCGAGCTCTGCGACCGTGGCGACGCCGGCGACCGGCGAGTCCTTGAGCGTGATGACGGCCTGGCTGGCGGCGTAGTAGCCGTCGGAGAAGTCCACGACCTGCGCGCGCTCCGGCGTGATCGAGATCTGGTTGATGTCGAAGTCGAAGTCCTTGTCGCCCGGCTTGTACGAC
>CAWCSB010000003.1:0-86198 GCA_963798045.1 uncultured Actinomycetota bacterium
TGGTTGAACCCGACCGTCACCCACTCCACCTGGTCCGTGGTGAAGCCGAGCGTCTCGGCGACGGCGTAGGCCACCGCCGACTCGTAGCCCTGCCCGTTGGTCGGGTCGTTGTCGACGAACCACGGCTCGAAGGCCGGCGAGTCCGTTGCGATCGTCAGCTGGCCCGCCGCGTTGAGCGGCAGCTGGTCGGGCGCGCACTCGGGCGAGAGGGCGGCCTCCGTGGCCTCTGTGGCCTCCTCGGTGGCAGCGCTCGACGTGCTGGCGTCCTCGGTGGGGGCGCTCGAGGTGGTGTCGTCGGAGGCGGTGCCGCTGTCGTCGTCCTCCGGGGCGCAGGCCACCAGCGGGACCAGGACGAGGGGCAGGATGGCGAGGCCGGCACGAACGCGCATGTGCGTGATCGTAGGGCCCACGGAGGTCAGAGCTCCATGAGCCGTCCGGGCCAGAAACCGGGGGTGACCTGCACCGCTCGAGTGCGCAGGTCGTCGAGGTCGGCCTGCCAGGTGTGGCCGGAGTCGGTGCGGCGCAGCATGTAGCCGAGACCGTGGGTGCGGTACGTCGCGCCGCCGGCCGCCCGGACGGCGGCGATCAGCTCGGCGTCGACGTGGCGGCGTACGGTCCGGAACCCGCCCACCTCGCGGAGCAGGCCGCGGTCGACCATGAGCGTGCCGCCGGCGACGAACTGGCGGTAGAGCTCGGTCCGCTGGCCGAGCCGTACGGTCTCGTCGGTGGGCTCGAGGTAGTAGACGTCGTCGGGCATGCCGACCAGCTCGGCGCCGCTGTAGCCGCGCGCGAGCAGCAGGTCGGCGACCACGTCGGGGGCGTACCAGTCGTCGTCGTCCATCTTCAGGACCACGTCGCCCGAGGCTGCGGTCGCCGCGGCGTGCAGCACGTCCCCGAAGACCACGTCGTCCGCCTGCGGGACGACCTGCACCTCGACGCCACCCCCGCCCGACAGCGCCTCCCGGACCTGGGCGACGTCGGGCTCGAAGCCGTGCGGCGCGAGCACGAGCTCGAGCCGGTCGACGCCGCGCTGCCGGTCGACCTGAGCCAGAGCGTGCTCCAGGAGGTCGGGGCGGCGGGTGGCCATCACGACCGAGACCGCGGGCTGGGGCGCCACCCGGACGCCGGCCAGCTCTCCGAGCCGGGTGCGCCACGCCGCCGAGGAGTACGCCGTGAGGGCGGCGCGGCGGAGCACCACGCTGTGCTCCTCGCGGGCCTGCGGGTCGGCCAGGTCGACCTCGTGCGGTGATCGCGGCGGTGACCGCTTCGCCGAGGTGGGCGGCGACGCGGGTGGCCACCCGGTCGGACGACAGTGGCACCCCGGCCATCGCCAGCCCGGCGATCACCCGAGCTGCCAGGAGGGGCGACGCCTGGGGGAGGTCGGCGTGCACGCCGCGGTTGGCACGCAGACCTCGGACCAGGGCCTCGGTCGGGCCGCGGCCCCAGTCCAGCTCGGACAGGTCGACGACCGGTCCGTCCACGTCGCGCTCGAAACCCATCGGGTTGAGCAACCGCTCGTCGAGTGGCCCGAGGGCGACCATGGGGTCGGGGTCGGAAAGGACCAACGGGTCGGCGGCCACCTTGTCGGTCGCCTCCTCGGCGAGCACCAGGCCGCGCTGGCCGGCATGGTCGGGCCAGACCGACTGCCGGCCGAGCTCGGCGATCACGCGGTGCACGCGCACCGATGCGCCGAACCGGAGCACGGTGAGCCAGCCGCCGTCGACGGCCCGGGACCGGATCATGGTCAGCGAAGGCCACTCCGGACGCGGGGTCAGCGACAGAGCCGTGGCGCCCTCGTCGAGCCAGACCGCTAGCGCCGCCGTACGCACCCCCTGCGGGACGCGCAGCGCGCGGAGCTCGCCGCGGTCGCGGACCGTGACGGCCACGCGGTCGTACCTGCCGGGCTCCACCTCGCCGTCGGGCCCGATCACGACGTGGGACTTGGGGGCCTCCTGGACGAAGCCGTCGAGCGCGGGACCGGGACCCATCAGACCCCGCCCGCGGCAGCGTCCTGCAGCTCGAGCCGCAGCGTGAGCGGGCGCGGCTCGAGCTGCATCCACTGCTTGGTCACGTAGTCGACGACGTGCGTGCCGGCGGGCGCCTCGATCCGCTTCAGCCCCTCGATCTCGTGGCCGCGACCCTCGTGGAGCGCGCGGTTCACCTCCATCTCACGGGCCTTGCGCGGCGTACGGACCGGGTCGAAGGAGGTGTCGCTCCAGTGCGCGAACTCGTCCTGGTCGAGCCACTTGAGCTCGACGCACATGCCCTCCGGCGCGACGATCCGCTCGCTGGTCGGCGGGAACTCGCGGACCTCCCACTCGAAGGCCTTCACGAAGGTGAACTCCGGCCCCATCGGGTAGACCCACGGCTCGAGGAACCGGTAGCCCAGGTCCAGCCAGGCCACCGTCTCGCTCTCGACCGACATCGGGTGCCGCGGGATCGCGACCACGGCGTTGGAGTCCTCGAGCTGCCAGGAGAGGTCGCGCAGCAGCTCGACGCCCTCGGCGGTGAGCACCATGTCTCCGTCCCACTTCATGGAGTACGACGTGCGCACGTGCGCGAACGACCAGTTGTAGAAGTAGGTCAGGGAGTGCACCGAGTCCGGCGGGGTCGCGAGGTGCTCGGTGCCCGCCCGCGCCACCTGGAACGGGTAGCTGGCGAGCGTGAACCTCGTCGCGGCCCCGTGCTCCTCGGCGACACGTCGGGCGACCTCGGCCGTGCCGTCGTCGGAGCCGTTGTCGACCAGGACGACGTGCTGGACGGCGTCGAACATCGGCGGCAGCACCCAGGGCAGGTTGCGGGCCTCGTTCTTGACCCGGAAGACACAGGTGAGCCCGGGCGTGAGCGGGCCGTCCTCCCATGCCCAGTGAATCGGGAACTCCGCAGGGTCTGGATCGCTCACTTGCTCAACGCCCTGCGGATCCGCCGTCGTGCCCGGACCGAGAGTGAGTCGGCGGCCGGCGACCTCTCCTCGAGCACCTGCTGCCTGCCTTCGCGGCGAGCCGCGATCACGCTCGACTGGGCGACGGCCTCCGCCTCGTCGTAGAACGCGACGTAGGCCTCGCGCACCTCGTCGAGCAGCGCGTGCACGTCGGGGGTGTCGCCGCCGGGCTCGGCGAGCTTGCTCAGCCCGCGCCAGGTCTCCTCGGCGAGCTCACGCAGCCGGTCCGGGACCGCCACGTCGTCCCAGGTCGTCTGCACCCGCTTGAGGTCCGGGTCTATGAACTGGTGCACCTTGCGGATGTCGTTGGCGCTCGCGGCCTTGACCGCCTCGAGGTCGAGCTCCTGCCCGAGCCGGAACACCGGGACCGTCCAGTCGGTCAGCAGGTCGTCGTACCGGACGAAGGCCCTCGCGCCCTCGCGGGTCGCGCGCTCGGTGTGCAGCATCATGTTGACCCACGCGGCGGTGCGCTGGACCTCGCTGAACGCGCTACCCGTCTGGCCGGGCGCGTAGTAGCGCTTCTTGCTGCCGACCACCTCGGTGACGTGCCGCAACATCGTGACGTACGACGGCTGCGCGTCGGTGCGCAGCGCCGCGGACTTCCAGAGCCCCAGGAACCATGCCAGCCTCGGATCCTTGATGACCAGCTCGTCGGTGGCCGGCTCCTCGCCCAGCTCCGTGACCCGCGCCGGCTTGAACTGCGGCCCGAGCCATTCCGTCAGCCGGGCGCGGGTGATGCCGGACGCGCTGGCCTTGCCGGTCTCGTACCAGGCGCTCGGCCGGGCGTCGGACACCTGGACGTGGCAGCGCTGGAGCAGCTCGTGGTGGAGGTCGACCACCCACTTCGACTCCGCGAAGCCCTTCGGGTTCGTCTCGTCGGCCCGGACCTCCGGCGGCGGCACGTGCATGCCCAACGCCTGCAGGGCTCCCGCCATGGTCGACGTACCGCTGCGCCCGGAGCCGACCACGAAGACGACGCGGCGCTTGCTCTCGGACACGGAGGGCAGCCTAGTGGCCGGTCATTTCTCGTCGAGTGACCCATATGTCCTGTCGCGGGGCCGAGACGACAGGACTTTCGGGTCACTCGACGGGGAAAGGACGCGTGCTCAGTCCACGCGCTCGGTCTGGGCGGCGATGAACTGGCGGTACCAGTCGAAGGAGCGCTTGGGAGTGCGCTTCTGGGTCGCGAAGTCGACATGGACCAGGCCGAACCGCTGGGTGTAGCCCTCGGCCCACTCGAAGTTGTCGAGGAGCGACCAGCAGTAGTAGCCGCGCACGTCGACGCCGCGCTGGATCGCGGTGGCGACGGCCTGGAGGTGCGACTGCAGGTAGTCGATGCGGGCCTGGTCGTCCACGACGCCGTTCTCGTCAGGCTCCATGTTGTAGGAGCAGCCGGACTCGGTGATCATCAGCGGCGGCAGCGCGGCGCGGAACCTCGCTCGGGTCATCACCAGCCACTCCCGCAGTGCTTCGGGTACGACGGGCCAGCCGAAGTCGGTGACCGGGTAGCCGACGACCTCACGGAACTCGAAGGGCATCTCGGATTCCTCGGCGGTCGCCGCCACGCGCATCGGGTTGTAGTAGTTGACGCCGTAGAAGTCGAGCGGCTGGCGGATCGTGGTCAGGTCGCCGTCGAGGATCGCGTCCTCGACCAGCGGCAGGCAGTCCTCCGGGTAGCGGCCGAGCAGCATCGGCTCCATGAACAGCCCGTTCCAGAGTCCGTCGAACAGCTTGGTCGCGCCGACGTCGGCGTCGGAGTCGCTGGCCGGCCACATCGGGGCGTGGTTGTTGGCGCACCCGATGCTCGGGATCCGGCCGCGCACGGACTCGCGCAGCGCGATCGCCGCCCGGCCGTGCGCGAGCAACAGGTGGTGCGCGACCGGCATGGCCTCGAAGAGCAGCGCCCTGCCCGGCGCGTGCATGCCGATCGCGTAGCCCATGATCGTGACGACGTTCGGCTCGTTGATCGGCACCCAGTGCTCGACCCGGTCTCCGAAGCGCTCACCCACGATGGCGGCATAGTCGGCGAACGCGTCGATGGTGGCCCGGTTGAGCCAGCCGCCGTCGTCCTCGAGCGCCTGGGGCAGGTCCCAGTGGTAGAGCGTGACCATCGGGTTGACGCCGACCGCGAGCAGCTCGTCGATCAGCCGGTCGTAGAACGCGAGCCCCTTGGGGCTGGGCCGGCCCTTGCCCGAGGGCTGGATGCGCGGCCAGGAGATGGAGAAGCGGTAGGCGTTGGACCCGAGCTGGCCCATGAGGGCGACGTCCTCGGCGTAGCGGTGGTAGTGGTCGCACGCCTGGGCACCCGACGAACCGTCGACGACCGAGCCCGGCTTGGCCGTGAAGGTGTCCCAGATGCTCGGGCCCTTGCCGTCGCTGCTGACGGCGCCCTCGATCTGGTACGCCGCGGTGCTGGTGCCGAACCGGAAGCCCGGTGGGAACCGGGGCATGCCGTCAGCCTGTGACTCCCCCACGGGCACAATCTGTCATGTGGCCGTTGCGATTCGCCGGGGAACCGACCGATTCATCGAACGGGTCCAGGGACGCCTGACGGCGCACGCCTTCTCCTTCGGCTCGTCGTACGACGCCGACCACGTCCGGTTCGGCCCGATGGTCTGCCACGACGACCACCTGCTGCGGATGGGCGAGGGGTTCCCGCCGCACGACCATGCCGACCTGACCATCGTCACCTGGGTCATCTCGGGGGCGCTCGAGCACGACGGCCCGACCGGCCCGGGTCGGGTCGAGCCCGGACAGGTCGCGGTGCTCCGCACCGGCTCCGGAGTCACGCACTCCGAGATGGCGGCGGCGCCGCAGACCCGGTTCGTCCAGGTCTGGCTCACCGCGTCGATGCCCGAGGAGGCGTCGTACGAGATCGCGACGCCCGATCTGCCCGCCGGGCAGCTGGTCCGGGTGGCCGAGCCGGAGCCGGGTGCGGTGCTCTCGGTGGTCCGGCTCGGCGACCACCAGACGATCACCATCCCGGCCGGGCCCCGCACCCACGTCTACGTCGGCCGCGGCGCACTGCTCCGCTCCTCGCTCGCCGAGCCGCTGCACGAGGGCGACGCGTTCCTGTTCACCGACGAGCCCGACACCGAGCTGACCGCGGGGGTGCCGAGCGAGCTGCTGGTCTGGTCGTTCGGCTAGAGCTCCGGGACCAGCCCGTGGCGCATCGCGAAGAGGCTGGCCGCCGCCCGGTTGCCGACTCCGATCTTGGTGTAGACGTGGTCGACGTGGTTGCCGACGGTCTTCGGGCTGATCACGAGCGTCTTCGCGATCTCCCGGTTCGACTGGCCGCGCACCAGGCACTGCAGGACCTCGATCTCCCTGGCGGTCAGGCCCGCCGGGCCGGCCCGACGACGAGGCACGCGCTCGCCCGCGGCGCGCAGCACGGCGTCGACCACCGTGCCGTCCAGGCGACCGGCTTGGACCTCGTCCCGAAGGAGTCGCGTGACCTCGGCGACGGAGAGCCCGGGCCGATGTGGGCGGGCCTCGCGCTTGGTCTGGAACACCTCGGCGGTGGCCACGACGCGGCTGGTCACGCTGAGGGCGGTGGCCGGGAGGCCGCCCGGGTAGCCCGAGCCGTCGAGCCGCTCGGCGACCTGGCCGGCGAGCCGGCCCGCGGGTGCGAGCGTCCGGGACCGGTGCAGCATCCGCTCGGTGTAGTGCGGGTACAGACGCGCGCGTTCCCACTCGGCGGCGCTGAGCGGACCGGGCTTGTCCCAGATCGCGTTGGAGACGCCGAGCCGCCCGAGACCGGCCACCAGCCCGGCCCGATGCACGAGCCGCTGCTCGGAAGGTGGGAGACCGAGACCGGCGGCCGCCGAAGCGGCCAGGGTCGCGACCGCTTCGGAGTGGCCCAGGGTGGACGGCGACTTCAGGTCGACGAACCGGGCGATCGCCGCAAGGGCCTCGTCGCACTCCTCGGCCGAGAGCGTGCGTGCCAGTCCCGGCTCCCCGTCGATCACCGCCTCCCAGGAGTCGAGCTCGTCCAGCTGGAGGAAGACCTTCTCCGCGTCCGCCTCGACGATCTCGACGAGGGTCGGGTCGAACTGGGTGCCGGAACGACGGCGCCCCAGCGCGACCGCCGCCTCGACGCCGTCGGTCCGGTAGGCCACCTCCAGGAACTCGGAGAGGTGCGCGACGCGTGACGCGATCGGTATGGCGGCTCCGGCGAGACCATCCGGGACGCCCCTGCCGTCCCACCGCTCGTACGACGCCGCGAGGGCGGCGATCACGTGGTCGTCGAGCCGGAGCTCCTCGCCGAGGGACCGCGCCATCTCTGCGTGCCGGGCGATCATCCGGTCCAGCTCCTTGCGCCCCGACAGCACGAAGTCGAGGCCGATCCGCAGCCGGTGCAGTGGGGTGCTGCCCGAGCCGAGCATCCGGAGCATGTCGAGCACGTCAGCGGCGGAGAGGGGCTCGGTGTCGTACTTGCTCGCCTTCAGGGCGATGTCGTCACCGAACCAGTAGGCCTGCTCGTGGGCGTCGCTGTGGCAGCCGACGTTGACCAGGAGGGCTGAGTAGTAGATCGACGATCGGGTCTGCTCGTCGAGTGCGGCGAGCTCCGCGATGCGCAGCGCGATCCGGCACTGGCGCAGGACGTGCTCCATCGGCTGCCCGAAGCCGAGGTCTATCCCCAGCGACAGGGCCGCCACCAGCTCGGCGAGCCGGACGCTCTCGCTCTCGGGGTCCACACCCACCTCGCGAATGTACGGCTCCGGGGCGCTCAGGGCGCCCTCGAAGATGGGGTGTTCGCCTCACGCGACCACCCGCGTGCGATCCATACCTTGCTGGGACACCCAACCAAGCCCAACCAAGGAGGTCGCCATGACCAGGACAGCAACCAGCGCCACCGCCGAGGAGGTCCTCGACTACGGACCGGTCGAGGACCGCACCACCAGGCTCGACGGCGGCTACACCGTCAACTGGACCACCTTCCGCGAGGCCGTCGACATGGCGCCCGTGCTCGCCCCGCTGCCGGGCGGTCGATGCTCGTGCCCGCACTGGGGACAGCTGCTGAGCGGCCGGGTCCTCGTGCACTACGAGGACCACGACGACGTCATCGAGGCCGGGCAGGCCTTCTACATGGCACCGGGGCACGTGCCCGAGGTCGAGGCGGGCTCCCAGCTCTTCATGTTCAGTCCCACCGACCAGCTCGCCGCAACCGAGACGGCGATCGACGCCGCGATGCAGAGGCAGTAGCCGCTCAGGACATCGGTCAGAAGATCGGGCCGGGCGGCTCCAGGCCAGCCAGCACCTGACCGGCCGCGGCGAGCACGTCGGGGCGGACGATGAAGTGCTGGGTCACCGCGTGCACGTCGCGGAGGCGGCGCTGGAGCGGCGAGCTGTCGTACAGCGCCGTCCCTCCGCCGGCCCGGTAGGCGAACTCGACCACCTCGACGGCCTGCTCGACCGCCCACACCGCGTCGAGCCGGGCCCGCGCGCGGATCTGGTTCGTGAACGCCGCCCCGGACACGGCCGCTGCCCACACGAACGCGACGGTCTCGTCGTGCAGGGCGCGGGCACTGCGCAGCCGGGCGTCGGCCGCAGCGAGGTCACGGTGGAACGTCGGGCTGGTCGCGAGAGTGCCGGGTGACAGCAGCGGGACCTTGTCCGCAGCGAGCGCCGTGATGTCGTCCATCGCTCCAGCGGCGACGCCGAGCGCGACCCGGGAGACCGCCAACGCCACAAAGGCCGGCGCGGGCACTCGCACGATCGTGAGGTCGACGCACGCCTCGCCGGCCATCGGGTTGCAGGTCCACGCCGACGGCACGCTCAGCCCCTCGGCGCGGACGTGCTGGCTGCCGGTGCCGCGAAGTCCGCTCACGTGCCAGGTGTCCTCGACCACGACCTCCTTCCGGGGCACGACCGCCAACCGCATGCCGGGCGGGCCACCGGCCGGGTCGGCCTCCAGGCAGTTGAGCCCGACCCAGGTCGCGTGCTCGACACCGGTGATGAAGCCCCACCGCCCGTCCACCCGGAACCCGTCGGGCGTGGCCTCGGCTGTCCCGCTGGGGCTGATGGCGCCCGCCACGATCGTGCCCGGCTCGGCGAACAGCTCGTCGAAGGTGCCGCGGGGAAGGTGCACCATGTCGACCCACGCACTCGACCCGATCATCACCGTCCAGCCGACCGAGGCATCGGCACGGGCCAGGGACTCGATCGCGTGCAGCTGGTCAGCCAGCGTCCCCTCCGCGCCACCGTGGCTGCGCGGCAGCAGCATCCCGAAGATGCCGGAGCTGGAGAGCCGATCGACCAGGTCAGGCGGCAGCCGACGCGCGGCCTCGGTCTCGGCGGCCCGGGCGGACACCTCCGGGACCAGCTCGTCGACGGCGGTCAGGATCGCCTCGGCGGAGTCAGGCATGCGCTTCGTCGCAGTCTCGCTCACGGTTCTCCTCGTCTCTCGCGGTCACGGGTGGGTGGGCGGATGGAGGGGGCGGCGACGCTGCGGCCGGCGCAGGACGGGTGCCTCGGCGGCATGCCGCTCCCGGAGCGCCTCGTCCCAGTCCCCGCTGCAGTAGACGGTCATCTCGGACAGCTGCCCGGCGCGCACGGTGCAGATGTGCACCCGGCGGCCGGTGATCAACCCGCGGTCCGGAAGGGTCTCGGACACGAGATGCTCGGCGAGGAATCCGTCCTCGGTGGTCGTGGTCCGGATGACGCTGACCTCGGGGCCGTGGGCGACGTAGCCCTCGAGCCAGTCGCTGAACGCCTCGAGTCCCTGGATCTGGAACCACCAGAACGGCGGGTGGCCGTCCAGGAAGAAGTCGGCCGTGAACAGGTCACCGATCGCTCCGGTGCGGAACGCCTCTGCCAGGGCGTCGCTCAGCTGCTCGACGTCGCGGCTGGTGGCCGAGGTCACGGCTGTGGTCGTGGTCATGCCCCGGACGGTATGGACGCCACGGTCGCGGGCGCATCGGGCGAACTGCGCAGTCGTGGCCCCCGGGAATGGGTAGTTCTGTGCAGTTGGGGCGTGTCTCCTTATCAATGGTGGATGTCGGCGTCGTCCAGGCGCGGGCTGGCCAGGCGCCGGCACGCGCGCAGACTGGGCGTCTTCGAAGGGTCGGCGACGCCGCCAGCGCGTGATCTGGGCGGCGTCCGGCGCCGCCAGGGATGAGGAGACACGCCCTAACTGGGATGGACGACGCCGTGCTCGTAGGCCCAGGCGGTGGCCGCGGCCCGCGAGGCCAGGCCCAGCTTGGCGAACACGTTGCTGAGGTGACGAGCCACCGTCTTCTCGCTGATGAACAGCTGCGCGGCGACCTCGCGGTTGGTGAGCCCACGGGCGACGTGGACGAGCACCTCGATCTCGCGGGTGGTCAGGGCAGGCTCGTCCCCGCGGGCCGACCGCGGCCGCCGGGATCCGGCCTGCGCGCCGAGATCGTGCAGCACCGACCGGGCCGCGTCGAGCTCCATCTCGGCGCCGTCGGTGTCGCCCAGCTGGGCGCATGCCTCGGCGGCGAGCAGCCGCACCCGCGCCGCGTCGTACGGCGCGCCGAGGTCGTGCCACAGCCGCCATGCTCGCCGGAGTGTCCGCAGGGCCTGGGCCGGCTCGCCCTCGGCGAGCGCGACAGCCCCCTCCCAGGTCGATGCGGTGGCAAGCATCAGGGGGCCGCCGAGCTGGCGAGCTATCCGGGTCAGCTCGTCCGCGCCGGTCCGCGCGTCGGCCAGCTGTCCCGCGGCCAGCGAGATCTCGACGTACGGCGCGAGCGCGCGGGCCCGCTCGACCTGGCCGCGGGCCTCGTCGGCAAGACGCCGGATCGACCCGGTGGCCGCTGCGACGTCACCCTGCTCCAGCCGCAGGAACGCGAGGCCGGGCTGAGGGTCGCGGCCGGCCATGGACGCACGTCGGTAGGCCGCCTCCGCGGCGTCGTGCTCGCCGCGGAGCCGGTGCAGCTCGCCGCGCTCGTACCACGCGTCGCCCACCGCCGGCACCCCGTCGAGCCAGGTGCACGCAGCTTCCGCCGCGGCGGTCGCCTCCGGCCACGAGCCTCGCATCCGCAGCACCTCGGCGCGGTGCACCAGGCACTGGCCGCGGTACGGGACGAGGTCGGAGTGGGCGTCGCACCACGTGCTCAGCGCGAAGACCCACTCCTGGGCACGGGTGACCTCGAGCAGCCGCTGGCAGGTGACGATCGCCCCGCAGGTGACCAGGCCCGCGGCTTGAGGCGAGAGCGCGTCGGACTGGACGGCGACCATGGCCTGGTCCATGAGTGCCACGCCGCTGTCCCGGTCCCCCAGCTCGACCAGCGCCTGGCCGCGGCCGAGCCTGCCGATGGTGGCGACATCGGCGTCGGCGTACCGCTCACCCAGCTCCACGATCTCGATGAACCGTTCGAGCGCCGTTGCCGCATCCCCGGTCTCGAGCAGGCCCAGCGCCGCCGGTGTCTGGAGCAGGCCACGTTCGGCGCAGTCGAGGTCGCCGAGGAGCTCGTCGGCGCGGGCCATCCAGCCCGCCCCCCTGCCGGCCCGGCCCTCGTCCATCAGGCCGAAGCCCAGCCAGAACGCGCAGCGTGCTGCCGCGGGAGCGGCACCAGCGTCGGAGCAGGCGTCGACCGCCCGGGCGGACCAGTCGTCCCATCCGTCGGGCCGGGTCAGGTAGGCGAGAGCGGCCAGCTGGCTCCACTCGTCAACGGTGCGCGACTCCGAGGCGACGAGGCTGTCGAAAGCCTCACGCCACGTGGGTGCCGCCCCGGTGCGGGTCTCCACCTGTGCAGTCTGCCCGAACCTGCCCGCTGTCGGCTCAGGCGATGACCGTGAGCGCGCCCGGGTGCACCTCGACCACGGCAGGCAGGTCCGCGAGCGCGGGGAGCTGACCGAGCGGCTCGCCGTCGCCACCGACCGGGACCGGTCGAGAGGCGGAAGCGCGGAGCTCGACCCGCTTGCCGGTCAGCAGCGTGACCTCGGGGAGGTCGACGTGCCCGCCGTCGTAGACCTTGGGGAGCGCCCGCATCAGCGCGAGCTTGGAGGCGGCCTCGATGACGACCACGTCCAGCACTCCGTCGGCGACGGCGGCGGCCGGGGCGATCTTCATGCCGGAGCCGTAGTAGGCGGAGTTGGCGACCACGACGTTGGCGGCGGCGTACTCGCGCTCGTCGCCGTCGACCGAGACGAGGTAGCGGGCCGGGGAGTACGTCGCGAGCGCGCGGAGCGCGGCCCACGGGTACTGCATCCTGCGGGGCAGCCACTGCGAGCGGTCGACGATCTCGCCAGCGCGGGCGTCGACGCCGGAGTAGACCGAGCCGGCCACGAGCCGCGGCACGGCGCCGGGCAGCGTCAGGGAGATCAGGTCGACCTGGCGCACTTCGCCCTCCAGCAGGAGGGCGGCGACCTCGGCCGGGTCGGACGGCAGCCCGAGCATGCGGGCGAAGTCATTGCCGCGCCCGGCGGGTACGACGCCGAGGGTGCCGCCCGCGGCCGAGACCAGGCCGGCCAGCGAGGAGAGCATCCCGTCGCCGCCGACCGACACGACCACGTCGCCGTTCTGGACGGCCGCGGCGACGAGCGCGCCCATCGCCCGTGGACCGGGCGAGTAGGTGACGTCGACCTCGGCGCCCGACTCGCGGAGCAGCCGGGCCACGGGGACGACCGCAGCCGGTGCGGCGCCACCGCCCGAGGCGGGGTTGACCAGGAAGGTGAAGCTGCGCGCGTTCTCCTGGGGGCTCACGGGATCAGCACCCCCGGGTTGAGCACGCCGGTCGGGTCGAGGTCGGCCTTGACCGCCCGCAGCACCGAGGCGCCGAGCTCGCCGATCTCGTGCACCAGCCACGGCTTGTGGTCGGTGCCGACCGCGTGGTGGTGGGTGATGGTGGCGCCGGCCGCGACGATCGCGTCGTTGGCGGCGGCCTTGGCGGCCAGCCACTGCGGAAGCGGTTCGGCCGACTCCTTGGTCGCGACCGTGAAGTAGAGCGAGCAGCCGGTCTCGTAGACGTGCGAGATGTGACAGAGCACCAGGGTCCCCTCGCCGAGGCTGGACTCGAGCGCCTGCTTCACACCGGAGTAGAGCGCCTCGCGGTTGGACCAGAACGTCGCGGTCTCGAGCGTCTCGACCAGCACGCCGACGTCGAGCATCGAGTCGCGGAGGTACGGCGCGTTGAACCGGCCGTGCGCCCAGGCCTGACCCGCGGCCTCGCCGACCGCGTTGCCGCCGAGGCCGGCGAGGAGCCCGGTCACGGCCGCGCGCTTCGCCTCCACCGCGGACGGGGTGCCCTCGTAGCCGGTGATCATCAGGCAGCCGCCGGTCGACTCTCCTCCAATCTCGTCGGGTCGGGCGAGGTTGATCGCGGTCTCGGCCTCGTCGGAGAGCCGGAGCACGGTCGGCAGCAGACCCGCCTGGGCCAGGGTGCGCATCGCGTCGGCGCCGGCGGCGAACGACGGCCAGCGCCAGCCCTCGTAGACCTTGACCTCGGGCAGCGTCCGGACCCGCACGGTCACCTCGGTGATCACGCCGAACGCACCTTCCGAGCCGAGGAAGAGCTGCCGCAGGTCCGGGCCGGCGGCGTTCGCCGGAGCGGAGCCGAGCCGCACCTCGCCGCGCGTTGTCGCGACCCTCAGGCCGACGACGAGGGCGTCGAAGCGGCCGTAGCCCGCGCTGGACTGACCGGAGGACCGGGTGGCCGCGAAGCCGCCGATCGTGGCGAACTCGAAGGACTGGGGGTAGTGGCCGAGCAGCACGCCCTCGGCGGCGAGCAGCGCCTCGGCCTCGGGGCCGCGCAGGCCCGGCTCGAGGACTGCGGTCATGGACTCGTGGTCGACGGAGACCAGCCGCTTCATCCGGAACAGGTCGAGCGATACGAGCCCGGCGAAGCCCTCGCGGCGCGCGGCCAGGCCGCCGGTCACGCAGGTGCCGCCACCGAAGGGCACGACGGCGACGTGGTGCTCGACCGCCCAGGCCAGGACGGCGGCGACGTCGTCGTGCGAGCCCGGGCGGACGACGGCGTCGGGGGCGTCGGACAGGTCGCCGGCGCGGGCGCGGAGCAGGTCGGGGGTCGACTTCCCGCGGGTGCGCAGCCGCCTGGTCTCGTCGTCGACCAGCACGTGCTCGGCGCCAACGACGCCGCGCAGCGAGTCGAGCAGCTCGTCGGTGAGTGCCGACGGCGGCACGGTCACGGCGTCGAGCGCCGGTGTCTCGTTGATCCCGAAGGCCAGCTCGATCAGGCCGCGCGCGGAATCGGGGAGATCGGCCGCTGCGGCCGGGTCGCCCCAACGCTGGGGGTGCATCTCGACCTGCTGTCTGGGTTGGGCTGGCTGATTTTCAGGCATGTGTTACAGTGTGACACATGACGTCACTTCGTCACAATCCCATCGACCGCGAGGTCACTCGCGAACCGCGCGATGCCTATCTCGACGCGGCCCGCGACTGCATCCTCGACGTGGGCTGGCGGCGTACGACCCTCACCGAGGTGGCCCGCCGGGCCGGCGTCTCGCGGATGACGATCTACCGCACCTGGGCGGACATGCCCACGCTGCTGGGGGACCTGATGACCCGGGAGTGGGCCGGAGTGGTCACCGACCAGGTCGCGGCCGAGGGCGACAAGCCCGCCATCGAGCGGATCGTCGCCGGGATCGTCGGCACCGTGCGGATGCTTCGCCAGAACGAGCTGTTCGTGCGGATCGTCGAGCTCGACCCGGAGCTGATCCTCCCCTACCTCTTCTCGCGCCGCGGCCGTTCGCAGGAGCTGATCCTGGCCCTCACCGCGGAGGCGATCGCCGAGGGCCAGAAGTCGAAGGAGATCCGCAAGGGCAACGCCGTGGCGATCGCCCGCGGTCTGCTCCTGGCCACCCACGGGTTCGTGCTCTCCGTGCACACGATGGTCGACGAGGAGGCCGCCGAGCGGGAGCTCGACGACGAGCTCGCGACCCTGATCACGAGGACGCTGCAGCCATGAACGCCGGCATGAACCTGATCACGCCCGGCCTGGCCGACGCCCCCACCGAGGTCGACGTCGTCGTCATCGGACTCGGCATCACCGGCGCGGGAGTCGCGCTCGACGCGGTCACCCGCGGCCTGTCGGTGCTGGCGGTCGACGCCCACGACCTGGCCTTCGGTACGTCGCGCTGGTCGTCCAAGCTCGTGCACGGCGGGCTCCGCTACCTCGCCGCCGGCCAGGTCGGCGTGGCCCACGAGAGCGCGGTCGAGCGCGGCATCCTCATGGAGGTCACCGCACCCCACCTCACACACGCGATCCCGACGCTGATGCCGTTCGGATCCAGCGTGCCCAGGCACCAGGCCGTCGCGGCCCGGGCGGCGACCTGGGCGGGCGACCTGCTGCGGCGCGGCGCCCGGACCAGCGTGCGCACGCTGCCCCGCCCGCGCCACCTCTCCGCGACCGAGGCGCTGCAGCTCGCGCCCTCGCTGCGACGCGAGGGCCTCCGCGGCGCGATGCTCGGCTGGGACGGACAGCTCGAGGACGACGCCCGGCTGGTGACGACGGTCGCCCGCACCGCCGCGTCGTACGGCGCGCACGTGCGCACCCGCGCCCGCGTGGTGTCCGCGACCGGCACCTCGGTCGAGCTGCGCGACCAACTCACTGGCGCGAACCACAGCGTCACCGCCCGCACCGTCGTCAACGCCACCGGCGTGTGGGCCGGGGACCTGGTCGACGAGGTCCGGCTGCGCCCCAGTCGCGGCACCCACCTCGTGCTGCGCGGGGAGACGCTCCCCGGACTGCGGGTCGTCGTCTATGCGCCCATCCCGGGCACCTTCAACCGGTTCGTGCTGGTCCTCCCGCAACCCGACGGCACCGTCTACGTCGGGCTCACCGACGAGCCGGCCGACGGGCCGGTGCCCGACGTACCCCAGCCGACGGAGCCCGAGATCGGCTTCCTCCTCGACGTGGTGTCAGCCGCCTTCGAGCGCCCCGTGCACCGCACCGACGTCGTGGGTGCCTTCGCCGGGCTCCGGCCGCTGCTCGACATCCCCGGCGAGGACGAGACCGCCGACATCTCGCGGCGGCACGCCGTCCTCACCAGCCGCACCGGCGTCGTGACGATCGTCGGCGGCAAGCTGACGACCTACCGCCGGATGGCCGAGGACGCCCTCGACGCCGCACTCGCCCACGCCGGGATCGACGCGAGCCCGTGCCGGACGCGTGAGCTACCGCTGCTCGGCGCGGCCGACCGCGTCACGCTCAACGCGCTGGAGCGGCCCACCCGGCTGGTCCGCCGCTACGGCACCGACGCCGCCCTGGTGCTCGAGACGGCCCGCACCACCACCGGGCTCGGGGAGGCCGAGCTGCTCGAGCCGGTCGCCGAGGGGGTGCCGGTCACCCTGGCCGAGCTGGTCTTCGGAGTCACCCACGAGGGCGCTGCCGACGTCGACGACCTGCTCGACCGGCGTACCCGCATCGGCCTGGTCCCCGCCGACCGCGCCCTCGCCGTACCCGCCGCCGAGCGGGCTCTCGCCCTCGTCGCAGCCTCCGCCTCGCGCTTGTAACTAACTGTTACAGCATCTGGCATGCGGTTATAACCGCATGCCAGACGACCGAACGGTTAGTTACAAGCGCGGCCGGCCGGCGGCACCGATGAGTTTTCGCCTCGACCGGTGTCCGTACCTACAGGCAGACTGGCGAGAGGCAGGAGCACACCCCGATGTCAACGTCGACAGTGACGGTGCAGGAGCGACCAGTGACCACCCAGCAGGACGACCCGACCACCGAGCTCAAAGACTTCCCGACGCTCACCGAGAAGTACCAGCGCGAGCTCCTGGCGCACTGCTACCGGATGAGCGGCTCGGTGCACGAGGCCGAGGACCTCGTCCAGGAGACGTTCCTGCGCGCGTGGAAGGCCTCCGCCAACTTCCAGGGCCGCTCGTCGGTCCGCACCTGGCTCTACCGCATCGCCACCAACGTCTGCCTCACCAACCTCGAGGGCCGGCCCAAGCGGCCCCTGCCCGCCGGGCTCGGCACCCAGGACCAGATGGCCGGCGACGCCCTCGAGTGGGACCACGAGATCGCCTGGCTCGAGCCCGTGCCCGACGCCTCCGTCGTGGTCGCCGAGCGCGACTCGATCCGGCTCGCCTTCGTCGCCGCCCTCCAGCACCTGCCGGCCAAGCAGCGGGCCGTGCTGATCCTGCGTGACGTGCTCCGCTGGTCGGCCGCCGAGGTCGCCGAGTCGCTCGACACGACCGTGGCGGCGGTCAACTCCGCGCTCCAGCGCGCCCATGCGCAGATGAACGACCGCGGGCTCACCGAGGACAGCGTCGACGAGGGTCTCGACGACGGGCAGCGGATCCTGCTCGACCAGTACGTCGACGCGTTCTGGCGCAAGGACATCGACGCGATCGTGCAGCTGCTCAAGGCCGAGGCGACGTGGGAGATGCCGCCGTTCACCAGCTGGTACCTCGGCAACGAGAACATCGGCCGGCTGATCGACACGCAGTGCCCCGGCGGGATCAACGACATGCCGATGGTCGAGACCCGGGCCAACGGCCAGCCGGCGTTCGGCCTCTACATGCGCACCAAGGAAGGCGACTTCGAGCCCTTCCACCTCCAGGTCCTCGACATCCGCGACGGCAAGGTGGCCCACGTCGGCGCGTTCTTCGAGCCGTCGCTGTTCACGAGGTTCGGGCTGCCCGCCCGGCTGCCGGCCGACTACCGGCCCGGCGACCCGATCCCGGCCGACGCCGATGTGGCGCGCGGAGACCACGTCCCCTCCGGCCACGAGGCGTTCGCGGACACCCGGTGAGCACCGCGCTCGACGGCGCCGTCGAGCTGCTGGACCGCTCCCTGGCCTACACGCGGGTCATGCTCGCCGACGTCCGTCCCGACAACCTGGACCGCCCGACGCCGTGTGCGGGCTGGACGCTGGGCCACCTGCTCGCGCACATGGAGGACGCCCTCGACGCGTTCACCGAGGCTGCCGCGGGCCGGGTGGAGGTGGATCCCGTCCCTCCGACGACCACCAGGGTGGAGGCGCTGCGGGAGAAGGCGTGTGCCCTGCTCGGGGCCTGGACGGCGGCCCAGCCGGCGTCGGAGCCGGTCGAGGTGGGCGACATCGGCCTCGACGCCCCACTCCTGGTGGCCACCGCGGCCCTCGAGATCACCGTGCACGGCTGGGACGTCGGGCAGGCCACCGGCCGCCGGACCCGCATCCCCGACGACCTCGCGGAAGGCCTCCTGGCCGTCGCCCGAGCCGTGATCGACCCGGTCGACCGGGGCCCGCGGTTCGCGAGCCCACGCCCGGCCCGGCCCGAGGCGGCGTCCGACGTACGCCTGCTGTCCTGGACCGGTCGTGCGCCTGCTCACATGACTGAACCACTACAGGGCAATAGCGCCGAACCCACCGCGCGGCGGGGCATGGCTTCCTAACCTGTTCACATGCCTGGGGTCCCGTCGCTGGATAGCGCCATTGCGCTCGTCCGCGCCAGCGCGCTGAGCGAGGGGCTGGACCAGCTCCTCGCGCTGCACTCGACCCACGGCCCGGACTCGTCCGAGCCGCTGCCGGACGTCGAGCTGGCCACCCTGCTGGGTGCCTTGATCGACTGCCGGCTGGCCCGCGGTGACCTGGCGAACGCGATGACGCTCGGCGAGGAGCTGACCCCGCTCCTCTCCGGCACCGGTCTCGCAGCCGCCCTGGCCCACCAGGCCAAGGGAGAGGTCTGCGCAGCGCTCGGGGACGCCGAGTCAGCTGTCGCGCACTTCCTGAACGCCGGCCAGCTCGCGCCGGACGCCTCCATCGACGTGCTGCCGTGGCGGGCGGGCGCCGCGCTGGCGCACCTGCGCAACGGCAACGCCCGCGCGGCCGGCGCCCTGGCTCGTGAGCATGTCGACCTGGCCCGCAGAAGTGGGGCGCCGTACGCCATGGCGGGCGCGCTGCGCGCCCTCGCCGCGGTCGACGCCGGGCCCGACCGGATCCAGCACCTGCTGCGCGCCCGCGCCGTCCTGGCGGGGACCGCCGCGGGCCGGCTCTCGGCCCAGATCGACACCGACCTGGCCGGGCTGCTGCTGCTCACCCACGCGTCCGACGCCGAGGAGCGGGCGCTCGCGCTGCTCCGCTCGGCCGAGGAGCACGCGGGCCGGCAGGAGCTGTGGCCGCTCCAGAGTCGGGTACGCCGCCTGCTCGACCGGCTCGGCGAGCAGCCCCGCAAGGTGCAGACCGAGGCGATGGCCGCGCTGACCGTCTCCGAGCGCCGGGTGGCCCGGATGGCCGCCGACGGGCTCACCAACCGGCAGATCGCCAACGAGCTCGTGGTGACGGTCAAGGCGGTGGAGTGGCACCTCTCGCACGTCTACCGCAAGCTCGGCATCTCGTCGCGGACGAACCTGTCCACGACGCTCGGCGCCTCCGTCTGACCTCGACGGAGCCGGCGACCGACGCCTGAGACCGCTGGACGCGCTGGCGCGGCCCTGCGCAAGATAGCGGCCTACGCCGAGCGCGAGGAGCTGCGCATGCGCGAACGGGGCGCGCTGGGGGCGCTGGGGCGGGTCGCCAGCAGCGCTCGCCTCGTCGTTGCAAATGGCGAGCTGCGCCGCCTCGCACTCGTCTGGGGGCTGTGGATCTGCGGCGAGTGGGCCGTGCTCGTCATCCTGTCCGTCTCGGCGTACGAACGAGGCGGCACCGGCGCGGTCGCGATCATCGCCGCGATGCGAACGCTGCCGGCGGCCCTCGCCGGCCCGCTCACGTCGCTGCTCGCCGACCGGGTGCCCCGCAACCTGGTGCTCGCCGCCGCCCTCGCCACGTGGTGCCTCCTGGTCGCGATCGTCCCGCTCGCCCTGCGTAGCTCGACGCTGACGTGGACCTACGTCGTCGTCGCCACCGCAGCTGTCACCTCGACGGTGCTGCGCCCGGCCGTCAACGGGCTGATCCCGCAGGTGGTCACCCGTGCCGAGGAGCTCGCGGCGGCCAACTCCGCCTACAGCCTCGTCGAGGCCGCGGCCAGCCTGCTCGGCCCGCTCCTCGCCGGTGGCCTGCTGGCAACCGTGACGAACGAACGCGCCTACCTGCTCGTGGCCGTCGTGTTCGCCGTCGCGGCCTTCCTCGCGATCGGCATCCGGACCGACTTCCGCCCTGCCGAACATGCAGCCCGTGCGTGGTGGCGCAGGCTGCTCGAACCGCTCGCCGGATACCCCGCGCTGCTCGCGACGACGCCGCTGCGCGCGACCTTCGCGACCTTCATGGCCCAGAGCCTCACCCGCGGGTTTCTCAACGTGTTCGTGATCGCTGTCGCGGTCTCGCTGCTGCACCAGGACGTCGACTCGACAGGCGTGCTCTTCTCGGCCCTCGGCGCCGGAGGCCTCCTCGGCGCACTCCTGACGCTCGCCGGCCCCAGGTGGCGTCCGGCGAGCGCGTTCGCGATCGGCATGAGCATGTGGGGGCTACCACTGCTGGTGATCGCAGCGGTACCTCAAGCCTGGGTCGTGTGGCTGGCCATCGCCGGCATCGGGATCGGCAACGCGGTCGCCGACGTGTTCGGGTTCACGCTGATGCACCGGTTGATCCCCGACCACACGCTCGGCCGGGCCTTCGGCGCGTTCTGGGGCGGAGCCGCAGCCGCCCAGGCGCTGGGCGCGGTGCTCGCCACGCCGCTGATCACGCACGCCGACCTGCGCGGGGCGCTCGTCGTCACGGGGTGCGGCATGGTGCTGGTGACCGCAGCCTGCTGGACCGCGCTGCGTGGCCTCGAGGCGCGGCTGGCCGTAGACCCGGAACGCGTTGACGACCTCCGCCGCTGCAGCGTCCTCGCTCCGCTCACCACGCTGGCCCTGGAACACCTGGCCCGAGACGCGGCACCCGTGCACGTCGTCGCCGGGACGACGGTCATCACGCAGGGCGATCACGGCGACACGTTCTTCGTGATCATCGACGGCGAGCTGAGCGCCCGGATCGGCGGGAGCGAGGTACGACGCATGACCCGGGGCGACTGCTTCGGCGAGATCGCGGCGCTTCGGCACACGCCTCGCTCCGCCACCATCGTCGCCGAGAGCGACTGCCACCTTCTGGCCCTGGAGGGACCGACCTTCGTCCTCGCCGTCACGGGTCACACCCCTGCGCGAGGGGCCGCGTTCGGGCTGAGTGAGCAACGGCTGGAGCGCGACCGCCGTGCCTGAGCGGGCCTGCCCGCACTGCGGAGTCGACGTTCCAGTCGCAGCGAAGTTCTGCAGCGAGTGCGGGACGCGCCTCCAGGCGCCGTCGAGCCTGAGCGAGGAACGCAAGGTCGTCACAGTCCTCTTCTGCGACCTCGTCGACTTCACGGCCCGCGCGGACGGCGCCGACCCGGAGGACGTCCACGAGCTCGTCGTCGGCTACCACCGGTTGCTGAGGCGGGCGATCGAGAGCTTCGGCGGGACGGTCGAGAAGTTCATCGGCGACGCCGTGATGGGAGTGTTCGGCGCACCCGTGGTGCACGAGGACGACCCAGAGCGTGCGGTCCGGGCCGCGCGGGCGATCGTGGACGCGATCGTCGACTACGACCGGGACCTGCAGGTCCGCGTCGGGATCGAGACGGGTGAAGCGGTCGTCACTCTCGGCTCACGACCGGAGCTGGGCCAGCCCATGGTGACCGGCGACGTCGTCAACACCGCGGCCCGGCTGCAGACCTCGGCGCCGGCCGGCTCCATCGTCGTCGGCCCACACACCCGGCGCAGGACTGCCGCGGCGTTCGACCTCGTCGAGCTGCCCGCCGCGCCGCTCAAGGGCAAGGCCGAACCGTTGGCGCGATGGCGGGTCGACGCGACGACGACACCGGCCCGCACGCCGGCTGCCACCAACGCCGCCCCGATGGTCGGCCGCGATGCCGAGCTCGGCTGCCTGATCGACGAGTGGCAGGCCGTTGTCGCGGATGGCCGGCTGCGCATGGTGTCGGTGCACGGCGAGCCCGGCGCGGGCAAGAGCCGACTGCTCGCCGAGCTGGCTGCCGCTGTCGGAGACGCCGGGTGGTGGCAGGGCCAGTGCCTGCCGTACGGCGACGGGGTGTCGTTCTGGGCGCTCGGGGAGATCGTCAAGGCGCGCGCTGGCATCCGCGAGTCCGACGGGGCCGACGTGGCGGGGGCGCGACTCGACGCCGTGGTCGCGCAGGGCGCCGACCATGAGTGGTTGCTCGGTCGCCTGCGGCCGCTGGTGGGTCTCGAGTCGAGCGCCGCCACCAGCCAGGAGGAGTCGTTCACCGCCTGGCGCCGCTTCTGCTCCTCGCTCACGGCGAGCGGCCCGTGCGTCGTGGTCTTCGAGGACATGCACTGGGCCGACGACGCGATGCTCGACTTCGTCGCGCTGCTGGGGCAGTCGGACGAGCCCGTCCCGCTCCTGGTCGTGTGCTCCGCGCGGCCAGAGCTGCTCGACCGCCGGCCCGACTGGGAGCGCGCGACCTCGCGAGCGATCAGCCTCGACCCACTGACGTCCGAGCAGACCGAACAGCTGGTCCAGACCCTGCTCGAGGGCGACGACGTGGACCCGGCGATCCTGGAGGAGCTCGTCACGCGGGCGGACGGCAACCCGCTCTACGCGGAGCAGTTCGTGCGAGTCGCGCGTTCCGGCACTACGCCGACGGGTGGGCTGCCTGACTCCGTGCAGGCAGTGATCGCTGCCCGCCTCGACGTGCTGGGTTCCTCTCGCAAGAGCGTGTTGCAGGATGCCGCGGTCATCGGGCACGTCTTCTGGTCAGGAGCCGTGTCGGCCATCGGTGCCCGCGAGCCGCTAACCGTCGACACCGACCTCGATGCCTTGTCCGGTCAGCAGTTCATCCGCCCCAATGCCCACAGCTCGATGCGCGACGACCATGAGTTCTCGTTCTGGCACGCGATCCTCCGCGACGTCTGCTACGCGCAGATCCCTCGGGGCGCGCGCGCCAGCCGGCACCGACGCGCGGCGGCCTGGATCGAACACCGCGCGGGTCCGCGCCTGGAAGACCTCGCCGACGTGCTCGCCCACCACCACACCGAGGCGCTTTCCCTCGACGAGGCACGAGGGCAGGTCGAGGACGCCGACCGGGACGCCGCCCGACGCTTCCTCGTGCTGTCGGGCGATCGGGGCATGGCGCTCAACGTCGTACAGGCCGAGGCGGCGTACGCGCGCGCACTCGATCTCGCGCCGCCCGGGCATCCGGACCGGCCGATGGTGCTCGCCCGGCACGGCGACGCGTTGCGGCTCAACGGGCGGATCCGCGATGCCGAAGCCGCCTTGACCGAGGCGGTCGACGGTTTCCGGGCCAAGGGCGCGACGCTCGAGCTCGGGCGGGCGCTCATCGCCCTCGCCGACGTCCTCTTCTTCGGTCTCGGCAGCCGGGCGCCGGAGATCGCCGAGCAGGCACGCAAGCTGTTCGAGGAGCTGCCCCCTGGCCCCGAGCTGATCGAGGTGTACGCCCAGCTCGCGGCGGCCGCGAACGGCACCAACGACTACGAGGGCATCGAGCACTGGTTCCAGCGCACCCGCGAGGTGTGCACGGCCACCGGATTGCCCATGCCGGCCCGCGTGCAGGCGATGCACGGCATGATGCGCGTCTCGCGCGGCGAACGGGCCGGGCTGGACGAGCTCCGCGCAAGCGTGAGCGCGGCCGAGTCCGAGGGCAACTACGAACGTGCGCTCGCGATGACGAACAACCTCATCCTCGACCAGTGGATCTTCGACGGGCCGGCTGCCGTGTTCGTCGATGCCGTCGAAGTCACCGAGCGGTGCGCAGCCCGCGGCATCACGGGAGCGCTGTACTACTTGCGAGGCCTGCTCGCGGAGCTGCGCTTCAGAACCGGCGACTGGGCGACCGCGCTCGACGAGCAGGCCGTGCTCGCCGACGAGCTCGCGGTGGAGGGGTTCGAGGCGCTGTCGGAGTCGGTGCGCGCGGCCCAGGTCATGACCATGGTCCGGCTCGGCCTCGGCGCGGACGCCGCTCTCCATGTCGACGGCATCCTCAGCTTCGCACGCGAGGTGGGCAACTCCCAGATGTTCGTCGAGGTCGCCCCCGCGATGGCCCTGGCACTCGCGACGACCGGCGCGCGGGAGCAGGCGCACGGTGTGCTGACCGAGCTGATCGAGCTCCCGGGTTCGTGCGAGGACACTGCACTGGTCCGCCAGTTCCCGGCCCTCATCCGGGCCACCCTGGCGTGCGGCGACACCGGGCTCGGGGAGCGGTTCGTGGCAGCGATGCAGCGAGGCACTCCCGCGCAGGAGCACGGACTCCAGGCCGCGCTGGCCCTGCTTGCAGAGGCACGGGGCGACACCGCTGACGCTGCGTCCCGTCACGCGGACGCGGCGCAGCGCTGGCGCGAGTTCGGGGACCTCAGCGAGCTGACGCCGGCCCTCATCGGCCTCGCTCGCTGCACGGACGACCCGGGTCACCGGCACGCGGCACTCACCGAAGCCCTGCCGCTCCTCACCGCCATGGGTGACGCGACTCTGCTTGCCGAGGCACGTGCGCTCGGTGCCCGAGCAGGCGGCTGAACGCCGGCGGTCCTCGATCGGCGCGCTCACGCGCGCCAGCGCGGGAGGGCGCGAGACGTCTCGCCCCTCCGAGCCTCGGGCCGAGCTTGCTCGGACCGAGAAGCAGTGAGGAGGTTGAGGGTCTCGGCGCGCTCACGCGCGCCAGCGCGGGAGGGCGCGAGACGTCTCGAAACCTAGACTCTCGGCCATGACGGAGGGGCTGCAGCATGCCGTGCGTCGGATGGCGGGGCGCGACCCGGAGGAGGACGGGCGGGCGTCGACGCCGCTCGAGCTGCTCTTCGACCTGACTTTCGTCATCGCGTTCGCCGTGGCGGCGGACCAGCTTGCCCACGCCCTCGCCGAGGACTACGTCCGCGAGGGTGTGCTCGCGTTCCTGCTCGCGGCGTTCTCGGTCAGCTGGGCGTGGATCAACTTCACGTGGTTCGCATCGGCGTACGACACGGACGACTGGCCGTTCCGGCTCACCACCATGGTGCAGATGGCAGGCGTTCTCGTGCTGGCGCTCGGGCTGCCGAAGATGTTCGAGTCGGTGACCCACCACGACGAGCACCTCGACGTGCGGCTGATGGTGATCGGCTACGTGATCATGCGGCTGCCGATGGTGGTGCAGTGGGCGCGGGCCGGGCGGCAGGACCCGGAGCGACGCACGCTGTGCTCCAAGATGGTCGGCACCCTCGTCGTCGCCGAGGTCGGCTGGGTCCTCGTGATCGTCGTGAACCCGAGCATGGGGCTGACGGCCGTCGCGGTGCTGGTGCTCATCGGCGTCGAGCTGACTGGGCCGCTGCTGGCCGAGAAGCTGCATGGCGGTACGCCGTGGCACGGCCACCACATCGCCGAGCGCTACGGGCTGATGGTGATCATCGCCCTCGGCGAAGGGCTGCTCGGCACCAACGCGGCCCTGGGTGTGCTCATCGAAGAGGGCTGGACCACGGACATCGTGGTCCTCGGCCTTGCGGGCACCGCGCTCGTCTTCGGGGTCTGGTGGACCTACTTCGTGGTGCCGTCCGGCCCGCTGCTGGCCGCGCACCGCGAGCGGTCGTTCGGCTGGGGCTACGGCCACATTCCGCTCTTCGGTGCCGTCGTCGCCATCGGCGCCGGGCTGCACGCGGCGGCGTACTACCTCGGGGACGAGTCCCACCTCGATGCCACCGGCACGCTGCTCACGGTCGCCGTACCCCTCGCGGTGTACGCCGCCTGCCTCTACACGCTCTACAGCCTGCTCACCCGCAGCCTCGACCCGTTCCACTTCTGGCTGATCGCCCTGACCGTCGTGCTCCTCGTGCTGCCCGTCGTGCTCGCCGAGGCGGGCGTCGACATGGTGTGGTGCCTGGCCGTGCTGGCGCTGGCGCCATGGGTGACGGTCGTGGGCTACGAGACCGTCGGCCACCGGCACAACGCCGAGGTGCTCGCGCGCCTGGGGCAGGAGCGGACCGCCTGATCGGGCCATGCCAATGACCCACCTGCGTCGTTGCGGCTGCCTGTCAGGGGGAGCAGACTCGCAGGCTGGGAGGCAGCGTGGTCGAGCCGGTCGTGACCACGGGGACAGTCAGCGCCGAGGAGTACGAACGGCTTCGACGTAGCCACACCGCGCTCCAGGACCAGTTCGATGCCGCCAACGAGGTGCTGGCCGCGGTCGGCCGGTCGGCCGGCGACACCGACGCGGTGCTGACCACCATCGTCGAGAGCGCGAGTCGCCTGTGCCGGTCCGACATCGCCCACGTCTACCTCCTCGACGACGACGGCATCTACCAGCTGATCAAGGCGGTCGGGCTGTCCGAGGAGGCGATCTCCTACATCAACGAGCACCCGCTGCGGATGGGCCGCGACACGCTCATCGGACGGGTCGGCCTCGATCGCAGGACGCAGCAGATCCCGGACGTCGTCGCGGACCCGGACTACGGCAGGCTCGACTTCCAGCACGTCGCCGGCTACCGCACCACGATGGGCGCGCCCCTGATCCTCGAGGACCAGGTCGTCGGTGCCCTGGCGCTCGGGCGCAACGAGGTGAGCCCGTTCGACGACCGCGAGATGGCCATCGCCACCGCCTTCGCCGGCCAGGCGGCGATGGCGATCAACGGGGTCAGGCTCGTGCAGGAGCTCCAGGCCAGGCGCGCCGAGCTCGCTCGCAAGGTGGACGAGCTCGAGGCGCTCCGCGACGTGGGCGAGGCGGTCAGCTCGAGCCTGGACCTCGACCGGGTCCTGGCCACGATCGCGACGCACGCCGTCGAGCTGTCCGGGACTGACGGCGGCTCGATCATGGAGTACGACGAGCCCGAGCGCCGGTTCCTCGTGCGCAGCGTCTACCGGACGCCGCCCGAGGTGGTCCAGCGGCTGCAGGGGGTGCGGATCGACATCGACGCCACACTGGTCGGTCGCGCCGCGAGGGAGCGCCGGCCGATCGCCGTCCCGGATCTGAGCGCGGTCGACCTCGACCCACACCTGCAGATCCTCTTCGACGACGGGTGGCGGTCCTTGGTGGCCGTGCCGCTGCTTCGGGAGGAACGGATCGTCGGGTCCCTCATCGTCCGGCGCAAGATGACCGGTGACTTCACCGAAGAGACCCTCGACCTGCTCGAGACCTTCGCCAGCCAGTCGGCCCTGGCGCTGCTCAACGCCCAGCTGTTCCGCACCCTGGAGGAGAGCAGCGCGCAGCTCGAGGTCGCCAGCCGGCACAAGTCGGAGTTCCTGGCCAGCATGTCGCATGAGCTGCGCACGCCGCTCAATGCCGTGCTCGGTTTCTCCGAGGTCCTCCTCGAGCGGATGTTCGGCGACATCAACGAGAAGCAGGAGGAGTACCTCCGGGACATTCACGGGTCCGGCAAGCACCTGCTGGAGCTCCTCAACGAGATCCTCGACCTGTCCAAGGTGGAGGCGGGCCAGATGGAGCTGGAGTTCACGCTGGTCGAGGTTCCTGCAGTCCTGGAGTACGCCGCCTCGATGATGCGGGAGCGCGCGGCCGCACACTCGATCGCGCTGCAGGTCGAGGTCGGCGAGGGGATCGGACACGTCGAGGTCGACGAGCTGCGCTTCCGGCAGGTCGTGCTCAACCTGGTGAGCAACGCGGTGAAGTTCACCCCGGACGGCGGGGCCGTCGTGGTCCGGGCCCACAGGGTCACCGACGAGCTGCACGTGTCGGTCGAGGACACCGGCATCGGAATCCCGGAGACCGACCACGAGCGGATCTTCGAGTCCTTCCAGCAGGGTGGCCGCGGCGCCTCTCGCGAGGAGGGCACCGGCCTGGGCCTGACGCTCTCGCGCCGGATCGTCGAGCTGCTCGGCGGCCGGATGTGGCTCGAGAGTGAGGTGGGGGCGGGCAGCACCTTCGGGTTCGCCTTCCCCGTGCGTCGGGCGCGAAGCGAGGCGGCGGACGCTGCCCCGCTTCCGGGGTCGACCTCCATCGTGGTCATCGAGGACGACCGCCGCTCGCTCGACCTGATGACGGCTTACCTGTCCGGGGCGGCGATCACCGTCGTGACCGCGCGGAACGGTCAGTCCGGCCTCGACGCGGTCCGCCGGGATCAGCCCTCCGCGGTACTGCTCGACATCCGAATGCCCGGGATCGACGGCTGGGAGGTCCTCCGAGCCCTGAAGGACGACCCGGACACTGCCTCCATCCCCGTCGTCGTCGTCTCGATCGTCGATGAGCGCTCCCGAGGCGCCGCCCTCGGCGCCGCCGCGTATCTCGTGAAGCCGGTCAGTCGCGACGACCTGCTGGCAGCACTGACGGCGATCGGGCTGCCGGTGGCGGGCGATCCCACCGCAGGAAGGCAGCGCACATGACGTCCGCTCGCATCCTCGTGGTCGAGGACAACCCCAAGAACATGAAGCTGGTGCGCGATGTGCTGGAGTTCTCGGGCTACGAGGTCATCGAGGCGACCTCCGGCGAGGACGGGGTGCGGCTGGCCGAGACGGAGCGACCGCACCTGATCTTGATGGACCTCCAACTGCCCGGCATCGACGGAGCCGAGGCCCTGCGCCGGATCCGAGTCGGCCGGGAAGGTCAGGACGTCCCGGTCGTGGCAGTCACCGCCTTCGCGATGGACGAGGACCGGACCCGGGCGTTCGCCTCGGGTTTCGACGGCTACCTCGAGAAGCCGATCAATGTGAGCCGCTTCCCCCAACAGGTACGTGAGTTCCTCGACCCAGGAGGCCAGCCATGACGGATGCGGACGCGCAGATCCGGGTGCTGGTCGTCGACGACCAGCCGACGAACATCAAGCTCCTCGAAGCGACGCTGTCCCCACGCGGCTACGACGTCCGGGGCGCGGAGTCGGGCGAGAAAGCACTCGCCGCCCTGGCCGAAGGCGGGATCGACCTGGTCCTGCTCGACATCGTCATGCCCGGTCTCGACGGCTACGAGGTGTGCCGTCGCATCCGTGAGGACCCGGCCACGGCATTCCTCCCGGTCGTCATGGTGACCGCCAGTGGTGACGAGCAGAAGATCCAGGCCCTCAAGGCCGGCGCCGACGACTTCCTGACCAAGCCGATCGACCGCAGCGAGCTCCTCGCGCGGGTTGCGTCGTTGGCGCGGATCAAGCGCTACCAAGACACCGTCGCGCGGCAGGCCGCCGAGCTCGCAGGCTGGAACCGCGAGCTGGAGGACCGGGTGCAGGCGCAGGTGGGCCAGCTCGAGCGGATGGCCAAGCTGCGTCGTTTCCTGTCGCCGCAGCTGGCCGAGCTGATCGTGGACTCCGGAGACGAGTCGTTCCTGGACAGCCACCGTCGAGAGATCGTGGTGGTCTTCTGTGACCTCCGCGGGTTCACGCCGTTCGCCGAGGCCAGCGAGCCGGAGGAGGTCATGGGGGTGCTGGCTGACTACCACCGGGCACTGGGTGACCTCATCTACCGGTTCGAAGGGACCCTCGAGCGGTTCGCCGGCGACGGGCTGATGGTGTTCTTCAACGACCCGGTCCGCTGCGAGGACGGGCCGCTCCGCGCCATTCGGATGAGCGTCGCGATGCGCAGCCGGGTACGGGCACTGGCAGAGACGTGGAGTCGGCAGGGCCACGACCTGGCGCTCGGGATCGGCATCGCCCAGGGGTTTGCGACCCTTGGCAAGATCGGGTTCGAGGGCAGGTTCGACTACGCCGCCATCGGGAGCGTCACCAACCTCGCGTCGCGGTTGTGCTCCGACGCGGAACCGTGGCAGATCCTCACGACCGAGCGTGTGTACACCACCGCCGGGCCGGCCGTGGTCGGCGAGGACGTGGGCGAGCGTCAGCTTCGCGGCTTCAGCCGATCGTTCCGAGCCTTCGACATCAAGGGCCTCGACACCGCGCGGACCGGGTCATGACCGGCGATGTGAGGGTCGCGCCCGCCGTGGCTCCCCAGGTGCTCTCGTCGCTCTCGGAGGACGATCGCTACCGGCGCTTCGACGTGCTGCAGAGCCGGATGGACGGCGTGTGGGAGGCGATGCGCCTCAACCTGGACGACGAGTCGGTGGTCGTGGTGCCCAGCATCACCCTGGATCGCGCTGTCGCGGCCAGCGGCACCCTCACCCAGGCCTATGAGGAGCGGTTCCTGTTCCTGCTGATGCTGCTGCGGCAGCCTCGACTGCGGATGATCTACGTGACCTCGTTGCCCATCGCCCCCGAGATCATCGAGTACTACCTCGCGCTGCTCCCCGGCGTCATCCCCAGCCACGCGCGGTCGCGGCTCTCGCTCGTCTCGGTCAACGACGCCTCGCCCCGGTCGTTGAGCGAGAAGCTGCTCGACCGCCCGCGGGTGCTTGCCAGGATCGGTGCGCTGATCCCCAACCGCGACCGGTCGCACCTCATCCCGTACAACACCACCGAGCTCGAGCGCGACCTCTCGGTCAGCCTGGGCATCCCCATGTACGGCGCCGACCCACGCCTGGCCCATCTGGGATCCAAGACGGGTTGCCGGCGACTCTTCGGTGAGCTCGGCGTGCCCTATCCGTTGGGGTCCGAGGACCTGCACGGCGTCGACGACATGGCCGACGCGATCGTGGACATGCGAGCCCAGCGTCCGGCGATGACCAGCGCGATCGTCAAGCTCAACGAGGGTGTCTCAGGAGAGGGAAATGCGGTCGTGCGTCTTGCGGGTCTCCCGGAACCCGGAGCGCCCGACGAGAGGGAGGCGGTGCTGCATCGCCTGGCGGAGATGGAGCTCGAGTCCCAGAAGACGCCGTACGACGTCTACGTCGCGAAGTTCGCGGAGGGTGGCGGCATCGTCGAGGAGCGTATCGAGGGCGACGAGCTGCGTAGCCCGAGCGTGCAGCTGCGCGTCCTGCCCGGCGGCCTGGTCGAGCTGCTCTCGACCCACGACCAGCTCCTGGGTGGAGCGAGTGGACAGAGCTACCTGGGCTGCGTCTTCCCCGCCGACCCCGAGTACGCCCGCGCGATCACCGCCCATGCGGACACGATCGGCGCGCGGCTGGCCAAGCTGGGTGCTCTCGGGCGGTTCGCCGTCGACTTCGTCGTGGTCCGCGAGGGCGCCGGCTGGGCGTCGTACGCGATCGAGCTCAACCTCCGCAAGGGCGGCACCACCCACCCGTTCCTGACGCTCCAGTTCCTGACAGACGGCCGCTACGATCCCTCGACCGCGCTGTTCCTCACTCCGAACGGTGAGGAGAGGCACCTCGTCGCGACCGACCACCTCGAGTCCGACCTGCTGCGCGGCCTGGTGCCACTCGACCTCTTCGACATCGTCGCCCGGCACGGGCTGCACTTCGACCAGTCCCGGCAGATCGGTGTCGTCTTCCACATGATCAGCAGCCTGACCGAGCACGGCAGGGTGGGGCTGACGGCCGTCGGGGGCACGGCCGAGGACGCGGACCGCAGGTACCAGGACGCTCAGCGGATCCTGCTCGAGGAGGCCAGGTCGGCACTCGACGAGCAGCCCCTGCCGGGCTGAGCTCTGTGGACCGGGTCTGGTACGTCGGCTATGGCTCCAACCTCGGGACGGACCGCTTCCGGTGCTACCTGGGGGGCGGGCGTCCGGACGGCGGTGCGCGCACCTACGCGGGCTGCCGAGACCCGTCGGACCCGACCGGGGCCTTCAGCCTCGAGGTCTCCGGTGCACTCGTGTTCGCCGGCGCGTCCGGCGTCTGGGGAGGCGGCATGGCGTTCTTCGACCCGGAGGGCGCGGGCACGGTGGCCTGCCGGGCCTACCTGGTGACGGCCGAACAGTTCGCGGACGTGGCTGCCCAGGAGATGCGGCTCGAGCCCGGCGGCGCGTTTGCGCAGGCCCTGGCGGGAGTGCTTCCTGCGCTCGGAGAGCTCCATCGAATGGGTCCCGGCCGCTACGAGACGGTGGTCCGGGTGGACACCCGTGACGGGATACCGCTGCTGACGGTCACCAACCACGACATCCAGGGGCTCACGCTCGCCGCCCCGAGTGCTCCCTACTTGCGGTCGATCGCGGCCGGGCTGCGTGAGGCCCACGGCTGGGAAGACGCGAGGATCGCGTCGTATCTCGCCGCGGCACCCGGTGCCCGCGGATCCTGGACGGCGGCCGCGGTGCTCGAGGCGCTGCAGGTTTGGGACCGATGAAGTGTGTGCCCTGACTTGTGTTGATACACAAAGTGGATGTACGTACCTTGTCCGGGTGATGTGGATCGACGCCGCCCAGTCGGTGACGTCCCGGGTGGCGGCCGCCGCATGATCGACCTCGACAGCACGTCCAGCACCCCGCCGTACGAACAGATCCGGTCCCAGGTCGCTGCCCACGTGGACAGCGGAGCCCTGCAGCCCGGTGACCGGCTGCCGACGGTCCGCCGCCTGGCCGAGGACCTGGGCGTCGCCACCAACACGGTCGCCCGCGCCTATCGCGAGCTCGAGCAGTCCGGCGTCATCGAGACCCGTGGCCGGGGCGGCAGCTTCGTCACCGGTGACCAGGTGACCCGGAAGGCGAAGGCCGCGGCCGTCGCCTACCTAGCCGAGACCAGGGCGCTGGGTCTCAGCGCCGCAGAGGCGATGGCGCTGGTCCGGAACCTGGGCGAGAACCCGCTGCACTCCTGACGAGCTCTCGTCGAGTGACCCGATCAGCAGGCCGAAGCCCCCGTAGCGACCTGCCAAATGGGTCACTCGACGGTCCCGACCGGCCTAGGCGGGCACGACCTCGTCGGCCGGTTCGGACTCCTCGTCCTCGTCGCGGAGCGGGTTTGCGAGCTCGTCCTGCGGCAGCCTGGCCCACAGCACGGCGATGACCGCGAAGACGCCCGGTGCGATGCCGGCGATCGCGAACGTCGCCCGCAGCCCGATCGCCTCGGACACCGGACCGGCCAGCGCCATCGAGACCGGCATCAGGCTGACCGAGACGAAGAAGTCGAGCGAGGCGACCCGGCCCAGCATGTGCGGGGGCACCCGGCGCTGGAGCAGCGTGCCCCAGATGACCATCGGGGCGGAGAACAGCGCGCCCAGCACGAAGGCGGAGATGACGATCTGCCAGACCGCGGTGGCGAAGCCGATCGCCAGGAACGGCAGGCAGCCGACGCCCCACATCAGGTTCATCAGGGTCAGGTAGCGGCGCGGCATCTTGAAGGACGCCATCACCATCGAGCCGACCGCGCCGCCGATACCGAACGCCGCGAGCACCAAGGCGTGGTCGCCCGGACCACCGCCGAGCCGGTCCTTGATGAGGAAGGGAATCAGCACCTCGAGGGGGCCCATCATCACCAGGATCATCAGCGACGCGAACAGCAACGTGGACAGCAGCCACGGCGTGCGGACCATGTAGACGAACCCCTCGCGCATGTCCGCAAGCGCCGAGACCACCGGGTGCTTGGGCTCGCCCTGGGCCTCCAGGTCGCGGCGCACGGGAGTGAGCGGCACCGTCGTCAGTGCGACCAGCCCGAGCAGCGAAGCAGCAGCCGCCACCGCGACCGCCGCACCCGGCGAGACCGCGCCCACGACGACGCCGGCCACGGCCGGGCCGACCGCCTGACCGACAGTCGGCCGCACCATGCCCTCGAAGCCGTTGACCGCCATC
This sequence comes from uncultured Actinomycetota bacterium, assembly GCA_963798045.1. Taxonomy (GTDB): domain Bacteria; phylum Actinomycetota; class Actinomycetes; order Propionibacteriales; family Nocardioidaceae; genus Nocardioides. The sequence goes on from CAWCSB010000003.1 coordinate 33,263, forward strand.
AGGTCGGACTCGGGGACCAGCGCCGGCAGCCACGCGGAGTAGGCGGGGTAGTAGAAGGCGAAGCCCATGCCGGTCACGAACGAGATCGAAGCCAGGTGCCAGAGCTCGGTGTGGTCGGTGATCGAGAGCAGGGCGACGAGCGCCATGCCGGCCAGCTCGACGCCCGCCACCACGAGCAGGATCAGCTTTTGGGGGACGCGGTCGGCCACCACGCCGCCGAGCAGCGCCGGGAGCACGACGCCGAGGGCGGCCGCGGTCGAGACGACCGACAGCTGCGCCGGGCCGCCGCCGATCCGGATGACCTCCCAGACGAGTCCGACGACCCAGACGCCGGACGCGAACGTCGAGAGGACGAGCGCCACCGCCAGCCGGCGGTAGGCGCTGTGCCGGAACGGCGTCAGGGCGCGCGGCAGCTTCCGCTCGACGACTTGCTCGCTCACGTCCATCTCCTGCCCGAGAACCTGTCCTGAGTCTGCCTGTATGGACCGACAACCTCGACCGAATTCATCGCTGCGCCGACAGCAGCACGACTTTTCCGAGGGCCCGGCGGCCCTCCAGGTCGGCGTGCGCCCGGCCCGCCTCGGACAACGGGTACGTCGAGACGAGCGGCCGCCACTCGCCGGACGCCACCTTCTGCAGTGCCCGGCCGGCGAGCCCCGGGATGCCGCCGGGCAGCGCCATCATCCGGGCGCCCAGCGACCAGCCGGCGCTGATCCCGCGGCCGACCAGGTCGTCGGTGGTCAGCTGGGTCGGGGTCCCTGCCGAGAAGCCGAACATGACCAGCCGGCCGCCAGGCCGCAACAGCTCCAGGGACTGTCGCCCGACCTCGCCACCGACACCGTCGTAGACCAACGTGACGCCCTCGGTCTCCGCGCGGACCTTCTCGTCCCAGCCGGGCTCGCCGTAGTCGACGGCGAGGTGCGCGCCGAGACCCGCGAGCGCCTGTGCGCGTTCTCCGCGTGCGGCCGCGACCACCGTCGCACCGGCGGCCAGTGCCGACTGCACCAGCAGCCAGCCCAGTCCGCCGGCTGCCGACGGCACGAGGACCACGTCGCCCGCGCTCGCGGGTTCGAGCTCGACCACGCCCAGGGCAGTCCTTCCCGTGCCGACGGCGGCCACGGCGTCCGGCAACGAGACGTCGTCGGGCACCGGGAAGAGCTTGTCCACCGCGGTGACCGCCTGCTCGGCGTACCCACCGGGCACCGGGCCGAGGTGCGCCACGACCCGCTGCCCCAGCCAGCTGGGGTCGGTGTCCGGTCCTACCTCGTCCACGACGCCAGCGACCTCACGACCGGGCACGGTGGGCAGCTCAGGTGACGGGAACGGGCCGGGCTCGCCGCGCCGGATCGTGGTGTCGAGCAGATGCACGCCGCTGGCCCCAACCGCGATCCGTACCTCGCCCGGGCCGGGCGACAGGTCGGGGAGCTCGTCGAGGACGAGGTTGTCAGGTGGGCCGAAGGCGTGGAGCCGGATCGCGTGCATGCCTCCATGGGACATGTTCAACAATGGTTGAGGTCAAGGAGCGGAGACTCCGGTCACGAAGTCGGCCAGCACCGCGCGCAGCCGGTCCGGCTGGTCCAGCCACGGGAAATGACCGGCGGCGGGCAGCACCTCGAGCCGCACCCGGCCGGGAGGCACGGCATCGACGATCTCCTGGGCCGCGGCGATCGGCGTGACCGGATCCTCAGTGCCGACCACCACGAGGGTGGCGGTCTCGAGGCCGCCGAGGGAGCCGACGAGGTCGACCGCGCGGACCCGCTCCATCCCGTACGGGCCCAGCTCGGGGTGGCCGACCCGGCGGGCCATCGTGTCGTCGTCCGGGAGGTGTGGACCGAAGGCCGCGAAGACCTGCCCCCACTCCTCGTCGCTCACCTCCCCGCCGGTGTAGCTGACGTCCGCGAGCGCCGCCACCTCGTCGCCCGCGACACTGCGAAAACCAGCCACGATCCGCGCGCGGTCCCAGCGTGCGAAGCCGCACAGGACGACCACGCCGCCGGCCTGGCCGGGGTGACGTACGGCGTGCAGCAGGGCGATCGGCGCACCCATCGAGTGGCCGACGACAACCGGCCTGTCGATGCCGAGCCGCTGGCACACGGCGGCAACATCGTCGGCACACCCCTCGAAGCTCCACTCGCCCGGCTCGGTCGGTGCCGACCGGCCGTGGCCGCGCAGGTCGAGGTAGACGACCTGCGCCACCTCGGTGAGCCAGTCGAGGTGCGGCTTGAAGTAGGAGTGGTCGTAGCTGAAGGGTCCGCCGTGGAGCAGCACGACAGTCGGGCGGCTGCGCATCGCGTCACCGTCGGGCACGAGCGCCGCCCCGTCGACGTCGAACCAGAGCCGGGTCCCGTTCACGTCGACGTGCACCACCCCACGGTGGCACCGCGGAGGCCGTCACGACCAGCGTCAGAGCCACTGCAGCTGCAGGTCCAGACGCGGTCCATACCCAACATCGACGACGTCGCGCGAGAACTCGCCGCGCTAGTCCGGTGTCGTGTCTTCGTTGACGCAGCCGCATCCGGTTGGAGTGATGCGCTCTGCCCGAGAGGGGACGTCATGCGAGGCCTCGTCCGAACGATTGCCGCGGCGGTGGCCGCCGTCGGCCTGACCACGATCGCGGCCCCGTCCGATGCGCTGCCGGCGTTGGCCCCGTCCGGCGGCACCATCGCGCAGATCACCGTCAGCCCCGCCGACGAGACCGACGGCGCCGGCATGGCACGCTTCGACCCCACCGTCAGCGACGACGGCCGCTACGTCGCCTTCACGTCGTACTCCCCCAGCATCGTGCCCGGCGACGACAACGGCACGAGCGACGTCTTCCTCTACGACGCCACGACCGGCGTCACCAAGCTCATCAGCCGCAACGCCGCAGGGGCGCCCGCGAACGACGGCAGTGGCAACGCCGTACTGAGTGCCAACGGGAAGTTCATCGCCTTCTCGTCGCAAGCGACGGACCTCCCCGGCGCCACCCAGGCCGTGGGTGGGCTGGTGTACCGCTACAACGTCGCGACCGGAAAGATCACGCTCGTCTCCAAGGCGCACACCGGCGGACTCCCCAACCAGTCCGTGCTGAGCAACGCGATCAGCTCGGACGGCCGCTACGTCACGTTCACCACCGGTGCGCACAACATCATCCGGGGCGACCACAACCAGAAGGGGGACGTGTTCCGGTACGACGCCGCGACGGACACGACCATCAAGGTGAGCCATACCCTCACGGGGGCGGAGCCGAACAAGGACTCCACCTTCGGAGCGATCAGCGGCAACGGCCGGTACGTCGCGTACACGAGCGCGGCCACCAACATGGACCCCGCCGGCACCCCACCCGGCGGTGGGGCCTACCTCTACGACGTGCAGACCGGCACAACGACCCTGGTCAGCCACGGCAGCGACGGCATCGCTCGCCCGGCGGCTGCGACCGGCGTCAGCGACAACGGCAAGATCGTCTCGATGCACTCGGGCTCGAACAGCCTGGCCGCCGGTGACACCGACAAGAGCAACGGGGTGTTCTTCTGGAACGCGGCGACCGACCAGGTGAAGCTCGTCACCACGGCCCGCCCCGAGTGGCCCAACGGCGTCAACGCCTTCAGCACGGGGGTCAGCGGCAACGGTCGCTACCTGAGCTTCGACGCCGGGCCTGCCGACAACCTCTACCGCACGGACGTGTACCTCTTCGACCGCCAGACCGGCCAGACCACCAAGATCAGTGTCACTCCCGCAGGGACGTGGGCAAACCAGGAGAGCCGTGGCTCGAGCCTGAGCCGCAAGGGGAACCACATCGCCTTCGAGTCGAACGCGACCAACCTCGCTCCCGGCGACACCCAGACCGGCTGCCTCGACATCTTCCTGTGGAGCCGCACCATCGCCTAGAAACCTCGGTCGCCGTGGGCGCGGGCCCCGGCAGGGTCAGAGCCAGTGCAGGTACTGCCCGTGCCCGTGCGCACGACCGACCATCCGGCCGTCGACGCCCAGCACGAAGTGCGGGGCGGTCAGGTCACCGTCCGCCGCGGTCGCGGCGATGTCGGGGAAGACGTTCGCAGCCTCGTTGCTCACCCAGTGGCAGGCACCGTCGGCGACCAGCCCGAGCATCAGCTCCTGGAACCTGGCCCGCGCCTCCCGCGGCAGGTACACCGCGACCGCGCTGTGGAACACCACCACCGTGCCGTGTGCGGCGGCCTCGTGGACCACGGCCGGCAGCTCGTCCAGCAGGTCACCCCGGACCAGCCGCGGCGGGTCCGCGGCCGCCACGTCGATCGCGTGCCGCAGCCGCGCGCGGCGGTCCTCCTGCTCCGGCCACACGAGGTTCTCGAGCCAGCGCATCGCCTCGGGGTCGGTGACCCCCAGCGGGTTCAGGTCGACGCCAGCGCGCCAGGCCACGTCCGGGACCGCAGACGGCAGCGGTGCGGGTCCGGTGACCTCGCAGGGGAGGTATGGCGCGGCTCCGAGCTCGACCACGCCGCTCGGAGTGGACCAGGCATAGCCCCACCTGTCCGGGAACAGGTTGAGCCCGGCACTCGCACCTGCCTCGATGAGCGCCACCGGCCCGGTCGGCACCAGCGACGCGAAGGCGGGCAGCAGCGTGGCCAGCCGGCCGACCTCGTTGGTCTGCGTCGATCGGGACAGGATCGTGTCCCTGATCGTGCCGTCGTCACCGAGGAGGGCGTCCCGCAGCCCGGCGTACGGACCGGGCGCCGGGACGCCGTGCCAACGGGCCGCGGCGAACACGATGTTGGGTTGCCGCTTCAGCCCGGGCAGCTGCTCGATCCAGGCGAGGACCTCCTCGTCGGCGGCGACCCCGAGCGCCCACTCGACGAAGCACGGGGACTCGCCCTCGCAGTGCGTGGCGAACTCGAGGTACTGGGCGGCCACTGCGCCGTAAGGCTCCACGTTTCGGCCTCCCACCTTGCGGTTAGGCTTCGCTCCCCGGACGGACGGAGCGAGGTGCAATGACGACATTCTTGGTCATCGGCATCGTCGGTCTCGTACTGGTCGGGGTCTCGCTGGTGCTCGGCGACATCTTCGACGGTGCCTTCGACGCGCTCGCCGGTGACGTGTTCTCCAGCGCGGTGATCGGCGGCTTCGTGTCGGCGTTCGGCTTCGGCGCCGCGCTGATGCAGGGGATCGGTACGCCGGCCGTCCTCTCGGTGCCGGTCGGGGTCGCCGCCGGCGCGCTGGTCGGCTGGCTGGCGTGGTGGCTGACTCGACTGGTCAAGGACGGCGGCAGCGACGGCACGCTGACCGCCGACGATGCGCTGGGACGCTCCGGCCGGGTGGTCACGGGCATCCCCGCGGGCGGCTTCGGCACGGTCCGGCTGATGATCGGCGGCCACAGCGTGCAGCTCAACGCCAAGGCCGAGGATCCCGTCGACCAGGGCACCGAGGTGCACGTGACCCAGATCCTCTCCCCCACGGCGGTGCTCGTCGCGCCGGTGTGGAACGAACTGCCCTGACCAATCGTCGTACCCGATCCAACCCAACGAAGGAACCTCGATGCTCATCCCCGTTCTCGGACTCGTCGGCACGCTCGTGCTGCTGGTGCTGCTCATCACCAGTCGCTACAAGGTGGCCGGGCCCAACCAGGCCTACATCGTCACCGGCCGCAAAGGGAAGGCGGTGCTCAACCCGGAGACGGGCGCGCTGACCACCGACCTGTCTGGGCAGAAGGTCATCCTCGGTGGCGGCACCTTCGTCATCCCGTTCGTCCAGAAGCTCGGGACGATGGATCTCTCCAGCCGGCGGATCTCGGTGCAGATCCGCGGCGCCGTCTCCGGGCAGGGCATCAAGCTGAACGTCGACGGCGTGGCGATCGTCAAGGTCGGTGGCAACGCCGACCAGATCCGGCTCGCCGGCCAGCGGTTCCTCAGCCAGCAGGCCGACGTCGAGCCGTTCACCCAGGAGGTGCTGGCCGGAGCGCTGCGCTCGATCGTCGGCAGCCTGACCGTGGAGCAGATCATCCGGGACCGGGCGGCGTTCGCCCAGCGGGTGGCCGACGAGTCGGAGACCTCGCTGACCGGCCAGGGGCTGATCCTCGACACCTTCCAGATCCAGGACGTCACCGACGACGGCACCTACCTCGCCGACCTCGGCCGGCCCGAGGCCGCCCGCGTCGGCCAGGCGGCGCGGATCGCGGAGGCGAATGCCCGGCAGGCAGCCGAGCAGGCGACCATCGCAGCCGAGCAGGAGATCGCGATCTCCCAGCGGACGCTGGCCCTCAAGCAGGCCGAGATCAAGGCCGAGACCGACGCCGCGTCCGCGCAGGCGAACGCCGCTGGTCCGCTGGCCCAGGCCGATCGGGACCAGGCCATCCTCACCGAGCAGGAGAAGGTCGCCGTCCGGCAAGCGGCACTGACCGAGCGCGAGCTCGAGACCCAGGTCCGCAAGCCCGCCGATGCGGCCCGCTACAAGGTCGAGCAGGAGGCCGAGGCCAGCCGGTCGGCCGAGATCGCGGCCGCGGAGGCGCGCAAGGCCGCCACCATCGCGGCCGCCGAGGCGGACGCCGAGAAGGCCCGGCTCTCCGGTGAGGCCGAGAAGGCGAAGCGGTCGGCGCTGGCCGAGGCCGAGGCGATCGAGGGCGCCAAGCGCGGTGAGGCCGAGAAGGCGCGTCGTACGGCGGAGGCAGACGCGACCCGCGCCGAGGGCGAGGCCACCGCGGCCGCCACCCTGGCCGTCGGCCAGGCCGAGGCGGCGGCGATGGACCAGCGCGCCGCGGCGTTCGCCCACTACAACGACGCCGCCGTGCTGCAGATGCTGGTGCAGGTGCTGCCCCAGATCGCCAAGGAGGTCGCCGCGCCGATGGCCGCCATCGACACGCTCACGGTGCTCTCGACCGACGGCGCGGGCGCCCTGCCCAAGCAGGTCACCGACAACGTGGTGCAGACCCTGTCGATGCTGAAGACGACGACCGGGATCGACCTCCAGGACATGATCCGTCGCGGCGTCTCCAACTTCTCCAGCGAGGACCAGGAGCCGCCGCCGGCTGCTCCGGTGGCCGCGAAAGCCGTGGCGAAGAAGGCCTCGACGCCGCCCCCGTCCGAGGGCGTCTGACTTCGTCGGTCGTCGGGGTCCCCTGATCTCAGGGGAATGCTGCACTTCTGCACCGAGATCTCGGTGCAGAAGTGCAGGGTCACCTGATATCAGGGGACTCCTGCGACGGCCGAGCCGATCAGTCGACCGCCAGCGCGACGTACGTCGTGTCGAGGTACTCCTCGATCCCCTCGAAGCCACCCTCGCGGCCGAAGCCGCTGGCCTTCACACCGCCGAACGGCGCGGCCGGGTTGGAGACCAGCCCGGTGTTGACGCCGATCATGCCGAAGTCGAGCGCCTCGGCCAGCCGGATCGTCCGCTGCAGGTCGCGGGTGTAGACGTACGACGAGAGGCCGTACTCGGTGTCGTTGGCCTTGTCGACGGCCTCGTCCTCGGTCTCGAACGTCGTGATCGGCGCGACCGGGCCGAAGATCTCCTCCCGGTTGATCTCGGCGTCGTGGGGTACGTCGACCAGCACGGTCGGCGGGTAGAAGTAGCCGGGGCCGCCGTGCGCCTGGCCGCCGACCACCACCGAGGCGCCCGCCGAGATCGCGCCGTCCACGAGCCTGCTCACCGACTCGACCGCCTTCTCGTCGATGAGGGGACCGACGTCGGTGCCGTCGTCCTGGCCGCGGCCGAGGGTGAGGGCACCCATCCGGTCGGCGAGCTTCTTGGCGAACTCGTCGGACACCGCCGAGTGCACCAGGAACCGGTTGGCGGCGGTGCAGGCCTCGCCCATGTTGCGCATCTTGGCGAGCATCGCGCCGTCGACGGCCGCGTCGACGTCGGCGTCCTCGAAGACGAGGAACGGCGCGTTGCCGCCCAGCTCCATGCTCACCCGCTGGAGCTGGTCGGCGGCCTGCTTGACCAGCTGCTTCCCGATGCCGGTGGAGCCGGTGAAGCTGACCTTGCGCAGCCGCGGGTCGGCCATGACCGCGGCGCTGACATCACCGGCGTGGGTCGTGGTGACGACGTTGAGAACCCCGTCCGGCAGGCCCGCCTCAGCGAACGTCGCCGCCAGCGCGAGCATCGTCAACGGCGTCTGCTGCGCGGGCTTGACCACCATCGTGCAGCCGGCCGCGACCGCGGGCCCGATCTTGCGGGTGCCCATGGCGAGCGGGAAGTTCCACGGCGTCACGAACAGGCACGGCCCGACCGGCTTCTTGATGGTGAGCAGCCGACTGCCCCCGGCCGGTGCCTGCATCCAGCGGCCGTGGATGCGGACCGCCTCCTCGGAGAACCAGCGCAGGAACTCGTTGCCGTAGGTCACCTCGCCGGCGGCCTCCTTGAGGGTCTTGCCCATCTCGAGGCTCATCAGCCCGGCGAACTGCTCGGTGCGCGCGGCCACCAGCTCGAACGCGCGCCGCAGTATCTCGCCGCGATCGCGGGCCGGCGTGCGGGCCCAGTCGCGCTGCGCCGCCACCGCGGCCTCGAGCGCACGCTGCCCGTCGCCCACCGTCGCGTCGGACACCTGGCACAGGACGGACCCGTCAGCCGGGTCGAGCACGTCGAAGGTCCCGCCCCCCTCGGCGTCGGTCCACTCGCCGCCGATGAACAGGCGTCGCTGGTCAGTTGGGAGAAAGTCCAGACCGGTCATGTGGGCCACTTTCCCACCGGCCCGAAAGACATGACAGCCGGGGCGGGGTTGTGCTTGTCTGTGTCAGTCGACTTCGGAGGGAGCACTGCGAATTCGGCAAGGACCCCTCGTCGACCCCATGCGACGGGGGGTCCGCTCATTTCCACGCGCCGGGGGCAGCCACGTCAGCGCTGCGCGCGCAGGAACGCCTCCACGATCGGGCCGGCGGTGCCGCTGCCGGACTCCCCGACGTCGACGTAGACGCAGACCGCCAGGTCGCCCTGGGCGGCGATCATCCACGCGTGGGTCTGCAGGTCGGCGCCGGTCCCGAACTCCGCCGTACCGGTCTTTGCGATCACCGGCGCGCCCGGCACGTCGAGCAGCCCGCGGCCGCTGCCGTCGGTCACCACACCGCGCAGCATCGACCGCAGCGCGGTCACCTCGGCCTCGGAGAGCGGCGCCGCGCCCTCCGGCGCGCTGACGTCGACCCCTTCGACCAGCCGCGGCACCACGAGCGACCCCTGCTGCACCGACGCGATCACGGTGGCCATCACCATCGGGGAGGCAAGGATGGTGCCCTGCCCGATCAGCTGCGCGGCCGCGCCGGTCTCGCTCTCGGTGTCGGGGTCGGTCTTGCCGAAGTACGCCGGGAAGCCCAGGTCGTGGTCGAGCCCCATGCCCAGGGAGACAGCGGCGTCGAACAGGTTCGTCCCGGACAGCTTCGGGGCCTGCGAGATGAAGGCCGTGTTGCACGAGTTGGCCACGGCCGTCCTGAACGGGATGTCGCCGAGGGCACTGGCCGGGTAGTCGCTGTAGTTCTTGAACTCCTTGCCGTCCACGGTGACCGTCGGGGTGCAGGGCACGACGGTGTCGGGCGTCAGCCCGGCGCGCAGCAGCGCCAGGCTGCTCACGGTCTTGAACGTCGACCCGGGCGCGGCCTGGCCGAACGTCGCGAGGTTCTGGCCACCGTTGCCGGGCCCGTTGGCCGCGGCCAGGATCTCGCCGGTGCTGGGCCGGATGGCCACCAGCGCGCTGGCCGGGCCGACGCCGGCCAGCAGCTCCTCGGCCTTCGTCTCCATGCCGATGTCGAGGGAGAGCACGATCGGGTCGCCGGGCGTCGCCTCGGTGCGGTAGAGCTCGCGCGGGTTGCCCTTCTCGGGCACCGCGTCCACGGCGACGCCGGGCGTTCCGCGGAGCCGCTCGTCGTACCTCGCCTCGAGGCCGGAGAGCCCGGCCATGTCGCCGGGGTGGTACTCCGGGTGCTCCGCGATGATCTCCGCGGTGACCTCGCCGACCCGGCCCAGGAGGGGCGCGGCGAAGTCACGGGTCGGGGCAAGCGGCAGGACCGCGGAGAGGATCCGGCCACCCGGGATCGCGGTGATGCCGCTGCTCACCGCGGCGGGCAGCTCCTCCTGCCGGAAGACGATCGCCTCCACGAACGCCTGGGCGCCCGCGGCCTTGACCGCCTTCACGTAGGGGCCGGCATCGATCCCGACCAGCTGGGCCAGCGCGCGGGCCGACTGCGCGGGGTCGGCGGACTGCAGCTGGGGCTTGTCGATGCCGACCCGGGACACCTGCCGCTCGGTCACGATCTGCTGCCCGCCGGCGCCGAGGATGTCGCCCCGGTCGGCCAGGACCGAGGACACGTCCAGGTTCTCGCCCTCGACGAGGGACGGCTCGATCGCCGATGGCGCCCAGGCCACCTGCCAGCCGTCGTCGGCGAACGTCAGCTCGGCCTCGGCGTCGTACTCCCACGTCGCCGAGGTGAGGTCCCATGTCCAGTGCAGCGTCGCCACGGCGGTGGAACCGGTCTGCTCGACCCCGGCCGTGTCGACCCGGAGCGTCGCCGGGTCCATCTCCTGCGTGATGCGGTCGTACGACGCCTGGGCGGTCGTCGCGGTCTCGCTGGTGAAGTCGACCTTCGACAGGTCCTTGGCCGTCAGCCCGGACGCGAGCGCGGTCGCGGCGTCCTGGGGGTCCGGCTCGTCGGACTTCCCGTCGTCGCCGGAGTCGCCGGTGCACGCGGCGGTCCCCAGGACGAGGACGAGAGTGAGAGCGGCGGCCCGAGGTCGCGACATGCCCCCTTTGTACAGGGCGGCCCCACGGTGGTTGAGGTGCGAGGCCGTTCACGGCCGAGCCTCGAAACCACCGCAGCGTTCGGCTGGGACTGGAGTCATCCCAGTCCCAGCGAACGGTTGCGTGGCTTCGAGGCTCAGGCGCAGAGCGCCTTCACACCTCAGCCACCGGCGCTCAGGTGTGCACGGCGATCCAGTGCTCCAGGTTGATCCCGTGCGCCTTAGCGGCCCGCCGGACGCGCGGGCTGTCGAGGTCGGGCGCCTGGAACAGCTCCGGCTCGATCGTGCGGTCGAGGGCGGCGTACTGCCGCTGCTGCGCGGCCAGCTCGTCACCCTGGGCCCGGGCCGCCTGCAGGACCGCCGGGGTCGCCGCGAACGCGAAGCCGAGCACCCCGCCGACCACCGGCGCGTAGCCGGACGCGTGGCCGGCCTGGTTGGGGTGGTAGCTGTCGCTGATCGGGTTGGAGAGCCCGTTGATCCACTCCGGGTTGTCGCAGACCGCGTGGCCGATGAACGCGCCGGTCGGGTCGGCGAAGCCGAAGCCGTGCGCGGACGCGACCGACGCGAGCAGGCCGTTGAGCAGGTCGGCCGTGGCGTTGAGCCGCGACTCCTCCTCCGGCGAGAACCAGGTGAGGGCGTTGCAGTCCTCCCCCATGAAGATCCGCGGGTAGCCGACCACGACCACCTCCGCCGACGGCGCGAGGCCGCTGATGGACCCGTAGAGCCCGTCGAGGCTGCCGGGGAGCGAGTTGTTGATGATCGAGACAGCGCCGTCGATGGCGCCGTCGCAGTCGCTCGCCCAGCCGGGCAGCGCGCACTCGGTGAGCACGTCCGCGAAGCCCGCGTCGTTGCCGCCGACCGAGATCGTCACGAACGACGTCCCGCCGTTGAGTGCGCCGAGCTGGCTGCCGGTGACGTCGCCGACGGTCGCCCCCGAGCAGGCACGGAAGTCGAGCGCGTAGCCGCGCTGCGCCGCGAGGAGGCTGGGGTAGGCGAGCGTCGAGCGCTGGCACGAGGTGCCGTCGTCGATGTAGCTGCGGGTCCCGACGCCCGACGAGTACGAGTCGCCGAGGGCGACGTACGACTCCCCGACGGCGTGGGCCTGTGGACTGCTCGCGAGCGTGAGTCCGAGGCCCGCGGCGAGCGCGAGAAGTGCGGCCGTGAGCCGCCTGATGACATGCCCAGAGATAGGCAGAGTTGGTTGCACGTGGTCTCCCGAGAAAGTGACCTGGCCACCCGATGTGGCCCCGTTCACCCAACTCCCGTCCAGACGTGGTGTCCAGAGTGGACGGGCGGGAAGGTTCCTCGTTGTCCTCGTTGTCCTCGCTGAGTCGCGGCGCCGTCAGTCCAGACCGAGCTCGGCCGCGCGCACCAGGAGCTCGCGGCGGTTGGTGAGCCCGAGCTTGGCGAGGATCGCCGACACGTGGTGCTCGGCGGTCTTCGGGGAGATGAAGACCTGACCGGCGATCTCACTGTTGGTGAAGCCGCGGGCCACGAGCCGGGCCACCTCCAGCTGTCGGTTGGTCAGGCCGCCCGGGTTCGCGCGCGTTGACTCGACCGGTCGGCTGGGGACGCTGGCCAGACCATCGCTGCGGAGCTCGCGCCGGAGCCGGTCCGCGGTGCCGACGGCACCGAGGCGATCCAGCAGCATCACCCCGCGCACCCGGTCGTCGGGATCGGGGGAGTCGGCGTAGGCCATCGCCTCGGCGAAGGAGTTGCCCGCGCGCTGCCACCAGTCGGCAGCCTCGGCATGCCTGCCCTCGAGATGGGCGGCGTACGGCGCCGGCAGGTCTGGCGGGAGCTCGACCGGCAGGCCGAGGCGGTGCAGCCACACGGCGAGGTTGCCGGCCAGCCACGTGCAGTCGGGAGTGGTGAGCTGCGCCAGGTGGTTGACGGCGTGGTCGGTGACCCTCGGGTCGGGGGCGCCGGTGAGCCACATCGACTCGGCCAGGGCGGCGAGCATGGGCAGGTAGCGGCCGGGCTCGTCGAGGGTGACCGTGAGCTGCCAGGAGCGTTCGAGGTGCTGCGACGCGTCCTGGTCGCCGACCCGCTGGGCGGTGAACGCGAGGGCCAGGTGCGGCCAGACCGAGCCCTCGCATGCGCCACTGGCCAGCACCTCGTCGGCGTCCTCACGAGCGGCGCTCCACCGGCCGGCGTACGCGTGCAGCGTCGAGCGGAGAGACAGGTGCCAGAGCGTCGCGTTGCGCAGGTCGCGCTCGGTCGTGTGCACGAGCGTGTCTTCGACGACCCGCTGGAGCGAGCGCAGCTCACCGCGGTCCATGTCATGGATGGTCAACACGATGTAGCCGCGCCAGGCCACCTCGTCCCAGCCGTGCCTGCGTGCGGTCCCGACCAGGTCGACGACCCGGTCGCGGGCGCCGGGCATGCCGCTCGCGCAGGCGACCCCCTCGACGAGCATCCGGCCGGAGACGACGTACTCCTCCAGCCCGGCCTCCGCCCCGGCCTCGGCCGCCCGCTCACCGCACGCCACCGCGCGCTCGAGGTCGCTGCCGACGAAGGCGACCATCCCGGTGTCGGCGTGTACCCGGGCGACGGTGGCGGGTGCGTCCAGCCGTTCCGTCAGCTCCAAGGCCTGAGCGGCGTGCCGGTTGCTGGGGGCGCGGCGTCCGGACTGGTACTCCAGCACGCACAGCACAGCCTGCGCCTGGGCGACCCCTTCCAGATATCCGGCTTCCTTGAACAGCGGGATGGCGGCCAAGGTGGCGGCGCTCGCGTCCGACAGGCGCGCGGTGACGTAGAGCTGCTGCGCCAGCTGCATGAGCAACGCCGCGCGCTCGAGCACCGGCGCCCCGCTCGGCAGGTGGGCGAGCGCGAGCTCGAGGAAAGCCGCTGCCTCGGTGTTGGATGCGGTCGCGACCGCCTCCGCAGCCGCCGCTCGGGCGTGGACCAAGGTCCGGGCCGCGTCGCGGGCGGCGAGAGCGTGGTGGGTCAAGGTGGCCGGATCGCGCGGCTCCACCTGCTCGAGGGACTCGAGCAGGCGCTGGTGGAGCCGGGGTGCGCCGCCGGGCGGGATCGTGGTCTCCACAGCCTGGCGCGCCAGCTCGTGGCGGAACGCGATCCCGCGGTCGGTCCGGGCCAGCAGCGTCGTGCTGTCCAGCCGGCGCAGCTCGTCCAGGTCCACCCCGACGAGCGGCAGCAGGCGGTCGTCGAGCCCGTCGTGCGAGCACGCAATGAGCTGGAGCGTCTGCAGGTCGTCCGGCTCCAGATCGGCGGTCCTGGCCAGGATCGTGTCCCGCACCGAAGCGGGCAGCGGCCGGTCCGGCTCCTGGGCGACCTGCGACACGTAGAAGGGATTGCCGCCCGTCAGGTCGTGGACCCGTAGCGGGTCGAGTCCGGACCCGTCGATGGCGGTGGCCACGGCGTCGACCGACAGCGGACCGAGCGACAGGGTGCGGAGCCCGTCGAGGGCGGCGAAGTCGCCGAGCAGTCGCCGCGCCGGGTGCCGCGCCCCGATCTCCCGGTCGCGATAGCTGACCAGCACCGCGACCGGGACGGTCTCGACGCGGCGTACGACGTAGCGCAGCACGTCCGCGGAGGCCGCGTCGGCCCAGTGCAGGTCCTCGATGACCAGCACGGTGGGCTCGGTGGCCAGCCCCCGCAGGACGGCCTCGGCGGTCTCGGTCAGGTGGAGGTCGTCGGCGGTGACGCGCGCGACGAGGTCCGGGAGCGCGAGCTCGCGGAACGGGCCGAGCGGACGCGGGGTGCCGAGCGGGTCGCACTGACCGCGGAGGACGCGAAGCCCGGACGCCTCGCGCAGCGCTGCGGCGATGGTCGAGGACTTGCCGGTGCCGCTGTCGCCGGCGACCGCGATCCCCACGCCGAGGCCGTCGCGGACCTGACGCAGGCCGTCTTGCAGGACGTCGAGCTCGCGCTCGCGCTCGAGCAGGCGCACGGCGTCAGCGTAGTGCTGCATCGACGTGGTCACGGCGCGGTCAGAGCCCCGAGTCCCAGTAGACGAACTCCTCGGTGGCGTCGGGCAGGTAGGAGATCCGGTCGAGATCGAGGCCTTCCGGCACCAGCACGATGGCGCAGCCGTCGACCTTCCGTCCCGGCGCGAGCCTGTCCGGCAGGAGGGGGCACTCGGCGAAGACCGACGACGTCGTGCCGAGCTCCAGCACGGTCAGCGACGGCACCAGCTCGTCGTCCTGGTCGATGCCGCTGGGGTCGCGGAGGTCGACCGGTGCGTCGCCGGTGTTGGTGAAGGTGATGTCTACGTGGTGCGGGGTGGAGGCGGCCTGGTCGGCATCGAGCTCGAACCCGGTCGCCTCGAGGTCTCCCCGCGCGCCGATGCGGACGTCGGTGACGGCGACGGTGCCCGGTCCCTGTTCGGTGCCTTCGAGCAGCGAGTAGAAGCGGGTGTCGACCTCGGCTCCGAGCGGGTGCGCGTCCGAACTCGGATCGGAGCCTGAGTCGCAGCCGGTCAGGGTCAAGGGGACGAGCGCCGCGGCGCAGGTCAGCACGGTGCGCACCGTACGTCCGCCGAGGTTCTTGGTCATGGCCCGGACGCTAGGGACCGACCTCCCGGCAGCGCATGGGTCGCGGTCCCCCATTTCTCCGGACCCCCACAGTCCCTAGGAGCCTGCTGAACAGCAGCCTCCTAGACGTGCTGTCCGGAGTGGATCGGCGGGAAGGCCGACCGCTCCCCGGAGATCAGGTCCTCGACGATCGCGCTGAACCGCGGGCAGGTGGCGATGTCGTGGGCCCGGCAACGGAGCGCGTGCTCGGTCATCTCGCGGGACCGCCGCATCTCCTCCATCCGCCGGTCCAGGTCGGCGAGGTGCGCCTCCAGCACCTGGTGCCGGCCCGCGGACTCGGCGCCGAGGAGCACCAGGATCTGGTCGAGGCTCATGCCCGCGGCCTTGCTCCGGATCACTGTCGCGACCCGGACGACATCGTCACGGGCGTAGCGCCGTCGCCCCGCCGGGTCGCGCGCCGGGGTGAGCAGGCCGACGTCCTCCCAGTGCCGCAGGACGTGGGTCTCGAGGCCGAACCTCTCGGCCACCTCACCGATCGACCAGTCCAGGCTTGACTTCATGTCAACATGAAGTCACATCCTCGTGCCAACAACAAGTTCGGTGATCAGTTCGAGCGCGAGGAGCACTGATGGACAAGTACGACGTCGTCGTCATCGGCGGAGGTCCGGCCGGCCTCCAGGCCACCCTGACCCTGGCCCGGGTGCACCGGAAGGTGCTGATGGTCGACTCCGGCAGCTATCGCAACGACCCGGCCGCGCACATGCACAACGTGGTGACCCACGACGGCGTCCCGCCGGCCGAGTTCCGTGCCGCGGCGCGCAAGGAGCTGGCGGCGTACGACACGGTCACCGTGCGCGACGACGCAGTCACCTCGGTGGCCGAAGACGCTCGATCCGACTCGGGGGGCGGCTTCGTGGTCGCGCTCGGCGACGAGCTGGTCGCGACCCGCGGCGTCCTGCTCGCGACCGGTCTGGTCGACACGCTGCCGGACAAGCCCGGGCTCGCCGACCTGTTCGGGTCCGTGGTGGCGCACTGCCCGTTCTGCCACGGCCACGAGTTCGCGGGCCGGCACGTCGGCATCCTCGGCACGGCGGGGGCCGGCCACCTGCCGGGGCTGGTCGGTCCGATCGCCTCCCGGATCACGGTCTTCACCGACGGCGACGAGCTCACCGTCGAGCTGCCCGCGGGTGTGGCGGTCCGCACCGACCGGGTGACCGGCGTCTGCCCGAGCCCGCTCGGCGCGACGGTCAGCTTCGTCGAGGGACCGTCCGAGGACGTCGCGGGCCTGTTCGTCGCGACGACGCTGACCCAGCGCGCGCCGTTCGCCGAGCAGCTCGGCCTCGCCCTCAACCCGTCGGGTTGTGTCGAGGTGGACCCGATGGGCCGCACCAGCGTGCCGGGCGTGCACGCTGCCGGCGACATGGCCCACGTCGCCGCGCTGCCGATGCCGATGGCCTCGGTGATGGTCGCGGCGGCGTCCGGTCAGGTTGCGGCCGGGTCGCTGGTGGCGTTCGCGCTCTAGGTCCCGACCTGATCGACCTCCTGCGTCTGCCCGAGCCGGCTGTGCCGCCGCCCGTAGACGAAGTAGACGACGAAGCCGATTGCCATCCAGACGAGGAACCGGATCCAGGTGTCGCCCTTGAGGTTGAGCATCAGGTAGAGGCACATGCCCGTCGACAGCGTCGCCACCAGCACCACGAAGCGCACCCGGAAGGCACGGGGCAGGTCCGGCCGGGTCCGGCGCAGCACGACGACGGCGATGCTGACCAGGATGAAGGCGAACAGGGTGCCGATGTTGACGAGGTCGGCCAGCGTGGTGAGGTCGACGAAGCCGGCGATGGCGGCGACCACGAGCCCGGTCACCAGCGTGATTCGGTACGGCGTGCCGAAGGTGGGGTGCACCTTGGCGAGTCCCCGGGGCAGCAGGCCGTCGCGACCCATCGCGAACGCGACGCGGGTCTGGCCCAGCATCAGGATCATCGCGACGACGACCAGACCGATGCAGGCACCGACCGAGATGAGGTCGCCGATCCAGCCCACTCCTGCGGCGTCGAACGCGGTGGCCAGAGGGGCGGCGTCATCGGGGTCGATGTCCTTGTAGCTCTGCACGCCGGTCACCACCATGCTGACCGCGCCGTACAGCAGGGTCACGATCGCCAGCGAGCCCAGGATCCCGATCGGGACGTCGCGCTGGGGGTTGCGGGCCTCCTCGGCCGTGGTGGCCACGATGTCGAAGCCGATGAAGGCGAAGAAGACGATGGCGGCGCCCGCGATCACGCCGCCGAGCCCGAAGACCGCCGGCTCGATCCCGAGCAGCGTCGTGATCAGCGGGGTCTGCTCGAAGCCGCCGCCGCTGTCGGGGACGGGCTCCGACGCGGGGATGAACGGCGTCCAGTTCGAGGGGGTGACGTGGACGATGCCGACCACGATCACGGCCGCGACGACCGCCAGCTTGATCGCGACCACGACCTGGTTGATCCGGCTGGAGAACTTGGTGCCGCGGATGAGCATGCCCATCACCACGAGCGCGATGACCACCGCCGGCAGGTCGATCACGCCCTCGGCTGCCGAGCCGAGGGAGGTCGGGATCTCCAAGGCCGTGCCGTCCAGCAGCTCCTGCAGGTAGCCGGAGAAGCTCACCGACAGTGCGGCCGACCCGATGGTGAACTCCAGGACCAGGTCCCACCCGATGGTCCAGGCGATCAGCTCGCCCAGGGTGGCGTAGCTGAAGGTGTAGGCGCTGCCCGCCACCGGGACGGTCGAGGCGAACTCCGCGTAGCAGAGACCGGCCAGCCCGCAAGCAACCGCAGCGATGAGGAAGCTCAGCGCCAACGCGGGTCCGGAGTTGGTGGCCGCGACGGTGCCGGTGAGCACGAAGATGCCGGCACCGATGATCACGCCGACCCCGAAGACCATCAGGTCCAGCGCGCCGAGGTCCTTGCGCAGCTTGTGGTCCGGGTGGTCGGTGTCCTCGATCGACTGCTCGATCGACTTGGTCCGGAACAGGCTCATGCAGCCACAGTTCCCCAAACCGGGCCGTTGCAGCACCCCGTGGCGCAGGTCAGCGGTTCTTGTGCCTCGGCTTCTTGTCACCGGCCGGCGCCTTGCCCGCGGACCGGGGGCCGCGGCCGGGCGGACCGTCGTCCTTCTTGAGGCCGATCAGCTTGCCGGAGATGCGCGTCGAGCGCAGCGCGTCCCAGGTCTCGGCGGACAGCTCGGCCGGCAGCTCGACCAGGGAGTGGTCGGGACGGATGCTGATCGCGCCGAAGTCCTGGCGGCGCAGCCCGCCCTCGTTGGCGATGGCGCCCACGATCTGCCGGGGCTCGACCTTGTGCCGCTTGCCCACCGCGATGCGGTACGTCGCCAGAGGGTTGCCGTCGCGCGCCACGCGAGGGCCACGGTCGCCACTGCGGTCTCCGGCGCGGTCTCCGGCCCGGTCGGGCCGGTCACCACGCGCCACCTGGGCGGGCCGCTCGGCCTCGGGGTCGAGCAGCAGCGGCTCGTCGCCCTGGAGCACGACCGCCAGAGCCGCCGCGACGTCGACCTCGGGCACGTCGTGCTCGTGCACGTAGTGGGCGACCACGTCCCGGAAGAAGTCGACGCGCTCGGTCGACGACAGCGCCGCGGAGATGGCGTCGTCGAAGCGGGCGAGCCGGGTCGAGTTGATGTCCTCGACGCTCGGCAGGTGCATCTGGACCAGCGTGGTCCGGGTGGCCTTCTCGATGTGCTTGAGGAGGTAGCGCTCCCGAGGGGTCACGAACGAGATCGCGTCCCCGCTGCGCCCGGCCCGACCGGTCCGACCGATCCTGTGCACGTAGGACTCGGTGTCGGTCGGGATGTCGTAGTTGACGACGTGGCTGACCCGCTCGACGTCCAGCCCGCGCGCCGCGACGTCGGTGGCGACCAGGATGTCCAGCTGGCCGGACTTGAGCTGGTTGACCGTCCGCTCCCGCACGTTCTGCGGCACGTCGCCGTTGATCGCGGTGGCGGAGAAGCCGCGGGCCCGCAGCTTCTCGGCGAGCGTCTCGGTCTCGTTCTTGGTGCGGACGAAGACGATCATCCCCTCGAAGTTCTCGACCTCGAGGATCCGGGTGAGGGCGTCGACCTTCTGCGGGTAGGAGACGAACAGGTAGCGCTGGGTGATGTTCGCGGCGGTCTGGGTCTTGCCCTTGACGGTGATCTCGACCGGGTCGTGCAGGTACTTCGCGGACAGCCGCCGGATCTGTGCGGGGATGGTCGCCGAGAACAGCGCCACCTGCTTGTCCTCGGGGGTGTCCGCGAGGATCGTCTCGACGTCCTCCGCGAACCCCATGTTGAGCATCTCGTCGGCCTCGTCGAGGACCAGGAAGCGCAGCTCGGTGAGGTCGAGGGTGCCCTTGTCGAGGTGGTCCATGATCCTGCCGGGCGTGCCGACGATGATGTGGACACCGCGGCGCAGCGCGGAGAGCTGGACGCCGTAGCCCTGGCCGCCGTAGACGGGCAGCACCTTGACCCCGGGCGAGCCGGCGGCGTACTTCTCGAAGGCCTCGCACACCTGGAGAGCCAGCTCGCGCGTTGGGGCGAGCACGAGAGCCTGGGGCTTCTTCTGCGACAGGTCGAGCCGGGAGAGGATCGGCAGCGCGAACGCCGCGGTCTTGCCGGTGCCGGTCTGCGCGAGACCGACCACGTCGCGGCCGGCCATCAGCGGTGGGATGGTCGCGGCCTGGATCGGCGAGGGTGCCTCGTAGCCCACGGCGACGACTGCACTGAGCACCGGACCGGCGAGCCCGAGGTCGGCGAAGGTCTGGTCTTCGGGGGTACTACTCACCGGTCAACGGTAGTCGTCCGGCGCCCGGGCACCCGATTCCTTGTCGCGGTGGGCTCGATCACCATTGCAGACTCGAACCATGTCGGTACGCCGCGTGCAGGACGCCCTCGTGGCAGCACTCGGGCCCGGCGCGCACGTCGAGCACCGGTTCAACCACGCCGGCGCCGACAAGCTGTCCTTCGCGGTCCACCTCGGCGGTCGCCCGCTGTGGGTCAAGGTCGCGGCCAACGAGGACGAGGACTGGCCCCTCACGACCTGGTCCCGGGTGGCCCAGCTGCTGGCCGAACGGCACGCCGCCCCACCGCTGCTCGACACGCTGGCCGTCGACGGGCGGACCGCGTTGCTGTTCCCGTTCATCGACGCACCCGTCGCGACCAGGAGCACCCTCCACGAGCGGTACGACGAGGCGCGATCGATCTTGACCGGGCTGCACGGCGACGCCGCCCTGGCCGATCTCCTCGGGCCGCCCACCACCACCGCCGACTGCTTCCGCAAGGTCTGGCTGGAGCGGTTCGTCGCCGATCTCGACATCATCGAGGGCTACGTCGCAAAGGACCTGCACGCCTATCTCGCCGACGAGGTCGAGGCGCTCGCCATCCTCGTCGACGCGCTCGACGGGCCGGCCGACGCGCCCGTCCACGGCGACCCGTGGCACGAGAACTTCCTGGTGTCGCCGGAGCGGCTGTGGCTGCTCGACTGGGAGGACCTGTCGGTCGGCGACCCGGTCGTCGACGACGCGATCCTCCGCCACGACGCCCTCGGCCCCGACCCCCACCACTGGCCGGGCGAGCCGGTGCACACCATCGCCCGGCGGGCGCTGATGCTCGATGCCGTGGTCGATGTCGCCGCCGACTGGGTCGACGCTGAGCTGCGGACCGGCGGCGACCCGCTGGTCCGCCGGCGCAAGGAGGCGGCGTACCTCGCGGGACTGGAGGCCTACCGGGACGCCTTCCCCTGATCGGTCACTCGACGGTGACCGACTTGGCGAGGTTCCGCGGCTTGTCGATGTCGTGCCCGAGGGCCGCTGCGGCGTGGTAGGCGAGCAGCTGGAGGACGACCGTCATCAGGATCGGGTCCAGCTCGCGCTCGTTGCGGGGGACGTCGACCCGGTGCACGGAGGCCTGGGTCGGCAGGTCGCCGAGGTCGACCGTCGGGTGGGTCACGACCACCAAGGGTCCGCCGCGCGCCGCCACCTCGTGCAGCGCGGCGACGTTGCGTTCGGTCAGCTCGTCTGCTGGGACCATGGCGACGGTCGGGACCGAGGGGTCGATCAGCGCGAGCGGGCCGTGCTTGAGCTCCGAGGTCTGGTAGGCCTCCGCGTGCCGGTAGCTGATCTCCTTGAACTTCTGCGCGCCCTCGCGGGCCACGGGGTAGCCCCGCACCCGGCCGACGAAGAACAGGCTCTCGGCCTCGGACAGCCGGCCGGCCAGCTCGGCGAGCGCGGGCTCCTGGGCGAGCACCTCGGCGATCTGCTCGGGCAGCCGCTGCAGCCCGGCGACCAGCCGGCGTCCGTCGGCGATCGACAGGTCGCGGACCCGCCCGAGCTGGAGGGCGAGCAGCGCGAAGCCGAGGAACATGTTGGTCAGGGCCTTGGTCGACGCGACCGCGATCTCGGGACCGGCGTGCAGGTAGATGCCGCCGTCGCACTCCCGGGCGATCGCCGAGCCGACGACGTTCACCAGCCCCACGACCCGACCGCCCTTGCGCCGGATCTCCTGGACCGCGAGCAAGGTGTCGATGGTCTCCCCGGACTGGCTCACCGCGACGTAGAGCGTGTCCGGCTCGATGATGGGGTTGCGGTAGCGGAACTCGCTGGCGGACTCGGCGTCGGCCGGGATCCGGGCGAGCTCCTCGACCAGCCCGGCGCCCATCTGGCCGACGTAGTACGCCGAGCCGCAGCCGAGCACCTTGATCCGGCGGATCGCGCGCAGGTCGCGGGCGTCCATCTCGAGGCCGCCGAGGTGTGAGGTGCCGAACCGCTCGTCGAGGCGACCGCGCAGCACCCGCTCGGCGGCCTCCGGCTGCTCGAGCATCTCCTTGTGCATGAAAGACGCGTGGTCGCCCGTGTCGTAGGCCGCCGGGTCGACCTCGACCTCCGTCGCGGTCCGCGCCACGTGGCTGAGGTCCTGGCGGTACGTCGTGAACCCCTCGGCCGTGATCGTGGCCAGCTCGCCGTCGTCGAGGTGCGCCACCCGCGTCGTGTAGCGGACCAGCGCGGCGAGGTCCGAGGCGACGAACATCTCGTGGTCGCCGATGCCGACGATCAGCGGGCTGCCGTTGCGGGCCACCACGATCCGGTCGGGGAACGCCGCGTGCAGGACCGCCAGCCCGTAGGTGCCCTCCACCCGGGCCAGGGCCTCGACCACCTTCCCCTCCAGTGTCTCCGCCTCCGAGCGCCCGATCAGGTGCGCCAGCACCTCGGTGTCGGTGTCGGATAGCAGGTCGACGCCGGCGTCCGCCAGCCCGGCCCGCAGGGCCGCAGCGTTGTCGATGATCCCGTTGTGCACGACGGCCACGTCGCCCTTGGTGTCGACGTGCGGGTGCGCGTTGGCGTCGTTCGCCGGCCCGTGTGTCGCCCAGCGCGTGTGGCCGATGCCGACCTTGCCGGCGAACCGCTTGGGCAGCCGATCGGCCAGGTCGCGCACCCGCCCGGCCTTCTTGGCCACTCGCAGCCGGCTCTCCTTGCCGGGGCCGAGCACGGCGACGCCCGCCGAGTCATAGCCCCGGTGCTCCAGTCGGCTCAGCCCCTCCAGAAGCAGCGGTGCCGCCTGCTGGCCTCCGACGTACCCGACGATGCCGCACATTGAGGTCCTGCCTTCCTGTGGTGCTCAGCCGTAGACGATCCGTCGCAGCTGGCGCTCGCTGAGTGCGGGCGCGGCCACGACGCGATGGGCGAGCTCCTGCGCGAGGTGCGCGAAGATCTCGGGGTTGCGGGCGCCGTGGGTCTTCAGCTCCGCGTGCCGGCGCCGCACGTAGTCCTCGACCGGCTCGGCGTGGAAGGCGAGGACGTCCTCCACGACCCGGGCCGCCTCGGCCGCGGTGAGCTCGGTCGTGGCGACCAGGTGGTCGACGAGGGTCCGATCGGCGGGCACGAGCCATATGGTGCGGCTCGGGCACGCGCATCCGCAACTTTCTGCCCGTTATCGGGCAGGAACCGCGTGTTGCGGTATTTCCTGAGCGCAGGTGTCCGGGACTGATACTCTTGGTGAACAGAAAGTGAACGGGAGGTGTCTCACGATGAACGAAACCAAGGCCGAGCGCCTCGAGATGCGCTGGATGCCGGTGGTCGACGCCGCGGGGCGCACGCGCATGGAGGCCACCTGGGTGGTCGTCCCCACCGCTGCCGCTCCCAGGGAGCTGGCGGTCACGCACGCCGCCTGAGGCGGCAACAGCGGCATATCGAGCTGCACATCGGAGGGCCGAGCGCGATGCGCTCGGCCCTCCGGCATGTGCGGGCGAACTTTCTGGCGATTTCTGGCCCACCGCCGGAATAGAACCGGACCACGGTCCGTTACTGGTCATTGAAGGTTGAACAACTCTAGCCCCCAACGATCAGGAGCCCAGCATGACCAGCACCGACTTCGACCCCGGCACCGCCGTACTCGACGACATCGCCGGGGCCTACACCCTCGACCCCGCGCACAGCCGGCTCGGCTTCAGCGCCCGGCACGCGATGGTCGCCACCGTCCGCGGCCAGTTCACCGAGTTCAACGGCACCGCGCACGTCGACACCGCGAACCCGGCCAGCTCCAAGGTCGAGGTGAGCATCGTCGCCAACAGCATCAGCACCGGCAACGAGCAGCGCGACGGCCACCTGCTCTCCGGCGACTTCTTCGAGACCGAGCAGTTCCCCAACATCACCTTCACCTCGACCGACGTCACCCGTAACGGTGACGACTGGACGATCACCGGCGACCTGACCATCAAGGACGTCACCAAGCCCATCACGGTCCCGTTCGAGTTCACCGGCTCGGCCCAGGACCCGTTCGGCAACACCCGCATCGGCTTCGAGGGCGAGACCACCCTGCTCCGCAAGGACTGGGGCCTGTCGTGGAACGCCGCGCTCGAGACCGGCGGCGTCCTCGTCTCCGACAAGATCAAGCTCCAGTTCGACATCTCCGCGATCAAGAACGCTCCCGAGCAGAGCGCCTGATCCCTGGCTCACCCAGCACCCGCACGACGGGGCCGTCCGATAAATGGGCGGCCCCGTCGGCCATTTCTCCGGAACACTGCCGCGCGTGGACGTTCCCTCCGGGCTCAGCACCCGCCCCCTCCAGCATGAGGACGCGCGCGCCGTCTTCGAGGTGATGGCCGCCCAGGAGGCGGCCGACCTCGGCGAGGTGATGATCGAGGAGGCCGACATCGTCGGCGACTGGGCGCTGCCCTCCTTCGACGTCACCGCGTCGACGATCGGGGTCTTCGACGGCGACCGCCTGGTCGCCTACGGCGAGGTCGGGTCATACGGCCGGTGCGACGCGGCCGTCGACCCGGCGTACCGCGGCCGAGGTCTCGGCACGTCCATCGCGCGGTGGATACAAGCCACCGCCCGCGAGCGGGGGATCCCGGACATCGGGATGCCGGTTCCGCTGGGCTCGCCGGGCGACCGGCTGCTCGAGGCGCTGGGCTACCGGGTCCGCTGGGAGAGCTGGGGACTGGAGCTGCCGGCCGGGGCGACCATCCCGGTGCGCGAGCTGCCCGCGGGGTACGTCGTCCGGGAGGCCGACCCGACGGAGTACGAGCAGTGCTGGACGGTCCAGGAGGACGCCTTCCTCGAGTGGTCGGTGCGCGAGCGGGACACGTTCGACGACTGGCTGGCCGGCCTGACCGGCCGCCCTGGCTTCGAGCCCTGGAACCTGCGGGTCGTGATCGACCCGACGGGTGCCGTGGTCTCGTTCGGGTGGGTCCAGCTGGGTGAGGAGTCGGCGTTCATCGCCCGGCTCGCCACCAGGAAGGACGAGCGCGGCCGGGGCCTGGCCCAGGCGCTGCTGGTCGACGCCTTCGAGGCCGGGCGGTCCCACGGCGCGACCCGCTCCGAGCTCTCCACCGACTCCCGCACCGGCGCGCTGGGGCTCTACGAGAAGGTCGGCATGGTGGTCACGTCCAACTGGGTGAACCGCGGACTCGTTCTGACCAGCCCAGAAGACGTATGAGCCTTCCCGACAGCCTCACCAGCCGGCCGCTGACCCTGGACGACGCCGAGGACGTGACGGCGCTGATCACGACCGAGGAGCTGCACGACGTCGGCCTCGTCGACGTCGACCTCGACGACGTCGTGAGCGAGTGGCAGCGCCCGTCGTACGACCTCGCCACCAGCAGCCTCGGCATCTTCGACGGAGATCGGCTGGTCGCCTACGCCGACCTCGTGCACCCGGACTTCGGCTACACCGGGGTGCTGCCGGCCGAGCGCGGGCGCGGCATCGGCTCGGCGCTGGCCGACTGGCTCGAGGCCCTCGCTCGCAGCCGGGGCGCCGAGCTGCTCAGCAACCAGGTGCCGCAGGGCGGCCCGGCGTACCGGCTCCTGAAGGCGCGCGGCTACCGGGAGCGGTGGACGGCGTGGGACCTCGAGCTGCCCGAGGGTGCCGAGATCGCCGCGCAGCCGCTGCCGGACGGCCACGCGATCCGCGAGGCCCGCCCCGACGAGCAGACGATGTTCTACGAGGTCGTCGAGGACGCCTTCAGCGAGTGGCGCCCCCGCGGCTCCCTGGAGGACTTCGCCGCGATGGTCTGGGGACGGCCCGGTCACGAGCCGTGGAACCTGCGGGTCTGCACGGGCGCCGACGGCACCGTCGTGGGTGCGACCCACGTGCACCTGACCGGCGACGCCGGGTACGTCGCGCGGATCGCGGTCCGCAAGGACCACCGCGGGCTCGGACTCGGCGGCGCGATGCTGGCCGACGCCTTCACGATGGCCCGGCAGCACGGCGCGGTCCGCTGCTACCTCGCGACCGACTCGCGCACCGGCGCGCTCGCGCTCTACGAGAAGGTCGGCATGCAGGTCAGCTCGGCCTGGGTGAACCTCGCGCTCGATCTCTGAGTCCGGCGCCCGCCGGGTCAGGCCGCCGGACCCTCCGCCTGCTCCGCTGAGGCGGGCTCGATGTTGTGGTTGAGCGCGAACACGTTGCCCGGGTCGTACGAGCGCTTCACGGCGGCCAGACGGGCGTACGTCGCAGGTGGGTATGCCGCGGCGAGGTCCTCGTCCGTGGCCGAGCCCTGGAAGTTGATGTAGGTCCCGGTGCCGAGAGCCGCCACCTCCTGCCATGGCACCAGCGCCTGCTCGACGTCCGCCTCCGTCGCGGTCTCGGGGAGGATCCGCACGCCCACGACCATGGCCTCCGAGGCACGGTGCGCGAACGCCGTCGCCTCGGGCGCGACCCGGGCGAAGGCACCGCCGAGGCTGCGCACCGCGATCACCACCGGGCCCGGCGCACCGGACAGCCGCTCGATGGCCGCGATCACGTCGTCGTCGAGGCTTGGCACGAGCGTGTCGCGGCTGATCAGCTGGACGCCCGGCGGAAGCAGCGCGTCCTCCAGGATCTCCGCATACCTGCGCTCCTCGATGCTGGCCTGGACGACCGTGCCGAGCTCCAGCAGCGGCTCGATGGCCGCGTCGGCGTCGGTCACCGCGGCGCCCGGTACGCCGGCGAAGCACAGCAGGACGTTCGCCATCCGCGGCGCATCTGGCATCTGGGGAAGCAGCGCCAGGGTGCTGGACAGCTCCTCGGGTGCGAGCCGCATCGCGTCCCGCCATCTCCTGAGCAGGTCGGCCGCATCGTCGACCTGGTAGGTGACCGTCCCGTAGTGCACGGTGCTGACCAGCTGAGCGACGAAGTCGAAGTCGACGACCACACCGAAGTTGCCGCCGCCCCCGCGGAGCGCCCAGAACAGGTCCGGGTGCTCGTCGGCGGACGCGGTGACCAGCTGGCCGTCGGCAGTCACGACCCGCGCACCCACGAGGTTGTCGATGGCCAGGCCGTGCCGGCGGACCATCCAGCCGATCCCGCCGCCCAGGGTCAGTCCCCCGACCCCGACGTCGGACGTGTCACCGGCGGTCAGGCCCCACCCGTGCGGGTCGAGCGCAGCGGCCACCGTGCCCCAGGTGGCGCCGCCACCGACGCGCACCAGGCGCCGATCGGCGTCGAGGACGTCGACGGCGTCCAGGTGCGCGAGGTCGATGACCATCCCGTCGGTGTTGGTCCCGTGCCCGAGGGCGCTGTGGCCACCGGAGCGTACGGAGACGGCCAGGTCGTGGCGTACGGCGTAGCGGACCGCCGCGGCGACCTCATCGGGGTCGCGGGGCCGGACCACCATGGCCGGCCGCCCGGTCGCGAAGAACACCCGCGCCGCGTCGTCGTACCCGTCGTCGCCGGGGCGCACCACGTCGGCGGCCATCGCGGTTCCCTGCAGGTTCATCAGTCTCTCCTCGTTCGTCGGATCGGGGTGTCGATGGTGCGCCGCGACCCGGCCGGATCGCGTCGCCCCACGGACGTCTCTTCTGACTACTGCGACGAAGGGGCGCGGCGAGATGTGACTACCGCGTCGGGAGTAGGCCGGCGTACTCCCTCGGCGGGACGCGCGGCCTCAACGCGCCGCCTACGCTCGAGGCATGCGCACCGATCGGGGTTGGCGGAGGTTCTACGGCACCGGCTGGCTGGTCTCGGCCGCGTTCGGAGTGGTCGCGTCACTGCAGTGGCAGGCCCGCATGCGTGAGGTGGAGAGCCGCGCCGAGGCTCGCCGGGCGTCACCCGGCGGCTGATCAGCGATTTCGTCGCCCGGCCCGCCGACGTACTGCCCTCGGCCGACCTGGCCCTGCTCACCAAACCGGAGCGGGAGGTCGCCACCCTCGTCGCCCACGGTCTCAACATCGACGAGATCACAGAGCACATGGTGCTCAGCCCGATGACCGCCAAGACCCACGTGAGCCGCTCGATGACCACGCTGGGAACCCGCGACCGCGCGCAGCTCGTGGTGTTCGCCTGCCAGTCCGGACTGGTCGCGCCCCCGCGCGACCGGCTGAGGTGGTCAGGCGGTCACCCCGGCGACGGCCTCCAGGAACCCGTCGAGGTTGTCCACCATCGCGACGTGACCGGCGTTCGCGACAGTCACGCAGCGCACGCCCACCTCCGGCAACCCGGTCACGTCGTAGGGGATGCCCCGATCCCCGGCGACGTGCACGCGCGGGATCGTCATCGACGCGAGCAGCCGGCGCATGGTCGGTCGACTGCCGAGGACCAGGCCGACGGCACTGCGATGGAGGGCGACCGGGTCGGTGGTGCGCAGCGTCGGCACCCACTCGGGGTCGGCGATGGCGAGGAACTCCTCGAGACCCTGCGTCAGGAACTCAGCCTCGTCGTACGACGCGATGCCGGTGCTGCCGGGCACTCCCCGGGAGGCGAGGCCGGGGTCGAGGTTCGGCTCGACCAGCAACAGGCTGCGGGCCAGGTCGGGGCGCCGCGCGGCGAGCACGATCGAGATGGAGCCGCCCATGCTGTGCCCGACGACATCCACCGGCTCGCCGACGACCTGGTCGACGACCCTTGCCACCGTGTCGGCGTGCTCGGCCAACGTGTAGCCGAAGCCGGCGGGCGCCTCGCTTCGCCCGTGGCCGAGCAGGTCGACCTGGAGACTGCGCCGACCCAGCGGCTTGAGCCGGTCCACGAGCCCGGGCCATGTCGCGGCCGAGTCACCGCCGAGCCCGTGCACGAAGACGCGCGCCGGTCCGTCTCCCGGGGTCTCGGTCCAGCGGATCGTCGCGTCAAGGTCCGCGAGGTGAAGCTGCGTCACGGTCCCTAGTCTGGCTCCCGTGGTCCGCACGTCGTTCGTCACCCGCTACGACTTCCGCGCGCCGGGCGCGACGCCCGAGCAGCGGCGCGAGCTGTTCGCCCGGGCACTCGAGCAGGCGGCGTACGTCGACCGGAACGGGCACGACGCGCTGATGCTGTCCGAGCACCACCTCTCCGAGGACGGGTACCTCCCCAGCCCGATCCCGGTCGCTGCCGGGTTCGCCGCGGTGACCGAGCGAATCCCGATCTCGATCGCCGCGCTGCTGGTCAACCTCTACGACCCGCTGCGGCTGGCGGAGGACATCGCCGTCCTCGACCACCTGTCCGGCGGCCGGGTCAGCTACACGCTCGGCCTGGGCTACCGGCGCGAGGAGTACGACGTGTTCGGGGTGGCCTGGGAGACCCGCGGCCGTGACGTCGAGGGTCGGATCACCCGGATGCTCGACGCCTGGTCCAGCGGTGCGGTGACGCCGGGGCCTTTCTCGCAGCCGCACCCCATGCTCTTCTACGGCGGTGGCTCGGTCGCGGCCGCGAAGCGGGCCGCCCGGCTCGGCCTGCACTTCCAGCCGCAGGTCGGCGGTCCCGAGCTGAAGGCGGCCTACGAGGAGGAGTGCCGGGCGCTGGGTCGCGAGCCCGGCTTGACGCTGCTCGCGCCACCCGGGCCGGCGAACATCTTCTGCGCCGCGGACCCGGACGCCTTCTGGGATCGCTACGGCGACCACTTGCTCGCCGACGCCCGGGGGTACGCCGCGTGGCGGGCGGCCGACACGTCGTCGTACGTCCGCGACGACTCGAGCACCGTCGAGGAGATGCGGACCGCCGGCGTCTACGTCGTGCTGACCGCGGACGACCTCGTCGACCGCTGCCGGGCCGGAGAGATCCGGCTCGTCACCAGCCACCCCGCGTGCGGCGGGCTGCCCGCCGAGCCGTCGTGGGAGTCGCTTCGGCTGATCAGCGAGACCGTTGTGCCGGCCGTCCGGGAGTGAGCTTCCTCCGCACCCGCCCCAGAGTCCTGCGCAGGCCCGACGGCGCCTGCTGAGCCGCCACCAGCCGGCGCTCGAGACGCTTCGCGCGGCGTCGCGCCTTCTGCAGCTTGCCGCGCAGCTCGGCGACCCGGCGCTCGGCCCGGTCGGCGCGCCGCTGGGCGCGGCGCAGGTCGCGCGACATCGCATGGTGCAGCTCGCGCAGGGCCCGCTGGGCGTTCTGGCGGGTCCCGGCCAGCGCCGAGTCCAGCCGGGCGACGCCCTCGTCGACGGCGTTCGGCTCGCTCACGACGGGAGGCCCTTGCGCCAGTAGGCGCCGGTCCAGTCGACCTTGTGGATCTCGTCGGTGATGCCGCGGGCATCGCGGAAGTCGTGGACCGCCTGGGCGCAGGCCGGGACCGCGCCGTAGTCGTCGACGATCACGAAGCCGCCGGGCGAGACCTTGTCGTAGAGCGGCTCGAGCGCGTCCATCGTGGAGGAGTACATGTCGCCGTCGAGCCGGAGGACCGCGATCTGCTCGATCGGCGCCTCGCCGAGCGTGTCGGCGAACCAGCCCTTGAGGAACTCGACCCGGTCGTCGAGAAGCCCGTAGCGGCTGAAGTTCTCCTGCACCTCCTCGACCGAGATCGCAAGCTCGCTGAAGGTGTGGAACTGGTCGCCGATGTCGGCTTCGTAGCGACCGTCGTGCTCGGGCAGCCCCTCGAAGGAGTCGCAGACCCAGACCTTGCGGTCGGGGTCGCCGTACGCCGCCAGGATGCCGCGCATGTAGATGCACGAGCCTCCGCGCCAGACACCGGTCTCCACCAGGTCGCCCGGGACCCCGTCCGTGAGCGACTGCTCCACGCACTCGCGGATGTTGGCCAACCGCTTCAGGCCGACCATGCTCTCGGCGTCGGCCGGCCAGTCGATGCCCTCCTCGCGGAGCTTCGCGTCGAAGACGCCGGGCTCGACCATTCGGACCTGCCGGCCGGGCATCGCGGACGACAGCACCTGCCACAGGTAGGACTCGTAGCTGCCCAAGTCATGCCTGCCGGTCCGATTCGTCTGACCCGTCACGCGGCAGCCTCCACGTGGCAGCGCAGACGAATCGGTGGGTCAGCGGATCTGCATCCCCGAGATCGCCCGGGCGATGACCAGCCGCTGGATCTCGGAGGTGCCCTCGAAGATGGTGTAAATGCGGGCGTCGCGGGCCATCCGCTCGACGGGGTACTCGCGGGTGTAGCCGTTGCCGCCGAGGATCTGCATCGCCTGGCCGGTGACGCGGACCGCGGTCTCGCCGGCGTACAGCTTGGACATCGAGCCCTCGGCGGCCTCGAAGACCTTGCCGTGCTTGGCCATCCACGCGGCGCGCCAGACCAGGAGCCGGCTGGCGTCAATGGCGGTCTTCATGTCCGCCAGCGCGAACGCGATCGCCTGGTTCTCGATGATCGGGCGGCCGAACTGCTCGCGCGTCTTGGCGTAGTCGAGCGCGATCTCGTACGCCGCGCGCGCGATGCCGACGGCCTGGGCGCCCACGGCCGGGCGGGTGCGCTCGAAGGTCGCCATCGAGGCGTTGGCGGAGCCGCCGGACGACGCGCCCTCGCGGGCCCGCGCCAGCCGGGTGTCGAGCTTGTCCTTGCCGCCGAGCAGGCAAGAGCTGGGGACCCGCACCTGGTCGAGCACCACCTCCGCGGTGTGCGAGGCGCGGATGCCGTGCTTGGCGAACTTCTGGCCCTGGCTCAAACCCTTGGTGCCGGGTGGGACCACGAAGCTGGCCTGGCCGCGAGCGCGCAGCTCCGGGTCGACCACGGCGGTGACGACGTGGATGTCGGCGATGCCGCCGTTGGTGGCCCAGGTCTTGGTGCCGTTGATGACCCACTCGCCGCTCGCCTCGTCGTACGTCGCGCGGGTGCGCATCGCGCCGACGTCGCTGCCGGCGTCGGGCTCGGAGGAGCAGAACGCCGCGATCTTGAGGTCGCCGGGCGAGCCGAACATCTGCGGCGCCCACTCCCCGATCTGCTCGAGCGTGCCGTTGCCCGCGACCGCTGCGGCCGCGAGCGTCGTGCCGACGATGGCCAGCCCGATGCCGGCGTCGCCCCAGAACAGCTCCTCCATCGTGACCGGCAGCCCGAGCCCGGTCTCGTCGAAGTTCTGGGTGGCGAAGAAGTCCAGTGAGTAGAGGCCGATCTTGGCGGCCTCCTCGAGCACCGGCCACGGGAACTCCTCGCGCTCGTCCCACTCCCGCGCCGCCGGACGGATGACGTCCTCGGCGAAGGTGTGCACCCACTTCTGAAGCTCGACGTGGTCCGGGCTGAGGTCGAAGCTCGGCGTGGTCGGGACCGCTGAGTCACTCACCCGGCGAGATTACCGACGGCTCAGCCGGCGGTGACGTCGAACGTCCAGCTCCCGACCTTCGTGCCCGCGACGTACCACGCCACCCGGTGCTTGCCGGTGTTCGCGGTCGCGATGGTCACGAACTGCTTCTCGCCCTTGTCCGCGGGCTGGGCGCTCGCGCACAGCCGCTTCTTCTTGCCGGGGAACTTCACGCACACCTTGTAGGTGGCGTCGTGCTTCTTGCTCAGGAAGAACGCCGCCTTGGGCTGCGACGACTTGCACGAGTGGGCCGGCTTGGCGCTGGCCTTGTAGCTGCACGCGACGTAGGTCTTGTAGCCGGCCGGGGCGGCCTGCACCGCCGATGGCGCAGCCAGCACCGGAAGCGTCAAGACCAGGACGCACGGCATGAGCATGCGAGACATTCGGCTCATGAAGGCACGGTAGGTCCGGAGCACCCGCTGCTGACATGCCCCATCTGGGGCATTAGTGCGGGGCGACGTCCGGTGTCAGCTCGGGCTCCACCCCCTCGTCACCCAGGTCGGCGCCGTAGTCCTCCGGACTCGTCGCGTCGGTGCCCTCGTCGACGCCGGCGGCACGCAGGGCCACGGTGAGAGCGACGGTCACGAGCAGGTTCAGCACAAGAGCCGTGAAGCCGATGTAGACGAGGGTCTCGGTGGTCGGGAACTCGTTGAGCGGGCTGCCGAAGTGGCTGCCTGGATCGCCGACCTTGGGGTTCCCGTACGCGGTCAGCGTCCCGTAGACCATGCCCACGGCCCACCCGGCGAGCAGCGCCCACCGGTGGAACCACCGGGTGTAGAGACCGACCACGATCGCCGGGAAGGTCTGCAGGATCCAGACACCGCCGAGCAGCTGCAGGTCCAGGGCGTACGTCGTGGACACGAACAGCACGAACAGCAGCGCGCCGAACTTGACCATCAGCGAGGCGACCTTGCTCTGCTGCGCCTCCTGAGGATGGGTGGCGTCCCGGTTGATGTAGGCCTTGTAGATGTTGCGGGTCCACAGGTTCGCGGCCGCGATCGACATGATCGCCGCCGGCACCAGTGCGCCGATCACGATGGCCGCGAACGCCACCCCCGCGAACCAGTCCGGGAACTCGTTCTCGAACAGCTGTGGCACCGCCTGCTGCGGGTTCGTCACCTTCACCCCAGCCGCGATCGCGACGAAGCCGAGCAGCGCGAGCAGTCCGAGCAGGAACGAGTACGCCGGGAGCAGCGCGGCGTTGCGCCGGATCACCGAACGGTTGCGCGTCGAGAGGACGGCGGTCACCGAGTGGGGATACATGAACAGCGCCAGGGCCGAGCCGAGCGCGAGTGACGCATATGCCCAGTGCAGCAGCTCCGGGGGGATCATGGTCTTGGTTGTCGCCTCGCCGGCCGCGATGGCTTCGGCGTTGGTCGCGTTGCTCGTCGTGAAGGAGTCCGAGACCTTGCTGAAGATGTCGTCCCAGCCGCCCAGCTGGGTCGGCAGGTAGAGGATCGCGACGATGATCACGATGTAGATGAGCGTGTCCTTGACGAACGCGATGAGGGCGGGCGCACGCAGGCCCGAGGAGTAGGTGTAGGCCGCCAGCACCGCGAAGGCGATGAACAGCGGCAGGTCCTTGACGAACCAGTTGGAGTCGTCGGTGCCGATGCCCATCACCTCGAGGACGACCTCGATGCCGACCAGCTGGAGCGCGATGTAGGGCATCGTCGCGAGGATGCCGGTCAGCGCGATCGCCAGGGCGAGCGGACGGCTGTCGTAGCGACCCTCCACGAAGTCGGCCGGCGTGACGTAGCCGTGCCGGTGGCTGACCGACCACAGCCGGGGCAGGAACAGGAAGATCAGCGGGTAGACCACGATGGTGTACGGCACGGCGAAGAAGCCGATCGCGCTGCCGGCGTACAGCAGTGCGGGCACCGCGACGAACGTGTAGGCGGTGTAGAGGTCGCCGCCGATCAGGAACCAGGCGATGAAGGTGCCGAACCCGCGGCCGCCCAGGCCCCACTCGTCGAGGCTGCCCATGTCGGCGGCCCGACGCCACCGCGCGGCGACGAAGCCGAGGATCGTGACGAGCAGGAAGAAGAAGAGGAAGACGCTGAACGCGACCGCGCTGACGTTGCTCATCGCTTCGCCGCCCGGTCGCGATCGCCGGCCTTGGCGAGGTAGTAGGCGATGACGGTCAGCACCACCGCGACGGGGATCATCGCCAGCTGGAACCAGTAGTAGAAGGGGAACCCGAGCAGGGTCGGGTCTTCGGAGTCGTACAGCGGCACCAGCAGCGGCAGGATCACCGCCGGTGCGAGGACGACCACGATCAAGGTCCAGCGGGCGGTCGAGGACATGGGGCACCTCCGGGTAGGTCCATCGGAACCGGTAACCCCGAAACGATGAGTTGCAAACCCCGGCCCGGTCAGATCAGGAGAAGACCAAAACGAGGAGGTACCGATGACACGGGTGATCGCCAACTTGGCCATGTCGATCGACGGCTTCATCGCCGACCCTGACGGCGGCTGCGACGATCTGTTCGGTTTCTACGACAACGGATCCTTGGAGTTCCGAATCGCCGAGGGCTGGCCCCCGTTCCACATGGACGAGCCGAGCGCGACGCTCTTCCGCGAGGCGGTCGCGCGGATCGGCTGCCACGTCATGGGCCGCGACCTCTACGACATGACCAACGGCTGGGAGGGCCACCCGGGCAATGAGGCGGCGATCGTCGTGCTCACCCACCAGGCTCCGGATCAGCACCCGGACGGCGTCCCCTACTACTTCGTCGACAGCATCGGAGCGGCGATCGAGCAGGCGCGCGAGGTGGCGGGGGACCTCGACATCGCGATCGCCGGTGGCTCGGTGGCGCGGCAGGCGCTCGACGCCGGGCTGCTCGACGTCATCGACGTGAGCCTCGTGCCCGTGGTGCTCGGTGAGGGGATCCCGTGGTTCGCCGGCTCGAAGGGCCCGGTGCGGCTCTCGGACCCCGTCGTGCACGAGGGGCGCGGCGTCACGCACCTGCGCTACGAGGTGCAGAAGTAGCACACTCCTCGGCGTGACGGACTTGTCCCGGTACGCCGACTGGACCTCGTGGCTCACCGCGCGCGCTGCCGCCGACGCAGACGTCCGCTGCGTCTGGGTCGGCGGCTCGGCGGCCACGGGCGGCTACGACGACTGGTCGGACCTCGACCTCGACGTGCTCTGCACGCCGGGCACCTCGACGGCGGTCTATACAGGCTGGCTCGCGCACGCGCGCGCGGACTTCGACGTCCGCGACGTCTGGGAGGTCCCGATGGCCACGTGGCCGGACGGCCGGCAGGCGTTCATCAACCTGGAGGACCGGCCAGGCCTGCTGCTCGAGCCGACCCGCATCATCGACCTGCACGTCTCCGACCTCGCCGACCACCACACGCACCTCGACGTACGCCGGCACGGGACGCCGATCGTGCTGCACGACCCGGACGGGCTGCTCGTGCTCGAGGACGAGGACATCTCCGTCTCGCTGGCGGAGGCCGTGGACCAGGTGCGGCAGCGGCGGGTGACCGGCGAGTGGCTGGTCAACCGCGCCATCGCGCGCGGCCACGTGGCCGAGGCGGTGAACTGGTACCTGCGGTTCGGGCTGGAGCCGGTGGTCCGGCTGCTCCGCGTCGAGCACTGCCCGTGGCGACATGACTACGGTCTGCGCTACCTGCGCGAGGACCTGCCGCCCGACGTCGCCGACCGGGTCGAGGAGCTCGTGCCCGGGACGACCTCTGCCACGCTCGAAGAGCTCTCCCTGCGCTGCTTCGCCTGGCTCGACGAGCTGCTCGTCGACCGGTCGGCAGATCTGCCCTAGGCTCCCGACGACAACCCTGGACTCGGCCATCCCCCACCTCCCCCAGGAGACACCCATGCGCAAGCTGGTCGCCATACTCAGCACGCTCTTCATCGCCGGAGCACTCGCCACAATCCCGAGCGCCGCCCAGCGGCGCCGCCCAACGACTTCGGCAACAGCTGCCTCGCCGACACCTCGGCGGCCAACGCCACCGCCGTGATGACATCCAAGTCCGGGCTCAACCCCCTGCCCATCACGGCTCCCAGCACCGGGGTCATGACCAAGGTCACCATCAACGTGCCGGCCGTCCCGCCCGTCGCGACGGTCATGAAGACCGTGCGTCCGACCGGGAACCTCAACGAGTACAGGGTCATCTCGCAGAGCGCGTCGTTCAACGTCAATACTGGCAACAACACCTACGACGTGCGGCTGCCGGTCACCGCCGGCGACCTGCTGGGCGCCAGCAGCCCCCTGGCCGTGCTGATGTGCACCACCGCCAGCGCCTCGGACGTCGTCGCCGCGGTGGCCGGGGACATCCAGCCCGGCCAGGCCGCGACCTTCACGCCTATCCCGAGCCGGGCGCTGGTCGCGGTGGCCACCGTCGAGCCGGACGCAGACAAGGACGGCTACGGCGACACCACCCAGGACCTGTGCCCGCAGAGCGCGGCGTTCCAGACGGCCTGCCCGGTGATCGTGCTCGACTCGTTCGCCGCCCCGTCCGGGAAGTCGATCACCATGGTGGTCGCGACCAACAACAACGCGTCGGTCAAGGTCGCCGGCACGGCCAAGGTCAAGGGCAAGACGATCAAGCTCAAGGGCGGCACCAAGGCCGTCACGCCCGGAGTCCTGGCACGGTTCAAGGTCAAGGTCCCGGCCGCACTCAAGGCCGCCCTGGCCGCACTGCCCCCCGGCAAGACCATCAAGATCAAGCTCACCGCCAGCGCGACTGACCTGGTCGGCCGCGTGACCACCGACAAGAGCTCGGTCAAGCTCCACGGCACCAAGCACTGACACGCGAGAACGCCGCCGACCCGTCAGAAGCTTTCTGACGGGTCGGCGGCGTTGTGTGTCAGTCGGTCACCGGGTCAGCGCCAACCGGGGTGGCGGCCGAACCGCTCGGCGGCGTACGCGCGACGCGGGCCGCGGTGCCGGAGCACCACGAACCAGAAGATCGCGAAGCCGAGCAGGAACAGCGGGAAGTGTGCGACCACCGAGAGCACGATCAGCACGGCCAGCACCACCAGGAGCGGGCCCGGAACCCCGCGGCGAAACGGGCGAAGGCCGGCGTTCCAGTAGCGGTCCTCATGAGCGACCGTCGGGGCGGACGCGACCGCGGCATACGGGCTGGGCAGGTCGCGGAAGATCGGGGCCACCTCGCCCCGGGTCTTCGCACCCCAGACCTGCTCGAGCCGTTCGGCGTGCTCGTCGGCGGTCAGCCGACCCTGGGCGAAGTGCTCGCCCAGGTCGGCGGCCGCCGCTTCCCGCTCGGCGTCGCTGAGCCGGATCGTCTGGTCGCTCATGACTCCGGGCCTGTCCTCGTCCTCGTCGGCGTCCTGGCCGTCGGCGAGGATGCCGTAGAGCTTGCGCCGGGTCTCGACGAGCACGTCGATGGCCGCGCGCTGCTGCGACTCCGAGCCGGAGGTGACGATCTGCCACACCGCGCCCATGACCTGGCCGATCTCCGGCTTCAGGCCGGAGAACGACGTCTCCTCGGTGGCGTGCCGATCGAAGGGCCGCCACACCTGCGCGAGCTCGTCGGCGTGGTCGGCGACGTACTGGCGACCCTCGGTGGTCAGCGCCAGCGTCTTGCGGCCGCGCTCGTCGTCGGTCTCCACCAGCCCCTCGTCGTGCAGCTGCTGGATCGTCGGGTAGACCGAGCCGGGGCTCGCCCGCCACGCCCCCTCGCTGCGCTCGGAGATCTGCTGGATGACCTGGTAGCCGTTGACCTGCTCACCGCTCTCCTCGGCCGCCCGGAGGACGTCGAGGATCGCGGAGCGCACGTCGCCGCGGCGGGCGCGGGGGCCGCGCCGCTGCTCGTGCGTCGAGCCGAGGCCGAAGAGGCCGGCCACCCACGGCGGCGGGCCCTGACGGCCGGGGCCGTCCCAGCCGCCGAAGTCGCCCCACGGGCCGCCGCGGCGACCTCCTCGGCGCTGGCGTTTGCCGGGCTCGTCCATGCGAGCCCACTGTCGGTTGAATCCTGGGTGTCCCATCTCGGAACTCCTTCACTGTCAGAATGTCTGTGTGATATCGCTCTGTATCGCGATATATCGTTAGCGTACGCCGATGTGTCGGCTGGCGCAAGGCAAATTCCCCGGTCAGCCGGGGAAACTGGCACTGGTCAGGGGTTGCAACCCGTGCCAAGTGCCAACTTCCCCGGTCAGCCGGGGAAATTGCCCCCCACCCCAGGCGGCCTAGCGCGCCAGCCAGGCGGCGTACGCGTCGAAGGTGTACGGGCGGCCGAGGAAGTCGGCGACCAGGTCGGCGGCGTCCTTGGTGCCGCCCTGGGCGAGGATCGAGTCGCGGTAGCGGCCGGCGACGGTGACGTCGAACAGGTCGTCGGGGTCGAAGGCGGAGAACAGGTCCTTCGCGATCACCAGCGACCACATGTAGGTGTAGTAGGCCGACGAGTAGCCGCCCAGGTGGCCGAAGTTGGCGAAGAAGTGGGTGCCGTCGATGAAGCGGTACGGCGAGTAGCGCTCCTGCAGCTCGACCTGTCTCGCGGAGAGGTCCGCGGGCCGCTCGGTGTGGAACCAGTAGGACACGGACGCGTAGAACATCTGCTGGCGGGCCTGCAGTCCCTTGCCGAAGTCGTCCGCGGCGCGCATCCGGTCCACGAGGTCGGCCGGGATCGGCTCACCCTCCGCGTTGGTCGCGAAGGTCCGCAGCACGTCGGCGTCCCACGCCCACTCCTCGAGCATCTGGCTGGGTGCCTCGACGAAGTCCCACTCGGTCGCCACCCCGGCGAAGCGGGTCCAGCCGACGTGGCCACCGAGCACGTGGTGGACCAGGTGGCCGAACTCGTGGAACAGCGTCACCACGTGGTCGTGCTCCATCAGCCCCTTGCTGAAGTTGCACAGCAGCGCGCCCTCGGGCAGCTGCCGGCCGCCGACACCGTTGGTGATCGTGAACTGCGCGGCGTGCTTGTACTTGCCCTCGCGCGGGTGCAGGTCGAGGTAGATCCGGCCCAGGCTTTCGGTGTCCGACGCCCCGGTCGAGAAGACGTCGAACACGGTGACGTCCTCGTGCCACACGACCGCGTCCGGCACCTGCTCGTAGCGCAGGCCGAACAGCCGCCCGGTCACGTCGAGCAGCCCCTGCTTGACCTTCTCGGAGGGGAAGTAGGTGCGCACCAGCTGCGAGTCGACATCGTGCTGCTCCTTGCGGACCAGCTCCTCGTAGTAGACGGAGTCCGCGGCGTCGATGGCCTCGGCGCCGGGCACGTCCCGTCGCAAGCGCTCCATCACCAGCGCCAGGTCGCGCTCCATCGGTCCCTGCGCGGCCTGCGCGATCCGGTCGATGAAGTCCGGGATCGCCGGGCCCTTCTCGATCATCTTCACCGCGGCGTCGTACGACGCCCAGTCGGAGTAGCCGACGAGGTTGGCGTACTCGTGGCGCAGGTCGAAGAGCTCCTTGAGCAGCGGCTCGTTGGCGGGCCAGCCCCTCTCGAGGAAGGCGATGGTGATCTGGCGGCGGACGTCGGGGTCCTGCACGAACATCCGCGCAGGGACCGCGTCGGGGTAGTCGGTCGTCACCGTGACCAGCCCGTCGTCGTCGACCGGATGCGCCTCCAGCCAGTCCTCCGGCAGGCCGGCGAGCTGTTCGCGCGTCGCCTTCACCGAGCGCACGTCGTCACGGATGTTGCGGCTGAACTCCTGGTCGACCGCGGTGATCCGCTCGCTGATCTCGGCCAGCCGCGCGCGGGTCGCATCGTCCTGGTCGACGCCCGCGCGCCGGAATTCCTCGAGCGTCTTCTCCAGCAGCCGGGCCCCGGTCGGGTCGAGCCCGCCCCGGTCGAGCGCGGCGAACACGTCGTACAGGGCGCGGTCCTGGCGCAGCTCGGTGACGAGCTTGTCGACCTCGATCTCGGCCTCCTCGCACGCCGTCCGCACGGCGACGTCGGGGTGGGCATTGGAGAAGAGCCCGGCGATCGCCCCGACGTTGCTCAGCGCAAGCGTCACCTCGTCCCACCGGCGCAGCACACCCTCGGGTTCGGCGGGCGGGTCCTCGCGCAGCCCCGCCACCAGCTCCCGCGCGCTGGCCAGCCCGGTCGCCGCGCGGTCGCGGACCCAGGCCAGGGCCTCGTCGGCGGTGGGCAGCTGCAGCGGGGCGGGAGGCGTCATGCCGAAACCCTAGGAGCCCACCCCAGGGTCCGGCCAACAGAATCCGCAGCGCAGCTGCCCGGTCAGGGCCTGAACCTCACGAGGTTGCCGGCGCCGAACACGTCGGTGGTGGCGTAGAGCCAGCCGTTCCTGAACTCGATGCCCGACGGGGACTCGAGGTCGCGGACCGGCGTGACCGTGTGGTTCTTGAGCAGCGACAGCTTGTTGCCGAACAGCTCGGTCACGTAGATCTTGCCGCCAGGTCGGAGCGCAACATTGACCGCGCCGAAGAAGCCGTCGGCCAGGTTGGCGAACTCGCCGTCGCCGGCGAGACGGATGACTGCACCGCGCGCACCCAGGCTCGGCTCCTCGCCACCGGGCAGGAGGCTCACGATCAGCGCGCCCGTCGACTTCGCCTCCACGTCGGTCGGCACCGCCTCGAAGGCGTAGGTGTGGCCGATGGTGCAGTCAGGCAGGCCGAGGGCCGCGGCGGACTCGGCCGTGATGCCCGACTTGCGCGGCCGCAGCACACCGAACACCTCGATGTCGCCGTTGGGCGCCACGTGCAGCACGTCGTTGGCTGCGGCGTCCGCGACGTACCAGCCACCGTCGGCCGCGTTGGCCACGGCGTACGGGTGTGACTCGACGATGCCCGTGTACGGCAGGAACTCGGGTGGGACCTGGGCGGCGCACTCCACGGGCAGGTTGCGGAAGCCGTACCGCATCCCGCTGTCGGGGTTGTGCTGGGCCTCGTAGGTGCCGAGGTCGGCGATGGTGGTGATCGTGCCGTTGCGGGCGCGCATCTTCAGCAGCGCCACCGGGTTCGCCTCGGTGCCGCCGGTGAAGGTGTAGGCCACGTCGTAGCCGCGCGCGGCCACCCCGGCCACCTCGCCCTGCTCCACGACGATGTCCTTGCGCGTGCCGTTCCCGCGCACTTTGGTGATGATGCCGGCGAAGTCCTGCGCGACATAGATCTGCCCGTTGGAGCCCGTGTCGATCTGGAGCGGGCCGGCGAAGCCCGTCGCGATCGGGTCATCGACGCTGCGCGCCTGCGCTGACGAGACCGGGAGTGTGATGCCGACGGCGGTGACAAGAGCCGTGACGGCGAGTACCGAGCGTGCTGTTTTCATGCGTGCGCCCCCCTCTGGGCAGCCATGGGGGGACTGCGTCGCATCATGGCACTGGCACCGCCGCATGGCCAGCGACGGGAGCGAGGTGCCGGGACCCGAGCCCTCAGCCGGCGAGCTGGGTGCGGCGCCGGATGAGGTAGGCCCGCTCGGCCTCGTTGTCGGTGAGGCCCAGCGCCGCGTCGTACGCCTCCCGTGCCTCGGCGGAGCGGCCGAGGCGGCGCAGCAGGTCGGCGCGGGTCGCGTGCCAGGGGTGGTAGCTGTCGAGCGAGAGCCGGTCCACCTCGGCCAGCGCGACCTCGGGCCCGTCGAGCTCCGCGACGGCGACCGCGCGGTTCAGGGCGACGATCGGCGAGGGTACGAGGGCGTACAGCTGTGAGTAGAGCGTCGCGATCTGGCCCCAGTCCGTGTCGTCGGCGGCGGGGGCGTCGGTGTGTACGGCGCTGATCGCGGCGAGCAGCTGGTACTGGCCGGGCCGGGCCCCTCCTGAGGCATGCAGCTCGAGGCACTCGCGCACCAGCGCGTGCCCCTCGGCGACGAGCTCCCGGTCCCAGCCGCCCCGGTCCTGCTCGCGCAGCGGCACCAGCTCACCGCCCGCGACCCGGACCGAGCGGCGGGCGTCGGTGAGGAGCATCAGGGCGAGCAGCCCCGTCACCTCGGGAGCGTCGGGGAGCAGGGCGCGCAGGATCCGAGCGAGCCGGATCGCCTCGGCGGTGAGCTCGTCGCGGATCGGCGAGGCGTCGGCCGAGGAGGAGAGGTAGCCCTCGTTGAAGACCAGGTAGATCACTGCCAGCACGCCGTTCACGCGTTCGCCGAGATCGCTCGCGGAGGGCACCCGGTAGGGGATCTTCGCGACGCTGATCTTCTTCTTGGCGCGGGTGATCCGTTGCGCCATCGTGGTCTCGGGCACGAGGAACGCCTGCGCGATCTCGGCGACCGTCAGCCCGCCGAGCAGCCTCAGCGTCAGCGCCACCCGGGCCTCCGGCGCGAGCGCCGGGTGACAGCAGGTGAAGATCAGCCGGAGCCGGTCGTCCTCGACGATGCCGGTCGGCTCGTGGGAGCTGTCGTCAGTGATCATGAGTGCCGCCTGGTGCTTGGAGTCGCGATGGGATTCGCGGCGGATCCGGTCGATCGCGCGGTTGCCCGCCGTCGTGGTGAGCCAGCCGCCGGGGTTCGGCGGTACGCCGTCCCGGGGCCAGCGCTCGACCGCGGCCAGGAGCGCCTCGCCGGCCGCCTCCTCGGCGATGTCGATGTCGCCGAAGCGGCGGACCAGGGAGGCGACGATCCGGCCGTACTCCTCGCGATAGATCCGCTCGATCGCGGCTGTGGGGTCGGTCGAGTCCATCCGGGGGTCAGGCCACCGGAGGTTCGGGCTGGAAGGGGCGGACCTCGACCTTGCCCTGGCAGGCCTTCGAGGCCTCGGTCGCCCACTGCAGCGCGGCGTCGAGGTCCGGCAGCTCGAGGATCCAGAAGCCGCCGATCCACTCCTTGGACTCGGCGAACGGGCCGTCGGTGACGATCGGCTCCGCACCGGTGTTGTCGACCGTCGTCGACACGTCGATCGGCTCCAGGCCGCCACCGAACACCCAGATGCCGGCGTCCTTCATCTTGTTGTTGACCTTGTCCACCGCCTCGAACATGGGCTGCAGCTCCTCCATGTCGAACTCGGTCGGGTCGTCGACGGTGCCGTGCACGGCGAGCATGTACTGGGTCATCGCGGTCTCCTCCATAGCGTGGGAAAGCCCGGTTGGCTGCTCCCATCCTCTCCACGAACCGCAGGCCCGCGATACGACAGCCTCACGAATTTTCTTCCGGCCACGAAGTTCCAGGGCGGTCTTCGGGCTAGCGTCGAGCCGTGACCGACTGGGAAGCGCTGTACCGCGAGAACGTCGCCGCCGTGAGCGCCCTGGCGCCGACCCTGACCGAGGAGCAGCTGGCCACCGGGGTCCCCGCAACGCCGGCCTGGACCGTGCGGGAGGTCCTCGCCCACCTGGCCGGCGGCGCCAGCGACGCGGTCACCGGACGGATGGACGGTGCCCCCGGTCCGGAGTGGACCTCGCGGCACGTGAGCGAACGCGCGGCGCACCCGGTCGCCGAGCTCGTCGCCGAGCTGCAGTCGCGCCAGGACGCTGTCGCGGAGTCGGTCGTCGACAACCCGCGGCCGGCACTGGTCTGGAACCTCGCGGTCCACCATGCCGACCTGCACGAGGCGCTCGGCCTGGACCGGCTGCCCGACCACCTCTGGCTGCCGATCAGCGAGGCACTGGCACCACGCGCACTCGACCTGGCCGGCCGGGTGTCGCCGTACGAGCTGTTCCGCGCGTTCTTCTCGCGACGGTCCCGCGCACAGATGCAGGCGTGGGGTACCGGCCTGACGGCCGAGGAGCTCGACGACCTGTGCATCTTCGGCCCGCGCGAGGACGACCAGCCCGTGCCGGCCTAGCCCAGGAGGACGTCGTGGCCAGCTACTCCGTCAACAAGGACGCGGTGACCCGGTGCCGCGAGCTGATCGGCGCGAAGCAGTACGTCCTCGACTCCGACTGGGGCGACGTGCAGCCCGACGCCGCGGCGGGCACCGCCTACCTCGAGCGGCACTCGTGGGAGGAGTACGCCGCCTGGCACCTCGGCCTGACCGAGGGCGCCAACGACGAGACCAAGGCGCGTTACGGGTTCGTCTACGGCGACCTCCGCCGGGTGCACCGCACCGGCTTGATCGCCTGCGTCTACCGGGCCTCGGAATGGCGGCACAAGGCGGTCGAGCTCGCCGCCCACGACCTGCTCCAGGAGCTGGACCGGGCCGCCGGGATCACGTAGCACCGCGCTGCCCCGGACGACGGGCGACCCCGGCAGCTCGTGGCTGCCGGGGTCGTGTTGGGGGTTGGGGTCAGGAGCCGTAGAGCGCCGCCACTCCCTGTCCGTCGAGAGCGCTGAAGCCGAGGTCCGACGACGTCCCGTTGCACTGCGGGTAGTGCATGATCGAGTCCGAGTCGTACGGCGTCAGAGGCCGCCAGTTGTTGTCCTCGAAGCACGTGCCGGCCTCGGGCCGGGTGTGCTCGTGGCGGAAGCCCAGCGTGTGGCCGAGCTCGTGGCCCATGATGTTCTCGGGCGGCCAGCCGGAGCTGGTGATGCTGTCGTCGACCAGGACGTTCATCTCCGAGTCGGGGCTGCTCGGGAAGAACGCCCGGGCGATGTACTCGCTGGTCTCGATCGGCTCGACCGGGAACAGCACGGCGTTGTTCGACGTGGTGCAGTTGGCGTCCTGAGACGAGTCGTACACGAAGTCGACGGCCGAGGAGGCGCCCTCCCAGAGAGCCGCGCCGCCCTCCATGGCAGCCACGATGGTGGACTTGAGGGAGCCGAAGT
This sequence comes from uncultured Actinomycetota bacterium, assembly GCA_963798045.1. GTDB lineage: Bacteria > Actinomycetota > Actinomycetes > Propionibacteriales > Nocardioidaceae > Nocardioides. Next base: position 77,924 of record CAWCSB010000003.1, read on the forward strand.
CGTCGCTCACGCAGTAGGTCAGGTTGCCGACCTGGCTGCCGCTCCAGACGTCGTCAGTGCCACCGACGGTGTTGACGACGAGCGAGGTGGAGCCACCGTTCAGGTCGCCCGCGTCCATCATCGCCTCGTAGTAGGCACGCAGCTTGGCCACGTTGCCGACCGGCTCGTCGCCGTTCACGATGTAGACGCCGTCGACGTCGCGGAACGTCGAGGCCTTGAACTCCGCCCACGTCGGTGGGGCGGGTCGGTCCTCGACGAAGGTGCTCCCAGCACCGTCGTCGCTCGACGACGCGGTCGCGGGCGAACCCGCAAGACCGGCGACAGCCAAGGCGGTCGCGGCCAGGATGACCTGGCCACGGCGAGTGACTCTCATGACAGAACTCCCTTGTGTGTTCGACTCGGCCGGGACACGCCCGACCCTGAGACCCGCGCCCCGAGGCGCGGCTCTTGGACGTCGAGGCCGAGGGGTCGCCCCGCGCATCGACGGATGCGGGTCGGGAGCTGCTCTCCACACCGACGAACGGACCGACCACCGGCCCAGGGCTCGTCAGCGCTGCATTGATGTGACTGGCGCCCGGACCGAGTTCCGATCCGACGCCGCAACCACCTTCACTGCGTGTCCCGAGAATGAAACGCATCCCGACGAACCCATCACACATCCCGGGCCCTGTGAACCCGGGGGTGTCCGGAAGGTTCCGGTTGGGGGCCTCAGCCGCGCAGCTCGGCGAGCACCTTCGTCAGGCGACGGGCGCGGGTCTCGGGCTGCTTGGCCTCGGTGAGCAGGCGGGCCGCTTCCTTCTGGCGGGTGAACGACCACGTCGTCCAGGCCCCGCTCGCCCCGGCATCGCCGGCGAGCTCGGTGGCCAGGTCGTCGGGGACGTCGACGGTGCGGGGCGCGGTGTCGAGCACGACGTCGAAGTCCAGGGTCTGGCCCGCGGAGACGCGGGCCGCCTCACGGTTGGCCACGCTGACGCCGAGCATGAACTGACCGCCCATGTTGGCGATCGACGATCGCCACGTGTGCTCCCCGATCGTGACGACGACCTTGGGCTTGCGGCCCCCGCCGAGCTCCTCGACGACCTCGTCGGGGATCTCGAAGCCGGCGGTGTTGCCGCCGTGGCTGACGAGCTCGAGTCGCAACCTCATCGGAGCCGCTCCTCGAGATGCACGGTCACCGTCGCGCCCTCCTGCTTGTCGACCTCGAGCCGCAGCGCGGTCCGCATCGGCAGCTTGTGGCGGCCGTCGCCGAGCGCCATGAACGAGCTCTGGAACGGTACGCCGTCCACGGTGCCGCGCACCTTCACCAGCCCCCGGGTCCCGAAGAACTCCGCCGACTGCGGCCACACGACGTAGGTCCAGCCGCCTTGGGCGTCGGACTTCACCAGCTGCGCCTCGAACGTCACGTCGAGGGGACCCTGCTTCGCACTCATGCCAGTTGGACCGGGGTCGGCGACAGGACTCATCGCGGCACCCCGGAGACTGGTGCCGTGGTGCAGCTGAGAGGCCTGGTCGCAGACACCCGGCCCCTCACCAACGAGCACTTCCGGCGGCTCTGGCTCGCCAACATCGTCACCGTCGTCGGCGCGCAGCTGACGGTGGTCGCGGTGCCGGCGCAGATCTACGCCGACACGGGATCGTCGGCGTACGTCGGGCTCACGGGCGTCTTCGGGCTGGTGCCGCTCGTGATCTTCGGCCTGTACGGCGGTGCGCTGGCGGACGTCTTCGACCGACGCACGATCCTCGTCGTCACGACCGTCGGGCTGATCGTGACCAGCGGGTTCTTCTGGCTGCAGGCGTTCCTCGGTGGGGCGAACGTCTGGCTGCTGCTCAGCCTGTTCGCCGTGCAGCAGGCGTTCTTCGCGGTCAACCAGCCGACCCGCAGCGCGGTGCTGCCCAAGATCCTGCCGCTCGAGCTGCTGCCGGCCGCGAACTCGCTCAACATGACCGTCTTCCAGGCCGGGGCGATCGGAGGGCCGCTGCTGGCCGGCGTGCTGATCCCGGTGATCGGCCTGGACTGGCTCTACCTCATCGACACGATCACGTTGTTCGCGACGCTCCTCGCCGTCGTCCGGCTGCCGCCGCTGGCGATAGCCGACGCGGCGACCCAGGCGCCCGGGATCAAGGCCGTCGTCGAGGGGTTCGCCTACCTGCGCCACCAGCCGGTGCTGCTGATGTCGTTCGTGGTCGACATCATCGCGATGGTCTTCGGGATGCCACGGGCGCTCTTCCCCGAGATGGCGCACCTCGACTTCGGCGGCCCCGAAGCCGGCGGCCTCGCGTTCGCGCTGCTCTTCGCGGCGATCCCGGCCGGGGCGGTGGTGGGCGGCGTGTTCAGCGGCTGGGTGTCGCGCGTCGAGGCCCAGGGCCGAGCGGTCATCATCTGCATCCTCGTGTGGGGTGCGGCGATGGCCGGCTTCGGCCTCGCCGTGGGGCTCGCGGACGCCGCGCGGACGCCGATGCTCCTCATCGCCCTGCTGATGCTGGTCATCGGCGGTGCGGCCGACATGGCCTCGGCGGCGTTCCGCGTGAGCATGCTCCAGAGCGCCGCGGACGACGCCGTGCGCGGCAGGCTCCAGGGTGTCTTCATCGTCGTGGTCGCCGGCGGGCCGCGGATCGCCGACGTCGTGCACGGCGCGAGCGCGGCCGCCGTCGGCACCGCCGCCGCTGCGGCCGGGGGTGGCGTGCTGGTGGTCGTCGGCACCGTGGTCGCGGCGCTGCTCGCGCCGGCGTTCGTCCGCTACCGGATCACCCGATCTGGGGACTCAGTGCACTAGCCTCCCTCCAACGTCCCGGGAGGCAGTCATGTTCATGACTCGATCGATGCACGTCGCAGCAGCCACCGCACTGGTCGGAGCCGGGCTCCTGGTGCTGGCGCCGGCGGGCGCCGGGGCCGGCCCGGTTCCACAACCGGCCCTCGTCTCGGCGGGCGGCCCGTCCAGTCCGGTCAGCGCGATGGCACCGCAGGCCGGCACCGCCGTCACCGTCGGGCAGTCGTCGGGTTACACCTCCCTCGTCAGCTGCACCGGTACGGCGCCCATCGCCTCGACGGTGCACGCCTCCGGCGGTGGCGCGACCTACTCGATGCCTTTCGCCGGGGTGCTCACGAGCTACACCACGCGGGCCGGCTCCGCCGGGTCGGTCCGGGCGCTGGCCTTCGTCGACGGTGCCGCCAGCCACAAGACCCTGGTGGGCAAGTCCGCGTGGGCACCGGTCGTGATCAACACGAACAACACCTTCGCCATCCGCGTCCCGGTTCCTGCGGGAGCCAAGCTGGGGATCGCCGTGGACACGAGCGGCATGCTCTGCGGCCTCAACGTGGGCCTGGCCGGCGACCAGCTGGCGTACGGCGTGCCTTTCAACCCGGACACGTCGACCGACATGTTCTATCTGACGGTGTCCACCTTCCGGCCGGACATCTCCGCCGTCCTCGAGCCGGACGCGGACGGCGACACCTTCGGCGACGTCTCCCAGGACCTGTGCCCGCAGTCGAAGCTGACCCAGGCTGCCTGCCTCGCCCCGGACACCACGGTGACCAAGCAGCCCAAGAAGCAGACGAACAGGCGCGAGGCCAAGATCAAGTTCACCAGCAGCTCGGCCGGGTCGACGTTCACGTGCGCGATCGATGGCAAGAGAGCGAAGCCGTGCACGTCGCCGTTCAAGAAGAAGTACAGGTATGGCAAGCACAAGGTCGTGATCACGGCGATCAGCGTGTTCGGCATCGCCGACCCGACGCCAGCGACGGTGAAGTTCAAGGTGAAGAAGCCGAGGCGGTAGCCGCTCCCCCACGAGACGAAGCCAGTCCTTGCCGCCTTGGGGTCGCCCGCTGCGCGGACTCGGTGCCGTAGCCTCCCTGCAACAGCCGGGAGGCAGTCGTGGTCGAAATCGATCGACGCACGCCGCAGCAGCCACCGCGCTGGTCGCAGCCGGGCTCCTGGTGCCGGCGCCGGCGGCGCGCCGAGGCCGGTTCGGTCCCACAACCCGCCGTCGCCTCCGCCAGTGGCCCGTCCGGTGCGGCGAGCGCGACGACAGCGCTAGCCGGCGCCGCCGTCACGGTCGGGCAGTCGACGGGCTACACCATCTCGTCGCCTGCACCGGTCCGACGCCCATCGCCTCGACGGTGCACGCCTCCGGCGGCGGCGCGAGCTACACGATGCCTTCGCAGGGGTGCTCACGAGCTACTCCACGCGCTCCGCGCCACCGCTGGGTCGGTCCGGGCTCTGGCCTTCGTCGACGGTTCGGCAACCACAAGACCCTGGTGGGCAAGTCCGCGTGGGCACCGGTCGCGCTCAACACGAACAACACCTTCGCCATCCGCGTCCCGGTTCCTGCGGGAGCCAAGCTGGGGATCGCCGTGGACACGAGCACCATGCTCTGCGCCACATCGCGGGCCTGCCGGGCGACCAGCTGGCGTACGGCTCGCCGTTCAACCCGGACACGTCGACCGACATGTCTTACGGGCCGGTGTCCAGCTTCCGGCCGGACATCTCCGCCGTCCTCGAGCCGGACGCCGACGGCGACAACTTCGGCGACGTGTCCCAGGACCTGTGCCCACAGTCGGCCGCGACCCAGGCCGCTTGCCCGGCACCCGACACGACGGTGACCAAGAAGCCGAAGAAGAAGTCGACCAAGCGCAAGGCCAAGATCAGCTTCTCCTCGAGCGTCCCCGGGTCGACGTTCACGTGCGCGGTGGACAAGCAAGGCCGCGAAGCCGTGCACGTCGCCGTTCAAGAAGAAGTTCAAGTACGGCAAGCACAAGGTCGTGATCACCGCGGTAAGCCCGCTCGGCATCCTCGACGCGACCCCGGTGACCGTGAAGTTCAGGGTGGAGAGCCGACGCGGTAGTCCCACCTGCGGATGATGCCCGGTCGGGTCATTGACCGGACGCGGTCATCGCACGGGCTCGTGAGACGGCTAGCTGGATGCGCTCCCACCTCGCATCGCCACGGATGATTCGTGCTACTCGCACTCGCCCTTCCGCTGGCTGCCTGCGCTGAGGACCCCGCCCACGAGGAGGGCGCGCCTCCGTCTGCAGACACCGGGCCGCGCAGTCGACTGCGATCGGTCAGACCGGCCCCGGTGCGAACTGCATCCCTCTCAGCCTGACGACGATCCAGACGGCGACCGCCGGGAGCCCGGCGTACACGGTGCCGGCCGCAGTCATCACGAGCTTCACCCACCAGGGCGCGACCGGCGGGTCGTTCCAGGCCGTCTTCTACGGGCCGGAGACCTCCGGCGACCGTTTCCTGGTCGCGTACACCGCGAAGGCCATGTCCCTTGCGAGCTCGCTCAACACCTTCCCGTCACGGATCCGGTCACGGCGGGCACGATCCTCGGTATCTGGACCCAGTCCGTCATGGGATGCACCTTCCCCGCCGCGGTCAGCTACAGGTTCCGTCCGCGTTGGTCGACCCCGACTCTCACCCGCGTTCGGGATCGGCGGGCCCCCTTCGGCCCGGGTGAACATCTCCGCCGTCTGCGAGCCCGATGCCGACGGCGACGGCTACGGCGACGTGAGTCAGGACCTGTGCCCGCAGTGCGACCGCCCAGACCGCCTGCCCGACGCCGGACACGTCGGTGACCAAGGCACCCGAGAAGACGTCGACCAAGCGCAAGGCGACGATCAAGCTCTGCTCGACGATCGCTGGCTCGACGTTCACCTGCGCGGTCGACGTCAGGCGGCGACACCGTGCTCGTCGCCGTTCACGAGGAAGTTCGAGTACGGCTTGCACACGTCGTGGTCACGGCGATCAGCCCTCTCGGCGTCGTCGACGCCACTCCCGTGACAGTGGAGTTAAGGTGAAGAGGCCGACGCGAGCCTCAGTCCGAGGTGACCAGCCCCCGCACGTACGCCGCCTGGCCGGCGTGCTGCAGGTCGTCGCTGACCACGCTGACCAGCCGCACGCCCAGCGTGACCGGCGGGTCCCACCGCTCGTCGACGATCCGGTCGAGGTCCTCGGGCGTCACGGTGGAGAGGTAGGCGGCAGTCGCGTCGTGGACCGCGCCCACGTAGTCGGCGAGCAGCTCGGCACCGACCCGCACGTGGCCGACCTCCTCGCCGTTCATGCCGTAGCCGGTCGCGCTGGAGTCGAACGGCAGGTCGAACCGGGTCACGAAGTCCTGCGCGGTCCACACCTGCTCGGTGCCCGCGACGTCCGCGACGTGGTCGTCCTGGACCCTGGCCAGGTGCCAGACCAGCCATGCGATCGAGTTGGCCTCAGGCGCCGGTCGGCTGGCGAGCTGGTCGTCGCTGAGGCCGTCGACGGCAGCGGCGGCCGACTTGCTGATGCGCTCGAAGGCGTCGAGGAGGACCTCGGCAGGGGTCATGCCAGTCGACGTTAGCGCCGTCCTGCACGTCGGAACCGAGACCAACGATGGTCCGTTGTGACCATGTTTCCCCGCCTGACAAGTCTCTATGGTCAGAAGATGCGCCTTCCGATCCTCTTCGCCATCACGTCGCTGGGCCTGTCTGTGCTGGCCGCGTCGACACCTGCCGCTGCTGACAACGCCGGGCACCGCGCAGCGACCGCTGTGGTGGTCGGCAGCACCGCCGGCAGTCTCGTCGCCTGCGGGGACGACGCCCTCACCATGTCGTCGACCGCGGTCGGAGGACCGACGTACATCTCGCCCATGGACGGGGTGATCACGAGCTGGACGCACGGGGCCGGACCCGACGTCGGCTCGCTCCGGCTGCTGGTGGCGCGGCCGTCGACGATCACTCCGGGCGCCTACACCATCGTCGCCAAGAGCGCGCTGCAACCGATCACGGCCAGCACGTTCAACACCTTCCCGGCCCAGGTCCCGATCGCGGCCGGCCAACAGCTCGCGCTCGACGTGGACCCCGTCGGCACCGTCTACTGCGGCACCCTGGGTCAGCCGGGCGACGTTGCGGTGTACGCGACGGGCGTCGACACTGCCAGGCGACCGAGTTCGCCCCCGGCCTGTCCGGTCCCGGCGCCCGCCTGAACGTGTCCGCGGTGGTGGAGCCGGACGCCGACCACGACGGGTTCGGCGACGTCACGCAGGACCTCTGCCCGCAGGCGGCCTCGACCCAGGCCGCGTGCCCGCCGCCGAACACCACCGTCACCAAGAAGCCGAAGAAGTCATCCACCAAGCGCAAGGCCACGGTCAAGTTCGCCGCGTCGCTCCCCGGTTCGACGTTCACGTGTGCGGTCGACGGCAAGGCCGCCAAGCCGTGCACGTCGCCGTCAAGAAGAAGTACAAGTACGGGAAGCACAAGGTCATCATCACCGCAGTGCTAGGGACCACTGCGACCCGACGCCGGCCATCGTGAAGTTCAAGGTCGAGCGACCCTAGGGTCCACGGCTGTCACATCTGGGCCGGGTCGTACGTCGACGAGGCATGGCGACCAGGATTGACCCCGTGGACCAGGAGCAGCTCGCGGCGGCGTTCGAGGAGCAGCGGACCCACCTGCGCGCAGTCGCCTACCGGATGCTGGGCTCGGTGCACGAGGCCGACGATGCGGTGCAGGAGGGCTGGCTGCGGCTGGCCCGGAGCGACGTCTCCGACGTGGACAACCTGGCCGCCTGGCTGACCACGGTCGTCTCGCGGATCTGCCTCGACCACCTGCGCAGCCGCGGCAGCCGGCGCGAGGACGCGCTCCCCGAGCACGACGCCGACGCGGACCTCGCCGACGCGGACGCCGACCCCCAGCACGACGCGGTCCTGGCCGACCAGGTCGGGAGCGCACTGCAGGTCGTCCTCGACACGCTCTCGCCGGCCGAGCGCCTTGCGTTCGTGCTGCACGACCTGTTTGCCCTGCCCTTCGACGAGGTCGGCTCGGTGATGGGCCGCTCGTCGGCCGCGGTGCGGCAGCTCGCCAGCCGGGGCCGGCGCCGGGTGCAGTCCGATGGCGACGAGCAGGCCACTACCCCGGCCGAGCGGCGTACCCAGCGCGCGGTGGTCGAGGCGTTCCTGGCTGCCAGCCGCAGCGGGGACCTGCAGGGGCTGTTGGAGCTCCTCGACCCGGACGCGGTCGTGCGAGCGGACGGCACCGCGGCGGCCCTGGGCGCGCAGCCCCTGGTCAGCGGGTCCGAGGCGGTCGCGCAGGCCTTCAAGGGCCGCGCCCAGGCGGCCCGGCTTGCCGACATCGACGGCTACGCCGGCCTGACGTTGACGCTGCAGGGCAAGCTCACGGTCGCGTTCGGGTTCGTGCTCACCGACGGACGGATCAGCGAGATCGAGCTGATCGGCGACCCCGAGGTGCTGGCGACGCTGGACGTGTCCTGAGCCGCCCGTGACCGGCCGGGCTATGGAC
>CAWCSB010000004.1:0-70757 GCA_963798045.1 uncultured Actinomycetota bacterium
TCATCGGCATGGTCTACACGTTGCTGGTCGCCGCCGCCCTCGTCATCGCCGTGCTCGCCCTCATCATCGTGCTGATCGGAGCGGCCAACTCGTCCACCTGAACCGGCACTGCGGCTCGGCCAGCAGCTCGTCGAGCCGGCGGCCGAGCCTGGTCGAGGGGCGGGCGCTGGGTGGCGTCGGGTTGCAGGCAGGCGGCCACCAGCGGGCGCAGCGACTTCGGCACGCGGGCCAGTTCGGGTTGGCGGCCCGGGGCCACGCCGGTGACGCACTCGACCAGGGTGGCGGCCAGGCCCCAGACGTCGGTGGCCGGCGAGACCGTGCCGCCGGCGTCCTGCTCGGGCGCCGCGTAGCCGTCGGTGCCCATCCCCCGCTCGAGGCGGCCGGGGCGGGTGGCCAGGCCCAGGTCGATGAGGACCGCACGACCCTCCTGCACGACGACGTTGTCCGGCTTCACGTCCAGGTGCACCCAGCCCTGCCGGTGCAGGTAGCCCAGGACCGAGGCCAGCTGGCGGCCCAGCAACGCGGCATCGGCGACGCCGAGGCGGCGGTCGTCGACCAGGGCGGACAGGGTGGCTCCGGGGAGCGTCTCCAGCACGACGGCGGGCCGCGGCGCGGTGACGACCTCGTAGCCGCGCACCAGGTGCGGGTGCGCGAGCGCCGTGAGCAGTGCGCCCTCGGTGAGCACCCCCTCGCGGACGCGCTGGTCCCCGACCCGGTCGGGGCGCACCACCTTGACCACCGCGCGGCAGTCGCGCTCGAGACTGGTCACGTCGTAGGTGTCCACCCGGCCGCCGCGGGCCAGGAGCGACTCGACGCGGTAGCCGGGCACCACCTGGTCGCCGGCGGGTACGACGCCGGGCTCGGCCGTCATCGGCATCATCGGCCCGCTCCCGCCTGCACCGGCTGGGTGTCGACGCCGGTGTCCTGGAGCGTGATCACCCGATCGACGTACTCCAGTGCGACCGGGTCGTGGGTGGCCACCACGACCGTGCGGCCGGCCCGGTGCCGGGCCACCGCCTCCAGCAGCCGCCGGGAGGTGGCGGCGTCCAACCCGGTGGTCGGCTCGTCGAGGAAGAGCACCGGGGCGTCCCGGAGCAGCGCCCGCGCCACCGCGATCCGCTGCCGCTGGCCGCCGCTGAGGCTGCGGCCCCGCTGGCCCACCCTGGTGTCGTAGCCGTCCGGCAGCAACCGGACGAAGCCGTCGGCGTCCGCCCGACGGGCCGCCTCCTCGACCTCCACGCGACCGGCCTCGGGTCGGCCGAACCCGATGTTCTCCGCGATCGTCGCGTCCATGAGGGCGGTCTCCTGCGGCACCAGGGTCACTGCCTCGCGCACCGAGCGGGCGGTGAGGTCGCGGAGGTCCTGCCCGTCGATGCGGACGACTCCCGCGGCGGTCTCGACGTGCCGGGTGAGCAGCCGGGCGACCGTCGACTTGCCGGCCCCGCTGGCGCCGACCAGGCCGACCATCTCGCCGGCCTCGACGCGGAACGACGAGCCGTGCAGCGCGTCCCGGGCGGCGCCCGGGTAGCGGACCCGGACGCCTGCCAGCTCGACGGCACCGCGGACGTTGACGAGGTCGCGGGCGCCGGGTGCGTCCTGCGGCAGGGGCTCGTCGAGCAGCTCGACCATGCGCTCGACGCCCGCGGTCGCGGAGTAGAGCGCGGGGAGCAGGTTGCCCAGCGTGCGCAGCGGCGAGTAGCACTGCACGAGCAGCGCCAGGAACGCCATCAGCCCGCCGAGGGTGAGCCGGTCGGTGGCCAGCGCCCAGGTGCCCATCGCGATGACGGCCAGGGTGCCGACCAGCTCGGCCAGGTCGGCCAGCGGCAGGAACACCGCACGGATCCGGGCCCCGACCAGCTCGGCGGCCGCGATCGCGAGGTTCTGCCGGTGGTAGTCGGCGACGGCGTCGGCCTCGCGGTTGTAGGTCTGCACGAGCGCCGCGTTCGACAGCCGCTCCTCGGTGACCGCGCTGAGCGAACCGGCGCGGCGCCGGCGCTCGCGGGAGACGTCCTTGACCAGCCGGGAGAAGTGCGTGGCCACCCACCACAGGAGCGGGGCCGCGACCAGCGAGACGAGGGCCAGCTGCCACTGCAGCCAGAACAGCGCGCCGGCATAGATCGCGAGCCGCAGCACCGCGCCGGTGCCGGTGGCGAACTGGCCGATCATGAACGACTCGACCGCAGCGGTGTCCGAGGTGAGCCGCGACATGGTGTCCCCGAGCCGGTTGCGGTCGTGCACGTGGCTGGGGTGGGCGAGCACGTGGCCGAAGACCTTGGTGCGCAGCCCGACCAGGAACTTCTGGGAGATCCAGGTGGAGAGGTAGTCGTCCACGCCGGAGATCACCGCGCTGAGCAGGTTCAGCCCGACGTACATCGCCGCGATCCAGGCCAGCGGCCCCAGCGTGGCCGGCACGAGCACGTCGTCCACCAGCTTCTGGAACAGCACCACCTCGAGCACGGCGATGAGCGGTGCGGCGGCCAGCAGCACGACCAGGACCAGCAGCCACCAGCGCAGGGGGCGGACGTCGGGCCAGAAGCGGCGGACCACCTGCCGGATGGTCATCGCCGGCGCCGCACCCACGAACGGCGCCGCGTCCGGAGCCGGCCGGAGCAGCGCCATCGCCTGCTGGAACCGGCGGCGAGGGCGGGCCCGCGGGCCCGCCCTCTCCGCGGTCTTCACTGTGTCGATCTCCCGATCGCGTCAGCCGCGGGTGCGAGTACGGGTGCGGGTGCGCGTCCCGGTCCCGGTGTGGCTGTGGGTGCGGCTGTGCGAGCGGCCGTGGCGACCGCCGTGGCGGCCGGTCACGCGAGCCGGCCGGAGCGCCTTGAGAAGGTGCGAGCGAGCCATGGTGGGTCCTCCCTTTCGTGGTGTCGGTTGTTCCTGACACCACGAACGGTGCCTGCGCACCGTGAGGTCACCGTGAGGCAGCGGTGAGAGCCCTCTCATGGCGGCGGTGGCGCCCGACTCAGGCCTCGGAGGTGGACCTTGGTCTACCTGGTGGACCAAACCCCACACCGAAGCCCTCGCCGCTCACTCACCGACCGGGACAAGCAGAACCCCCGCCAGCCTCTCGGCTGACGGGGGTTCCGATGACTCAGTGAGTCAGGTCAGATCACTTGGTGATCTTGGTGACCCGGCCGGCGCCGACGGTGCGGCCGCCCTCGCGGATGGCGAAGCGCAGGCCCTCCTCCATGGCGATCGGCTGGATCAGCTCGACGGCCATCTCGGTGTTGTCGCCCGGCATGACCATCTCGGTGCCCTCGGGGAGGGTCACCACGCCGGTCACGTCCGTGGTCCGGAAGTAGAACTGCGGACGGTAGTTGTTGAAGAACGGCGTGTGCCGGCCGCCCTCCTCCTTCGACAGGATGTAGACCGAGGCGTCGAAGTTGGTGTGCGGGGTGGTCGTGCCCGGCTTGATCACGACCATGCCGCGCTCGACGTCCTCGCGCTTGGTGCCACGGAGCAGCAGGCCGACGTTCTCGCCCGCCTGGCCCTCGTCGAGCAGCTTGCGGAACATCTCGACGCCGGTGACGACCGTCTTCTGCGAGGTGTCGCGGATGCCGATGATCTCGACCTCCTCGTTGACCTTCACGATGCCCCGCTCGATGCGGCCGGTGATGACCGTGCCGCGACCGGTGATCGTGAAGACGTCCTCGACGGGCATGAGGAACGGCTTCTCGGTCTCGCGCTCCGGGGTCGGGATGTAGTCGTCGACCGCGGTCATCAGCTCGAAGACCGACTCGCCCCACTTCTCGTCGCCGTTCAGCGCCGGGAAGGCCGCCACGCGCACGACGGGGATGTCGTCACCGGGGAACTCGTACTCGGAGAGGAGCTCGCGCACCTCCATCTCGACGAGCTCGATGAGCTCCTCGTCGTCGACCATGTCGCACTTGTTGAGCGCGACGACCAGCGCGGGAACGCCGACCTGGCGGGCCAGGAGGACGTGCTCGCGGGTCTGCGGCATCGGACCGTCGGTGGCGGCGACCACGAGGATCGCGCCGTCCATCTGGGCCGCACCGGTGATCATGTTCTTGATGTAGTCCGCGTGACCCGGGCAGTCGACGTGGGCGTAGTGACGCCCCTCGGTCTGGTACTCGACGTGCGCGATCGAGATGGTGATGCCGCGCTGACGCTCCTCGGGAGCCTTGTCGATCTCGTCGAACGGGGTGAACGGGTTCAGGTCCGGGTACTTGTCGTGCAAGACCTTGGTGATGGCAGCGGTCAGCGTCGTCTTGCCGTGGTCGATGTGACCGATCGTGCCGATGTTGACGTGCGGCTTGGTCCGCTCGAACTTCGCCTTAGCCACTGGGGCTCCTCCTGGTGTGGTTTCTACTGACTCGTACTTACGTTGGTGTTGCCGAGGGCCGTGCGCCGTTACTCGCCGCGGACCTTCTTGACGATCTCCTCGGCGATGCCCTGGGGGACCTCGGCGTAAGAGTCGAACTCCATCGAGTACGAAGCCTGACCAGAGGTCTTGGACCTCAGGTCGCCAACGTACCCGAACATCTCGGACAGCGGCACAAGGGCGTTGATGACCATGTCACCGTGACGCTCCTCCTGTGCCTGGATGTGGCCGCGACGGCTGTTGAGGTCACCGATGACTGTGCCGAGGAACGTCTCGGGCGTCGTCACCTCCACCTTGAACACCGGCTCCAGCAGCACTGGCCGGGCCTTCCTCGCGGCCTCCTTGAACGCCGCGATACCGGCGATCTTGAAGGCGAGCTCGGACGAGTCGACGTCGTGGTAGGCGCCGTCCTCGAGAGTCATCTTCACGTCGACCATCGGGTAGCCGGCGAGCACACCGAACTCCATGGCCTCCTGGGCGCCCTGGTCGACCGACGGGATGTACTCCCGCGGGATCCGGCCACCGCTGACGGCGTTGACGAACTCGTAGCCCACACCCGCATGCGTCTCGGGGTCGATGTTCGGCTCGATCGAGATGACGACCTTCGCGAACTGACCCGAACCACCGGTCTGCTTCTTGTGGGTGTAGCTGTGCTTCTCGACCTTGTTGCGGATGGTCTCGCGGTAGGCGACCTGTGGCTTGCCGACCGTCGCCTCGACGCGGAACTCGCGCTTCATGCGGTCGACCAGGATCTCGAGGTGCAGCTCACCCATGCCGGCGATGATCGTCTGGCCGGTCTCTTCGTCGGCCTTGACCGTGAACGTCGGGTCCTCGTCGGAGAGCCGCTGGATCGCGGTGCCGAGCTTCTCCTGGTCGCCCTTGGTCTTGGGCTCGATCGCGACCTCGATCACCGGGGCCGGGAACGTCATCGACTCGAGGATGACCGGGTTCTGGGGATCGCTCAGCGTGTGCCCGGTCTTGGTGTCCTTGAGGCCCATGACCGCCACGATCTGGCCGGCGCCGACCGACGCGATCTCCTCACGCTTGTTGGCGTGCATCTGGTAGACCTTGCCGATCCGCTCCTTGCGACCGTTGACCGAGTTGACCACGGTCGAGCCCGCCTCGAGCTTGCCGGAGTAGACCCGGACGTAGATCAGCTTGCCGAGGTGGGGGTCGGTCGCGATCTTGTAGGCCAGGCCGGAGAACGGCTCGTCGTCGGACGGCTGCCGCGTGATCTGCTCGTTCTCGTCCTTGACCGAGTGGCCCACGATCGCGTCGATGTCGAGCGGCGAGGGGAGGTACTTCACGACCGCGTCGAGCAGGGGCTGCACGCCCTTGTTCTTGAACGCCGTGCCGCAGAGCACCGGGTTGAGCTTGTCGGCCAGGGTGGCGCGACGGATCGCCGCCTCCAGCTCCTCGACCGAGAACTCACCCTCCTCGAGGTACTTCTCCATGACCTCGTCGTCGGCCTCAGCCAGCGTCTCGAGCAGCTTCTCGCGGTACTCCGCGGCCTGCTCGGCGAGCTCGGCCGGGATCTCCTCGACCGTGTAGTCCTCACCGATCGTGGTCTCGCCACGCCAGACCAGGGCACGCATGCCGACCAGGTCGACGACGCCGATGAAGTCGCCCTCGGCGCCGATGGGCAGCTGCAGGACCAGCGGGGTGGAGTTGAGCCGGTCGACCATCATGTCGACGCAGTGGAAGAAGTCGGCACCGGTGCGGTCGAGCTTGTTGACGAAGCACATGCGCGGCACGGCGTACTTGTTGGCCTGGCGCCACACGGTCATCGTCTGCGGCTCGACACCGGCGACCCCGTCGAACACGGCGACGGCGCCGTCGAGGACGCGCAGCGAGCGCTCGACCTCGGCGGTGAAGTCGACGTGGCCCGGGGTGTCGATGATGTTGATCTGGTGGTCCTTCCACCAGCAGGTCGTCGCGGCGGACGTGATCGTGATGCCGCGCTCCTGCTCCTGCTCCATCCAGTCCATCGTGGCGGCGCCCTCGTGGACCTCACCGATCTTGTAGTTGATACCGGTGTAGAAGAGGATGCGCTCGGTGGTGGTGGTCTTACCGGCGTCGATGTGGGCCATGATGCCGATGTTGCGGACCTTGTTGAGGTCCGTCGTGATGTCGACAGCCACGTTCTTTTCTCAGTCCTTAGGTTTTTGAATGAGCACGGCGTTGCGTGCAGGTAGCCCGGGCCGACTAACCGGACCGGGCTCCTGTCAGAACGTCGACGCGGTGGTCTTTTGTTCCTCTGGGGGCCCGGCCGGCGCGGTCACCAGCGGTAGTGGGCGAAGGCCTTGTTCGACTCGGCCATCTTGTGGGTGTCCTCGCGCTTCTTCACCGCGGCACCGAGGCCGTTGGAGGCGTCGAGGATCTCGTTCATGAGCCGCTCGGACATCGTCTTCTCGCGACGGTCCTGGGCGTAGCCGACCAGCCAGCGCAGTGCCAGCGTGGTGCCGCGGGTGCCCTTGACCTCGATCGGGACCTGGTAGGTCGCGCCGCCGACGCGGCGGGACTTGACCTCGATGGCCGGCTTCACGTTGTCCATGGCGCGCTTGAGCGTGACCACGGGGTCGGTGCCGGTCTTGTCGCGGCAGCCCTCGAGGGCGGTGTAGACGATGCGCTGGGCAACCTGCTTCTTGCCGTCCTGCAGCACCTTGGAGACGAGCTGCGTCACCAGCTGCGACCCGTAGACCGGGTCGACGTCGAGCGGCCTCTTGGGGGCCGGACCCTTGCGGGGCATTAGCTCTTCTCCTTCTTGGCGCCGTACTTGCTGCGCCCCTGCTTGCGGTTCTTCACGCCCTGGGTGTCGAGCGTGCCGCGGATGATCTTGTAGCGGACACCGGGGAGGTCCTTCACCCGGCCGCCGCGGACGAGCACGATCGAGTGCTCCTGGAGGTTGTGGCCCACGCCCGGGATGTACGCCGTGACCTCGACGCCGCTGCTCAGCCGCACGCGGGCGACCTTGCGGAGGGCGGAGTTCGGCTTCTTCGGGGTGGTGGTGTAGACGCGCGTGCAGACGCCGCGTCGCTGGGGAGACTCCTTCAGGGCAGGCGTCTTGTTCTTCGACACCTTGTCCTGGCGGCCCTTGCGGACCAGCTGATTAATGGTGGGCACCTGTGGTGGTTCCCTTTCCTTCTACTCTCACGGCCCGGCGACTTGCCGGGCACGGGTGTACTGCGTTGTTGCCTGTGCCTGTCGATGCGGCACGCCGCTGACGAGAGAGTCCGTCGCTGCGGGCACGCACAAGGGGTCTGGGTGGCCCAGACACCGAGGATCGAGCCTACCGGCCGCCCTCGGGTGGGTCAAAAGCCGGGTCAGGCGGCGACGGTCTCCGCGTCCGGCTGTAGGGACTCGGGCGCTGTGCGCCGCCTGAGCCGGTCGAAGACGAGCAGGGCCACGGCGACCCCGAGCAGCACCATCAGGCCACCGATGATGAGCGTCCAGCGGGCACCCAGCTGCTCTCCGATGAGGCCGATGACCGGCGCGCCGAGCGGCGTACCGCCCATCACGACGGTCATGTAGAGCGCCATCACGCGTCCGCGCAGCGCGGGGTCCGACTCCATCTGCATGGTCGCGTTGGCCGAGTTGAGCAGGGTGATGGTGCACAGCCCGATGATGGGCGCGAACAGGGCGAAGACGAGGTAGGTGGGCAGCAGGCCGGCCACGATCTCCGCGATCCCGAATGCGATGGCGGCCCCCACGAGCAGGCGCAGCCGGATCCGGGGGCGGCGGGCGTTGAGCAGGGCGCCGGTCAGGGAGCCGATCGCGACTGCGGAGCCGAGGATGCCGAACTCACTGGCGCCCTTGCCGTAGACCTGAGTGGCCATCAGGGCGGAGGTGATCTGGAAGTTCATCCCGAAGGTGCCGGCGAAGAACACCAGCACCAGGATCATCAGCATCTTGGGCTGGGAGCCGACGTAGCGCACCCCTTCGAGCAGGGCACCCGGCGTCCGGCCGCGCAGCTCAGCCGTGTGCAGCAGCCGGGGGTCCATCCTGCGCAGCTGCAGGATGACGGCGAGGTAGGACACGGCGTTGATCAGGATCACCCAGCCCGAGGCGACGGCACCGCCGCCGAGCACGGCGATGAGCAGGCCGGCCGCGGCCGGTCCCATCAGGCGGGCCAGGTTGAACGACGCGGAGTTGAGGCCGACGGCGTTGGTGAGGTCCTCGCGACCGACCATCTCCGAGACGAACGACTGGCGGGCCGGGCCGTCGAACGCGGCGCCCACCCCGAAGAGGAAGGACAGGACGTAGACCTGCCACACCTGCGCATGTCCGCTGACGGCGAGCAGGCCGAGCATGAACGCCGAGACCGCCATGCTCAGCTGGGTCAGCTGGAGCAGCGTGCGCTTGGGGACGCGGTCGGCGATCACGCCGGCGTACGGCGACAGCAGCAGCATCGGCAGGAACTGCAGCCCCGTGGTGATACCGAGCTGGGTGCCGCCGGTGCCGGGCAGGCTCAGGACCAGCCAGTCCTGGGCGACGCGCTGCATCCACGTGCCGGTGTTGGACACGACGCTGCCGGCGAGGTAGAGCCGGTAGTTGTGGTTGCGCAGGGCTCGGAAGGTGGGGCTCACAAGTGCCCCCAGTCGGAGCTCCATGTGCACTTGGCGTGCTCAGGGTGCGTGCATCGGAAGGCGCCGGAGCGACGACGCTGTTGGCTCATCATCGAGCGACGGCAACGCACCGAGGTGCGTGCCATGTGCGCGCGAAGCGCGCACGGAGTTTCGATTGGGGGCACTGGTCTCTCGTTCGGGTTCGTGCGTCAGTCGCACTCGGACAGTCGTTGCAGGATCGGCGCGGCGGCGCGCAGCACCTCGCGCTCCTGGGAGGTCAGCTCGCGCAGCTGCTTGGCCAGCCACTCGTCGCGGCGCTTGCGGTCGGCGACGACGGTCGCCCGGCCCCGCTCGGTGAGCGTGACGACCACGACCCGGCCATCGGTCACATGTGAGCCGCGCGTGACGTAGCCGCCCTCCTCGAGGAAGGTGACCTTGCGGGTCATCGTCGGCGGCTGCACCCGCTCCAGGGCAGCCAGCTCACCGACGGTGAGCTCACCGTGGCGGAACAGGGCGCCCAGGACGGCCATGACCGGGATGCTCAGGTCGTTGTCGGGGTCCCGCTCGTTCGTCAGCCGCCTGCGCAGCCGCATCACGGACAGGCGGAGCTCCGACGCCAGGCCGGCGTCGGTGCGGGCGACCTTCTCCACGGTGGGCATGTACTTACCCTAACTCATTACTCAGGGTAACTATTCCGGCTTTCATCCTGGGAAGGCGAACGAGCGGCCACCCCGGGTGGGATGGCCGCTCGTGTCGAGTGGTGCAGGTGAGGGTGCTACCGCCTGGTGACGAGCACCTTCACCGTGTTGCTCTTGGACGCAACCGTGGAGTTGGTCTCGGCGATCGAGACCCGGAACCGGAGCGTGCCCAGCCGTTCGGGCTTGGTGCCGAACCGGAACTCACCGGCCGAGCCCAGGGTCCGGCTCTTGACGGCGGTCCACTTGCCGCCCTTCTTCACCTCGAGGGTGGCCTTCGCGCCGGGAGCAGTCGGCGTGATCTTGCCGCTGAACCTGATCTTCTGGGCCTTCTTCACCTTCGCCTTGGTCTGGACGGCGACGTTCACCTTGGCCTTGGGCGTGCTGGTGAAGACGTACTGGTTCGGGCCGTAGGTGACCTGGGTGAGGACGCCGTCGCCCGCCGCGCCGAAGAGCGAGTAGCCGCCGCTGTGGAGCACCGGCGCCTTCCCGCTCGCGGCCTGGAGCCTCGTGGCCCAGTTGGCCAGCGTGCCGTGCTTCGCGGTGCCGGAGGCACCGCACGGGTCCGTGACGCCGGGGGCGGCGACCGCGCCGGTGCACGGTGCCGCGTTGGCGAAGAAGCCGTCCGCAAGCGCCGACTCCGGGAAGGCCTGGGCATCCTGGATGAGCGAGACGTCCTGGGCGCCGTACTGGTGCTCTCCGCGGAGCTCGCCGTCCACCTTCCCGTCCGCGTCGGCGTCGATGAAGTACGAGACGCCCGGCGCGACGGTGGTGCCGTACCAGGTGTAGTCCACGGACGTCACCTGCGAGAGGGGACCGCCGACCAGGAAGCGGGCCCGCGCGTAGCCGGTCGCGTTGGTGGTCTTGAGGTGGACGCCTTGGGCGAGGAACTCCTGAACACCGCCGTCGGCGGTGCCACTGGGGGCGATCAGGTCTGCTTGACGGACCTGGGTCACCGTGGGGGCGGCCTGGGCAGGCGCACCCATGAGAGCCCCACCAGCAGCGACGGCAAGTGCCGTCAGTGCCACGGTGGAGCGGTTGAGAACATGACTCATTACGAACCCTTCTTCTGACGAGGTTGATAGGGCGCCGCCCACCATACGTAGCGGTGCCTAACCAGCCTTGACGCGGGGTTCGGCCGAAAAGTTGCGGTCAGGTGAGCAGCCGAGTGATCGGGTCGATCGCGAAATAGACGACGAACGAGACCGCGACCAGCCACAGGAGCGGGTGCACCTGAGCGGCCTTGCCGACCACGACCTTGATCAGGACGTAGGCGATGAAGCCCGCACCGATGCCCACGCTGATCGAGTAGGTGAACGGCATCAGCACGATCGTGAGGAATGCCGGGATCGCGATCTCCAGGTCGCTCCAGTCGATCTCCCTGACCTGCTGCATCATCAGGAAGCCCACAAGGACAAGTGCCGGGACGGCGGCCTCGGACGGGATCATCTCGACCAGCGGCGCGATCAGGATCGTCAGCAGGAACAGCACCCCGGTCACCACCGAGGCCACACCCGTGCGGGCGCCCTCGCCGACGCCCGAGGCCGACTCGATGTAAGACGTGTTGGACGAGACTCCGCCGGCACCGCCCGCTGCGGCGGCGATCGAGTCGACGACGAGGATCCGCTCGGTGTTGGGCGGGATGCCGTCCTCGTCAAGGAGCCCGGCCTCGGCCCCGATCGCCGTCATCGTGCCCATGGTGTCGAAGAAGTCGGCCAGCATCAGCGTGAAGATGAGCAGCAGCGACGACACCACCCCGATGCGGTCGAAGGAGCCCAGCAGCGAGAAGTGGCCGATCGTGTCGAAGTGCGGGGTGTCGAACACGTCGTCGGGGAAGGCCGGCTCGTTCAGCTGCCAGCCCTCGTCGGCGCCCAGGGCGTCGACGATCAGGGCCAGGATCGTGGTCACCACGATCGAGATCAGGATGGCGCCCGGGACCTTGCGCACCCACAGGGCGATCACCAGCACCATGCCGAAGGCGAAGACCACGACCGGCCAGCCGGTCAGCACGCCCGTGGCGCCCAGCTGCACGGGCACGGTGGTGTTGCTGGCGTCAGGGATGCGGGCCACGAAGCCCGCGTCCACGAAGCCGATCAGGGCGATGAAGAGGCCGATCCCGACAGAGATGGCCGTCTTCAGCGAGGTCGGCACGGCGTGGAACACGGCCGTCCGGAAGCCGGTGAGCACCAGCACCAGGATGATCAGTCCCTCGATCACGACCAGGCCCATCGCGTCGGCCCACGTCATCTGGCTGGCGATGGCGAACGCGACGAAGGCGTTCAGCCCGAGGCCCGCGGCCAGGGCCAGCGGGTAGTTGGCCACGACGCCCATGAGGATGGTCAGCACGCCGGCCACGAGCGCGGTGCCGGCTGCGATCGCCGGCAGGTTCGAGCCGTCGCCGGGGCCGCCGCCGAGGAACTTGCCGTCGGCGTCCGCGGCGAAGCCGAGGATCAGCGGGTTCAGGACGACGATGTAGCCCATCGTGAAGAAGGTGACGAAGCCGCCACGGATCTCACGTGCGTACGTCGATCCGCGCTCCGTGATCTTGAAGTAGCCGTCGATGCCTGTCGCGCCGGGCGCCGTCTGGGAGCTCATCCGAAACACCCAACCACTCACGGACCCTGCCGGGAATACGTGTCGTGTTACAACCTGGGTCCCCGTCTACCCTGTCTTTGTGGACCTCCGCGACGAGCAGCCGATGAAGCACGAGATCGGCAACCGCACGTTCATCGTCGCGGACGTCGAGCCCCTCGACGTCGACGGCGTGCGCACGATCGAGGTCGGCACCCTCGTCTGGCTGATCGGGTTCATCGCCCTGTTGCCGTTCTACGGGCGGCTCGAGGACGACGGGCGCACCTGGTGGCTCTGGACCTGCCTGGCCGGCTTCGGGCTCGGGCTGTTCGGGCTGGAGTACTGCCGCCGGCGCCGCAACGTCCGGAACGAGCGGGCGGAGGGCGCAGTCGACCGCGAGGAACGAGCGGGCGGCGTGGCGACCGAAGGTTGAGCAAGCGTCGCGAGTGAGGGACGAACTCGCGACTCGCGTCGAAACCACCGCAGGGAAGGCACCCGCTCGAGTCCGCCGCTGGTCAGGTACCAGCGAAGGCTTCGGGGTTTCGAGACGCTTGCTGCGCAAGCTCCTCAACCAACGGTCGTCGGGTCCAGCTAGAAGCTTTCGACCTCGTCGATGTTGAGGGTGTCGAAGACGGGGTCGGGCAGCGGCTGGGGCTCGTGCTTCTTGGCGAGCCGCACCTCGGAGTGCGCGCCGCAGCCGTGGTCGGTGCTGACCACCCGGCCGTCGTCGTTGGCGTCACCGTTGGCGCAGACACCGAAGGCGTCGGTGAGCGGACCGGCGATGCGGACCAGGAAGCCGCAGCTGCGGCAGTGGTGGGGCGCGGACTGGGCCAACGGAGACTCGGGGCCGCCGTCGCCGTCGTACCAGCGCTGGGCGGCGAGATCGCGTCCCTCGACGGACAGCGTGCGCACCCGACCGAGGCCGAGGTCCTGGGCGACCTCGCGGATCTGCGCCTTGTCGTCGGTGTCGAGCGGGTCGTCGCCGAAGGAGTAGGTCGGGACCAGCCGCGGGTCCTCGTCGCTGACCGGGAGCAGGTCGCCGGGCGACAGGTCGCCGGGCTGGATCCGCTCGCGGTAGGGCACCCAGGCCGGGGCCACGATCGCCTCGTCGCCCGGGATCAGCACCACCTCGTCGACGGTGACCGCCTTGTGCCGGGACGCGCGGGTGACGGTGACCGACCAGCGCCAGCCGACGTACCCCCGGCGGGTGCAGGCGAACAGGTGGGTGACCACCCGCTCGCCCTCGTTGGCCGCACCGAGGTGGTCGCCGACGTCGGCGGCGTCGACGTCCTCGAGCAACGCGGCGCGGGCGAGGTCGGCGGCCGAGACCAGTGCGGCGTCGGCGCGGCCTCGCGGCGCAGTGGTGGTGCCGAGGGTGCTCACGGGCGCAAGTGTCACCCATCGGCGGGGGTTGTGTCAGGTTCAGCCCTCGCGAGGCAGGATGGGTCCGTGGACGAGGAGCACCAGCGCTGGAGGGACGAGCACCCTCAGGGAGTGCCGGTCGCGCCGCCGTCCGTGTCAGCTGCCGACCGGGCCCGCAAGCTCGGGCGCGGGGTGGCGACGGGCACCAAGGTGACCGCACGCGGGTTGCGGTCGCTGGGTCGCGGTACCGCCCGCGCCAGCCGGTTCACCGTGGTCCAGGCTCGCCGCGCCTCGGAGGCCGAGGGTGCCGGCGAGTCCGGACTGCACCGGCTGATCCAGCTGCACGTCTTCAACACCGCCGGCGACGCCGCGGTGGCGATCTCGCTGGCCGGCAGCCTGTTCTTCCAGGTGCCTTCAGGGGAGGCGCGCGACCAGGTCGCGCTGTTCCTCGGGCTGACGATGCTGCCGTTCGCGATCGTGGCGCCACTGATCGGGCCGTTCCTCGACCGGTTCGCGCACGGCCGCCGCTGGGCGATCGGCTCGACCATGGCAGTGCGCGCGTTCCTCTGCTGGGCGCTGGCGTCGTCGATCAGCAGCGGCTCGGCGCTGGTCTTCGCCGCCGCACTCGGGGTGCTCGTCTCGTCCAAGGCGTACGGCGTCACGCGGGCCGCCGCCGTACCCCGCCTGCTCCCCCGCGACTTCACGCTGGTCAAGGCCAACGGCCGGGTCTCGCTGTCGGGCATCGTCGGAGCCTCGGTGTCGGCACCCATCGCCGCGCTCGCGGCCCTCGCCGGCCCCGAGTGGTCGCTGCGCTACGCGACCGCACTGTTCGTCATCGCCACCGTCTGCGCGATCCGGCTCCCTGCCGCGGTCGACTCCAGCGAGGGCGAGGGCGAGATGTCCTGGCGCGGCCAGGAGGGCAGCACCTCACGGCGCGGCCGGCGGCGCACGCTCATACCCGGCTCGGTCGCGTTCGCCCTGCGCGCCAACGCCGGACCGTGGTTCCTCAGCGGCTTCCTGCTGATGTTCGTGGCGTTCCTGCTGCGCGACCGCGAAGTGCGTCCGGACAGCTCGTTCGGTCCCGGCGTGATGATCGGCATCGTGATCGGCGCTGCGGGTCTCGGCCGGGTCGCGGGCACCCTCGCCGCCTCCCTGCTCCGCCGAGTGACTCCGGCCCTGGCGGTGGTGCTGGCCCTTCTGATGGGCGCGGCTGCTGCACTGCTCGCGGCCCTCTTCTACAGCGTGTGGACGCTGGCGCTGCTCGGACTCGTGGCCGGGCTCTCGCAGTCGCTGGCCAAGTTCTCCCTGGATGCGACCATCCAGCGCGACATCCCGCCCCGGGTCCAGGCGAGCGCGTTCGGGCGCAGCGACACCACCTGCCAGCTGGCGTGGGTGCTGGGCGGCTTCGTCGGCATCGCGATCCCGCTCGACCCGCCCCGGCTCGGCCTGACCGTCGCCTTCGTGGCGCTGGCCGCGTGGACGGTCTACGTCCTCACGACGGCGCCTCGCGGCCGCCGCCGCCAGCGGCTGGACGCGCAGGCGCGCGCCCAGCAGGCCGACATCGACACCCAGCCGATGCCGGTCCAGCGGCGTCCGAACTAGGACACGCCCTAGCTCACAGCTCCAGCTCGTCGGCGAGCGCGCGGAGCAGCTTCGCGGTCGGGCGCGCGGTGCTGCGGTCGGGGTGCCGCCCGTGGCGGTAGGCCTCACCGACGCCGTCGAGCAGTCGGATCAGGTCCTCGACGATCGGGGCCATCTCGTCGGGCTTCCTGCGCTTGGCGTGCGACTGGTTGCGCTGGACCGAGGCGGGCTCGTCGAGGATCCGGACCTGCAGCGCCTGGTCGCCGCGGCGGCCCTGGGCGATCCCGAACTCGACACGAGCGCCGGCCTTGACCGTGGTCACGCCCTCGGGCAGGGCATCCGCGCGCAGGTAGACGTCGGGGCCGTCCTCCTGGGACACGAACCCGAAGCCCTTCTCGGCGTCGAACCACTTCACCTTGCCACTGGGCACGGTCTGACCTCTCGCTCTCGCACGTTGGTGCCGCGCCGTAGGGGCGCGACCGCCAACCCTAGCCGTTGTTTCGCGGCCGGCTCGACTCGATTCCGGTGGCTCAGAGCAGGTCTGGGGCAAGCCTGCCGACGCCGACGACCAGCCCCGCCAGGTTGGCCAGAAGGAGCAGCAGGATCCAGAGCACGGCGGGCACGTGCGTGAGCCCGGCGAGCTGGTCCGGGTCGGACGTCCGGCCGCGGCGCCGGCCCGCGGTGAGCAGCTCGACCAGGGGTCGCGGTGCGGCCAGGAGGAGCAGCCAGGCGATGAGGTACGCCGCGACGGACTGCACGGTGCCGTCGCCGTACCAGGTCAGCAGGAAGACGCCTGCGCCACCGACCAGCAGGACCAGGAGCCCGTAGCCGTTGCGCACCCAGAGGATCAGCGCGCCGGCCAGGACGACGAGCAGCCAGAGCAGCCCGACGCTGCGGCCGTCGGCGAGCAGCAGCGCCGCGACCAGCCCGAGCACCGCCGGCGCGAGGTAGCCGGCCGCCAGCATCGCGACCATGCCCAGGCCGCGCGGCCTGCCGCTGGTGACGGTGAGCCCCGAGGTGTCGGAGTGCAGGTGGATCGACTTGAGCCGGCGACCGAACAGGACGCCGACCAGCGCATGGCCCGCCTCGTGGGCGACGGTGACGCCGAGCCGGACCCGCGGCCAGGTGGCGGGCGCCAGCACCAGCACCAGAGCCAGGACGCCGGTGGCCACGACGAAGCCGGCGTCCGGCACCGGTTGGGTCGAGGTCGCTCGATCCCAGATCTCGCTCAGCACGCCGGTGCCGAGGTGTCGACCCGGCCCTTCACGCGAGTCGCTCGTTCATCGAGCCGGAGCGGAACCCCTTCTCGTCGATGACGACCTCGTCGAAGCCCGCCGCCCGCACGGCGGCCACGACGTCCGCGTGCCGGTGCTCGGCGAGCGGCAGGAGCTCCCGGTCGACCTCGACCGAGGCGCGGTCCCCGACGTCGCGGACCCGGAGGTTCTGCAGGCCGGACGCCGCGAGCAGGTCGCGGACCGCGGCCTCGGCGCGCTCCACGCGGGCCAGCCGGTGCGGCGTGACCTCCACGCCGTACGCCACCCGGCTGGACAGGCAGGCCGCGGCGGGCTTGTCCCACGTCGGCAGCCCCCACCGGTGCGAGGCCTCGCGGACCTGCGCCTTGGTCAACCCGGCGTCGCGCAGGGGTGCGACTGCGCCGCGCTCGTCGGCGGCGCTGATGCCCGGCCGGAAGCCGGCGACCGCGTCGTCGGCGTTCGTGCCGGTCGCGACGGTCCCGATGCCACGCGCCTGCGCGAGCGGGGTGAGCACGTCGATCAGCTCTGCCTTGCAGAAGAAGCAGCGGTCCCCGCCGTTGGCGCGGTAGCCCTCGCGCTCCATCTCGTGGGTCTCGGGAGTGAGCAGCTCGACGCCGAGACCTGCCGCGAAGTCGCGGGCCGGGTCTCGCTCGGCCTGGGGCAGCGAGTGGCTGTAGCCGGTCGCGGCGACCACGCGCTCGGGTCCGAGCGCACGGACCGCCGCCGCGAGCAGGAACGCGCTGTCCGCGCCACCGCTGTAGGCGACCATGACTCTCCCCCGCGCACCGAGGTCGCGCTCCAGCGCCTCGAGCCGGGTCTGCAGCAGGTGCTCGTCGAGCCAGGCGGGGAACTCCGCGAGGCTCTCGAGGACCACGTCGGTCCCGGCGTCCACGAGCTCCTCGCGGGTGCAGCCGCCGGTCAACACGCTCACGCTCAGTGCGCCGGCTGCCCGGGCCCCCTCGACGTCGTGGACGTGGTCGCCGACGTAGATGCTCGCGCCCTCGCGCCGGAGCACCTCTGCCTTGCCCACGCCCCAGACCCAGCCCTCGACGACGTCGACATCGAGGCCGAGGTGGTCGACGTGTCGCTGGGCGTTGGCGGGGTACTTGCCGGTGACGATCACGACGCGACCGCGCTGGGCGCGCACCGCCGCCAGCGCCTCGTGCGCGCCCTCCAGCACCGGTACGCCAGAGACGGCGTGGTCCGGGTACAGCGCCCGGAACCTGTCGCCGGCCGGGCCGACCTGGTCGGCCGGCAGGTGCGGGGCCAGGATCTGGTCCAACGGCGGCCCGAGCTTCGAGGTCAGCTCCTCGACCGGGAACTCGACGCCGAGCTCGTCGCCCAGGACGCGCAGCACCGCGGCGAAGCCGGGCACCGTGTCGATGAGGGTCATGTCCAGGTCGAAGCCGACCGCGAGCTGACTGGACACGTGTAACAGCGTAGGTGGCTGGTGCCACTGTTGACGCATGGGCCGACCCGCGGAGCCGGAGCCCGGCGCACCCGTCGGGCGACGCATCGTCCTCGGGCTGCTCGGCCTCGGGGCCGCCGGAGTGGTCGGTGGGGCGTCGTTCTCGCGACGGCTCTCGGAGTGGCTGGCCCCGATCGAGCTGCGCGACCCGACCGGACTGCTGGGCACGCTGCCGTTGGGACCCGTGTTCCGCTTCTACTCGGTCACCGGCGGGGTCGAGCCGCGCGATGAGAAGACCTACCGGCTGCAGGTTGGTGGTCTGGTCGCCCAGCCCGCGACGTACCGCCTCGACGACCTGCGCGCGCTGCCGCAGACGTCGTTCACCAGCGACTTCCACTGCGTGACCGGGTGGGTGGTGCCGGGCGTCCACTGGACCGGTGTCCCGCTCTCGGAGCTGCTCGACCGCGCCCGCCCGTCCGCGTCGGCGCGGGCCGTCCGGTTCCGCTCGTTCGACGGCGCCTACACCGAGAGCCTGGGCCTCGAGGACGCCCGGGGGTCCCGGGTGATCGTCGCGCTCGGGATGCTCGACGGTGCGGTCAGCCACGACCACGGCGGGCCCGTGCGGATGTACGTCGACGGCCAGTACGGCTACAAGAGCACCAAGTGGCTCTCCGGCATCGAGCTCACCGAGGACGAGGTGCCGGGCTACTGGGAGCACCGCGGCTACGACATCGACGGGACCATCCGTGAGTGAGCTCGGCGCGACCGTCGCCCGGTTCTCCCCGGCGCAGCGATGGGTGCACCGGGCCACCGGACTGCTCATGGGCACCTGTCTGGTGACCGCGTTCGTCCTCTACTACGGACCCGTCTCGCTGGCCGTCGGCCACCGGCACGCCGTCGAGCTGGTCCACGTCTGGGCCGGCTACGCGCTGGGCGCTCCGCTGCTGCTCGGTCTCCTGTCGTCGGCGTACCGCGCGGACCTCCGGGTCCTGAACCGCTTCTCCCGGGAGGACTGGCGCTGGCTGCGGTCGAAGAACCGGCGCGACGGCTCGTTCGAGGTCGGCAAGTTCAACGCCGGCCAGAAGCTCAACGCCTCGCTCACGGCCGGCTCGATCGTGGTCCTGCTCGGCACCGGGACGCTGATGTTCTGGACCGGGCTGGTCCGGCTGACCTGGCGGACCGGCGCGACGTTCGTGCACGACTGGTTCGCCCTCGGGCTCGGACTGCTGGTGCTCGGCCACCTGTGGTTCGCGATGGCCGATCCCGAGGCCCGCGAGGGGATGCGGACGGGCCGGGTCAGCCGGAGCTGGGCCCGGAAGGAGCATCCGGCGTGGGCCAGTGGGCAGGAACCAACGCCCGACTCCGGCGACGTCTGACCCACCACAGGACGGCGGCAACCACAGCGCCGACGGCCAGTCCGACCGCCCAGGGCCAGAGTCGATCGACCGGCCAGTAGCGCCACTCGAGCGGCCCCACACCGGGCTGGGCGGTTCCGGCCAGGGCGTCGCTGGTCCACGTCCCGCACGTGCTGTCACCCCAGCCTCGTGGCTGGATCACTGGGTGATTGTGGGAGGCGTCGTCCAGCCCGTCGAAGGCCCAGACCGCGACCTGGTGGCCGTGCCACATCAGCGGGCACGTCGGGTATCCCGAGACCGCTGGCCGCGTCGGCTCGGTCTGGGCCGTGGAGCCGTCGACCAGCGAGAACGTCCATAGCCGGGCCTTGCTGCCGTCCACCCGCTCGAGAACTGCGAGGCGCCGTCCGTCGGGAGACAGTCGCCCGCTCCACTGGCTGATTCCCTGGATCGGCTGGTTGGGAAAAAGCTCGACCTCCCGAACGACGGTGCCCCCCAGATCGGTGATGCGGACCCTCGAGCCGTCCTGGGCCAACCAGGCAATACGGGTGGGCGAGACCCAGCCGACCGGGAACCCACGGACCGCGAGCTCGCGAACAGAACCATTCTCGAGCAAGAGGTCCCCGGGCCCCTCGCCGTCGACCCGGCCTCCGCGCAGCAGGAGCCGGGCGCCGTCCGGCGACCAGTACGACGGGCTCTGCATCGCCGCCCAGTAGGGCTGGTTGGCCAGCGCCCGTCCCTTGTACTCGTTGCCATTGCCGACGGAGTCGTAGGCCTCCCGCTCTCCGGTCGAGAGATCGACGGTCTCGTAGGACGCCCGGTCGGCGCCGTCCGGCACGAGTTGGCCGAGCATGGTGCCGTCGTCGCTCAGTGCGGGGTAGTGACCTGCCGCGGTCGGCAGACGCCAGCTGCGGCCGTTCTGGTCCACCCCGAACCAGTGGCCATTGCGTTGGAGCGCGCCGGCCAGCGGACCGGGCGCGTGGGGGAGCTGCTCCTCGCGCCACGGGCGAGAGACTGTGCCCGGGTAACCCTCCAGCTCCGTGACCTTGTCGACCGGCTGCACGGGAGCCTGGTCATGCAGCCGCACCAGCCCGGCACCGACGAGCACCACCGCCGCGGCCAGCGCCAGGCCCTCGACGGCGTACCGACGACGGCGGCGGGACGTCCCGGCTCGCCACGCGGCGGCGGGGTCGAGGACGACGTGGCGGGGGACGTCACCCAGCAAGTCCTCGAGCAGGTCGTGGCTCATGAGCGGTCTCCCATGGCGAAGGCGGAGAGCAGGTCGGGTGAGGCGGTGCGCAGTCGGGCCAGCGCGTCGCGGGCGGTGGACTTGACCGTGCTGACCGAGCAGCTGAGCAGGGCGGCGGTCTCGACCTCGGTCAGGTCCTCGTAGAAGCGCAGCGACAGCACCGCCCGCTGGCGTGGAGTCAGCCGGGCCAGGGCGTCGCGGAGCACCACCCGTCGCTCGACGTCGAGGGCGTCCCCGCGGCCGGCCAGCTCGGGCGGCGTCGCGCCGAGCACCTCCGCAGGACGCGCACGCCGGCGCCGCCAGGAGTCGATGGCCAGGTTGTGCATCACCCGGCGGGCGTACGCGTCCGGCGATCCCTCGCGCACTACCTTCCGCCACTTCTGGGCGACGCGGGCCAGCGTCTCCTGGAGCAGGTCCTCCGCGAGATGGGCGTCGCCGGTGAGGAGGTACGCCGAGCGTGCGAGCGTGCCGCCGCGCGCGTGCACCCAGAGCTCGAACTCCTCCACACACCTATCCACGCACGGAAGGCCGTCCGTGGGTGGGTCCCACTCAGAGCGGCCGGTCGTGCAGCAGCTTCTGGAAGAGCACGTGGTCGCGCCAGGCGCCGTTGAGGAAGAGCAGCTTGGGCGCCAGGCCGTACTGCTCGTAGCCGCACGCCTCCAGCACCCGTTGTGAGGCGACGTTCTCGACCATGGTGCCCGCCTCGAGCCGGTGCAGCCCGAGTCCCAGCGCTTGCTCCTCCAGGAACTCGACCGACGCCCGGGCCAGGCCGCGCCGCAGGTGGCCGTGGTCGATCCAATAGCCCAGGGTCCCGCCCTGCATCGTGCCGCGGATGATGTTCTGGAGGTTGGCGCGGCCGACGACATCGCCGCCCGGCCCGATCAGCGTGAAGTTCGCGAACAGGCCCTGCTCCTCCAGCGCCAGCCGCTCCGAGATGTGCGCCGTCTGGCCCTCGGCGGTGAAGAAGCTCTCCGGCCGGACCGGGTCCCAGCGGCCCAGGTGCTCGCGGTTGCGGACGTACGCCGCGGCGAGGGCCGGCGCGTGGTCGAGCGACAGCGGCTCGACGCGGTAGCCGTCGGGAAGCACGGCGCCACGTTAGCTGGAGAGCCCGAGTTGCTCCGCCGACTCCTCGCGCATCACGACCTTGCGGATCTTGCCGGTGACCGTCATCGGGAAGTCCTCGACGATCATCACGTAGCGCGGGATCTTGTAGTGGCTGAGCCGGCCGGCGCAGAACGCGCGGACGGCGTCGGCGTCGAGCGGCTCGGCGCCGGCCTTCAGCTTGATCCAGGCGCAGAGCTCCTCGCCGTACTTCTCGTCGGGGACGCCGATGACCTGGACGTCCTCGATGTCGGGGTGCTCGTAGAGGAACGCCTCGACCTCGCTCGGGTAGACGTTCTCGCCGCCGCGGATGACCATGTCCTTGATCCGGCCGACGATGTTGCAGTAGCCGTCCTCGCGCATCTCGGCGAGGTCGCCGCTGTGCATCCAGCCGTCCTCGTCGATGGCCTCGCGGGTCTTCTCGTCGTCCTCCCAGTAGCCGAGCATCACCGAGTAGCCCCTGGTGCAGTACTCGCCGGGCTGGCCACGCTCGACGGTCTCGCCGGTGGCCGGGTCGACGATCTTGATCTCCAGGTGCGGGTGGACCCGGCCGATCGAGGCGGTACGCCGCTCCAGGTCGTCGTCGGCCCGGGTCTGGCAGGAGACCGGGGAGGTCTCGGTCATGCCGTAGGCGATGGCAACCTCCGGCATGTGCATGTCGTTGACGCAGCGCTTCATCACCTCGACCGGGCAGATCGAGCCGGCCATGATCCCGGTCCGCAGCGACGACAGGTCGTGGTCGGCGAAGGTCGGGTGGTTCTGCATCGCGATGAACATGGTCGGTACGCCGTACACCCCCGTGCACCGCTCGGCGGCGATCGCGCGCAGCGTGCTCTCGGGGTCGAAGCCGGGTGCCGGGATCACCATCGTGGCGCCGTGGCTGGTGCAGCCGAGGTTGCCCAGGACCATGCCGAAGCAGTGGTAGAAGGGCACCGGGATGCAGAGCCGGTCCTCGTGGGTGAAGTTGATCAGCTCGGTCGTCAGGTAGCCGTTGTTGAGGATGTTGCGGTGGCTGAGCGTGGCGCCCTTCGGGTAGCCCGTGGTGCCCGACGTGTACTGGATGTTGATCGGGTCGTCGGGCTGCAGGGTGCGCATCCGCTCGTTCACCACGTCGGAGTCGACGTGCTGGCCCGCCTCGACCACGTCCGTCCAGTCGCTGGTGCCGATGTAGATCACCCGCTCGAGCGCGGGGCAGTCGGCGGCGGTCTCCCCGACCATCGCGCGGTAGTCACTGGTCTTGAAGCTCTCCGCCGCGATCAGCATCCGCATGCCCGACTGGTTGACGGCGTAGGAGAACTCGTGGGTGCGGTAGGCCGGGTTGACGTTGACGAGGATCGCGCCGATCTTCGCGGTGGCGTACTGCGCGATGGTCCACTCGGCGCAGTTGGGCGCCCAGACGCCGATGCGATCGCCCTTGACGATGCCGCCGGCGATCAGCCCGCGCGCGAACAGGTCGACGTCGTGGTTGAGGTCCCGGTAGGTCCAGCGCCGGCCGGTCGCGAACTCCACCAGCGCCTCGTGGTCCGGATGGGCAGCGACCGTGCGGTCGAAGTTGTCAGCGATCGTCTCCTCGAGCAACGGGGGCTCGAGCTCACCCTTCGCGTACGACTCCGGTGGTGACTGGGCCATGTGCGGAACGTACGCCTCGTTGGTTGGCGGTGGGTAGGGTCTGCCGCGTGACCAGCACGGACACGGGCCCGGTCGAGTCCGAGCACAAGCAGACGCCGTTCAAGGCGCTCCGCGAGACCGTTCTCCTGCTGGCGTTCGCGATCGTCCTCGCGCTGGTCGTGAAGACGTTCTTCATCCAGTCGTTCTACATCCCCTCGGAGTCGATGGAGCCCGGGCTCATCGTCAACGACCGGATCCTGGTGCAGAAGCCGTCGTACTGGGGCAGCGGCGGGCCGCAGCGCGGCGACGTCATCGTCTTCGACGACCCGGGCGGCTGGCTCAACGGGCTGGAGTCAACCCAGTCGATGTCGCTCCTGGCGCGCGGGCTGGCAAAGATCGGCCTCTACCCGACCGGTGGGCACCTCGTGAAGCGGGTCATCGGCGTCGCCGGCGACACCATCGAGTGCTGCGACGAGCAGGGCCGGATCCTGGTCAACGGGCAGCCGATCGACGAGGACGACTTCATCGAGCCCCAGAAGGACCCGCCGAAGTCGTGCGACGGCCCCATGCCCAGCGGCCAGATGGACTGCGACTGGACCGCGGGCCCGGTCCCGCCCGGCACCGTGTTCGTGATGGGCGACAACCGCGACAACTCCGCGGACTCGTCGGTGCACCTGTGCCGGCCCAAGGCCACCACCTGCGACGAGAGTGACGCCTTCGTCCCCGTGAAGGACGTCGTCGGCAAGGTGTTCGCGCTGGCCTGGCCACTCGGCCGCGCGCACATCGTGCACACGCCCGACGCGTTCGAGGACGTCCCGGACCCGAGAGCTAGCGCTCCCGACGGTTGGGGGCACCCCCGCGGGGGAGGATCCCGTCCATGACCGAGCCAGTCAGCCAGACGCCCGCCGGCGTGATCCCGTACGTCGACCACCACACCGGGCCGAAGCGCTACGTCACGATCGGCCTCGAGGCCGGCGGCAGCCCGCTGGCCGGCTACTCCAAGTCGATGGTGAAGCCGAACCTGTTCGTCGACGGCCGCCAGTACATCGTCTACTGGGGTCAGGTGACCGTCGAGGTGCCGGCCGATCGTGCCGTCCATCTCGGAATCGGCATGCAGGACGGCATCCGCGGCGCGTCCCTTCTGCTGCCGCCGGGCGCCGAGCCGGTGCTGCTCGACTACCGCGTGCCCGCGATGGGCGAGGTCAGCTTCGGGCCGCGGCTGCCGGCCTGATCGTCACCGCACGGCGTCGAAGATGTTCAGCTGCACGCCGTTGGTGTAGGTCCGCGACTCCCGGAGGGTGACCTTCTGCTTGTCCTCGGCGTCGGTCGGGAACAGCCGCTTGCCACTGCCGAGCACGACCGGGAAGACCATGAGGTTCCAGGTGTCGACCAGGCCGGCCTTGTGGAGCGACTGCGCGAGTGCAGCGCTCCCGTGGACGCCGATCGGGCCGCCGTCGCCCTCCTTGAGCGCGCGCACGGCGTCGAGGTCGCGGACGACCCTGGTGTTGGCCCAGGCCGGGTTCTCCAGCGTGGTCGAGACGACGACCTTCTCCATGCCGTTGAACTTGTCGGCGAACTCTCCGTCGCGCTCGGGCCAGGCCGCGGCGAAGCCCTCGTAGGTGTTGCGGCCGAGGAGCAGGGTCTCGGTGCTGAAGGTCTCCTCGCCCTTGAACTCGTACATGGTCGGGTCGGAGTCGATGTCGAAGGTCCAGCCGGTGTGCTGGTAGCTCTCCTCGCCGCCGGGCGCCTCGATGACGCCGTCCAGGGAGATGAACTCGGTGACATACAGGGTGCGCATTTCGGGTCCTCTTTCGGGTTCGTGGGTGTCTTGCTCGTACCCACTCCACGAAGCGGTGCGGCCCGATACGACACGCCTGGCGCAGAATCTTTCAGGCGGAGAGCTCGCGGACCAGCGCGGCAGTGGCCGGCACCAGCTCGGCGCCCTCGCGGTGCACGATCCCGAAGGTCCGGGTGCCGAACGACGGGTGCTCGCGCACCCGGACGCCGGGGTGCAGGAAGGCGTCGAGCGCCGACCGCGGCAGCAGCGTCACGCCGAGCCCGACCGCGACCAGGTTCTGCACCACGACGTAGTCGTCGCTGACGTGCCGGACCGCGGGCTCGAAGCCGGCCTCGGCGCAGACGAGCAGCGCATGGGCCCGGCACCGCTCGCAGCCGACGATCCACGGCTCCGCGGCGAGGTCGGCCAGCGTCAGCCGGCTCCTGGTCGCGGCCCGGTGGTCAGCGCCCACCACCAGCGCGACCGGCTCGTCGGCCAGCGGCCGCCACACCAGGCCGGGCCTGTCGGTCGGCGGCAGGCCGTCGTACGAGAAGAGGAGGGCCAGGTCCGCGTCCCCGGTCGAGAGCAGCGCCAGCGCCTCGGGCGGCTCGGCCTCGGTCAGCTCGACGTCGATGTCCGGGTGCCGGGCTCGCAACCCGGCCACGGCGCGCGGCACCAGCGTCGCCGCCGCCGACGGATACGCCGCCAACCGGACCCGGCCGCGGCGAAGCTCGGTCAGGTCGGCGAGCTCCTCCTCCGCCATGTGCAGCTGTACGGCGACCGCGTCGGCCCGCGCGAGCAGCGCCCGTCCGGGGTCGGTCAGCTGGACCCCACCCGAGCCACGGAGCAGCAGCGCACAGCCGGCCGACCGCTCCAGCGCCCGCAGGTGCTGGCTCACCGCCGGCTGGGTCCAGCCCAGCTCCCGGGCCGCGGCGCTGATCGACCCGGCCCGAGCGACCGCCCGGAAGATCAGCAGTCGCTTCGGATCCATAAGCACATGTTATGGGTTGCCGTAGGAAGACCGGGCTTCCTTGGGGCCGGGCAACCCCTCACGATGGAGGACATGAAGACAATCGGCCTCATCGGAGGCATGAGCTGGCACTCGACGGTGGAGTACTACCGCCTCATCAACGAGCTGGTGGCCGAGCGCAAAGGGGCGGTCACGCCTCGGCTCGGGTGGCGCTCCAGTCACTCGACTTCGCGGAGATCCGCGACTGCCAGCTGCGCGACGACTGGACGCGAGCCGGTCAGCTCCTGGCGCAGGCGGCACAGCAGTGCGAGCGAGCCGGCGCCGACATGGTGCTGATCTGCACCAACCTCATGCACCGGGTCGCCGACGACGTCGAGGCGGCGATCGACATCCCGCTGCTCCACATCGCCGACGCCCTGGCTGACAGCGCACGCGCCGAGGGCTGGTCGCGGCTGGGCGTGCTCGGCACCAGCTGGGTGATGGAGGAGGACTTCTACGTCGGCCGGCTGGCCCGGCACGGCCTCACCGTCGAGATCCCCGGCCCGGACGACCGCGCCGAGGCCGACCGGGTGATCTTCGACGAGCTGACCCAGGGCATCGTGCGCGACGAGTCGCGGGCGTCGTACGCCGACATCCTGGGCCGGCTCCGCGACCAGGGCGCCGAGGCCGTCGTGCTGGGCTGCACCGAGATCGAGCTGCTGGTCCGCCCCGAGGACGCGCCCCTGCCGCTGCTTCCCTCGATGCGGACCCACGCCGAGGCCGCCGTCGCGGCGGCGCTCGGCGAGCGGGTGCTTGTCTGACCGTCTAACGGGCCTCGGCCATGGCACAGAGCGTGTCCATGGCCTTGGGCGCGTCCGCGGTCACCATCGGGCCGATGTCCTCGGCGCCGGGGCCGGTCACATGGGTGCTCACGGTCACCTCGGCCCCCTCGTCGCAGTCCTTGACGACGTGGTCGATGTGGATGCGCAGCCCGCCCATCTCGAGCCGGTCGAGATAGCGCGCTCCCGGCTCGACGAGCTCGAGCGTCACCGGCACCTCGATGCCGCCGGTCAGCACCATCACGCCCATAGCGCCCTCGGCGAAGTGACCCTCCAGCGCCACGGACTCCACCGACGGGTCCCAACAGTGCCAACTACCCGGATCGCTCCACAGTGCCCACACGTCGTGGGCGGTGGCAGAGGTGGTCACGGTCCGCGAGTACTCGAAGGTCACCCTCCGAACCTAACGTCCACGAGCGCGTCGAGGTACCCCGAGATCTGATCGTTTGAGGGCTTCACAGCCTGGCGATGGTCATCTCGCGATCGCCGAACCGGACCCGATCCCCGTCGCGCAGCGTCGCCGGCTTGCCGCCGACCAGTCGCTTGGTGACTCCGGCGCGGATCAGGATCGAGCCGTTGGTGGAGGCGCGGTCCATCACCACGAGCGCTCCGTCGGGCACCACCTGGAACTGCGCGTGCGTCTTGGACAGGCTCATGTCGTCGGACGGCAGGGTGACCAGCCGCTTCACCGGCTCGCCCGGCCGGGGCTCGGGACGCCGACCGACGAGGGTCAGGCCGCGCACCTCGAACTGCTCGCCGGTGTCGAAGGCGACCTGCCACCGGACCGGCGGCGCGGCGGGGTCGGGCGGTCGCGGCTGGGTGCGCTCCTCCTGCGGAGGTGCAGGCGGGGCCTCCGAGCGGGGCCCGAGCTCCGGAGCCTCGGAAGGCGCCGGTGAGGCGTCTGCCGGGGCCTCGCCGACCAGCGGCCAGCCCAGGCCCTGCCGCGGGGTGACCGTCGGCGGAGCCGGCGGTGCGACGGCCTCGGGCGGTGGCGCGGGAGGCCGCTTGCCCCGGGTCGGGACCCGCCGGGGCGGCGTTGGGGATGCCGGGACCAGCCGCATGGCGGTGAGGTTGACGACCTGGCGCGGTGCCTCCTCCTCGGGCTCCTCCAGCTCCGGGACCGGGCGTACGTCGACCACCACCGTGCCGGTCCGCAGGTCGTGCCAGCCACGGCGCCACCCGCTCGGGTCGACCATCGCGGTCCAGGCCAGCGCGGCCGCGCCGAACCCGAGCGTCGGCAGCGTCGCCGCACCGAGCAGGAAGGTGCGCAGCATCGCCCGCAGCAGGCCGACCGGACGGGCGTCCTCGGCGGACAGCACCCGGATCCCGACCAGGGCCTTGCCGGGCGTCAGGCCGAAGAGGCCCACCAGCATCGAGGTGATCAGCCCGACCATCAGCACGGTGCCGACGATCGCCGCCACCCCGGTCCAGAGGCGGCCGGGCTCGATGAGCAGCGTGTAGGCGGCGTACGCCTCGCCGCCGCACACACCCCAAGCGAAGAGGCGGTCCACCACGAACGCGTAGAAGCGCCGGTCCGCGCCGGCCGCCAGGTGTTCGGTGGTCAGCTCTTCGTAAGCAGGAGCTTCGAGGTCAGCATCGCTCATGGGCAGGTCAGGGACTGGCGACCTGGATGGTCACCCCATCGCCGAGATCGATGATCGCACCCGGGATCAGCTGCACCGTGACCCCGGGCGCCAGGTCCTCGGGCCCGAGTCCGGGCTGCACGAGCACGGTCCCGTTGGTGGAGCCCAGGTCGGTCACGACGGCGCTTCCGTGGTCGGCGCCGGTGCCCGGCCGGACCTCGATGTGGGTCGAGGAGATCTCCAGGTGCGGGCTCGGCACCGTGACCAGCCGGGGCTGCTCGGTGTCGTTGAACCGCCGTGCCTCGGGTGCCCTGCCGATCACGATCGCGCGGTCGACGTCGACCACGTCGCCGTTCGAGATCTGCAACCGGGCCACCGGCACGGTGACGTCCGGCGCCGGCGGCTGGCCGGGGATGCCGGGCGGCTCGGCGGGCGGCGGCTGCCAGGCGCCGGCCACGGTGAGGCCGTCGTGGTCGTACTCGGGGACCGATGCCTCGGGCATCGACGACGTGGGCGGGGAGTCGGGCATCGGCATCAGGACGGGTGCGGGCGGCGGCGGGGGCGGCAGGGTGGGAGGCGAGGGGGTCCAGGCCGGCGGCTCCGGCGACCGGACCGCTTCCTCCTCGGACGCCTCCTGGACGTAGTCGTAGACCTCGTCCTGCTCCGCCGTGCCGTCGTCGTCCGGGTGCGCCTCGGCTGCCTCTGCGACCTCGTCGGCCGGCAGCGGGAACTCGCGCTCGTAGGCGGGCTCCTCCGCAATCTCGTCGGGAGCCTCGTGGGCCGGCGCCTCGTCGAGCCGCGAGATGCGGAACAGCCCGCCGTCCACGACGTACGACGGCAGTCCGTCGAGCTGGTCCTCGGCCTGGTCGTCATGCAGCACGATGCTCATCCGCTCGACCTCGAGCATCGAGCGCTCGACCCACGTCGTGGCGTTGGAGCCCTCGAGCCGGACGGTCTCGCCGTCCACCTGGAACTCGGCGCGGGCGGGGCCGCGGATCACCACCCGGGTCTCGCCCTCACCCGTGCTGACCAGCACGAACGCCGGCAGGTCGCGCAGCCCGCCGGAGATGAGCGCGTCGAGGGTGACGTCGAAGCCGGCACCGCCGTCGACGAGCTCCCAGAGAGCGGCCACCCGCGGCTTCTCGGTGGGCGGGAGGATCACGACGGCGCGGTCGCCGACGATCCCGAACCACTCCCCGGGCAGGTACGAGCGCACGGGAGCGCCGGAAGGCTCTCCGACTGCGTTCACGGCAATGCTCCCAGTTTCTGCTCGAGACTCGCCCGCTGTCGCTCGGAGTCGTAGGCCTGATCCGGCACCAATCCCACCACATCGACCACGACGGCGGTCGCGTTGTCGTCTCCCCCGGCGTCCAGGGCGGCCGCGACCAGCCGGTCGGCGGCGTCGCGCGGGTCGGAAGTCCCGGTCAGGATCGCGGCGATCCGGGCGTCATCGACCAGGCCGCTGACCCCGTCGCTGCACAGCAGCAGCCGCTCCACCTCGGTGACGGGCAGCACGAAGAAGTCGGCCGGCTCCAGCCGCGGCCCGCCGAGTGCGCGGGTGATGACGTGCCGCTCCGGATGCTCGTGCGCCTCGGCGGCCGTGATCTCGCCGGAGTCGACCAGCTCCTGGACGACGCTGTGGTCGACGCTGACCTGGTGCAGCTCGCCGTGGTGGACGGCATAGATGCGCGAGTCACCCAGGTTGGCGAGGAGCCAGGCCGGGGCGCCGTGGTCCTCGACCAGGAGGGCGGCGACCACCGTCGTGCCCGGCGTACGGCGGGGCTCCGGGCCGCCCGTCGCGGCGTACTCCGCGATCCGGCGCTGACTGGCCTCGAGCGTCGCGGTGACGACCTCGGTGCCGCGGGTGGGCTCGTAGCCCTCGTCGACGAGCCGGGCGAACTCCTCGACCACGATCCGGCTGGCGACGTCGCCGTTCTCGTGGCCGCCCATGCCGTCGGCGACGACGAAGACCGGCGGCGCGACGAGATAGGCGTCCTCGTTGTTCTCACGGAGCAACCCGACGTCGGAGGCCGCTCCGTGGTGGAGCTCGACCTGGGTCACGGCTGCGGAGCGCTCTCTAGACTTGGCCGGATGGCCTCAGCGGGATACCGATCGCTCGCCGACCAGCTTCGTGGCTGGCCGGACGACCGGCTGTCCCGGTTGCTCACCGCGCGTCCCGACCTGGCCACACCCGCTCCTCATGACTCCGGCCAGCTGGCCTCGCGCGCCGCCACGAGGTCTTCCCTGCTGCGCGCGCTCGACCAGCTCACCCGGCTCGAGCTTTCCGTTCTAGATGCCCTCGTCGTTGCAGGTCAAACGTCACATGCGGCGTTGACGGAGATGGTCCACGCCGATCCGGCCGAGGCCCGGCAGGCGATCGAGCGGCTGGTCGACCTGGCCCTCGCCTGGGAGTCGACGGGCGGGCTGCGGCCGCTGAGCGGGGTCGCGGAAGGACTGAGCGGCGGGCCGGACGCGGGCGTGAGCGGGCTGCGGCCCTGCTCCGCGCCCACGCCGCCACCTCGCGAGGTGGCGGGGCTGCTGGCCGAGCTGTCCGAGCCGGCCCGGGCGATGCTCGAGCACGTCCTCGCCGCCGGTGGCGAGGCGACCTCCGACGAGGCCCGGCACACCGTGCTGCCCGCCGACGCCGCCACGCCTGCCGAGGAGCTGCTCGCCCGCAGGCTGCTGGTGCCGCGCGGGAGCGGCTCGGTCGTGGTGCCCGGCGAGGTCGGGCTCGCCCTGCGCGGTGGACACACGACGGTCGAGCGGGTGGACGACGTACCGGAGCTGGCGTCGACCGAGCGCAGCGAGCGGCAGGTCGACGGCACGGCGGCGGGCGCGGCGTTCGAGGCGGTACGCCGGCTCGAGCTGCTGCTCGACCTGTGGGGCGCCGAGCCGCCATCGGCGCTGCGCAGCGGCGGCCTCGGCGTGCGCGACCTCAAGGCGACCGCCGCGGCACTGCACGTCGACGAGACCACCGTGGCCCTGCTCATCGAGACCGCCTCGGCCGCGGGCCTGCTGGCCACCGCCGCCGACAGTGTCGGCAACCCGGTGTGGCTGCCGACCGACCTGGTCGACACCTGGGTGCTGCGGCCGCCGGCGGAGCGGTGGGCCGGGCTGGCCCGCACCTGGCTGGACAGCCCGCGGATGCCGGGGCTGGTCGGCTCGCGCGACACCGCCGGCAAGCCCTGGAGCGTGCTGGCGCCCGAGCTGGCCGGTGTCCACATGGCCGAGACCCGTGCGATGACGCTCGCCGCGCTGGCGGCGTTGCCCGGGGGCACGTGCCTGGCCGCCGGGACCGGCGTGCCGTCGGTGGTCACGCTGCTGCGCTGGCAGCGGCCGCGCCGACCACGGAGCCGTGCCGACCAGGTGCTCTGGACGGTCACCGAGGCCGCCGTGCTCGGGGTGACCGGGCTCGACGGCCTGGCGTCGTACGCCCGGGACCTGCTGGCGGGCGAGGACGAGAAGGCGCACAAGGCACTGGCCGGCCTGCTGCCCGAGCCCGTCGACCACGTGCTGCTGCAGGCCGACCTCACCGCGGTCGCACCCGGTCCGCTCGAGTCACAGCTGGCCCGGCGGCTGCAGCTGGTCGCCGACGTGGAGTCGCGCGGCGGTGCGACCACCTATCGCTTCACGCCCGGCTCGGTCCGCCGGGCCCTGGACACCGGCTGGACCGCGGTCGAGCTGCACGAGTTCCTCGGCTCGGTGTCGCGGACGCCGGTGCCGCAGCCGCTCACCTACCTGGTCGACGACACCGCCCGGACCTTCGGCTCGGTGCGGGTGGGCCACGCCGAGGCGTTCCTGCGCGCCGACGACGAGACCGCGCTCACCGAGCTGCTGCACCACCCGAAGGCGTCGACGCTGGCGCTGCGCCGGCTGGCACCGACGGTCCTGGTCAGCACGCTGCCGCTGGACCTCCTGCTGCCTCGCCTGCGCGAGCTCGGGGCCGCGCCCGTCGTCGAGGCGGAGGACGGCACCGTGCACGTCGTCCGCCCCGACCAGCGCCGGGCGCGGACCCCGCGCGAGCACCGCGGGCGCGGGGCCGCCGCCGCCCGCCGTACGGCCACCGTCTCCGCCGTGGTCACCGCGATCCGTTCCGGCGACCGCGCCGCGTCGTCCCGCCCGACGGGGCCCGAGGCGGCGCTGTCCCCCTCCGGCTCACTCGTCGCGCTCCGCGAGGCGGTGGAGAGCGGCACCCCGGTGCTGATCGTCTACGTCGACAACCAGGGCACCCGCACCGAGCGCGTCGTCGACCCGGTCTCGGTCGAGGGTGGCGTGCTGACCGCGCACGACCAGCGCACCGAGGACGTCCGCACCTTCGCCGTGCACCGGATCACCGCTGTAAGACCCATTTCGGCCTAGACCCGTAGACTCGGTGGGTGGACTTCATCCGCTACGCCGAGCGATCGGCCGGGCTCCTCAACGCGCCCATCACCGACGTTGACGCGCTCCGGGCGCATCTCGCCGACCGCGAGTGGCTGGTGCCCCAGTGCACCGACCGCGACTGCATGCTCGTGCGGAAGTTCCAGCGCGAGCTGAGGCCGATCTTCGAGGCCTCGGCCGCCGACGACACGGCCGCCGTCATCGACGGGATCAACGAGCTGATGGTCCGGCACCCGATCACGCCCCAGATCTCCAGCCACGACCCGCAGCACCTGCACATCCACGCCGCGTCGAAGACCCAGTCGGTCGCCGAGCTGCTCGTCGGCGAGGCGCTGCTCGGCCTGGCCAACCTGATCTGCGACCTCGGCCCCCACCGGCTCGGGATCTGCGCGGCCTCCCCCTGCACCAACGTCTACGTCGACACCTCGCCGAACCAGTCGCGACGCTACTGCTCCGACCGCTGCTCCTCGCGGGCCAACGTCGCGGCCTACCGCGCCCGTCAGAAGGCCGTCGCAACTGCATGATCACCCCACGAAATTGCTCGCTGCACTCGCACTTCCGCGGGGACCCCGAAAAACATGAATGATGGCCCTCTCATCGTCCAGTCCGACAAGACGCTGCTGCTCGAGGTCGACCACGAGCGCGCCGCGGACTGCCGCAAGGCGATCGCGCCGTTCGCAGAGCTGGAACGGTCGCCCGAGCACATCCACACCTACCGGCTGACCCCGCTGGGCCTCTGGAACGCCCGCGCTGCAGGCCACGACGCCGAGCAGGTCGTCGACACGCTCCTGGAGTACAGCCGCTACGCCGTCCCGCACGCGCTGCTGGTCGACGTCGCCGAGACGATGGCGCGCTACGGCCGGCTGCGCCTCGAGAAGCACCCGATCCACGGGCTGGTCCTGGTCAGCAACGACCGCCCGGTGCTCGAGGAGGTGCTGCGCGCCAAGAAGATCGCCGGGATGCTCGGCGCCCGCATCGACGACGACACCGTCGTCGTGCACGCCTCCGAGCGCGGCAACCTCAAGCAGGCGCTGCTCAAGCTGGGCTGGCCGGCCGAGGACTTCGCCGGGTACGTCGACGGCGAGGCGCACCCGATCT
Source organism: uncultured Actinomycetota bacterium (assembly GCA_963798045.1). Taxonomy (GTDB): domain Bacteria; phylum Actinomycetota; class Actinomycetes; order Propionibacteriales; family Nocardioidaceae; genus Nocardioides. Next base: position 33,717 of record CAWCSB010000004.1, read on the forward strand.
CGCTCGACCTCACCCACTGGACGCTGCGCGACTACCAGCGCGAGGCCGCGGAGTCGTTCTGGCACGGCGGCTCGGGCGTCGTCGTGCTCCCGTGCGGTGCCGGCAAGACACTGGTCGGCGCGGCCGCGATGGCGCACGCGCAGGCGACCACCCTGATCCTGGTCACCAACACCGTCTCGGCGCGGCAGTGGAAGGACGAGCTGCTCCGGCGCACGTCGCTGACCGAGGAGGAGATCGGCGAGTACTCCGGCTCGGTGAAGGAGATCCGGCCGGTCACCATCGCGACGTACCAGGTGATGACGACCAAGCGGTCCGGCGTCTACCGCCACCTCGAGCTGCTCGACGCCCGCGACTGGGGGCTGATCATCTACGACGAGGTGCACCTGCTGCCGGCGCCGATCTTCCGGATGACCGCCGACCTGCAGGCGCGCCGCCGGATCGGGCTCACCGCCACCCTGGTGCGGGAGGACGGCCGCGAGGGGGACGTGTTCTCACTGATCGGCCCCAAGCGCTACGACGCGCCGTGGAAGGACATCGAGTCGCAGGGCTGGATCGCGCCGGCCGACTGCGTCGAGGTCCGGGTCTCGTTGCCGACCGACGAGCGACTGGCCTACGCGACCTCCGAGCCGGAGGAGCGCTACCGGATCGCCTCCTGCACTCCGCAGAAGCTCCAGGTCGTCCGCGACCTGGTCGCCGCGCACTCCGACCAGCCCACGCTGGTCATCGGGCAGTACATCGACCAGCTCGACGAGCTCGCCGCCGCCCTCGACGCTCCTCTCATCAAGGGCGAGACGACGGTCAAGGAGCGCCAGCGCCTCTTCCAGGCGTTCCGCACCGGCGAGGTCGGCCTGCTCGTGGTCTCCAAGGTCGCGAACTTCTCCATCGACCTGCCCTCCGCCGAGGTCGCCATCCAGGTCTCCGGCGCCTTCGGCTCCCGCCAGGAGGAGGCCCAGCGCCTCGGCCGGCTGCTTCGCCCCAAGACCGAGGGCAAGACCGCGCACTTCTACACGATCGTCTCCCGCGACACCGTCGACGCCGACTTCGCCCAGAACCGGCAGCGGTTCCTGGCCGAGCAGGGCTACGCCTACCGGATCATGGACGCGGAAGACCTGCCTGCCTGAGGCCTGTGGACGGCCCGATGCAGGCGAGTCCGTCGTGGGAACGCTCGATCCATGCAGACCTGCTGGGAGGTGAGGCACCATGGGAGTCATGACCGCCGTCGAGACTTGGGGTCGGTTCACTCGGGCCGACTTCGAGGCCTTGCCGGAGGATGCCGGTGACGGCATTCGCTACGAGCTGCTCGACGGCGCGATCGTCATGACCCCGCCACCGGGCTACGCCCACCAGCTTGTCGTCACCAACCTGTGGCGGACGCTGGACGAGAGGCGACCCGCGGGGATGCGCGCGCTCGTCGCCCCGCTCGATGTCTACCTGCCCACCGACGACATCCTCGAGCCCGACGTCCTCGTGATCGAGGAGTCAGTGGTCGTCGACGACAAGGTCCAGGGCGGCGTCCCGCTGCTGGTGGTGGAGATCCTGTCGCCCAGCTCGCGTCGCCGCGACGTCGGCGACAAGCTGACCGCCTACCGCGATGCGGGTGTCCCGGCGTACTGGGTGGTCGACCCGATCAACCCGAGGCTGCGGGCCTGGGAGCTGCGCGAGGGCGAGTACGTCGAGGTGGCGGACATTTCGGGCGACGAGGAGTGGACGGCCGAATTGCCGTACTCCGTCTCCGTCCGACCCAGTGACCTGCTGAAGTAGCCCCATGAGCGAGATGCCACCCCCCGGTCCGCCGCCGGGGCCACCGGGTGCGACGCCTCCGCCGCCGGAGGCGACCATGGGCTGGCTGCGCCTGACGCTGCAGGGCAGCCCGATGACGAGCAGCATGATCACGCCGGCGGTGACGGTCAACGGGTGGCGGGTACCCTCGCACTACGGGGAGAACGTCATCCCGGTCTATGCCGGGCTCATCCGGATCGACGTCAGCTGCCAGTGGCTGAAGAAGTTCGGTGAGGCGACGCTCGAGACGCAGGTTCCGGCGGGTGGCCAGGTGGTGGCCTTCTACGCGGCGCCATGGCACCAGTTCAGCCGGGGCGCGATCGGCTACGAGAAGCAGAAGCGGCCGGGTGGACTCGGTTTCGCAGTGATGATGGCCCTGATCGTCCTGGTCGTGGTGGCACTCTTCGTGCTGCCGAACCGGTAGCCGACCCGCACCTGGAGAACGACGGAGAGGAGAGCGGGATGTTGCATCCCCGTAACACGCCCGACCCAGTCGAGCCACAGCATCTGGACGTGCGCACCCTCTCAGTCCTCGCCTACTTCGGGGACGACCCGGACCGGGTCTACCAGCTCGTCCAGTGGCTCCCGGTCCTGGAGCTCCTCGATGCGCAGCAGCACGTCGGCATCGTGCTGCGCGACTCCGACACCGCGACCCTCGTCCGCGAGCAGACGACCCTGCCGGTGCTGGTCGCCGACCGAGTTCCCCGCCCTGCGCAGTCTCTACGCCGAGCTCGACGCGAAGGTCGCGCTCTACTGCAACAACTCGCTCCGCAACTTCCACTCGCTCCTCGAGCCCCGGATGCTGCACGCCCACATCAGCCATGGCGAGAGCGACAAGCAGAGCATGGCCAGCAACAACGCCAAGTCCTACGACCGGGTCTTCGTCGCCGGCGAGGCTGCGGTCCAGCGGCACGCGACCGGGCTGCTCGAGTTCGACCTCGACCGGCTCGTGCGGATCGGCCGCCCGCAGCTCGACCTGCACCGCGAGCCGGTGCTGGCGCCCAGCGCGCGGCGCACCGTCCTCTACGCCCCCACCTGGGAGGGCGACGCGGACTACAACAACTACTCCTCGGTCGACACCATCGGGCCGGAGATCGTGTCGCGCGTGCTGGCCGTGCCCGACGTACGCCTGGTCTACAAGCCGCACCCCCGGGTGCCGACCAGTGACGACCGCGGGATCCGGTCGGCGCACCGCAGGATCGTCGGGCTCGTGGAGCGCGCCGCCGCCCGCGACCGGGCGGCCGGACACGTCTCGCTCATCGACGCCGACATCCTGGCCGTCATGCCGGACTGCGACGCGATGGTCACCGACGTCTCTTCGGTGGGCCTGGACTGGCTCTACCTGCGCACCGAGCGCCCGCTGCTGATCGCCGACCGACACGACGACCCCGAGCGGCTCCGGCTGGCCGCGCCGGTGAGCCGGTCCGCGGACGTCATCGACTCCGACAACGTGCACGGGCTGACCGAGCTGCTCACTGCCCGGCTCGAGCAGGACGAGCTGCACCTGGCCCGCATCGCGATGCGTCACCACTACTTCGACGACGTCAAGGTCGGCGACAGCACGGCGCGGTTCCTCGACGCGGTCGCCGAGCTCGTCACGCTGCGCGACACCCTCCTGGAGGGTTGGGCCGAGCAGGCGATCGCGACCTGAGCCGGCGGTGGCCGAGGGTGGTTCGACGCCTGTGGATGAGCTCAGCGGGTAACGCAGGCCTCGTGCCACGCTGCTGACGTGCCGGATGTGACCGTCGCCCCCACCGAGCGGCTGCACGAGCTGGGCGGGATTGCTACCCGCGGCACCCTGCTTCGATCGTGCGGCCGAGGTGACCTCGACCGGGCGGTTGCCGCGGGCGACATCGTCCGGATCGCTCGCGGTCGCTACGCGCTCGCCGTGGTCGATGACGCACAGCGAGCTGCCGCGCGGGTCGGTGGGGCGCTCGCGTTGACGAGCGCGGCCCTGCATCACGGCTGGGCTGTGAAGGTCGTCCCGGACCGGCCGCAGGTGATGTTGAGCCGTGGTCGGAGAGTCAGCCCGCGCGAGCGCGGGGTCGATGTCCACCGTGCCGAGCTCCAGTCCGAGGACGTCGAGGACGGCGTGACCACGATTGAGGCCACGCTGGCGCACTGCCTACGGCGCCTGCCGTTCGACGAGGCGCTCGCGATCGCGGACTCAGCGCTCCGCGAGGGCGTGCCTGCTTCACTCCTGGTCCGCATCGCCGAGGAGGCGCGCGGACCGGGCTCGCCGCAGATGCGTCGGGTCGCAGCGTGCGCCAGCGCGGCGGCTGCCAATCCGTTCGAGTCGGTTCTGCGGGCGATCGCTCTCGACGTACCCGGGCTGGATGTCGAGCCGCAGGTCACCATCCGAGAGCCCGACATCGTGGCCAGACCAGATCTGGTCGACGTCCAGCTGCGCATCGTCCTCGAGGCCGACTCCTTCGAGTGGCACGGCGGACGCGCTCAGCTCAGCGGGGACGCCAGGCGGTACAACCTGCTGGTCGTCCACGGCTGGCTGGTGCTGCGCTTCTCGTACGAGCACGTGATGACGCAGCCCGACTTCGTGCGCCGAGTGCTACTCGCCGCCGTCGCGCTTGCCGAACTAATGAGAGAAGTCGGCCTGCTCGCCAGGCTCGCCGCGTGACGAACACGGCGCCAGGGGACTTCTCTCATCCCGTCGGCAACTGCCCTACCGCCCGAGGTCCCGCAGCACCCGCTGGCTCGCCAGCCGGCCGGGCGAGCCGATGACACAGCCGCCCGGGTGGGTGCCCGAGCCGCACTGGTAGTAGCCGTCGAGCGGGGTGGCGTACTGGCTCCAGCCGGGCGCGGGGCGGAAGAAGTACATCTGCGGGGCCAGGAACTCCCCGGCGAAGATGTTGCCCTCGGTGAGCCCGGTGCGCGCCTCGATGTCGACCGGCGTCACGACCTCGCGGTGCAGGACGAGGTCGCCGAAGCCCGGGAAGTGCGACTCCAGCACGGCCTGCGCCTTGTCACCGAAGGCTTCCCGCTCGGTCTCCCAGTCGCTCCCCTTGAGCTCGTACGGCGCGTACTGGACGAAGCACGACATGACGTGCTTGCCGGGCGGCGCCATGTCGGGGTCGACGACCGACTGGATGGCGGCGTCGATGAAGGGCTGCTCGGAGTACCAGCCGTACTTCGCGGCGTCGAAGGCGCGCTCGACGTACTCGATGGTCGGGCCGATGTTGAGGAAGCCGCCGTAGTGGTCGACGGTGTCGGGCAGCGCGGGGAAGACCGGCAGCCCGTCGAGCGCGAAGTTCACCTTCGCCGAGACGCCGCGGAACTTCATCCGGCGGATGTTGTCGACCAGGTCGAGCGGCAGCTCGCGCGGGTCGCAGAGCTCCAGGAACGTACGCCGCGGGTCCAGCGCGGACACGACAACAGGCGCGCGGAACTCGGTGCCGTCCTCGAGAGCGACGCCGACTGCCCGACCCTCCTGGGTGATCAGGTTGGACACCGTCGAGCCGAGCCGCACCTCGGCGCCGTACGCCTGGGCCGCGCGGTTGAGGACCTGGGTGAAGCCGCCGTTGCCGCCCTTGTGGAAAGCCCACGAGCCGAGGTGGCCGTCGTGCTCGCCCAGCTTGTGGAACAGCAGCACCAGCCCGGAGCCCGGCGACATCGGGCCGACCTGCGAGCCGATGATCGAGGACGACGCGTGGTAACCCTTGATGGCCTCGTGCTCGAAGTAGTCGTCGAGCCAGTCCGAGGCGCTGCCGGTGAGCAGCCGGACGACGTCGTGCATGACCTTCTGCTCGACCCCACCGAGGTGGTCGAGGAGCCACTTCACGTCGACGGCGTCCTCGGGGTCCTTGCCGAAGATGTTGGGCGGCGGGTTGTCGAAGAGCGGCCGCACCGCCTGGCACACCCGGTCGAGGTCGTAGTGGTAGCGCTCGTAGGCGTCGGCGTCGCGCGGCGAGTGCCGCCGGATCTCCTGGAGGTTGGCCTGATGGTCGTCGCCGAAGAGGAGGTAGTCGCCGTCCCCGGTCGGGTGGAACGACGACGGCATCATCAGCGGCAGGAACCCGTGCTGCACGAGGTCGAGCTCGTGGATGATCTCGGGGCGGAGCAGGCTCAGCGCGTAGGAGAAAGTCGTGAACTGGAAGCCGGGCACGAGCTCCTCGGTGATCGCCGCGCCGCCGACGCCGTCGTTCTTCTCCAGGACCAGGGTGCGCAGCCCGGCCTTCGCGAGGTACGCCGCGTGGGTGAGCCCGTTGTGGCCGCCGCCGACGACGATCGCGTCGTACTCGTTGCTGGTCATGCCTTCTTCACTCAGCCTTTCTTTCGGGAGGGGTCGAAGAACGGCATCTTCGTGGTCTGGATCTTGACTGTGGTGTTGTGGTGGTTGACGGCCAGCTCGAGCCGCAGGTCGGTGCCGGGCGCGCCGAGGTCGGGCCGCACCCGGGCGATGCCGATGTGCCGCTGCAGCACCGGCGAGTAGACGAAGCTGGTGCAGTAGCCGACCTCGTTGCGGTCGTCGTCAAGGATCATCGACTCGTAGGGCAAGGGGTGCTCGGACTTCGGCGGGAACAGGTCGGCCGCGCGGTAGAGCCGGTCCCAGTCCGCCCAGTCGACGACGATGCCGGTGGTCGCCCACCGTGACGTGCCGTCGTTCAGCTCCTTGCGGATCGCCTCGGAGCCCACGAAGCGCCGGGACCCGTCGCGCACGCCGCGCAGCATCCAGCCGAAGCCGAGCTCCTTGGGCGTCACCGTGTCGGCGTCGCTCATCGCGAGCCGGGCGTCGTGCCACTCGATGTCGATCAGCGCCAGCCCGGCCTCGATGCGCAGCGTCATCAGCGCTTCCTCGCCGAACGGCCGGATGCCATGGCCCTGGCCGGCCTCGAGCACCGCGTCGAGCACGTCGACCGCCTTGTCCTCCGGCACGGTCAGCTCGAAGCCGAGGTCCCCGGTGTAGCCGGTCCGGCTCAGCGTCACCGCGGTGTCGGCCACCTTCACCGCAACGTGGTCGAAGTAGCCGAGCGTCTCCGCCTCAGGCATCAGGGCGCTGAGCACGGCTCGCGAGCGCGGCCCCTGCACGGCGAGCATCCCGTAGCCGTCGGTCACGTCCTCCAGCTCGACCCGCATCCCGCTGCCCAGCTCCTGGAACCACGAGAGCGCCGGCCGCGCCGCGGACAGGAGGAACTCGTCGGCCGAGTGCCGGAAGACGACGCCGTCGTGCATCACGCGGCCCTGGTCGTCGCACCAGCACGTGTACTGCGCCTGCCCCGGCCGGCACGTCGTCACGTCGCGGACCAGCGCGCCGGCCAGCAGCCGCTCGGCGTCCGGGCCGGTGACGAGGTACTTGTAGAGCGGCGAGGTGTCGAAGACCCCGACCGAGTTCCGGACCGCGAAGTACTCGTGCTTCGGCGCGTGGGTGTAGCGCAGCGGCGACAGCGTGCCCTGCCAGTGGGTGTAGAGCCCCTGGTCGTTGAGCTCGCTCAGCCGCGGGTGGAAGGGAGTCGTGCGCACCGCGCTCACGCTACCCGCTACTGACCCGTGAGTCAGTAGTCCTCGCGGGGACGGGCCCACGGTGGCTGAGGTGCGAAGGCGTTCTGCGCCTGAGCCTCGAAGCCTCCGCAGCGAAGGCACCCACGCAAGTCCCAGCCCCGGGTCACGAGGCTTCGAGGCTCGGCCGTGGACGGCCTCGCACCTCAGCCACCGCCGGTGGCGACATCGAGCCGGTCCAGCAGCCAGGCGTAGACCTCGGCCTCGTAGGCGAGATGCGCGAACCGGCCGGAGGGGCCGACGTGGGCGCCGGCGCCGGTCTCGACGCGGAACAGGCAGCGCGGGCCCCAGTCGGGGTCGCTCTCCCGGAGCGCGGCCACCCACTTGGCCGGCTCCCAGACCATGACCCGGGCGTCGTGGACGGCGCCGGTGACCAGCAGGTCGGGGCGACCGCCGGCCGGGGGCAGGTTGTCGTACGGCGAGTAGGCCGCCATCCAGGCGTGGTCCTCGGGACGGCTCGGGTCGCCCCACTCGTCCCACTCGTTGACGGTCAGCGGGATGCTCGGGTCGAGCATCGTGGTGAGCACATCGACGAACGGGACCTCCGCGACCACGGCGCGCCAGCGGTCGGGCCGCTGCGAGAACACCGCTCCCTGCAGCAGGCCGCCGGCGCTCAGCCCACGGGTCGCGATCCGGGCTCCGTCGACGAGACCGGACGACGCGAGGCCGTCGGCCACCGCGATGTGGTCGTCGAAGGTGTGCTGCTTGTGCTCCATCCGGCCGCCCAGCCACCAGCGCCGGCCACCCTCACCACCGCCGCGGACGTGCGCGTGCACGTAGACCACACCGCGGTCGAGCAGGCTCGGGATGGCGGGGTCCCACTCCTGGTCGGGGTAGACCGACTCGTAGGCCCCATAGGCGTACATCACGCACGGCGCGGTCCCGTCCAACGGGGTGTCGCGGTGCCGCAGGATCGTGGCCGGGACGCGCGTGCCGTCGACCGAGGGGAACGACCGTTGCTCGCCGACGTACGCCGCCGGGAAGTACCCCGGTGCCTCCTTGTGGAGCAGCTCGGTCCGCCGGCCGTCGACGAAGGACACCGACGACCAGACGGGCGGCGACAGGTAGGACTCGTCGAGCACCACGAGCGAGGTCGCAGCGAACTCCTCGTTGCGCGAGACGGCCACCGACGCGATCGGACCGACCGGGTCGACCACGATGCCAGCCGCGTTCCAGGCACCCACGGGCACGATGCGCAGCCGGGTGTGCCCCTCGGCCCGCGACACCAGCACCACGTCGGAGGCGAACGCCTCGACGGACTCGAGCCGCTCCCCGGGCAGTTGCTCGCGCACCGGCCGCCAGGCCGTGTGGTCCCCGTCCTCATCCACCGGGACCGGGCAGCTCATCAGCCGGAACTCGTCCGCGCCGTCGTTGGTGACGATCAGCAGGCACGACGAGCCGCCGGGCAGGACGCAGTGCTCGGCGTGGTACTCGATGCCCCGCCGACGGCCGCCGACCGAGCGCGGGGGTGAGGTGGGTGCGGAGGCGGGGATCACCCACACCTCGCTGGTGTCCCGGCACTCCGACCAGATCACGATCTGCCCGCCGCTGCGCGTGGCCCGCACCATCAGCTCGTACTTCTCGTCGGGCTCCGTCCAGCACCAGCTCGTCGGAGGAGACCGGCGTGCCGATCCGGTGCCGCCAGATCTGGTGCGGCCGGTACATGTCGTCGTGGACGGTGTAGAAGAAGTACGCCGAGTCCGCGGACCATGCACCGCCGTAGTAGGAGCGCGGGACGACGTCAACCAGGTCCTGACCGGACGACAGGTCGCGGAAGCGCAGCTCGTAGACCTCGTCACCCTCGAAGTCGACCGACCAGGCCAGCCGCAGACCGTCCGGCGAGACGCCCCACAGCCCCAGATCCACGTAGTCCGAGTCGCCCGCCACGACGTTGAGGTCGAGCATCACCTCGGGTTCGGAGTCGGGCGGCGCGTCCTGACGCCGACGTAACAACTGGGCGTACTCCCTTCCCGCCGGGAGGACCGTGTAGTAGGAATACCCGTGCTGCCGCCAACTGATTGACGAGTCAGTAGCCGGAACCCTGGCCGTCATCTCGGCACGCAGCTCCTGGACGAGGGGGCCCAGATGCCCGGTGGAGATGCCGTACCACTCCCGCTCGCGGGCGAGGTGGTCGAGGACGGGAGCGTCGAGCCGGCGCATCCAGTGGTACGGGTCGGGCCGGCGTACGCCGTGCGTCTCGTGCTCGAACGGCTCACGGGCGGCCACCGGCGGCAGGTCAGGAGGCACGGCAAGAGGCACGAGCGGCACCGTACTCCGCTGCTGGCCGCCGCCGCGCTGGTCGCGGGCGCGGCTGTCACCGGCTTGACCACCGGCCTGACCACCGGACCGGCCACCGCCGACGACGAGGGCCCGGTCACCTTCACCCTCGGCTACACCGGGGACGCGGACTCCTTCAACCCGTTCCTCGGCTACCAGGCCATCTCCTACGAGGCGTGGGCGCTGGAGTACGACTTCCTGGTCGGCTACAAGATGACCGACATGTCACCGGAGCCCGCGCTGGCGGAGTCCTGGGAGACCTCGGACGACGGCCTGACCTGGACCTTCCACATGCGCGAGGGTGTGATGTGGAACGACGGCGTGCCGCTGACCGCGGCCGACGTCGTCTACACCTACAACCGGGTGCTCAGCGAGAAGGTCGCCGGCGGCACCTGGCGCAGCTACATCAAGACCGTGGCAGGGGTGTCGGCACCCGACGACACCACGGTGGTCCTCTCGCTCGACACACCCAGCGCGACGCTGCCGCTGATGCCGATCCCGATCGTCCCGGAGCACATCTGGAAGGACGTGTCCAAGGACGATCTGAAGCACTTCGCGAACGAGCCGACCGACGGCAAGCCGATCGTGGGGTCCGGCCCGTTCATGATGGTCGAGGGCACAGCCGGTGGCTCGACGTACAAGTTCGTGAAGAACCCGAACTACTGGGGCGACGGGCCCTACGTGGACCAGGTCGTGATGCAGGTCTACAAGTCCCAGGACCCGATGGTGCAGGCCCTGATCAAGGGTGAGATCGACTTCGCCGAAGACATCACGCCGCTCCAGGTGAAGGCCCTCGAGGACGAACCCACCATCACCGCCCACAACGGCCTCGCGCCCATCTTCGAGGAGATCGGCTTCAACACCGGTTCCATCGACCCCGAGACCGGCGAGCCGTTGGGCGACCCCAACCCGGCGGTGCTCGACCAGAAGTTCCGGCACGCCCTCGGGTACGCCGTCGACACCGAGCAGATCGTCCGGACGGCCTATCAGGGAGCGGCCGAGCCGGGTACCACGATCATGCTTCCGTCGTACCCCACCTGGCACTGGGAGCCACCGGACGACGTGAAGTTCACCTTCGACCTCGACAAGGCGGCCGAGGAGCTCGACGCGGCCGGCTACGTGATGGGCGCCGACGGGAAGCGCACCTTGCCGGACGGGTCGCCGATCGGCACGCTCCGGCTCTTCGCCCGCGCTGACACCAAGCCGTCCGTGGACACGATGGACCTCTTCCAGAGCTGGCTCGGCCAGCTGGGCATCGACGCCGAGGTCACCGCCATGGACTCCTCGTCGATGGGCGACAAGATCCTCGAAGGGGAGTACGACGTCTTCCAGTGGGACTGGTACATCGAGCCCGACCCGGACGGCATCCTCGGCGACTTCACCTGCGAGCAGCGCGGCAACCTCAACGACTCCAACTACTGCGACCCGGAGTACGACGCGATGTACGCCGCGCAGGGCGTGGAGATGGACAAGGACAAGCGGATCGAGATCGTCCACCAGATGCAGCAGCAGCTCTACGAGGACACGCCCTACATCGTGACGGCCTACACGAAGACCGGTGAGGCCTTCCGCAACGACCAGTTCGCCTGCTTCCAGCCTCAGCCGGACCCGGGTGGTGTCTGGCTGGTGCAGTACGGCGGCCGCAACTACTCGCTCCTCCGGCCGGCCGCGGACGCGGGCGACTGCGACGGCGTCGCGACCGCGGTCGGTGCGGTCGCGGTGGGCGACGACGGCACTTCCAGCGCGGCCCCCGCGGCCGAGGGCGGCGGCAACACGATGGGCGGCTTCCTGGCTGGCGCGCTCTCGACGTTGGTCGTCGTGGCCGGCTTCTGGGGGCTGCAGCGGCGCCGGACCGTGGACGACCGCGAATGACGACCGGAGAAGAACAGTGAGCACCATCCTCACGGCCACGTCGGCGCAGCCGGTCGCCCGGCGCAGGAGCTACGGTCGCTACGTCTTGGCCAAGGTGCTCGGGGCGCTGAGCAGCCTCGCCTTCGTCATCGTCGTGAACTTCTTCCTGTTCCGGGTGCTCCCCGGTGATCCCGCGCGGGTCCTCGCCCGCGACCGGCTCAAGACTCCTGAGGAGATGGAGAACTTCCGGGCCGAGTACGGCCTCGACCAGTCGCTGCCGCACCAGTTCCTCACCTACCTGCAGAACACGTTCACCGGTCACCTGGGCGACTCGATCCGCTACCGGGTCCCGGTGAGCGACCTGATCATGGACCGGCTCTGGCCGACTGTCGTGCTGGTCGGCACGTCGACGCTGCTGGCCATGCTCATCGGTGTCTGGATCGGCGTCATCGGCGGCTGGAACCGCGGCAAGACCTTCGACCGGGCCTCGACCGGGTTCACGCTCACGCTCTACTCGATGCCCGAGTGGTGGCTCGGGCTGCTGCTGATCGCCGTGCTCGCGGTGGGACTCGGGCCGCTCGAGGGCATCTTCCCCACCGGCCAGCTCCATTCGAACGACGTGGACACGTCGAGCCTCGAGGGGGTGCTCGACACCGCCTGGCACCTGGTGCTGCCGGTGATCACGCTGACGCTCGCCTATCTCGCGGAGTACTCGCTGGTGATGCGCTCCTCGCTGCTCGACGAGATCGGCGAGGACTACCTGACCACCGCGCGCGCCAAGGGCCTCCGGGACGTCGTGGTTCGCCGCCGGCACGCCGTCCGCAACGCGCTGCTGCCGACCACCACGGTGTCGGCCTTGAGCCTCGGCTTCGTGGTCTCCGGGGCGATCACCATCGAGACGGTCTTCTCCATCCCCGGCCTGGGGCTGCTCTCCGCCGAGGCCCTGACCGGGCCGGACTACTGGGTGCTGCAGGGCACCTTCCTGGTCGCGGCCGCCGGCGTCATCCTGGCCAACCTGTTGGTCAACCTGCTCTACGGCCTGCTCGACCCCCGGGTGCGCACATGACCGACGCACCACCGCGACCAGGCTGTCCGCCGCGGCGCTCACCCGCCGGCGGCGGGCTCAGTCGCTCCAGCGCAACTGGCGGCTGTTCCGCAGCCACCCTCTCGGTCTGTTCGGGCTGGGCATGCTGCTGTTCTTCATCGCCCTGGCGGTCTTCGCGCCCCTGCTGGTCGACCGCGACGGCCTCGACCTGACCAAGGCAACCGCGGGGGTGCTCGAGCACCCGTCGAAGGAGTACTGGCTCGGCACCGACGACGGCGGTCGGCCGATCCTCACGCAACTGATCTTCGGGTCCCGAGTGTCGCTGTTCGTCGGGCTGTTCGCGACCTTGATCTCGATGCTGATCGGGACGGTCGTGGGCCTGCTCTGCGGCTTCCTCGAGGGCTGGGGTGCGAGGTTCCTGTTCCGGCTGACGGAGTGGTTCCTGGTGCTGCCGTTCCTGCCTCTCGCGCTGATCCTGGCCACCATCCTCGGTCGCGGCCTGTTCAACATCTCCCTGGTGATCGGCGTGACCAGCTGGCCGGCCACGGCCCTGCTGATCCGAGCGCAGGCGCTGTCCATCCGCGAACGGCCCTACCTCGAGCGGGCGCGGGTCCTCGGTGCCGGCCGCTGGCACCAGATCACCCGGCACGCGCTGCCGAACGTCATGCCGATGGTCTTCGCCAACACCACGCTGACGGTGGCCGCCGCGATCCTCACCGAGACCACGCTCAGCTTCCTCGGCCTCGGCGACCCCACCCGGGTCTCCTGGGGCTCCATGCTCGACAACGCGTTCTCGGTGGGCGCGATCACCACCGGCGCCTGGTGGTACATCGTCCCGCCCGGCGTCTGCGTGGTGCTCGTCGTCCTGGCGTTCACCCTGGTGGGCCAGGCCCTCGAGGACGTCTTCAACCCGAAGCTGCGGGAGCGCTGATGACCGAGGTGGTCGAGGCGACCGAGCCGACCGAGGCGACCGGCGAGCTGCTGGTGCTGCGCGACCTGCACGTCGCCTACCGGACCAGCGAGGGCCGGCTGCCCGCCGTACGCGGTGTCGACCTCGTGGTCCACGAGGGCGAGGTGGTCGGGGTGGCCGGCGAGTCCGGCTGCGGGAAGTCGACGCTGGTCTCGACCGTGCTCCGTCTCCAGCCGAAGAACGCCCGGGTCGACGGCGAGGTCGAGGTGCTCGGCCACGACGTGCGGACCATGCGCTGGGGCGACCTGCGGGCGCTGCGCTGGGCGGGGGCGTCCATCATCTTCCAGGGCGCCCTGCACTCCCTCAACCCGGTGCACCGGGTCGGACGGCAGATCGCCGAGCCCATCGAGGTCCACGAGCCGGGGCTGTCCAAGGAGGCCGTCGCCCGCCGGGTCGCCGAGCTGCTCGAGCAGGTCGGCCTGAGCAGCGATCGGGTCCGGAGCTACCCGCACCAGCTCTCCGGTGGCCAGCGGCAGCGGGTGATGATCGCGATGGCGCTCGCCTGCCGGCCCAAGCTGATCGTCGCCGACGAGCCGACCACCGCGCTGGACGTGATGGTGCAGGCCCAGATCCTCGACCTGCTCGGCGACCTGGTCCGCGACCTCGACGTCGGGCTGATGATCATCAGCCACGACCTGTCGGTGCTGGCCGACGTGTGCGACCGGGTGCTGGTGATGTACGCCGGCCGGGTGGTCGAGGCCGGCCGCGCCGACCAGGTCTTCACCGATCCCCTGCACCCCTACACGGCCGCGCTGTCCGGGGCCTTCCCGCGGATCGGCGACCCGGCGGCGCGCTATGCCCCGGCCGGGCTGGCAGGCGATCCGCCGGACCCGCGGGAGCTGCCCGAGGGCTGCTCGTTCGCGCCGCGGTGCCCGCGCGCCCAGGAGCGCTGCACGCACGCCGAGCCACCGCTGGTCGAGGTGCAGCCCGGCCGGCCGGTGGCCTGCATCCGGGTGGGTGAGCCGTGACCGACCCCGTCGACACCACAGCGCCCCTGCTCGAGGCCCGCGACGTCATCGTCGAGTTCGTGACCCGTTCCGGTCACGCCGCACGCGCCCTCGACGGCGTCGACCTGAAGGTCCCCCGCGGCGAGGTGCTGGCCATCGTCGGCGAGTCCGGATCGGGCAAGACCACGCTGGCCCGGACGCTGATGGGGCTGGAGCGGCCGACTCGCGGAGAGGTGCTGTTCGAGGGCAAGCCGCTGGACTACTCGTTCCGGGCCATGAAGGCCTACCGCAGCCGGGTGCAGATGGTCCTGCAGGATGCCGCTGGCTCGCTCAACCCACGGCAGACCGTCTACGAGTCGGTGGCCGAGGGCATTCGCCTGCACCGGCGGGCCCACACCGACGAGGAGGGCCGCACCGAGACGGAACTGGTCGCGGCCGCGCTCTCGGAGGCCGGGCTGCGGCCGCCGGAACGGCTCTTCCTGCGCTACCCGCACGAGCTGTCCGGCGGTCAGATGCAGCGAGTCCTGATCGCCGGTGCGCTGGCGCTGCGGCCCGAGCTGGTGCTCGCGGACGAGCCGGTCTCATCGCTCGACGCCTCGATCCGCGGCGAGATCCTGGCGCTGCTGCTCAAGCTCCGCCAGGACCTCGGCATGGGCGTTGTCGTGGTCACCCACGACCTCGGGCTGGCGTGGAACATCGCCGACCGGATCGCGGTCATGTATCTCGGCCGGGTGGTCGAGTGCGGCACCACCGAGGAGGTGCTCACTGCTCCGAAGCACCCCTACACCAAGGCGCTGCTGTCGGTCGTTCCCGAGATCGAGTACCTGGAGCCGGTCGTCCTCACCGGAGAGATCCCGGACCCCAGCCGGATCCCGTCCGGCTGCCGCTTCCATCCGCGCTGCCCGGCGCTGGCCGACGGAACGGCCGATCGGGCGGGTGTCTCGGAGGCGTGCGTGGGCACGCCGCTCGAGGTGCTCCCCGCCACCGGCGACCACCGCACGGCGTGCCATCTGACTGGGCCTCTCGCCACGGTGGCTGAGGCGTGAAGGCGCTCCGGCGCCTGAGCCTCGAAGCCCGGTGACCGAAGCCACGGTTGGCTCGAGGCGCGAAGGCGCTCCGGCGCCTGAGCCTCGAAGCCCGGTGACCGAGGCTGGGACTGGAGTCACCCAGGTGCCTTCGCTGCGGAGGCTTCGAGGCTCGGCCGCGGACGGCCTCACACCTCAGCCACCGTCTACTGCCTTCCAAAACCACCGGCCGACGTGACATGCTCTTACTGACTCGCGGATCAGTAAGGAGGATGCCTTGACGGACGAGCTGCAGGCCGCACTCCCTCGTGAGATGTACGTCGACGCGGCCCACTGGGCGGTCGAGCGGGACGCCGTCCTGTACGGCGAGTGGTACTGCGTCGGCCGGGTCGACGACCTGGGTCTGGCCACCCCCAAGCGGGTCGTGGCCGTCGACGTCGCGGGCGAGTCGGTGCTCGTCACGAGCGCCGAGGACGGCACCCTCCACGCGGCGTACAACGTCTGCCGGCACCGCGGCTCTCAGCTCTGCCCGCCCGAGGCGCCGGCCCGGGACGCCGGCTCGCTGCGCTGCCCCTACCACTCGTGGACCTACGACCTCGACGGCTCGCTGCTCAAGGCGCCGCACGCCACGGTCGACGACCCGGAGGCGTTCGCGCTGCACCCGGTCGGCGTCGAGACGTGGCAGGGGTTCGTCGTTCGTGCACCTGACACCGGCGTCCGCCGAGCCTCTGTCCGTGCAGGTGGAGCACGCCGGGAACACGCTGGCCAACTACGGGCTCGGTGACCTGGTGACCGGGCGGGTGCTGCGCTACGACGTCGCGGCCAACTACAAGGTGCTGCTCGAGAACTACAACGAGTGCTACCACTGCGGCCCGGTGCACCCCGAGCTGTCGCGCTTGGTGCCGTCGTTCGCCGGCGGGGGCTCGGACCTCGACTGGGACCACGGCATCCCGCACCGCGAAGGCGCCTGGACGTTCACCATGACCGGCACGACGGACCGGGCGCCGCTGCCCGGGCTCGACGAGCACGAGCGCAACCGCCACAAGGGTGACCTCGCCTACCCGAACCTGATGCTGTCCGCGTCGGCCGACCACGTCGCGTCGTTCGTGCTGCACCCGCAGGGCGTGGACCGCACCGAGGTGGTCTGCTCGCTGCTGTTCGCCCGCGAGGCGGCCGCGGACCCGGCGTTCGACCCGAGCGACGCCGCGGAGCTCTGGCACCTGGTCAACCAGCAGGACTGGGCGATCTGCGAGTCGGTGCAGCGCGGCATGTCGTCACGTGCCTACACACACGGCTGGTTCGCGCCGATGGAGGACGACAGCCTCGACATCCGCCGCTGGTTGCTCCCGCTCCTGGAGCGTCGCCGTGGCTGACCGGTTCGACTACGTCGTCGTCGGGCTCGGCGGGCTCGGCAGCGCCGCGACGTGGGAGCTGGCCCGACGCGGCCACCGCGTGCTGGGCCTGGAGCGGTTCGGCCTCGGCCACGCCCGCGGTGCCAGCCACGACACCAGCCGGATCCTGCGGCACAGCTATCACACGCCGGCCTACGTCCGGCTCACTCAGGAGGCGTACGCCGACTGGGCCCGGCTCGAGCGCGAGTCCGGCACGGCCCTGGTCACCACCACCGGCGGGCTCGACCTGTTCCCGCCCGACCCCGCGATCCTGCCCGTCGACTACACGCAGTCGATGGACGAGGTCGGGATCGCCTACGACGCGCTGGACGCCGAGCAGGTGACGCGGCGCTGGCCACAGCTGCGAGTGCCGCAGGGGACCCTCGCGCTGTTCCAGGCCGACGCCGCGATCGTGTCGGCCGGGCGCACCACCGCGGTGCTGCACGACCGGGCCCGGTCGCTCGGCGCCGAGCTGCGCGACCACTCCCCCGTGCTCGGGCTGGAGGACCTGGGTGAGGCCGGCGTGCGCGTGACCACGTCGGACGCCGAGGTGACCTGCCGCGGCGTGGTGGTCACCGCCGACGCGTGGGTCAACGACGTGGTGGGCCACCTCGGGCTGCAGGTGCCCCTCGAGGTGACGCTCGAGCAGGTCACCTACTTCGCGGTCGACCACCTCGACCAGTTCGCAGGTCTCCCGCTGTGGATCTGGATGGACGACCCGTCGTTCTACGGCTTCCCGACCTACGGCGAGCCGACCATCAAGGCCGCCCAGGACTGCGGCGGACCCGTCGTCGACCCCAATGATGAGACAGTGACCGGACCAGCGAGCCGGACAAGGCCATGGAGGCGCTGCTCACGCAGCACGTGCAAACACTGCTGCCCGGTGTCGGGCCACCGGTGCGGTCCGTGCGCTGCCAGTACGCACTGACCCCGGACCGCGACTTCGTCCTGGCTCCGGTCCCGGGCCACGAGAGCGTCGTCGTGGGGCTGGGCGCCGCGCACGGCTTCAAGTTCGTGCCGACGTTCGGCCGGGTGCTCGCCGACCTGGTCACCACCGGCTCGACCGCGACCGACGTGTCGGCGTACCGGCTGGACCGGCCGGCCCTCACCGAGCCCGACTACGCAGCGCACTGGCTGGTGTGACGTGAGACTCAGTCGAGAGTCGCGACGTCCACGCCGAGCTCCACCGCGAGCTGGGCGGCCACCCAGCCGCGCAGCTGCTCGCGGGTCACGCTTCGGTGCACGACGGCAGCGACGGACAGGCCGTCGACCAGCGCCGAGAGCCGGGCCACCGTGGCTTCGGGGTCCGCGCAGGTGAAGACGCCCGACGCGACGCCGTCGTCGACCACGCCCCGCAGGATGTCCTGCCACTGCTGGTCGAGCCGCTTGAGGACCTTGCGGATGTGCGGGTCGCGCAGGGCCACCGCCCAGGCGTCGATCCAGATCCGCCAGCCGGTCGCGCGGCCGGTCGGGCCGTAGAGGCGCAGCACCCGGCGCAGCCTCTCCACCGGGTCCTCGCCGGACGCTGCCCGCTCGAGCCGGTGGAGGTCGCGCTCCACCGCGTGCGCGAACGCCTCGGCGACCAGGTCGTCCTTGGTGCCGAAGTGGTAGAAGACCAGGGCCGGGCTGACGTGGAGCGCCGCGGCCACGTCGGCCACCCGCGTCGCGGCCAGGCCCAGCCGGTCGAGAAGCTCCACCGTCGTCGAGAGGATCTCCTCGCGGCGTACCTCCACCGACCGCCGTGCCCGGCGGGTCACCATCGCGCTCGTGCCGTTGTGGGCATGGCGCGCAGCATAGAGCGGAGTCACTTGTGATCGACGTCAGCGACCTCGCGCCGCCCGAGGGACGCGAGCTGGTGCAGATGCTGCCGGCCGAGGCCTACACCTCCGAGGAGGTGCTGGCCTGGGAGCGGAGGCACCTGTACGCCGGCGCGTGGACGTGCCTGGGACGGGTCACCGACCTGTTCCCTCCCCCCGGATCAGCTCCCCCTGGATCAGCTCCCCCTGGATCGGCACAGGGCAGCGCGGTCACCCAGCGCGCCGTGCGGGTCGGGGACGTCTCCTGCTTCGTCGTCAACGACGGGACGCTGCGGCTGTTCGCCAACACCTGCCGGCACCGAGGCCACGAGCTGCTGCCCGAGGACGGCACGTCGACCAAGCGCGCCGTGAGCTGCCCCTACCACGCCTGGACCTATGACCTGTCCGGCCGGCTGAAGGGCGCCCCGGGCTTCCGCGAGGTCCCGTCGTTCGCGGTCGAGGAGCACAGCCTGGTCGAGCTGCCGCTGGAGGTGTGGAACGGCTGGGCCTTCGGGCACGCGTTGCACCCGGTCGGGGCGCCGGAGGTGCCGCCGTTCGAGCGGTACGTCGGCGAGCTGGCCCGGATGCTCGCGCCCTACGACATCGGGTCACTGCTGGTCGCCGACCGGCACTCCTACGAGGTGGCGGCGAACTGGAAGGTGATCGCGGAGAACTACCACGAGTGCTACCACTGCCCGCTGATCCACCCCGAGCTCTGCCAGGTGACGCCGCCGGACTCCGGCGACAACTACGACCTGCCGGGCGCCTGGATCGGCGGCGGCATGGTCCTGCGTGACGGGATGGCGTCCATGTCGCTGGACGGCGCGCTGGCCTCGACGCCGCTGCCGGGGGTGAACCCGACCGCGGTGGAGTACCTCCACCTGCTGCCCAACCTGCTGGTCTCCGCGCACCCCGACTACGTGATGACCCACCGGATGGTGCCGCTGGCGCCGGGCCGGACCTGGGTCGAGTGCTCGTGGCTGACGCTGCCCGACGCCGATGGCTCCGGGCACGCGACCGGAGCACCCGCCGCGGTGGAGTTCTGGGACATCACCAACCGGCAGGACTGGGCCGCCTGCGAGTCGGTCCAGCGCGGGCTCCAGTCGCCGCACTTCCATCCGGGTCCGTTCGCGCCCAAGGAGGACGCGGTCGCGCAGCTGGTGTCGATGATCGGCGCGGCCTACCGCTCGGGCGGGTTGGCGGTGTGAACACCCCACGAAAGCGCTCGGAGGGGGCGCTCCGCGGTGGCCGACCGCTTTCGCGGGGACCCCGAAAAGCATGATCCGCCGGGTCGGGCTGCTGCTCGTGGTGGCGCTGGTCGCCGCGCTCCCCGCTCTGCCGGCGCCCGCTGCCGGCCCGTCGCCGGGCGAGGTGCGGGTGGGCACCCTGACGCTCCGGCCCTGCCACGTCGCGGGCGGTGCGCTGTGCGGCTCACTGCGTCGCGCCTGGGAGCCCGGGAACCCCGCGGCCGGCACCATCCGGGTGGGCTTCGCGTTCGTCCCGGCCCGGGACTCGTCTCGCCCGGCTGTGGGAACCGTCGTCCCCCGCGAGGGCGGGCCCGGTTACAGCACGACCAGCAGCGGGTCGGGGTACGCCGCGATGTACGGGCCGCTGCTCGACCGACGGAACATGCTGCTCGTCGACCAGCGTGGCACCGGGCTGTCCGAGCCGATCAACTGCCCGCTCCTCCAAGACTCGGACCTGCCGTACGCCGACGCAGCGGCGGTGTGCGGCGCCCAGCTTGGGGACCGTGCCGACGACTACACGACCGCGCTGTCGGCCGACGACCTCGCCGCGGTCATCCGGGCCCTCCGCCTCGCGCCGGTGGACCTGTACGGCGACTCCTACGGGACCTTCTTCGCCCAGGTCTTCACCGGCCGGCACCCGCAGCTCGTGCGCAGCGTGGTGCTGGACAGCGCCTATCCGTCCTACGGCGAGTCCGGGTGGTACCCGACCCAGGGACCGGCGATGCGGCGCTCGTTCCAGGTCGTCTGCGCACGGTCACCGGCCTGCCGCCGCGCGGGCGACGGGTTCCTGCCGACGCTGGAGAAGGTGCTGGCGCAGGTGCGTGCGAAGCCGTGGCGCGGCACGGCCTACGACGCGGACGGCCGCAGGATGCGGGTGGCCGTGAACGGCCCGGGGCTGGTCGACGTCGCCTTCGGGGCGACGTTCACACCGGTCTTGTACCGCGAGCTCACCGCAGCGCTGCGCTCCGGTCTCGCGGGCGACCGGGCGCCGCTGCTCAGGCTCGTCGCCGAGGCGACCGGCGGCGGCACCGACGCCGGGCCGGTGCGGGCCTACAGCGAGGGCCTGGCCGCCGCGGTGACGTGCCACGACGCCGCGCAGCTCTACGACATGACCGCGGCGCCGGCCGTCCGCCAGCAGCAGTTCGCCGCCGCGCTCGATGCGCGCTCGGTCTCCGACCCGGACACGTTCGGGCCGTTCACCGTGCACGAGTACGCCGACTCGACCTGGCAGATGCTGGACTGGTGCACCCGCTGGCCGGCCGCGCCCGCTGACAACCCGGCCGGTCCACCGGCGCCACCGTCCGGCAGCTATCCCGACGTACCCGTGCTGGTGCTGAGCGGCGAGCTCGACTCGATCACCACGCCCGCCGAGGGCAACCTCGTCGCCGCGCAGTTCCCGGATGCCCAGCGGGTGCTGGTCCGCAACAGCCTTCACGTGACCGCCGTGGGCGACAAGGACGACTGCGCCCAGCGAATCGTCCGGTCGTTCGTCGCATCGCCCGCGTCCCGGGTGCCGGCGGCGCTACGGCGCTGCGCACACCGGGTCCCGCCGGTGCGAGCGCTGGGCGCCTTCCCCCGTGTGGTCGGGCCCTCGGCCACGCCCGAACGCGTCGCCCGGCTCGCGGCGCTCACCGTCGCGGACCTGCAGGACCGGTGGTGGAACAACTACAGCAGCCACGGTGTCGGCCTCCGGGGCGGCACCTGGCGATACACCGGCTACGACCTCGTGCGCTTCCGGCTCGACCAGGTCCGCCTGGTCCGCGGCCTGGCGGTCACCGGCACCGCGGTCTGGGATCGCATCGGCGAGTCCATGACGGTCACCCTCGACGTGACACGAGGCCACCTCACCGGCAGCTGGGACACCCGAGCGCCGGGCGCCGAGGCGCTGCTGTCCGGGCGGCTCGACGGACATCGCGTCCGGATCTCGCTGCCGGCTCCGTAGTCTCGCGCCATGGGTTGGTTCACGCGCAAGAAGGAGACCAGCGAGGCCGAGCGGAGCCTCGCGCGGCTGCAGGAGGGGGCAGGGAAGGAACGGGAGCCCGAGATCTACGTGACGGTCATGGAGCCTCCGGCCGCCACGACTCCCGGCACGCCGCTGTCCTGCTACAACGAGGGTGACGCCGTGCGCGTCGGCGACGAGGTGCAGGTCTTCGGCAGCACGTTCGTCCAGCAGCCCGGCCGGATCATGGCGATGACCCGCGACGGCGTCCCGGTCGGGACGCTGGAGCACGGGGAGGAGGCCGAGGTCGTGCTCGACGACGGCGTCGACCTGACCGAGGTCTTCCGCGGCGGCTGTCTCGTCAGCCCCCGGTGAGATCCGGGCCCAGAGCCCGACCGGCTTCACCATGCAGGTCCTTCGCGCCGAGCCGCGCGGGGCCGACGCGCTCGTGGTCGGTCGGGTCTCCCAGGGAGTCGTCGAGGCTGGTGACACCGTCGTACACACCCACGGCAGCGACGAGAAGACCACCTTCCGCACGGTTCTCGCCGTCGAGCCTGCGGATGACGGGCTCGGCGTCGTCATCGAGGGTCGCGCCGCCGCGAGCTATCTGTTCGGTGACGAGGTCAGCAAGGTCGGCAAGGGCTAGCGAGGAAGGTTCTCGTCCGGGGCCTCGTCAGCGCGGGATGGACTCGCGCCACTCCCGGTGGCCGACCTGGTCCTCGTCGTCGTAGGCGTCGGCCTCGATCACCACGTCGTAGCCGTCCGGGCCGATGTCGACGCGCAGCGTCGAGACCACACGCACGTCGACCTCGGGCCAGGTGAGGCGGTACGTCGTCTCGGCCGTGGCCCACTGGGCGAAGGTGCGGCGGTCCACGCCCACCTCGCCGCGGTAGTCCTCCAGCGCGGTGCCGTCGTGCGGCACGTCGTAGGACGCGACGCTGCGGACCGTGCAGGTGGTGGTGCGCCGGAGCACGTCGCGGGTGACCGACCAGGTGACGTCGGTCGGGTCCTCGGTCGAGTGCTCGGCGCCAGCCACGAACGGCGGAGGCTCGACGCCGGAGTCGGCCCACAGTGGGAGCTCGACCGAGCCTGAGTGCACGGTCAAGGTGACCGGCGCGGGCGGGGCGATGGTGTTCGGCCAGTCCGCTCCGGCGACCGAGAGCCGCAGCCGGTGGCCCGGGTCCGGCCGGTAGGCGCAGGCGTCGAGCAGCAGCGTGACGTCGTACTCCTCGCCAGGCACCAGCGGCGCCGGCGTGGTGCCGTCGCGGAAGGCCAGGTCCAGCGAGCCGCGGGTGATGAGCGCCGACGTCCCGTCCGGGAAGACGTCGCACAGCTTCACCGACAGCGAGGCGGCGGGAGCCGTGGCGCTGAGGCGCAGCCGGACCACGGGCTGCCCGACCACGGTGGGTTGCGCATCCCAGTCCCACGTCAGCGAGCGCACGTCGTCCTCGCGCTGGTCTCCTGACAGGCCCCACGGGAGGTGGCCGGCACAGTCGATCCACGCCGTGACTCCGGTGTCGGGCTCGACCGCCAGCGAGCGCGGCCCGTCGAGGTCGTACGTCGCGACCCCGGCGTCCAGCGGCGGCCATGGCCCGCTGACCCAGTGGCCCTCGTGCAGCTCGAGGTCGGGCTCGGGGACGGTCGAGGTGCGGACGAAGACGTCGGCGCGGTCGGTCCACTCGTCGGTGGCGGTCCCGCGCAGCCAGCGGTCCCACCAGGCGACCATCTCGTGGTCGAGGTCGATCCGCGGCCCGGGGATGGCGGTGGCCGGGTCGGCGTGCGCCCAGGGCCCGGCGAGCAGCCGCCACGGCGTACCGGCCTGCCCGAGCCCCTCGATCGTCCGGAAGGTGTTGTTGCGGTAGCCGTCCGCCCAGCCGGCCACGATCATCGTCGGGCACTGGATCCGGTCGTAGCCGACGTGCTTCAACGACCCGGCCTGCCAGTACGGCCCGTCCCGGTGCTCACGAAGCCAGGTCAGCAGCCACGGCTCGTTGGTGTCCCAGCGCCGCTGCCACTCGGCCCGCCAGCTCTGTCCATCGCTGGCCGGCCACTCCCCGGGCACGGGCGGCAGCACGCACATCGGGGTCATGTAGTGGCAGTAGTCGACCAGGTCGACCAGCCGGAGCGCGCTCCCGCGCCAGTGCACGTCGTCGTTCCACCGGTCGTCGCTGGAGTAGATCGCGACGATCGCCTTGAGCGCCGGTGGCCGCTCGGCCGCGAGCTGGAGCGAGTTGAAGCCGGAGTACGACGTGCCGAACATCCCGACGTTGCCGTCGCACCACTCCTGCTCGGCCAGCCAGGCGATCACCGTGCAGAGGTCGGTCCGCTCGACGAGGGGGTACTCGTCGGTCGCGTCGCCTGCTGACGAGCCGGTGCCGCGCAGGTCCACCCGGCACACGGCGTAGGAGTGCTCGTCGCGGAGGGTGCGGTAGCCCTCGGCGTACGACGAGGTGAGGTCGTCCTTGCGGTAGGGCAGCGCCTCGAGCAGGCACGGCTGCGGCTCGGCGCTGTCCGGCAGGAAGAGCGTCGCGGCCAGCTCGACGCCGTCCGCCATGGGGATGCGGACGGATCGCTCAGCGGCCGGCACGGCCGTGCTCTGCCAGCAGGCGTACGACGGTGTCCGGGTCCAGCCCCTCGGAGGTGTTGCCGTCGCGGCCGACCGTGGTGGGCGACATCAGCAGCGAGTTGAGCACCGACTCCTCGGCCGCGTCCACGACCGCCTCGAACAGGTCATCGAGCGCCCGGCCGGCCAGCCGCGGCGCGGCCCCGACGTCCCGCCCGTCGCGGTCGGTGCGCGCGGTGGTGCTCGCGGCCAGGAAGATCTCCCCGCTGCCGTGGTAGGCCACGGAGCCGGTGCGGGCCAGTCCGAGCCCGACCCGGCGCGCCAGCCGCTCGCAACCGCTCGGATCGACCGGAGCGTCGGTGACGACGACGCCGATGCAGGAGCCGGCGGGCTTGGCGGGGCCGGCGTCCTCGGGCAGCAGCCGCCCGACCGGCACGCCGTCGACGGTGAGCCGCTCTCGCGAGCCGAAGTTCGTCATCAGGAGCACCGCGACCGTGTGACCCCCCGGCGTGACCCGCGACGACGTGCCGATGCCGCCCTTGAAGCCGAGGCACGACATGCCGGTGCCGGAGCCGACCGCGCCCTCTGCCGGCGGCGCCGTCGATCCCCGCGACGCCAGCGCCTCGTCGTGTGCGGCCCGCACGTCGTCCGCGGTCACCCACATCCGCCGGCAGTCGTTGAGGAAGGAGTCGTCGCACTCGGCGACGACCGGGATGCAGACGTCATCGGCGACGTCGGGGTGCCGCGCCAGCTCGAGCTCGCACGCCGCGTCGTACACCCGGCCGAGCTGCATGGTCGACGTGAGCCAGACCGGCGTCTCGAGCATCCCCGCCTCGCGGATCGTGACGAATCCGGTGCACTCGCCGATCCCGTTCAGGACCGCGCCGCCCGCGACCACGGGCCGGTGCATGGCGTCCTCGGCGAGCACGAGCGAGGTCACGCCGGTGCATGCGGTGTCCCGCGTGATCGTGGCGTGGCCGAGGCCGACGCCGGTGACGTCGAGCACCGAGTTGGTCGGCCCGGTCGGCAGCGGTCCGATCGCGATGCCGAGGTCGCGGGCACGGGGCATGCCGCCATCCTGCCGGAGACACCCGGTGTGTGGATACTGAGTCATGAGTCAGTACGCCGTACCGGTCGTCTGGTCGCCCGAAACCCGCCGGCACGACCCGCGCCACGAGGTCTGGGTCGGCGTCCCGACCGAAGGCACCGAGACCTCGGCACGCGTCGACGCGATCCTCGAGGCGCTGGACGGGCCGGGCTTCGAGCTGGTCGAGGTCGAGGCCGCCGCGGAGCGTCCTGCGCTCGACGCGGTCCACGACGCGGCCCTCGTCGAGTTCCTCGGGACCGCCGCCGAACGCTGGGCGTCCGGTCCGTACGTCGAACTGGTCGGCCAGGAGCGCGTCGTCCCCTACCTGTTCCCGACTCCCGCGATGACGGCCGGGCTTCCGGCCCGACCTGCGGTGGCGATCCACGCGGACGCCGGCAGGTTCGCCTACGACACGATGACGTTGGTCGGGCCCGGGACGTTCGCCGCGGCACTGGCCGCTGTCGACTGCGCCGCGGCCGCTGCGACCCTGGTCTCCGAGGGCCGACCCCTGGCGTACGCGCTCTCCCGCCCGCCCGGCCACCACGCCACGCCCGCCGGCTTCGGCGGCTCCTGCTACCTCAACAACGCCGCCGTCGCCGCCGAGACCCTGCGCGCCGGCGGGGCGGCGAAGGTCGGCATCGTCGACATCGACGCGCACCAGGGCAACGGCACCGCGGCCATCTTCTGGGACCGCGCCGACGTGCTCTACGGCTCGGTGCACGTCGACCCGGGGGCGGGCTGGTTCCCGCACGTCGTGGGGTACGCCGACGAGACCGGCACCGGCGACGGCACCGGCGCCACCCGCAACCTCCCGCTGCCCGAGGGCACCGGCGACGGCCCGTGGCTGGCCGCGGTCGCCGAGCTTGCCGACTGGGTCGCCGATTGCGACGCGCTCGTGGTCTCGCTCGGCGTCGACGCCGCTGCGGATGACCCGGAGAGCCCACTGCAGGTCACCGCGGACGGCTACCGCGAGGCGGGTCGGCTACTCGGCGCGACCGGCCTGCCGGCCGTCGCGGTCCAGGAGGGCGGCTACCACCTGTCCACGTTGGGCGGCCTCGTCGCGGCGTACCTCGACGGGCACGCGTCTGCGTATACGTTCGGATGAGAGGACGCGCTTGGTGAGCCCATCAGCTGGTGGCGGCGAGCCATTCGTCTGCGGTGTCCGCGTCGTAGCTGCGCGTGAAGCCGCAACCCCAGGCGATGGCGTCCTCAAGTGGTGCCCCGCCCCAGCGCGGCTCTCCGCTCACCAGGAGTCGGCTACCGATCTGGTAGGACGGTAACGACTCAGCGAGCGCGGTCTGTTCGCCCGCCGGAGGCAGGTCGACGGTCACCGAATGGGCAGAGCCGCCGACGTACCACTCGTGGACGACGAAGGTGACCCCGGCATAGCCCAGGTGCCCAGCACCAGCGCGGTCCGTCTGCCCGGGGCCGATTCGTTGGACCGCGCCGTCGAACGCGAACCCACGGCCTGCGATGGCGCCCGGCCTGTATGCCTCAACGCACGATGCCCGCGCCTCGACCACTGGCGGCCTGGTGTCACCTGCCGATGCCGGGCCGGCAGGCGAAGGTGCTCGGCCGAGGCTCGACCCTCCGGCGGCGTCACCTGGCCAGGCGCAGGCGCCTCCGAGCAGCGCCACGGCCAGCAGGGCAGCGAGAGTCCGCACGAGGTCCTTGACGGCCTGACTCTCAACCTGGTTCCCCCGGCCGCCCGGCGCGGGGCCCCGCGAGCGGCACCAGTGGGCGGGGCGGAGCAAGCGCCCCGCGAGTCAGCCAGCACCCTTCAGGCAGTCATCAAGCCCGGGCACGTTCAGCGAGGTTCTCCGATGAGTCGGCCTGCCGAAGGAAATGGAGGCTTGCATTCGTTCGGGAACCGCAGGAAGTAGTCCTGATCCTCAGGGCCCATCTCCCAGAACACCGAGGCCTGGCTGATCCTGGTCACGGTCTTGCCGGGCCAATGACCCGAGGCGTCAACGTCGCGGATCATGTCCCCGGCGACCCTCCACTGCTCGGCGCTGGTGCAGAAGATCTCGGAGCGGTAGAGCGAACCGACGACCCCTTCGTCGAGGTCCGGTCGGTGAACCTGGAAGAACACCTCCAGCAGCGCTCGGTACGAAAGCCGCTCAGGGTCGAACACGACTTCGACGACCTCGGCATGACCGCCGTTGTCCTCCTCGGTCGGGTTCTCGGTGTCGCCACCCATGAAGCCGGTCCGAGTGGAGACGACCCCTTCGGGGTGGCGCAGCAGCTGCTGCATGATCCAGGCGCAACCGCCGGCGAGAATCGCGGTCTCGGTGTGCTCGCCCATCGCCGACCTCCCGTCCTGGAAGAAGCAATTGACGCTACAGCGGGGCGTTCTGTCTGAACAGTGCCGCGAACCCGATCACCGCCCGCGGCGGTGTGACGCACTTGTGCGAACGGCGCGGATTCTCGGCGGCACGGAGGCCGTGGTGGAGCGCCCCGCGCGCACTACGCAGCTCGCCACGTCGAGTACCTTGCCGAGATGACAGACGAGCCGCGGTGGCTGACGGTACTTCGCGGAAGCGCCGTTCAGCGCCCGCGTACCCAGTTTCGCAACATCCGGTGGGCACACCTCCAACTCCTCTTGCGTGACTACGACATCCTGATGGACGAGGCTTCTCCGCGGACAGTCGCAAGGATCGAGGCGGCTCGCGCCCACGACACTGTCCGGTACAAGAACTGACACCCGCGACGTCTCAGCGCCACCCGTTAGCCCGATCGCGGCGAAAAGACGCACGCCCTCGCCGCGCGGATCGCGGCTGATCCGCGCGCGACGAGGCATGGTCGAGCTGGGCTGGCTCAGCGACATGAGTCGCTGTGATCCGTCCATGCCAAGCCGTGCGTCCGCACTTCCATCTCTGGCCCGTCCAGCCCCAGCCGAAGGAGTTCGGCTACTGGCGTCGGCCGTATGTCGACCTCATCGAATTCAGACATTTCAAGCCAGCGGAAGCTGATGTGCTCTTCCTTCGAGCCGTCGATGGCATCGTCGACAGCGACCCGATGGACCAAGTTGAGTTCGTGGTGATCGCCCCGCGCGTCCGTGTATCCGGTCTCGACAATGGCGAGCACCCCTCCGACGTGAACGCGTTCAACACCAAGCTCTTCTGCGAGTTCACGGCGCAGTGCGACCACCGCAGGTTCGCCAGGCTCGACGTGGCCGCCAGGAAGGAAGAACCACGACTCACCCGCCGGTTGGGCTAGCAGCAGTCTTGAGCCATCGGAAATGACAGCTCTGACGATCAGTTCGATCTCCGGCGACGTCACGACCGAACTCTAGGTCGAGCGCGAACGCCGACGACCGTGACGTCCTTTCGCGCGCGCTACGCGGCAGATGCGTGCTCCGGGATCCACCGGCGGGTGCTCATCTCCCTAGAGGGGGTCGGAGACAGCGACAGGTGGACCGACGAACTCGACTCCGTGCGCGAGGCCAACCTCAGAGAGCGTCTCCGGGCCGACCGAACCTTGTCGCAGTTTCGCGTCGAAGTCCTCGAAGAACTCCTCGATACCCGAGGGGGTCGTGACAATGAGCAATCGTCCGGGTTCGCCTCCAATGTTCTGGAACGCATGTGGTGTGCCTCGCGGCCCGAACGCCATACCCCCCGTCGATGCGAGGAGCATCGACCCTCCCGCCTTGAATCTGAACTCCCCCTCGAGGACGACCCAGAGTTCGTCATCATGGTGATGGGTATGCAACGGCGGGCCTTGCTTGGGCCCGATGACGAGTTCGATCACGGTCAAGGAGCCGTTGGTTTGCCTCGTGCCCGCCTTGATGATGGCGGTGTCTCCGGTGGGTGTCTCCAACACGATGCCTCCCCCGGCCTGCACGGCAAACGGCGGAACTGGAGTGTCCATGGCTGACTCCTCTCGACGACATCATGGCGCGAAGCAGGTCGCGGCCGCAGCCCCGAATGCTGTCCAGTTCTGCGCTCGGTCATCGGCGGGACCGGTCAGCGGCAGGTGAGGACGGTTTCGAGACCCAGACCAAATCCAAGGCGCTGAATGTCCAGCCGTCTGCCCGCCATGACAGGGTGCCGTCGTCAACCGTCGACTAGGAAAGAGCAGCATGATCGCGATCGACCCCGACGTCCTCACCTATGACGACGAGCGTGGCTTCTCCCTGGAAACCTTCGCCGTCACCGGAGACTTCGAGCCAAGTGTCGTCGCTGCAGCCTTCGACGCAGCCGCCAACCGGTTCATGCTGGTCGACGAGACCGGGACTGTTCATGCTGACTTCGACTCGATGCAAGCAGCCGGGGTGATCTCAGCAGCCAGTTACGTGTCGGACGCAGAGGTCACAGAACGGGGCGTGGAGATCTACATCGACTGCCAAGGATCAGTCGAAGACCAGGTAGCCGTCTCCCTGCGGACGGTCGCTCGCCGACGTTCTTGCGGCCGTGGTCAGCGACGCGCACGTCGTCGCAGTGCGCATAGAGGAGTAGCGGCCCCACGCGCGTTGCATCCGTCCCGCACATCGGCAGAGTCGCGCACTCTCTGCGGCATGGTCGAGCGCTCGACCGGCGAAGAGTGCTGACGAGTTTTGTGCCGACCGATCAGCCCCCGCCGCCCGGGCCGCCAAACCCCGATCGGAACTGTCCTTCATCTCCGGCCGCCGCCCGTGCTCACGAGGCTCCGGGGTGCGACCGCTGCTGCGCCACCAAGCGACGGCCACGAGTCCCAGCACGACGATCACGAGCACCCATACCAACCAGTCCATGTCCCCTCCCAGGTTGCTTGCAGGGTGATGACCTCGACACGCTACGCCTGCTGGCGGACGCGAGCGATGGTGCTCGCATCCCATAGCCGCTCTGTTCCGTCATCGGGCCCGAGTCGGGCCCCGCCCCGCAGTGCGGCATGGTCTCGGCGGTCGCCCGCCAGCGGCAGATCCGGGCGTCCACGAGCGGCACCAAGCGGCTCGTCCGCGTCGCCCGACGGAGGCGGTGATCTGTTTCGCGGCCGGCTTCGCGCATTGGCCTCGGCACGCGGCCCTGGCGAGTCCCGTCAGCTCCGATCCTCGCAATGTCGCGCCGGACAGAGCAGGGATCGCGGTCGACAGCGTCGGCCCCGCTCAGGACGTCGAGGCGCCCCAGGCGGGGAAGTTCACAGCGAGGGGCGACTTTGAGATCAGGACCTCGAGCTGGGTGCCGTCACTGTTCATCAGGCAGAGCCTTTCGTTGCGGAGTTGCTCGTGCGTGGCCAGCCTGTGAGGATTTGTGACCCGTCGGGGGACCAGATCGGCTTGAAGAAGTTGTAGTGGTCATCCCCGCGCCGGACCACGTGCAGGTCGCTTCCGTCCGGCCGGACGGCGAAGATCGTGCCCTCGTCTGGGGGCGCCTGCTGTCCGGGCCCGGCCCCCTCGATGTTGAACACCAGCCAGTTCTCCACGGACCAGTCCACGTGCTGGAGACCAGGCCGGGGTGCCACGACCTGGCGGCGGCTCGTGCCGTCGAGGTCCATCACCTCGACCGCCTGCTCGGCGGTCGTCCACGAACCGCGCTTCGTGACATGACCGAACGCGATCCGGTCACCGTCCGGAGAGAACACGGGCTCCACTCCGAACACTCCCGGCAGCACTTCCCGCAGCCCGGTCCCGTCCGGCGCGATGACCCAGACGGTGCGGCGATGGGTCTGGCCGCCGGTGTCGTCCGGAATGGCTTGCGCGATCCTTCGAACGCGATCCACTCTCCCGTGGGGGACCACTCCGGGATCCACTGCGCGCCCAGGCTGGAGAGCAGTCGGTGGCCGCCCGTGCCGTCGGCATTGACGATCTGCAGCGTGAACGCGCTCTTCGTAGACGATCCGACGGCCGTCCGGTGACCAGTCCGACATCCAGCTCGGCACGTCCACGGAGCGGTTCCTCGATCACTGCCGTCCTGGTTGGCGACCCAGATGCTGAAGTCCTCCAGGTCCTCGTCCCACAGCCCGTAGGTGATCCCACCCTTGCGAGGGGTGGGCGCCTCCTCATCGTTGATGGGCGTCGATCCATGGGTGGGGGCCGCCTCCTCGGTCGGCGGCGCATCCGTTGATTCAGGATCCTGGCTCGTGCATGCGCCGAGGATGGCTGTCCCGAGCAACACGGTTCCCAAGACCCCGAGCAGTCGGCGCGTCCTCATCGACTCCTCCAAAGCCAGCCTTGCCACCCCGTAGATGACGTCGTCATCCCCTCCGGTGTCTCCTGGGCTGGGCACCAAGGGCTGGAGTTGGAAGATACCGGTGCCGAGACAGCATGATCTGGGTGATGCCTGCATCAGGCAACCACCGGGGCAAGAAGAGTGGATCGACGTAAGTCGCTCGATACGTCCAGGGCGCCGCGGCATGAGCGGACGTCCAGGGGGCGGCGATAGACTCGTCCTGCCGTTCACCGATCATGAACCTCATGGAGGACCAGCAGGCGCCGCAGTCGGCCGAGGGTGAGGCGAAGGTCATCACGCTCTGCGGCTCGACCAAGTTTGAGGCTGAGTTCGCGGAGGTCAACCAGCGGCTCACGATGGAAGGTTGCGTCGTGATCAGCCTCGGAATGTTCAGCCTCCCCGATCTGCCGGACTACGACTGGACAGCCGACAGCTCGGACCTGAAGGGGCGGCTCGGCGGCGTGCACTTCCAAAAGATTCGCATGGCTGACGAGGTGTACATCGTGGATCCGGGCGGCTACGTAGGTGAGTCAACCCGACGGGAGATTGCCTACGCGGAGTCGCTCGGCAAGCCGGTTCGGTATCTGAGTCGCGAGCGCTTGGCTCGAACGGGAGACGGCCCCCAAGAGTGAGTCCGACCGGGCGGTCCGCTCATCGGCATGAGCGGACGTTTCTGCCACAACACCACGCAGGCCGGGTCATCTGTGCTCCTCGTGTGTGACGGCTGGCCGGGGCGGCGCGTCGCTACCGGATCCAAACGTGCTGCGGACCCAGCGGCTCGAACCCTGCGCCCAGCATGGTCTCAAGGTCCACGCCCCAGGCGTAGTCGACAACGGCCCGACCGGGGTGGGTCTCTGCCGCGAGGTCGAGCAGCTCGCGCGGATCGACCGGGACGTCCTCGGAGGACCAGGTGTTGGAAAGTCCTACGACCGTCCCTGCGTCGTGCAGGATCGCCCCGCCCGTGAGGTCACCGCCGTCGTGGCGGGCCAGGACCGTGAAGCGGGGATGCGCCCACAGTTCGGGCGGCAGCACGCCCACCGTGTCGTGGTGCTGGTTCCACCGAGCCATCAGGTCGGAGTCGAGGACGCGGATCCAGCCGAGCGGTTGGGCAGCCGCTGCGACGCCACGGTGGTGGAGCCAGGTCGCGGCGAACAGCAGGTCGAACCCCTGCGCGGCCAGGTCGAGGAGACCGAACGAGTCCGCGATCGTGCCGTGCGGGTGCCGCTCCATCCTCAGTAGCGCTCCCGAGGGGTCGGTCGTCGGGACCAACGTCTTCACGGCCGAGTGCCAGCGGGGTGGTGCGCCCTCCGCCCACCACAGAGCCCCGTCGGATCCGACTGCGATCCCGTGCAGGTCGAAGATGTCGTCGTACCAGCTGCGGCTCGCGGCGACCGCCGCCAGGAGGCCCTGCTCCGTCACCGAGGCAGTCTGCACCAGACCGTGCCTTCCGCTTCTCGGCTGCTCCGGGCGAACGTAGCCGCCACGGGTTGCGGCGGTGCGACTTGTGAGCACCGCTGACCGCGGGGCCCACCGCCGCTCAACCCCGGACCGGGTTCGCCGCGCGCGGGAGCGCAGCCAGGCCAGCAGGTCGTCGTGCCGTGAGACGCCTGCCACGCGCACAGTCTCCGCCTAGGATCATTCTCGTGGCGACCGCCGGGGGCGCGGCTTCGGGGAGCCTGGCGGGCCGCTCATCGGCGCTGCTGGGCTCGCTCCTCGCGCTGCCCCCAGCCGAGACGACGGCCGCGGTCATCGAGCGTCACCTCGAGGTGACGGCCACGCTGCTCGGCCGCGACTGGGTGACGCTGGTCCAGCACGTGCTGGACGACGACGGCACGGCGCCGGTGGGGGTCGCGTGGCGTGCCGGCTACGCCCTGCACCACCTGGGCCACCTCGGCGACGCCCTCCGGGTCCTGGGGTACGCCGACCCGGGCCGGGCGGGCGATGCCGATTGGGCCCGGCTGGCCGGGATGCGCTCCTCGACCGCCTGGGGGCGCGGCGACCTCGAGACCTGCCGGGCCAGCGCCGAGGAGGCGCTGAAGTATGCACGGGTCGCCGGGGACCCCGGGGCCGAGGCAAGCGCGTGGGTGGCGAACGCGATGCTCGCCGCCTTCGACGGCGACCGCGACCTGAACCTGCAGTGCTACGAACGCGCGCTGGTCCTCGCCGATGAGGCCGGTGACCTCCAGACGCTCGAGCGGACCTGGAACAACCTGGGCTCCCGCTCCCTCGACGAGGGCCGCAGCACCGAGGCGCTCCAGCACCTCCAACGCGGGCTCGAGATCAACGAGCGCACCGGCCACCTCTCCGGGCTGGCGATCTTGCGCCACAACGTCTCGGAGGCGCTGCTCGCGCTCGGCCGTCTGGACGAGGCGCTGGTCGAGTCCGACACCGCCCGCGACCTGTGGACCTCGCTGGAGGCCCCGAGCGCCTCGGTGTCCTGGCAGCTGCGCGGCGACGTACAGCTCGCCCGCGGCAACGCCACGCAGGCGGCGATGGCCTACGCGCACTCCGCGCGGCTCGCCGCCAGCGAGGACAACGCGCAGTACCACGCCAGAGCCGTGGCCGGTGAGGCCGTGTCGCTCGTCGGCACAGACCCGGCCCGCGCCGCCGCCCTGGCCGAGCTGGCCATGCGCGACTTGACGCCCGTGGGCCACGCCACGCCCGTGGTCGCCGCCGGCTGGGTCCGGCTCTCCGCCGGCGATGCGGAGGCCGCCACGGCGCTCTCCGAGCGCGCGGTCGAGCTGGCCACCGCGAATCGCGACCTGCCTCGCCTCGCCGACGCCCTCGAGCTGGGGGCGTTGGCCCGCGCCGGAGCCGACGCCCGCGGGCTCGACGAGCGGGTCGACGCATCGCTCCGTGAGGCCGGCGACATCTGGCGCGACCTGGACAACCCGCTGCGCATGCTGGCCAACGAGATCGTCGTGGCCTACCGGCGGCGCGACCGGCTGACCGCGACCGTGGCCCGCGACGAGCTGCGCTCGTTGGGCGTCCACGACGACATCTGGCGGGTCGGTGGGCCACTGCGCTCGGTGGCGCGCCCGCTCGCCGCGGACGAGATCCGGGTGCACGTGCTGGGCCAGTTCGGGGTCGAGCTCGGCGGCGAGCCGCTGCCCGCCTCGGCGTGGCCCTCGCGCAAGGCCCGCGACGTCCTGCGGGTGCTGGCCTGCCGCGGTGACCGCGGCATCGGCCGCGAGCGGCTCGGCGCCTTGGTCTGGCCGGACACCGACGCGGTCGGCAACCGGCTCTCCGTGGCGCTGTCCCATGTCCGCTCGGTGCTCGATCCCGGGCGGCGCTTGGCCGACTCCGTCGTGGTGAACGACGGCGGGGTCGTCCGGCTCGACCTGCGCCACGTCTCGGTCGACCTGGTCGACTTCACCGCCGCGGCGCGCGCCGCCGTGGCAGCGGCCAAGGCCGGCTCGGCCCGCGCCGTACCCCTCCTCGAAGGGGCGGCCGCCATGCACACCGGCGAGCTGCTCGAGGACGCCGATGGGGTCGACTGGGTGCTGGGCGAGCGCGAGGAGGTCAAGCTCCTGGGCCGCGAGGTCCTGCACGCCCTGGCCGGGCTACGGGCAGCCGGCGACGAGCCCGCCGAGGCGCTGCACTGGTATGCCCGCCTCCTGGCCTACGACCCGTACGACGAGGCGACGTACGGCGCGCTGGTCTCGCTCCTGGTCCGCCTCGGCCGGTACGGCGAGGCGCGGCGCCACCATCGCACCTACGTCCTGCGCATGGATGAGCTGGGCGTGCCCGCGACCAGTTGGGACGAGCTGGCCGGGGGCTGAGCTTCAGGCGCTCCGGCGCACGGCCTTCGCGAGCTCCTCGGCCTCGCCGACCTCGATCCGCAGCTCGCACACCTCGCGGACGACATCGCTGCGCGCTTGCCGCCGCTCGAGGCGCAGGGTGGCCGGGGCGCCTTCGAACACCAGGAAGGACAGTTCCGACTCCTCGCGGACCAGCGGCACCAGGTTCCCGGGATGAGCGGCGAGGTGCCAACGGCCGTGACCGAGCCCGGAGCGGAGCCGCAGCCGCAGCTGGCTGCCCGGGACGAGCCCCACGACGGTGCCGGGGCGCGGTTCCGCGAGGGTGACGACGTCGGGCAGGGAGCGGAGGGAACGGGG
Source organism: uncultured Actinomycetota bacterium (assembly GCA_963798045.1). Taxonomy (GTDB): domain Bacteria; phylum Actinomycetota; class Actinomycetes; order Propionibacteriales; family Nocardioidaceae; genus Nocardioides. The sequence continues at coordinate 69,409 of CAWCSB010000004.1, forward strand.
CGTGGCCATACCGGCAGCCTGACGCGGCGACCTTTCAGGATTCTTACAGCGCGCAGCTCCCGGAAGCGCAGGTGCGTCACGCCACAGCGGAGTCGGGCACGCCTTCGTAGTCGGGCAGCTCGGGGCCGTTGACCGCACGCTCGATCAGGGCGGTGATCGCTTCCATGTCGGGCTCGGGGCTCGGCTCGGCGTCCGGGTCGGGGGCGGCGAGCATCTGCACGTGCATCCGGCCGATCTCCTGGTTGGCCTCGACGTAGTCGCGCATCCGCTCCTGGTAGCGGGCGAACCCGGCCTCCGGGTCCCAGCCGGCGGCGGCGAGCTCCCCTGCCAGCATGTACGCGCCGACCAGGGCGAGTCCGGTGCCCGCGCCGGACATCGGCGACGCGCTGAACGCCGCGTCCCCGAGAAGCCCCACCCGTCCGCTGGACCAGCGGTCCATCACCACCTGGGCGACCTGGTCGAGGTAGAAGTCCGGGGTGTCGTCCAGGTGCGCGAGGATGCGCGGCGTCTCCCATCCGAACCCGGCCATCTGCTCGCGCAGCAGCCGCTTCTGCGCTTCGACGTCGCGGTAGTCGATGTCGAAGTCGGGTGCGGGGAAGGACAACATGGCGATCGCCCGCGTGGTGTCCTTGATCGGTCGCAGCCCTGCCGAGCGCCCCGCCTCCTGGTAGTCGAGCAGCCAGCGGTCCAGCCCGAACTCGTTGGGCACGGTGTAGAAGGCCAGCACCAGCCCGAGGTGACGGACGAACTGCTCGCGCGGCCCGAAGACCATCGCCCGCAGCGCCGAGTGCAGCCCGTCGGCGCCGATCACGAGCTCGAAGCGCCGCCGGTCGCCGCTCGCGAAGGTGACGTCGACCCCGTCCGCGTCCTGGGTGAGCTCGGCGATCCGGTCGCCGAAGACGTACTCGACGCTGTCGCTGGTGTCGTCGTACAGCACCTGGGAGAAGTCTCCGCGCAGGACCTCGATCTCCGAGATGTACCCGTCGCCGTCGTTGTCCTCCGCGCGGAAGGTCTCCAGCACGTTCCCGTCGGCGTCCACCGTGTACGCACCCGCCGTGTCGGTGCAGGCCGCGCGCACCTCGGCATCGAGCCCCATCCGTCGGATGACCTCCTTGGCCACGCCCGCGCGCGTCCACCGCCTGCCCACCCGGCCGCAGCCCGGGCGACTGCTCCACCACGGTCACCTCGGCACCCCGGCGGCGCAGCCAGTGGGCCAGCGCCGGTCCCGCGATGCTCGCCCCTGACACCAACACCCTGATGTTGCTCACCGTGCCCCCTGTTCGTCCGTCGACTGACGCTTGTCTGACCTCATGATCGGCCGCTTCTCATCGGTCCACGAACGGTCGACC
>CAWCSB010000005.1:0-137752 GCA_963798045.1 uncultured Actinomycetota bacterium
TCGACGCGCATCACCGAGGTGACCTCGCGGACGATGTCGAGGCCGCGCAGGTGCTCGACGGTCGCCGCGAGCTGGGCGTCGGTGGCGCTGTGGGAGACGACCACGAGCTGGGCGTCGTCGTCGCGGCCCTCCTGGCGGACGGTCTGGATCGAGACGCCGTGCTCGGCGAACGCCAGGGCGACGGTGGCCAGGACGCCGGCCTTGTCGTCGACGTCGATCGCGACGTGGTAGCGGGTCACGGTCTCGCCCATGGGCAGCACCGCACGGTCGGCGTACGCCGACTCGCCGGCGCCGCGCTTGTCCGCCAGCACGTTGCGCGCGACGGTGACCAGGTCGCCCAGCACGGCGCTCGCGGTGGGCGCGCCGCCCGCCCCGGGGCCGTAGAACATCAGCTGGCCGGCGGCCTCGGACTCGACGAAGACGGCGTTGTAGGCCTCACGGACCGAGGCCAGCGGATGGCTCCTCGGGATCATCGCCGGGTGCACGCGGACGGCCACGATGTCGTCCGTTCTGAGCTCGCAGATGGCGAGCAGCTTGACCACCGAGCCCATGTCCTTCGCGGACTGGACGTCGGCGGCGGTCACCTCGGTGATGCCCTCGCGGTGCACGTCGGAGGCGGTGACCCGGGAGTGGAACGCGAGCGAGGCGAGGATCGCGGCCTTGGCCGCGGCGTCGAACCCCTCGACGTCGGCGGTCGGGTCGGCCTCGGCGTACCCGAGCTCCTGGGCCTCCTCCAGCGCCTCGGCGAAGCCCGCGCCGGAGCTGTCCATCTTGTCGAGGATGAAGTTGGTGGTGCCGTTGACGATGCCGAGGACCCGGGTGACGGTGTCGCCGGCCAGCGACTCGCGCAGCGGCCGCAGGATCGGGATCGCGCCGGCGACCGGCGGCCTCGTAGTAGAGGTCGCGGCCGGCCTTCTCGGCGGCCTCGAAGAGGGTCGGGCCGTCCTCGGCCAGCAGCGCCTTGTTGGCGGTGACCACGCTGGCGCCGTTCTCGAGCGCGGCGAGGATCAGGGTCCGCGCCGGCTCGATCCCGCCGATCACCTCGACGACCAGGTCGACGTCGGCACGGGCGACCAGGGCCTCCGCGTCGGTGGTGAGCAGCCCGTCGGGGATCTCGACCTCGCGCGGCGCCTCGAGGCGGCGTACGGCCACGCCCGACCAGGTCGACGGGTGCGCCCACGCGCGCAGCGAGGTCGCCGGCCTGCTCCTGGAGCAGCCGGACCACCTGGGAGCCGACCGAGCCGCAGCCGAGCACCGCGACCTTGAGCCGTCTGTCCGTCACGGGCCCATCCCAACATCAGTGGCGAGCAGGTCGTCGAGCGTCTCGCGGCGTACGACGACGCGGGTCTGCCCGTCGCGCACGGCGACGACCGGCGGCCGGAGCGCGTGGTTGTAGTTGGAGGCCATCGAGCGGCAGTAGGCGCCGGTGCCGGGGACCGCGAGCAGGTCGCCGGGGCGGACGTCGCCGGGCAGGAACTCGTCCTTGACCACGATGTCGCCGGCCTCGCAGTGCCTGCCGACGACCCGCGAGAGGACCGGGGGCGCGTCCGACCTGCGGCTGGCCAGGGTGCAGGAGTAGTCGGCGTCGTAGAGGGCGGTGCGGATGTTGTCGCTCATGCCGCCGTCGACCGAGACGTAGGTCCGGCTGGCGCCGCCGTCGAGGGCGACCTCCTTGACGGTGCCGACCTCGTAGACGGTGCACATGGACGGGCCGACGATGGCGCGCCCGGGCTCGATGCTGAGCCGCGGCTCCGCGATGCCGAGCGCGCGGCACTCGTGGGCGACGATCTCGCTCATCTCGTGGGCCAGCTGCTTGGGCTCGGTCGGGTCGTCCTGGGTGGTGTAGGCGATGCCGAAGCCGCCGCCGAGGTCGAGCTCCGGCAGGTCGACACCCAGCTCGCGCTGGATCTGCTCGTGCAGGGCGAGCACCCGCCGGGCCGCCACCTCGAAGCCGGAGGAGTCGAAGATCTGGCTGCCGATGTGGGAGTGCAGGCCGAGCAGCTTGAGGCGGCGCCTCGAGCACCCGGCGGACCGCGTCGAAGGCCTGGCCGTTGGTGATCGAGAAGCCGAACTTCTGGTCCTCGTGGGCGGTGGCGATGTACTCGTGGGTGTGGGCCTCGACGCCCGCCGTCACCCGCACCAGGACCCGGTGCGTGCGCCCGAGCCGTTCGGCGATCTCGGCCAGCCGCTCGATCTCGTGGAACGAGTCGACGATGACCCGGCCGACGCCGAGGGTGACCGCGCGCTCGAGCTCGGCCTCGCTCTTGTTGTTGCCGTGGAACCCGACCTTGGCCATGTCGATCCCGGCCCGCTCGGCGACCGCCAGCTCGCCGCCGGTGCAGACGTCGAGGTTCAGCCCCTCCTCCGCCGCCCACCTCGCGGTGGCGGTGCAGAGGAACGCCTTGCCGGCGTAGAAGACGTCGTACGCCGCGAACGCCTCCTTGAACGCCCGGGCGCGGGCCCGGAAGTCGGTCTCGTCGAGGACGTACGCCGGGGAGCCGTGCTCGGCGACGAGGTCGGTGAGCCGGACCCCCCGACGCTGAGCACGCCGTCCTCCTTGTGCGCGGTCTGCGACCAGAGGTGGCTGACCAGGGCGTTGGGGTCGCTGGGCTCGCGGAGCCACGACGGCGCGCGCAGGGCGCCCGGCGCGTGGGCCCAGCCGGCTTCGTGGGTCATCCTTTCGGGCCCCTGCGGCGTTGTTCGACGGAGGAGCGAAGCGGGGGAGGCGAAGAACGGCGTAGGGAAATCACATCCGCTCCGGGGCGCTGACGCCGAGAAGGGCGAGGCCGTTGGCGAGCACGGTGCGGGTGGCGTCGACCAGCAGCAGCCGGGCCCGGTTGAGGTCGGTGGCCTCCTCGTCGCCCATCGGGAGCACCCGGCAGTTGTCGTAGAAGCGGTGGTAGTCCGCCGCGGTGTCCTCGAGGTAGCGCGCGATCCGGTGCGGCTCGCGGAGGTCGGCGGCCGCCTGGACGACCCGCGGGAACTCCGCGAGCGCCCGCAGCAGGTCGCCCTCCTTCTCGTGGGTGAGCAGCTCGGGGTGCGACTCGGGCGCGAGGCCGAGGTCCGCGGCGTTGCGGAGGATCGAGCTGACCCGGGCGTGGGCGTACTGCACGTAGAAGACCGGGTTGTCGCTGGTGGCCTTGGTCCAGAGGTCGACGTCGATGTCGAGGTTGGTCTCGAGGGAGTTGCGGACCAGCGCGTAGCGAGCGGCGTCCACGCCGATCTCGTCGACCAGGTCGAGCAGCGTGACGATGTTGCCGCTGCGCTTGCCCATCCGGACGACCGTGCCGTGGCTGAGCAGGTTGACCATCTGGCCGATGATGACCTCGAGGTTCTTGCCCGGCTCGTCGCCGAACGCGGCACAGAGCGCCATCAGCCGGCCCACGTAGCCGTGGTGGTCGGCGCCGAGCAGGATGATGCAGCGGTCGAAGCCGCGTTCGCGCTTGTCCAGGTAGTACGCCGCGTCGCCGGAGATGTAGGCACCGTGTCCGTCGGACTTGACGATGACCCGGTCCTTGTCGTCACCGAACTTCTCGGTGGCCAGCCAGACCGCGCCGTCCTTCTCGTAGATGTTGCCCAGCTCCCGGAGCCGGGCCAGGGCCCGGTCCGTGGCGCCGGACTCGTAGAGGTCGTTCTCGTGGAACCACACGTCGAAGGGCACCCGGAAGTCGTGGAGCGTCTGCTTGATCTCCTCGAACATGAGGCCGACGCCCGCGGCGCGGAAGACCTCGAGCGCCTCGTCGTCGGGCAGGCCGGGTGCGTCCGGGTGTTTCGCTACGACGGCCGTCGCGATCTCGGCGACGTACTGCCCCGGGTAGCCGTCCTCCGGCGTGGGCTCGCCGCGACCGCTGGCCAGGAGCGACCGGGCGAACCGGTCGATCTGGGCGCCGTGGTCGTTGAAGTAGTACTCCCGGCTCACCTCGGAGCCGGTTGCCTGCAGCAGCCGGCTGATGGTGTCGCCCACCGCCGCCCACCGGGCGCTGGCCAGGGTCACCGGGCCGGTCGGGTTCGCGCTCACGAACTCGACGTTCACCCGCTCCCCCGCGCCGGTGTCGCTGGTGCCGTACCGCTCCCCCTGGGCCACCACCTGCTCGGCGATGACGCCTTGGGCGCTCGCGGCCACGCTGATGTTGAGGAATCCGGGGCCGGCGACGTCGACCGCCGCGATCCCCTCGACCTTGAGCAGCCGGTCCTGGATCTGTCCCGCGAGGTCGCGCGGGTTGAGGCCGGCCTTCTTGGCCAGCTGGAGCGCCACGTTGGTCGCGTAGTCGCCGTGCTCCTTCTGCCGCGGTCGCTCGATCGTCACCGCGCTCGGCACGCCGTCCGGCAGGGTGAGCGCACCCTCGTCGGACAGCGTCGCCAGCACGTCGACGATCGCTGCGGACAGCTGCTCGGGAGTCACCGGCCAAGGGTATCGGCGCGCTCGCGGCGCTCTTGCACCAGTTTCTTCCGGCGGACGCGCGGCGGGTATGGTCGTCTCCGCCCAGAGCCCCCGTAGCTCAGGGGATAGAGCACCGCCCTCCGGAGGCGGGAGCGTAGGTTCGAATCCTACCGGGGGCGCCCTCCTCAGGCCGGGTCTGACGTCGAGCCGGGCGGATGCGTGAGGTCCGGTGCTGTTTGTCTCGGATCTGTGTCTGGATCGGCTGCTTGGCGAGCGGCGATGGCGAGGGTGGCGATGACGACTGATGCGGTCCCGACCCATTGGACCGGAGCTGAGTCGCTCGCCAATTAGATAGCCGCCAGCCAGTCCGAAGAGCGGAATCAGGGGCAGGAACGCTGCTGCGTAGGAGGCGGGGACGAGCCGGAGGCCGGTCAGGTAGAACCAGAAACCGAGCCCGTAGTACAGGACGCCCGACACCGCGGCAAGGAGCAACGACGTGCTCGCTCAGTCCCGACAGGTCCCAACCACTGGTGCCGAGCAGCTCGGCGACGCTGGCCAGCAGCACGGCGAACACGAGCGCGGCCGCTTGCTGGGCGATCACGACGGTCAGGGAAGCGTCGTCGAGGAGCAGGCGCCGGGTCAGGACTGTGTAGAGGCCACAGAACCCAACCGAGGTGGTGGTGAGGAGGATGCCGGCCAGGTCGCCGGACACGCCGGGTTGGTAGACGACCAGGAGCACCCCGGCGACGGCGACCGACACCAGGACGGCGAGCCGAAGTGAGATGCGTTCCCGCAGCACCAGGGCGGCCAGGACGAGGATCACCACGGGTTCGGTGGCCCAGATCAGCACGTACATGCTGGCGGTGATGGTCGTGAGGCCGACCAGGCCGAGGGCGTAGGCAGCGCCCGGGTTGAGCACCCCGAGGACGGCGAGCTTGCGGACCGGCGGGGTCAGGGCGATCGGCTCGCGACGCACCGCGGTGACGACGAGCAGCAGCACGCTGCTGGCGGCGAGCTGGATGGGGAGCAGGGTCAGTGGTGCGACGTCGTCGACCACCTGTTTGCTGACGACGGTTCCGAGACCCCAGCAGGCTGCTGCGGCGACGAGTGCGGCGATGGCGACGCGCGCGGGTGCCCGCGTCGGTTGATTGTGGGCGGGCATGGCGAACTCCTGGATGGACGAAGGTGGGCAGGACTGAGCGCGCGCGCCGGGCTGGCGCGCAGACGGCTCAGTTCGCTGGTTCGTCGGAGTCGCAGCAGTCGTAGCAGGGCAAGCGGTTTTGCTTGGTCGGTCGGCGGGGCAACGCCCGTGCCGCCCGCTTGGGGCGCGCGGTTCATGCCAGGGCGGTGGAACGCCTGCCGGCGCTCCACCGCTCCACGGATCGCTCCCGATGGGTTACCGGGAGACGGTCGATCCGACATTCCCGATCGTGATCAGCTCGGGCACCTCCGGCGCGCAGCAACCGCCGCCTTGGTCAGCCTCGTCGAACGTCCCGGAGCCACCGCAGACGCCGGTGTCGGGGAGGACGAGCTCGACACGCTCGGCCGCCTCGTGGTCGCCGGCGATGGCGGCGACGACGGAGCGGACCTGCTCGCCGCCGGTGAGGGTGAGGAACGACGGCGCGCGGCCGTAGGACTTCATGCCGACCAGGTAGAAGCCCGGCTCGGGCTGGACGAGCTCCTTGGCGCCGTGGGGGTAGACGGTGCCGCAGGAGTGGACGTTGGGGTCGATCAGCGGCGCGAGGGTGCGGGGCGACTGCAGGACCGGGTCGAGGTCCAGCCGGACCTCGGACAGGAAGCCGAGGTCGGGTCGGAATCCGGTGACGGCGACGATCTCGTCGACGTCGGTGACGGTCTGGCCGTCGAAGTCGGTCACGGTCAGCCGGCCGTCGTCCTGCTGCTCGACCGACGCCGCGCGGAACGAGGTGCGAGCGCTCACGGCTCCGCTCCCCGCCGCGCGTTCTGCGGACTTGCCGAGCGCGCCGCGGGCCTCGAGCTGGTCGTTGTCGCCGCCGCCGAAGGCGTTGCCCGACGCTCGGCCGACGGACCAGCCAGGTGACCCGGGTGCCAGGTGCGGATTCGGCGAGGTGCGCGAACTCGACGAGCGCGTTCTGGGCGGAGGCTCCCGTGCCGGCGACGACGACGTGCTTGCCGGCGTACCTCTTCCTGCCCTGCTCACTGCGCAGGTCGGGGACGCGGTAGCTGATCCGGTCGGCGTGGGCGGTCTCGCCGAGTGCGGGGAGCCCGTCGCCCCCGAGCGGGTTGGGTCCGCCCCAGGTGCCCGAGGCGTCGACCACTGCCGAGGCGGTGATGCGCTCGATGCCGTGGCCGGTGTCCACCTGGAGGACGAGCGGCTCGTCCTCACGACCGGAGTCCACGAGACGGTCGCGACCGAATCGGGTCACGCCGACGACGCGGTGGCCGTAGCGGACCTCGACCTCGTCGGTCTTCTCGAGGGCGTCGGCCAGGGGCTGCAGGTAGCCGGCGACCCACTCGTGGCCGGTGGGGTACGCCGTGCCGGTGGGCGCCTGCCAGCCGGAGCCGTCGAGGAGGGCGGCAGCCACCGGGTCGATCAGCTCGGACCACGGCGAGAAGAGGCGGATGTGGCCCCACTCGCTCACGGCGGCCCCGGCCGAAGGCCCGGCCTCGAGGACGATGGTGTCGAGTCCGCGCGACTGCGCGTGCGCGGCACCGGCGAGGCCGATGGGTCCGGCGCCGATGATCACGACGGGGTGGGGCATGAAGACTCCTCATATCGATGACTGTCGATGTATTGCCGTGATCGTATCGACGTGAGTCGATGAATGCAACCATCGACGTCGATCGATACGATAGAGCCATGACCGCCGAGACCATCAGCGTGGAGCGCGCTGACTCCCCCGACCTGCTGCTGGCCGACGATGTCGCGTCCACCTATGCGGAGTGGTTCGGGACCATCTCCGATCCGACCAGGCTCAAGCTGCTCCACGCGGTCGCCTCGTCGGCCTCGGGTGCGTTGACGGTCGGTGACCTGGCCGAGCGGCTCGGCATCAGCCAGTCGACGTGCTCCCACCACGTCCGCAGGCTGTCCGAGGTCGGCTTCCTGATCGTGGACCGAGTCGGTCGCACCAGCATGGTCTCGGTCAACCAGTCCTGCTGCACGGGCCTCCCCCACGCCGCCGACGTGGTGATGGGCACGACCGCCACCCGCCCGTGCTGCCCGACCGACTGGCCGGCATCCGTGACCACTCGGGCGATGACCGACGACGACATGCCGGCGGTGAGCGAGATCTACGCCCAGGGCGTCGCGACCCGCAACGCGACGTTCGAGACCGACCCCTCGTTCATCACGCAGCTGCGGACCAAGTGGCTGCCCGAGCACCGCTGGGTGGCCGAGCTCGAGGGCCGAGTGGTGGGCTGGGCGACGATCAGCCCGATCTCCTTCCGCGACTGCTACGCCGGTGTCGGCGAGACCTCGGTGTACGTCGCCGAGGACGTCCGCGGCCAGGGTGTGGGCAAGGCGCTGATGTACCGCCAGGTCACCGAGGCCGACGCCGGTGGCCTCTGGACCCTGCAGACCTCGGTCTTCCCGGAGAACCGGGCGAGCATCGCGCTGCACCACTCGGCCGGCTATCGCACCCTGGCGGTCCGCAGCCGGATCGCGCAGCTGGACGGCGTCTGGCGGGACACCGTGTTCCTCGAGCGTCGCCGAGACGACGAGGTGGACGGCACGGCTGAGGACTGCGGCCCCTGCTGAGCCGGCGGTTCAGCCGAGCGTCGCGTCCGCGGTCTGGTCGACCGGGATGCCGAGCTCGTCGTTCAGGAGATGGATGACCCGTCGTTCGATCTCGTCGCGGATCGGTCGCACGGCAGCCACGTCCTGGCCGGCCGGGTCGTCGAGGACCCAGTCCTCGTAGCGCTTGCCGGGGAAGATCGGGCAGGCGTCACCGCACCCCATGGTGACGACGACGTCGGCCGCCTGGACGACCTCGTCGGTCCACGGCTTGGGGAACTCGCCACTGATGTCGATCCCGCGCTCACCCATCGCGGCGATGGCCGAGGGGTTGACCTCGGAAGCCGGCGCCGATCCGCCCGACCAGGCGACCGCCCGGCCGGCCGCGTGCTTCTCGAAGAACCCGAGTGCCATCTGGGAGCGGCCGGCGTTGTGCACGCAGAGGAACAGGACGATCGGCGTGCCGTCGTTCGCCTTGCCCTCGACCCGGGCCAACGCCTGGAGCCGCTGGCGAGCGAACCGCTCGGCGAGGAGCGGCAGGAAGTTGGGGACGCTGGAGGTGTCGGCGAACTCCTCGTAGGAGCTGTGCAGGAACCGCTCGATGGTCTCGGAGCCGAAGACCCCGTCGTACTCGGTGGCCAGCCGGGTGGCCGAGCGGCGCAGCGCCAGCTGCTGGTCGAGCGAGATGTCCTCGCGCTTGTACAGGTCCTCGAGCATGGTGTCTCCTCCGAGATCTCAGGATGCCGTGGACAGGCGCTCGGCCAGCCCGTGGACGCGGTGGTCGAGGTCGCGGACTGCGGCCTCGAAAGCGTGGGTGGTGCCGACCGGGACGGGGTCGGGGACCGACCAGTGCAGCGCGACGGGGTCGGCAAGCTCCTCGTGCGCCCGGTCGCAGACGGTGATCACGAGGTCCCCTGGCTGCTGGACCTCGCCAAGGTCTGCGGGGGCGGGTGCGCTTGGCCAGCCGCAGGCCGTGTCGCTCGGCGGCGGCGATCGCGCCGGGGTCGACCGCCTTGGCGGGGTGGGTGCCGGCCGAGGCAGCCGGGATGTCGCTGAGGGCATGCCACAGCAGGGTGGCCAGCTGGGACCGCGCGGAGTTGGCAGTACAGACGAAGAGCACCCGGGCAGGGACCTCGACGGTCTGGCCAGCGAGGGTCGGTACGGCGTCGGGCACCAGCTGGAGGTAGGTGCGCCGCCGGTCACCCTCGGAACGCAGCCGCCGCACGAGGCCTGCCCCGACGAGCACGTTGAGGTGGTGGGCCAGCAGGTTGCTGCCGATGCCCAGGTCGCGGGCCAGGTCGGACGGGAGTCCGTCACTGGTGGCCAGCTGCTCGACGATGCGCAGCCGCACCGGGTCACCGAGCGCGGCGAAGACCTCGGCCCGCTGTTCGATCGATTCCCATTGACTCAACGTTCATTGCCTCAATATTGACTGAGTAATCATCGGTGCGTCAAGATCCCCGTCGTGACCAATGCACCGGCCGCCCCCGACCCACCCTCGGCTCCGTCGCTGTCCCGCCGCCTGTTCGCCGAGTTCCTCGGCACCGGTCTGCTGGTGACCGTGGTCGTCGGGTCGGGGATCGCGGCCCAGCAGCTCTCCCCGAACGACGTGGGGATCCAGCTGCTGGAGAACTCGACTGCGACCGTGCTTCGGCCTGGCCGTCCTGATCCTGTTGTTCGGGCCGGTCTCGGGCGGGCACTTCAACCCGGTGGTCTCCCTGGCGGACTGGTTCCTCGGACGCCGAACCGGAGCCGGCCTGACGCTGCCCGATGTCGGGGCGTACTCCGTCGCGCAGATCCTCGGCGGCATCGCCGGCGCCCTGCTAGCCAACGTGATGTTCGACGTGGGCGCCGGGTTCTCGACCAAGCACCGGGCTTCCGGCGGCCACCTCGTCGGCGAGGTCGTGGCCACCGCCATCCTGATCGCCCTGATCTTCGCCCTCGTCCGGACCGAGCGCGGCGCCATCGCGGCGCCGGCCGTGGGCGCCTACATCGGCGCGGCGTACTGGTTCACCAGCTCCACGTCGTTCGCCAACCCGGCCGTCACCCTCGGCCGGATGTTCTCCGACACCTTCGCCGGGATCGCCCCCGCGTCTGCGCCGGCGTTCATCGGCATGCAACTGATCGGCCTCGTCGTCGGGGTCGCGATCGTCCTCGCGCTCTACCCCGACGCCGGCACCAAGGCCGACGACGTGGTCATCCCGCACCGCTCCTGACGCCCTGACCATCACCGAGCCAAGGACTTCCTCATGCATCTCGTCGCCATCGGCGGCAGCGACGCCGGCATCTCAGCCGCGCTGCGCGCCCGCGAGCTCGACCCGTCCGTCGACGTCACGGTCGTGGTCGCGGACGCCTTCCCGAACTTCTCGATCTGCGGCATCCCCTACTACATCTCCGGCGAGGTCGGTCACTGGACGAACCTCGCCCACCGCACCCACGCCGACCTCGAGGCCACCGGGATGCGGCTGCAGCTCGACACCCGGGCCACCGACATCGACGTCGACGGAACCCGGCTCCTGCTGCGGCAGCCCAACGGCGACACGTCGTGGCTGCCCTACGACGAGCTCGTCGTCGGCACCGGCGCGCTCCCCGTCCGGCCACCCATCGAGGGCCTCGACGAACTCGGCGTCGAGGACGGCGTCCACCTGCTCCACTCGATGGGCGACACCTTCGCCCTCGAGGAGTCCCTGGACCGGATCAAGCCGTCCAAGGCGCTCATCGTCGGCGCCGGCTACGTCGGCCTCGAGATGGCCGAGGGACTCACCACGCGCGGCATCGAGGTCACCCAGGTCGAGATGCTCGACGAGGTCCTCCCCACCGTCGATCCCGAGCTCGGACACCTCGTCCACGACGAGCTCGTCCGCCACGGAGTCACCGTTCACACCGGAGCCCGAGTCACCCGCATCCAGCGACACGACGGACCACACCGACTCAGGTGCTCGGCGCCTCGCCCGCCGGAGCCGAGCAGTGGGACGTCGACCTCGTCCTGGTCGTCGTCGGCGTCCGGCCCGACACCGACCTACTTGGTCCGAGCCGGGGCCAAGACCGGCGAACGCGGCGCCGTGGTGGTCGACGAACGCATGGCCACCGGCCTCCCCCACGTCTGGGCCGCCGGTGACTGCGTCATCACCCACCACCGCCTCCTCGGCACGACCTACCTGCCGCTGGGCACCACCGCCCACAAGCAAGGGCCGGGTCGCCGGCGAGAACGCCCTCGGCGGCGACGCGAGCCTTTGCCGGCAGCCTCGGCACCCAGGTCGTCAAGGTCTTCGACCTCGTCGCCGCGCGTACCGGACTCCGCGAGCACGAAGCCCTCCAGGCCGGCTACTCCCCCGCGACCACGCAGAGCAGCCCGGACGACCACAAGGCCTACTACCCCGGCGCCCAGCCCATCACCATCCGCGTCACCGGCGACACCGAGACCGGACGCCTCCTCGGCGCGCAGCTGGTCGGGAGCCCGCGGCACCGAGACCGCCAAGCGCGTCGACACCTACGCCACCGCGCTCTTCCACGGGATGACCGTGGACGCCATGAGCGAGCTCGACCTCTCGTACACCCCGCCGCTCGGGTCACCGTGGGACGCGGTGCAGATGGCAGCCCAGGCTTGGGTCCGGGAGCGCGGCCGCCGCTGAGAGGCCGATGGACGCTCTCGGCTGCGCACCGACGAGACTGCTGGCATGACCTCCGGCGCCCATGTCTCGGCGGCGCCCGCACTCGAACCTTCGCAGTTGCGCCGAGTCGTCACGGTCCTCTGCGCCACCGAGATCGTCTCGTGGGGGATCCTCTTCTACGCCTTCCCCGTGCTCAGCACCACGATCCGCGACACCGAGAGCTGGTCTCTGACCTGGCTGGTCGCCTGCTTCACCGCGGCCCAGCTGGTCGCCGCCGCAGCGGGCATCTGGGTCGGGCGCCACATCGACGCCTATGGCCCACGCCGCGTCATGACCGCGGGTTCGGCTCTTGGCGTCCTCGCTGTGATCGCGATCGCGGCGGCGCCAACGCTCTGGCTGTTCCTGCTCGCTTGGCTTCTCGCCGGTGTTGCTATGTCCGGGACGCTCTACGCCCCGGCATTCGCGGCCGTGACCGGCTGGGCCGGCGACCAGCGAGTCAAGGCGCTGACCGCGGTCACCCTCGTTGCGGGGCTGGCGTCGACGGTCTTCGCGCCACTGACTGCGGTTCTCGTCGACCACCTCAGCTGGCGCCACACCTACGCGGTCCTGGCTGTGGTCCTCATCGGCACCATCCCCTTGCACTGGTGGGGTCTCCGCGCGCCCTGGACGTCGCTGACCGGACCAGCCGAGTCCGATTCGGGTGCCGAGCACGCACGACGTCGCGTCGTCCACCAACCGGAGTTCGTCCTGCTGGTCGCGGCGATGACCCTCGGTGGGTTCTGCGTGTACGCCGTGGTGGTGAACCTCGTGCCGCTGCTCACCCAGCACGGCCTGAGCACGACCGCGGCCGCAGTGGGTCTGGGCATCGGCGGAGCGGGTCAGGTGGCCGGTCGGCTCTTCTACGGTCCGGTGCTCACCCGCTTCTCGGCATGGACCCGCACGGTAGCCACCCTGGCGGCAGCCAGTCTGACAACGCTGGCCCTCGCGGTCGTGCATCAACCTGTCGCCGTCGTGTGCACCCTGTCCTTTGCCGCGGGCATCGCACGTGGCATCTTCACGCTGATCCAGGCCACAGCGGTCAGCGACCGGTGGGGAACCCAAGACTTCGGGGCTCGCAACGGCATCCTGTCGGGAGCGGTCCTGGCCGCCGCGGCGTTCGCGCCATGGGCGGGAACGCTCCTGGCAACGGCGTTGGGAAGCTACGCGTGGGCCTTCGTCGTACTCGCGATCGGGTGCCTCATGGCCACGGCTCTGGTGCGCCCGCACGCAAGTACGTAGACGCGCCGGAGGCGCCAATAGTCAGCGGCCGTAGTGGTAGCGGCAGGCCGCGATCCGGATCGTGTTGTCGGTGACCTTGTAGACGAGCCGGTGCTCGTCGGTGATCCGGCGTGACCAGTAGCCGGCGAAGTCATGTTTGAGTGGCTCGGGTTTGCCGATGCCCTCGTTGCCGTTGCGCATCGCGTCCTGGATGAGCAAGTTGATCCGCTTGAGAATCTTGCGGTCCTGGGCCTGCCACCACAGGTAGTCCTCCCAGGCGTTGGGGTCCCAGACCAGACGCATGCTCAGTCGGTGCCACGCGTTTCGCTGTCGGTCGTCTCGATCAGGTCGTGGGACTCGCCCTCGCCGCTCTCGAGGCGCTCCATCGCGTCGAGCAACCGGCGCGCGTTCGCGGGAGAGCGCATCAGGTAGGCAGTCTCACGCAGGGACTCGAAGTCGGCGAGCGAGACGATGACCACCGGCTCGTGGCCGGCGCGCGTGATGACGACCTCCTCGCGGTCGTTGATCACTCCGTCGAGCACGTCGGCGTAGTGAGCCCGGGACTCGGTGTAGCTCATCGTCTTCATGATTCCTCCTGTACAGAAAACAGTACAGGATGCCGCATGACGGCGTCGTCTCATAGGCCATGGCTGCCTGGGACGTGAGGGGTACGACGCCCATCGTCAAGGGCGCGGGTCACGCGGCTCGAAGGCTAAAGACCAACCGCAGTTCTCACAGTCCAGCGCGGTGACGCGATGGTCGGCATCTCCGCGAGCACGCTGATGCGCTCGACTTTTGCTTTTGCCGGTTCGCCACATGGGGACACTCTCGGCCAATGTCGTTGACATCCGACCAGCTCGCGACGCTTCAGACAGCGGACTTGATGCCCCCCGGCCCACCGAGCGGGGTCAAGGTCCAGTACCTGAAGGGTCGCCCACGGCGACGTACGACATCGTGCGCGCGCGAGACCCGCGCCAAGGCCGTCGAGAGCCCCAGTCCACGTCAATCGTGCGGATGCGCCGAGTGATGCGGTCGACATGCTCGCTGCGCGATGCTGACCAGAGTGGGCTAGAGACTTCCCGTTCCAATGAGACGATTAATGGCTTGGCGCCAACCGGGGGGTTGGGGGATCACCCAGGCAGTCGCCAAGCAGAACGCCCTCCGCTGCCTTGCGGAGGGCGTTCGCTGGTGAGAGGACGGCACGCTGCTGCGACCTGTGGAGAGCTGGGGCAAGCGGTTCTCGGTGAACGTGACGCGGGAGAGGTCGAGGATGATCTGCGGCGCGGCCCGGGCGGCCGAGCTGTTCACTACCCATGCCGCGCTGGCTGGCTGACGGCCGCCGTCGACAAGCCCGACGACCGCCAGTCAGACGAGCACCGGCGTGGCTGTGAGCGCACCGAGCACGGCGCAAAGGCCCAAGGTGCGCAGCGGCGACCATCCGCGCCCGAACATCAGTGCCAGCGCCACTCCGGTGATCACGATGGCAACTGGGTCAGCGGATGTCAGAACCGGTACGTCGAGCCCGAGGGGTCCTGGCGTGACCCGCCTGCTGTCATCGAACAGGGTGTGCAGGGCAAAGAAGGCAGCCAGGTTGGCGATGACGCCGACCACGGCGGCGGTGACCCCGGTGAGGGCGGCGGACAGGTGGCGGTTGTGGCGCAGCGGCTCGACGTAGGGGGCACCGAGCAGGACGAACAGGAAGCAGGGCACGAACGTCACCCAGCACACGAGCAGCGAGGCCGCGACTGCAGCGACCCACGGGTTGAGGTCACCCGGGTTGCGGTAGGCACCCAGGAAGGCGACGAACTGCACCACCATGATCAGCGGGCCGGGCGTTGTCTCCGCCAGCGCCAGGCCACGGACCATCTCGCCGGGCGCCAGCCACCCGTAGACGTGGACGGCCTGCTGGGCGACATAGGACAACACCGCGTAGGCGCCGCCGAAAGTGACGACCGCGGCGCCCGAGAAGAAGAGTGCCTGGTCGGTGAAGACCGGTGTCGAGTCCACGAGCAAGGCCACTCCGACGACGGGTGCGAACCAGAGCAAGAGCCCCGCGGCCAAGACCAGGACCGAACGGCGTCTCGAGGGCCTGACGTGGTGCAGCTCGTCGTCTCCGATCAGTGGAGCTGCGCCCTCTGACTCACCGTGACCCTTGGTGCTCAAGAGCCCGGGAATGCGACGACCGACGACCCAGCCGATGACACCTGCCGCGAGGATCACGAGCGGGAACGGCACGGCGAACAGGGTCAGCGCGAGGAACGACGCCACGGCGAGGATTACCAGGACCGGGTGGATGAGTGAGCGCTTGCCGATCCGATGGACGGCCTGGACAACGATGGCGATGACCGCGGGTGCTAGTCCGGCGAAGATCGAGGTCACGAGGTCAGTGGAGCCGTAGGCGACGTAGATCGCCGAGAGCACCAGCAGGGCGATGAGGCCGGGGAGCACGAAGAGGCCGCCGGCGATGAGGCCGCCGCGGGTCCCGTTGAGCAGCCAACCGGTGTAGATCGCCAGCTGTTGGGCTTCGGGGCCGGGCAGCAGCATGCAGTAGTTGAGTGCGTGGTTGAAGCGGCGCTGGCCGATCCATCGCTTCTCGTCGACGAGCTTGTGTTGCATGACCGCGATCTGGCCGGCCGGGCCGCCGAAGGTTTGCAATGAGATCGCGAACCAGGTCTTGGTTGCCTGGCTGAGCGGGATCACGTCTGGTGGACGCATCGGGTCGGGGGTCAGCCGTCGACGGGTCACTCCGGTGTGTCCCGGCCCTGGACCAGGCTGCGGTGGAACCAGGCGTGAAGAGCGTCGAAGATCGGTCCGGTCAGGGCGAGCACTTCGTGGTCGTCCTGTGTCATGGACAGGCCACGCAGCACCACGTCGAGCCCGGGCGCCTCGGGCGCGTCGTACCGGTCGTCCTCGAGGTCCGCCTCGTGCACGACTGCTGCGATGCGCCACAGTGCCGGGTCCAGCAGGTCGTGCCGGCGCAGGATGGTCTCGAAGGTGCAGTCCTGGCCGTGGTGTCCGTACTCGACGCCGCGCATGTCGAACGGCGTTGCACCCTCGGGTACGTCGTCGATCCCGTCCACGAAGACGAACTCGGCCTGGTCGTCGACGAAAGACCGGATCAGCCAGGCCGACGCGGCGCGGTCGATGTGCACACCGGCCCGGGTGACCCACCTCATGTCGCCACCGGCTCGGGCGAGGCCGTCCACCGCCGGCCCAGCTCTGCGACCAGCACTGAGGCGCGCTCGCGCTCAGTCGGCGGGAAGTGGTCGCGCCGCTGGATGGTGCGGAGCTCGCGCCGCACGCTCTTCAGAACGCGGCGTCGCTCGACGTCTCCTCTGGGGCCGGCGACCAAGAGGTCGCTCACCCGGTCGTTGAGGTCGGCGTACTCGTCGGCACGTGCCGAGGACAGGACTGTGACCAGGTGTCGCTCGTCGGCGGCGGCAAGCGTCTCGCTGCGGAGGAGGAGGGCGGTGCCACCTGCCTCCAGAACCTGGTGGGCCACCCATTCGAGCTGCTCCCGGGTCCGGGCGTCCTCCGGTAGCGCGACCACACCGTCAGCGAGCTGGGCAACTCCCAGCCCGCGCAGCCGTCGCCATATGGCAATCCGGGGCGCGGAGGGTTCTCTGGGAACGCGGTGAACAAGGACGACCCAGCGCACCCTGCTCTGGCCGTGTGTAACCACGGTTACAACGGTGTTGCCAGTCCGAGGCGGTGTCAAGGCGCGTCCGCTTCGGCGAGGTCCGTCTCGCCGGGGCTCTCGATGCTCGATCAGGTGATGGGACACCCGGACGCACGAACTGTCGTGCGAGGTCCGTGTGTCGCTGCTGACTCGCCCCGACTGGCAGCTATACAGGCTGTGTGGCCTGGTCTCGCAGGTTGGGCATGGCACTGGTCCTGACGTGTGCAGCGACGTCTCTCACGTCGTGTGCTGGGACCCAGGACGATGACGTCGCGGACGTCGCGACGGTCTTCGCATCGGCCCTCGAGGCCGGGGACGGAACCCTGGCCTGCTCCGTGCTGGCTCACTCGACCAGGAGCGAGCTGGAGCAGTCCACCGGCGACCCCTGCGAGGAAGCCATCCTGCACGAAACCGTCCGGAAGCTCGGGTCCGAGATCGAGGTCGATGCCTACGGCACCATGGCGCAAGTTCGATACCAGGAGGACACGCTCTTCCTGACCCGGTTCGAGTCCAGCTGGCGCGTCATGGCCGCCGCGTGCACGCCTCGGCCCTCCAGCCATGGCTACGACTGCAAGGTGAAGGGCAGCTGACGTGCGGGCCATGTTCTGCATCTACCTGGTGGGGATCGCAGGTGGCCTGGCCTACCTGCTCGCCATTGGCCTGAGACACGGCTGACCGCAGACATGCGCACCTTTGTCCGACACAACTCACTGACCCTGTTCTTCGGTCTGATCTTCATCGTCTCCCTGGTCGGCCAGGCCCTGGTCGGCTGGCACCTGTTCAACTCCGAACAGCTCGCCGAGGGGCTCGGCCGCGTCCCGCTCCGCCGTTACGTGACCTCGGCCGACTTCGCGGTCGACGTAGCCGAGAACTGGCAGAGCGAGTTCCTCCAGTTCTGGCTCTACCTCACGGCCACCGTCTGGCTGCTGCAGAAGGGCTCTCCCGAGTCCAAGGAGCTCGACAAGGCAGGCCGCGAGTCCGACAAGGATCAGAAGATCGGCCAGTACGCCCAGAGCGACTCGCCACAGTGGGCGAAGACCGGCGGCTGGCGCACCGGGGTCTACTCGTCGTCCCTGGCGATCGTCATGGGTCTGATCTTCCTGCTGTCCTGGCTTGCCCAGTCGATCGCAGGATGGGCGACCTTCAACGAGACACGCCTCCAACGCCTGCAAGATCCGATCACCTGGCGCAGCTACCTGTTCAACCCCGACTTCTGGTCCCGCACCCTGCAGAACTGGCAGAGCGAGTTCCTGGCCATCGGCACGATGGCCGTGCTCGCCATCTACCTGAGACAACGAGGCTCGTCACAGAGCAAGCCCGTGGGCGAACCCCACAGTGCAACCGGAGTCGAGGGCTGAGTCCTCACTGGGGTTCAGTCCCGGGTTAGCAGCCAGGGCAACGGGGTGCGGCCGAGCACCTTCCGTCAATCTCTACTTGAATAGGGCACAATCCTGGTGGCGACGATCAGGAGGCCGGCATGGAGCGCGACCTCATCGGTCTCCTCGCTGGGTTCGTGATCGCCACGGTCACGGCTCCGGTCGGCGTTTCAGGTGCGGTGTTCCTGCTGCCGGTCCAGCTGAGCGTCCTGAACGTGCCCAACCCGCAGGTCACTCCGACCAACCTGCTCTACAACGTCATCGCGGGGCCGGGAGCACTGTTCCGCTATGTCCGGCAGCGTCAGCTCGACGGAGTCCTGACCCGTGCCCTGATCGTCGGTTCTGCGCCCGGCGTGGTCATCGGTGCGTTCTTGCGCGTGCACGTGGCCGACGATCCGACCGTGTTCCGCCTCGTCGCTGCGGCAGTCTTGCTGCCGACGGGTCTGTTCATCCTGGCCACGTCCAGGTCAACGCCGACCGGGCGCGGAGCGCAGGCGCGAGGGAGCTCGACAATCAGAGGGCTTGGACTGCGTCCGCGCACCATCGGCGCCCTGGCGTTCGTCGTGGGCATCGTCGGGGGCATCTACGGCATCGGCGGGGGCTCCATCCTCGGCCCGATCCTGGTCGGCACGGGCATGACGATCAGCCGCGTCGCCCCCGCTGCGCTCGCATCGACCTGGGTCACCTCGATCATCGGTGTGGCCGCCTACGCGGTGATTGCCCTGAACACGCCTGGCTCCATCGCACCCGACTGGACCCTTGGCATCGCTACCGGCATCGGCGGACTGGTCGGCGGATACACCGGGGCCCACCTGCAACCGCGACTCCCGGAGGTCTTGCTGCGCAGGCTGCTCGGCATACTCGCCATGGCCCTCGCAACGGCCTACGTCGTCCAAGCGTTGGCCTGAGAACCGGCGTTGGCTAGCGGCTTGCGCGAGCGCTGAAGCAGTCGAACGTCGTCCCCCGTCGGTCTCAGTCGGAGTCTGAGGCACCGGCGGGCTCGGCCCCCTCGATCATGCGCAGGTAGCCGGAGAACCCTCCGGGGACGCGGCCGCTGAGCCGTCCCGAGGTGGTGACGTCGGGACCACCGGCCGCGGGGACTCCGGCTGCCAGCAGTGCCTGCACCAGGTGTTGGTCCTCGTGCTGGTGCAAGCGGGGCCAACCGCCGGCTGCGAGGTAGTCATCGAGCCGGAATCCCAGGTTTGCTCCGTGGATGTGGGCGTCGACGTCGATCGAGGTGTGGCGGCGGCGCCACCGCGCCCAAGCCGCTTCACTGAGGTCGTCCCGGTCCGGTACGGCGCGGCCGATCATCAGCCGGGTGCCGCGGATCGCGAGCTCAGCCTGATGTTCGAGCCAGATTGCCGGGACCCGGCTGTCGGCGTCGGTGCTCGCGACCCAGGTCCGCCGGGGAGGTCCCTCAGGCAGCAGTGCGACGCCGGCGTCCACGCCTGCTCGCCGCGCGGCGCCGACGCAGCCGGCATCGAGCTCGACGACATGGGCGCCTGCCTGGCGAGCGATGTCGGCGGTGCTGTCGACGCACCGGTCCGCCACCACGACCAGCGCGGTGACGATTTCACGATGTCTGGCGTGCAGCCTGTCGACGGCCAGGCCGAGGGCGGCAAGACACCGTCCGAGCAGCTGCTTCTCGTCTCGGGCAGGGACCACGACCAGCAGTCCCGTCACCCTCGTCGCTCCCGTGCTCATGAGCTCGCCCGCGGGTCCGGGAGCACACCCGGCGCGGCGAGCACCAGGAGCTCGACGTCGCGGTCGACGTACCGCGCGACGACGGGCCGGAGGTGCGCGTTCGTGAACGCCTCGTGCACGGCCGGGCCGTCGAGGGGCCAGCCAACGACCTCGTGCCGCCAGTCGCACAGCACCACGACGCCATCCGGAGCGAGGCTGGCGCGGACTCGCGCGACCAGCCCCTCGAGGTCGCGTGGGCTGAGGAAGTAGCCGACCTCGGAGACGACGATGAGGTCGAACCCGTCTTCAGGCGGCGCAGGCCACTCGAGCGGTACGGCGGCGCGCTGGACGCGCACCCCGTCGAGATGCCCCAGCCGTGCGTCTGCCGCCGCGACGGCGTGGGGGCTGACATCGACGACGACCAGGTCGTGGCAGCGTGGCGCGAGGTCGGCGGCGAGCGCTCCGGTCGAGCAGCCCACCTCGAGAGCACTCCGGAACTCCTCCCGGGGCAGGGCCGCCAGCAGCAGCGACCGCTTCCGGGTCTCGTACCACCGCGAGTCGGTGCCCCATGGGTCGTGGTCGCGAGCATGGAGGTCGTCGAGCGCGTGATCGCTCGGCGAGCCGGCCACATAGATCTCGCGTGATCCGGAGAAGTGCTGCAGCAGGCCCGGGCTCAAGATGGCCTCGTCGCCCGGGTGCTCGGAGAGCGGCTGGGCCTGGCTGCGGTGAGCCGTGATGGCGGACGCCTTGGCCAGCGTCTCGGCATCGGTGAGCTGGACAACCCGGAAGTCGGCCCAGGGTGCCTGATCGGGACGGCCCCAGTGCCAGAACCAGATCGGGTACTCCAGGAGCCTGGCGCCGGTCCTCGCAGCCGTCGTGGCGGCGGCTCTGCCGGCGGCTTCGTGGTCCGGGTGCCCGTCCTGGCGCCACGGGCCGATCACGAGGGTGTGGCGGCCGTCGCCGATCAGTTCCACCAGCGTCGCGACGAGCTCGTCTTCCCCTTGGGCGAGAGCGCCGTCCGGCAGGCCGAGGAGGTGGAGCGCGGCTCCGGGGGCCAGAGCGGCAAGGGCGGCGTGCATCTCGGCCCGACGGATGGACGACAGCAGAGCCTCGGAGCAGGTCGGCGACTCCGGATGGCTTGCCTCGCCGTCGCTGGCCACGACCACGACGACGTCGAGACCGCGCTGATGAGCATGAGCCAGAAGGCCTCCGGCGCCGAGCGACTCGTCATCGGGATGCGCGGCGAGGACGACCAGACGCTCTATGTCCGGGTCGAGTCGTAGGGCCGGCACGCCCGCGGCGCGAGGATGGGTCGCCCAGTCCTTGGCGCTGTTGCCGGGAGTGCGGTGGGTGAAGGTCACCACGGCGGAAACTCGTCCGGGTTGTGATGGCTCTCGTACAGGATGCGGCCCAGGTTCGCGGCGTCCCGCTCGGCGTGGTGCTGGCGCACATAGAGGGCAAGATCGGCGACCCGGGAGGCGTGCTCGGGCTCCTGGCTCAGTGGCGCCGGACCGAGCGCGTGGGCGACCTGTCGGCTGACGGCTTCGACGGCGGACGCGACGACGTGGCGCACCCGGGCGCCGAGCAGCATTGCTTGCCGACCGACGACCTGTCCGCCGTCGACCTGGGAGGCGGCCTGCCCGAGCGTGGCGCGTGCGGCACTGAGGGCGGCATCCACCTCACCGAGGTGCATCAGCGCCAGCTGGTCGGGTTCGCGAGCCGTCATCTGGGCCGCGAGCCTCCTGGCCAGGCCGACCGCGCCGCCGTACCAGACCGCGGCCACGCCAACCCCTCCCCACCAGAAGCCGTCCCGCTCGAAGTACCAACCGGTCGTCCCCACCGGCCGCGCCGCGACGCTGCGCATCGCAACCGGTCCCGTGACCACGGCGGCCAGACCCGCCGGCGCCCACGTGCCGACCTCAACCGTCACCCCGTCGTCGTCCAGTGCGATGGCGAACAACCGGCGCCGGTCACCGACCCACGCGGTCACCAAGCCGTGGCTGACCTCACCGGCCAGCGAGCACCACGGCTTGCGGCCCTCCAGGACCCATCCTGTGGAGTCGTCGCCCCGGGCCAGCAGCCGCTCACCCCCTCCCTCGGCCGCCCACACTCCCCAGGACGAGCCAGGCTCGGGCTCCTGTCCTGCCTCGGCGAGGATGGCCAGAGCGTCGAGGTGCGGCTCGAGCACCCGGGCCACTGTCAGGTCCTGGGCTGCGACGGTTGCCAAGAGGTCCCACCGATCACCGGTGGCGCCGCCGGCGGGCCTTGCGACGCCGTCGCCGCAGCTGATCGCCCACCGCAGCATCTCGCGAACATCCGTCCCGGCCAGCTCTCGAGTCGCGCGGGCGACCTCCAGGAGGTGGGCCTCGCTATCGGGCGACGACGCGATCCGGACAGGCCGGACGTCAGTCCTGGGCACGGACGGGGAACCGTTCCCAGACCCGGTGAGCCGCCATCAGCGACTGCACTTCGGTGAAGACTCCGGCCGGGTCGTCACCGGCGACGACTCCGAGGGTGTCAGTGCACCGGGCCGTGTCGAGCGCACGGGCGCCTTCGCCCCAGGCGCCGATCACCTTGGCGTGGCGATAGCACTCCTCGAGCATCAGGAGGACCCGCGGGTCGACGGCAGCCGTTTCGTCGGCGCCCGCCTTTTCGTCGCGTGCGGGCAGCGCATCAGGGGCGGGGACCGGTGCGCCGGCCACGAGCAGCACGTCGAACTCCACGGACCGGCCGGTCGCGAAGGTCCGCTGGACCGGCATCCCGTCGACCATGCCTCCATGGGGCGCGATCAACAGCGGCACCATGCCCGCAGCGTCGATGGTCGCGCGCAGAGTTCCGATTCCGGAAAGGTCACCGTCGGGGTCGATCACAATGCCGACCGTGCGGCCGTCCGGCGGGTACTCGCCGCCCAGCTGTGAGAGCGCGGGGCTGGGGTCGAGGTCCTCGAGCTTGATCGACGCCTTGGGTGCCGGCAGACCGAGTCCGGTTGCCACCTCCTGGCACAGGACGGGGTCGATGTTTGCGAGCGCGAGGAGCTGACGTTCCTTGATGGCCTGCTCGTAGCACTTGCCGAGCTCGAAGCTGTAGGCGCGGACGATGTGCTCCTTCTCGACCGGGCTCATGCTCAGCCAGAACTGGCGGGCCTGGCTGTAGTGGTCGTCGTACGACGCCGGGTTCTCCCGCACCTTGGTCGCCTCGGCGATCCGCACCGGGGTGTCGACGAAAGCGTTGTCGCCAGCGCCGGCGAAGAACGGGCAGCCGCCGTCGAGCGAGTTCGGCTTGTACGGCGCGACTCCCCCGTGCACCGCGTGCTGGTGAAAGCCGTCCCGCAGCATGTCGTTGACCGGGGCATGTGGCCGGTTGATCGGGATCTGGTTGAAGTTCGGCCCACCCAACCGGGTCAGCTGGGTGTCGACGTAGGAGAACAGTCGCGCCTGCAGCAGCGGGTCGTCGGTGACGTCGATCCCGGGCACCAGGTGGCCGACGTGGAAGGCGACCTGCTCGGTCTCGGCGAAGAAGTTGGTGGGGTTGGCGTTGAGGGTGAGCCGCCCGATCGGCTGGACCTCGGCGAGCTCCTCAGGCACGAGCTTGGTCGGGTCGAGCAGGTCGATCCCTGCGAACGTCTGGTCCTCGTTGTCCTCGAAGACCTGGATCCCGAGCTCCCACTGCGGGTACGCACCGGACTCGATGGCGTCGTAGAGGTCTCGGCGGTGGAAGTCCGGGTCGAGCCCGGCCAGCATCTGGGCCTCCTCCCAGGTCAGCGAGTGCACGCCAAGCGCCGGCTTCCAGTGGAACTTGACCAGCGAGGTCCGACCCTTCGCGTTGGTGAGGCGGAAGGTGTGTACGCCGAAGCCCTCCATCATGCGGTAGGACCGCGGGATGCCGCGGTCCGACATGTTCCAGATCGTGTGGTGCTGCCCCTCGGTGTGGAGGGAGACGAAGTCCCAGAACGTGTCGTGGGCGCTCTGCGCCTGCGGGATCTCGCGGTCCGGGTGCGGCTTGCCGGCGTGGATCACGTCGGGGAACTTGATGCCGTCCTGGATGAAGAAGACCGGGATGTTGTTGCCGACCAGATCGAAGGTGCCCTCGTCGGAGTAGAACTTCGTCGCGAAGCCACGGGTGTCGCGGACGGTGTCTGCCGAGCCGCGCGACCCCAGGACGGTCGAGAACCGGACGAATACCGGAGTCTCCTTGCCCTTCGCGAGGAAGCCGGCGCTCGTCACGTCGTTCGCGCTGCCGTATCCCTCGAAGACGCCGTGCGCTCCGGCGCCGCGGGCGTGCACGACGCGCTCGGGGATGCGCTCGTGGTCGAAGTGGGTGATCTTCTCGCGCAGATGGTGGTCCTGAAGCAGCGTCGGGCCACGCGGGCCTGCCTTCAGCGAGTGGTCGCTGTCGAGCAGCCGAACGCCGGTTGCCGTGGTCAGGAAGGCGCCCTGCTGACCGGCGTCCGTCGGCTGGGCGTCGACCTCGGCACCGGTCGGGGTGCGGGTGTCCGGCGTCGCCTGGTCGGGCTTGGGCGGCAGCGGTGTGCGCGCCTCGGTGGGCTCGTCGAGCGATGGGGCCGCACTGCCCGGCGTGCCCGGGATCGTCGGCTCGATGAGCTTCGCGGCAGTCGCGGCTGCCTTTCGTGCCGCCTTGCCCACGGTCTTCCTCGCCGTCTGGGGGGCAGACGTCCTGGTGGTCTTCTTGGCGGTCTCCTTGGTGGTCTTCTTGGCAGCCTTCCTGGCCGGCTTCTTGGTGGTCTGCTTGCTGGTCTTCTTCGCTGTGCTCTTGGCGGCCACGGGGAACTCCAGGTGTGAACGGACGTGGCTGTGCAGTACCCGTGGTCGCGGGTGACCTCTTCACCCCTACGGGGGGCACAGCCAGGCGAGAGACACTGAGGCAGACCCGAGCTCCTGGGTAACTCCTTCACGTGACTGTGCTGGATTCCTTGAGCCGCCGCGCATCCGATGCTGCGGGCTCGGTGCTGGGCGTGGGAGCCCGGACCCTGGGGGCGCTGCGACCGGCACGCAAGCCACTGCACCCGGCCGGGCGAGTGGTGACGGGACGGCTCCATCGCCATGGACTCGACCCGCCGACCGGCGTGGTGTTCCTCGACACTCCGGGTGACGAACCGGTGCTGGTGCGAGAGTCGCGGTCCATCGGGTTGCCCGAGTCGTTTCCGGACATCCACGGCCTTGCTGTCCGGGTGACCAACCCCGACGACAGCCCCGGTGACCTGCTCCTGGCGACGACCGGCTGGGGCAGAGTGACCCGGTTCGTCCTGAGCGTCAGCCGCACGACGTACGGACGCCCGATGACGACGCTGTTCCCCTACCGCACCGAGGCTGGTCCGGTCCTGCTCGGCGCCCGCTCCGACTACCCCGGCGTCGTGCAGCTGGCGTGCGCGATCGGCGGCGGACCGTGGCGTTCGTTCGCCGAGCTCACGATCGCCCAGCAAGACGCACCGGACCCGACCATCTCGTTCGACCCGGTGATGCACCAGGTTCCCGGACTGGAGCAGTACTCCGCTGTGACGCGCCTGCGGGAGCCGGCGTACAGGGCCGCACGTCGTTCGCGCAAGAACCCTTGACCCCCCTCGTCAGCGCTCGAGACCTACCACGCACCGCGGTCTGGACAGACCGTCTGCTCGTGCAGGGCAGATCGACAGCGTCGTTGCCGGCTGTCCGGCTACGAGCCTCGAGGGGCGATCCATCGCGGCACTCGCGCGCTGTAGCGGTCATAGTCGCCGCCGAACTGCGCCCGGAGGGCCTCCTCCTCCATCGGGATCTGGCGCCGGTCCAGCCACGCCGCGAAACCGACGAGTGGGAGCAGGGCGATGGGTGCCGGACGGCGGGCCGCGTTGGCCAGCAGGAGACCGGCCATGCCGAGGTACATGGGGTTGCGTGAGTAGGCGTTGAAGCCCCCGGTGACGAGGCTGCTCGGGTGGGCATCTGCTCGAGGGTCGACGGTGGTGCGTCGTCTCCGGAACTCGACGACGGGCGCCAGCAGCGCTGCGGTCGAAACCATCGCAATGGCCGCCGAGGCCCGACGTGACGTCGCGGTTGTCGGCGTCGACCCGGTGAGGAGTCGCTGCAGCCCGGCGGCGGCCAGCAACAGCGCAAGGGGTGGTGGGTTCCTCATGTGTTCATCATCCTGGCGTTCGTACAGCGAGAGCCAGTCAGCCCACACGACGGGCGTTGACGACGACGTTGGACTGGTAGCCGCCTCGCGACGAGTCGTAGGCACCACCGCACGTGACGAGGTTCAGCAGGCTGCGCCCCTGCTTTCCGTACACCTTCTTGGCCGGGAAGTCGGCGTTGGCGTAGGTCTCGACGGAGTGGACGCGGAACCGCGCGGTCGTGCCGTCGTCCAGCAGAACCGCGATCCGGTCGCCGGGACGCAGCTCCTTGAGGCGGTAGAACACCGCCGGCCCGCTCATGGAGTCGGCATGCCCGAGGATGACCGAGGAGCCGGCCGCTCCCGGTGGCGGACCGAGCTGGAACCAGCCGGCTTCGTCCGGGTTCTCCGGGACCTCGACGGTGCCGTCCCGATGCTGTCCGAGCCGGATGACGTGGGTCTGCACGTCGATGGCAGGGATGCTCAGCGTGACCGGTGCCGCCGGCGGCGCTGCCGTTGCCGCTGCCGCCTCAGTGCTCGCGACCGCCGGCGTCCCGGTGCTCGACGAAGACGGGTCGGCCCCGGCGCCGGCCGGAGACGCGGGGCCCGAGCTGGCGCCCCACATCACCAGGCAGAACGCTGCGACGCCAGCCAGCACCGCGGCCAACGCGCGCCAGCGCAGCCGGCTCGCGGCCCCGCCAACGGCGCTGCCGGTCACGCTCGAGTCGAGGTCACGCGGCGTCGGGTGCTTCGGAACGCCGCCGCGCCCGCCCCGACGACACAGGAGAGAGCGCCGATCATCCAGAGCTGGGAGTCGTCCTGATCACCACCCGGCAGCCTGCCGGTCTCAGGGTGGCCGGGCGGCACGACGGGCGTCCCGGTGCCGGTCCCGGTGAACGTACCGGTGTGGGTGCCGGTGTGAGTGCCGGTGTTGGTCCCACTGCCACTGCCGCTACCGCCCGAGCCGCCCCCAGAGGTCGAGCCGCCGGGCGAACCGGTCGGCGAGGTCGGCGTGCTGGTTGCTCCAGTCGTCGGGGACGCGGACGCGGTCGGGGTGGGGGTGCTGGTGGCCGGCGGGGGGACGTTGGGGCAGGCCGGCCGGTTGATGTCGTTGGTGTCCAGGGAGACCTGGCCGTTGCGGGCGAGCAGCCGACCCTGGATCGAGGCACCCGTCTGCATCGTGATGGACGTGAGGGCGAGCACGCTGCCGACGAAGGTGGTGTCGGTGCCGATGGTGGCCGAGCTGCCCACCTGCCAGAACACGTTGCACGGCAGCGCGGCGCCCACGAGGGACACGGTGGCGTTGCTGGCCGTGATCAGCGTGCTGCCGGCCTGGAAGATGAACACCGAGGCCGGGTCACCCAGCCCATCCAGGGTGACGGTGCCTGTCAGCCCCATCGCGCTCGCGGCGTTGTAGACGCCGGGAAGCAGCCTCTGACCACCGAGGTCCACACCCGTCTGGTCGACCACGGGACCGCGGCCGGCGGCGTCGTTGAACGCGGTGGTCAGGTCGTTCTGCGCCTGCAGGGCAACCGCGTCGGCGACGTGGATGCTGCCGTCGGTCACCAAGCCGGGCGGGAAGCCGACCACCGAGTTGCCGGGCGCCAGCCCGACGTCACCCGAGATGGTCGTGGGGCCGGTGTTGGTGACGGTCTGACCGCCGAGGACGGCGAACGACGTCGCTGTTCCCAGGCCCACGCGGGCCTGGGCCGCGGAGGCGGACGGCGCCGTGGCGACGAGGGTCACCGCGACGACGAGAGATGGAATGGACAGCGTCAGGAGACGAAGTCGCAGCATGGGGGGCTCCAACCGATGATCGGAGCGGGGCTCCGACCGATGCTCGGAGCGGGGGGCTCCGACCGATGGCCGGAGCGGGCTCAGCGCCAAGCGAAGGAATCGACAAAGATCGAGTCCGGATGTCCTGCACGCTATGCGTTCCGCAAGGTCGCCGCAGCAGAACCGCGCAGGCTCATCATCTTCGGGACCAAAGTCCCTACGGTCTAGACAGCGGGTTCCGGCACGGCCTGCGCGGCCGGGTACAGGTGGGCGAAGTCCGCTTGGTCGTGAGCACTGAGACCGCCACAGAGCCGTTCCCAGGCCAGGTAGGACATGACCGAGCCTGCGCGCGAGTGCGTGTAGTGCCGAAGGCCGAGCGCGTGGCCGAACTCGTGGGTCATCGTGTGCTGGCGCTGGCACGATCGATCCTGGGCGGCGAAGGCCTTGATCCGTTGCGGGTTGACGGTCACGTCGGCGTGCACGATGTGTCCGGACTCGTCCCAGTACCACTTGGTCCAGCCGGTGTAGCGGTTGTTCGCGTTCAGGTAGGTCACGGTCACGGTGGCGTCATGGTCGGCGCAGCTGTCCTCCAGGACGAAGGTCGGCCCGTTGTCGAGCTCGTTCCAACTGCGGAGCGCGCTCCGCACGCCCCACTCCGAGCCGACGCGCGACTCCACGCACACCGTGGTGGCGCTCCAGGCGTGCGCCGGCGCCGCCTGGGCAGGTGACGGCATGGCCAGGCCCAGGAGCGCGACGGCGAAGGCCGCGAGGCCGGTCGCGACGATGGTGAGGAGGCGGTGCGAGCGGGACCTGCGAGTGATCCGTGGATCGATCGCGGCGCGCCCGCCGACAACGGTGCGCGGCTGCTCGTTGTTGTTGCTCACTGCGTGACCCCCATGGCTTCCCCGGGCCCCCCGGCCCGGGTCCTGCAACAGCTAGAACGCTACGGACCGGCAGCCCCGCGCGCTGACAGTCGAAAACAGGCACAGCGGGGTAACTTTCAAGCGTCTTCGCAGGTCAGAGGCGCGCCCGGGGCACATACCGCACGCCCGCACCGGATATTCGTGGCACGGACGTGCACAAGAGGGCGCGCCTGTGGCTCGCCGGTACCCAGCCTGTGGCCGTGTGGCGTGACGCAGCACCCAACAGGAGCCAGATGGTCTGGACCGACCCGAGCCGAACTTCCGGAACTGTCGGCAGCGTCGCGGGTCAACGCTCCAGTCCGACCACGCTCCACCCGATCCCGCGCCACCGATACGTGGTGCGCAAACCGGCCTGATCGAGCACGCTCAGCATCGCCGCCGGTGGGTGGGCAAAGCTCCGGAAGGCGTCCCCCTTCCGCTCACGCCAGAAGTTCTCCCACCACAGCAGCGCCCTCGTCACGGCGTTGCGCGGCGGGTGGCTGAACACCAGCAGCCGGCCGGCCTTGCTGCTTGCGGCGCCGAGCAGCTTCTCGTAGTCGGGATAGCAGCACACGACGCGGTGCATCACGACGACATCAGCCACGTCGACGTCGTCGGGCTGCTGGGCGATGTCCAGGAGTCGGCGTTCCACCCGACCCTGCAAGCCGGCTCCCTCCAGCAGCCGAGCCGCCTCCGCCTCGTAGTTGGTGGAGATCTCCAGGTTGGTCGCGTGAGTGATGCCGCGACGAAGGAGCTCGACCTGGATCTCGCCGACGCCACCCCCGATCTCGAGGAGAGTCGCGCCCTCGATCCCCTGCTCCGTCAGGAACGACACGATCGCGCGGGCCGAACGGCTCAGCCCACGTCTGCGGTACCGCCTCGCTGCACGGCGGGCGAACCGGGTGCTGAACACACCGTCATAGCCGTCCGGCTCGCAGCAGTCGCCCACGCTCCGATTATGGACGGCGAGTGTGAGAGCGGTCACGAGTCGTGCGCTTGACCTTGACGCAGCGTCAGGGTTCCACACTCGTTGCATGACCACCTCAACCATCACCGCGAGCGGGCTCAGGAAGTCCTTCGGCGACCATGTCGTGCTCGACGGAATCGACCTCGACGTAGCGGCCGGCACGGTCTTCGCGCTCCTGGGACCGAACGGCGCCGGCAAGACCACGACGGTGCGGATCCTGTGCACCCAGCTCCCTGCGGACTCCGGGGCGGTGACGGTCGCCGGACGCGACCCGGCCACCGATCCTGACGCGGTACGCGCGGCGATCGGGGTCACCGGCCAGTTCTCGGCCGTGGACACCCTGATGACGGGTCGCGAGAACCTCCGGCTCATGGCGGACCTGTGGCACCTCGACCGAACCGAGGGCCGTGCCCGGGCCGAGGAGCTGCTCAGCCGCCTCGACCTGATGGACGCCGCTGACCGGGTGGCCTCGACCTACTCGGGCGGCATGGTGCGCCGGCTGGACCTCGCGATGACCCTGATGAGTCGCCCGCAGGTCGTCTTCCTCGACGAACCCACCTCCGGGCTGGACCCGCGGAGCCGGCGCACCGTGTGGGACATCGTGGAGGAGCTGGTCGCGGACGGGGTGACGGTGCTGCTGACCACGCAGCAGCTCGAGGAGGCCGACCGGCTCGCGGACCGGATCGCCCTGCTGGACGGGGGGCAGATCGTCGCGCAGGGTTCGCCGGACGAGCTCAAGCGCTCGGTGCCGGGCGGTCACCTGCGGCTCGACTTCGCAGACGAGGCCGCGCTGCAGGACGCGCTCTCGGCCCTGGGCGAGGGTGCGAGACCCGCAGCCGGCTCGGTCGCTCTCGACGTGCCCGGCGACGGCAGCGTGCGGCAGGTGCGCGAGGTGCTGGCCCGTCTCGACGCGGCACAGGTCGAGGTGACGAGGTTGGCCGTGCGTACCCCGGATCTCGACGACGTGTTCCTGGCGCTCACCGGCAGGGTCACGACCCCAGACGATGCCCACGACGATGCCGCGTCGGACGACGCGGCGGAACTGGAGACAGTCCGATGAGCCTCACCCTCGCCGTCGCCGACTCGGCCACCATGCTGCGCCGGAACCTCCTTCACATGCGGCGCTACCCCTCGCTCACCGTGATGCTGATGGGCCAGCCGATCCTGTTCCTGCTGCTCTTCGTGTTCGTGTTCGGCAACACGCTCGGCGCCGGCATCGCGGGCGTCGGCGGTGGCCGCGCGGACTACCTCACCTACATCACGCCGGCGATCGTCGTGATGGCCGTGGCCAGCATCGCGCTCGGCACGGCGGTCTCGGTCGCGATGGACATGACCCAGGGCATCGTCGCCCGCTTCCGCACCATGCCGATCGCGCGGGTCTCGGTCCTTGCCGGGCACGTCGGTGGTGCGCTCGTGCAGACCGCCCTGGCCGTGGCCGTGTCCATCGGCATGGCCCTGCTGCTCGGCTACCGCCCCGACGCGAGCTTCGTGGACTGGCTCGGCGTGGTCGGCATCGTGTTGCTGCTGGCCCTCGCGCTGACCTGGCTGACGGTGGCGCTGGGCGTGCTGGCCGACAGCGTCGAGACGGCGAGCAACACCCCCATGCCCCTGGTGCTGCTGCCGTTCCTCGGCAGCGGCTTCGTCCCCACCGACTCGATGCCGGCCGGGGTGCGTTGGTTCGCTGAGTACCAGCCCTTCACACCGGTCATGGAGACGCTGCGTGGTCTTCTGGCCGGGAACCCGTCAGGGCACGACGCCCTGCTGGGAGTGGGTTGGTGTGTGGCCATCATCGTCGTCAGCGCGCTCTGGGCGGTTCGCTTGTACCAACGCAAGGTGACGGGGTAGGCCGGTCCTGTGCTGACCATCTCCGAGGTAGCCGGCTACGCGGGCGTCACCGTCCGCGCAGTCCGGCACTACCACCAGCGCGGCCTGCTGCCCGAGCCGCCGCGCGACAGCTCGGGTTACCGCAGGTACGACGCCGGAGCCGTCGTACGCCTCGTCCGGATCCGCACCCTGGCCGAGGCCGGCGTGCCGCTGGCCCGGGTGCAGGAGCTGCTCGACGCCACGTCCGAGGAGTTCGGCGAGGCGCTCGAGCAGATCGATGCCGAGCTCCGCGCGAAGATCCGCGAGCTGCAGGACCACCGCCGCCGGATCGCCCGGCTCGCGGCCGGCGACACCCTGGCGGTCCCGCCCGAGGTGGTCCGGTATCTCGACAAGCTGCGCGCCAGCGGAGCATCGCAGGCGATGGTCGACGGGGAGCGCGATGGGTGGATCCTCATCGCCGCGCGTTGGCCGGAGAAGATTCCCGAGTTCATGGTCGACAAGATGGCCCAGCTGGACGATCCGAGGACGGTGAAGCTGTACCAGCTGCTCGACGAGCTGGTCGGGGTCGGCATGGACGAACACCGGCTGAACGCCGTCGCCGACCTGCTGGCCGAGCTGGTGGAGGAGGCGGCCCAGCGCGGGGAGCTGGACCGACAGAGCCAGGAGATGGGCGACGACACGTTCGTCGCCCTGCTCGACACGTTCGCATCCGACGCCCACCCCATGGTCGAGCGCCTCCAGGAGCTGATGGTCGAACGCGGCTGGACGGGCTGGAGCCGCCTCGAAAGAGCAACCGAACCCACCGACACACGTGGAGCTCGGCAGACCTGAATGGTCCGATCTGGTCATGGACACCGGCGCCCGGTGGCGTCGAAGGTGGTCCGGTCGCGACCGGCGCGGCATGGACGAAGGGCCGAGCCATGCACGCAGACGGGGAGCCCGACCCGGAGGCGCCACCCGACGAGTCGGCCGTCGCGGCCGAAGGCACGCCCGAGACACCGGATCCGGGTCCCGGCCGGCGCGGGGTGCTCGGCGACTGGGAGCGAACCGTCGCCATCGCCATCGGGGTGGTGACCCTGACCGCGGCCCTGCTCACCTACGTCGCGGTCCTGCAGGACGACGCGTCGTCGGACGCCAGGGGGCAGGCCACGCTGGAGACCCTCCAGGTCCAGCGCCAACAGCTGGTCGGCGCCATCCGGGTCCAGGGTGAGGAGGCGGCCGCGGGTCGCTACCGCAGCGTCCTCGCCCAGGCCGAGGCCCTCGAGGCGGAGGCCGCGGCGGAGCGGGCGGCCGGTGACGGCGAGCGCGCTGCCCAGCTGCGCGCCGATGCCCTCGAGCTGCGCTACGTGGCGGACAGCTACAAGGAGACCACGTTCGACGCCGGACGGATGAGTGGGACGACGTCGAACGCGACCTACGACACGAGTCGCCGGCTCGACACGATCCAGGGCTACGAGGCGTTCGAAGCCATCGAGCCGGACCAGCCCGCGCACACCGTGCAGGTCGCCGAGGACCGCCACGACCAGAGCGTGCGGACCCTGTGGTGCGTCCTGCTGCTGCTGTTCCTGGCGGTGCTGCTCACGCTGGGACGCATCCTGGCCGCGCGCTGGCGGGCCACGGTGCTCGCCGTGACCGTGATCGGGTGGCTCGCGGCCTGCATCGGAGCCCTCGTCAACGTCACGGCCGCGTGAGGCGGGAGACCCGTGCCCATAGCCGAGGCCGCGATCGAGCTGCCCGAGATCGAGAGCCTCGACACGCCGTTCAAGAAGCGGGTCGCCGTCACAGCCGCGCTGCTCGTGCTGTTCGGGGGACTGCTCGCCTTCGGTGCGAGCCTCGCGAGCGAGCGCGAGCAGGAGCTCTCCGCGGATGCCCAGGCCGCGACCATCACCGCCACGGCCGGCTACGGCGCGGCGTACAGCGAGATCGCGACGCTGACGGCCGGCGACTCCGAGGTCCGATCCCTCGGCCAGCGGGCCGAGCTGGCCCGGGTGCTGGGCACCCTGACCGGCTCGGACTCCTACACCCACGAGGCGGCGGCCTACGACGTCTCGGCGCGGGCCCTCGCCGACCTCGCCGCCCCGGACGAGGACGAGTCGCACTTCGCCGACGTCAACCGGGAGGTCACCGACCGGCTGCTCGAGCCGCGGAAGGACGCGCTCCGGGCGGACGCCAAGCGTGAGACCGCCGCAGCCTGGGGTGCGCGGACCGACCGGTACGTCCTCGGCATCACCCTGCTGGGGGTGGCGCTCGCGCTCCTGGGTCTCTCGCTCACGCTCTCCTCGAAGACGCGTCGGCTGGTCGTCGTCCCCGCCGTGCTGATCGCGTTGTTCGCGGCCGTGACCAGCGGCCTCGCGACGAGCCGGGAGCCGACCAGGACCCCCGACGAGGCCGTACAGGCGCTGGCCGAGGGCGACCGGCTGATGAGCCGGGGGCGGTACGACGACGCGGTGGCGTCGTACTCGGAGGCGATCCGGCTGCGCGACGACTATGCCCAGGCCTACCGGGCCCGCGGCACGGCGTACGACCTCGCCGGCAGCCCGGAGAGGTCGAACTACGTCTTCACGACCGTGGACGAGGAGTCCCGCGCCCACTCCATCGCGGACCTGGACAAGGCCCTGGAGCTGAGCCCGGTCCCCGACTACCTCACCCTGGTCAACCAGGGCGCGAACGTCTTCCACGTGAAGAGGTACGCCGAGTCGGAGGAGCTGACGGCCCGGGCACTGAAGACCAACGACCGCCTGCCACTGCCGTGGTCCAACCTGGGTATGGCCCAGGCCGCCCAGGGCAAGGAGGACGAGGCTCGCGCGTCGTTCGAGGAGATGATCGAGCGGGTGCTCGAGCGACCCGACCCGGTCGAGCAGTTCGAGCTGTTCGCCGCGGTGCGTAGCGCCCTGGAGATCCTGGTCCAGCTCGAGCCGTCGCGTGCTGAGCTGGTCGGTCGCCTCACGGGCATGCTGGTCGCGGCGCAGGCCGAGCAGCTCCGGCCCGGTGCCGTCCCCGACGGGGACGACGCGGCGATCTCGAACCTCGAGCTGTCCGCGTCCGGCTTCCAGCTCGTCGCGGCCTATGACCGTGCCGGCTTCGCCCCCGATTCGCGGATCAGCTGGGTGGGCTACTTCCGGCCCAGCGCCGACGAACCGTGGCACCAGCCGGCGTACCTCCTGCTCGTCGACCGCCTGGTGGACGCGACGCCCGGCTCGCAGACCATCAGCATGATCGACACCAGCTGCCCGGGACCGGGTGAGTACCGCATCGACGCCTGGCTCGACGACCGGTTGCTCGCCAGCGCTGAGACCACGGTCGTGGCGGAGGCCGACCGGTACGTCGTGTCCTACGACCCCGCGAGCCGGGTGACGGCCTGCCGGCCCGAGGACTGGGAGCTCGACGACGCCGTGCCGGGCCTGGTCCGGCTCACGGCGCCGCCAGCGGACAAGACGCGGCTCACCGTGCGAGCGGTGCCTCTGCCCGCGGAGCTCCTCGGCCTGCCTCCGCGGCGGGTGGCTCTGAACGCGCTGGACACCGAGCCCACCTGCACCGAGTTCGGCGCGCCCACCGCGGCGCTGGACTCCTCGATCGGCCAGATCGAGGGGATCTCCCTCCAGTTCAGTCCGCGCGACGACGGCTCGAACGTGCTCTGCTGGGCCGGCTTGGGCCAGGACGGACTGCTGCGTGTGTTCGTCGCCGAGTACGACGCCAACAACCCGAGCTCAGCCGCGGCCGTGGACGACCTGATCCTCCGCCTGTACTTCAACGACGCCCCGCCTGCTTGACGCGCTCTGCGGGACGTCGCACCAGCCATCGACCAGAGCGGCGCAGGTGCCGGCTGTCCACGGTCAGGCAGTCGCCGCGTCGGCCTCGGCGGAGGGGAGCCGGCACGGCTGGGGCGCCCCGTCGCAGCACGGCTCGATGTAGAGGCACGACGGACAGCGGTTGTGTGCCTGCTCGGCGTACATCTGGGTGGAGCAGTTCGGGCACGGCAGGTCGAGGGCCACGTGGCCCAGCATGGCCCGATAGTCCCCGACGGTCTCGACGACGACCCCGGCGTGTCGCGGCAGAAACGTCTGGGACCGTCCCGTCGGCCCGCTCAGGAGAGCCCGAGGGCCTTGATGAGCTCGCCGGACAGCGAGGCCGAGTAGAGGGTGGTGAGGTGACCACGGTCGCGGTAGGGAAGCACGTCCCCGATCACCGTCGGACACTCGTCCTCCCAGCAGAGCCACTTGGTGGGGTCGACGACGTCCGTGCCCGTCTCTTCAGCGGCCTGCTCGGACAGGTCGGCGTCGACCACGGAGGCAGGCAGCGGGGTGAACAGGCAGTCCCCGAGGTCGTTGCCCTTCTTCGTGAGGCACTCGTCGGGAAGCTCCTCGGACTTCGGTATGTCGCGGAGCAGGACCGTGCGCTGGGCGGTGGTCGAGAGCCGGGTGAACAGGTCGACGTACCCCTCGCGGGCGGCGTCGTCGATGCCGTCCTTCGGGATCCTGTTGCCGGCGTCGTCGTAGAGCACCGGGTTGGGTCCGCTGGACGCGACGACGGCCAGGTCCGGGTCGAGCGCGGCGACCTGGTCGAGCGCCCAGTCGCGGAACTCGTCGCACTCGGGCCACAGCGGTGACCCGGGGACAAGCTCGCCGACCGAGACCAGCGTGGCCGCGCAGTTCGGCTTCACGAAGTAGTAGGTGCGGTAGCCGAGCTCCTTGCCGATCTCGTCGAACGCCGGGATCCACATCCGCGCGTGGCTGTTGCCGAAGATCACGATCGACCGGTCCGCGTCGGGGTCGCCGCGCGGGCAGAGCTCCCGCGAGTCCTTCTCGTAGTTGCACTCCCCCACGTCCGGCTCGTCGTCACGGACGGTGAGGACGTCCGGCTCGAGCTTGCTCGGGATGGCCATGTGGTGCCGGGCCGCGATCACCGATGCCTGCACGAGCGCGATGGTCCGGTCCTTGTCGAGGTCGTACTTCGACGGGTCCTTGACCCCGAAGTTGGTCAGCGAGATCGCCGGGTTGTCGCCGAGCGCGCCCGAGGCGTACTCGCTGTAGTAGTGGCCACCCAGCGACGCCGCGGCCACGACCGCGACCGCGGCGGGATAGAGGGTCAGCGCGCGTCGCACCGGGAAGCGCTTCGGCGACCGGAACGGCTGCTCGACGTATCGGAACGTGAGAGCCGACAGCGCGAACACCACGACCACGCAGAGGGTGGTCCGCCAGAAGCCGAGGTCTCCGTCCAGCCTGCGCTGGGCGATGATCAGCACCGGCCAGTGCCAGAGGTACAGCGAGTACGACCAGTCCCCCACCGTCCGCATGGGCAGGACGCCGAGGGCGCGGATCGGAACCGGCTGGCTCGCCTGTCCGCCGGCCCCTGCCAGCAGCACCAGCGCCGACCCGACCACCGGCAGCGCGGCCGCCGATCCCGGGAACGGCGTCTGGTCGGAGTAGGCGACGCAGGCCACCGCGATCAGGACCAGCCCGGTCGAGCAGACCATCGCGCGCACGAGCGCCGACCACCGCGCCGCCACGGCGGGTGCCACGAGCGCGGTCAGCGCTCCGAGACCGAGCTCGAAGGCCCGGGCCGGCGTGGAGAAGTACGCCGCCAGCGGGTCCGACGACGTGCTCACGACGGACCAGACGAACGACGCCACGGTCACCACGAGCAGCACCCCGAAGACCAGCCGCTTCGGAAGCGCGCGGCGCCCGGCGACCAGGACGAGCACCAGCAGCAGCGCCGGCCAGACCAGGTAGAACTGCTCCTCCACCGACAGCGACCAGTAGTGCTGCAGCGGCGAGGGTGGCTCCTCGGCGGCGAAGTAGTCGGTCCCGACCGCGGCGAAGTGGATGTTCGCGGCGAAGAACACCGCCCACAGTGAGTCCTTGACGACCTCGAGCAGGTCGATGGCGCTCAGCCAGATCGCCGACGCCACGATCGTCGCGATGGTCACCAGCGTCGC
The DNA here is from genome assembly GCA_963798045.1 of uncultured Actinomycetota bacterium. Classification (GTDB taxonomy): domain Bacteria; phylum Actinomycetota; class Actinomycetes; order Propionibacteriales; family Nocardioidaceae; genus Nocardioides. Next base: position 37,203 of record CAWCSB010000005.1, read on the forward strand.
GGCCGGGAGGATCCGCCGCGCTCGGCGGGCGTAGAAGCCGGGGATCGACACCCGCCCGGACTTCTCGACCTCGCGGAAGAGCAGCTGGGAGATCAGGAACCCGGAGATGACGAAGAAGACGTCGACGCCGACGAAGCCGCCGGGCAGGAACGGCACCGATGCGTGCGAGGCGATCACGGTCAGCACCGCGATCGCACGCAGCCCCTGGATGTCGTCCCGGTGCCGCAACGTCGGCACTGGGCGCGCGGTCGTGTCACTCACTGCGGTGCGGCCGTGGCGTCGGTCGGCCCGAGATGGATCTGCCTCTCGAGCTCGTCGGAGAGATAGCCGGCGTAGGTCTCGCTGATGTGGGTCCGGTCGCGGTGCGCGATGTAGTCGCCGACCACGCTCGGGCACAGCCCGTCGGCGCAGAACCACGCCGCGGTCTCGACGAACTCGACCGCCTTGTTCCTGGCGGCCTGGCGCAGGGAGTCGATGTAGGTCAGCGAGACCTTGTCCTCGCGGGACAGGCAGCTCTTCAGGGTCGCGTCGCGCTCGGAGAGGCACCGACCCGGGTGCTCCATGACCGCTGGGGGATCACCGATCACGATCACCCGGCCGGCGTTCGGCGACAGGTAGTCGATCTCCCGCTCCATGCCCTCGCGGTACATCGTCGCCATCGTCTCTTCGTCGTCCACCTGCTGGCCGTCGTCGCCGGTGAAGCCGCGGCGGTTCGCCTCCGACCCGAGCAGCACGACGTCCGGCTGCAGCTCCTCGACCTGCTCGCGCGCCCAGTCCTGGAACGCCTCGCAGTCGGTGCTCGGCCCGCCGTGCACCATCCACGGCGTGACGTCGGAGGAGGGGCAGCCCTCGCGGATCAGGAAGTACGCCGTGTAGCCGTACCTCTGGGACAGCTCGTCGAGTGCCGGCACCCACTGCCGGGCGTGCGAGTCGCCGATCAGCACCAGAGTCTTGTCGCCGTCGGTGTCGCCGCGCGGACAGAGCGGCCGGTCATTGTTGATCTCGAAGTACTGGCACTTGCCCAGGTCGGGGATGTCCGTGGCGAGGTCGAGCAGCGACGGCTTCAGGTTGGCCGGGATGTCGTAGCCGTCCTCGGCCGCCTTGACGGAGGCCCGCACCAGGGCCACCACCTGGTCCTGCTGAGGGCCGCCCTGCCCGAACTCCTCGACGGTGATCGGCGGGCCGCCGTCGTTGAGCTCGCTCTCCACGACCGTGTTGGCCGCGGCCAGCATCGGCAGGGTCACGATGACGACCGCCGGGTAGAGCAGGACACCGCGGAGCCGGCGCACCCTGAACACGTTCGCGGTCCGGACCGGGTTCTCGACGAAGTAGTAGCTCGCGGCCGAGAGCGGCACGACGGCGGCGATCACCAGCGCACCCCTCCAGCCGACGGCCGGCCTCCAGGCTTCGGTCACGATGATCAGCGCCGGCCAGTGCCAGAGGTACAGCGAGTAGGACCAGTCCCCCACGGCCCGCATCGGCGGCAGGGACAGGAGCCACTGCGGGCCCCACTGGGCGGCTCGGAGGCCACCAGCCAGCAGGGCGGCGGTGCCGACCACCGGCAGCGCGGCGGCGTAGCCCGGGAAGACGGTGGTGCCGTCGAAGGCGACCGACGCCAGCCCCACCGCGGCCAGCCCACCCCACGACAGCAGCGCCTGGACAGCCGGTTTGAGGAGGATCAGCCGGGTGCTCAGACAGGCCACGAGGGCGCCGATGCCGAGCTCCCAGGCGCGGGTGAACGGCGAGAAGTACGCCGCGACCGGGTCGGTCGTGCTGTAGGAGACCGAGTAGGCGAACGAGATGCCGACGATCACCACCAGCGGCGAGACGCCCAGGTCGCGGACCCGCGGGCCGAGGCTGCGCTGGCCCGAGCTTCGCCGGACCCGCCACGCGGCGTACAGGCAGAGCAGGAGGACCAGCAGCGGCCAGACGACGTAGAACTGCTCCTCCACCGCCAGCGACCAGTAGTGCTGCATCGGCGAGGGCGGGGTGTCGTTCTGGAAGTAGTCGGTGCCGTCGTGGGCGAGCTTGAAGTTGGCCGCGAAGAAGGTCGCCCAGAGCGCGTCCTTGATCGCGCCGTTCGCCTCGACTGCGCTGAGGAAGTAGATGCCGAACCCGACGGTCGCGACGATCACCAGGGTGGCCGCGGGCAGGATCCGGCGCGCCCGGCGGGCGTAGAAGCCGAGCAGCGAGACCCGGCCCGTGCGCTCGGCCTCGGAGACCAGCAACCCGGTGATCAGGAAGCCGGAGATCACGAAGAAGACGTCCACGCCGATGAAGCCGCCGTGGAAGGGGCCGATCTTCGCGTGGTCCAGGATCACGAGCAGGACGGCCAGGGCACGGAGCCCCTGGATGTCCTGTCGGAAGCCCGGATGCATGGCCGTCATCGTAGGTTCTGAGCCCCCGCGGACCTGATTCGGCAGGCGCACGGCGAGAGGCGTTTCGAGACGGTCAGATCGCGGCCTCGTAGATGGCCAGGTCCTTGGCGAAGTGCTCCTCGAGCCGCGCTCGGGTGGCGGCGTCCATCTCGCCCTCGCGGGCCGGCGAGACGTTGGTCGGCTCGAGCGTGGGTGCCGCGATGCCAAGCCGGTCCGACATCCAGGCGGTCGCGGCGCCGAGGTGCTCGTAGCGGTACATCCGGTCCACGATCACCGTGCCCTCGGCGTCGGTGACGAAGTTGGATGACGTGCCGAGCGGCACCTCGCCGCCGACCAGCCGGTCTGCGAACTCGGCGAAGGACAGGTCACCGGTGTAGTTGGGCTGCCCCTCCGCTTCGGGGCGGGCGCGGTACTTCCACCACGAGACCGCGCGGTCCAGGGGGTGGCGGACCAGGCACATCGTCTCGTAGGAGTCGCGCGGGTGGCCGTAGCGCTCCAGCCACGGCGCCAGCACGGCCTCGAAGGTCACCGCGCTCATGTGCTTCATCCCCGGCGGCTGCCGGAACAGGATCATCGCGTGCCGCGCGAAGTGCTTCTGCAGCACCGTGGAGCCGGCCTTGGGCATCGACAGGAAGACGAAGCCGCGGTCGGCGAAGCACATCACGGGGCCATCCTGCCTTCCCACTCTTGGGTGCCCTGCTTGCCGGTGCCGCTTGCCAGGTGCCCGCGCGCCTACCCGATCGCGTCTCACGGGTCACCGGGGGTGGGACCTGTCGGGCGGTTCTGTCACCTGTCGGGGGTTGCGTCCCCTGACAAGGGCCAAACTCGCCGGACCAGTTCGAGGCAGTGAGTCCTGTGGGGCCCGTGTGGTGGGGGCGGCCGCGCATGCGGCGGCGGGCGGAGCCCGCCGTTTCGCGCCGGATCAGCAGACCGACCGGGACCCGCAGTCAAGGACGCCGCAGGCGCCGCGCAGCGGGCGCGCGAAGCGCGATCCTTGACGGCGGGTGTCGGTCTGCTACGCGCGCGGCCGCCCGGCAAGCGGGTACGACCTGACCGTCAGTCGCAGGACTCGAGCGTCGCGTCCTCGCGGGCCCGGTCCCCGAGCCGCTGGGCCAGGTCGAGGTACGGCAGCACCACACTGGCGCCGCCGACGTTGCCGATGCCGCCCAGCACCACGCAGTTGGTGATCAGCGAGGTCTTCACCGCGGCAGCGGCCCTGGCCAGCTGGTAGAGGTCGGCAGGCGAGGCGTTGGTCGCCATGTTCTGAAAGGCCGACAGCACGCCCTTCTCGATGAAGCCGTGCACGTTGGCGCGGTCGCGGATCTTGGCCTGGATGCCGCGCAGCACGCGCTGCTGGTTGGCCGAGCGGTCGAAGTCACCGCGCAACAGGGTCTTGCGGATCCTCGAGAACGCCAGGGCGAGGTAGCCGTTGAGGTGCTGCTTGCCGGCTTCGAACCCCTTCGGCTTGAGATAGGTGTCGCTGAAGTAGGTCGGGTTGTCGACCTCGATGCCGCCGATGTCGTTGACCATGTTCGCGAACTTCTCGAAGCGGGTCACGAACACGTAGTCCGGCATGATCCCGATCAGTTCGCCGACCGTCTCGCCGAGCAGCTCGGGACCGCCGTAGTAGAGCGCCGCGTTGACCCGCTCGCTGCCGACTCCCGGGATGGACACGTAGGAGTCGCGGGGGATGCCGATCGCGGCGGCCGCCCCGGTCTTGGTGTTGAGCCCGATCAGCTGGAGGGCGTCGCCGCGGACGCGGGTCATGTCCTCGCCGGGGCGGGCGTCGGAGCCGACGGCCAGGATCCACACGACGTCGGGGCTGACGTCGACCGTGGTCGCGCGCTTGAGCTTGACCAGTGCGAGGTCGGTCGGCTTCACCGTCGAGGACGGCGCCAGGGTGGCGCACACCGCCAGCACCACGCCGAGCACGAGCAGGCGGAACGCCCGCCACAGCCGGGGCCGCCCGGCGAACGACCCGGCGAACGACCCGGTCCGGTTCGTGGTCGTGGTCGTGGTCGTGGTCGTGGTCACAGTGCGACCGCCTCGTCCACGTCGTAACCGAAGACCTTCCACTCGCCCAGGCTCTTGGCCAGGTAGAGGGCACCATGCACGCGCAGCTGCTCCTCGAGGTCACCAGTGGTCTCGAAGTCGAGGACGAAGTTGGCGGTGACCCCGCGCGGGTGGCCGTCCGGGGCGAAGACGTCGAGCCGGACCCGCCGGTTGGTCGCGGTCGCCGAGTCGATCTGGTCGGCGATCCCGGAGCTGCTCAGGAGGTCGAGGTCGCGCTGCGCGTCCTCGGCCGCCCCCTTGGTGAACGAGACGAACGCCGGCGCGAAGTCGGAGCGTGGGAACTCGCCGAGGAAGGCCTCGTCGAACCAGGGGTCGATCACCGCGGTGACGCGGTCGATGACCTTGGCCTGGCGGGCCGCGTCCATGCCCTCTCCGTGGTCGATGGTGATCACCGTGGCCACCTTCGGAAGGTCCGCTGCGTGGCTCCCCGGGGACGCATCCGGGCTCTCTCCGATGGCGTCGCCGGAGTCGCAGCCGACCAGACCGCCGGCCAGCCCGGCGAGCATCAGCATCGCGGCGCCACTGACGGGCGCGGACCGCGCTCGGGGTCGGGTGACGGACGTCATGGGGACAGCCTCACATGGAGGCCCACCTCGACCCTGCATTTGCTGGCATTGAGGACTAACGTTGAGGGCCTGAGCGACCCCTGGCAATCACCACCCACTGTGCGTACGAAAGAGGCGAAGCACGCCGTGCCCGAAACAACTCCCTCCTCCCCTTCGTCGAGCACCGTCTCGTCGGCCGTCGTGCCGGAGGAGTTCGGTGCCAACGAGTGGCTCGTCGAGGAGATGTACGACCGGTTCCAGGCCGACCCGTCGAGCGTCGACCAGACGTGGGTGGACTACTTCAAGGCGCACGGCAACGGCATGCCGGACGGCGGTTCGGGCAACGGCAGCCCGTCGCTCCTCACCAACGGCACGACGAGCGAGACCGAGACCAAGCCGAAGCAGGCCGAGCCAAGGCCGAGCCCAAGGCCGCCGAGCCGAAGAAGGCCGAGCCGAAGAAGGCCGAGCCGGCCGCTCCGGCAGCCCACGTCGACCCGACCCCGACGCCCGCTCCGGTAGCCAGGCCGCGGCCGGAGTCCAAGGCCGCCGAGCCGGCCAAGGGCACGACCAACCCGGTCCCCAAGGAGCAGCCCCCGGCCGCCCAGGCCGCCGCCAGCGACGAGCCGACCTACACGGTGCTCCGGGGCGCCCCCGCGCGTACGGCGTCCAACATGGACATCTCGCTCACCGTGCCCACGGCGACCTCGGTCCGCTCGGTGCCGGTGAAGCTGCTGTGGGACAACCGCACGGTCATCAACAACCACCTCGCCCGGGCGCGGGGCGGCAAGGTGTCGTTCACCCATCTGATCGGCTATGCGCTGGTCAAGGCGCTCCGGTCGAGCCCGGAGATCAACGTCGGCTTCGACACGGTCGACGGCAAGCCCAACCTGGTCAAGCCCGCGCACATCAACCTCGGTCTCGCCATCGACATGCAGAAGCCCGACGGCACCCGGCAACTGCTGGTGCCGTCGATCAAGGCCGCGGAGAAGATGGACTTCGCGGCGTTCTGGACTGCCTACGAGGACGTCGTGCGCAAGGCCCGCGACAACAAGCTCACCGTCGAGGACTTCCAGGGCACCACGATCTCGCTGACCAACCCGGGCGGCATCGGCACGAGCCACTCGGTCCCCCGCCTGATGAAGGGGCAGGGCGCGATCATCGGCGTCGGGGCGATGGAGTACCCGCCCGAGTGGCAGGGCGCCTCCGAGGACGCCATCGCCCGCAACGCCATCAGCAAGGTCATGACGCTGACCTCGACCTACGACCACCGGGTCATCCAGGGCGCACAGTCGGGTGAGTTCCTCAAGCGGGTCCACCAGCTGCTGCTGGGCCAGGAGGGCTTCTTCGACGAGATCTTCCGGTCGCTGCGGATCCCTTACGAGCCGATCCGGTGGAGCAACGACATCTCGACGAGTCACGACGACGAGATCAGCAAGCAGGCCCGGATCCTCGAGCTGATCCACGCCTACCGCGTGCGCGGCCACATGATGGCCGACACCGACCCTCTGGAGTACCGCCAGCGCAGCCACCCCGACCTCGAGGTCGAGTCGCACGGGCTGACGCTGTGGGACCTCGACCGCGAGTTCGCGACCGGGTCGTTCGGCGGCGAGGGCCGGCGGTTCATGAAGCTGCGGCACATCCTCGGCATCCTGCGTGACTCCTACTGCCGCACGACCGGCATCGAGTACATGCACATCATGGATCCCGAGCAGCGCCGCTGGATCCAGGAGCGCGTCGAGCAGCCGCACACCAAGCCGCCCCGCGAGGAGCAGCTGCGGATCCTGCTCAAGCTCAACCAGGCCGAGGCGTTCGAGACCTTCCTGCAGACCAAGTTCGTCGGCCAGAAGCGGTTCAGCCTCGAGGGTGGCGAGACCACCATCCCGGTGATCGACGAGATCTGCGAGGCGGCCGCGGAGGCGGGCCTCGACGAGGTCGCGATGGCGATGGCGCACCGCGGGCGGCTCAACGTCCTCGCCAACATCGTCGGCAAGAAGTACTCCCAGATCTTCCGGGAGTTCGAGGGCAACATCGACCCACGGACCGTCCAGGGCTCCGGCGACGTGAAGTACCACCTCGGCGCCGAGGGCGAGTTCGAGGCCGGCTCCGGCGACACCATCAAGGTGTCCGTGGCCGCCAACCCCTCGCACCTCGAGGCGGTCGACCCCGTGCTCGAGGGCATTGCGCGCGCCAAGCAGGACGTGCTCGACCTGGGCGCCGTCTACCCGGTGCTGCCGCTTCTGGTGCACGGCGACGCGGCGTTCGCGGGTCAGGGCGTGGTCGCCGAGACGCTCAACCTCTCCCAGCTGCGCGGCTACCGCACCGGCGGCACCATCCACGTGGTCGTCAACAACCAGGTCGGCTTCACGACCTCCCCCGGCTCGTCACGCTCCTCGCTCTACTGCACCGACGTCGCCCGGATGGTGCAGGCGCCGATCTTCCACGTGAACGGCGACGACCCCGAGGCGTGCATCCGGGTCGCGCGCCTGGCCTTCGAGTACCGCCAGGCGTTCAAGAAGGACGTCGTCATCGACCTGGTCTGCTACCGCCGCCGCGGCCACAACGAGGGCGACGACCCGTCGTACACCCAGCCGCTGATGTACGACCTGATCGAGCAGAAGCGCTCGGTCCGCAAGCTCTACACCGAGTCGCTGATCGGTCGTGGTGACATCACGATCGAGGAGGCCGAGCAGGTGCTGCGCGACTACCAGCAGCAGCTGGAGCGGGTCTTCACCGAGGTGCGCGAGGCGACCAGCCAGCCCTCCGAGTGGACGACGGTGCCGGACTACCCCGACAAGCCGCAGGGCGAGACCGCGACCGCGGTGGTGCCCGAGGTGCTCAAGCGGATCGCGGACGCCTACGTCACGCCGCCGGACGGGTTCACCGTGCACCCGAAGGTGATGCCGCAGCTCCAGCGTCGCGCGGCGGCCATCACCGACGGCCCGATCGACTGGGGCACCGGCGAGATCCTGGCCTTCGGAGCGCTCCTGATGGACGGCCGGCCGGTGCGGCTGGCCGGCCAGGACTCCCGGCGCGGCACCTTCGTCTCGCGGTTCGCGACGATCATCGACCGCAACAACGCCGACGAGTGGACGCCGCTGTCCAACCTCACCGAGGACCAGGCCAAGTTCCACGTCTACGACTCGCTGCTCTCGGAGTACGCCGCCCTGGGCTTCGAGTACGGCTACTCCGTGGCCCGGCCCGAGGCGCTGGTGCTGTGGGAGGCGCAGTTCGGCGACTTCGTCAACGGCGCCCAGACGGTGATCGACGAGTTCATCACCGCGGGCAAGACCAAGTGGCGCCAGGAGTCCGGGGTCGTGCTGCTGCTGCCGCACGGCTACGAAGGGCAGGGCCCCGACCACTCCTCGGCGCGGATCGAGCGGTTCATGGCCATGTGCGCCGACGAGGCGTTCGTGGTGGCCCAGCCGTCGACCCCCGCGTCGTACTTCCACCTGCTGCGCCGGCACTCGCTGGGCCAGGAGCACCGGCCGCTGATCGTCTTCACACCGAAGTCGATGCTCAAGCGCAAGGAGGCCGCCTCGCAGCCCGACGACTTCGTCAACGGCACGTTCCGGCCCTTCATCGGCGACGCGACGGCGGACGCGCAGAAGGTCGACACGCTGCTGCTCTGCTCGGGCCGGGTCACCTGGGACCTCATGGTGGAGCGGGCCAAGCTGGAGAACGCCGAGAGGTTTGCGATCGGCCGGGTCGAGCAGCTCTACCCGCGGCCGGTCGACGACATCAAGCACGAGATCGCCCGCTACCCCAACCTCAAGAAGGTTCGCTGGGTCCAGGACGAGCCACGCAACATGGGTCCGTGGCCCAACTACGCGCTCAACGTGTGGTCGCAGGTCGACGCCCAGGTCGAGGCGGTCACCCGCGACGAGTCCTCCTCTCCCTCGGTGGGCACCGCGAAGCGGCACACCGAGGAGCAGAAGGACCTCATGGCGCGGGCGTTCGCGTAACCCACCGTGTACTTCACCGATCGGGGCATCGAGGAGCTGGCCCGGCGCCGGGGCGAGGAAGAGGTCTCCCTTGCCTGGCTGGCCGACCGGCTCAGCGAGTTCACCGACGTGCACCCGGAGTTCGAGACCGCCGTCGAGCGGCTGGCCACCTGGCTGGCCCGGCTCGATGACCCCGAGGACTGAACGAGCGAGCTGAAACCCGCGCGGTCGCGGTGTCTGATTCCCGCCAGAACGTCGCCTCTGGGGCGGTCAGACTAGGTGCATGCACAGAGTCCTCCCCCTCAAGGTCCACTACTACGGGACCCCCGTCGTCCTGGTCTCCTCGACCAATCCGGACGGCACCACGAACCTCGCTCCGATGTCCTCGGCATGGTGGCTGGGGCAGAACGCCATGCTCGGGCTGGCGTCCACGTCGCGTACGACGCAGAACCTCTTGCGCACCGGCGAGGCGGTCCTCAACCTCGCGTCAGCCAACCTGGTCGACCACGTCGACCGGCTCGCCCTGCTCACCGGGTCTCCGGAGCTCTCGCCACACAAGCGCGAGACCGGCTACCGCTACGAGCCGCGCAAGTTCGAGGCCGCGGGGCTGACGCCGGAGCCCTCGGACCTGGTGGCACCCCACCGGGTCGCCGAGTGCCCGATCCAGCTGGAGTGCCGGGTGTCGGGCCACTACCCGATCACCAACGAGTCGGTCAACGCGCAAGCGATCCACGTCGAGGTGCTGCGCGCGCACGTGGCGGATGCCGTCCGGCTTCTTGGCACCGACCACGTCGACCCGCTGGCCTGGGACCCGCTGATCATGAAGTTCTGTGACTTCTTCGGCGACGGCCAGCCACTGATCCCCTCCCGGCTGGCGGCCGGGTGGCAGATGCCCGGCCGGCTCGAGGAGCCCGCCAGCGCCTGATTCCAACGCGTCCCCCTACGCTGACCCCATGACCAGCCAGGCCAGCCCCGGGTGGGTCCCGTCCGCGACCGGTGGGGTCAGCTACCCGCCGGCGCCGTGGCAGATGGTCGGCTCGCTGTGGCTGACGCTGTTCAAGGTCCGCGACCGCGTCGACGACCTCCGCCCGGCCGGTGTCTACGGCGCGGCGTTCGTGTCCTACGAGGAGGGCAGCCCGCTCGTCTACCACGAGCTGCTCGTGGCGCGGCCGCTGTCGACCGATGCCTACGGTCGCCGGGTCACCATCACCGACATCTGGGTCGACTCCCCTGCATCGGTGGCCGGCGGTCGCGAGCTGTGGGCGATCCCCAAGGGGCTGTGCGACTTCACCCTCGAGTCGTCACACACCGGTCCGCTGACGTCGACCGAGTGGAAGGCCGGCCTGGGTCGCACGCCGATCGCGACCGCCAGGTTCCGCGACGTCTCGCGTGCCGCCCTGCGGCTGCCGTTCAAGGGCGGCACCTGGCAGCCCGGCATCGAGGACACCGGCGGCGAGGAGCGCACCGCGACCCTGCAGGGCTCGTCGAAGGCGCTCCCCGCGCGGGCGCACTGGGACATCAACCCGGACGGCGCCCTCGGGTGGCTGGCCGGTGCTCGGCAGCTTGCGTCGTTCCGGCAGGCGGCGTTCCGGATGTCCTTCGGCTAGGGCCCAGAGCTGTCGGCGCCCGCTGACAGACTCGTGCCGTGCCGAAAGCGCCCCGGATCGAGCCCGACGGCAAGGTCGTCGCACGGCTGGCCGCCATCGCGCTCGCGTTGCCGGAGGCCGTCGAGCAGGACGCCTGGACCGGCGTCCGCTGGCGGATCCGGACCAAGACCTTCGCCCACGTGATGGTCGGCCAGGAGGGCTACGAGTCGTCGTTCCGTGACATCACCGGCATCGCCGACCCGACGACCGTGCTGACGTTCCGCTCCTCCGGCGACGAGCTGGTCGCCCTGGTCCACGCCGGGCTGCCGTTCTACCGCCCGCCGTGGTCGCCCACGATCGTCGGCATGGTGCTCGACGACGACACCGACTGGGCCGAGGTGGCCGAGCTCGTCACCGAGAGCTACCGCTTCTGCGCGCCACAAAGGCTGGTGCGGCAGCTCGACCGATGAGTTCGGCGGCTGCATGGGGTCGAACCGACCATGACCCAATACCTGCTGACCGTCCCGCACGACTCCAACGAGGAGCCGACCATGGAGACAATGGACCCGGCCGAGCTCGAGGCGGCCATGGCCGCCACCGGCGCGATCATCGAGGAACTGACCTCGACCGGCGCATTCGTCTTCGCCGGCGGACTTCATCCGCCGTCGAGCGCGGTCACCGTCGACAACACCGGCGACTCGCTCAGCACCGTCAACGCGCCGTTCGTCGAGGCCCCCGAGTACGTCGGAGGCTTCTGGATCATCGACGTCGCTGACGAGGCCACCGCTGTCGAGTGGGCCGCGAAGGCATCCAAGGCGCTCGGCGGGCGGATCGAGGTGCGCGCCTTCCAGGAGCCGCCGACCGAGTGAGCCGGGGCCTCAGTCCTCGACCTGCTCCTCGAGCTGCTCCTCGACCGCCGGGATCGGCACGTCGGCGCCGTCCTCGGCCGCCTTGCGGGAGGCCTCGCGGATCTCGAACACCTCGGTCGCCAGGTTGCCGAGGGCGGTGGCCACGTCGCGGACAGCGTTCGTGACGATCGTTGCCACCTCACCGACCGTGCTGGCCGCGGCCTCGACGGTCGACTGCACGGCGTCCTTGCCGATCTCGGCTCCGAGAGCTTCTCGCCGCTGTCTTCAGTCATGTCGACAGTCTGACCCGATTCGCTCGGGCAGCCAACGCGTCCTCGGTCACAGGGTGACTGCGGCGGTCGCCCTCAGGCGGCCACGGGCTCGGCGATCGGCACCGGGCCGGTCTGCTTCGGCGCCCGGCTCGGCAGCGCCATCCGGCAGATCTTGGACGCGACGCTGAACAGCTGCCTGGACAGTCGCCCGGTGTTGTACTGCAGCCCGTAGCGCTCGCAGATCTCGCGGACCTCGACCGCCAGCTCCGGGTAGCGGCGGGCCGGCAGGTCCGGGAACAGGTGGTGCTCGATCTGGTGCGACAGGTTGCCGGACATGAGGTGGAACAGCTTGCTGCCGGTGATGTTCGCCGAGCCGAGCAGCTGCCGGTAGTACCAGTGCCCGCGGGTCTCGTCCTCGCACTCCTCCTGGGAGAACGTCGAGACGCCGGCCGGGAAGTGACCGCAGAAGATGATGTTGAACGCCCAGATGTTTCGGACCAGGTTGGCGGTCGCGTTGCCCGCCAGGGTGAGCGGGAACAGCGGTCCGGTCAGGGCCGGGAACAGCAGGTAGTCCTTGAGGGTCTGGTTGCGGATCTTGCGGATCAGGCCGGGGTAGAGCGGCTTGTTGTCCTCGAGCTTCCGCTTGCCGGCCACGATGTTCTCGACCTCGAGGTCGTGCAGGGCGACGCCCCACTCGAAGAAGAGCATCAGCATCAGCGCGTAGACCGGGTTGCCGAGGTAGTACGGCCGCCACGGCTGGTCCTCGTCCATGCGGAGGATGCCGTAGCCGATGTCGCGGTCCTTGCCGAGGATGTTCGTGTAGGTGTGATGGATGTAGTTGTGGCTGTACTTCCACTGCTCACCGGGGCACACCGTGTCCCAGTCGTACATCCGGGAGTTCAGGCCGGGGTCGCCCATCCAGTCGTACTGGCCATGCATGACGTTGTGGCCGATCTCCATGTTGTCGAGGATCTTGGAGATGCTCAGCGCGGCGACTGCGAGCGGCCACAGCGGCGGCAGGTAGAACATCGCGCGGCCGGCGATCTCGAACTGCTGACGGCGCTTGACGACGTTGCGGATGTACGCCGCGTCCGTCTCGCCGAGGTCGGCCAGGACCCGCTGGCGGATGGCGTCCAGCTCCTCGCCGAACTTCTCGAGCTGCTCGTCGGTCAGGCTGGTGTTGTTGGTCTTCATCTTGGTGGTCTTGGTTGTGGTCACGACGTTTCCTTTCGTTGGGATCCTTGTGGTCGGGTTCGTCTGGAAGTTTCAGTTGGGTGCCATGTGCCCTGACCCGTCACAAACTGACGTGGCTCGCTGCGCTCGCCGTCAGTTTCTGACGGGTCGGCGGGGTGCCAGTCGGGTCAGTGCCTAGAGCTCTACGACGCAGTCGCCCACGGGGGCGCTGACGCAGATCCGGATCTCCTCGTCGGGGAGGGAGGACTCCTCGCCGGTGAGGACGTTGCGGACGGTGCCCTCGCTCTTGCGCGAGGTGCAGGTGAAGCAGATGCCCATCCGGCAGCCGAACTCGGGCTTGAGCCCGAGCGCCTCGGCCTGCTCGAGCAGGGTGGCGCCGGAGTTGGGTGCCTCCTGGCCGGACCTCGTGAACGCGACGTCGCCCTCGGCGGACGTGCCGGAGGTGCGCGGGGGCTGGAAGTACTCGACGCGCAGCGCGTCCGCGCCGTCGTACGCCGCCTGGACGGCCTCGATCATCGGGGCCGGACCGCAGGCCCAGGTCGGGACCTCGCGGTAGCCCGGGACCAGCCGCTCGAGGTATGCCGGCGACAGGTTCGGGTCGCCGAGCTCGGGGTGCAGCAGGTGCAGGTCGATGCCGTGGCCCGAGCGACGGATCTCGTCGAGCTCGGCAGCGAAGATCTGGTGGTCGGGGCTCTGCGCGTAGTGCACGAAGGTGACCCGGCCGCGGTGGGTGCGGCGCTGCAGCGAGCGCAGCATCGACATCACCGGGGTGATGCCGGAGCCGCCGGAGATGAACAGCACGTGCTCGGGCACCTGGTCGGGCAGCACGAAGTCGCCCTCGGCCTGGGAGAGGTGGACCATCGTGCCGGGCTCGGCGCGCTCGACCAGGAACCTCGAGACGACGCCCTCGGGGTTGGCCCGCAGCGTGACCGTGAATCGGTCGCCGTCGCGGGAGTCGGGGCTGGAGATCGTGAAGACCCGCGTCGTACGACGGGAGCCGTCGACCTCGACGCCGAGCTGGACGTGCTGGCCGGCGCGGTGGCCGCGCCAGGTCGAGGTCGGCTGGAGGGTGATCGTGGCGACCGGCGGGTGGCCGGGGACGTCGACCTCGCGGTGCACGTCGACGATGCGCGCCCGGACCTCGTGGGCGGCCCACATCGGGTTGACCTGCTCGAGGTAGCGGTCGACGCCCTGCGGCGAGGCGAGGGCGGCGACCGCCCTGGAGCGGAGGATGGTGGTGGCGAGACCCATCGGACGGCCTCCTTCCGAGATCGATTTTCAGTGAACGTTCGTACACTCAAACTGTCTCGGGTTCCAGGGGTCACGGTCAAGCCGCACGCGGCGTGAGCGTGGACACACGTACACGAACTAGGATGTCCGCGTGGCGGAGACGCCGGGGCGAGCGCAAGGAGCGCACCCGGCGCGCGATCCTCGACGCGGCGCTCCGCCTCTGCGAGGACTCCTCGCTGGTCGCGCTCTCGCTGCGCCAGGTGGCCAAGGAGGTCGGCATCGTGCCGACCGCGTTCTACCGGCACTTCGACTCGATCGAGTCGCTCGGCCTCGCGCTGGTCGACGAGTCGTTCGTGTCGCTGCGCGCGATGCTGCGCGACGTCCGCCGCGGCGACCCGTCCGGCGGCGCCGTCTCCCTGGCGAACATCGTCGACCGCTCGGTCGAGACCCTGGTCGAGCACGTGCACCAGGCAGCGCTCGCACTTCCTGTTCATCGCCCGCGAGCGCGGCGCGGGGCCGCCCGCGGTGCGCGACGCCATCCGGCACGAGATCGAGCTCTGCGAGCGCGAGCTCGCCACCGACCTGGCCCGGCTGCCCGGCACCGAGACCTGGTCGGCCGAGGACCTGCGCGTGCTGTCCAACCTGATCGTGACCGCGATGGTCGCCACCGCCGAGCAGATCATGGTCGCCACCGGCCGACCCGGCGCCGAGAAGCAGATCGTCGAGACCGCCCGCACCCAGCTCCGGATGGTGCTGGTCGGCGCCCTCAACTGGGAGTCGCGAAGCTAGGACACCCGGACTTAGTCCCCGCTGACTATTCACATCCGGACCGTCGAGTGACTTTACTGTCGGGGACATGCTCCGCCCGGGGGCCCGTCGGGCGGCGGGGCTTCACCTGCGCCGCCCGAGGAGTCGACATGGCAGAAGAGCGTCCGGACGAGGGCAGAGCGTCGAGGGCAAGAGCACCGTCTCCCGACGAGCGGTGCTGGGCGCCGGGCTCGCCGGCGGCGTGGCGGTCGGCGCCGGAGCGTTCGACCCGGCGCTGGCAAAGGGTGGCCATCCGGGCGGGCGGGGCACGACGCTCGCCAAGACCCTGCTCCGCGGTACGCCGGGCGCCGGTGGCTACCGCAAGATCGTGGTCGGGCCGGGCGAGCCGCACCTGGTCCGCCACGAGCTCCTGCAGCGCGTGGCCAGGCACCACGGCGGCCGGAACCGGCGCCCGCTGGTCGCGCTCGGCCAGCTCACCGACATGCACGTGCTGGACGCGCAGTCCCCGGCCCGCGTCGAGTTCCTCGACCGCTACAACGACCCGGACTCGCCTTTCGCGCCGTACCTGCCGTTCCAGAGCTCCTACCGCGCCCACGAGATGCTCACGCCGCACGTCGCCGATGCGATGGCCCGGGCCCTGCGCCGGGTCCGGCGCGGCCCCGTGACCGGGCTGCCGCTCTCGTTCGCGATCACCACCGGCGACAACGTCGACAACACCCAGCTCAACGAGCTCCGCTGGCAGATCGACCTGCTCGACGGCGTCCCGATCCGGCCCGACTCGGGTGACCTGACGAAGTACGAGGGCGTGGCCGACCAGGTCGCCTACCACGAGCGCTACTGGCACCCCGACGGGCCGCCACCGGGCCAGGTCCCCGATCTTCCGACCAGCCTGCACGGCTTCCCTGGAGTGCCGGGGCTGCTCGACGCCTGCCGTGCGCCGTTCCGCCCCAAGGGCGTCGGCATGCCGTGGCTGAGCGTGTTCGGCAACCACGACGGCCTGGTCCAGGGCAACGTCCCGACCAACCCGTTGGTGGCGCAGCTCGCGACCGGTCCGGCGAAGATCATCGACCTGCCGCCCGGCACGGACATCATCACCCTCGCCCAGCAGCTGCTCGCCGGCGACCCGCAGGGGCTCGCAGACCCTGTTCAGCGGGCCGTTCCGGCTGGTGACACCCGACGCGGACCGGCGGCCGCTGACGCGGACGGAGACGATCGCGGAGCACTTCCACACCGTCGGCAAACCGCACGGGCACGGCTACTCGGCGTGGAACCTCGCCACCGGCAACGCCTACTACACCGTCGACCGCGGGCTGGTCCGCGGCATCGTGCTCGACACCGTCAACCCGTTCGGCGGCTCCGAGGGGTCGATCGACGCCACCCAGCTCGCCTGGCTCACCGCCCAGCTGAAGGCCGGCAGCCGGCACTACCTCGACGAGTCGGGAGACGTCGTGAGGGGTGGCCACCACGACCGGCTCTTCGTCATCTTCTCCCACCACACGATCGGCAGCATGGACAACGCCGCCGGGGTCGGGCGGGTGCTCGGCCCGGCCGTCCGGGACCTGCTGCTCCGGTTCCCGAACGTCGTGCTGTGGGTCAACGGCCACACGCACCGCAACAACGTCACGCCGCACTCGCGGGCCGCCGGCGCCGCGGCTCCCGGCGGCTTCTGGGAGGTGAACACCGCCGCGCACATCGACTGGCCGCAGCAGGCCCGCACCGTCGAGATCGTCGACAACCGCGACGGCACGCTGTCGGTGTTCGGCACCATGGTGGATCACGCGGGCCCGACGTCGTACGGCAACCACCCGACCTCTCCGCTCCAGCTCGCCGCGCTCTCCCGCGAGCTCGGTGCCAACGACTGGCAGGAGGGGGCGTCACCGCCCGGGACCGACGGGCGTCGCGGGCGGCTCGAGGACCGCAACGTCGAGCTCCTGCTCCCGGCACCGTTCCGGCTCAAGCACTGACAGCGCGGAGAGATTCTCGCGAGGACCGGAACCTCCCGGCGCCGTCGGTGCTCTTGACTGGGTGAGGACCGACCGACAGGAGCCAGGGTGGGACGCACACCGGCGTGGGAGGGCGCTACCGCGAGTTCTTCGTGGCGCGGCAACGCTCCCTGATGCGCACGGCGTACGCCATCCTCGGCAGCTGGCCGGCTGCGGAGGACGCCGTGCAGACGGCGTTCACCCAGCTCTACGTGCACTGGCCGCGGATCCAGCCGGGAGCCGTGGACACCTACGCCCGACGGACCGTGGTCAACACCTGCTTCCGGATGGCGAAGGTGCGCAACCGCGAGACCGCGACCGACCGCGTCCCCGACGGTGACGATCGCCGGTCCCGAGGGCTCCGTGGCGCGACTCGACCTCGTCACCGCGCTCTCGGGGCTGTCGCCCCGGGCCCGGGCGGTGGTCGCGCTGCGGTTCCTCGACGACCTGTCGGTCGCCGAGGTCGCCAGCGTCCTCGGCATCCCGGAGGGCACGGTCAAGAGCCAGACCGCCCGTGCCCTCGAGCGCCTGCAGTCCGTGCTCGCCGAACCCCAGCCCATCGAGAGGAACCACCATGACCACTGAGCAGCTCGTCCGCGACCAGCTGGACCGCGCCACCCGCGACGTCCCGAGCGGCCCCGACCTGGAGACCGCCGTCCGGCAGGGCCGGCGCAGGCGCCGGCAGACGACGCAGCGGGGTCGCCCTCGCCGCCGTGGCCGTGCTCGGCCTCGGCACCGTCGGCGTCCGGATGGCGACTGGCAGACGAGGGCCGGGACCGTGGTCCACGACGCGCCGGTCGCGCCGCCCCCGCCCCGGCCGCGCCCGACGACTTCGTCCCCGGCACCGGCATCGACGAGGCGCTGGCGGCCGTGGTGGCCGGTCATCTCCCGTCCCTGCCGGCACCCGACGACGTCTACCCCAGCGACAGCCACACGGCCGGCCCGATGCCCGACGCCGACTTCGCGAGCGCCGAGGACTGGCAGGCGGCCTACACGCTCGCTGACGGCCACGGGTTCCTGCTGATGACGGCCCTGGCCGAGCGAGGGCCCGTTCTCGTGCCCGGAGTGCGAGCACGACGCGGTGCCGGGCGGCAGCCGTCTACCAGCAGGTGACGCAGCTGGCGAGACGGGCAGTGGCAGTACGCCACGTGGTTCGTCCGCGACGACGGGTCACGGTCGGCGCGTTCGAGTACGCCCCGGCCGAGGCGCGACCGGTCCCTCTCCGACGCCGACCTCGAGGCTCTGGCGCAGGACCCGGGGCTGACCTTCGCGGCGCTCAGCGCGGCCTGATCGTCAGGTCGCTGACGGTCGCGTCGTCCGGCAGGTCCAGCACGTGCAGGATCGCGTCGACGACGGTGTCCGGGTCGATCCAGTCGGACGCGTCGTACTCCTTGCCCTCCTGCTGGTGGACCTTCTGCTGCATCGGCGTGGCCGTGCGGCCGGGATAGACCGTCGTGACCCGGACGCCGTGCTCCTGCTCCTCGGCGCGCAGCGAGTCGGCCAGCGCGCGCAGGCCGAACTTCGAGGCGGCGTACGCCGACCAGTTCGGGTGCGCGACCAGGCCGGCGCTCGGAGTTGACGAACACGACGGTGCCGCGGGCCGCACGCAGGGCAGGCAGGCAGACGCCGGGTGAGCACGGCGGGGGCGAGCAGGTTGACCGCCAGCTGCGACTGCCAGGCGTCGGTGGTCAGCTCGGCGACGGGACCGAGGTCGACGATCCCCGCGGCGTGCACCACTGAGTCGAGCGACTCCGGCAGCTGGTCGGCGACCGCCTCGACCGCGGCCGCGTCGGCGAGGTCGGCGACCAGCACGGTCGCGTCCGGCAGCTCGGCGCGCAGGTCGTGGGCGCGCTCGGTCGAGCGGGCCAGCAGCAGCAGCGAGTCACCGCGCTCGAGCAGCCGCTCGGCGAGGACCGCGCCCATCCCGGAGCCGGCGCCGGTGAGCAGGTGGGTGCGCGTCATCGGGTGAACACGATCTTGCCGAACACGTCACCCTCGGCCATCACGGCGAAGCCGTCCCTGGCCTGCTCCATCGGCAGCTCGCGGTCGATGAGCGGCCGGACCCCGGTGGAGTCGAGCATCGTGATCAGCGCGGCCAGCTCGTCGCGGGTGCCCATCGTCGAGCCGATCACCGAGAGCTGGAGGAAGAAGATCCGGGTGAGCTCGGCGTCGTCGAGGTTCGGTCCCGAGGTCGTCCCCGACGTGATGATCCGGCCACCGGGCCGCAGCGAGCGGACCGAGTGCGACCACGTCGCCTTCCCGACCGTCTCGATCACCGCGTCCGCCTTCTCCGGGAGCCGCGCCCCGGACTCGAAGACCTCGTGGGCGCCGATCTCGAGCGCCTTGGCCCGCTTGGCCTCGTCGCGGCTGGTGACCAGCACCCGCAGCCCGGCGGCCCGGGCGAGCACGATCGCGGCCGTCGCCACCCCGCCACCGGCACCCTGCACCAGCACGGTCTCGCCGGGGCGCAGCTCGCCTCGGCTGAAGAGCATGCGGTACGCCGTCAGCCAGGCCGTCGGGAGGCAGGCCGCCTCGGCGAAGGAGAGCGAGGCGGGCTTCGGCACGACGTTGCGGCGGGGTACGGCGACCCGCTCGGCCATCGCGCCCTGGTGGCGCTCGGAGAGCAGCGACCGCTTGGGGTCGAACGTCTCGTCCCCGTCCCCGACGCGGCGCTGATCACCCCGTGCACGACCACCTCGTTGCCGTCCTCGTCGACGCCGGCGGCGTCGGTGCCGAGGATCATCGGCAGCTGCTCCTGCTTGAGCCCGACCCCTCGCAGCGAGAACAGGTCGTGGTGGTTGAGCGACGCTGCCTTCACCTTGATCGTGGTCCAGCCGTCCGGGATCCCCCCGTCCTCCTGGCCGGGCTCGGGTCGCTCGCCGACCACCAGGCCGGAGAGCGGGTCGTCGGGGCTGAAGGACTCGGCGTAGACGGCAAGCACGTGGCCCACGCTAGGGGCTGGCGGACAGACTCGCCGCATGGGCCAGGTCACGCCGCACAACCCGGACAGCATCTTCCCGCCGTACGCCGCCTACGCGCATGCGGTCGAGGTCCCTCCCGGTGCGCGGACGCTCTACGTCAGCGGCCTCAACGGCTACGAGCCGGACGGGCACACCATGCCGCCGGACTTCGAGGGCCAGGCCAGACTCGTCTGGCGACACCTCGGCGAGGCACTCGCCGCCGCCCGCATGACGTACGCCGACCTGGTGCAGCTGCGCTTCTACCTGGTCGACGCGGAGGACGACCCCACCAACGTGGCGCTGATCCGCGAGCACCTGGGCGACCACCTGGCCTGCCGGACCGTCGTGGTCCAGCAACTGCTGGAGCCCGAGTGGCGGATCGAGGTCGAGGCCGTCGCGGCCCGCGTGGACTGACCTACTGTCGGGCCACGCCGTCGCGTCGCGCGGCCTCGGCCACCGCCGTCGACACCGCCGGCCCGACCCGCGGGTCGAACGGCGACGGCACGATCAGGTCCTCGGCCAGGTCGTCGCCCACGAGCTCGGCGAGCGCGACCGCCGCGGCGAGCTTCATCCCCTCGGTGATCGCGGTGGCGTGCACGTCGAAGGCACCCCGGAAGATGCCGGGGAAGGCGAGCACGTTGTTGATCTGGTTGGGGAAGTCGGAGCGGCCGGTGGCCACGATCCGCGCGTACTTGTGCGCGACGTCGGGGTGCACCTCGGGGTTCGGGTTGGCCAGGCCGAAGATGATCGACTCCGCCGCCATGCTGGCCACCTGCTCCTCGGGCACGGTCCCTCCGGAGACCCCGATGTAGACGTCCGCACCCGCCAGCACGTCGGCCAGGGTGCCGCTGCGGCCGGTCTGGTCGGCGGTCAGTGCCGCCAGCGCCCGCTTCACCGGGGTGAGGTCGCCGCGCGAGGAGTGCAGCACGCCCTTCCGGTCGGTCACCGCGAGGTCCTTGATGCCGGCCTCGAGCAGGATCCTGGCCACCGCGACACCGGCAGCCCCCGCACCCGAGATCACCACCCGCGTCGACCCCGGGTCGCGGCCGGTGAGCTTCAGCGCGTTGGTGAGCGCGGCCAGCGCCACGACCGCGGTGCCGTGCTGGTCGTCGTGGAAGACCGGGATGTCGAGCCGCTCCTTGAGCCGGTCCTCGATCTCGAAGCAGCGCGGCGCCGAGATGTCCTCGAGGTTGATGCCGCCGAACGACGGCGCCAGCCGGGCGACCGTCTCGATGATCTCCTCGACGTCGGTGGTGTCGAGGCAGATCGGGACGGCGTCCACGCCGCCGAACGCCTTGAACAGGACCGCCTTGCCCTCCATCACCGGCATCGCCGCGGCCGGACCGATGTCGCCCAGCCCGAGCACCGCGGTGCCGTCGGTGATCACCGCGACCGTGTTGGGCACCCACGTGTAGTGCCGGGTCAGCGACGGGTCCTCTGCGATCGCCTCGCACACGCGCGCGACTCCCGGCGTGTAGGCCAGGGAGAGGTCGTCGCGGCTCCCGAGGCCGACCGTGGACCGTACCTCCATCTTGCCGCCCACGTGCAGGTCGAAGACCGGGTCGCCAGCGTGGGGATGGGTGGGGTCAGGCACCGGTCGAGTCTGGCACAGCGGGTCGGCGGCTCAGGGGGTGGCTCTCGATCCTGCGATCGAGCTGAGAGTCGTCAGACGCGTGCGATGGCAAGGCGGCGGCGCGCGGGCAGACCGGACGTCTTTCTAGCGTCGCCAACGACGCCAGCGTGCGTGTATGGCGGCTCTCAGCCGCCCGCAGGATCGGGAGGCACCCCCAATAGGCCAGATCCGGCGTATGACCACGGCCAGGACCTCGTCGTCGGCGACCGCGCCGTGGACCCGTGAGTCCGAGCCCTCCTCGGCGTTGTCGCTGAGCAGCCACCAGCCGGGCTCGCCCAGCTCGGTGGCACGGCGCACGGTCGCCCGTTTGATCGCGAGCACACCGCCGGGCAGCCGAGCGACCACGACGTCCCCGGGACGTGGCGTCCGCCGGTATCCGAGCAGCACCCTGTCGCCCGGCGCGAGGGTCGGCCGCATCGACTCGTTGACCACCCGCGCGAGACCCCAACGGGGTGTCCTGTTCCGGGGGTCGGGTACCGCTCCATCGCTGCCCGACACGACGAGTAGTGTCGCAAGCCGACGCGTAGGACACACCCTCGACCGACCACTGACAGACCACCGGAAGGACTGGCATGTTCCGTTCCCTGTTCGCGCCCACCATCGAGGTCTCGGCCCACTGCGACCTGCCGTGCGGCGTCTACGACCCCGCCCAGGCCCGCATCGAGGCCGAGTCGATCGCCGCGATCATCAAGAAGGTCGCCGACAACGACGACCCCGACTTCCGCACCCGGGCGTTGATCATCAAGGAGCAGCGCTCCGAGCTGGTCAAGCATCACCTGTGGGTGCTCTGGACCGACTACTTCAAGCCCCCGCACTTCGAGGCGCACCCCGAGCTGCACACCCTCGTCAACGAGGCCACCAAGCTGGCCGGTGCCAGCGGCACCAAGGGCTCCCTCGACGCCGACGTGGCCCAGCAGCTGCTCGACAAGATCGACGAGATCGACCGGATCTTCAAAGAGACGAAGCAGGGCTGAGCCCTCCCCCTCGTCTCCCGCACCGGGCCCGGCCTGCACAGGCCGGGCCCGGGCACGTTTCAGAACCGGCTGGGCGGGCACACCGTCGTACAGGCGACCCTGACCAACGGAGACCGATCGTCCACCCCAAGGGGTGAAATAGGGCGTTTCTAGGGGTTTCGAGGTTTTCGACGACACCTGCCCGGGGTAGGGCGCAGGTATGACGATCTCGACGCTGGACGAGGCTCCGTCACGAGCAGTGCGACGCGAGGAAACAGCACGACTCCTCTCGGAGGCCTCCACACTGAAGGGCAAGAAGCGAGACCAGGTCATCGACCAGGTCATCGTCCTCAACATCGGAGTCGCTCACGCGATCGCCCATCGCTACCGCAACCGCTCGGTGCCGGTGGAGGACCTCGAGCAGGTCGCCTGCATGGCACTGGTCCGCGCAGCGCAGAAGTTCGACGTCGACCAGAACCGCGACTTCCTCACCTACGCGGTCCCGACGATCTCCGGCGAGATCAAGCGGCACTTCCGCGACCAGGGGTGGACCATCCGGCCGCCGCGCCGGGTCCAGGAGATCCAGTCCAAGGTGATCCACGCCTACCACCACGGCGAGGAGCACGGCGCTCCCCCGTCGGCGGCGCGCATCGCCGACCAGCTCGACCTCCCGGTCGCCGACGTCTCCGAGGCGCTCCAGGCCGAGGGCTGCTTCCGTCCGGTCTCGCTCGACGTCCCGGTCACCGAGGACGGCCGACCCGCGATCGACCAGCTCACCGAGGACGAGAACGGCGACGAGCGAGCCCTCGAGGCTCGCCTGATGCTCGGCCCGGCGATGCGGCAGCTCAGCGACCGCGACCGGAAGATCCTCTACCTGCGCTTCGTCGAGGACCGCACCCAGCAGGAGATCGGCAACGAGCTCGGCGTCACCCAGATGCAGGCCTCGCGGCTGCTCAAGAGGATCCTCGACCAGCTCCGTGCCGAACTCGGAGCGGATGCCGTCCCGGCTTGACGCATACCACCGCACCTTCGCGGGCACTGTCACCGGTGAGACGACTGGGGCAGATGACACGGGAAGAAGTGGATGCGGTGGCGCACCGACGGGAGCTCGGAGAACTGATCGACCAGCTCGGGGTCAAGCAGCAGATCGATCCCGACGAGACCGTCTGCGGCGCCGTGGTGCTGCTGACCGTCGAGGAGCCGGACGGACACCTGTCCCTGCGCTGCGCCTGGTCGGAGGGGATGACCTGGATCGAGCGGATCGGTCTGCTCCGGGCAGCCGAGCGGGCCGAGCTCCCCGCCGACGGCGCCCACGACTGGCGGGTCTGATCCCAGGCTCACGCCGGCCCACGTGCAGCCGAGTTTTGGGGATGGCACGGGCGGGTAACGCAAGTGAGCCCAGACGGACGGGCTACGCTCCCGCCAGACCCCATTCGAAGGACTGACCAGCATGTCCCCGACCGGACCCGGTGACCAGTCGCGCGCCGACGTTGAGCTGCGACTGCCTGCCGACAGCGCCTACGTGTCGGTCCTGCGCACCACCTCGGCGGGGCTCGCGGCCCGCCTCGACTTCACCCTCGACGACATCGAGGACCTGCGGATGGCCGTCGGGGAGGCCAGCGCACTGGTCCTGCCGGAGGCCGAGCCCGGCTCGGACCTCGTGTGCGAGTTCTTCATGCGGCCCGGGGAGCTGACCGTCCAGGTCGGCGTTCCGTCGGCCAGCCCCACGCCGCCAGACGAGGACAGCTTCGCCTGGCAGGTGCTCACCACGCTCGCGACCAAGGCGTCGGCTTCCACCGACGACCGCCGGTTGACGATCACGCTGTCGATGCGTTCGACCCTCCAGGAGACCGACCCTGACATGACCGGTTGACATGTCTGGCGACCCGACGAAGGACGAGTACTCGGACGCGTCCGGCGGGGTAGAGGTCACCCGGCGGAGAAGTGCAGAACTGTTCGCTTTGCTGCGCGACGACTCCGCGCCCGCCCCGACTCGCGACGAGGCCCGCGACGGACTGGTCCACCTGCACCTGCCGCTGGTGGAGCACTGCGCGCGGCGGTTCCGCAACCGCGGCGAGCCCTTCGAGGACCTGGTCCAGGTCGGCACGATCGGGCTGCTCAAGTCGATCGACCGGTTCGACCTCGAGCGCGGGGTCGAGTTCTCGACGTACGCCACCCCGACGATCATCGGCGAGATCAAGCGGTACTTCCGCGACAAGGGCTGGGCGATCCGGGTGCCGCGCCGGCTGCAGGAGCTGCGCATGCAGATCGGCGCGATCAGTGCCGAGCTGACCCAGAGCCTGGGTCGCTCCCCCACCGCGCGCGAGCTGGCCGAACAGATCGGCTGCTCGGTCGAGGAGGTCCTGGAGGGGATCGAGTCGAGCAACGCCTACTCGACGCTGTCCCTGGACGCCAGCGACGGGGACGAGGACGGCGCCGGGACGATGCTGGACGCCATCGGCGTCGACGACGAGAACCTCGATCACGTCGAGATCCGCGAGTCGATCAAGCCCCTGCTCGACCGCCTCGATGCGCGGGAGAAGCGGATCCTGCTGCTGCGCTTCTTCCGGAACATGACCCAGTCGCAGATCGCCGAGGAGATCGGGGTGTCCCAGATGCACGTCTCCCGGCTGCTCTCACGCACCCTGGAGCAGCTGCGGACCTCGCTCGAGGTCGAGGACGGCGTGGACTGAGCCTGCGAGGGCCTCGCCGGGGTTCGGGCCGGGCGCACAGCGCCCTCCGCAACAACGGGTTACCCCTCGGCGGCGGCAAGGGCACGGGTCGAGGCGGGGTGCAGTACGCCGACGAGCGCGGCCAGCGAGACGAGCAGGATCACGACGGCGGCGAGGGTGGTCGAACCACCCCAGAAGCTGAACGAGAGCAGCACCCCGATCAGCTCGACGGCCACCACCGGCCCGCGTGCCCACGAGCAGACCCGGAACAGGCCCCAGGCGCAGAAGAGCAGCCCGGCGCCCAGGGCGAGGAAGAACAGGCCCGTCGTGACCCCCAGGGTGACCCGGTCGGTGTCCAGCGCGACCACCTCGAGGACAGCGAGCACGCACAGGAAGAGCCCCTCCAGCCCCACCAGCACCGCTGTCCCCACGAGAGTTGCGGGCGGGGCCGGCCAGGCGTCTTCGGTCACCCGTCGAGCCTAAATCGGCCCGCGCCGGGACCCGTCACCGATTCCGTCGTCGAGGGCCTTGTGACCCACGAGACCCGAGACCCCCCTTGTGTAACGGTCCAATTCTCGGCACGCTGGACGAACACGGCGGGACTGTGGTCCTGTCGTGCCCGCTGTGTGCCCGCCCGCGGCACGCCCGCCCCCAGCGACACCACCACTCGGGCGGCCCGAATGTGTCCAGAAAGAAGGAAACCCCAGCCATGGATTGGCGCCACCGCTCCGCGTGCCTCGACGAGGACCCGGAGCTGTTCTTCCCGATCGGTAACACCGGTCCGGCCATCCTCCAGATCGAGGAGGCCAAGCAGGTGTGCCGGCGCTGCGATGTGCGCGAACAGTGCCTGCAGTGGGCTCTCGAGGCGGGGCAGGACCACGGTGTCTGGGGTGGCCTGAGCGAGGACGAGCGACGCGCTCTGAAGCGCCGCAACGCGCGGGCCCGCGTCCGCACCGCGTAGGCGGTCAGAGCGGTACGTCGATCGCGGCCCTCGTGCCGCGGCCGGACGGAGCCGCGCCGAGCGTGAGCCGGCCGCCCAGCTCGGACTCGACCAGCGTGCCCACGATCGAGAGCCCCAGGGTGCTCGACGGGGCCTGGTCGAAGCCGGTCGGCAGCCCCTGTCCGTCGTCGTCGATGGTGAAGGTGAGCCGGTCCTCGGTCCGGGCCGCGGATACGACGATGGTGCCTTCCGCGCTCTCGGCGACCGGGTAGCCGTGCTCGACGGCGTTCTGCAGCAGCTCGGTCAGCACCATCGCCACCGTGGTCGCCGTCTCGGAGGGCAACACGCCGAACGAGCCCTCCCGGCGTACTCGCACCCGTCCGCCCAGTGACCCCATGTCGGCGATCATCGCGCCGAGCCGGTCAGCGACGTCGTCGAAGACGACGCTCTCCTCGACGGCCTCGCTGAGGGTCTCGTGCACGATGGCGATCGAGCCGACCCGGCGGACCGCCTCCTCCAGCGCCGCCTTGGCGTCGGCGCTGTCCATCCGCCTGGCCTGCAGCCGCAGCAGCGCGGCCACCGTCTGCAGGTTGTTCTTCACGCGATGGTGGATCTCACGGATGGTCGCGTCCTTGGTGACCAGCTCGCGGTCGCGGCTGCGCAGGTCGGTGACGTCGCGGACGAGGACCAGGGCGCCGATCAGCCGGCCGTGCGGTCGCAGCGGGATGGCGCGGACGATCAGTGACACCGACGTGGTGCCGATCTCGGCGTCCCGGTTGGCCCGGCCGCCGAGAACCGCGCTGAGCGTCTCCTCGTCGGGTCGCAGCCGCTGGGGCACCAGCTCCCGGGTCACCTCGCTCAGACGCAGCCCGTCGAGGTCGCCGGAGTGGCCGAGGCGGCGGTAGACCGAGAGCGCGTTCGGGCTGGCATAGACGACGCGACCCTGCTCGTCGACGCGCAGGAAGCCGTCGCCGACCCGCGGGGTGTCCGCGTGGTCGCTGCGCTGACCCGGGACCGGGAAGTGGCCACCGGCGATCATCTGGGTCAGGTCGGCGGCGGTCTGCAGGTAGGACAGCTCCAGCCGGCTCGGGGTGCGGACGCCGAGCAGGTTGGTGTTGCGGCCGACCACGGCGATCACCCGCCGGCCGCGGCGGACCGGGATGGTCTCGGCGCGGACCGGGACGTCGTCGCGCCACTCCGGGTCCCCCTCCCGGACCAGCCGACCCTCGGCGTACGCGATGTCGAGATGGGGCCGCCGGCCCGCCGGCACGAAGGTGCCGACGATGTCGTCGACGTACGCCGTGGGGCCGGTCGTGGGCCGCATCTGGCCGCCGGCCCAGAAGCCCGTGCCCTCGCGGTCCGGGAGCCACAGGATCAGGTCGGCAAAGCTGAGGTCGGCGATGATCTGCCAGTCAGCCTGCAGCAGCTGGAGCCAGGCGACGTCCTCGGCGTCGAGGTCCGTGTGCGCACGGACCAGCTCGATCAGGGACGCCACGCAGGTCAGCGTAGGGGTCGGCCGAAGGCCCTTACTGCTTGCTCATTGCTTGCTGGACGGCAAGCACGTTTTGCGTGACAAGACAAGACTCCCCTCAGGGACGGAGTAAGGGCATGCTTTGGCAGGATGGGTGCCATGCCGGGGCAGTACTGGAAGCAGGTAGCCGCTTCCGGACTGGCCGTCCCTCAGGACCGGCCCCTCGACGACCTCACCGCCGAGCTCACCCGCATGCTCGGAGACACCGATCCCGAGGCGCGCGACGGGACGGCCTACCCCACGCTGGCGACGTGGGTGGCGCGCGGGGTCTATGACGACCTGCTCTCGGGCCTCGGCGACGGGATGGCGGCCGGGCTCGGCGTGGGCCTGGGCGAGAAGGACACCGACTCGGTCTTCCGGCGCAGCTTCTCCGCGCTGATCCTCGGCGAGTGCATCGCACGCGACAACCAGCGGCCGCTGGTGCCGGGCACCAAGGTGCTCGAGTGGGGTGACCGGCTCGCGACGTGGCTGCTCCGCGAGCGCGACCTGCGCGGCTTCGTGTCCGGCAAGGGCTGGGCGCACGCGGTGGCCCACGGTGCGGACTCGCTCTCCACGCTCTCGCAGTCCCCGCACGTCGCCGCCAACGAGCTGACCGTGGTCCTCGACGTCATCGCCGACCGGGTGCTGCTCCCCGTCGACCGGTTGTTCACCAACGGCGAGCCCGACCGGCTGGCCGCCGCCACCATGGCGGTGCTGCGGCGCAACATCGTCTCGCTCCGGGTGATCGAGCCGTGGATCGCCAGGCTGGCGGCCACCGCCGGCACGCGCGCGTCGTACGACGGCCGCGACCCTCACCTCAAGGGTGGCAACGCCCAGTCGTTCCTGCGGGCGCTGCACCTCCAGCTCGCCCTCGGCCCGAAGCCGCCGGAGGTCCGTCCCGACCTGCTCCTGGTCCTCGTGGACGCGCTCCGGGCCACCAACCCGCAGTACCTCAAGGCCGCACAGCCGCGCTGAACCCCGTCCTGCAAGAGTGGCTCCATGACCGAGACCATCGAGGGCCACAGCGGCCAGCTCGCCGTCGCCGTCGCGCGGGCGCACGGCGTCGAGACCATGTTCACGCTGTCGGGCGCGCACGTCTTCCCGATGTACGACGGCGCCGTGCAGGCCGACCCGCCGATGCGGCTCCTCGACGTCCGGCACGAGCAGACCGCGGCGTTCGCCGCCGAGGCCACCGGCAAGCTGACCAGGGTCCCCGGGCTGGCGGTGCTGACCGCCGGGCCGGGCGTCACCAACGGCATCAGCGCGATCGCGCAGGCACAGTTCGCCGGGTCACCGATGGTCGTGGTCGGCGGCCGGGCACCGCAGAACCGCTGGGGCAGCGGCAGCCTGCAGGAGCTCGACCAGCCGCCCATCGTCGAGTCGGTGTCCAAGCTGGCCCGCACCATCCCCACCGCCTCGGACATCCTCACCGGCATGGACGAGGCGTTCCTCGCCGCCCGCAGCCCGCACCGCGGGCCGACGTTCGTCGACGTGCCGATGGACGAGTTCTTCAACTCCGCGTCGGGCCCGGCGCCGCAGCCTCCCGAGCGCCGGCGCACCGAGCCGGACGGCGAGGCACTGACGAAGATCGCGGGGTTGCTGGCCGAGGCTCGGCAGCCGGTGCTCATCCTCGGCACGGACGTGTGGGCCGACGGTGCCGAGGAGGCCGCCCTGCGGTTCGTGCAGGACCTCGGGATCCCGACCCTGACCAACGGCATGGGCCGGGGCATCGTGCCGGGCGGCCACGAGCTGCTGGTGACCAAGGCGAGGAGCGTCGCGCTGGGCGGGGCCGACCTGGTCGTCGTGGTCGGGACACCGCTGGACTTCCGGCTCGGCTACGGCGTCTTCGGCGGCAAGGAGGAAGGCTCGACCCCCGCGCGGGTCGTGCACGTCGCGGACTCCCCCGGCCAGGTGGCGACCCACGCCGAGCTCGCCGGCTCCGCGTCGGGCGACCTGACCGCGGTCTTCGACGGGCTGCAGGCGGCCGTGGAGCGCGGCGCGAAGCCGGACTGGTCGGGGTGGCGGTCCACGCTCGCCGACACTGTCGCCGCAGCCGCCGCCCGCGACGCCGAGCTGCTCCGCGCCGAGGCGGACCCGATCCACCCGGCGCGGATCTACGGCGAGCTGGTGCCGAGGCTCGCCGAGGACGCGGTGGTGATCGGCGACGGCGGCGACTTCGTCAGCTTCGCCGGCAAGTACGTCGAGCCGAAGCAGCCCGGCGGCTGGCTGGACCCGGGCCCCTACGGCTGTCTCGGCGCCGGCCCGGGCGCGGCGATCGCCGCCCGGCTTGCCCGGCCGTCGTCACAGGTGGTGCTCCTGCTCGGCGACGGCGCGGCGGGCTTCTCACTGATGGACGTCGACACCATGGTCCGCCACCACCTGCCGGTGGTGATGGTGATGGGCAACAACTCGGCGTGGGCCCTGGAGAAGGGCCCGATGCAGATGCTCTACGGCTACGACGTGATCGCCGACCTGGCTCCGCGGACGCCCTACGACGAGGTCGTGCGGGCGCTCGGCGGCGGTGGCGAGACCGTGACCGACCCGAAGGAGATCGGCCCGGCCATCGACCGTGCCTTCGACAGCGGCGTCCCCTACCTCGTCAACGTGATCACGGACGTGGAGGCGGGCTACCCGCGGGCCACGTTCGGGATCTGAGCGGCATGCATCTGCGCCGGGCTCGGCCGGAGGACTACGTGGCGATCGGCGACGTCACGCTCGCGGCGTACGAACCCCTCCTCGGCAGTGCCGAGGCGTCGTACGCCGAGAGGCTGCGCAACGCCGAGGCGCGCGACCACGAGGCGGAGCTCTGGGTCGCAGTCGCGCCCGACGACCGAGAGGTGCTGGGCACGGTGACGCTGTGCCGCGAGGGTTCGCCATGGCGCGAGATCGGCTTCGCCGACGAGGGCGAGTTCCGGATGCTCGCGGTCGCACCACACGCGCAGGGCCAAGGAGTCGGCGAGGCGCTCGCGCGGCACGTGATCGACCGGTTCCGCGAGGAGGGCGCCGTCGCTGTGGTGCTCTCGAGCACCCCACTCATGGATGCGGCACACCGGCTCTACGAGCGGCTCGGCTTCGGCCGCTGTCCCGAGCGGGACTGGGAGCCGCTCCCCGGCGTCGAGCTGCTGGCCTTCCGGCTGGAGCTGGCATGACTTCTCTGCGCTTCACCGTCGCCGACGCGGACACCGCCCTCGCCGTGGGCTCCGGCAGCCTGCCCGTGCTCGGCACGCCGCGACTGCTCGCGTGGTGCGAGGCGGCCACCTGCGCCGAGATCGAGCCTGCCCTTGCCGAGGGTGAGACGTCGGTCGGCACCCGCATCCAGCTCGAGCACCTCGCCGCCAGCCCGGTAGGGGCCGAGCTCGAGGTGACCGCCACGACGGCCTACGTCGACGGCCGGCTGCACCGCTTCACGGTCTCCGCCCGGCACGCCTCCGACGGGAAGGTGGTCGCTTCGGGCGAGGTGACCCGGGTGGTGGTCGACGCCGAGCGCTTCATGGCGCGGATTTCGCCCGTGTCCTGACCGCTGGGAGACTGGGTCGATCGATCGACCAGGAGGTCAGCATGGGCAAGACCGGACGCAAGCGCCGCGGCCGCAAGAAGAAGAAGGCCAACCACGGCAAGCGCCCCAACGCCTGAGCCTTCAGGGCTCAGAGCTCAGGTGCGGGCGGGCGCCGGTTGCGGCGCCCGCACCAGCATCACCAGCACGATCGATCCGGCGAGCAGGTAGCCGCACCCCTGCCACGCCATCACCGGGATGATGCCCAGCACACCGCCCAGGACTCCCGCGGTCAGGCTGCCGAGCACCGTGGCGCTCGCGCGGACCAGCAGCAGGAGCGAGAAGACCCGGCCTCGCTCGCGGTCGTCGGTGTTCTGCTGGAAGAGCGTCATCATCCCCGCCGACGCGATCGCGCCCGGCAGCCCGACGACCACCATCAGGACTCCGGCCGGCCAGGTGTGCACCCAGGCGAGCGGGTAGAGCGCGATCGCCAGGTCCACGCAGCCGAAGGCGAGCGCCCCGAGGCCGAGCATCCGCTGCGGCTGCCAGCGGCTGCCGAACGTCGCGACGACCAGGCCGCCGATCACCCCGCCGACGGCCTGGATCCCGCTGATCAGGCCCAGCGCCTCAGGGCCGCCGTGCAGCACCGACCGGACGTACGGCGCGAAGAGCGTCCCCCAGATGCCCTCGCCGAACGACGTGATCAGCCAGAAGGTGCCGAGCACACGCACCGTTCGCGAGCCGAGCGCGACCTTGGCTCCCTCGACCCAGTCCGCGCGGAGCTCGGCGAACCGGCCCCTGACCACGTCATCGGCGCGCGCCTCGCGAGGCTCGACCGCGCCCGGCGTACGGATCCGGGCCACGAGGAGTGCCGCGACGAGGAAGGTGCCGGCATCGGCGAGAGCCACGAGCGGGATCCCGCCCAGCGCGGCCAGGACACCACCGAGCGCTCCACCGACCAGCCGGGACAGGTTCTGGGCCTGCCCGTTGAGGGCGTTCGCGGTGACGAGCTCGGCCGAGTCCGCGTCGTCGACGACCCGGGGCAGCATCGCCTGCTGGGCGGGGGCGAAGAACGTCTCCACGACGGCCTCGATCACCAGCACCGGGTAGACGACCCAGATCAGCCCGGCGCCGTCCACGAGCAGGAGCGGCAGCAGCCCCACGGCCAGGATCAGGTTGGCGGCGATCATCGTCCGCCGCCGGTCCCAGCGGTCGACGAGGACCCCCGCGACGAGTCCGACGAGCACCTGGGGCAGCAGCGAGGTCAGGAACACACCGGCCGAGGCCATCGTCGAGCCGGTCAGGTCGTAGACGGCGTACGAGAGCCCGATGGCGAGCAGCCAGTCGCCGGTCAGCGAGATGAGCCCGGCCCCGACCAGCCTGGCCAGGTCCGGACGCCGGCGCAGCAGCCGCCACGGTCCCGAGAGGGTTGATGTCACATCGACACCATAGTGACGTCACAAGTGACGCGCAATGATGTCAGGCGGGTGCGGGGGGCGATGGTCCGAGACGTTCAGGACCGGGGACACGCCGTACGAGCGTCCGGAAGGTCCGGGACTATCCCGACCCGGGCGAGAGGAGTGACGGGACCGAGCGGACGGGACCGACCGGACGGGCTCAGGCGTCGGTGATGCGGACCTGGACCTCGCGGATGCGCAGGCGCACGCGCTGGCGCAGCTCCTCGGGAGCGGCCTCGGAGCACGAGCGCGCGACGATCGACTTCACGGTGCGCTGGAGGTCGTACTTCTCCAGGCACGGGTTGCAGGAGTCCAGGTGGGCGCGCACGACCGCGCAGTCGGCGGCGTCGAGCTCGTTGTCGATGAAGTAGACGATCTGGTCGAGGAAGTCGGCACACTCGGCGGCCGACGGGTCCGCGCCGTGGTCGTGGCTCACGAGTCGCCCCCCTTGCTCCCGGACGTCCGTCCTGCCGGCGTCAGGTCGTTGGCCCGCACGTAGTCGGAAAGCATGTCACGAAGCTGGCGCCTTCCGCGATGGAGGCGAGACATCACGGTGCCGATCGGCGTCTCCATGATCTCCGCGATCTCCTTGTAGGCGAACCCCTCGACATCGGCGAGGTAGACCGCGAGCCGGAACTCCTCCGGAAGCCGCTGCAGAGCGTCCTTGACCTGGGAGTCGGGCAGGTGCTCCAGCGCCTCCATCTCCGCCGACTTCAGCCCGGACGACGCGTGGGACTCGGCCCGGGCGAGCTGCCAGTCCTCGACGTCCTCGGACATCGACTGCTGCGGCTGGCGCTGCTTCTTGCGGTAGTTGTTGATGAAGGTGTTGGTCAGGATCCGGTAGAGCCACGCCTTCAGGTTGGTGCCCGGGCGGAACTGGTGGAACGACGAGAACGCCTTGGCGAAGGTCTCCTGGACCAGGTCCTCGGCATCGGCGGGGTTGCGGGTCATCCGCATGCCGGCGGAGTAGAGCTGGTCGATGAAGGGCAGCGCGTCGCGCTCGAAGCGGGCGGCGCGCTCCTCGTCGGTCTCGGTGGCCACGTCGACCTCAGCCGGCTCGGCGGAGTCGGTGAAGGACTCCTCGAGGGCCGACAGGTCGTCAGAAGACTTTGTCATTGCCTCCCAGCCTACGCGCGTGGCGGGTGGCTCCAGGACTGCGATCACACCTCAGGAACGCTGTGGTGACCCACGTCATTCCCCGACCTCTCTCACCAGCCACTCCAGCGTCGACTCCACGACGATCTCCATCGCCTCGGCCTGGTTGAGCCCGGCCGACTTCGGGATCCGCAGCCCGTGGTCGCCGCCGGGCACCACCGCGAAGTCGACGTGCTCGAGGTCGTCGGGGAACTCCTCGGGCCGGCCCATGCTGTCGTGCTCGCCCTGTACGACGAGGGTCGGCACGCCGGCGCCCCGCAGCTCCTCGAGCCGCGACTTGTCCGGCCGCCCCGGCGGGTGCAGCGGGAACGAGAGCGCCAGGCATCCGACCGCGCCGAGCCCGGAAGCCGACCGCGCAGCCGACCGGGCGCCGGCGGACCGACCGCCGACCACCAGCGGCGTCCGGACCCGCAGCGACCTTGCCGCGGCGACGAGCGCGACGTCGAGGGTGGGCGGCGGGGTGGCGACCTTGCGGCCGGCCACGCGCCAGGGCTGCTCGAGCAGCACGACGCTCACCCCCTGGCGCGGCAACCGGGCGGCGAGCGCCTGCAGGTCGCGCGCGCCGGTGCCACCGCCGGCACCGTGGCTGAGCAGGAGAGTCACGAACGGCGACCGCGCCCGGCGTACGTCGAGCCGGGCCTCGCCGTGCGGGGTGTCGATGCTGCGCAGGTCGGTCATGGCCGTCGTGGGGTAGTCATGACAGGTCGAGTGGCTCGATCAGCTCGGGGCCGTTGTTCTTCACCGCGTTGACCATGGTCGATACGGGGTAGGCCTCGAGCCGGCCCGGCGCGGCCGGGACCAGGAGGTCGAGCACGGAGTCCTTGTCGGTGCGGGGGTCGAGCCACGCGCCCCAGCGGTCGCGCTCGACCATGAGCGGCATCCGGTCGTGGATCTTGCCGAGGTCGTCGGGCGCGTCGGTGGTGATCACGGTGCAGGTCCAGAGGAACCGGTCGTCGGCCTCGTCGTCCTTGGTCGGGTCGCGCCAGATCTCGTAGAGGCCGGCCATCGCGAGCGAGCCGTCGTCCTTGGGGCGGATGAAGAAGGGCTGCTTCTTCGGCTTGCCGGCTTTGGTCATCTCATCCGTGGGATACCACTCGAAGTAGCCGTCGGCCGGCAACAGGCAGCGGCGGACGGCGAGGGCCCGCTTGTAGGCCGGCTTCTCGGCGACCGTCTCCATCCGGGCGTTGATCATCCGGTTGCCGATCGAGCGGTCCTTGGCCCACGACGGGACCAGCCCCCACTTCAGGACCCGGAGCTGGCGCGCGGGCGGCTCGCCCGCATCGCCAGCCTCCTTCGAGGAAGGTCGCTCGACGACGGCGTAGACCTCCTTGGTCGGGGCGACGTTGTAGTCCGGCGCCAGCGGCTCGGGCACCCGGCTGTCGACGACCTCGAACTCCTCGATGAGGTCCTCGGGACGCCGGCTGGAGGCGTAGCGGCCGCACATGCGTTCCACCCTATTGCCGGCCGTCGACGTTGCCGAGTCAGAGGCAGAGCTGGCGGAGCAGCCAGTCGGCGACCTCGGGGCTGCCGACCACCGGTTCGAGCCGGATGGTGCCGGGGAGGTCGTGGACCATCCGCGCCAGCA
Organism: uncultured Actinomycetota bacterium; assembly: GCA_963798045.1. Lineage (GTDB taxonomy): Bacteria > Actinomycetota > Actinomycetes > Propionibacteriales > Nocardioidaceae > Nocardioides. The sequence goes on from CAWCSB010000005.1 coordinate 72,378, forward strand.
GCTCGGCGCGGACGTGCAGGTCGGGGTCGCGGCCGCTGAGGACACCCACCCGGCGTACGCCGAGCCGGCCGACCGCGAGCGCCGACCCGAACGCGGTCTGCGACATCGCCCCCGCGAGCGTGAGCCGTCGGGCGTGCTCGATCGGGTGTTGCGGGCTGGGCAGCTCGGTGACCACGACCGCGAGGGGCAGCCTCTCGCCCCCGACCAGGGCCTGCAACAGCGCGGCCCTGAGGTGGTCGAGCGACGCGAGCCCGGTCAGTGGATCGACCTGGCCGGCGGCAGTCCAGACCCTGGGCACCCTCATACCCATTGCATTCCCCCTGGTCCGCCGCCGGCTCGTTGGCCGGTGCACCTGAGGAACGCGCAAGCGGCGGCGCGCTTACGCGGTTCCGGGCCCCGATCTCCGGCTGGTCCAGACCACAGCGTGATCCTTTGCGGGTTGCGCCGTTGTCATTCCGTGACGGACACCGCGGGGGTGCTCAACGAGCGGGACGATGCGGCTCTCATCGCCGCGGTCCGCGACGGCGACACGGAGGCGTACGGCGTGCTCTTCGAGCGCCACGTGGACGCCGCACGCCGCCTGGCACGCTCCCTCGCACGCGACGGCGATGCCGACGACCTGGTCGCCGAGGCGTTCGCCAAGGTGCTTCCGGTCCTGGCCAGGGGCGACGGGCCGGACGTGGCCTTCCGGCCCTACCTGCTCACCGCCGTACGCCGACTCGACGTGGACCGGCACCGCTCGCTGACCCGCACCCGCCCCACCGACGACGAGACGGTCCTCGACGCGGGGCTGCCGTTCAGCGACACCGCGGTGGCCGGCTTCGAGTCCGATGCGGCGGCCCGCGCGTTCGCCTCGCTGCCCGAGCGCTGGCAGCTGGTGCTCTGGCACACCGAGGTCGAGGGCCAGCGGCCGGCCGAGGTGGCGCCACTGCTCGGCCTCAGCCCCAACGCCGTCTCCCAGCTCGCACACCGCGCGCGCGAGGGGCTTCGCCAGGCCTTCGTGTCGATGCACGTGCACGACGCGGGCGCGCCGCGCTCCGCCTGCCAGGCCACCCGCGCGAACCTCGGCGCCTACATCCGCGCCGGTCTCTCCAGCCGCGACGCGGCCCGGGTCTCGGCGCACCTCGAGTGCTGCCGCCCGTGCACCGCCATCTACCTCGAGCTGGTCGAGGTGGACACCGACCTGCGCGGCCTGCTGGCCCCGCTGCTGCTCGGCGGGGCCGCCGCGGCGTACCTCTCCGACGTGCCGGTCTCGGTCGCCCCGACCGCACTGGCGTCGTTCGGCGAGCTCATCAGGTCCGGCCCGGGCAGGGTCCTGGCCGGTACGGCGGCCGCCGGGCTCACCGTCACTGCCCTCGTGCTCGGCGGCACCGCACTCATGGCCGACAACCCGGATGGCAGCACCGACCGCAGCGTGGTCGCGAACCCGCCGGCCCAGCTCCCGAAGCCCGCGAGCCTCCCGTCCGGCAAGCCGGGCAAGCCCGTGAAGCCGGCGCCGCCCGGGCCCACGGCCACCCCGTCGGCGGGCAGCACCGGCCCGGCTGCCCGGCCGAGCCAGGCCTCCTCCGCGCAGCCGACCGTGTCGCCGAGCCACGCCCCGACGCAGTCGCCGACGCACGGACCCACCCTCCAGCCGACCCAGGACCCGACCGAGGACCCGACCGAAGACCCGACCGAGGACCCGACCCAGGACCCGACACCCGACCCGACCGCCGTCGACATGCGGGTCAACGCGTCCAAGGCCGGCATCGGGCCCGCTGCGGTGGTGACGGTGGATGTCGCCGGTCTCGCACCGGGCCAGCCGGGCACGGTCACGGTGAGCGCCGGCCAGCTGGCCGCGAGCCTCAGTCTTGACCCGCGTTGCACCCTGCTCGGGGTCAACACCGCGACCTGCCAGGTGGTCGGTGCGGGTCGGCTGCAGATGCTGGCCGCCGGCCTCGGCCTCCTGACACCGACCACCCTCACCATCACGGCCTCGCCCGGCGCCGGGCTGCACGACCCGGCCATGGGCGACAACACGACTCACATCACGCTCGGCTGACATGTTTGACTGAGCCATGGCCGTCAGCAGGGTGTTCGCCCGTCCGATGCTCGCTTCGATGTTCCTGGTCGGCGGGTTCAACGCTGTCCGGAACCCCGACAAGATGGCTCCCCGCGCCACCGCCGTGACCGACCGGCTGGTGCCGCTGCTCCAGAAGGCGATCCCGATGCTGCCCTCGGACCCGGCGACCCTCACCCGGATGAACGGCGGACTGCAGATGGTCGCCGGCGCGGCCCTGGCCACCGGCAAGGCACCTCGGCTCTCTGCGGCAGCCCTGGCGCTGTCGCTCATCCCGACCACCGCGGCCGGTCACCGGTTCTGGGAGGAGCAGGACCCGACCGTTCGGGCCCAGCAGCGCAACCACTTCTTCAAGAACGTCTCGATGTTCGGCGGCCTCGTCATCGCCGCGGGCGACACCGAGGGACAGCCGGGCGTCCTGTGGCGCACCCGGCGGGCCGCCAAGGACGCACGCCGCGAGGCCCGGCACCTCGCTCGCAGCGCACGACGCGAGGCCGCGCTGGCCAGGGCCAAGGTCACCTGAATTGTCGGGCGAGGACTGGGCAGCACCGCGGGCGACGGGGCCGGTCGACGCCGTCGTCTCGCTGCCCGGCAGCAAGTCTTTGACCAACCGAGCACTGCTGCTCGCCGCAATCTCCGAAGGCCCCTCCGTCGTACGCCGGGCGCTGCGGTCGAGGGACACCCTGCTGATGGCTGCCGCGTTGTCCGGCCTCGGCTCCGCGGTCGACACCTCCGGCACGGACTGGTCGGTGACGCCAGGCTCCTTCGACCGCGACGTGCAGGTCGACTGCGGACTGGCCGGGACCGTGATGCGGTTCGTGCCGCCCGCCGCCGGCCTGTCCAGCGGCACCGTCGCCTTCGACGGCGACCCGCACATGCGGACCCGTCCGATCGGCGAGGTGCTGGCCGCCCTGCGCGCCCTCGGCGTCGACGTCGTGGACGAGGGTCGTGGCGCCCTGCCGTTCGAGCTCCGCGGGATTGGCTCGGTGCGAGGCGGCCGCGTGGTGATCGACGCGTCGGCGTCCTCTCAGTTCGTCTCGGCGCTGCTGCTGGCCGGCGCGCGGTACGACGAGGGGGTCGACGTCCGCCACGACGGCAAGCCGGTGCCGTCGCTGCCCCACATCGACATGACAGTGGCGATGCTGCGTGAGCACGGCGTCGAGGTCGACGACTCCGAGGCCAACCGATGGGCCGTCGCGCCCGGTGTCGTGAAACCGGTCGACCACCTCATCGAGCCGGACCTGTCCAACGCCGCGCCGTTCCTGGCGCTGGCCGCCGTGACGGGAGGCCGGGTCGTGGTCCGCGACTGGCCGGCGTCGACCACCCAGGCCGGAGACGCGCTGCGGGAGATCCTCGGGCAGCTGGGCTGCACGGTCACCCTGGACCACGACGGACTGACCGTGGTCGGGCCGTCCCGGCTGGAGGGCATCGACGTCGACCTGCACGACCACGGCGAGCTCACGCCGGCGGTGGCTTCGCTGTGCGCGCTCGCCGCCGGCCCCAGCCATCTGCGCGGCATCGCGCACATCCGAGGCCACGAGACCGACCGGCTGGCCGCACTGGCCACGGAGCTCGGCGGCCTCGGCGCCGACGTGGTCGAGCACCCGGACGGGCTGTCGTTCCGGCCGGCCACGCTGCACGGCGGGGTCTTCCACACCTACGCCGACCACCGGATGGCCCACGCCGGGGTGATCGTCGGCGCGGCCGTGGACGGCGTGCTCGTGGAGGACGTCGGGACCACCAGCAAGACGTTCCCCGACTTCGCCGGCTTCTGGTCCGGACTCTTCTGATGCCAACGGGCCGGTACTCCGACCAGGACGTCGAGCACTACGACCGTCCCCGGCGCCGGACCCGGCCGCGCACCAAGGAGCGCCCGACCTACGACGACGCCGCCGACGGCGTGGTCGTCACCGTGGACCGGGGCCGCTACACCCTGCTCGTCGAGAGCCGGGTCGTCACGGCCATGAAGGCGCGGCCACTGGGCCGCCGGGGCGTGGTCGTCGGCGACCGGGTCCGCGTGGAGGGCGACGTGTCCGGCGAGGAGGGCTCGCTGGCGCGCATCGTCGAGGTCAACGAGCGGCTGACGACGCTGCGGCGTACGGCCGAGGACGACGACCCGGTCGAGCGGGTGATCGTGGCCAACGCCGACCAGCTCGTCGTGGTCACGTCGCTTGCCGACCCGGAACCGCAGCCACGGCTGATCGACCGGGCCGTGGTGGCGGCGTACGTCGCGGGACTCACGCCCCTTCTCTGCCTCACCAAGTCCGACCTCGCCTCGCCGGACGAGCTGCTGCTGACCTATCGCTCCCTGGGCGTCCCGTGGGTGGTGACCCGTCGCGGCGGTGACCTGTCCGAGCTCCTCGAGCGGCTGACCGGGCGGGTGAGCGTGCTGCTGGGCTCCAGCGGGGTCGGGAAGTCGACGCTGGTCAACGCCCTGGTGCCCGACGCGATGCGCGAGGTCGGGATCGTCAACGCCGTCACCGGCCGGGGCCGGCACACCTCGACGTCGGCGTACATGCTCGCCCTGCCGGACGACACGGGCTGGATCATCGACACGCCAGGCATCCGGTCCTTCGGGCTGGCGCACGTGCAGCCGGAGGACCTGATCGAGGCGTTCCCCGACCTCGACGAGCTGACCGAGGACTGCCCCCGCGGCTGCACGCACGGCACCGACGAGCCGGAGTGCGGGCTCGACGAGGCCGTCGAGGCCGGACAGGCCGACGCGGACCGGGTGGCGTCGTTCCGGCGGCTGCTCGCCGCGCGCTCGGAGCCGGCGTACTGAGCGATTCGTCTGTGGTCCGGCGTGGAGTCCCAGCGAGGCGACCGCAGACGAATCGCGGGGTCAGGTGCCCCAGACCGCCTGGGAGCCGGCGTCGCCGGTGAGAACCGTCCAGACCAACGTGAGCGCCGCGCCGACGACGACGAGCGCGCTCAGCAGCATCCGGGTGGCCCCGGCCCGGTCGTGCAGCCAGATCGCGAGGATCGTGGCGATCCCGAAGCCCGAGGCCATGAGCCGCAACGTCTCGGCGTACCCCTCGTGCTTCTCGATCTTCTCGAGGGCCGGCCCCGAGAAGTTGTCGAAGCGGCTGCTCTCGAAGAAGTGCTCACCGCTGAGATAGGCCACCCAGATGGCCCCGACACCGATCAGCACCGCGACGAGGGTGATCCAGCGCAGGCGGTCGCGGTAGCGCGGCAGGACGGCGTACGCCAGGGCGACCAGCGCCGAGAGCGGTCCGAGGATGACCGCACCGTGCAGCGCGAGGACGTGAAGAGGCAACCCATTGATCTCCCACATGTCTTGCTCACGTACCTCCGCTGGGATTGGTTCACCGCAGCATAGGGTGAGTCACGTGGCGGACTACACCGACGACCTCCGCCTGGCGCACGTGCTGGCCGACGACGCCGACTCGCTGACCGAGGCGCGGTTCAAGGCCCTCGACCTGCACGTCATGTCCAAGCCGGATCTCACGCCCGTGACCGACGCGGACGAGGCGGTCGAGGAGAGCATCCGGCGCACCCTGTCGCGGGTCCGGTCGCGGGACGCCGTGACCGGGGAGGAGCAGGGCTCGACCGGGCACAGCCAGCGGCGCTGGATCGTCGACCCGATCGACGGCACCAAGAACTTCGTCCGTGGCGTGCCGGTCTGGGCGACCCTGATCGCGCTGGCGGTGGACGACGAGGTCGTGCTCGGCGTGGTGTCCGCGCCGCTGCTCCAGCGACGCTGGTGGGCCTCGTCCGGCGCCGGCGCCTGGACCGGTCGCTCACTGCTGAAGGCGACGCAGTGCCACGTGTCCGACGTACGCCGGCTCGAGGACGCCTCGCTGTCGTACTCCTCCCTGCGGGGCTGGGACGACCGCGGCCAGGGCGACGACTTCGTCTCGCTGATGCGACGGGTCTGGCGCACCCGGGCGTACGGCGACTTCTGGTCCTACATGCTGCTCGCGGAAGGCGCCGTCGACATCGCCACCGAGCCGGAGCTGGCGGTGCACGACATGGCGGCGCTGGACGTGATCGTGCGCGAGGCCGGCGGCACCTTCACCTCGCTGTCCGGCGAGGACGGGCCGTGGGGCGGCAACGCGCTGGCCACCAACGGCCACCTGCACGACGTGGCGCTGTCGTTCCTGGGCGCGGTGGCCGAGGACGACGGGGATCCCGACTGGCAGCCGTCCGGGCCAGGATCGGTGTCGGAGCTGCGGCCTCGGGGGCTGCGGACGGTCGACGCCCCGGACCCTTCCGACGACCCCGACCCGGGCGACCATCCCGAGTCATGAACGATCCCCTGTTCAGCACCCCTTCGGCTCGCTACCGTCGAGTCTCCACCCGTTCCGGAAGGTCGCGATGAAGATCGTCGAAGTGCTCAAGGCGAAGCCCGAGAGTGGCGTCGTCACCATCACCCCGGACGCCGGCGTTCGTGAGCTCATCGCCAAGCTGGCCGAGCACAACGTGGGCGCCCTGATCGTCAGCTCCGACGGCGAGACTGTCGAGGGCATCGTGAGCGAGCGCGACGTCGTACGCCACCTCCACCACGACGGCACGGTCGTCAACAACACCGTCGGGGCGATCATGACCGAGGTCGTGGAGACCACCACACCGGACACCACCCTCGACGAGCTCATGGAGATCATGACCAACCGCCGGATCCGGCACGTGCCGGTGGTCGACGACGGCGTCCTCGTCGGCATCGTCTCGATCGGCGACGTGGTCAAGCACAAGATGAGCCAGCTGGAGTTCGAGCGAGACCAGCTCGACTCCTACGTGCACCAGACTTGAGCCGCCCTCGCACCCTCGTCACCGGCGGCACCCGCGGGATCGGGGCCGCGATCGCGCACCGGCTGGCGCGGGCGGGACATGACCTGGTGCTCGGGTATGCCCACGACGACGCGGCCGCGGAGCTGGCCGAGGCGGACGTCGAGGCGGCCGGCGGGGAGTGCACGCTGGTGCGGACCGACCTGCTCGCGCCGGACGGCGTGGACAAGCTGTTCGCGGCGGCCGGGCCGCTCACCGGGGTCGTGAACAACGCCGGCGCGACGTTCCACATCGGGCCGCTGGCGGAGACCCCGGTCGAGGTGATCCGCAAGACGATCGACCTCAACCTCACGAGCGCGATCCTGGTGGCGCGAGCGGCCGTCCGCGCTTTGGGCGCGGCGTACGGCGGCCGGGGTGGGGTGCTCGTCAACATCAGCTCGGGGGCGGCGACCAAGGGGGCGCCCGGCGAGTACGTCCAGTACGCCGCGGCGAAGGCCGGCGTCGACGCGCTCACCCTCGGCCTGGCCGAGGAGGTCGCCGACCAGGGGGTCCGCGTCGTGGGTGTCGCCCCCGGCATGATCCGGACCACGATCCACGCCGACGCCGGCGAGCCCGGCCGGCTGGAGCGGGTCGCACCGCTCATCCCGTTGCAGCGCGCCGGCGAGCCGGAGGAGGTGGCGGACGCGGTGGCGTGGCTGATGAGTGCCGAGGCGTCGTACGTCACGGGCACCACGCTGCGGGTGGCCGGCGGTCGCTAGTGCGGCGTCGATAGGTTGGGGCCATGGAGAAGCCAGAGATCGACTTCGTCGACCCCACTCCCCCTGCCGACCTCGTCATCACCGACCTCACCGAGGGCGACGGCGCCGAGGCCGCGTCCGGCAACACCGTCGAGGTGCACTACGTCGGCGTGGCGCACTCGACCGGCGAGGAGTTCGACGCGTCGTACAACCGCGGCGAGCCGCTGAAGTTCCGGCTCGGCGTCGGACAGGTGATCCAGGGCTGGGACACCGGGGTCCAGGGCATGAAGGTGGGCGGCCGCCGGCAGCTCGTCATCCCGCCGCACCTCGGGTACGGCGATCGCGGAGCCGGCGGCGTCATCAAGCCCGGCGAGACGCTGGTCTTCGTCGTGGACCTGCTCGGCGTCAGCTGAGCCCTATTCGGTCCGAGCCTTCGCTGCGGCGGTCTCGACGCCCGTCACGACCTCGCAAGCTCGGTCGTGGGGCTCACTCGACCTTCATGAGCCCACGTCGTCCGCTCGTTCCTCGCGGCCGACTGCTCATTCCCACTCGCGCTCGCCGCCGACGCGGGCGGTGTTGGCGGCCACGCTCACCACGTCGCCGCGCTCGAGCTGGCGGCCGCGCCGGGTCTCGACCTCACCGTTGACGCGCACGATCCCACCGGCGAGGACCCGCTTGGCCTCTCCGCCGGACTCGATGAGGTTGGCCAGCTTGAGGAACTGCCCGAGCTTGATGGAGTCGTCCTCCACCGGCACGTCGTTGTAGTCGCTCACGAGTCCATTGTTCCATCCGGGATGTGGGTGCCCGACCATCGGCACACCATCGCGCGAGCCGAGCCGGACGCGGGTGGGGGACGGCGGCCGGCTCGTGACCGACCGCCGCCCCCGGGTCCGGCAGGGCTCAGCAGGTGGACTTGTACGCCGCTGCGCCGCCCTCACCGTCGAGGTTCTCCGGCGTGATGATGGTGAAGCCGGTCTGGATCACCGGCTCCGTCTCCTCGCCCTTCAGCGCGGCGATCGCCTGGTCGACGCCGTCCACACCGATCTCCCCGGGAGACTGCGCGATCAGCGCCTGGATGGTGCCGTCCTGCAGCGCGGCCATCTGGTCCGGGCCCGCGTCGAAGCCGACGACCTTCACCTGGTCCTGCTTGCCGGCCTGGCGGATGCCGGTGGCGGTCCCCTCGGCGGAGAACAGGTTCGTCGCGAAGACTCCCACGATGTCGGGGTCCTTCTGGAGGGCGGCTGTCACCAGCCGCGCCGCCGTGGCCGGGTCGTTGTGGCTGTACTGCACTCCGAGGTCAGTGAACGCGGACTCCGCTGCGACGGCCTTCTGGAAGCCCTCCACCCGCTGGTCGACGGTCGAGACGCCCGGGTCGGTCGAGATGACCAGCACCTTCCCGCCCGTCGGGACCAGCTGCTTGATCGCGTCGAACGCGGCCGCACCGCCGCCGACGTTGTCCGAGGAGATCTGCGAGACCGCGAACGACGGGTCGTCGACCGTGGTGTCGACGAGGACCACCTTGATCCCCGCGTCGGCGGCCGCCTTGAGCGGTGCCTGCATCGCGGTGACATCGGTGGGCGCGACGAGCAACGCGTCGGGCTTGGAGGCGACGACCGAGTCGACGATGGGCTTCTGCAGCGTCGGGTCGAACTTCTGCGGACCCTGGACCTCCACCGTGGCGCCGAGCTTCTTGGCCTCGGCCTCCACGCCGCACTGCATCGAGATGTAGAACTGATCGCCGGCGACACCCTGGACGAACGCGATCTTGTAGCTGTCGCTCCCGGATCCGCTGTCCCCGTCGTCGTCGTCCTCGGCCGCGCCGCACGCGGCCAGCGAGGACAGCGCCACCGCTGCAGCAGCCCCGATCGCCAAGCCTCTGACAATCGGCCGCCTGACCGTCATTCGTGGTGCTTTCATGAACTCTCTCCTTGTCCCTCTGGCGAGGTTTTGCGATGGCTCCGAAGCCGGAACCGTGAGCTGGATCCGCCTCGCTGGGCTGCGGCCCGCCTGCTCTGGTCGACGTAGACGGCGGCGACGAGAACGGCGCCGACCGCCACCTGCTGCCAGAAGGGCTGCACCCCGACGATCACGAACCCGTTCTGCAGCACGGCGGGAATGAAGAGCCCCACAACCGTGCCGAAGATCGAACCGACGCCGCCGAACAGGGAGGTGCCCCCGATCACGACGGCCGCGATCACGTTGAGATTTGTCTGGGACTGGCCGGCGATGGCCGTGGTCCCGAACTGCGCGAGGCTCAAGGCCCCGGCGAAGCCGGCCAGGGTGCCGGACAACGCGTAGACGAAGATGAGGTGCCGGTCGACCCGTACGCCGACGCGGCGGGCGGCCTCCTCGTTGGAGCCGATCGCATACGTGTAGCGGCCGAAGCGGGTCAGGTGCAGCACCACCACCCCGATCACGATCACCACCACCGCGATGACCACGATGATCGGCAGCCGGCCGACGGCGTTGCCGTAGCCGATCGAGTCCTGCATGACGGTGGGCACCGTGCGCAGGTCGACGCCGTCGGTGAGGATCTGGGCGAGGCCAAGCGCCGCACCCAGGGTGCCGAGGGTCACGATGAGCGGCGGGATCTTGGCCTTGGCGATCAGTACGCCGTTGAGCAGCCCCCAGGCCAGCCCGGACAGGACGGCGGCCGCGATGCCCGCGGCAGCCACGCCCCAGCCCTGGCCACCCGTGCCGTCGGCGGGCCCCATCCAGATCATCACCTTCGCGGCGACCACCCCGGAGAACACCAGCACCGAGCCGACCGACAGGTCGATGCCGGACGTGACGATGACGAAGGTCATCCCCACCCCCAGCACCGCGAGGATCGCGGCGTTCTGCGAGATCTGCCGGAAGTTCTCGAGGTTGCCGAAGTTGTTGGGTGCGAGCGTCATGAAGACCGCCACGATGGCTGCCAGCACCAGGAGGATCTGGAACGCCTGGAGTCGGGCCAGCCGGCCGATCATGGTGAGCTGCTCGTCGTCGGCGGAGACCGCCACGGCTCCGGCGTCCTGTGTCTGGAGTGTCATGCCGCCTCTCCCATCGCTCCGGTCATCGCCGCCACCAGCTGCTCCATCGAGGTGCCCGAGGTCTGGTACGTCGCCACCCGGCTGCCCAGGCGCAGCACCTGCACCCGGTCCGAGATCTGCATCACGTGCGGCATCGAGTGGCTGATCAGCACCACCGCGACTCCCTTGTCGCGAACCCGGCGGATGGTGTCGAGGACGTTCGCGGTCTGCCGGACGCCGAGAGCCGCGGTCGGCTCGTCGAGGAACACGACCCGGTTGGCCCAGTGCACGGCCCGCGCGATGGCGATCGCCTGGCGTTGGCCACCCGACATCGCGCCCACGGGAGTGGTGAGGCTGCGGACGGTGGCTCCGAGGTCCTCGAAGGCCGACCGGGCCTCGGCCCGCATCGCGCGGGTGTCCATGAAGCCCAGCCGGCCGGCCAGGCCGGCGCGCATCGTCTCCCGGCCGAGGAACATGTTCTGGACCGGGTCGAGGTGCGGCGCGAGTGCCAGGTCCTGGTGCACGGTCTCGATGCCGAGCTGGCTCGCCTCGGTGGGCGTGCCGATGACGCACGGACGGCCGTCGAAGAGCACCTCACCCGAGTCGACAGCGAGGTTGCCCGACAGCGCCTTGACCAGCGTCGACTTGCCCGCGCCGTTGTCGCCGATCAGGGCGACGACCTCACCCGCGTTGACGTCGAAGTCGGCTCCGTCGAGGGCCGTGACGTGTCCGAACTGGCGGGTCAGCCCACGGGCCTCCAGGACGGGAGCTGTCATGACGTCACCTCCCCCGCGGCCTCGCGCCAGGGACGCGCCCGGCCCGCGATGGCCTCGACGCAGGTGTCGAGGCGCCGGCGGCCCTCGTCGGCGAGGAACGCGCGACGTGCCTCGCGGTCCATGCCGACGGTCTCCTTCCAGACCGCACGACCGGCGATGAAGCCGGACGCGCCGCCCTCGTCGCAGGAGACCTGCAGCACGTGGGTGAACTCGTCGAAGGCCACACCGGCCGAGAGCACGGCCCACGGCGCGGAGATCGCGTCGGCGAGCCGGCGGCAGGCCGCCGGGCTGCCGGGGTACTCCAGCTTGAGCAGGTCGGGCCGGAGCTCGTCGAGGGCGACCGCCGCGGCGATGATGGCGTCGGCCCGTCGCTCCGCGTCGAGCTCCTCCCCCGGCAGCGGGTAGATCAGGTTCTCGATGACTGACGGCACGCCGGCGGCCCGGCAGTCCTCGACCACCTGGCGGATCACCTCGACGGCCTCGGCGGCGAGGTCGGGGCCGTCACCACGGGGGCGGTCTGCGCGCACCTGGATCAGGAACTTCAGTGCGTCGCCGCCCTGGCTGCGCACCCACGCCGCGTCCAGTGCGGCGTCGCGGGTGCCGCGTGGCTCGTCGGCGTACTTCTCCCTGACTGGTGGCTCAGCAGCGACCAGGACGCCGAGGCTGGACCTCACGTCGTCGTCCACCTGCTCCAGAGCCGGGATGCCGTAGGTCGGATCGAGGAGGAAGGCGCTGGCGCTGGGTGCGAGGGCCTGGACCGCGTCGGCCTTGATCGCGACCAGCTCCTCGGTGCTCGGGTCGTGAACGCCGACGGCGGCGTACATCCGCTTCAGCGTGTTGCGCTGGTCCATCGCGACGACGGCGAAGGTGCCCTCGTCGGTGGCGATGTCGTCGAGGGACGACGTCTGGATGCGGGTGTCGGTCATGCAGATCCTCCGGTGAGGGTTGTGGGTGGGTGCGTTGCGCGGGTCGACTGACCCTTGGACAGGGCGTCGGCCAGGTCGTGGGCCGCTGGGTCCGCGGCGAAGGCACCGATCAGCGCGGCACCGTGGGCGGTGTCCTCGTCGCGGCTGGAGAAGACGACGCCCGGCAGCGCCGCCTCCCGGGCCCGGCGCACAGAGGCCATCCGGGTCCAGCCGCCCGCGACGACCGTCTCGGTCGCCGGGCCGGCCTCGGCGTCGATGAGTGCGACCACGCCGGTCAGTACGTCGGTGGTGTGGCCGAGTGCGGCGGCGAAGAGCGCGGCCGGCGACACGTCGTCGGTGTCCACGCGCACAGTCATCGACGACTCGGTGTTGACCGCGCCGCTGACGACCAGGGCCGGGTCGGTGTCGGCAGGCAGCGCCAGGACCGCCGCGTCGAGCAGGTCCCGACCGGCCTCGTCCTCGACGCCGACGAGGTTGAGCACCCGGCGCAGCACCAGCCCGGTCCGGGTGCCGGCCAGCATGGTGAACCGGCCGGGGAGCAGGTGGCGGACGACGTTGACGCCTGCGGCCGCCAGGCCGGCGCGACGTTCGGGCGGCAGCGGCTGCGGGAGGACCCGCACCAGAGCCTCCGCGGTCCCGATGGAGTCGTAGAGCTGGTGGGGATGGACCACGCCGGCGGCCACCGACGCGACGAGGTGGTCATGGCCCGCCACGGTGAGCACGGCGTCGGCCATCGAGGTCGGGACCCGGCGCGCGTGGCCCCACTGCGAGCCGGCAGCGCGGAGCGGGGGCAGCAGGTCGACGTCGACGCCGAGCGCGGTCAGCGCCGGTTCCCACGGCCGAGCGGTGCCCTGGTCGAGCAGCCCCGTCCGGGCGACGAGCGAGACCTCGCCGTAGCGGTCACCTCCGAGCGTGTGCGCGACGTACTCGGGCACGTTCAGCCAGGTGAGCCCGCCCAGGTCGAGCCCACCGGACCGGAGGTGCAGCAGCTTGGCGAACGTCGCCAGCGCGCTCACCGGCAGTCCCGTGGCCGCTGGGAACGCCGTGCGCAGGTCAGCCGGCTGTGCCTCGAACAGGTCAGAGCCCCGCGGGTCGAACCACGCTGGCACTGGGGCCGCGGCCCGGCCGTCGGCGTCGAGCAGCACGCCGGACTCGGCCATCCCGGAGATGCCGATGGACGTCACGGGCCGGCCGGACAGCTCCGCGTCGAGCTCGACCAGCAACACCGAGACCCCGCGCGAGAGCTCCTCGGCCGTGGTCTCGGTCCCGCCGCCCGGCAGGGTGTGCCACGGCGTCCGGAGCCGGGCCGTCGCGAGGTGCTCGCCGTCCGATGCGACCGCGATCGCCTTGATCCAGGTGGACCCGACGTCGACACCGACCGCGCACGGATCGACGGACACGCCCCGGGCGGTCACCGGTCACCTCCCAGGTCAGCGGGCCAGCCGGCACCGGGGCGAGCCACGAGCAGGCGACCCTGCCCGGAGACCGACCAGCCCCCGAACCCGTGCGGCACGGCCCACACCTCGCCCTGGGCGGCCTGGATCTCTTCGCCGGCGTCGGAGGTGATCAGCGCAGCACCCTCGAGGACCAGCAGCACCGAGAAGCCTGCCGCCAAGCGGTCCCCGGCCACGACGAGGTGCAGCCGGAAGAACCGATCGGCCTCGGCAGGGAGGCAGGACCGCGGACCGTCGCCCTCGGGACCGTCCGCCTTCGTGACCAGCTTCGTGAGGGCGGCCGGCTCGAGGGCGCGGTGGCTGACCGCGGAGAGGGCTCGCTCGAAGCCGAGCCCGAGGTGGGAGTCCTCGCGGGTCGACGTGGTGATCGACCACTCGAGCAGGATCGAGAAGTCGGTGGGCTCCTGGACCTCGGCCACGAAGACGCCGGCGCCGATCGCGTGCACCTGTCCGGCCGGCACCAGGACGCCGTCCCCGGGCCGGACCTCGACCCGATGCATCCGCGAGAGTCCCCACTCGCCGTCCTGGGCGTCGATCCGGCGTACCAGCTCGTCGGGATCGACGTCCTCGGTCCACCCGAGGTGGATGGCCGCGCCCGGGTCCACGTCGAGGACGTACCACGCCTCGGTCTTGCCGTAGGGGCAGGCCAGGTGGGCGGCCGCGAAGGCCCGGTCCGGGTGGACATGGATCGGAAGCCGCTGGCCGGCGTCGAGCAGCTTGAGCAGCAGGCCCGTGTCGTGGTCCGGGATCCCCGGCCAGGGTCCGGTGCCGCGCCAGCCCAGCGGATCGGCGGCGACCAGGTCGCGCAGCAGCCGGCCATCCTCGGTGACGGCCAGGCCGGGGGCGTTGGTGACAACGTTGCCATCGGCGCGCGGAACGGTCGACCCGAGCCACTCCTCGGGCTGGTGGGTCGAGGTCGTGACGATGCCGCGCAGTGCCGCGATGCGCGCGCCCCCCGCGTAGAAGTGGTCCACCAGGTTGGGTGCGAGCCGGAGCGGCGTCACAGCGGCACCCCGATCTCGCCCGACCCGCGGGGGATCAGCTCCGCCGCGACGAGGATGTCGCGGCCCTCGCTCGCGCGCCCCTCGAGGTGCGCCATCACCATCTCCATGGCGGTCACGCCGATGGCCACCGGGTTCTGGTCCACCACGGTCACCCCGGGTCGCAGGGTGGCGGCCAGCGGGAAGTCTCCGAAGCTGACGAACGCGACGTCGGCCCGGTCACCTGTGTGCAGCGCGTGCGCAACACCGATGGCGGCGCGGGGGTTGGCCGCGAAGACCGCGGTGGGCGGGTCGGGCAGCGCCAGGAGGGCCTGGGTCACGGCGGTCCCGTCCACGTCACGGGTGGGTCCGGGGCGGACCCACTCCGGCCGCGGCTCGACGCCGACGTCGGCGAGCGCCCGCCGATAGCCGGCGAGCCGGTCCCGGGTGGTCTCGAACCGTTCGTCGCTGCCGACGAAGGCGATCCGTCGATGGCCGTGGGCACACAGGTGCGCGACGGCGCGGTGCGCCAGGCCGACGTCGTCCACGCGCACGGTGTCGTAGCCCGGCAGGGCGACCGCCCGGTCGACCATGACCATCGGGAACGACGCGTCGAACCGCCGCAGGTAGTCGTGGGTGCCCTCGGTGGGCGCGAGGATGAGGGCCCGCACCCGCTGCATGGCCATCCGCTCCACCTGGGCGCGCTCGCGTTCGGCGTCGAAACCGGTGCTGCCGAAGACGGTGCCCAGCCCCTCGGCGAGAGCGGCCTCCTCGACGGCGCTGGTGAGAGCAGCGAAGAACGGGTCCGCGATGGTGTCGATGACCACGCCGATCGTGTAGCCCCGACCTGCCTTGAGCGACCGGGCCAGCGTGTTGGGCACGTAGTGCAGCTGTTCGATGGCTCGCTCGACCCGCTCGCGCACCTCGGGCGAGACATTGGCAGCGCCGTTGACGACACGCGAGACGGTCTTGATGCTCACCCCGGCCTCGGCCGCGACGTGGTGCACGGTGGGCTTCTTCATGAGCCGACCCGCTCCCGGCCGGCGAGCACGGCGACCCGGGCAGCCACCAGGTGTCCGGCGACCGGATGCTCGACCGCTGCGCTGGCGACCGCCACCGCGTGCCCAACCGCGTCCGGCCAGGTGGCCCCGCCATCGAGCGCCACCAGAAGCCCACCGACCAGCGCGTCCCCGGCACCGATCGGGTTCGCGACGTCGACCCGAGGCGCGTCCACCCACAGGCGCTCGCCCGGTGCGAGGAAGGCCGCGCCGTGCGCCCCCGCCGTCACCAGGGCGCGACGGGCGCCGCGGTCCAGCAACGCCTCGGCCGCCGCGAACGCCCGGTCGCGGACCTCCTCGAGCGGGGCGTCGTCGTGCGAGGCCTCGTCGAGCCGGCTGCCCAGGACGCCCTCGACCTCGTGCAGGTTGGGCGTGACCACGTCCGGCTCCGCCGCCAGGGCGTCTGCGAGCGCGGTGCGCGCGGCGTCGACGACCGAGACCGCGCCGTGATCGCGCGCCAGCCGGGTGATGCGACCGTAGAAGTCGGCGGGCATGCCGGGCGGCAGGCTGCCACTGCAGGCCACCAGTCCCCGGTTCGCCATCAGGGCGTCCGCACGCTCCAGGACCCGCGCCGCGTCCTCCTCGCCGACGAGGGGCCCGGGCTCGTTCAGCACGGTGGCCCGGCCCGAGTCCTCGATGATGATCGTGGCCTGGCGCACGGCACCAGGGACGGTGACGGTGTGCAACCGAAGCTCCTCGGGCGCCGCCAGGGAGGTGAAGCTCGCGCGGTCCGACTCCCCGATCACTCCGAGCAGGTCTGCGTGTCCGCCCAGGTCAGCGACCGCCCGGCAGACGTTCACGCCCTTGCCGCCGATGGTGATCTCGACGTCGTAGGGGCGGGCCACGGCACCCGGCTCGAAGCGCTCGATCCGCAGGGTGCGGTCGAAGCAGAGGTTCGGGGTCACGACCAGCACGGGTAGTATGGTGGGCATCACATGACAACGTTGTCAACCCTTTGGTGAAATGAGCTCGCAACGTGACCGACACCGTGGCCCCCTCATCTCCCGGCCGACCCGCCACCACCCCCGCCGGGCCCTCGCGGCTCGGGAAACTGCGCCGCCTGCAGCGGATCAGCGACGCGGACGGCTTCGTCCGGGTGGCGGCCATCGACCACCCCGAGAACTACCTGCTGCTGTTTGACGCGGACCCGTCCCGGGTCGGGTTCGAGGAGGTCGTGGAGTCCAAGGTCGAGCTGATCGCCGGCATGGCAGGCCACTGCACCGCCGTGCTCGCCGACCCGGTCTGGAGCTTCGGTCAGGCCGTGCTCACCGGTGCCCTGCCAGGGCAGGTGGGGCTCATCAGCGGGCTCGAACGGCTCTACTGGGACGGGGGCGGGTTCGCGACCGCCACCGAGGTGCGCGAGCACTGGACGGTCGAGGCTCTCGCACGGCTCGGCGCGGACGCTGCCAAGCTCGTGATCTTCCACCGCGAGGAGTCCGAGGTCGCCGCACAGCAGCACGAGCTGGTCCGCCGGCTGTCCGCGGAGTGCGACGAGCACGAGCTGCCGCTGGTCGTGGAGCCCCTGTGGTACGCGCTTCCCGGCGAGGACCCCACCGACCCGGCGGTCGCGTCGGCCAGGTACGCCGCGACGGTGCGCTCGGCCGCCGCCTTCGCCGGTTCCGGCGCCGACGTGCTCAAGGTCGAGTTCCCGGGGCGCGTGGGCGACCCGGCATCCGAGGACGCCGCGGCCCGTAGCTGCGCCGAGCTGGATGCGGGGCTCGACGTCCCGTGGGTGCTGCTCTCGGCCTCGGCGACGTTCGTGCAGTTCGAGGCCCAGCTGCGGATCGCCGCCGCCGCGGGCGCCTGCGGCTTCATGGCCGGTCGCGCGATCTGGGGGGACGGCGTGGGCCGGCACGACCCGGAGACCAGGGCGGCCGGCGTCGCCACCGCCTGCGACCGCCTGGACCGCCTGGCCGCGGTGCTGCGCGAGCAGGGCCGGGGCTGGGCCGACACTCCGTCGGTGTCCGACGCGGCCCGGCTGCTGCCGGCCGAGTGGCACGAGTCGTACCGGCAGACGTGACCGCCTGGGTGGTCGCCGGGCCCGCCGGCTCGGGGAAGTCGACGCTCGGGCGGGCCCTGGCCCGGGCGCGCAGCGCGGTGCTGCTCGACCTCGACACGGCCACCAACCCGTTGCTCGACGCCATGACCGCGAGCGCGACCTGGGGCGCCGGGCACTGGAACGAGCCCGAGCACCGCGAGGTCGTCCGCCCGGCCCGCTACGCGGCGTTGCGCGCGCTCGCCGGCGACCAGGTCGTCGAGGAGCTCGTCCTGGTGGCTCCGTTCACCGAGGAGCTGGGCGGCGGACCGGAGTGGGACGCACTGGTGCACGCGGTCTCACCGCGACCGATGCAGGTGGTCTGGCTCGACGCGACGCCCGAGCTCCTGCGGGATCGTCTGGCCGTGCGGGCCGACCCGCGCGACCGGCACGCGCTGCCCGGGGGCGCGCCCCCGGCCGTACCGCACCTGAGGCTGGACGCGGCTTCGCCGACCGAGGACCAGGTCAGGACGGCGCTCAGCCGAGCGTGACGCTGACCGCGTGGATCACCAGACCGACCAGCCCACCGACCACGGTGCCGTTGATCCGGATGAACTGGAGGTCCCGGCCGACGTGCAGCTCGATCCGGCGGGCGGCCTCGCGACCGTCCCACCGCTCGATCGTGTGCGTGATCACGGCGGTCACCTCGGCGCCGTACCGGTCGACCACGAAGACGGCGGCGTCGGCCGCCAGCCCGTCCAGGCGCGCCTGCAGGCCGGGGTCGGAGCTGAGGCGTTCGGAGAACGTCGAGACCTCGAGCATCATCCGCTGGCGTACGGCGCCACGCGGGTCCTGCAGCGACGTCGTCAGCGCCCGGCGCAGCGCGTCCCAGAGTGAGATCGCGGACCGGATCACCGCCGGGTTGTCGAGGATCCGCTCCTTGAGCGCCTCGGCGCGGGCCTGGGTCTCGGGGTCTTCAAGCAGGTCGGCCGCGAGCTGGGTCAACACCGAGTCGAGCGCGGCGCGTGCCCGGTGCCGGGGGTCGTCGCGGATGTCCTGGACCCAGTTGACCAGCTCGGCGTGGATCCGGCCGGTCACCGCCTCGTTGAGGCGGGGCGGCGCCCACCACGGCGCCCGCTCCCCGATCACGTCCGCCACCGTGTCCGGGTTCTCGACCAGCCAGCCGTGCAGCTCCTCGAGCGCGAGGTCGACCAGGCCGTGGTGCAGGTCGTCGCGGAGCGCCTCGGACAGCAGCCCGCCCAGCAGCGGCGCGATCGGTTCCTCGCGGAACCGCGGCGTGAGGGCATCGCGCACCAGCGACTCGATGTGGTCGTCGCGCACCTTGGTGAGCGCGATGGCGGCCACCTCCGCCACCTCGTCGACCACGCGCCGCGCGTTGGCGGGCTCGGCGAGCCAGACCCCGGCCCGCCGGGAGATCCCGGCCACGCCGATCCGGTCGCGGATGATCGCCTCCTGGAGGAAGTTCTCGCTCACGAACTCCTCGAGCCCCCGGCCGAGGTCGTCCTTGCGCTTCGGGATCAGGGCGGTGTGCGGGATCGGTATGCCGAGCGGGTGCTTGAACAGGGCGGTCACCGCGAACCAGTCCGCGATCGCGCCCACCATCGATGCCTCGGCGCCGGCGTTCACGAAGCCGAGGAACCCGTCGCGATCGAGCGTCGCGACGTACACCACGGCGGCGAACACCAGGAGGCCCACCGCCACCGTCCGCATCCTCCGCAGCCCGGCGCGGCGGAGCGCGTCGGCAGCGGGGTCACTGGCGATGAGGGGGGCGGTGGTCGCCGCAGCTTCGGTCATTGGCGCCGATTCTCGTGCACGCCGTACGGCTGGGAGAATCCCCGTCATGGCTCGCACCGTCCTGACCTTCGGCACGTTCGACGTCTTCCACGTCGGACATCTCCGGGTCATCGAGCGCGCGGCGCAGTACGGCGACCGGCTGGTCGTCGGCGTCTCGTCCGATGCGCTCAACATGAGCAAGAAGGGCCGCGAGCCGGTCTTCAGCCAGGCCGAGCGGCTCGCCATCGTCGCCGCGCTCAAGGCGGTCGACGAGGTGTTCGTCGAGGAGAGCCTCGATCTCAAGCGCCACTACATCGAGCAGTACGCCGCCGACGTGCTGGTCATGGGCGACGACTGGGCCGGCAAGTTCGACGTGTTCGAGGACATCTGCGAGGTCGTCTACCTGCCCCGCACGCCGGCCATCTCGACCACCGCGCTGATCGAGAAGATCTCCGACCTCGCCTGAGGCCTGAGCCGGTGGTCAAATTCCCCGGCTGACCGGGGAAGCTGGCACCTGTCGGGGGTTGCAACCAATGCGAAGTGACAACTTCCCCGGCTGACCGGGGAATTTGGCCTCGGCGGAGATTGGCCTGCCCAAATGGCCGCCAATTGGCCATTCTGCTGAGCCAATAAGGCATCCAGAATTGAGCCATGGCCACGCTCGCACCCCCCACCACACCGGCGGCTCCCACCTCAGCCAACGGCGGCCGGCTCGACGTGCCCCAGGGCGCCGCGCTGACCATCGGCGCGGTGCTCGGCACCGGGGTCATCTCGCTGCCCGCGCTCGCGGTGGGCGTGGCGGGCCCGGCGTCGCTGCTGGCCTGGGTGGCGTTGCTGCTGCTGTCGGTCCCGCTGGCCACGACGTTCGCGGCACTGGGTGCCCGCTACCCCGACGGCGGCGGTGTGTCGACGTACGCGCGCCGGGCGTTCGGGTCCCGCGCCGCGACGGTCGTGGGCTGGTGCTTCTACTTCGCGATCCCGATCGGGGCGCCGACCGCTGCAGGCTTCGCCGCGGCGTACGTCGCCGACTCGCTCGGCGGCGGTCGGAACACCCAGCTGGTCGCCACCGGCGCGATCATCGGCCTGGTCACGGTGATGAACTGGTTCGGGCTGCGGGTCAGCGGTCGCGTGCAGCTCGTCATCGCGTTCGTGCTCGGCGGGCTGCTGCTGGCCGCCACCGTGGTCTCGCTGCCCCACGCCGAGCTCGGCAACCTCACGCCGTTCGCGCCGCACGGCTGGCTCGCGGTCGGCTCCGCGGCGGCGCTGTTGGTGTGGGCCTTCGCAGGGTGGGAGGCGGTGACGTCGCTGAGCGGCGAGTACCGCAACCCGGCCCGGGACATCGGCCGGGCAACAGGCATCGCGATCGCGGTCATCAGCGTGCTCTACCTCGGCATAGCGTTCGCCACCGTCGCGGTGCTCGGCGACCACCCGGGCAAGGCTCCGCTCTCGAACCTGCTCGTCCTCGGTTTCGGCGAGGCCGCCCGCCCGGTCACCGCGGTGGTCGCGGTGCTGCTCTCGGTCGGCGCGATCAACGCCTACTTCGCCGGCGGCGCCCGCCTCGGCGCGGCCCTGGCTCGCGACGGCTCGCTGCCCGCGTGGCTGGCCAACGGCTCCAGCGCAGGCGAGGTCCCGCGCCGGTCGCTGACGGTGGTCGCGCTCGGAAGCCTGACGTCGCTCGCGGTGATCACCCTCGGCGACCTCTCGCTCAACGCGCCGCTGCTGATGACCACCGGCGCCTTCGCGCTGGTCTACGCGGTCGGCACCGCCGCCGCCCTCAAGCTGCTGCCGCGCGGCACCTGGGTGCGCCGCGGCGCGGCAGTCGGCTTCGTCGCGACCCTCGGGTTGCTCGCCCTCACCGGCTCCCACCTGCTGGGCCCGGCGCTCATCGGGGCGGGGGCGCTGGCGTGGACGGCGTTCCATCGAGCACCGCGGCCAGTCGCGCCAGCCCCGGCGTGATCGTCGCCGGGTCGGCGGCGCCGTAGCCCAGCACGATCCCGCGCGGCGCTCCCGAGAGGGCGTACGACGAGAGCGCCTCGATCGCCAGACCCTGCTCGGCAGCGCGGCGTACGACGTCGTTGTCGTCGACCGTCTGGTCGCGCAGCAACGAGGTGACGTGCAGGCCGGCCTGGCACGGCACCAGCTCGAGGTGCGTGCTCAGCGGGCCATGGATCGCCTCGAGCACCAGGCTCCGTCGCTCGCCGTAGGCGGCCCGAGCCTTGCGCAGGTGCCGCGCGAACAGGCCGTCCTCGAGGAACCGCGCGAGTGCCGCCTGCACCGGCACGTCGACATAGCCCACGCTCAGCTGGAGCGCCGAGCGCAGCGCGTTCTGGAGCGGCTCGGGGGCCACGAGGTAGCCGAACCGCAGCCCGGGCACCAGCGACTTGGAGAAGGTGCCGAGGTAGAGCACCCGCCCCGCGTCGTCCATCGAGTGCAGCGTCTCGAGCGGCCGCTCGGTGAAGCGGAACTCGCTGTCGTAGTCGTCCTCGATCACCGCGCACCGGTGCCGGCCCGCGAAGTCGAGCAGCGCCCGCCGCCGTTCGAGCGAGAGCGGCGGGCCGGTCGGGAACTGGTGGGACGGCGTCGTGAACACGAGCCGGGCCGCGGCCGGCAGCTCGTCGACGACCAGCCCCTCTTCGTCGACCCGGACCGGCACCACGCGGGCGCCGCACGTTGCGAACACGTCGCGCGCGAGCGGGTAGCCGGGCTCCTCGACCGCGACCACGTCTCCGGGGGCGACGAGCACCCGAGTGACCAGGTCGAGGGCCTGTTGGGTGCCGTAGGTGACCAGCACCTCGTCGGGCGTGGCCGTCACCCCCCGCGAGAGGGCGAGCTGGCGCGCGATCGCCTCGCGCAGGGGCCGGAAGCCGGCCGGGTCGGCGTAGACCCCGAGGTCGTGGGCGCCCACCCGCAGCTCGGCGGTCACCAGCCGCCGCCAGGTGTCGAACGGGAACAGCCGTGCGTCGGGGATCCCGACCCGGAAGTCGTGCGCCGGCTTGGGGGTCGACCCACTGGTCGGGTGGGGTGCGTGGTCCCAGCCCGGCCGTGGCATCAGGTCGGTGCCGCGGCGCGGCGCCCGCAGCGGCCTGGCGGCGTCGGCCACGAACGTCCCCGCGCCCACCCGCGCGGTCAGGAAGCCCTCCGCCGCCAGCCGGTCGTAGGCCGTGGCCACCGTCGTCCGTGAGACGCCCAGGTCGGCCGCCAGCGCCCGGGTCGGCGGCAGCCGCTCCCCCGGCTCGAGCCGCCCGCTGCGCACCGCGTGGAGCAGCGCCCGGTAGACGGCGGTCGCCCGGTCTCCGCGCGCGCTCAGGTCGACGACCAGGTCACCGAGCTCGCGCACGACCGCAGCCTCGCATGCGGGACCGACCCTCCGGGCGCTATAGCGTGGCCGGGTGCTCATCTCCGACTCGCACCGGTTCCTCTTCGTGCACGTGCAGAAGACCGGCGGGTCCACGATCGACAACGGCCTGACCGCGGCCCTCGGCGACGTACGCCGGATCCCGGCGGCGAACCGGCACGCACCTCTCGACCGGCTGCTCCAGCTCGAGCCGGGTCTGGCGGACTACTGGACGGCCGGGTTCGTGCGCAACCCATGGGCCCGGATGCTGTCGTGGTGGCGGATGATGGAGCGCTTCAGGGACGGCGCAGCGGAGGGCATCGAGCGCTACCTCGACCATCTGAAGCGCAACAAGTTCGTGGCCGGGATCATCGAGAAGCACCCCGACTTCGAGTCGTTCGTCATGCACGCGCCCGACGAGTATCCGCGGCTGCGCAAGCCACAGGTGGCCTTCCTCAACAACGAGAGGAAGCGCGCCGACTTCACCGGTCGGCAGGAGAGCCTCGAGGCCGACCTGCAGCAGATCTACGACCACCTCGGGCTGGAGTGGGTCGGACTCCGGAGCGTCAACATCGACCCGGGCCGACCGGACTACCGCGACCTCTACACCGAGAAGACCCGCAGGCGGGTGGCGGAGCTCTTCGAGGCCGACCTCCGTGAGTACGACTACGAGTTCTGACTCGTCTCGAACTGAGACGTCGTCGCGGCGCACGTCGTGGCTATGCTGAACGCACGGCCGTCCAGGACCCCGATGGCATCGCGCGCGCGTTTGCCCGGGGAGGTCCCGTGCACGATCTCGACGACGGCGGCCGCCGGGCCGGATCCGGCAGCCGAGTCTGCACGCCCGCACGGACCCGCCGTGAGCGGCAGACGGCAGCACTGTTCGAGGCACTGACCGCCGCGGCGGACGCGGAGCGCGACGACATCCGGCAGCAGATCGTGCTGCTCAACACCGGCGTGGCCCTGGCTGTGGCCCGGCGCTACCACGGACGCGGCATCGATCGCGAGGACCTCGACCAGACCGCGTGCCTCTCGCTCGTGCAGGCGGTGCGCGCCTTCGACCCGCAGCGCGGCCACGACTTCATGACCTTCGCGGTGCCGACGATCGTTGGCGGCGTCAAGCAGCACTTCCGCGACCACGGCTGGACCATCCGGGTCCCACGGCGAGTTCAGGAGGTCCAGCTGCTCATCGACCGCGAGGGGCTGCCCGAGGCCGACGAGATCCGGTACGGCGTCCACACGGTCGACCGGCTGGCCAAGCATCTGCACCTGACCACCCGCGAGGTCGAGGCCGCACTGTGTGCTCGCGGCTGCTTCAGCCCCGCTTCCATCGACCAGAAGGGCGGCTGGCCACCGCTGCGGGCGCTCGGCGCCGAGGGCCGGTTCGGGACCGATGAGCAGCACGCGATCGAGCTGCGCTCGGTGCTCGCCCCGATGGTGGACCGGCTCGCGCCGCGAGACCGTGAGCTGCTGCGGCTGCGGTTCAGTGAGGACCGGACCCAACAGTCGATCGCCGTCGAGCTCCGGCTCACCCAGGCGCAGGTCTCCCGGCGGTTGACCCGGGTCATCGCGGAGCTGCGTGCCGAACTCGGGGCGGCCGAGCATGGAGCCAACCTCGGTCGAGTGGTAGTAAGTTTGTAGTCGCACGCACCGTGACATCGGCTCAGTGTGGAGCGCCACGGCGAGGAGGGTGAACATCGCCGGCTACCGCGTCACCGACGACCACGGTGATTGGTTGCGCGAGCAGGCCCGGGCGATCCTGGCCGCCGAGCCAGGCGTCGTACCCGACGTGGCCATCGGACTCGATCGCCTCTGCCGGGCGGCCCTGCATGAGCTCGGGTTCGACCAGGTCTCGGTCACGCTGATGACGCCCGTGGGATCCTCGGTCGCCGTCGCGTCGGCCGGCGCTCCCGGCGCGGGGATCCAGGAGCTCCAGTTCGACCTCGGCGAGGGTCCCGGCCGCGACGCCTACGCCGCGGGACGCCCGGTCCTCATCTCCGACCTGCGGGCCTGCCGAGGTCGCTGGCCGGGCTTCGCCCCGGCCACTATCGAGCGCGGCATCGAGGCCGTCTTCGCGTTCCCGCTGCAGCTCGGGGCGGTCCGCTTCGGAGTGCTGACCTGTGCCCGGGCCGAAGCAGGACCACTGGGCAAGCGGGAGCTGAGTGCCGGCCTGATCTTCGCCGAGGTGGCTACCGAGCTGCTGCTCGACAGCTCGCCGACCGGGGACAATCCCGACCCACAGCTGCACGCCGCGATGCACGCGCACGACGAGGTCTACCAGGCGCAAGGCATGGTCATGGTTGACTTGGCGGTGCCGCTCGACGTGGCACTGGCGCGGATGCGCGCCGTAGCCTTCGCCGAGAGCGTCTCGCTCCAGGAACTCTCCGGGGACATCGTCGCCGGCCGACGCAGGCTGCTAGGGACGGACGACCCATGACTCCACCAGCTCCGCTTCCGACTCCTCACAACACCCGGCGGCCCACCGGCCGCCTTTACCCGACGAAAGGGACGCCGGCATGATCTCGACCGAGAGACTCTCAGACCTGTTCGTCGACGTGGCCGACACCCTCGTCGCCGATTTCGACGTCGTCGACTTCCTGACGACGCTGTGTGAGCACGCGACCGTGGTGAGCGGTGCCGACGCGGTGGGCATCATGCTGTTCGACCACCGCGGGGAGCTGCGGTTCATGGCCGCTTCCAACGACGACGGCCGCAAGCTCGAGCTGGCCCAGCTGAGGCTCGGGGAGGGCCCCTGCCTGGAGTGCGTGCGGACCATGGAGCCGGTGGTCAACAACCACCTCGCAAATGCCGACAGCTGGCCCGAGTTCGCGCCCTACGCCATCGATGCGGGCTTCCACTCCGTGCACGCCTTCCCGATGCGACTGCGCGACCAGGCCATCGGCGCCCTCAACCTGTTCAGCGTCTCCGAGACGCGGTTCGACCCCGGCGAGGTCCGCGTGGTGCAGTCACTGGCCGACGTGGCCACCATCGCGATCCTCCAGGAGCGCAGCATCGCCCGCGCCGAGGCCCTCACCGAGCAGCTCCAGGGCGCGCTCAACAGCAGGATCGTGATCGAGCAGGCCAAGGGCGCGCTCGCGCGCATCGAGGGCATCACCATCGACGAGGCGTTCGCGCGGCTCCGCGAGCGAGCACGGTCGAGTCGTCAGCGCTTGGTGGACGTAGCCGCGATCGTCCTGGCTGAGAGCTGACGCCTCCACGCGCGCATCAAGACCGCGAGTCCTGGCAACTGACCGATATCGCCGGGTCTCTACGGTGTGCACTGGGGGCACCGTGGAGGCCCGTCGATTGGTTGCTGATCGCTGCTCGCGTCAGTAGGCCGGAGCCGCCACGGAGGCGGTGAGCTGCTCGAGCGAGTACTCCGTGATCCGGATCAGCGCCCGCTTGCACGACTCGCGGTCACGGGCGTCCACCTCGATCATCGGCACGTGCTCCGGAACGGCCAGCGCCGCCCGGACCTCCTCCAGCGGATAGCGCTGGGCGGTGTCGAACTGGTTGACCGCCACGATGAAGGGCAGTCCCTTCGACTCGAAGTAGTCCAGTGGCGAGAACGCCTCGTCGAGGCGGGCGGTGTCGACGAGCACGATCGCGCCGATCGCGCCGAGGCACAGGTCGTCCCACATGAACCAGAACCGTCGCTGACCCGGCGTACCGAACAGGTAGAGGACGAGGTCCTCGGCCAGCGTGATGCGGCCGAAGTCCATGGCGACGGTGGTCGTGGCCTTGGAGGGGACGGCGGCCAGGTCGTCGACACCCTCGGACTCGTTGGTGACGAGGGCCTCGGTGCGCAAAGGCATGATCTCCGAGACCGATCCCACCAGGGTCGTCTTGCCGACGCCGAAGCCGCCGGCGACGACGATCTTGGTCGACGCAGCGGAGCGCTGGGCGCTAGAGCGTGCGGAGTCCACGGAGGGTCCTTTCGATGAGCTCTCGTCGCTCGTCCTGGGACGAGTCTTCGGTCAGGGTCGCCTGCACCCGGACGTGTCCTTGCTCGATCAGGTCGCCCAGGAGGACCCGGACGACACCGATCGGCATGTGCACGTGCGCGGACACCTCGGCGACCGAGCGTTTGTCACACACCTCGAGGATGCGGACGAGGTTGGCGTCGGCGGGCTCGGACCCACCACTCTCTCGGCGAAGCGTCGCCTCGAAAGGCAGCTCGACCTTGGGAGAAGTACGGCCGCCGGTCAGCGTGTAGGGCCGGACGACGCGCGCGACGGGCGCGTCGTCGTCCGGGGTCCACGGCTGGGTCGGCAGTGCCATGACAGGTCCTGCGTGTCCTTCAGAGTCCGCTGAGCGGGACGCGGGCGGTGGCCTGGACCATCCGGCCGACCCTGTCGACGAGGAGGGCCATCTCGTAGCCCACCTGGCCGATGTCGGCGGAGTCCTCGGTGAGCACGGCGAGGTGTGACCCGTCGCCGACACTCATCAGCAGCAGGTAGCCGTTCTGCATCTCGATCACGGTCTGGAGCACGGCGCCGCCCTCGAAGAGGCGGGCGGCACCGACCGCGAGGCTGGCCAGCCCCGAGGAGACCGCCGCGACCTGCTCCGCGCGCTCGTCGGGCAGGCTGAAGCTCTTGGCCATCAGCAGGCCGTCGGCCGAGACGAGGATCGCGTGGGCCGCGGACGGCACCTCGTCGGCGAACTTGCTCACGACCCAGTCGAGCCCGCGCTCGTCGCTCTCGGTCAGGTTCTCGGTCATGCGTGGCCTTCCTCGGTGCTCGGTGCTGGTACGGACTCGTCCACAGCCGCGGTCCGGCCTCGGGTGACACCTGCCGCGTGGGCGGCGAGCCGGGCCCGGATCGCCTCCGGGTCGCGCTCGACGTTGGTCGGGGCCGGCGAGACACCGCCGGGCACCAGCCGCCTGCCCGGACGACGCATCGGCAGCCCGGACTCGCTGAGCTGGAGCGTGGGCGCCTCCGCGACCTGCTCGGCGGCCTCCCAGCCGGCCTCGATCTCCGAGGTCGTCCAGGTGTCCTCGGCCGCGCCGGAGGTGAGCCAGTTGGACCGCAGGGCGCGGAAGATCGGTGTCTCGTCCTCGGTCGGCTCGGGCATCGGGCTGCGCGAGTCGAGAAGGTCGTAGGCCATGACGGGGGCGGGTGGCGGCGGCGTCGCCTGCGCCGCGGCCACCCAGCTCTCGGCGGGCGTCTCGGCAGCCGGGGTTGACAGCTCCACCGGAGCTGTCTGCTCGGTGGTCTCCGGGGACGCCGAAGTCAGGTGGAGCGCGGCATCCCCTGCCACGCGCTCCGCAGGGGCCGCCATCTCCTCGACGGCCGGTGCCCCGACCTCGGGTGCCTCGGCGTCGTCCGTGGCGGTCGTCTCGTCGATCGCGTCGAACGCCACGGTCGGCGTGCCGGGCTCACGCTGGGGCAGCCCGGGCTCACGCTGGGGCAGCCCGGGCTCACGCTGGGGCAGCGCCGGCTCAGGCTGTGGCGGCGCCGGCTCACGCTGCGACAGCCCGGGCTGAGCACGATCCGTGCCGTTGGCCTGGAGCCGCTGGAACAGCGAGCCACCGGTCGAGCCCACCGGCGCGCCCGGCATCGCGCCACCGGAGCGCGTGGCGCCCGGCGAACGCTGCGGGAGTCCGCCGGTGACGGCGTGAATGGCGGCGTTGATCGAGTCGACCTGGGACTCGGCAGCGTCCGGCTTGCCGGGTGTGGCAGCGGCGGCCGGGGCGGCTGAGGCAGCCGGGACAACCGGGGCAACCGGGGCGACCGGGGCAGCCGGGGCGGCCGGGGCGGCGAACGCCGCGGGCGCAGCAGGGGCAGCGGGCTCGGGGCGGGTCGGCAGCTGCTTCGGCTCGGCCTCGTTGGTGAGCCGCTCGGTGACCGCGGCAGGCAGCACCGACTTGGCCGGGGTGAGCCCGGCCAGCCCGGGACGCTGCTTGGGCTGGGCCGGCGCCTGCCGGCCGCGCAGCAACGCGGGCGGGAGCAGCACCGTGGCCGTCGTACCGCCGCGCGGATTGCGGGCGAGCGAGACGGTGATGCCGTGCCGCGTGGCAATCCGGCTGACCACGAGCAAACCCATCCGGCGCGCCGTCTCGACGGTGACCTCACCGCCGGAGCGGAGGTCCTCGTTGAGCGAGTTGAGCACGTCCTGGGCGATGCCGAGGCCGCCGTCGCTGATCTCGACGATGGTGCTGTCGCCGGCCTGCTTGGTGGAGATCTTCACCGGCGCGGTGGGCGGCGAGAAGGCAAGCGCGTTGTCGACGAGCTCGGTCATGAGGTGCACCACATCGGAAGCCGCGGCGCCGTTGACCTTCTCCAGCGGAGAGGACTCGATCTGGACGCGTTGGTACTCCTGCACGCCGGCCATCGCGGCCTGGAACACGTCGCCGAGCGCGAGCGCGTCGTTCTCGCTCGTCTGCATCGGCGCGTCGGCCAGCACCATCAGGGAGTCGCCCGTACGGCGCATGCGCGAGGCGAGGTGGTCGAGTCGGAACAGCGACTCGAGGCGGTTCGGGTCCTCCTCGTCCTTCTCCAGCCGCTCGATCAGGCCGAGCTGCTGGTTGATGAGCGAGGTGTTGCGACGGGACAGGGTCGAGAACATCTCGCCGACCTGCGAGCGCAGGCGTGCCTCGCCGGACGCCAGGTGCACGGCCTGCCGGTGCATGTCGTCGACGGCGCGGGCCAGCTGGCCCATCTCCTCGCGGGTGTGCACGGGGATCGGGGTGATCTCGCCGGGATCGCCGCCGGCCCGGATCTTGGCGACCATCTCCGGCAGGCGGGTGTTGGCGACCTCGAGGGCACCCTCACGCACCCGGCGGATCGGGTTCAGCAGCATGCGGGAGACCAGCAGGGCCAGGAAGAACGCGGCCAGCAGCAACGCGGCGGTGACCAGCGCGTTGGCGATGGCCAGCCCGCGGGCGTCCTTGGCGGCGTCGGTGAGGTTCTTGTCGATGTCGTTGAGCAGGTCGACGGTCACCGCGTCGTAGGCGTCGAACGCCTCCGCGTCACCGATGTCGTGGCCACCGCCGCGGACCACGCCGAAGTGCGCGGCGTTCTGCTGGTTGAGCGTCTGCACCTGCGGGTCGGTGGTGCCGATGATCGAGCCGAGGCGGTCGATGATGACCTGCTCGACGCCGAGCTCGGCGGAGAGGTCCACGAGGTTGATGGTCTTCGGGTCGGAGACGCTGACCATGTACTGCTGCATGGCCAGCGACACGCGCCCGTCCAGAGCCTGCTGGAGGGCGGGCAGCTTGGGCTCGGGCTCGAGCTGCTCGGCGATGATCGCGTCGATCAGCTGGGCCACGCCGCGTTGTAGCTGGCGGACCTGCGAGATCGCCTGACCCACCGAGACGTAGGCGCGGCCGTCGCGCAGCTGCTCGCTCAGCGCCAGCACCTGGCCGAGCCGATCGCGCTGGGCGGAGGTCAGGTCGGCCTGCTTGCCGGTGTCCTCGAGACCCTCTCCGGCCTGGGCGACTGCCTCGATGGCCGAGACCCGGTCGGGGTCGTCGAGGGCCGGGTGCTGGCGGGAGGTGATGATGGCGCGCTCGGCGGCGGCGAGGTAGTCGGCCGCCGGGCGGAGCACCGTGACCTGCTTGGCGGTCGCCGAGTAGTTGTCGGACTGGGACAGCTCGGTCTGCACGCGCAGGCCGCCGAACGTCGCGGCGAGCAGCATCGGGATGGTGAGGGCCAGCGCCAGCTTGCGGCGCAGGGACCACTCGGGGAGCGCGATCGCGGACGCCACACGTCCGGCGCTGTCGCGTCGCTTCTCCTCAGACATTCTGCCCACCCACGTTTTTCGAGATCGAGACGTCGCGTAGCAGCGCGACGACACCCATCAGGATCGAGTTCACGATAGGTTTCACTCCTCACACTCCGGGGCGGAATGGGGGAACTCCGCGAGCTATCAGCCGACTCAGTCAACCCGGTCTAGTCCTCAGAGGCAATGCCTGTTAATCGGGCATGACATCGCGGCGGATGTGTCGTGTGGGGCCGCGAAGCCCCAGTTCAGGACCTGCCACGACTGAAATCTTGCTGTCGCAACGCCTCCCTCGTGACCTGTACGACGAGGAACGCCGCCGGTGTCTGCGGAACCCCTCGCCGGCGCGACTCGGTGCGGGCACTGGCAGAGGCTCAGATGATCCAGCTCAGCACGATGCCTCCCACGCTCAGCAGGATGTTGAGCACCGCGACGAAGGCGCCGACGATGCCGGCCACCCGGGCCACGCCGCCGAGCGGGCGACCACCTCGGGTCAGCCCGGCCAGCCAGGCGGCGCAGGCGCCGAACAGTCCCGGTGTCCCCGACCAGAACACGATGACGGTGACCACGGCCAGCGCGGCGAAGACGACCGCTCCGATCCGGGCTCGCTCCGGCGAACGCACCAGCAGCGAGCCGAGACCGACCGCGAGGACGAACCCGACCCCGCCGACGACCCCGATGCGCACGATGGAGTCGACCGGGCCCTCGGACCGGTACGCGTCCGTGTCTGTGAACAGGATCTGACCGAGGAAGACGGCGATGGGAAACAGCACGCACGCGACCACGACCGCCACGATCAGCGTGCGGGCCGCGGGCAGCTGGACGGTGCGCCCGCGATGGGGAGTGGTGGTGTGGCTGGTCATGGTGCTCCTCCGGTCCTAGCGGGACCGGCTGGTCCGGGCCCGTCATCACCGTGGGTCGCAGCGCGTCCCGCTGGCCAGATCCTGCGTGACCCGGCCCGCCCTGAACAGTCCCGGGCCGTCCCGCAGATGTCCCGACGTGGCCGATGGTGCTACCGCGCACGCGGTGCGGGGCTCATGCTGAACACATGACCACCCCACGAAACTGCGCGGAGAGCGCGCTGCGCGCGGTGCGCGCACACTTCCGCGGGGACCCCGGAAAAGCATGAACGAGGCCGTGACCGAGGAGGCCCCGGGCGGGCTGCCCCTCGAGGTCGTGGCCGCGGGGGCGGCGTTCTGCGTCGCGATGTCGGTGGTCGCCGGCACGGCGTTCGCGAAGCAGGAGCCGCCGAGCCTGATGTTGCTGGCCGGCTGGCCGCTGCTCGCGCTGGGCGCCGGCGCGATCCTGGACCGACGCCCCGGCGCGGCGGTCGGCAGGGTCATGGCCCTTGTTGCCCTGTCCCCCGGCTTGGACGGCCTGCTCGCCCTGGTGCGAGCGGACGGCCAGCTGACGTCCAGGGACCTGGTCGACGCGGTGACCGACCTGGCCGGTGTCCACGTCCTGCTGCTGGTGGGGCCGGTGCTGTGGGCCACCCGCCCCCCGACCCGGAGAGGCGTCGGGGTCGCAACGCTGGTCGTCGCGGCTGCCGGAGCGGCGCTGGTCCCGACCCCGGTGCCCTACCTCGGGTGGGTGCTGCTGGGCCTGGGACTCGCAGGCCTGGTCGGGCTGCTGCTGCTCGACGTACGCCTCGACGAGCGGACCGAACGGCGCCGACTGGCCCTGTTGGCCGTCACGTTCGGGGCGGGCGGCCTGGTGGTGGGGCTGGCGGCGCTGCTGGTCCGCCCGGAGGTGGCGGGCTACGTCGCGTGCTCGACCCTGGTCCTGACAGCGGTGATGGTGACCCGGCTCAGCCTGGCCGAGGAGCTCCGGCCGCTCGGCGACGACCTGCTCGACCTGCTCGTCGGTCTCGGAGCGGTCGGCGTCGCGGCGCTGGCGTCAGTACTGGTGTGGGCCGGGTCGGGCGTGGTGCGGATGGCCTCGCCCTCGACCTCCGCGGCGTTCACCGCCGTGGTGACCCTCGCGCTGGCGGTGCCGGGCGCGGTGTGGGTGCGCCGGTCGGCGCTCACCCGCCGCTACGGCAACGGCGTGATCTCCCCCTCGGACGTCGCCGCGATCACCGCGGACCTCAACGCACGGATCGATCCCCGCGACCTGCTCGACAAGGCGGCCCGGATGGTGGCCACGGCCAGTGGCACCGGCGACGCGCGGATCGTGCTCGGGGGTGACGAGCCCGACGTGCCGTCCGGCTGGGTGGAGAACGAGCTCCTGGTCGGCGGCGACCGGGTCGGCGCGCTGCTCGTCGACGCGGGTGGCCCCGAGGGTCTGGAGCCGCGACAGGCGCGGGTGGTCTCCCAGCTCCTGCCGACGGTCGGCCTGGTGACCCGCGCGGTGGGCCTGGCCGTCGAGGCCGAGCACGCGCGGTTCGACGTGGCCCGGGAGCGCGAGGCCGAGCGGGCCCGCATCCTCGGCGACCTCCACGACGGGCTAGGGCCGGCCCTGGCCGGCATGAGCATGCGCGTGCAGGCCAGCCTCCGCTCCGCGCCTGCGCCCGAGCAGGCCTCCCTCCTCGCCGACCTCGCCGACGGCCTGGCCGCCAGCCGCACCGACCTGCGCCGGATCGTGTCCGGGCTGACACCCTCCGCGCTCGATGCCGGCAACCTCGACGAGGCGCTGCGCGCACTGGTCGCGTCCTTCCGCGGCCAGCACGACGGGCCCTCGCTCTCGCTGGAGACCTCGCTCCCAGGGGCCCTGGACCAGGAGGTGCAAGTGGCGATCTACCGCTGCGTGGCCGAAGGCGTGACCAACGCCCTGAGACACGCGTCCGCGACGTCCATCTCGGTCCGGGTGGTCAGGTCCGGCGCGTGCGTCGGCGTCGACGTGGTCGACGACGGCGTGGGAGGCCGGGTCGTGCCCGGAGTCGGGCTGTCCTCGCTGGCCGCCCGCGCCGAGGTTGGGGGCGGCCGTCTCGACCTCGCCCCTGTGCAGCCGAGGGGCACCCGGCTGCACCTGGAGCTGCCCGTGGGTACTGCGTCATGAGCATCGGCGTCCTGATCGTCGACGACCACCCGGTGGTGCTCACCGGGCTCGCCGCGCTGATCGCCTCCGACCCCGGCCTGTCGGTCGTCGGTACGGCGCGGTCCTGTGCCGCTGCCCGGGAGCTCCCCGCCGACGTGGTGCCGGACGTGGCCGTGCTAGACCTCCAGCTGCCCGACGGCGACGGCATCGCGCTCGGGGCCGAGCTCAAGCAGCGCTGGCCCGGGCTCCGCGTCCTGATCCTCACCATGCACGCCGCCGAGACGACGGTGATCGAGTCGCTGGCCAGCGGGCTGGACGGCTACCTCCTCAAGGACGCCGACCCGGAGGACGTGCTCGCGGCCGTGCACTCCGCCGCCGGAGGTGCCCTCGTCGTCGGTCGCGGCGCGGCGGCGGCCGTGGTCGCCGCCGCCGCCTCCGCCCCACGCACCGACTCGCTCTCGGTGCTGGACGCCCGCGACCTCGAGATCCTCGAGCTCCTGGTCGCCGGGCTGCCCACCTCCCAGGTCGCCTCGAGGCTCTACCTCGCGCCCAAGACGATCCGCAACCGGATCTCCTCGATGCTGGCCAAGCTCGGCGTCGCCACCCGGGAGGAGGCGGTCACGATGGCGCGGGCGGCCGGGCTCGGCGGGCGGCGCTGAAGGCCGTCCTCCAGCTTCGCCGTCAGCGCCAGCCGAGCCCCGGCGCGACGTGCCGCAGGACGCTGTCGAGCACGTGCGCGTTGTAGTCGACCCCGAGCTGGTTGGGGACCGTGAGCAGCAGCGTGTCCGCAGCGGCGACGGCCTCGTCCTCCGCCAGCTCCTTGACGAGCTGGTCGGGCTCCCCGGCGTACGACTTGCCGAACCGGGCCAGCCCGCCGTCGATGTGGCCGACCTGGTCCTGACTCGTGGTGTCGTGCCCGAAGTAGGCGCGGTCCAGGTCGCTGACCAGCGGGAAGATGCTGCGGCTCACCGAGACGCGGGGCTCGCGCTCGTGGCCGGCCGCCGTCCAGGCGTCCCGGAACATCTGGATCTGCTCGGCCTGGAGCTGGTGGAACGGGACGCCGGTGTCCTCGGTGAGCAGGGTGGAGCTCATCAGGTTCATGCCCTGCTCGGCGGTCCACACCGCGGTCTGCCGGGTGCCCGCTCCCCACCAGATGCGGTCGCGCAGGCCGGGCGAGTGCGGCTCGACGCGCAGCAGCCCGGGCGGGTTGGGGAACATGGGTCGCGGGTTGGGCTCGGCGAACCCCTTCCCGTCGAGCACGTCCAGCAGGATGCGCGCGTGCTCGCGAGCCATGTCGGCGTGGTCGGTGCCCTCGGCCGGCACGTGCCCGAAGTAGCGGTAGCCGTCGATGACCTGCTCCGGTGAGCCCCGGCTGATGCCGAGCTGGAGCCGGCCGCCGGCGATCAGGTCGGCGGCGCCGGCGTCCTCGGCCATGTAGAGCGGGTTCTCGTAGCGCATGTCGATGACGCCCGTGCCCAGCTCGATCCGGCTGGTGCGAGCTCCCGCGGCGGCCAGGAGCGGGAACGGCGACGCGAGCTGGCGCGCGAAGTGGTGGACGCGGAAGTACGCGCCGTCCGCCCCCAGCTCCTCTGCAGCCACCGCGAGCTCGATCGACTGCAGCAGCGCGTCGGACGCCGAGCGCGTCTGGGACTGTGGCGAGGGGTTCCAGTGGCCGAAGGACAGGAAGCCGATATTCTTCACAATTCAACCAACATAGCGGGATGCCGCCGGATTCCCTGTCGCCGCCTCCACCTAGCGTGGGGCCGGTGCACGACTCCTTCCGGGCCGGGATCCGGCTCGGCCTCCCCTACGCCGTCGTGGGGTTCGTGTTGTCGATGTCCTTCGGGGTGCTGGCCCGGCAGGTCGGCTTCACCGCGCTGCAGGCGATCGTGACCGCGGCGATCATCTTCGCCGGCTCGGCGCAGTTCGCCGTCGTCGCCGTGCTGGCCAGCGGGGGCACCGCCGCGGCCGCCGTCGCGGCCGGCACCCTGATGAACGGCCGATACCTCGCGATGGGCACCGCCCTCGCACCGTCACTGCCCGGTGGGCCGGCGTCGCGGGCTCTCCAGGGCCAGATGGTCGTGGACTCCTCGTGGGCACTCGCCAACCGTGGCGACGGCACTTTCGACCGGTGGCTGCTCTTCGGGACCACCCTCCCGCAGTACATCTCCTGGTTCCTCGGCACGATCGTCGGGGCCTACGCCGGCGACCTGCTGGGAGACACCGACCGGTTCGGGCTCGACGCAGTCTTCCCGACGTTCTTCGTCGGCATCCTCATCGCCGAGCTGCGCAACCCCCGCTCGCGCGTGGTGGCCCTGCTTGGCGCGGTGATCGCACTCGCGCTGGTGCCGTTCACCCCGGCCGGCGTACCGATCCTGGCCGCTGCGGTGGCCGCAATCCTGGGGCTGCGCCGATGACGGTCTGGTGGACGATCCTCGGGCTCGCCGTGACCACGGCAGTGACCAGGGCGGCCGGCCCGGTCGTGTTCGGGGGCCGGGAGCCGCACCCGGCCTTCCTGCGCGTGGTCGCGATGATGGCACCGGCCCTGCTGGCTGCACTCGTGGTCACCTCGGCGTTCTCCGAGGGCCACCGGCTGTCGGTCGGGGCCGACGCCGTCGGCGTGCTTGCGGCAGCAGTGGTGCTCTGGCGCGGCCGCTCGCTCGTGCTCGCTGTGGTCGTCGCGGTCGTGGTGACCGCCGGGTTGCGCGCACTGACGTAGGGCCCTGCTCAGCGCCGGGGGGTCAGCTCGATCGCGACCGAGACGCCACGAGACTCGGGCACACAGCAGGTGAGGTCGTTCCGGCACGCCTCGCTTGTTGACTCTGCGTCCAGCGCTACGCGCACCGCGTCGAGCTGCGCCGAGAACTGCTCGAGCTCGGCGATTCGTTCGACGATCTCAGCCTGCTTCTCCTCGACCAACCGGCCGACCCGATCGCGGGCCGCGCTGCAGTTGGTGCCGGCCCAGATCGGGATCAGCGAGGTGATCTGCTCGCAGCTGAGGCCCATGCGGCGGGCCCGGGTGATGAAGAGCAGCCGTGCGGCCGCCTCGTCGCCGTAGTCGCGGTAGCCGGACACGGTCCGCTCCGGGAGGGCCATCAGGCCGACCCGTTCGTAGTAGCGGACCGTGGAAGTCGGGACTCCCGCGGATCCGGCGAGCTCTGAGATCCGCACATCGCCACGGTAGACCTTGCACCCGGGTGCAAGGTCAAGCCCTTGACCTTGCACCCGGGATCAGCTCCTAGGTTCCGGTGCACGGACCGAGGACGTCGGTCCCCCACCAAGGAGGAACGCCATGGGCAACTTCACCCGCGACAACACCGAACTCGCTGTCGACATCGACGGAGCCGGACAGCAGCACCGCGCCGAGGCGGGCGGGATGACGATCGCGTTGGAGCGTTGGATCGCCGGCCTCGACACCGCCGAGTGGTTCGCCGAGCTGCCGGACGGTGCGTGCCAGGAGCCGCACTGGGGCTACTGCCTGAAGGGGCAGGTGACGATGCGGTTCACAGACGGTGAGACCCAGGTCATCTCGGCAGGCGACGCGTACTACGTCCGGCCCGGCCACAACGCCCACATCGACGACGACACCGAGTTCGTCGAGTTCACCCGGGCCGACGAGACTCCGGGCATCAACACCGTCACGCCTTAGACCTCGGGCTCGGCGGCCGCCGGAGGTCGGCCCCGACGTCGTGCAGGTGGCGGAAGGCCTGGGCGTAGGAGTCGACAAGGCCCGTCACCTCGTAGGCGACGCCGATCTCGGCGCAGTAGGCCTCCACGATCGGCTGCGCCTTGCGCAGGTTGGGCGTGGGCATCGCCGGGAAGAGGTGGTGCTCGACCTGGTGGTTGAGACCGCCCAGCGCCGTGTCGACCAGCCAGCCGCCGCGCACGTTGCGCGAGGTCAGCACCTGCTTGCGCAGGAAGTCCTCGCTGCCGTCGGGATGCGGCATGCCTTTGTGGTTGGGCGCGAAGGTGAGGCCCAGGTAGACACCGAAGAGCGCCTGGTGCACCACGATGAACGCGACCGCCTGCATCGGCGTGAGCACGGTGAACAGCGCGGACAGGTAGAACACGAAGTGCGCTGCCAGCAACCCGCCCTCGAGGCGACGACGCTTGACCACGCCGTCCCGGATTGCCTTGATGCTGTCCCGCTTCAGCGAGATGCCCAGCAGGGTTAGCAGTGGGAGGAACAGGAAGGCCTGGTAGCGGGCCAGGAAGCCGCGCCCTCGAGCCGCGTCGCGGCTCCAGACGAGCATGCCGGGGCCGACGTCGGGGTCCAGGTCGTCGTGGTTCGGGTTGGCGTGGTGCTTGGTGTGCTTGGCCATCCAGTAGCCGTAGGACATGCCGATCGCCAGGTTCCCGGCGACCAGTCCCGCCCGGGCACTGGGCCGGTTGGTGCGGAACACCTGGCGGTGCGCGAGGTCGTGTGCGACCAGCGCGACCTGAGCGAAGACGACGGCAAGGAACGCGGCGACCGCCAGCGTCCACCACGAGGCACCTACGACGAAGAAGGCGGACCAGCCGGCGACCAGAGCCGCGCCGACCAGGCCCAGGCGTAGGGCGTAGTAGGCGGGCCGCCGGCGGAGCAGGCCGGCCGCGTTGATCCGCCGGTTCAGCTCCGCGAAGTCGCTCCCTGTGGCCGGGCGCACCTCGGCTGTCGTCGTCATCGTTGTCATGTCTCGAAGCCTTCCGGCGCGTCGGGCCGGGGTCAGGAGAGCCAGGTCCCCGTTCGAGGTGGTGCTAGCCCCACTAGCGTGGGCACGTGATCACCGTCGACCAGCTCCTCGGCTTCGGCGTCGCCGCGCTGATCCTCATCGCGATCCCCGGGCCCAGCGTCGTCTTCGTGATCGGCCGCGCGCTCGCCTACGGGCGCGGTGTCGCGCTGGCGAGCGTCGCCGGCAACTCGCTCGGCCTGCTCACCATCGTCGTGCTGGTCGCGCTCGGTCTCGGCGTGGTCGTCCAGGAGTCGATCGTGGTCTTCCACGTCCTCAAGCTGGTCGGCGCGGCGTACCTCGTCTATCTCGGTGTCGAGGCGATCCGTCGGCGCAAGGAGTTCCTCGCCCAGTCCCCCGGCACCATCGGCGCCGGCATGACGTGGCGGCGCGCGATCCGGCAGGGCTACGTCGTGGGCGTCTCCAACCCGAAGGCATACATGATCCTGGCCGCCGTGCTCCCGCAGTTCGTCGACCGCGGGGCCGGCCAGGTCCAGCTGCAGCTGCTGCTGCTCGGGCTGCTCGCGTTCGGCATCGGGATGGTCTCCGACTCGACATGGGCACTGGTCGCCAGCCAGCTGCGGTCGTGGTTCGTCCGCAAGCCGCGGCGCGGCGAAGCGATGGGCGCCGTCGGTGGGATGTCGATGATCGGGCTGGGCGTCGGGCTCGCCGTCACCGGCGACCCGCGCTGAAAAGATCTGTTGGGTGCCCGCCGCACCCCCGTACTCTGACCTCGTGACCAGGCAGCTCCCGCGCGCGATCGCGAGCCACGACGTGGCCCGTGAGAACGGCGAAGCCTGCCTGCGTCGCTTGCAACGCACGCCGTACGACATATGACCGAGAGGAGGTGTCAGCGGTGTCAGCTCAACAGATCGTCCTGCTGAACGCCTCCTACGAGCCACTCGGCCGGGTGACGTTCCAGCACGCCGTGCGGATGCTGTTCCGCCAGGTCGCCCTGGTCGAGGAGCAGCACGGCGACCGGATGATCGGCCCGCACCCCTGGCCGCGCGTGATCCGGCTCGTGCGGTACGTCGCCGCGCACTGGCTGCACCGTCCGGCCGGCTGGTCACGGACCGGCGTCCTCGTCCGCGACCGGCACACCTGTGCCTACTGCGGTCGGCACGCCACCACGATCGACCACGTCCTGCCACGCAGCCGCGGCGGCGGTTCGACGTGGTCCAACACGGTCGCCGCTTGCGCGTCGTGCAACCACCGCAAGGCGAACCGCACTCCGGCCGAGGCCCGTCTGCGGCTGCATGTCACGCCCTACGCCCCGACCCGGGCGAAGCTCGCCGCGATCTGACACGAAGCGTGACGGCGGCCCGGACCGATCGGTCCGGGCCGCTTGCTTGCTTCAGCCGCGCACGCCGGCCGCCTGCCGACTCCCGGCCACCTCCAGGTAGTGGGGGTTGTGCATGATGCCCAGCACGTTGCCGAAGGGATCGACCACCGAAGCAGTGATGAAGCCCGACTCGTTCCCGTGCTCGGTGATCGGCTGGTAGGTCGTCGCGCCCAGCTCGACCAGCCGGGCCAAGGTGCCCTCGAGGTCATCGACGTGCCAGTGCATGACCGCACCGCCGGGGCCGTTCTCGGCGCCGGGGGGTGCGTAGCGGCGGTCGATGAAACCGATCTCGTCCGCGTCGTCACCGATCCGGAACTCCACGTAGGCAGGCTCGGCGGGACTCGGCGGGAAGGCGAAGTATGCCTCGGTCCCGAACAGCTGTGCGTACCAGTCGCGGGCCGCTGCGAGGTCGTCGGCGTACAGGTTGAGCGTCGCGAATCCTCGAAACATGAACTGCTCCTCTGTCCGATGCCGGCAATGTTACCGGCTAACTGAGTTTGTTGGTTGGTGATGTTACCTGTCAAGTCATCTGAGTGGTAACATGCGGACGTGTCCGAAGACTGGCCCCCAGGGCCACCTCCACCGGCTCCGCTGGACCTCGTCCAGGACCTTCTGAGCACTTGGTATGGCCACCTCGCCGGTGGAGGAGACGAACTCCTCGGCACTGAGGCCGAGCTTGCCCGCTGGTGCTCGGCCCACGGGACGCACGTGAGCAAGAAGGAAGTCACGCCCCGCCACGTCGAGCACGCCCGCCGGGTCCGTGAGGGGCTGCGAGCCGCGCTCGCCGCCCACAACGACGCAGTCCTGCCGCACGACCGGGACGCGCTGGCTGCCCTCACCGAGGTCGGCCGCCGTCTGCGACTCTCGGTGACGCTTGCGGACGAGCCTGGACTCGTGCCCGTCGACGGTGGGGTCGACGGCTGCCTCGCTCGGGTGCTCGCCGCGCCCCTGCTCGCACCACGAGGTGACTGGCTGCGCCTGAAGGTGTGCCGAGAGCCGCGGTGCCGGACCGCCTACTTCGATGCCTCGCGGAACGGTTCACGAACCTGGTGCTCGATGGCTGCCTGCGGTACGGCGAACAA
The DNA here is from genome assembly GCA_963798045.1 of uncultured Actinomycetota bacterium. Classification (GTDB taxonomy): domain Bacteria; phylum Actinomycetota; class Actinomycetes; order Propionibacteriales; family Nocardioidaceae; genus Nocardioides. The sequence goes on from CAWCSB010000005.1 coordinate 113,059, forward strand.
GCAGCGCGCCTTCATCGAGCGCCGGCGCGCCCGCAACGCCGCCGCTGCCGATGACGTCCGGCGATAGCTCGCCTCGAAGGCCGCCGGCAGCACAGGGCGATGAGCCGGCCCGCGCGCTCAGGCGAAGAGCGCCTCGCCGTACTTGAGCACCACGGCCAGCACGAGGACGAGCACCCACGCGATCACGAGAAGGATGTCGAGGTCGGAGCGCACGAACGCGCTCAGCGCGGACTGGACCCGCCGCGGCAGGAAGAGGTTGCTGTCGCGGATGTTGACGTAGGTCAGCTCGAAGAACACCAGCGTCGTGGCCAGCGTGATCAGCAGGCACCAGGGGCACAGGGCCCCGATCTCGAACATGGCCTGCTCGAAGAGCCAGTAGGCGAGCAGCAGACCGACGCTGTAGACGACCTGGGCCGACACCATGAACCAGCGCGGGAACCGGACTCCGGCCAGCCCGGCCACCGCCAGCGTGATGACGACGGGCTCGGTCATCAGGCCGAGGAACGCGTTGGGGAACCCCAGCAGCGAGGACTGCCAGGACGTGGCCACCGTCCCGCAGCTGATCACCGCGTTGATGTTGCACCCGAGGTCGGCCTGCGGGTCCGCGGCGAGCGTGAGCGCGTCGACGGACAGGACGAACGACGCGACGAGGCTCGCGACCGAGGCGATCAGCATCGTCACCCAGACGGCGACGTTGTGGTGACGGAGCCGGTGCAACCGGGAGCGACGATGACCAGCGCACCAACCCAGGTGACGATGCGCCGCCGCCTCGACCGCCGGGTCACCACCGCATGTTGGACCTGACGGAGCTCCTGGAGCTGTGCCTGCTTGCTCATCGGTCGGCTTGCCAACCTCCTGGTGTCATCGAACGTGCGCGGGCATGCCGAAAGGCGCGCCGGCACTGCCGCGCGCGAGCCGGTGGAGCCGCCTCGAGGGGCCGGCTCTCTTCCGCTTCGCACTCTACGAGCGAACAGACCGACTTCTGCCGCCTCGAGAGTGATTCAGGAAGGAAGGCCCTAGAAGTCAGGACGATGGACCCGGCTCGAGACGCCAGCGGGATCGGGCAGCTCGTACGCCCCTTTCGTCCCTAGGGGTGAGCGTGAAGAGATCCTGCTGCGGGTTACTTCAGACCATGGGCACGGCGGAGGCGCGGTTCATCGACTTCGGGGGGCTCCGCGTCGAGTACGACTCGCGAGTGCTGGCTCCGCGCCCATGGACGGCGGCCCAGTCGCGCTGGGCCGCGGAGCTGATCCGGACGGCGCCACCTGGGCCGGTGCTCGAGCTCTGCGCCGGCGCGGGGCACATCGGTCTGCTGGCGGTCACACTCGCTCCGCGACCGCTGGTCTGCGTGGACAACGATGCCGTGGCGTGCGGCTTCCTGCGTCGCAACGCCTTGGTCGCGGGCATCCCGGTGGACGTGCGCGAGGGGCCGATGGACGAAGTCCTCGACGACGACGAGCAGTTCGCGGTCATCGTGGCGGACCCGCCCTGGGTCCGCACCACCGACGTGGGTCGGTACCCGGAGGACCCGGCGAGTGCCATCGACGGTGGCGAGGACGGGCTTGACCTGGCGCGCACCTGCCTGGACGTCATCGACCGGCACCTGGCCGCGGGCGCCTCAGCCCTGCTCCAGGTCGGCCCGCTCGATCAGGCGCGGAGGCTCACCGCGCTGGTCGCGTCGTACGACGCGCTGGACGTGGTCGCGGTCCGCGGCTACGAGCGCGGTGCCTTGCTGCGGATCGATCGGGGAGGCACACCCTAGGGGCGCAGCTTGGCCGGCAGCAGCTTGTGGGTGCCGTCGCACCAAGGTTTCGACGCCGACTTGCCGCACCGGCAGACCGCCGAGACGGGTCGCGTCGTGGGGTGCTGGACTCCCTCGTCGTCAAGCACGACGTGATCACCGCGCAACAGCATCGGCCCGCCCGGGCAGAGCTCCACGTCCGCTCGCGGCTGGACCGGCGTCACGCCCCTGCTCCCCAGGCCTCGAGCATCCGGCGGGCCGTGCGGTCCTCGAGGTCGAGGCAGGCCCACGCACCGAACCACACGTCCGGTTCCAGCAGAGGTTCCTCTTGGACCAAGGCCACGCACACGTCGCGCAGGGCGAGCTGCTCGTGCACCGCGTCCGCCACGACGTGCTCGGTGTAGTAGCCGACCAGCTCCTCGGGGAACCCGAGACGCTCCAGGCCCTGCGCCATCCGGCGCGACGGCATCGAGCTGGTGGCCTCGAACGCTGCCAGGTGTCCGACGGCGGCGCCGCGCAGCCGACGCTGGAGACCGAACATCGACACGGCGTTGTTCTGCTCGAGCACCTCCAGCGGTGCCTCGTCGACGTAGGCGCCGTACTCGGGACGCAGCCCGCTGGCCGCCAGGCCGCGGGCGAACAGGTGCGCGTGCAGCTTCGCCGGGTCACCTGCGCCGTACTCGTCGTACTGCAGCTCGACGAGCGCGGCCTTCGCGGCCGCCGGGAGGCGCGGGATGACCCAGGACGTCGGGTCGGCCTCCTTGAGGTGGTAGACGGACCGCAGCCGCATCAGGTCGAGCACCTGGTCGCGGGTCGCCTTGGTCTGGACATGCTGGGCGATCGAGGGACCCTCGTGCGCGGCCACCCAGTCGAAGAATCCGGCGGCCAGGTCGACCTCGGGTACGCCGGGCCACCGGGCCCTCAGCTCGCCCTCGAGCCTCCGCTCGAGCAGCCCGCGGACGCGGACCAGCTCGGGCTCGATCTCCGCACCGTCGTCCACGCCGTCGAAGCCGCCGTAGCTGAGCTCGTGCAGCACCCAGAGAGTCAGCGCGGCATCGTCCGCGGACTCCGGTGTCACCTCGATGCTCGGGACGGTCGCGGTCGGCAGATCGCGGAGCGCCGCGAGGACGGCGACGCCGAGCGGGCCACGCGGCTTGGGGAGATCGGTCACGGATCGGCGGTAACCGGACGGGGACCCCGTAGCCCACCCCAACAGGTGATCTCTGCGTGCTCGTGCCTGCCGTCGGGTACCCGAGGCGCATGAGGCGCCGCATCTCCACCCGCTGGGTGGTCGCCGCGTTCGTCCTGATCGGCGTACTGCTGGCCCTGGTCCTGATCGTCCGTGACCTGGGCGACGATGACAACGTGCCGGAGGAGAACGGCACGCTGCCGGCGCACAGCATGATCGCCAGCGGCTCAGCAGGGACCGGCATCGGATGACGACCGCAGCCGACGTCCCGCAGCCGGCGCTGGCGACGCTGAGCCACGAGCGGTTCTGGGAGGACGGGTGGGTCTACGAGCGCAAGCTCGACGGCCAGCGGTGCCTGGCCGTTCGCACCGGCCGAGGGACCAGGCTCTACTCACGCTCGGGGCGAGACGTCACGGTGGCGTTCCCGGAGATCGCCGAGGCGTTGGAGGAGCAGGCCGCGACCGACTTCGTCATCGACGGCGAGGTGGTGGCGTTCGATGGCTCCCGGACGTCGTTCGCGCGGCTGCAGCCGCGGATCCATTTGAGCAGTGCCGAGAAGGCGCGGCGCAGTGGAGTGCCGGTCTACTTCTACGTGTTCGACGTGCTTCGCAACGACGGTGTGGACGTGCGTGACCGGCCGCTGCTGGAGCGCAAGCGGCTGCTGCGCGCGCTGCTGACCTTCGAGGGTCCGGTCCGCTACACACCGCACCGGCGCAGCGGCGGCGAGGAGTACTTCGCGGAGGCCTGCCGCAAGGGCTGGGAAGGGCTGATCGCCAAGAAGGCCGACGCGCCGTACGCGACGGGACGCACCGACCGGTGGCTGAAGTTCAAGTGCGAGGCCGGGCAGGAGCTGGTGGTGGTGGGGTGGACCGATCCGGAAGGATCACGAGTGGCCCTGGGAGCGCTGCTGCTCGGCTACCACGACGGAGACGACCTCGTGTACGCCGGGAAGGTCGGCACCGGCTTCTCGCAGTCGGTCCTCCGCGACCTGCACGCCCGACTGAGCAAGCTGGGGGTGGACGAGTCGCCCTGCACGAAGGGCACGCTTCCGCGCAAGGCCGTGCACTGGGTGCGGCCGCGGCTGGTCGCCGAGGTCGCGTTCACCGAGTGGACCAGCGGCAACCAGCTCCGCCACCCGCGCTACCTCGGGCTGCGGACCGACAAGTCGGCGGCGGACGTGGTGAGGGAACAGTGAGCGCGGCCCAGGTGGCCGGCGTCGAGATCTCGAAGCCGGACAAGGTGCTCTTCCCCGAAGGCCCAAGCTCGGCAAGCGCAGTGACCAAGCTCGACCTGGCGAGCTACTACGACGCGGTGGCCGACGTGATGCTCCCCCACCTGCGCGGCCGGCCGGTCAACATGCAGCGGTTCCCGGACGGCGTGGGCGGGATGGCGTTCTACGAGAAGAAGGTGCCCTCCCACTTCCCCGAGTGGATGCACACCGTCGAGGTGCACACCGAGGACGGGAGCCAGCGACAGATCATGGTCGACGACCGGAGGAGCCTGGTCTACCTCGCCCAGCAGGCCTGCATCACGCCACACACCTGGCTCTGCACCAGCAAGAGCCTGGAGAAGCCCGACCAGCTCGTCTTCGACCTCGACCCCAGTGACGACAACCTGCCCAAGGTACGACGGGCGACCCGTCTGGTCGGCGAGCTGCTGGACGAGCTCGGCCTCACGACGTACCTCAAGACGACCGGCTCGCGCGGCTACCACGTCCTGGTGCCGCTGCGGCCCGCACTGGGCTTCGACGAGGTGCGTGGCTTCGCCCGGCGCTGCGCCGAGGTGCTGGTCGACAAGGCACCCGACCTGCTCACGATCGAGCACCGCAAGGCCAAGCGTGGCGACCGCGTCTACGTCGACATCGGACGCAACGCCTACGGCCAGACCGCGGTGCCTGCGTACGCCGTGCGCGCCCGACCCGGCGCACCCGTGTCCACACCGATCACGTGGGACGAGCTCTCTCGGGTGAAACCGGCCCAGTTCACGATCACCTCCGTACGCCGGAGACTGTCGCGACGTGACTGCCCGTGGGCCGACGTTCGCCGGCACGCCCAGGGACTCGCGAAGGCCCACAAGTTGGTGGGCGCCGGCACTTCCGCCTGACAGGGACCGGGTCACGACGGAAGGCCCGAGGCTGCGGGTGAGGCTTCACCCGATCCCGGGGTGTCGGAGTCGCGCAGTTCGGTGTGTCCGTGTGTCACCCGACCGTCCGACGGCGACAAGCCTAGATCTGTCGGCCCCTCGACTGGGAGGAGACGAGTTCGTCGTTCACCGGGTGCTCGCGAACCGGTCGCGCCACCAGGTCGTGCTCCATGGCCCACATCGCCGCATGAATGCGGGACTGGACCCCGATCTTGCGGTAGGCCGTGCGGATGTAGGTCTTGACGGTGTTTCCGCTGACGAACAGCCGCTCGGCGATCTGCTTGTTCGACAGCCCGGAGCCGATCAGCGCGATCACGGTCAGCTCGCGGTTGGTCAGGCCGGCGGGCGGCCGCGGCCCGTTCGGGTTGTTGCGCCCTCCGGCGGGGCCGAGGGTCACTCGCTCGAGGACCTCCAGCAGCTCCCCGGCCGTCACGTCGAGCGAGATGACCTGGGCGCAGCCGCGGTTGGCTCGGTGTCCGTTGCGCGCGACAGGGTCATGGACCAGCGCGACCACCGGGATGTCGAGTCCACCCAGGCGACGGAGCTCTGCATAGCCGGTCAGCCCGGAGGCCGAGCCGAGGTCGTAGATGACCACGTCGACGTGGGCAGGGCGCCGGTGCGAGAGGTCCGCGTCCACGACGATCGCGCGGTTGCCAAGACCGCCGATCAGGCTCCCGAGCCCTGCTCGAACGATCGTGCTCTCGCTCATCACGGCCACCCGCACCAGGCTCTTGCCCATGTCGTCCGTTCTATCCCTGCAGGTCACCGCCGGGATTCACCTCTTGGGGTGGGACACCACGTCGGCGACTGGGGTACTTGACGGACGAGGAGAAGGAGGTCCGGCCATGCCGAGCAAGTCGGCCAACGTCAAGAACGAGAAGCAGTACGAGGCGCTGAAGGACAAGGGCATGTCCAAGGAGCGCGCCGCCAAGATCGCGAACACCAAGGACGCGTCGAAGAAGGGCGGCAAGCAGAGCGGCAAGGGGGGTGACAGCAGCCAGGGCGGCACGTCCGCGCAGAAGAAGAAGGCCGGCCGCAAGGGTGGGAAGGCCGCCGCGAAGTCGAGCTGAGAGGGACCGGTCGCGCAATGGTCCGGAATCGCGAATGCTGGACGCATGGAGTACGTCTCTCGGTTGCCGTCACCACCGCTGGCCGCGCTCGTCGACGACTTCTACTACCTGGCGGGCGTCCCGCCCTATCCGCGACTCACCATCCCGCCCATGCCGTCGGCGCTGCTCGTCATCAACCTTGGCGCCCCGTTCCGGATCACCCATTCGGGTGGCGCGGAGGACTTCGTGGACGGCTGCGTGTGGGGGATGCTCACCTCGCGGGTGACGTTCGAGTACCCGAGCCCCACCCGCTCGGTCGGCGTACATCTCAAGCCGTGGGGGCTCGTGCCGTTCACGGGGGTGCCGGCGACGGCCATGCTCGACCTGCCCCTGCCGGTGGAGACGGTGTGGGGGTCGTCCGCCAAGGAGCTGGCCGAGCGGCTCGACGGGGCCGGTTCCCCGGGAGCGATGCTGGACCTCCTGGAGGAGGCGCTGGTGTCGCGACTGGAGCCGACGTCCGGAATGGGCCTGGTGCGGCACGCTGGAACGGCGATCGAGCGAGCGGCGGGCAAGGTCTCGATCGCCGGGCTCAACGAGGCCGCTGGGGTGAGCAGCACCCATTTCGCCGGTCGGTTCAAGGCGCTGGTGGGGATCACACCGAAGCGGCTCGCGCGGACCTACCGATTCGCCGAGGTGGTGACCTCGGTCGACCCCGCTCGCGAGGTCGACTGGGCCGAGATTGCCCATCGGGCCGGCTTCTACGACCAACCCCACTTCACCCATGAGATGCAGAGATTCACCGGGCTCACGCCCACGGCGTACCTCGACCTGCGCCGCCGTTTCGCCGCGGAGCACGGCGGCAACGCGCTCGACGTCGGGCCGCTGCCTCCCCCGCGTTGATTGGTGACCGGCTTGATTTCCTACAAGCCACCCGAGCAAACGCCGGTGAACATCGGCGCATGGCCAAAGTCATCATGCAGACCATCGTGTCGGTCGACGGGTACATCGCGACCGAGGACGACCAGGTGGGGCCGCTGTTCGACTGGTTCGCGACCGGTGACACACCGTTGTACGACGACGGCCCCAAGGTCACCAGGGCGTCATACGACTACTACCGCCCGGCACTCGACGCCGTCGGCGCGCTGATCGTCGGCCGGCACGTCTTCGACATGACCGACGGCTGGGGCGGCAAGCCGCCCGCCGGCGACCATGTCGTGGTCGTGACGCACCGGCCGGCGCCCGACGGCTGGGAACCCGCGGCGCCGTTCCGCTTCGTCGACAACGTCAACGACGCCGTGACCGTCGCCCACGAGCTCGCCGGGGGCCGGACCGTCTCGGTGGCCGCCGGTGATGTCGGCGGTCAGCTGTTGGAGGCCGGCCTCGTCGACGAGGTCGCCCTCGACGTGGTGCCCGTGGTGTTCGGGACGGGCAAGCGCTACTTCGGCTCGCTCGCCACTCAGGTCATGCTCGAGAATCCGGACGACGTCGTCGTGGGTGACCGCGTTCTCCACCTGCGCTTCCGAGTCCGAAAATGAGCCGGGTCCCGGCGCCAGCGCGCCGGGACCCAGGACTCTTTGCGGTGTCTCCAGCTCGTCAGGCCGCCAGCTCCGGCTGAGCCGCCTCGTCCAGGTTCGGCTCGATCTCGTCGACGACCTCACGGCTGCGCCACGGCACCAGCGCGAGGACCGCGACGAGGGCGCCGACGATCGACACCACGGTGGCGAAGACCAGACCCGGCCGGTAGGCGTCGAGCATCGATGCCGGGGTGGGCTCGCCGACCGGCCCGGACGCGATGATCGCGGTCGTCACCGACAGCACGACTGCCGCGCCCACCTGCATGGAGGTCTGCAGTACGCCGGCCGCGAGTCCCTGCTCCTCGTCATCGACGCCACTCGTGGCCTGGATGTTGACGGCGGGGAAGCCGATCCAGCCGACTCCGATCAGCAGCACCGCCGGCAGGATCCCGGTGACATACGTCGGCGTCGTGTCGATCCTCAGGAACAGCAGGTAGCCGACGGCCATCACACTCAGCGTGACCGCGATGATCCGCGCCGTGCCGTATCGGTCCACCAGCCTGTTGGAGAACAGCGACGACGCGGTGACCATCAGGCCGACCGGCAGCAGCGCGAGCGCCAGCTTGAGTGGCGACCAGTCGAGCGTGTCCTGCAGGTAGAGCGTGACGATGAACTGCCAGCTGAAGTAGGAGCCGCCCATCGCGACGATCGCGAGGCTCGCCCTGACCAGGGTCGCCTTGCGGAGGATGCCCAGCCGGATCAGGGGGTGCGCGACCCGGGTCTCGGCGATCACGAACGCCGCGATGAGCCCGGCGACGCCGACGAACGACCCGACCGTGCGTGCCGACGCCCAGCCGACCTCGTGCGCGGTGACGACGGTGTAGACGAGCAGCAGCATCGCCGCGGTGGAGGTGACCGCCCCGAGGAGGTCGTGGCCGCCTTCCTCGGCCGGCTTGTCCCTGGGGACGAGCTTGATCGCGGCCGCGAGCGCGATGAGTGCGATCGGCACGGGGAGCAGGAACGTCCAGCGCCAGCCGACGCCGGTCATCAGGCCCCCGAAGACCAGGCCGAACGAGTAGCCGCCCGCGCCGAAGACGGTGTAGATCGAGAGGGCCTTGTTGCGGGCGGGGCCCTCGGCGAAGTTGGTGGTGATGATCGAGAGCCCCGTCGGAGCAGTGAACGCGGCGGCCAGGCCCTTGATGAATCGGGTGAGGATCAGCAGCGGACCGCTGCTGACCAGGCCGCCGGCGAGTGACGCGACCGCGAAGACAGCGAGCGCGATCAGGAAGACCTTGCGCCGGCCGAGGAGGTCGGCCGTGCGTCCGCCCAGGAGCAGCAGTCCGCCGTACCCGAGGATGTAACCGCTGACGAGCCACTGCAGCGACGAGGTGGAAAGGTCGAGCTCCGCGCCGATCGAGGGCAGGGCGACGCCGATCATCGAGACGTCGAGCCCGTCGAGGAACAGGACGATGCAGAGCGTCATGAGAAGCGCCCAGGTTCGCCCGCTCCAAGCGGAGGGCGTAGTAGGAGTCACGGTCGAAGCCGAGATGGAAGTCATGGGATCAGAGCCTTCCATGCGTGTGCATTCAATGCAACCGCAATTAATGTGATTGCATGGAGACTGGATCTTGGCTACCCTGCGAGCCATGACCACGTCGCCCGCGGCCTCTCGCACCAGGCGCGGGGCGCCCACGGCGCCGGTGGGTGAGTGGCGGGAGCTGCTCGACCGGCACGCGAAGGTCAGCTGTGCTCTCGAGAAGTCGCTGCAGGACGATCACGGGATCGGGCTGAGCGAGTTCGAGATCCTGGACCGGCTCGTGGACGCGAACTGCGGGAAGTACCGCATGACCGATCTTGCCCAGGACATCTACCTCAGCCAGAGCGCACTCTCGCGCGCGGTCGCCCGGCTGGAACAGGACGGCCTCGTGACGCGCAGCATGTGCACCGACGACCGCCGCGCGATCTTCGTGTGCCTGACCGGCGACGGCGCCATGCGCCATCGCGACGCGCTGCCGACCCATCGCGAGGTCCTCACCCGCACCTGGGGCGACTGAGCCGTTCGGGCCGTCCTGACAATTCTTGCGGCGAATTGCCTCAACCTCACCACGAACACCATCCGTTCCGCATAGCCTGCTGCCCAGGCAGGGACCGGTGCGCTCGACTCGGACAGCGAACGATCAGCACCGACCCACCTTTTCGAGCGGGGATGTCGATGTTGAACAGCGCGTCAGCGACGACGATGCACGCCCCGGATGCCCACACGGGCACAGTGACGAGCGCGGCCCAGGAAGCGACCCCCCGATGAGCAAGCCCTCCCCTCGCGGCCGTCTGCCGCGCACCATTGCCGCCGCGAGCCTGCTCGCCGTGTCCACCGTCGTGTTGGCACTGCAGGAGCCGGTGACCGCGAGTCCCGCCACGGTCCCGGGTCCGGTGACCATCAACGCGACCGGGCCCTACTCGGGCACGGTGCCCAACGGGGTCTGTGCGGTGCGGGCCACGGTGCGCGGCGGTGCCGGCGGCAGCTCGATCGGTGTCGCCAACGCGAACGGCGCCGGCGCGGCGGTCACCGCCACCTACGGGGTCCTCCCGGGACAGTCCTACGCCGGCATCGTCGGCGGTGGCGGCAGCGGCAGCACAGCCGGCAACGTGAGCCTCCCCGGGGGCAGCAACGGCGGCGGTGACAGCGGCACGATCACCGGCGGGAACACCATCCACCCGGGCGGCGGCGGGGGCGGCTGGTCCAACCTCATCGTGGCCGGACAGAGCCTGATCGTGGCCGGCGGCGGCGGGGGCAGCGGCGGTGGCCACGCCACCGATGGCGGCTTCGGCGGCAACGGCGGACTGCCCGGCGCCCCGGGCGTGACGGCGGGCTCCGACGGACAGGACGGGTTCGACACCCCTGTTGCCTCCGTGGGCGGTGGCGAGGGTGGCCAGGCCGCCGCGTCCGGTGCCGGAGGCGTGCACGGGACGACGCCCGCCCGCAACGGCTTCGCCGGCAGCGGGCAGACGGGCGGCGACGGCGGCAACGACACCACGCCGGACTCCGGCGGCGGCGGCGGTGGCGGCGTCTTCGGCGGCGGTGGCGGCGCCTCGACCGTCGGCAACGGCTCTGGTGTGCAGGTCCCGGGCGGGATCAGTGGCGCCGGCGCCGGGGGCGGGTCCAGCTCCGTCGCGGCCACGTCCCCCAACGGGTCGGCGACCGCGGTGACCGGCATCTCGTCGGCGCCCGGTCCCAAGCTGAGCGCGGCGGGCAACGGGGCGGCCGGTCAGGTGCAGCTGCAGTGGGTGCCGTGCGACTACGACCTCGCTGTGACGAAGTCCGCTGCGCCCGGCACGGTCGCACCGGGCGACACCATCACCTGGACGGTCGCCGTGACCAACCTGGGCCCGGACCCGATGACCCAGGGCGACACGGTCACGCTGACCGACTCGCTGCCCGGGGCCGGCGCCAAGACCATCACCTCGATCTCGACCTCCGGCGGCAGCGGCGGACCACTGGCCAGCGCGCCCGTCACCTGTAGCGCCGGTGTCGGCGCCGCCATGCCGGCGACGCTCACGTGCGACCGGCCCTATGCCGCGCCGGGTGCGCCGGGAGCTCCCAGCGGCGGCGTGCGCGGACTCAACGTCGGCGAGACCCTGACGGTGACCTACACCCAGACGGCCCAGGCCGCCGATGTCGGAACCCTGCTCAACACCGCGACCGTCGACGACCGGACCACCGGCGACACCAACGACACCGACGACGCGCCGGTCACGGTCTTCCTCTCCAACCCGTCGATCACCCTGGACAAGCAGGCGGGCGCGATCAACGACCTGGACGCCAACGGCCACGACGTGGGCGACACCATCGCCTACACCTTCATCGTGGAGAACACCGGCAACGTCGCCCTCAACCCGGTGACCGTCACCGACCCCATGGTCGGCGCCGTCTCCTGCCCTCCTGGCGGCCTGGCACCCGGCGCGACCAAGACGTGCACCGCGACCTACACGCTGACCCAGGCCGACGTGAACGCCGGACGTGGTCAACAACACCGCCACGACGTCGGGCACGCCGCCGACGGGCCCGCCCGTGACCGACGACGACAGCACGACCACGCCGGTCACCCGGACGCCCGCGATCACCCTGGACAAGCAGGCGGGCGCGATCAACGACCTGGACGCCAACGGCCACGACGTCGGCGACACGATCGCCTACACCTTCATCGTGGAGAACACTGGCAACGTCACGCTCAACCCGGTGACCGTCACCGACCCCATGGTCGGCGCCGTCTCCTGCCCTCCTGGCGGCCTCGCGCCCGGCGCGACCAAGACGTGCACCGCGACCTACACGCTGACCCAGGCCGACGTGGACACCGGCGTGGTCAACAACACCGCCACGACGTCCGGCACGCCGCCGACGGGTCCGCCGGTGACCGACGACGACAACACGACCACCCCGGTCACCCGGACCGCCGCGATCGCGCTGGACAAGCAGGCGGGCGCCATCCTCGATCTCGACGCCAACGGCGCCGACGTGGGCGACACGATTGACTTCACCTTCCTGGTCGAGAACACCGGGAACGTGACGCTGAACCCGATCAGTGTCAGTGACCCGACGGTCGGCGCGGTGACCTGCCCTGCCGGTCCGCTGGCACCCGGCGGGTCGACGACGTGCACGGCGACCTACACGCTGACCCAGGTCGACGTGGACGCCGGGCACTTCGCCAACACCGCGACGGCGACCGGGACCCCGCCCCCCGGCCTCACGCCGCCGACGGCCGACGACGACACCGACACGCCCATCCCGGCCGGGCCCGGGATCACCCTGGACAAGCAGGCGGGCGCGATCAACGACCTGGACGCCAACGGCCACGACGTCGGCGACACGATCGCCTACACCTTCATCGTGGAGAACACTGGCAACGTCACGCTCAACCCGGTGACCGTCACCGACCCCATGGTCGGCGCCGTCTCCTGCCCTCCTGGCGGCCTCGCGCCCGGCGCGACCAAGACGTGCACCGCGACCTACACGCTGACCCAGGCCGACGTGAACACCGGCGTGGTCAACAACACCGCCACGACGTCCGGCACGCCGCCGACGGGCCCGCCGGTGACCGACGACGACAACACGACCACGCCGGTCACCCGGACCGCCGCGATCGCGCTGGACAAGCAGGCGGGGACCCCGTCGGGGAGCACCGTGGGCTCGACCATCGCCTACACCTTCCTGGTGACCAACACCGGGAACGTGACGCTGGACCCGATCAGCGTCGACGACCCGGCCGTGGGTGCGGTGTCGTGCCCGGTCACCGTGCTGGCCCCGGGTGACTCGACGACCTGCACGGCGACCTACACGCTGACCCAGCTCGACGTGGACTCCGGGCACTTCGCGAACTCCGCGACCGCGACCGGGACCCCGCCGCCTGGTGTCACTCCGCCGACGGCCGACGACGACACCGACACAATCATCCCGGCCGGGCCCGCGATCAACCTGGACAAGCAGGCGGGCGCTCTCAACGACGTTGACGGCAACGGCGCCGATGTGGGCGACACCATCGCCTACACGTTCATCGTGCTGAACACCGGCAACGTGACCTTGGACCCGGTCAGCGTCACCGACCCCAAGGTCGGCACCGTCTCCTGCCCGGCGGGCAGCCTCGCGCCCGGCGGCGACCAAGACGTGCACGGCGACCTACACGCTGACCCAGGCCGACGTGGATGCCGGTGAGGTCGTCAACACCGCGACCGCGACCGGGACGCCGCCGACGGGTCCGCCGGTGACCGACGACGACACGGTCACCACCACGATCCCGGCCAACCCGTCGATCCTGCTGGTCAAGTCGGCCGGTCCGATCGTCGACGTTGACGGGAACGGTCCGGACGTCGGCGACACCATCGCCTACACCTTCCTGGTGACCAACACCGGGAACGTGGCGTTGGACCCCGTCAGCGTGGCTGACCCGAAGGTGGGTGCGGTGTCGTGCCCGGCCGGCAGCCTGGCGCCGGGTGCGTCGAGGACGTGCACGGCGAGCTACACGCTGACCCAGGCCGATGTGAACGCCGGTACGGTCGTCAACACCGCGACCGCGACTGGAACGCCGCCGACGGGTCCGCCGGTGACCGACGCTGACACGATCACCACCCCGGTCCCGACCAACCCGCGGATCGACCTCCAGAAGGTGGCCAGCACCGCTGGCCCGGTCCACGCCGGTGACCAGATCATCTTCACCTTCACGGTGACCAACACCGGGAACGTGACGCTCACCAACCTTCAGGTCCTGGACCCGATGGTGGGCACCGTCACCTGCGCAACCACCACGCTGGCACCGGGCGAGCAGACCACGTGCACGGCCGCGCCGTACACCGTGACTCCGGCCGACGTCCGCGAGGGCAGCGTCGTCAACAAGGCGACCGCGTCCGCCGACGGTGGTCTGGGTGGGGTCAAGGTGAACTCGGAGGACCAGGTCGAGGTCGCGACCGCAGCCGCTCCCGACCCGAGCATCCGACTGGTGAAGAAGGCTGACACCGCGGGACCGGTCCGGGCCGGCGACGAGGTGACCTACACGTTCACCGTGACCAACACGGGCAACGTGACGCTGACCCGCGTCCGCGTCCAGGACCCGATGCTCGGGACCGTCGAGTGCCGCCGGACCCGCTTGGAGCCGGGTCAGTCGACCACATGTTCCGCCCAGCCCTACACGGTCACCGCCGGCGACGTTCGCGACGGAGCCCTGGTCAACCACGCATCGGTGACCGGCAAGGCCTGCGGACCGGCCCTGGATGAGTGCGTCGTCGTGCGCGACAACGACACGGTGCAGCTCGGGACCGCACCATCCGGCGCGCTTCCCAACACAGGGTCATCGGTCAGCCCCGTCACCCTCGGGGTGGGCCTGGGCCTGCTCGGGCTCGGCACGGTCCTGTTGCTTGCCGGGCGACGTACACGGAAGGACGCATCACACTGAGGACCTCCATGGCGATCCAGAAGCTCACCCTGCCGCTGGCCGCGCTGACCCTGGCGGCCACGCTGACCGCATGCAGCGGCGACGACGAGGAGCCGAGCGCTGAGAACAGTCCCTCAGCCTCGGACCCGGCGTCGGTGGACCCCAGCAACGTGTCGCCGGACGACCTGCCGACGATCCCGGAGGTGCGGGGCGCGCAGGGTGCGATCGGTGCGCTGGCACTGGGCGACTGCGAGACCGAGGCGGGGAAGCAGACCGTGACCGGCGAGATCACCTCCCCGGCCAAGAAGTCAGCCGACTACCTGGTCACGCTCAGCTGGACCACCAGCGACAGCGACGTGATGGGCCGGGGGTTCGCGGTTCTCCAGGACGTCGCACCAGGCGCCACCGAGGAGTTCGAGATCCAGGCGAAGATCGCCAAGGGCGCCACGCTCTGCGTCCCGGGCGTCGTCTACGGCACCATCGCGCCCAGCTAGTCCTGGGCCTGCGGCGGCATACGGCGGGTCGCGCCGTCGTGACGGATATGCAACCGGCCCTGAACCGCGTTTCCGCGGTCAGGGCCGGCTGGTTTTCAAGACCGGGTCATCTGATCGAGAAGCTGCTCAACCGCAGGTCGCCCGCAGGCACCAGATACACGTCGTGGCGGCCGGCAGCACGGGCGATCGAGGCGCGGGCGGTGACGTAGGAATACAGTCCGCCGGTACTTGGCACGTGCACCGTCCCGACCAGCCGACCGGTCACCGGGTCGTCGAGGCGGACGTGCAGCGTGGTGCCTCCTGCAGCCGCCCGCGCCACCCTGGCCGTGAACGTCCGCGCACCGGCTCCGAGAGCCGCGTCGCGGTAGAGCAGCCAGTCGCCGGCGTCCAGGCCGACCGCGTCGCCGCTGGGCTTCGTCTCGTCGACCAGCCGGACACCGGCGTAGTCGTCGAAGTCGACCGCCCGCACCATCCCGCGCAGCTTCCGCGGCGGGATTTGCTCGCCGTCAACCCGGAGCCTGGAGCGAGCCCGGATGTCGTCGGACGCGGCACCCACCATCAGGTCCTCGGGGCTGGTCTCGACGACCGAGCGGCCGCGGGTCACGTCCCAGTGCGCCAGGTCTGCCGGTTCGAGCACGAACCGCACGGTCCGGGTCTCGCCCGGCTGGAGCGTGACCCGCTCGAAGCCGCGCAGGGACCGGACCGGCTGCGGGTCGCGCGACTTGCGCTGGTGCGTGTAGAGCTGCACCACCTCGTCGCCGGCCTGGTCTCCGGTGTTCGTCACGTCGACCGAGACCGTCACGGGTCGGCGCTTCAAGGTCGTCGAGGACAGCCGGATCGCGGAGTAGTCGAACGTCGTGTACGACAGCCCGTGCCCGAAGGCGTACAGCGGATCACCGTCGTAGTACTGGTAGGTCGTGCCGTTGCGAAGGATGTCGTAGTCGGTGATGTCCGGCAGGTCGCTGGCGGAGGAGTACCAGGTCTGCGTGAGCCTTCCGGCCGGGTTGCGGTCGCCGAAGAGCACGTCCGCCAGCGCGTTGCCGGTCTCCTGCCCCGCGTGCGAGGTCCACAGCACCGAAGGCACCGCGTCACCCGCCCATCCGATGGTGGTCGGGTAGCTGTTCTCGAGCACCATCACGGTCCGCGGGTTCGTGGCGGCTACCTGCTCGACGAGGCGGCGCTGCGCCGCTGCAAGCTCCAGGCTGGTCCGGTCGTGGTCCTCGCGGCCGTTGATGAACGGCATGCTGCCCACCACGACCACCACAGCGTCGGCGCCCTCGAGCGGCCTGCTGCGCCTCGGCGACGCCGTCGCGGACCACCTCCTTCTCGAACCGGGCCGCCTGGTCGGGCGACTCAGCGCCGAGCTCGAGCGTGCCGTCCGCCGCGACCGTGACGTACTCGTTCGGACCGGACCAGTCGTAGGCCTTCTCGTAGCCGGCGTAGTGGACCACGTAGGTGCCGTCGGGCTGCTCCTCGAGCTTGAACTGCTGCTGCACGAACCAGCCGTTGGGCTGGGTCTGGTCGTTGCGGAACGGGCCTCCGCTGTAGCCGACGTACTTGTCGTTGGCGGCACTGCGCAGCGTGACCACGCCCTCGCCCCACTCGAAGACGTCGAACTGCGCGTCCGCTCCGGCACTCGTGCCGTTCGCGGCGAGGGCGGCACCGTCCGGGCCGATCCCGCCCGTGACGTACTTGCCGGTGCCGACCTGGCGCAGCGCGATCCGGTCCACGCCCTCGCTGACCCGGACCGTGGCGCCGTCGCCGAGGTGCTCGCGCACGCCGTCGGCCGGGGTGACCTCATAGGGCAGCCCACCGGAGTACCAGTCGGTGTACAGGGTGTCGGCGAGCGGGCCGACCACGGCGACGGTGCGGTCGGCGGCCGAGTCCAGCGGCAGGGTGCCGTCGTTCTCGAGCAGCACCATCGCCTCACCGGCGGCCTCTCGAGCCAGCGCTCGGTGCTCGGCGGTGCCGACGGCGTCGGCACCGATGTCGCCGTACGGGCCGCCGTCCGGGTCGAACTCGCCGAGGCGGACCCGGATGGTCAGCGCGTGCCGGACGGCCTGGTCGACGTCGGCCTCGGTGAGCAGCCCCTGCTGGAGCGCGCTGCGAACCGCCGCGGTGGTGGGCCCACCGTCGGTGTTGTCGGTGGTGAAGCTGTCCACCCCGGCCTTCAGGGTCGCCGCGTCGGCCTCCGCGAGCGTGTCGTAGTAGTCCTGCGAGCCCACCAGGTTGTTCGGGTTGAACGCGTCGGTCACGTTGAGAAGGGTCTCGTCGGTCCAGCCGCGGACGCGCCCGCCCACGTCGGGGTTGACGGTCGCCGGCCGGCCGTTGACCAGGTTGTACGACGTCATCACGCCGGTCGCGGCGTCCGCCTGGATCGGCATCCGGAACGGCACGTCGTAGTAGTCGTGCCGCAGCCGCGGGCGCAGGTCGGCGGACGTCGTGTCGCGGCGGATCTCGTTGTTGTAGCCCACGTAGTGCTTGAGCGTGGGCGCGGTCATCAGGTAGTTCGGGTCGTCACCACTCATGCCTCCCGCGTAGCTGGTGGCCATCGTCCCGGTGAGGAAGGCATCCTCGGAGTACCCCTCCTCGTTGCGGCCGGAGCGAGGGTCGCGCAGCGGGTCGACCACCGGCGCCCAGACGTTCAGTCCCCACACGTCGGGGTCCTGCGCGTGGTAGCCGCGCGTCTCCTCCCCCACGGCGGTGCCGACCCGTTCCAGCAGGTCGGCGTCCCAGGTGCTGCCCAGCCCGATCGCCTGAGGGAAGACCGTCGCCTCGGCCGTCACCACGGCACCTTGGTCGTTGGGGTCGGTCGACCAGGCGACCCCGTGCAGTGCCTCGGTGCCGGTCTTGAACGACGCGACTCCCAGCCGCGGGATCGCCGGCTGGTACTGGTGCAGCATCGCGATCTTCTCGTCCAGCGTGAGCCGGCCGAGCAGGTCGTCCACCCGCTCGCTCACGGGCAGGCTCGGGTCGCGGAACGGGAAGGACCCGGCGCTGTCCTCGGCGGCCGAGGGCTGGGAGAGGCCCGTCGCCGCGAGCAGGGTCGCGATGAGCAGTGCAACGAGGACCGTCACCCGCGAGTGGTGACGGTGCGGGCGTGGGGAAACGGGGGCGATCATCTGGTGCTCCTTCAACGAGGCGTCCTGGTGGACGCGAGATCCGAGAGTTGAAAGCGGGTTGTCCGGTGCTGCGGCTCCTCAGGGTCTGGGCGGCGAGGCGGATGCGGTGCTGGCGCGGACGGTGAGCTCGGGCGTGAGCAAGGTCGTCTCGGGGACGGTCCCGTCCTCGAGGAGCGTCATCAGCAGCTCGACCGCGCGCTGGCCGAGCTCCTCCGACGGGATCCGCACCGAGGTGACCGGAAGCGGGGCTCGCTCGGCCACCTCGTCGGGGCAGATGGCCACCACCGATATCTGGTCCGGAACTACCAGGCCTTCCCGTCGCAGCGCCCGGATCGCCGGCTCGACCAGTGGCTCGTTGTGCACCACCAGCGACGTGAGGTCGGGATGGTCGCGCAGCAGCGCGTCGAGAAGCTCCTCGACCGCCTCGGCGGTCGGTGCGCAGGGGTGCGCGCTCGACGCCATCCCCCGCTGCCGGGCGGCCGCGTTGAAGCCGTGCTCGACCCGCTCGGCGAAGCCCGTCTCGCGCGCGTAGACCTCCGGCGGCGAGCCGATCAGCGCCACCCTGCGGTGACCGAGATCCGCCAGGTGGTCGACACAGGCGGCCCCCGCGGCGGTGAAGTCCAGGTCGACACACGTGAGACCGGTGGTGTCCGCCGGCACCCCGATCAGCACCGCGGGCCGGTCGAGGGACCGCAGGGCAGGCAAGCCGCTCGTCATGCATCTGGACGTCCATGACCAGGACGCCGTCGACCAGCGAGCTGGCAGCCACCCGCCGGATCCCCTCCTCTCCCTCCTCCTGGGTCAGCAGCAGCACGTCGTGGTCGTGCGCGCGGGCGGAGGTGACCACCGAGATGGCGAACTGCATCACCACCGGCACGTGGATACCGCTGCGCAACGGCAGCACCAGGGCGACCACGTTGGCCCGGGCGCTGGCCAGCGCGCGCGCCCCCGCGTGCGCCCGGTAGCCGAGGGACTCGATGGCCTCCCAGACCCGCTCCTTGGTCTCGGGCGAGATCGACCGCTTCCCGCTGAGGACGTAGGAGACCGTGCTGGGCGACACACCGGCATGGCGAGCGACGTCAGAGATCTTGACCATGGGCCCAGCCTCCCCTGCTGTCCCGGACCAGGTCGCGATACCAGGACGCGCTGTCCTTCCAGGTGCGCCGGCCGGTGGCGTAGTCGACATGCACGATCCCGAACCGCTTGGAGTAGCCGTGCGCCCACTCGAAGTTGTCCAACAGCGACCACACGAAGTAGCCCCGCACGTCGACGCCGGCGGCGATCGCACGGCGTACGGCGTCGATGTGGCCGTCGAGGTAGGCGATCCGGTCGGCGTCGCGGACCCGTCCGTCCGCGTCGACGGTGTCGGGGTGGGCCGCGCCGTTCTCGGTGATCATCAGCGGCAGTCCCGGATGGTCGGCGTGCAGCCGGGTGAGCAGCTCCTCGAGCCCCGTCGGGTCGACCGTCCAGCCCATCTGGGTGTGCGGCGGTGGGGTGGGTGGCAGCTCCACATCTGCGCAGCCGACCCAGGGCGAGGCGGTCTCCGCGGCCGGCTCACCGGTCCGGCTGCGGGCCAGCATGTAGGTGTAGTAGTTGACGCCCAGCACGTCGAGCGGCACCGCGATCGTCTGCTCGTCACCGTCCAGGACGAACGACCAGTCGGTGATCGCCGAGGTGTCCTCCCTGAGGTCAGCGGGATAGCCCTGGCCGAGCATCGGGCCCAGGAAGATCTGGTTGCCGAGCGCGTCCAGCCTGCGCACCGCCTCGGACTCGTCCTCCTCCCCCGCGCCCCGCACGACGTGGAGGTTCAGGGTCACCGACAGCTGGGCGGTGTCGGCCACCACCGAGCGGAGCGCCAAGCCCGCCAGGCCGTGACCGAGGTTGAGGTGATGGGCGGCGGCCAGCGCGGCCGCGGGCTCGGTGCGGCCGGGCGCGTGCCGCCCCTCGGCGTAGCCGACGAAGGCAGAGACCCAGGGCTCGTTGAGCGTGGTCCACGTGTGCACCCGGTCCCCGAGCACCTCGCCCAGCGACGCGGCGTACAGTCGGCGAACCGCTCGGCCGTGCTGCGCACGGGCCAGCCGCCGGCGTCCTCGAGCTCCTGCGGCAGGTCCCAGTGATAGAGGGTGAGCACCGGAGCGACGCCACGCTCCAGGAGCGCGTCCACCAGACGGTCGTAGAACGCGACGCCCTCGGGGTTGAGCGGGCCGCTCCCGCGCGGTTGCACGCGGGGCCAGGACACCGAGAACCGGTAGGCGTCCAGGCCCAGCTGGCCGATGGTGTCCACGTCCTCGCGCCACCGGTGGTAGTGGTCGGTGGCGACATCGCCGGTGTCGCCGTCCCGGACCCGGCCGGGGGTGTGGCTGAAGGTGTCCCAGATCGACGGGCTGCGGCCGCCCTCGGTCGCAGCGCCCTCGATCTGGTACGCCGCGGTGGCCGCGCCCCAGAGGAAGCCGGGCCTCATGTCGTCGCTGCCCGGGGAGCCAGCCTGACACGCACCGTGCCGCCGGTGGCCCGCACCAGCACTCCGTGCTCATGGTGTGCGGCCTCCCCGCTGTCGACCTCGACGTCGCCCTCGCCGACCAGCAGGAGCTGCCAGTCGCCAGGGGCGTCGGTCGCCACCGTCACGGCGTCGCCGCGCCTGGTGGTCCGGAAGGTCGCTGCGGTCTCCCCTGACGGGTGGGGGACGATCGTCGTGACGTCCGCGCCCTCGGGCAGCCGGTGAGCGTGGAGCGTGACTCCGTCGGCGTACTCGTAGTCCGGGCGGTCGTCCACGGCACCGAGAGCGAGGACCGAGCCGGGGCGGGCCAGCAGCGGGAGGCTGTCGAACCCGTGCTCCTCGGAGACCCATCGCGGCCCGGTCACGGTGGCCCCGCTGAGCAGCGAGGTCCACTCCCCGTCGGGCACGTAGTAGTCGACTCGGCCGTCGGCGCGCAGGACCGGCGCCACCAGCAGGTCGTCCCCGAGCATGTACTGCCGCTCGAGCGTCGTGCACGCGGGATCGTCGGGGAACTCCAGGACCATCGCCCGCATCACGGGGACGCCTTCGTCCGCAGCCTGCCGGGATGCCTGGAAGAGGTACGGCATCAGGCGAGCCTTCAGGCGGGCGAACTTCCGCGTGAGGTCGACGGCCTCCTCGTCGAACTCCCACGGCACCCGATAGGACGAGTTGCCGTGCAGACGGCTGTGGGAGGAGAGCAGTCCGAAGGCGATCCAGCGCTTGAAGAGCGCTGAGTCGGGCGTGCCCTCGAAACCGCCGATGTCGTGGCTCCAGAACCCGAAGCCGGACATCCCCAGCGACAGCCCGCCGCGCAGGTCGCCGGCCATCGCGGGGAACGTCGACTCGCAGTCCCCGCTCCAGTGCACCGGGAACTGCTGCGACCCGGCGGTGGCCGACCGGGCGAAGACCACTGCCTCGCCAGGGCCGCGGCGCTTGGTGAGCAGCTCGAAGACCGTCTGGTTGTAGAGATAGGTGTAGTGGTTGTGCATCCGCTCGGGGTCGGAGCCGTCGTACCACGCCACGTCGGTGGGGACCCGCTCGCCGAAGTCGGTCTTGAAGCAGTCGACGCCCATGTCGAGCAGCGTGTCGAGCTTGCCGGTGAACCACTCGCGGGCCTCGGGGTTGGTGAAGTCCACCAGCCCCATCCCGGGTTGCCACAGATCCCACTGCCAGACGCTGCCGTCCGGTCTGCGCACCAGGTAGCCGCCGTCCCTGCCCTCCTCGAAAAGCTTCGAGTGCTGGGAGATGTAGGGATTGATCCAGAGACAGATGCGCAGCCCGCGCTCCTTCAGCCGGCGCAGCATGCCCGACGGGTCGGGGAAGACCCGCGGGTCCCACTCGAAGTCGCACCAGTGCAGCTCCCGCATCCAGAAGCAGTCGAAGTGGAAGACCGACAGTGGGATGTCCCGCTCGACCATGCCGTCGATGAACGACGACACCGTCTCCTCGTCGTACGACGTCGTGAACGACGTGGACAGCCACAGCCCGAACGACCAGGCAGGCGGGAGCGGCGGCCGGCCGGTCAGCGCGGTGTACTTGCGCAGGATCTCCTTGGGCGTCGGACCGTAGATGACCAGGTAGCGCATCGACTGCCCCTGGACGCTGAACTGCACCTTGGAGACCAGCTCCGAGCCGATCTCGAAGGAGACCCTCCCGGGGGTGTCGACGAAGATGCCGTAGCCGGCGTTGGTGAGGAAGAACGGGACGTTCTTGTACGCCTGCTCGCTGCTCGTGCCGCCGTCGGCGTTCCAGATGTCGACGGTCTGGCCGTTGCGGGCCAGCGGGCCGAACCGCTCCCCGAGTCCGTAGACGGTGTCGCCAACGCCGAGCTCGAGCTGTTCGCGCACGTGGTGTGACCCGTCGGCGGTCGTCATCAGCGCCATGTCCTTCACGCCGCTGGCGGTGAGCAGCCGTCCGTCGCCGACGAGCTCCAGCCGCCAGTCCGATCCGCGACAGACGCGTGCGCTGAGCCGGCCGCTGGTGAGCGTGGCCACCTCGTCGTCGACCCGCACGTCGACCTGAGGCTCGTCGGTGGCGAGGTCGAACTCCGGACGACGGGGCCGCTCGCCGGCGAAGTGCGTCAGCGTCACGCTGATCACGTCGGTCATCGGCGACCCGAGGTCCACGGTGAGGACGGGCCCCTTGAGCAGGTCCCCGCGGTCGCGGACCGCGAAGGTCGGGGCCAGCACCCGCAGCCCCTGGTCGGTGATGTCTATCTCGTGCGCGGCGGAGGGGTACGCCGCAGTGACGCCCTCGCGGAGCAGCCACTGGCCGTCGGTGAACTTCATCGCGCTCGCTCTCGGTCAGGTCCGGAACAGGTGTCGGTCATTTGATGGCTCCGGCGGTCACGCCCCGGGTGAGGGTGCGCTGGAAGACCAGGAAGAACAGGATCGCCGGGAGGATGCCCAGCAACGCGGAGGAGCTGGACATGGTGGCGTCCATGAGCCGTTGCCCCTGCAACACGCCCAGGGCGACCGGCACGGTCTGGTTGTCGTTGGAAATCAGGAAGATCAGCGGCAGGAAGAACTCGTTCCAGGTCCAGATGAAGAAGAAGACCAGCAGCACCGCGAGGGTGGGGCGGCTCATCGGCATCACCACCCGCCACAGCACCTGCCAGCGGCCGGCGCCGTCCATCCGCGCCGCCTCGAGGACCTCGCGCGGGAAGCTCGACAGCACCGAGGAGAGCAGGTAGGTGCCGAAGGCCGTCTGGATGACCACGAAGATGAGCACGACCGCGAGCCTCGTGTCGTAGAGGCCGACCTCCTTGGAGAGGTAGTACAGCGGGTAGACCAGCGCCTCGTGGGGCAGGGTGTTGGCCAGCAGGAAGACGATCAGCAGCCACATCCGGCCCTTCACCCGGCCGATGCCGAGGGCGTAGGCGTTCAGGGTCGACACGATCACCGCCAGGATCGCCACAGACCCACTGATCACCAGGCTGTTGAGCAGCTTCTGTCCGTAGTCGACCCGGTTCCAGAAGTCGATGATCCCTTCGACGTAGAACCCGTCCGGTAGAGACAGCGGGCCGTCGCTGGCGTACTCGGTCGGGGACTTCAGGGCGTTCATCGTGACGATGACGAAGGGCACCAGCATCAGGAGCGCGAAGATCGTCAGAACGGCGAGCACGAGATAGCGGAGGTAGCCCGACCTGAGGGTCACGATGCCTCCTCGTCCGGTCCCTGGATGCGCAGGAAGACGACGGTCAAGGCAACGATGAGCAGCGTCAGCACGGTCGAGATGGCGGCGCCGTAGCCGACCTGGGTCCGCTCGAAGAAGTTCTGGTACGAGTAGTACGCCGGGACGTTCGTGGCCCCACCGGGACCGCCTTTGGTCAGGACGTAGATCGGGCCGAAGACCTTGAGCGCCGCGATCGTGGTCCACAACAGCACGACGTAGACCTCGGGCTTGATCTGCGGCAGCGTGATGTGCCAGAACCGCCGCATCCAGGAGGCGCCGTCCATCTCGGCCGCCTGGTGAAGGGCCGGGTCCACCCGCTGCAGACCGGCCATGAAGATGACCACCGGGAAGCCGAGCTGGACCCAGACCATGACCACCATGACGGTGAACAGGGCCAGGTCGGGGTCGCCGAGCCAGTCCTCGGTGAGCGAGCCGAGCCCGACCTTCTCCAGCGAGGCGTTCAACGCTCCGCTGGTCGGGTTGAGGATCCAGCCCCAGACCACCCCGGCGACTGCGATCGGGAGGATCTGCGGCAGGTAGAAGCAGGCCCGGAGCGCCGCGACCGTGCCGGTGCCGAACTTCTTGCCGATGTAGTCGAACAACGCCGCGGCGAGGATCAGCCCGAGCGCGGTGGGCACGATGGCCATCGCCACGATCAGCGCGGCGTTGTGGCGGAACGATGCCCAGAATGTCTCGTCCTCCAGCAGCCGGCGGTAGTTGTCCAGGCCGGTCCACTCGGGACTGCCGACTCCTTGCCAGTTCGTCAGGCTGATCCACAGGTTCATCCCGAACGGCAGCGCGATGACCAGCGCGAACAGTACGAGGCCGGGAATCAGGTAGACGAGGTAGCCG
>CAWCSB010000006.1:0-157557 GCA_963798045.1 uncultured Actinomycetota bacterium
GTCGCGCGCTTGATCGACCGGGCGCGGGGCCGTGGCCGCGACTCCACCGAGCAATGGGAAGACGACGAGGTCTCTCCGCTGTGACCTCGCCGGTGGTCGCCGACCTGGATCCGTTCGACCTGCCGGACTGGCTGGGGGACGGACCGGTTGCCTGGGCCAGCGACCAGGGGCTGAGCGGCCACCTCGTGGCCGGCCGCCTGACCGGCGCGCCGGACCAGGTGATCCCGTGCGACCTGCTCGCCGTGGACCAGGCCTATCCCGCTCCGGTGCTCGACGAGGCCACCCGCACCCGTGTCCACCAGGCCTGGCGACACGGGCAGGTGCTGCTGCTGACGCGAGACGGCCGGGCCACCGTGGCTGCGCCCAGCACCTTCTGGACCCCGGAACAGGTCCTCGTGACGCTCACGCGAGTTGCCCGGGCGGTAGGTGCCGACCCGGGCCACTGGTCGGTTCAGCTGGGACTCGGCTAGCGCGCCAGCCGGCACCACTCGCGGGCCGAGCAGATGACGACATCCACGGCCGGCCGTCGTCGCAGCGGCATTCGCAGCGCCGGGTGCCCTAGTCTGCGCGCGTGCCCCGCGACATCGCTCTGCTCACCAATCCGACCGCGGGCAAGGGACGCGGGGGCAAGGCGCGTGCCGCCGTGGTCGAACGGCTGCGCGGCGCCGGTCTGAGCGTGCGCGACCTGAGCGGGCAGAACGCCGACGAGGCGCTCGACCTGGCCAGGGCCGCCGTACGGGACGGCGTCGAGGCGCTGGTCGTGATCGGCGGTGACGGCATGGTGCACCTGGGTGTCCAGGCCGTGGCCGAGACCGGGATCGCGCTCGGGATCATCCCCACTGGCACCGGGAACGACGTGGCCCGCTACTTCGACCTTCCGCGCAAGGACCCGGTGGCCGCCGCCGACGTGGTGATCCGGGCGACGACCAGGAAGGTCGACCTCGCGAAGAGCGGGAGCAAGTACTTCGCGACCGTGCTGGCGGCCGGGTTCGACGCGCTGGTCAACGAGCGCGCCAACCGGATGACCTGGCCGAAGGGCCAGATGCGCTACAACCTGGCGACCCTCGCCGAGCTGCGCGTTTTCAAGCCCCTCCACTACACGCTCGACCTGGACGGCAAGCAGCTGACGCTGGACGCGATGCTGGTCGCGGTGGGCAACGGCCCGAGCTTCGGTGGCGGGCTGAGGATCACCGAGGGTGCCCTGCTGGATGACGGGATGCTCGACGTGGTCGTGATCAAGCCCATGAGCCGCGGCGGCCTGGTGCGCACCTATCCCAAGCTGTTCAGCGGCACCCACACCACACACCCGCAGTACGAGCACCACCTGGTCCGGAAGGTGACCGTGGCGTCGCCGGGGATCACGACGTACGCCGACGGCGAGCGGTTCGGCGATCTCCCGCTCACCGTGGAGTGCGCTCCAGGAGCGTTGGTCGTCTACACCTGATCGCTGGACCGGGTTCCGTAGGGTGGGGGGAGTGAGCACCGGCGAGCTGTCCCCGTCGGAGCGGTACGCGGCGCACATGAGGCACAAGGACCATCCGGTGGTCCACGACTTCAGCGCCCTCTACGACTTCCCGCTCGACGACTTCCAGCTCCGTGCCTGTCGAGAGATCGAGGACGGGCGCGGGGTGCTGGTGGCTGCCCCGACGGGCTCGGGCAAGACCGTGGTGGGTGAGTTCGCGATCCACCTGGCGATCGCCACCGGCCGGAAGTGCTTCTACACGACGCCGATCAAGGCCCTGAGCAACCAGAAGTACCACGACCTCGTGGAGCGCTACGGCCCCGACGAGGTGGGACTGCTGACCGGCGACAACGTCGTCAACGGTGAGGCGCCGGTGGTCGTGATGACCACCGAGGTGCTCCGCAACATGCTCTACGCCGGTAGCCGGACCCTCCTGGGCCTCGGGTTCGTGGTGATGGACGAGGTGCACTACCTCGCCGACCGCTCCCGTGGCGCCGTGTGGGAGGAGGTCATGATCCACCTCCCGGAGTCGGTCACCGTGGTCAGCCTGAGTGCGACGGTGAGCAACGCCGAGGAGTTCGGCGAGTGGCTGGAGACCGTCCGCGGTGAGACCACGACGATCGTCGAGGAGCGCCGGCCGGTGCCGCTCTACCAGCACGTGATGGTCGGCAGGCGGATGCTCGACCTGTTCGCGTCCTCGGACGTCGACGCCGCGGCCGGGTTCGTCAAGGAGGGCGCTCCGGTCAACGGCGAGCTGATGAAGATCGCCCGCGACGACTGGGCCAGCACCCGCCTGATGCGCGACCGTCGCTCGCCTCGCAAGGGCAAGCCAGGGTCCTCCAAGTCCAAGTACTCCAAGGACGGGCGGAACGTCGGCAACGGACGCAGGGTCTGGATCCCCAGCCGGGCGGATGTCGTCGACCGGCTCGACCGCGAGGGGCTGCTGCCCGCGATCGTCTTCATCTTCAGCCGGGTGGGCTGCGACGCCGCCGTCCAGCAGTGCCTCAACGCGGGCGTGCGGCTGACCACTCCGGAGGAGCGGGACACGATCCACCAGTACGTCGAGGCCGCCCGCCGGGACCTGCCGGACGAGGACCTGCAGGTCCTCGGCTACCACGACTTCCTCGAGGGTCTGACCCGCGGCATCGCTGCGCACCACGCCGGGATGCTGCCGGCGTTCAAGCACGTGGTCGAGGAGCTCTACGTCCGAGGCCTCTGCAAGGTGGTCTTCGCGACCGAGACCCTGGCGCTGGGCATCAACATGCCGGCCCGCACGGTGGTCATCGAGAAGCTCACGAAGTGGAACGGCGACAGCCACGCCGACATCACCCCGGGGGAGTACACCCAGCTGACCGGTCGGGCCGGTCGCCGCGGCCTCGACGTCGAGGGCCACGGCGTCGTGCTCTGGCAGCCCGGCATGAACCCGCGCGAGGTGGCGGGACTGGCCTCGACCCGCACCTACCCGCTCCGCTCGTCCTTCCGCCCGTCGTACAACATGGCGGTCAACCTGGTCCACCAGTACGGCCGCGAGACCTCCCGCGAGCTCCTCGAGCAGTCGTTCGCCCAGTTCCAGGCCGACAAGGCCGTGGTCGGACTGGCGCGGCAGCTGCGCAAGGCGGAGGAGGCCCTCGAGGGGTACGCCGAGTCCGCCCGCTGCGACCTCGGCGACTTCCTCGAGTACGCCGGGATGCGGCGCCGCATCACCGACCTCGAGAAGGGCGCCAGCAAGTCCCGGCGGACCGACCGTCGCGAGGAGGCGATCGAGTCGCTGCGACACCTGAAGCGCGGCGACGTGATCGAAGTGCCGACCGGCAAGTTCGCCGGGTACGCCGTGGTGATCGACAACGGCTGGGACGCGGTCAACCCGAGGCCGTACGTCCTGACGGCCGACCGGCAGGCCCGCCGGCTCGCGATCATCGACTTCCCGGTCCCGGTGGCGTCGGTGGGGACCGTGCGGGTGCCGAAGTCGTTCAACGGCCGAAACCCGCAGATGCGCCGCGACCTGGCCTCGGCGCTGCGGTCACGCACCCACGACTTCGCGCCACCACCCCCGGGCAAGCGGCAGCCCGCCAAGGGCGCCCTCGACCCGGCGGTCGACCGCGAGATCCAGGGGCTGCGCGACCAGCTGCGCGCGCACCCCTGCCACGCCTGCCCGGACCGCGAGGAGCACGACCGGTGGGCACAGCGCTGGTTCAAGCTCGATCGTGACGCCGCCACTCTCCGGCGCCGGGTCGAGACGCGCACCAACACCGTCGCGCGCCAGTTCGACCGCGTCTGTGACGTGCTCACCGCGCTCGGCTACCTCACCCGGGAGGGCTCTCCTGGTGGAGGCGGGGAGGTCCGGGTCACCGACCAGGGCCAGCACCTGATGCGCATCTACTCCGAGCTGGACCTGGTGGCCGCCGAGTCACTGCGGCTCGGGCTCTGGGACGACCTCACCGTGCCCGAGCTCGCCGCGGCACTGTCGGTGCTGGTCTTCGAGGCCCGGCGGCCCGACGACGCGTCACCGCCCCGGGTCCCCGGCGGCCAGGTCCGCGACGTGATCAAGGAGATGGTCAAGCTCTGGGGCCGGCTCGACGCACTCGAGCGCGACCACCACCTCGACTTCCTGCGCCAGCCCGACGCCGGCTTCGCCTGGGCGGCCTACCGCTGGGCCGAGGGCGACGAGCTCGACGACGTGCTCAACGTCGTGGAGCTGGCGGCCGGTGACTTCGTGCGCTGGGTGAAGCAGCTCCTCGACCTGGCCGGCCAGGTGGCGGATGCCGCCGGTGACGGACCGCTTCGCGACACCGCCCGCGAGGTGGTCAAGGCAGTGCGCCGGGGCGTCGTGGCCTACTCGTCGCTCAACGACGACTGAGCGCGGAGATCGGGCTGGTGTGCGTCTCTGCGCCGAGCCACCGGTGCAGTCGGCCACCACCGTCCAGGACCATCACGCCCGGCTCGGTGGCTGAGGCGCGACCTTGCTCGTCTCGAAGGGCCTGAGCCTCGAAGCCCTCGAGCATGAGCACCTGGTCGACCACCCGGTGCGGCCCCAGCCCAAGCGCGGCGTCCAGCTCCTCGACCAGCACGGGTACGCCGTCGCGCCGCACGTCGGTCCGCGACACCAGTGTTCCCGGACCCTCGCGGGAGCGGCCCAGGACCAGCGTCTCCCGGAGGTTGAGGGACGCACCGGGAGCCAGGTCGATCGTCGTCGACCGCAGGACGTCGGCACCCTGCGCGACGACGAACGGCTCGCCGTGCCACACCAGTGACCCGCCCTCCTCGACCACGACCCGCACGTCCCAGCGGGCCTGCCTGCCACGCATCGCGTAGGCGACGGTGCCGCCGGGCTCCACGATCTCCAGCCCTTGGCCCGCGCCCACGCGGACCGTCAAGGTCACGTGGTCGCCGGCCAGCAGCACCGCCTGCTCGGGCACCAGTGCGACCCGCACACCGTCGAGAGCGAACGCCCGCAGGTGCGACGAGCGGACCTCAGTGCGGGTGGCCGTGTGCATGGTGGTGGAGTGCATGGGCGGCCATCGGGCCCGGGTCGACGGGAACCAGCGCTCCGCTGCGGAACAGACCAAGCCGTTCGGTGACCCACGCGGACAGGGCCGCCACCGAACCGGGATCGGTACGAGACAGCCCCAGGACCGGCCGCCCCGAGCGGGCGTGCTCGGCGTCGTCGACCATGCGGGCGACGTCGACACCGACGTACGGCGCGAGGTCGGTCTTGTTCACGACCAACAGGTCAGCCCGCTCGATTCCCGGGCCGCCCTTGCGGGCCACGTCGCCACCACCGGCCACGTCGAGCACGAACACCTGTGCGTCGACGAGCGCTGGCGAGAAGGTCGCGGTGAGGTTGTCGCCCCCCGACTCGACCAGGACGGCGTCGAGCGGGGCGAACCGCTGCTCAAGGTCCTCGACCGCCATCAGGTTGGCGGTGACGTCGTCGCGGATGGCGGTGTGCGGGCAGGCACCGGTCTCGACCCCGACGATGCGTTCGCCCGGAAGCACGCCGGCCGAGCGGAGGAACCGCGCGTCCTCGTCGGTGTAGATGTCGTTGGTGACCACCGCGAGCCGCAGGGAGCCGGCCAGCTCGCGACAGATCGTGGCGATCAGCGAGCTCTTGCCGGTGCCGACCGGGCCACAGACACCCAGTCGCAGTGCCCTGGTGGACGGGGTCATGGGGGAGTCAGCCACTGAACAACCTCCTGGTGGTGCGTGCGTGTGCCTGCGCCCAGCCCTCGATCTGGGGAGAACCGGTCGCAGGGATGTCGGTGGTCGCGGTCAGGGCAGAGACCTCGTTGGCCAGCCGGTCCACGTCGGGGAGCAGCTCGACGCACCACGCGGTGGCGTCGGCCGGGTCGAGGGGGAGCAGCTTGAGCGCGGCGGCGAGGACGGTCTGCACGTCGTCGTAGGCCACGACGCGGGCCACCTCGGCGGCGGGCAGTCCCGTCTCGGCGGCGATCGCACCCAGGACCAGCGCTCGCGGAGGCTGTGCGTCGGCCGGCCACCCGGCGACGGCGGAAGGCCAGGTGCGGCGAGCCAGCCGCAGCAAGCCACGCCCCAGCATCCGAGCTGTCGCCCGCATCGCGTCGCTCGGCGTGCGCGCGGCCCAGGCCGTCTCGACAGGGTCCAGAGATAGGCCGGACAGGGCATGGTGGCGGGCCACGACGGCGCTCGCGGTCTCGGTGCGAACGACGGTGGCCAGCCGGGTGCGGCAGTACGCCCGGATCTCGGCCGGGTCCAACCCGTCGGCCAGCCCGGGCTCCAGACCGCCCGACTGGGTGTGTCCCGCTGCAGGCAGTCGCGCGTCGGCGAGCAGGAGTGCCATCGAGGAGGGAGAGAGGGCGTCCATGGCTCAGAACATCGAGTACAGCTGCGCCAGCGGCAGCTCGGTGGCGGGCCGCGGCTCGACGAGGTCGCCGTCGATGGTGATCGCGAACGTCTCGGGGTCCACGTCGATGGCGGGCAGGGCGTCGTTGTTGACCATGTCCGCCTTGCCGACCTCTCGCGTCGGCGTCACCGCGGCCAGCCGCCGTCGCAGGCCGAGCCGGTCTGCGAGTCCGTCCTCGAGCGCGGCAGGCGCCACGAAGGTGAGCGCGTGGTCGCTGCCGTCGGCGTCGACGAGGGTGGGCCGCATCAGTACGGGCTGCGGCGTCGGGATCGACGCGTTGGGGTCACCGAGTGCGGCGCGCACCAGTGCGCCGCCCTTGATGACCAGCTCGGGGCGGATGCCGAAGAAGCGCGGGTCCCAGACCACCAGGTCCGCGAGCTTGCCGACCTCGACCGAGCCGACCTCGTGGCCGATGCCGTGCGCGATGGCGGGGTTGATCGTGTACTTCGCGACGTAGCGCCGCGCCCGCTCGTTGTCCGCGGGGAGGCCACCGTCGAGCGGACCTCTCCGTGCCTTCATCACGTGAGCGACCTGCCAGGTCCGGCACACCACCTCGCCGATCCGGCCCATCGCCTGAGCGTCCGACGAGGTGATCGACAGCGCTCCCATGTCATGGAGGACGTCCTCGGCGGCGATGGTGGTCGCCCGGATCCGTGACTCGGCGAACGCCAGGTCCTCGGGCACCCGCGGGCTGAGGTGATGACAGACCATCAGCATGTCGAGGTGCTCGGCGACGGTGTTGACCGTGTGCGGCAGCGTCGGGTTGGTCGACCCTGGGATGACATGGGGGAGCCCGGCCACCTCGATGATGTCCGGTGCGTGTCCGCCGCCGGCACCCTCGGCGTGGAAGGCATGGATCGAACGACCCGCGATCGCGGCCACGGTCGACTCGAGGAAGCCGGCCTCGTTGAGCGAGTCGGAGTGCAGTGCGACCTGCAGTCCGTGCTCGTCTGCCGCACGGAGCGCGGCATCGATAGCGGCCGGGGTCGAACCCCAGTCCTCGTGCACCTTGTACGCCGCGGCGCCGGCCAGGGCCTGCTCGGCCAGCCCCTGGGCGCTCACCGTGTTGCCCTTGCCCATCAGCAGCACGTTGACGGGCAGGTGGTCGAGGGCTCGGTGCACCGTCTGCAGGTGCCAGGCACCGGGCGTGACTGTCGTGGCCCGGGAGCCCTCCGACGGCCCGGTGCCACCACCGCCGACGGTGGTGATGCCGGTCGCCAGTGCCTCGTGCACCTGCGAGGTCGACAGGAAGTGCACGTGCACGTCGATCGCGCCCGCCGTCAGGATCCGGCCCTCGCCCGAGATGACGTCGGTGGACGGGCCGATGACGAGGTCCGGGTGGACGCCGTCGGCGATGTCGGGGTTGCCGGCCCGGCCGAGCGCGACGATCCGGCCGTCGCGAAGCCCGACGTCGGCCTTGACCACGCCCCAGTGGTCGAGGATCACGGCGTTGGTGATGACGGTGTCGGGCGCACCCTCGGCCCGCGTCAGCATGCCCTGTGCCATCGACTCGCGGATCGACTTGCCTCCGCCGAAGACGGCCTCCTCACCACCGAAGGTCAGGTCCTGCTCGACCTCGATCCAGAGGTCGGTGTCGCCGAGCCGGACCTGGTCCCCGACGGTGGGCCCGTAGAGCGCGGCGTGCTCGCGCCGGGTCAGCTCAGCCATGTGCCCGCACCTGGAGACCTGGAACGACCCGCCGCCCCCGGAGGGCCACGATCGGCACTTCGCGGGAGGCGCCCGGCTCGAACCGCCGGGAGGTGCCCGACGGGATGTCGAGCCGGAACCCCTGCGCCGCCTCCCGGTCGAACTCGAGGGCTGTGTTGGCGTCGGGCAGGTGCAGGTGCGAGCCGATCTGCACGGGCCGGTCTCCGGTGTTGACGATCACGAGGGTGCCGCGCTCGTCGGGGGAGCGGTCGGCGTTGATCTCGAGGTCGCCCTCCGCGAGACGCAGCGCTCCGGGACCCTCGCTCGGCTCATGCTCAATGGGGTCGTGGATCGTCACCAGCTTGCGGCCGTCCGGGAAGGTCGCCTCCACCTGCACGTCGTGCAGCAGCTCGACGACGTCCGGCAGCACCTGGTCGGCGGTCAGCACGTGTCGGCCGGCCTCCATCAGCTCGGTGACGCCCACACCCTCGCGGGCCCGCTCGATCACCCACGTGCTCAGCAGGGCCACCGTCTCGGGGTGGTTGAGCCGTACGCCTCGCTCGAGCCGATCCCGCGCGACCATCCCAGCCACTGCCAGCAGCAGCTTCTCGGAGTCCCCGGGTGTCAGGTGCATGGCGCGACGCTAGGTGGCACGTGTGACGGGGGTGTTACGTCGTGGTGGCGGCCACCGCTTCCGCGACCGGCACGTCGCCGTTGACCAGGTTCCACTGCTTCCCGACCGTCCCGGGCTCGTCGAGGACCGCAGCAAGCACCGCGGCGACATCGGCCCGGGTGACGTCACCCCGGGACACGTCCGGGCCGAGCGAGACAAGACCGGTCGCCGGCTCGTCGGTGAGGTGGCCGGGCCGGATGATGGTCCACGCCAGGTCGCTGGCGCGGAGCGCCGCGTCGGCGTCACGCTTGGCCTCGACGTAGGCACGCCACACGTCGCCCGTGCCCGCCGGCAGCGGGTCGTCGACGTTGATGGCGGAGACCTGCACGAACCGGTCGATCCCGGCCTTCCGGGCGCCCTCGATGGACTTCAGCGAGCCCTCGAGGTCGACGGTCCGCTTGCGCTCCTGGTTGCCGTCCGGCCCGCCCCCGGCGGCGAAGACGACCGCGTCGCAGCCCTCGAAGGCGTTGCCGAACGCGAAGGCGTCCTCCCGCTCGATGTCGAGGAGCCGCACCTCGGCGCCACGGGACTCGAGCTCGGCGCGGTACTCCTCGCGGCGCACCAGCGCGACCGGGTCGTGCTCCGATCGGCGCAGCGCGACGAGGAGATGACGGGCCACCTGACCGTGGCCCCCGACGACAGCGATCCGAGACATGGCTCCACCGTACGAGCGCACTGGTCAGTCGTCGGCGCCAAGGCCCGGATCGAGGGCGAGGTGCTTGGGGTTCTTCGGGTCGATCCGCAGTGGGAACGTGTCACCCTTCGCGGGCGAGGTGCCGATCTCGCAGAGCATCGGGAGCGACGACGAGAATCCACCAGGCGAAGAGCGACAGCACGATCTGGAGCGGCCGGCTCATCGAATCATGGCCTCCACGAGGCGGGCTGCCGGGCTCTCGAGGTTGTAGCGCTGCGCGAGCTCTGTCACCGCCTGGGGATCGCGGGGCGTGACCGGCCGGTCCAGCCCCTTCCGGTCCAGATCGATGTCCCTGGCCACGGCGACGACCTTGGGCGCGACCCGGAGATAGTCGGCAGCGGCCTTGATCTTCCCGCGCGGTCCTGGGCCGAGGTCCGAGTCGGGGTCGTCGGCCGCCGCGATGATCCCGGCCATGTCGCCGAACCGGGAGAGCAGGGTGGCGGCGGTCTTCTCGCCGATCCCGGCCACACCCGGCAGTCCGTCCGAGGCATCGCCGCGCAGTGTCGCGAAGTCGGCGTACTGCGCGGCATCGACGCCGTACTTCGCCCGCATCCAGGCGTTGTCGACGCGCTCGTGGTTGCCGACACCGCGGGCGATGTAGAGGACCCGCACTTCGGCGTCGTCGTCGACCACCTGGAACAGGTCCCGGTCGCCGGTGACCACGTCGACCGGGCCCGACGCTCCGGTCGCGAGCGTCCCGATCACGTCGTCGGCCTCGTAGCCGTCGGCGCCGCGCACGGTGATCCCGAAGGCATCGAGCACCTCCAGGATGATCGGCACCTGGACCTCCAGGGGGTCCGGCACCTCCTCGATGTCCGGTCCGGAGGCACGTTCGGCCACGACACGGTGGGTCTTGTAGGTCGGGAGCAGCTCGACCCGCCAGGCGGGCCGCCAGTCGTTGTCCCAGCAGCAGACGAGCTGGTCCGGGTCGTACTGCCCGACCAGCCGCGAGATGAAGTCCATGAAGCCGCGGACGGCGTTCACCGGCGTTCCGTCGTCCGCCTTGATCTCTGGGACGCCGAAGAACGCGCGAAAGTACATGGAGGCCGAGTCGAGCAGCATCAGCCGGGGCGGCGACTTCTTGGCGGAAGTGGTCACCGCCGCATCCTGTCAGAGGCGCAGACCGGTGCCTTAGGCTGCGCGCGTGACGTCCTCCACGCTCGAGGCCACCGACCGACAGATCCTCCAGCTGCTTGCGGCCGACGGCCGGATGTCCTTCACCGACCTCGGCAAGGCCACCGGTCTGTCCACCTCGGCTGTCCACCAGCGGGTGAAGCGGCTCGAGCAGCGCGGCCTGATCCTGGGCTACGGCGCCACGGTCAACCACGACGAGATCGGACTGCCGCTGACGGCGTTCATCTCCATCCGTCCGATCGACCCGTCCGAGCCCGACGACTCACCGGCCCGGCTCGAGGAGATCCCCGAGATCGAGTCGTGCTGGTCCGTGGCCGGCGACGAGTCCTACATCCTCAAGGTCCGGCTGGCCCGGCCGAGCGACCTCGAGGAGCTGCTGGCCCGCATCCGGGCCTCCGCCAACGTCTCGACACGTACCACGATCGTGCTCTCGACCTACTACGAGAACCGGCCCGTCACCGGAGGGTGACGGGGCGGTGGCTAGGAACAGGGCAGGTAGGTCCGCTCGACCGTCACGGTGCCCTTCCCCTTGGCCTGCAGCTTCAGCCGGGCGGAGACCTCCACGTTCTCGTCCACCGGCAGACCGGTCAGCGTCACGAGGGTGTTCTTGTGCGGCTTCTTCACCGACCTCACCTTGGCACCGTTGACGAAGAACGTCGCCTTCTTGATGACCGGCTTCTTGCCCTTCTTCGCCTTCTTGCCTGCCTTCTTCGTGAAGTCTGCAGTCACCGAGTGCGACGCACACGTCTGCGATTCCGGCAGGGCGACGTACTTCTTGCCGGCACCGGTCGCCGCGCCGTCGGCCAAACCGAACGGCTTGAACTCGCCGTGCAGCTTGACGCGCAAGTCCGCCGACGGCGGCGGCTGACCGACGCTGTTGTTGCTGAGCGCGGTCGCGGACATGGTCGTGGTGAAGCTCCAGTCCCCGGCTTGCACGGCGAGCAGGTGGTGGGTCGTGCCCGTCATGTTGTACATGATCGGGAGGGCTCCCGAGGGCGGGGTCGGCGCGACGCGGACCAGGGTCAACGTGTGCTGACCGAAGCCAGAGCCGAGGCTCGAGAAGTCCAGGTCGAGAAGGCCGGGAGAAGCGGTCGAGAAGGACCCGGTCAGGTTCACCGCGGCGACGGAGGATGCCGAGCAGGCACTCCCGCCCCCGAGCGCGCGGCTGGCAGTGGCCTTGAGGCTGGCTGTCACGTCGAACACGGCAAGGCTGCCCGCGGACTCGCTGACCTGTGCGGAGCCGATCACGGAGGCGCTCATGGACCCCGTGTCGGGGGCGGTGGGACCCGTGCCCGTCGCGCTGCCCGAGTGATTCAGCGGCATGAGCGTGTTGCTGGGGAGCGGGGTGGCCGGGGATGCGCCGGTGTTGCTCGGGGAGCAACCGGCACCCCCGTAGCCGAAGCTGCTGGTGGTCGCGACCTGACCCGTCCAGGGTGCTGCGGAGGCGGGTGGTGCGATGGCGGCCAGCCCCGCAAGGGACATGGTCATGAAAACGGTTCCGACAAGCGCACGAGGAGGCACGACGAGCTCCTGACTGGCAGCGACTGCCTCGGGACCTTCCCGAGGGTCTCCAGCGCAACCTAGGACTGCCCCGGCGGCGCCGACAGGTCCACTCGGGCTATTGCGTCGTCGTCTCCCCGGGTTCACTCCGGGACGAACAGACCGGGGTCCGTCGAGCCGGTCAGTACGCCTGCAGCGCCGCCGTACGCCGGGACGCCTCCGCCATCTCGGCGGCCCGCAGCGCGGACTCGTCGAGAGAGGCGTGCTCGGCCCACCACGCCTGTCCCTGTGCGGGGAGGGTGTGGATCGGGTCGTAGTACTCATAGGTGCGGGTCAGCGCCTCGGGGTCCGAAGCCTCGATCGAGGTGCGGTAGTTCTTGGTCCAGTGCGAGATGCCGCGCTCGAGGTCGTACGACGCGAGCTGGTGCACCCAGCGCTTGCCGACGAACGGCACGTCGCAGACGATCCGCGGCGTCGCGAAGCCGGGCAGGTAGCCCATGATCGAGTGCTGGAGGCGCTGGGCGTCGGCGACCGAGACCCGCCAGTGCTCCGAGAACGGGATCATGTCGCACATGTAGAAGTAGTACGGCATGATCTGCGCGCCATCGAGCAGCGCGAAGCACAGGTCCAGCAGAGCGTGCGGGTCCGCGTTGACGCCGTTGAGGATGACGCCCTGGTTGCGGACGTCGCGGATGCCGGTGTCGAGCATCGCCCTGGTCGCCTTCGCCACCAACGGCGTGACCGAGTTGGCGTGGTTGACGTGGGTGTGGATCGCGATGGAGACCCCGCGCTGCCGGGCGATCGTGCCGATCCGCGTCATCCCCTCGACGACGTCGGGTTGCAACCAGTGCTGCGGCAGGCCCATCAACGCCTTGGTCGCCAGTCGGACGTCGCGGACATTCTCGATCTCGAGCAGGTCGGTGAGGAACGACTCCAGCCGGGGCCAGGGCATGTTGGCGACGTCGCCGCCGGAGACCACCACGTCGCGCACGCCGGGCGTACGTCGCAGATAGTCGAGCATGTCGCCGAGCCGGTCGTTGGGCTTGCCGACGAACTTCAGCTTGTCGATGACGGCGGTGGAGTTGCCGACCAGGTCCATCCGGGTGCAGTGGCCGCAGTACTGCGGACAGGTGGGCAGCAGCTCGGCCAGCACCTTGGTCGGGTAGCGGTGGGTGAGGCCCTCGGTGGCCCACATGTCGTGCTCGTGCAGCGAGTCCCGCGTGGCGTGCGGGTGCGAGGGCCAGTCGGTGCGGCGGTCACTGAAGACCGGCAGCATGTAGTGGCGCACCGGGTCGGCGTAGAAGGCGTCCGTCAGAGAGCCCGGCCCGCCCGGCTCGTCCCGCGGGGCCATCGTGTTCATCATCTGCGGTGGGACCAGCATCGACATGGTCGCGCGCTCGGCCTGGTCGCGCTCGAGGTCGGCGTAGAACCGCTCGTCGACCAGGTCGCCGAGCAGCTCGCGCAGCTGCTTGAGGTTCTTGACGCAGTGCGCCCGCTGCCACTGGACTGACTCCCACTCGGCCGCGGTGACGTCTTTCCAGCCGGGGAAGCGCGTCCAGTCCGGCTCCACCAGCTCGACACGCTGGTAGGGATAGGGCTGACCGGTACCGAGCCCGATGGACGTTTCAATGGTCACTGTGCCACTGTAGGCGGAGAATCTGCGGCCTGTCCAAAGACAGGCCGCAAATTGTCCCGCTATGTTCCACGTTACTGAGGAGAAACTTCGTGCGCGCCAGCGATCCGACCGGGTTGCACCGGGTCCTGGACGACCGGGTGGTGCTGCCCCAGGCGGCCGACCGGCTCGACACCCGCAAGGAGCTCTGGCCCGACGAGGTGCGGATCCGCATCGAGCGGCTCAACCTCGACGCGGCGTCGTTCCGCCAGTTGGAGCGGACCTACCTCGATGACGCAGGCCCTGACGGCGTACGCCGCGCGGTGCTCGACATCGTCGCGGCCCGCGGCAAGATGCAGAACCCGGAGACGGGCTCCGGCGGGATGCTCGTCGGCACCGTCGAGGAGGTCGGCCCGGAGTCGCCCCTGGGACTCGCGGTCGGTGACCGCGTCGCCACGCTCGTGTCGCTCACCCTCACGCCGCTCGTCATCGAGGACGGCATGTCCCGCTGGGACGGCCGCTCCGAGCAGGTGCCGTGTGACGGGTATGCCGTGCTCTTCGGCCGCTCGATCGCCGCCCGCATCCCCGACGACCTGCCCGCGGACCTCAGCCTGGCCGTGATGGACGTGTGCGGCGCCCCGGCCCTCACGCACCGGGTGGTCGCGCAGTACGAACAGGGCGTCGTCGCCGTCATCGGTGGCGCCGGCAAGTCCGGCTCCCTCAGCCTCGCGGCGGCGCGCCACGCCGGAGCCCAGCGCACCGTGGGCGTGGTGCCCAACGAGCTCGAGGCCGAGCTGCTCCGCGAGTCCGGCCTCGCCGACGACGTGGTGGTCGCTGACGCTCGGGATCCGGTCGCCCTGCGCGATGCGGTGGTGTCGGCCGTCGGGAGGACTGCGGACATCACCGTGGTCTGCGTCGACGTGCCCGGCTGCGAGGGCGGCGCCATCCTGGCCACGTCCCCCCGCGGGACGGTCATCTTCTTCTCCATGGCCACCTCGTTCTCCGCGGCCGCGCTCGGAGCCGAGGGGCTCGCCGCCGACGTCACGATGCTGGTCGGCAACGGCTACGTGCCAGGCCACGCCGACTACGCGATGCAGCTGCTCCGCGAGCAGCCGGGCGTCCGGGCCCTGTTCGAGCGCCGTCTCGAGGCGAGCCCTGAGGTGCGAGCTGGCGAGCCTCGAAGGGTGGCGCCATGAGCAGGGGCAAGCTGGACCTCGACCCGGTCACCGTCCGCAAGGCGCGTTCCCTGGCTCGGAAGGCCGGCCGGCCGATCGTCAACCTGGCCAAGCGGCACACCACCGTCAGCGTGGAGCGCGCGACCCTGCGGATGGCCGGTCTGGAGGGCGCGGACGGCGACGGCATCCCGTGGGCCAACCGGCTCCTCGACGTCGTACGCGCGGACGTCGGGCTCGAGCACGGCGTGGCGCTGCCGGTCTGGGACGCGCTGGTTCGCGGTGCGGCCGAGGACCTGGCCACGCTGGCGCAGAAGGCCGGCGCCGGATCGGTCACCTTCCGCGTGCCGGAGGGCCGCGACGCCTCCCGGGCCGCGGGCGCGGCACGCCGCCAGGTCGGGGCCGGGATCAAGCGGATCGACGCCCGTCGGCGCGAGCGCGACCGAATGATCAAGAAGCACGGCGACGCCCCGCGCACGCCGTGGATCTACCTGATCGTCGCGACCGGCGACATCATGGAGGACATCCCGCAGGCCCAGCAGGCCGCACGCGAAGGCGCGGACGTGATCGCGGTGATCCGGTCCACCGGCCAGAGCCTGCTCGACTACGTGCCGGAGGGGGCGACCAGGGAAGGCTTCGCCGGCACCTACGCCACCCAGGAGAACTTCCGGCTGATGCGGGCCGCGCTGGACGAGTCCAGCCGCGAGCTCGGCCGCTACGTCCGGCTCACCAACTACGCCTCGGGGCTGTGCATGCCCGAGATCGCGACGCTGGCGGGCCTCGAGCGGCTCGACATGATGCTCAACGACTCGATGTACGGGATCCTCTTCCGCGACATCAACCCCGTCCGCACCTTCGTCGACCAGCGGTTCAGCCGCCAGGTGCACGCCCGGGCCGGCATCATCATCAACACCGGTGAGGACAACTACCTCACCACCGCCGACGCCGTCGAGGCCGCGCACACGGTGACGACGAGCCAGCTGCTCAACGAGTTCTTCGCCAAGGAGGCCGGCCTCGAGAACTGGCAGCTCGGCCTCGGTCACGCGTTCGAGATCGACCCGGACCTCCCGAACTCGTTCCGGATGGAGCTCGCCCACGCGCTCCTGGCCCGCGAGCTGTTCCCGGACGCGCCGCTGAAGTGGATGCCGCCGACCCGGCACATGAGCGGCGACGTGTTCCGGGGCAACCTTCTCGACGGCTTCTTCAACCTGATCGGCTCGCTGACCGGCCAGGGGATCCTGCTGGTCGGGATGATGACCGAGGCCGTGGTGACGCCGTGGCTGTCCGACCGCGACATCGCACTGCAGAACGTCCGCTACGTGCTCGAGGCGACCGGCGACCTGCACGAGGACTTCCGTCCGGCGCCCGACGGCTTCATCGCGAACCGCGCCCGCCAGGTGCTGGGCGAGACGATCGAGCTGCTCGAGGCGATCGTCGACCCCGATCGTCATCAGGGGGGCTTGCTCGACGCGATCGCGGACGGCACCTTCGGGCTGATGCGGCGCCCGGCCGACGCCGGCCGTGGCCTCGACGGCGTCGCGAAGAAGTCGAGCGTCTACTACAACCCGGCCACGGACCTCCTGGAGGCCAACGGTGGCTGAGGTGCGAGGCCGTCCACGGCCGAGCCTCGAAGCCTCGCAAGCCGAGGCTGGTACTCGACCCGGTCCAGTTCCACTGCATGCTTGGTGGCTTCGAGGCTCAGGCGCTGGGCGCCTTCGCACCTCAGCCACCGACGGAGAGGAGAGGCCCCGATGACAATCGTCCGCCCTTACGGCGACACCACCGGCGACGGCATGGTGCAGCTGAGCTTCACGCTGCCCATCGACGGCCAGGGCGACAGGTCCAAGGCCGCCGAGGGCGCGGCCGTCCAGCTGGCCAACAAGATGGGCATGGACCCCGCCCTGGTGGTGCACAGCAAGCCGATGGGCTCCGACTTCACGTTCTTCGTGGTCTACGGGCGGGTCAACCACCTCGTCGACACCAGCAAGGTCGAGGTGGTCGAGCGCGACTACCCCCTGCTGACCCCCAAGGAGGTCAATGCCGCGGTGAAGCGGACGCTGCGCCGCCGACTGGTCGTCGTGGGCGGTTGCATCGGCACCGACGCCCACACCGTCGGCATCGACGCG
The DNA here is from genome assembly GCA_963798045.1 of uncultured Actinomycetota bacterium. Classification (GTDB taxonomy): domain Bacteria; phylum Actinomycetota; class Actinomycetes; order Propionibacteriales; family Nocardioidaceae; genus Nocardioides. Next base: position 16,900 of record CAWCSB010000006.1, read on the forward strand.
ATCCTCAACATCAAGGGGTTCGCCGGTGAGAAGGGGCTCGAGTACTACCGCGAGCTGAAGGTCGTGAACCTCGGCGCCCAGGTGTCCGTGCCACAGCTGGTCGAGCGGGCCCGGGCCGAGAAGGCCGACGCCGTGCTCGTCTCGCAGGTGATCACCCAGCGCGACGCCCACCTGCTCAACACCCGCGAGATGTCGGCGGCGTTCCGCGAGGCCTACCCGGCCGAACGGCGTCCGCTGCTCATTGTCGGCGGCCCGCGCTTCGACGAGACGATGGCCGGCGAGCTCGGTGTCGACCGGGTCTTCACCCGCGGCACGACCCCCGGTGAGGTCGCCTCCTTCCTCGTGCACCGGCTGGCGCCTGCCACGGTGGCGGCATGACGCCCGAGGTCGGCACCACCGTGGTCCACCGCCGCTACGTGCCGTTCTCCGATGCTCACTACGCCGGCAACCTGGTCGACGGCGCCTACTCGATGAAGCTGTTCGGCGACGTGGCCACCGAGCTCTGCATCCGCACCGACGGCGACGAGGGCCTGCTCGCGTCGTACTCCGACGTGCAGTTCCTGGCTCCGGTCCGCGCCGGCGACGTCCTCGAGATCACGTGCACACTGACCCGGGTCGGCACCCGGTCGCGCAGCCTCGACCTGACCGTGAGCGTGCTCGCCCGCGGCGAGCCGACGCCGGAGCGGCCGGGGGCGGCGTCGCTCCTCGACGAGCCGCTGCTCGCCACCACGGCGACGGCGACCGTGGTGGTCCCGCCGCCCGCCGGCTGACAACCCACGCACTGGTCTGGTCCGGTGGTGGTTCGGCCGGGCGACACGCCCGCGGTCGACCAGATATTTGTGAACTCCATGTGAACGCCGGGTGGCCCCTGACCTGCACCTTCTCGAGTCGCCGCAGGTCAGCGGGGTGTTGACGAGAACGCGGCGGGAGGGTTGGGTAGCGGCCGTCCGCTCATGCAGATCACGGCATGAGCTCCGGTTTCGGGTGGCCGGGTCCGAGGGTGACGTGCCATCTCCCGACGACCCGACGCCTTCTCTGGGGCTCTCCGTGAGGGCCGGGCACGGAGGGGCCCGCACCCCTTAGACAACAGCCTGGCCGGGGCAACCGGTCACGGACCGGGCTGGACCGAAGCGCTGCGGGACCCCTCCGACCCTTCTGCTTCACCTAGTGCCCCGCCCCGGAAGTTCGACACGTGCGGGACACTGGTGGTGTGTTGAGGTTGAGGGCCTTCCTCGCGGCCTGCGCGGGGCTGGTGCTCTCCATGACCTTCGAGCCCGTCGCGGTCGCCTGGATGATCCCGGTGGCCGTGGCCGGGTTCGTGCTCACGACCCGTGGGCTGTCGCTGCGGAGCGGCTTCGTCGTCGGCCTCTGCTTCGGGGCCGCCTTCTACCTCACCCACATCTACTGGATGCGTGCGGTGGGGATCCCGGCCTGGATCGTGCTCTCGGCGCTGGAGACGCTCTTCTACGGGCTGACGGGTGCACTCTCCGCGATCCTCCAGCGGCACCGCCTCTGGCCGCTGTGGTTCGCCGCGGCGTGGACCGCGATGGAGGTGTGGCGCAGCGGCTGGCCGCTGGGCGGCATGCCCTGGGGCCGCCTCGCGTTCGGGGTCGTCGACACCCCCGCCGCCGAGGCGCTGCCGTACGCCGGCGCGGTGGGCGTCAGCTTCCTCCTGGCCCTGCTCGGAGCGCTGTTGGCGTGGCTGGTCAGCGGCCCCGTCGTGGGGGAGGGGAGCCGCAAGGTGGCGGCGCTCGCCCTGGTCGGCCTGGTGGCCCTGCTCGCCATCCCGGCCCTGGCACCGTGGACGGCCAAGGCCGACGGCGAGCTCACCGTGGCCGCGGTGCAGGGCGACGTGCCGGGCAACGGCGACGACATCCTCTACGACTACCGCCAGGTCACCCAGAACCACGTGGACGCCACGGTCGACCTGGCCCGGCAGGTGGCGGCCGGGGACGTCCCGCGACCGGACCTGGTCGTCTGGCCGGAGAACTCCACGGCGGTCGACCCCTTCGACGACGCCGAGACCAACTCCGGGATCCGGGAGGCGAGCTCGGCGATCGGCGTCCCGATCCTGGTGGGCGCGATCGTCGACGGCGAGAGCGAGGGCCAGGTGCTCAACCAGGGCATCGTGTGGGACCCGCAGACCGGTGCCGGAGACCGGTACACCAAGTGGCACCCCGTGCCCTTCGGCGAGTACATCCCGCTCCGCTCCGTCTTCACCAAGTACAACTTCTTCGACCGGCTGCGCGAGGTGGGCCGCGACATGATGAGCGGCACCCGCCGCGAGCCGCTCGACATCGCCGGGGTGAAGGTCGCCGACGCGATCTGCTTCGACATCGCCTACGACGACGGCCTCACCGCCCAGCTGCGCAACGGTGCCGAGCTCCTGGTGGTGCAGAGCAGCCAGGCCACCTTCATCCACACCGACCAGACCGACCAGCAGTTCGCGATCACCAGGCTGCGCGCGATGGAGACCGGCCGCTGGGTCGCGGTCGCGACCACGAACGGCGTCTCGGGGCTCATCGCACCCGACGGCCATGTGATCGCGACGGCCGACAAGCGCACCCGGGCGGTGATGGTCGAGCAGCTCGGCCTCACCAGCCAGCTGACACCGGCGACGCGGATCGGGCCCTGGAGCGGACGCGCTGCGATGGGGCTGACGGTGCTCGGCGTCATGCTCGTCCTGCTCCCGTATCGTCGGAGCCGACAAAAGGACGCCGGCACGGGAGGCAGGCCGGCTCGCGAGCTCGAACCGTCGACCACGGGAGGATCATGACGGAGTCGCCACTCGGCCGGATCGTCATGGTCATCCCGACCTACAACGAGACCGACAACCTTGCGTGGCTGGTCGGCCGGCTCCGTGCCGCGCAGCCGTCGGTCGACCTCCTCGTCGTCGACGACAACTCACCGGACGGCACCGGCGAGGTCGCCGACGAGCTGGCCGCCGCCGACCCAGCCATCCACGTCCTGCACCGGCCCGGCAAGGGCGGCCTGGGCGCGGCGTACCTCGCGGGATTCGCGTGGGCTCTCGACGCCGGCTACGACGTCGTGGGGGAGATGGACGCCGACGGTTCGCACCAGCCCGAGCAGCTGCACCGCCTGCTGGACGCCCTGCTCGATGCGGACCTGGTGATCGGCTCGCGGTGGATCCCCGGCGGCTCCGTGGTGAACTGGCCGCTGCGCCGCGAGGCGCTCTCGCGGGGCGGCAACCTCTACGTGCGGATGCTGCTCGGCATCTCGATCAGGGACGCCACCGCCGGCTTCCGGGTCTTTCGCAGCAGCGCCCTGGAGAAGATCGACCTGGCCTCGGTCGAGTCCACCGGCTACGTCTTCCAGACCGACCTGGTGACTCGTTGCCTGCGGGCCGGGCTCACCGTGCGCGAGGTGCCCATCGAGTTCGTGGAGCGGGTCCGTGGCGACTCCAAGATGAGCGGTGCGGTGGCCACCGAGTCGCTGCGCCGGATCACGCGCTGGGGGTTGCGCGAGCGCCGCGACCAGGTGCGCCGCGCGTTCACGCGAAGGACCCCGGAGCGGGACCGCTGATGGCTCGTCGCCGTTCGGGTGTCGGGTGGCTGCTGGTCGTCCTGTTCATCGTCGTACCGCTGATCGAGATCTACGTGATCATCCAGGTCGGCCAGGCGATCGGGCCGTGGTGGACGATCCTGTTGCTGATCCTCGACAGCATCCTGGGCTCGTGGCTGATCCGGCACGAGGGGGCGCGAGCCTGGCGGGCCCTGCGCGAGGCGCTCGACAGCGGCCGGATGCCGGCCAAGGAGCTCGCCGACGGAGCGCTCATCCTGATCGGCGGCACGCTGATGCTGGCGCCCGGCTTCGTCACCGACGCCTTCGGGGTGTTGATGATCCTGCCGGTGACCCGGCCGCTGTTCCGGCGGCTGCTCACCGGGGTGGTGGCCAGCCGGCTCGTGGTGCTCGGACCTACCGGGCCGGGCCGTCCCGGCGGTGCGCCCTTCGGCGGGGGTGGAGAAGCACGACGCCCCGGTCCCGACCCTGACGGGCCGGTGATCCGGGGCGAGGTGGTCGACGAGTAGCGGTCGAGACCTTGGCTCAGGCCGAGGCCTTGCGCTTCTTCTGGTTGGCGCGGTGCAGGTGAGCAGGCCCGATCTCGCCGCCGCGCAGCAGCTCGAGACGCTCCTTGAGGATGTCCTCGAGCTCCTTCTCCGAACGGCGCTCGAGCAGCATGTCCCAGTGCGTGCGGACCGGCTTCTCGGCCTTCACCTCACGCTCGATGCCCGATGTGCTCTCGCCCTCCTCGCCGCAGCGAGGGCACTCCCAGACTGCCGGGATGTCGGCCTCGATGGACATGGTGATCTCGAAGACGTGGCCCTGCGGACAGCGATAGCCGACCTGCTGGCGCGCGGCGAACTCGATGCCGCGCTCGTCCTCGAAGCTCTGGCCTCCCAGCCGCGCCCCGCGTAGCGTGCGCTCCGCCATGAAGGCACCTCCAAACTGATGGTTGTTCCCCAATACAACGTGAGAGACGGTCTGAACCGGTCAAAGGTTCGCATTCGACCCCGTTGACAAATTGCCGTCTGAGAGTTAACGGTACCCAGCCAGCGAAGATTCCCGTATTCCTCGCGGTGACCGATCAGTAGGACCCGCCGGCAGACCGATCGTTCCTGGTCGCCAAGTCTAGCTTGGCGCTGGTCGTGGACCAGGGACGCTGCGCCCGCGCGCGTCGTGCGGCCGTCGAGCAGACGCCCCGAGATGACGCCCCGAGATGACGGCGCCTAGATCGCGGCCGGCACCGAGTTCCCGGCCTCGGCGATCCCGCGCTGGGGGTCGAGCCGCAGCAGGAAGATGGTTCCGAGGATGAAGAAGATGATCAGCGACACGATGGCGGGCCGGTAGGAGCCGCTGACCTGGAAGACCACGCCGAAGAGCAGCACGCCGAACCACGACGTACCGCGCTCGAAGGCGTTGTAGAGCGCGAAGTACTCGCCCTCGCGGCCGCGGGGGATGAGCAGGCTGAAGAACGACCGGGACAGTGCCTGCGTGCCACCGAGCACGATGCCGATCGCGATGCCCACCGCCAGGAACAGCGGTGCGTTCTTCGCCGGAAGGAACATCGCCACCACGACGATGGCCATCCAGGCGAAGAGTCCCCACAGGATCGACTTGTACGCGCCGTGCTTCGCGGCGAGTCGGCCGAAGTACAAAGCGCCACCGAACGCGACGAACTGGATCAGCAGGATCGTTGCGATCATGACCGTGTCCCCGAACTTGAGCGTCTTGGTGCCGTACGTCGAGGCGGCGTAGATCACCGTCTGGATGCCGTCGTTGTAGAAGACGTAGGCCAGCAAGAAGGTCAGCGTCATCGGGTAGTTGCGCAGGTCCTTCAACGTGGCGAAGAGCTGTCCGAACGACCGCTGCATCAGACCGCCCGACTCCGGCACCACATTGACGGGCGGCCGGTTCCTGAGCCGGAGGAAAGGGATGATCGTGAAGCCGGCCCACCACACTGCGGCCGAGAGCATCGACAACCGGACCGCCATGCCTTCGCCGATGCCGAGGGCGTCGTGGCCGAGATACATCCCGAGGTTGACGACCAGCAGCAGCCCACCGCCGAGGTAGCCGAAGGCCCACCCCTTCGACGAAACCCGGTCGCGCTCCTCCTCGCTCGAGATGTCGCAGAGGATCGCCGAGTAGCTGATGAGGGAGCAGCCGGCCAGGATGCTGGCCAGCACGATGCAGACCGCGCCGAGCTGCCAGTTCTCGCCCTTGACGAAGAAGAGCAGCGCGCAGAAGAACGAGCCGGCCCACGCGAAGGCGGCCATGTGCACCTTCTTGCGCGGCGAACGGTCGACCATGGCGCCCACGACCGGCAGCAGGAACGCGCTGAAGATCGTCGCGAAGCTGACCAGGAAGAACGGCAGTGCTCCAGCAGCAACGGGGATGAATCCCAGGAGGCTGACCGTCTTGCGGCAGGCGTCCTCGGTGCGGTCGTCAGCGGGACAGCCCGCCGCCTTGCCGGCGACCGTGATCAGGTACGGGCTGAAGAGCACGGTCAGGACGGTCGTGTAGAAGGCCGAGTTGGCCCAGTCGTACCAGTACCACGCCTTCTGTTCCTTGGCCCGGTTGAGCGGCCCGAGGTCCGCGAACTCGCCAGTCTGTGTCGCCACGCTCATTCCCTCCATTGGCCGCGCTCGGTGAGCACGTCCTTGAGCAGATCCGTCCGGTCGGTGAACAGGCCGTCGACGCCACGGTCGAGGAGCTCCCTCATCTCCTCGGGGTCGTCGATGGTCCAGACGTGCACATGCTTGCCCGCTGCATGCGCGCGGCGTACCAGCCCGGGACTGGCGATGGTCCAGTGCCCGCGCTTGTGCGGGATCTGGAGGGCGGCCACCCGTTTGCGGGTGAGCCAGTCCGCGACTCGTGCGCTGGGCACGAAGCGGAAGAGGGCGACCTCGATCGGTGTGGCGGAGGTCGCGACTCGGTGCTCGGTGATCCGGCGGAACTCGACCATCCGCTGCGGGCTGAAGGAGCCCACCAGCACCCGGTCCCAGGCTTCGCGCTCCTCGATGAACTCGGCCAGCACCGACACCGCGCCCTCGGACTTGAGGTCGATGTTGAAGCGCGCCCGCGGGAACTCGTCGAAGAGCTGGGCCAGCGTCGGCACCTGCTCGCGGCCGCCGACCAGTGCTCGCCGCACCTCCTCGAACGAGAGGTCGGCGATCGCACCCTCGACATCGGTCACCCGGTCGAGGACGGCGTCGTGGAAGGCCAGCAGCACGCCGTCACTGGTCACGTGCACGTCGGTCTCGAGGTAGTCGTAGCCGAGCGCGACCGCGTGCTTGAACGCCGCCATCGTGTTCTCGAGCCCCTCGATCTCCGGATGGTAGGCGCCACCCCGGTGGGCGAAGGCCAGCACGCCGCCCGGGTCGCCGGCCACCTCGTCGAGGTAGGCGAATCCGGTCATCGGGGCCGTCACGCTGAGCAGTATGGCCGAGCGCCCGTGTGGCGGCGAGCGTCCGGACCCGCGTCCGCGCTACGTTCGATGCATGGACGCGGACGCTGCCCTCGACTGCCCGGTGTGCGGAACGACCATGGACTCTCGCCCAGTCGGCGACGGCGAGATCAACGCCTGTCCCGACGGCCACGGCGTCTTCCTGCGCCGCGCCGACCTGGGCAGCCTGGTCGAGGCCGAGCAGGACTGGCACCGCCACGCCGGCCAGCACACGATGCCCATGCCGCGGATCACCGCCGACATGGAGGTCCCGCCGACCCCCAGGCCACCGGCGAAGGCCTGGGTCGAGACGCTTTTCGGCTAGGGCGTGTCCCGTGATTGCGGGTGGATGCCGGCGTCGTCCAGGCGCGGGCTGGCCAGGCGCCGGCACGCACGCAGACTGGGCGTCTTCGAAGGGTCGGCGACGCCGCCAGCGCGTGATCTGGGCGGCGTCCGGCGCCGCCATGAATTGCGGGACACGCCCTAGATGTCGCGGAAGGGTTCGATGTTGGCGCCGAGCTCGTTGAGCCGCTCGGCGAGGTCCTCGTAGCCGCGGTGGATGACGTACGTCGACCGCAGCACCGAGGTGCCCTTCGACGCCAGCATCGCCAGCAGGATGACCACCGCCGGACGCAGCGCCGGCGGGCAGACGATCTCGGCCCCGGAGAAGTGGGTCGGGCCCTCGATCATCACCCGGTGCGGGTCGAGCAGCTTGACCTGGCCACCGAGCTTGTTGAGCTCGGTGAGATAGATGGCGCGGTTCTCGTAGACCCAGTCATGGAGCAGCGTCTGCCCCTCGGCCACCGCGGCGATCACCGCGAAGAACGGCAGGTTGTCGATGTTGAGACCGGGGAACGGCATCGGGTGGATCTTGTCCAGCGGCGCGTGCAGGTCGGAGGCCTGGGTGGTGATGTCGACCAGGCGGGTGTGTCCGTTGCGCGCGACGTACTCCTGCGAGCGGGAGTGCTTGAAGCCCATCTCGCCGAGGGTGGCCAGCTCGATCTCGAGGAACTCGATCGGCACCCGGCGGATCGTGATCGAGGACTGCGTCACGATCGCGGCCGCGAGCAGCGACATCGCCTCGATCGGGTCCTCGCTGGGGGCGTAGTCGACGTCCACGTCGATGTCGTCGAGGCCGTTGACGGTCAGCGTCGTGGTGCCGATGCCGTCGACCGTGACGCCCAGCTTCTGCAGGTAGAAGCAGAGGTCCTGGACCATGTAGTTGGACGACGCGTTGCGGATGACGGTGACGCCCGGGTGCAGGGCGGCCGCCATCAGCGCGTTCTCGGTGACGGTGTCGCCGCGCTCGGTGAGCACGATCGGTGCCTGCGGCTCGATCGCCCGGTTGACCTGGGCGTGGTACTCGCCGTCGGTCGCCTTGACCTCCAGGCCGAACGGGCGCAGGGCGTACATGTGCGGCTCGATGGTGCGGGTGCCGAGGTTGCAGCCGCCGGCGTAGGGAAGCTCGAAGACGTCCTCACGGTGCAGCAGGGGGCCGAGGAACATGATGATCGACCGGGTACGCCGCGCGGCGGTCTGGTCGATCGAGTCGAGCTTCAGCTCCTTGGGCGGCACGATCTCGAGGTCGTTGTCGTCGTTGAGCCACCTGGTCTGCACGCCGATGCTGGTGAGCACCTCGAGCAGCCGGTTGACCTCCTCGATCCGCGCGACCTTGCGCAGCGTGGTGCGGCCGCGGTTGAGCAGCGTGGCGCACAGCAGCGCGACCCCGGCGTTCTTCGAGGTCTTCACGTCGATCGACCCGGACAGGCGCGTGGGGCCGGTGACCCGGAGGTGGGTGGGGCCGGCGCCGAGCGCGACGATCTCGGAGTCCAGCGCCGAGCCGATGCGGGCGAGCATGTCGAGGGAGAGGTTCTGGTGCCCCTTCTCGATCCGGTTGATCGCGCTCTGGCTGGTGCTCAGCCGTTCGGCAAGCTGCTGCTGGGTCAGCCCGCGGTGCTTGCGCGCGTCGCGGATGATGCTCCCGATCCGACCCTTGTAGCCCTCAGTCATGTCAAACACGGTAACTCATATGTGAGATACCGCAACAACTGGGCTGCGGCGTGGCGGGAGTGCCCTGGAAGAATGACATGCGTGATCAGGTCATGATCCGGGCGGTCGTGCTCGACATCGGCTCGGTGCTGGAGGTCATCGACGACTCGGTGTTCCCGGCTCCGTTCGAGGAGCGTCACGGGCTGCCGACAGGGGCCGTGCACCAGGCCTCGACCTTCCCCGGCAACGCCGGCATCGGCGAGCTCAGCGAGGCACAGGTCCGCGCGCACTGGCGCGACCACCTCCGCCTGAGCGACGCGCAGGCCGACGAGCTGATGGCCGACTACTGGCGGTGGTACGTCGGCACGCTCGACCAGGCGCTGTTCGACTGGTTCGCCGCACAGCGGCCGACGCGGAAGACGGGCATCGTGTCCAACTCCGGGCCGGGAGCGCGCGAGGGCGAGCGGCGCTGGGGCTTCGAGTCGATCACCGACGACATCGTCTACTCCCACGAGGTCGGCCTGCAGAAGCCCGACCCGCGGATCTTCAAGCTGGCCGCGGAACGGCTCGGCGTACGGCCGGAGGAGATCGTCTTCCTCGACGACGTCGAAGGGCATGTCGAGGCGGCCCGCGCGGTGGGGTACCGGGGCGTCGTGCACCGTTCGACCCCAGGGTCCATCGCCGAGATCGAGGCCGTGATCGAGGCCGAGCGGCAGCGGTGAAGGATCTGCCCGAGGGTCCGCTGCGGCTGGGGCCGGTGCTGCGCTACGTCGACGCCACCAGCGCCACCATCTGGGTGGAGACCCAGGAGGCGGCCGAGGTAGTCATCGAGGCCGGTGACGTCACGGCGCGCGCCGGCACCTTCCGCGCGCACGGCCACCACTACGCGCTGGTCGAGGTGGCCGGTCTGCCGCCGGGCACGCCGACGCCGTACCGCGTGCTCGTCGGCGGGGTGCCGGTTTGGCCGCCCGACGATCCCGACCTGGCCGAGTTCCCGGCACCGGTGATCCCCACGCTCGAGCCCGGCAAGCCGCTCCGCATGGCGTTCGGCTCCTGCCGGGTCAGCGTCTCCCACGACGACCAGGGCAACGCGGACTTCGGGGTCGACGCGCTGCGGGCGTTCGCGTTGCGGATGGCCGGACTGACCGGGACGCCTCAGCCATGGCCGGACCTCGTGCTCTTCCTCGGTGACCAGGTCTACGCCGACGACACCAGTCCGAAGATGAAGGAGTTCATCGCCGCCCGGCGTGATCCGACGGAGCCGCCGTGGACCGAGCTCAAGGACTACGACGAGTACGCGCACCTCTACCGGCTCGCGTGGAGCGACCCGGCCAACCGCTGGCTGCTCTCGACGCTGCCGAGCGCGATGATCTTCGACGACCACGACATCCGCGACGACTGGAACACCAGCCTCGAGTGGCGACGTGAGATGGAGGCCACCGACTGGTGGCACGAGCGCGTCGTGGCCGGGCTCGGGTCCTACTGGGTCCACCAGCATCTCGGCAACCTCGGCCCGGCCGACCGCGCCGGCGACGCGCTGTGGCATCGGATCGCGGCATACGACGGCCCCGGCGAGCTCGACGTCACCGAGGAGCTCGACAGGCTCGCCGACCGAGCCGACCAGCAGCCGGACTCCTACCGCTGGAGCTACTCCCGCGATTTTGGCGCCCAGGCGCGTCTCGTGGTCGTGGACTCACGCGCCGCCCGGGTGCTCCAGCCCGGAAAACGCTCGATGCTCGACGAGAAGGAGCTCGCCTGGCTGGACGAGCGGATGCGCGGCGACGTCGACCATCTGATCGTCGGCACCTCACTCCCGGTCCTGCTGGCGCCGGCCCTGCACCACGTCGAGGCGATGGGCGAGGCCCTGGCCGAGGGGGCGTTCGGGCGGGTCGGCGGGCGGTTCGGCGAGTGGCTGCGCAAGACCGCCGACTTCGAGCACTGGGCGGCGTTCCAGGACGGCTTCGTCGACCTCGCCCGGATGGCTCTCGAGGTGGCCTCGGGTGGCCGGGGCAGGGCACCACGGGCAGTGATCTTCCTGTCCGGCGACGTCCACCACAGCTACGTTGCTGAGGCGTGGCCCGACCCGGCCTCGGGCGCGGCGTTCAGCAGCAAGGTGGTGCAGGCTGCGTGCTCGCCGATCCGCAACCCACTGCCGAGGTTCATGCAGTCCTTCCTGCGCGTGGCCGCGTTGGGCAAGGCCCGGCCGACCGGTCGGCTGCTCGCCGGCAAGGTGCCGAGGTCGCCGCTGCGTTGGGAGCTCACCAGCGGGCCCTGGTTCGACAACAGCCTCGCCGTGCTCGAGCTGCTCGAGGACCGGTTGCGTCTCCGCTGGTCACGAGGCGAGGTGCAGGAGGGGCAATCGGACCGGGTCACCCTCCACACGGTCGCAGCGGTCGAGGTGCCGACGGCGAGCTGAGTCACGCCTCGAGCGCTTGGGCGCAGGCCATGGCCACACCCGGCGCTGCCCGGCCGTCGACGCGGTCGAGGTGCGCCTCTCCCCAGGCGCGGACACCTTCGACCACCGGCAGGACGGTGGTCCCGTAAGGCGTGAGCCGGTAGATGACCGGCGCCGGAACCGGCCCGGTCTCGACCCGCGCGACCAGCCCGTCCGCCTCGAGCTCGCGCAGCTGCTCGGCAAGGACCTTGGGGGTGATCGGCGCCGCCCTCCTCCGCAGGCCTGCGAAGTGGGACTCGTCGTGCGCGAGCCAGTACAACAAGGTCAGCTTCCACTTGCCCCCGACCGCGGCGAAGGCGGCGGCCATCGGACAGCCCGGGATGGGGTTGGGCCGCGCCGCCAGGGGGTTACCTGCAAGTGCGTTCTTGTCCACGGCCTGTCTCCGTTCGAACGTGAGCCATGACCATTCACCCTCAGCTCACCACTCTGCACAAGCGCATCGTGGCCGTCTGTGTCTCTCTCGTGACCCTCACCACGATCCTGGCCGCGTCAGGCCAGGCAGTCGGGCCGCCGGCCGCGCACCAGGACACCGTCGACGACGGGCAGCACGACTTCGACTGGGAGCTCGGCCGGTGGCACACCGACGTACGGCTCCTCGCCGAGCCGTTGTCGGAGTCGGAAGACGTGTGGCTCCAGTTCGAGGGGACCAGTCGCGTGCGCCCCTTGTCGGACCGGCGCGCCAACGTCGTCGAGCTCGACGTCTCGGGCCCTGCCGGCAGGATCGAGGGGATGAACCTGAGGCTCTACGAGCCTCAGGCCCAGCGCTGGAGCCTGACCTTCGTGAACCTGCGCGACGGACTGCTGACACCGTCCGTGTACGGCGGGTTCGACGGCAGGGTGGGCACGTTCTACGGCGACGACCAGCTCGATGGCCGGCCCATCAAGGTCCGCTTCGTGATCACCCGCCAGGGTCCGGACAAGGCCCGTTTCGAGCAAGCGTTCTCCGAGGACGGCGGAGCCACCTGGGAGACGAACTGGATCGCGGTGGATCGGCGGGTCGGGACGTGACCGGTCGCGGCTCAGACCTCGACGAGGTCCTGCTCGCCCGGCATCAGGGCGGGCAGGCAACCGCAGCCGTCGTCGCACCCAAGGAAGGTGTGGAGGGCGTGGCCGCAGCGCGGGCACGGCATGTCATGGGAGAGATGCGTGTCGTTGGTCTGCACGGTGTCCCACATGGTGCCTCCTCCTTCCGAGTGCTTCGTCGACGGTTGGGCTGTTCACTCGACGGTGACACTGCACACCCCCGCTCGTGCGCAGAATCACCGCGATGTACCGCAAAAGGTGCACATTCGGACTGATCGTTCGATGTCCGAGTGACCCGAACGGGCCATGCCCGGTGCCTGGGGTGCGACGGTCAGGCCGCGGCCGGGGTCCGAGACCTGGCGCTTGCAGCGATCGCCGGCACGATGGCGAGGGCAAGCACGCCGCCCGCGAGGGAGAGCGCGGAGTAGCTGGAGACGTCGACGACGATCCCCGACGCAAGGCCGGCGCCGGCGCCCGAGATCGCGATCGACACGTCGACCAGACCCTGGGTGCGGGCCCGGGTCTCGAGCGGTACGGCGTCGGTGACGATGGCAGTGCCCGAGACCAGGCCGAAGTTCCAGCCGAGACCGAGCAGTGCCAGCGCGATGGCGAGCAGGATCACGGAGTCGTCGGGTGCCGAGGCGGCCAGCAGCCCGGCGAGCAGCAAGGTCACTCCGGACGCGGCGGCCATCCTGGTCCGGCCGATCTTGTCGACCAGGCGACCAGTCAGCGGCGAGGGCAGGAACATCGCGGCGACGTGCAGGGCGATCACCGCGCCAGAGGCCCCCGTGCCATGTCCGTGGTCGCGCATGTGCACTGGCGTCATCGTCATGATCGCGACCATCACGATCTGCGTGAGCACCATGACCAGCACGCCGATCACGAGCCCGTGGCTCACCACTGCCGGCCCGGCTGGCGGCACCGGACCGGGTGCCGCCGCGGTCGCTGCGGCCTCGCCGGCCGCCACCTCGCGCGCGTGCATCAGCGGGTCCGGGCGCAGCTTCGTGGCCAGGAAGGCAGCGGCCGCGGCGTACGCCACTCCGGCGAGCAGGAACGGCCCAGCCAGGTGAGGTATGCCGACCATGTGGGCCAGGTGGCCGGTCGGAGCCGCCAGCAGTGGACCGACGACCCCGCCCAGCGTGGTCGCCACCAGCACGGTGGAGATGGCGCGGGCGCGGTGGTCCGGGTCGGCCAGGTCGGCCCCGGCGTACCGCGCCTGGAGATTGGTCGCGCTGCCCGCGCCGTACACGAACAGCGTGGCGAACAGCAGCACCGGACTGTCGAGCACCGCTGCGACCACTACTCCCACGCTGCCGACCGCGCCCACGGCGTAGCCGATGGCAAGGCCGGGTCGCCGCCCGTGCGACTGCGAGATCCGGCCGACACCGACCGCGGTGAGCGCGCTGCCGGCGGTGAACAGGGCGCTTGGGAGTCCGGCCAGCCCGGTGCTGCCGAGCATGTCCTGCGCGAGCAGGGCGCCCACCGTGATGCCGGCGGCGAGGCCCGCGCCGCTGAGGACCTGCGCCAGGACCAGGACCCGCAATGTCCGGCGCTGGAGCTCCGCCGTGGTGGTCATCGGGCCCCTCTCCGGCAGGTGTCAGAGGCGCGCCCCGGCAAGTACCGGCACGTGGTCGCTCGGGGACGGTAGCAACTCCGGCTCCGGCTGCACCGGGATGCGACGGATGGGAGCCTGCGTGGCGGCGAGGATGCCGATGAGGACGAGCACGATGCCGGCAACCTGCTCCAGGGTGAACGTCTCGTGGGCGACCAGGGCGCCGAGGAGCACGCCGGTCACCGGGTTGAGCAGCCCGACCACACCGACGGTGCCGGCCTGCAGCCGGGCCAGCCCGGCGAACCAGCAGAGGTAGGCCAGCGCGGTCGCGACCAGCGTGGTGAACGCGAAGCCGGCGGTCTCCTTCGCGTCGAGGGCCGGCGGGGCACCTTCGACGACCAGCGCGACAACGCCGAGGATCACGCCACCGAAGACGAGCTGCCAGGCGGTGAGTGCGACCAGCGGCGTGCCGTCGTTCCAACGCTTGCCCAGCACGGCACCGGCCGAGGAGAGCAGCAGGGCTGCCGCGGAAGCCGACACCCCGACCAGGTCGATGCTGCCGCTGCCGCCGCCGACGAGCAGCAGCACCCCGAGGATGCCGGCAACGGCGCCGCCCACGGCCTGGCTGGTCATCCGCTCGGCCACGAGCAGCCAGGCGAAGCCGGCCATCGTGAGCGGGGCGAGCGCCATCACCGAGGCGGCGATGCTCGAGGGGAGCAGCTGTGCCGCGACGTAGACGAGCAGGAAGAAGGCGCCGACGTTGAGCGTGCCGAGCACCGCCGAGCGCCACCACCACACGCCCCGGGGGAGCGAGCGGGCCACCGCGAGGAGTACGAGACCGGCCGGCAGGGCGCGGAGCGCCGAGCCCCACAGCGGCACGTCCATCGGGAGCAGCTGGCGCGTGACCACGTAGTTCGCACCCCAGACCACGGGTGCCACCGCGGTGATGCCGAGCCACTTTGCTTCCATGGAAGACATAATGCCTTCCCGGGAAGATATATTCCACCCATGACGGATGACCTCGATCACGTCGGCCGCATCCAGCAGCAGTGGAGGAGGGAGCGCCCCGACCTGGACGTGACCCCGCAGGGGCTGTACGGACGACTCCACCGGCTGGCCGACCGGCTTCGTGAGGAGCTCGACGTCGAGTTCCGGAGGCACGGGCTGGGGGAGGGGGAGTTCGACGTGCTGGCGGCGCTGCGTCGCGCGGGCGCGCCCTACGAGCTGGCGCCGGGGGAGCTGGCCCGGCACACGATGGTGACCACCGGCGCGGCCACGAAGCGGATCAACCGACTCGAGGCGGCCGGCCTGGTCTCGCGCCGGGTGAGTGACGACGACGCCCGGTCCCGGGTGATCGCGCTCACCGCCGCGGGCAAGCGGGTCATCGACGGCGCGTTCACCGCGCACATCGCCAACGAGCACCGGCTGCTCGAGCCGCTCACCGCGAAGGACCGGGCGGACCTCGAACGGCTGCTCACCAAGTGGCTGTCGGCGTACGAGGAGTGACAGTCAGGACGGTGGTCAGACAGGTCCCGGTCCCGGCCCTCGTGATCGCGGCCGCCGTCGGGGCAGCCGTGCGGGGCGACTTCACGGACCTGCTCGTCTATCAGCACGCCGGGCAGTCGGTCCTGGACGGGGTCTCCGTCTACGCCTCCGACGACCCGGTGACCGGGTTGCCGTTCACCTACCCACCGTTCGCGGCGGTGCTGATGGTGCCCCTGGCTCTGCTCCCGGCGTGGCTCGCGGCCGCACTGTGGACCGGGGCGTCGATGCTCGCACTGGCTGCGGTGGTGTTCCTGGTGCTCGGTGCCCTGGGCCGGCCCGAGCCGCGCTATGGGTGGCTGGTGGCGCTCGTGGCCGGGGGAGCGCTCGCCATGGAGCCGGTGTGGCAGAACCTCACCTTCGGACAGGTCAACCTGTTCCTGATGCTGGCGGTGCTGGTCGACCTGCTCCGGCCGGAACGCCGCTGGTCCGGCGTGCTGCTGGGTCTCGCGGCAGGCGTGAAGCTGGCGCCGCTCGTGCTCGTCGTGATGCTGGTCCTGGTCGGCCGTCGCAGGGCAGCCGGACGGGCGATCCTGACCTTCGCAGGCACCGTGGTGGTCGGCTTCGTGGCGATGCCGGGCCCCGCGGAGACCTACTGGACCGACGACCTCGTCCACGCCGGCAGGGTGGGGCCACCCCAGCTGGCCCACAACCAGTCGGCGTACGGAGCGTTGACCCGGCTCCTCGACGAGCCCCCGCCGACGCTGCTCTGGCTGGCCGTCGCAGGGCCGCTCGCTATCGCCGTCCTGCTCGTGGGCGCCACGTGGTGGCGGCGCGGCGACCGCGTGCTGGGCTCCTGCCTGGGAGCGCTGGCGATGCTGATCGCGTCGCCGGTCTCGTGGTCACACCACTGGGTGTGGGCGGCGCCCCTCGCGCTGGTCCTGTGGGAGCGCAGTCGGTGGGTGGGCGCGCTGTGGGCAGCGGTGTTCGTCGCCCGCCCGGTCCTGTGGCCGCCGTGGGGTGAGCAGCGCGAGTTCGAGTGGGGCCCACTCGAGCACGTCGTCGGCAACGCCTATCTCCTTGCCGCCGTCGTGCTCGCGGTCTGGGCAGCGGCGGTCAGGCGGCGAGGTCGACCTCGACCGAACCGGGCATGACGACCGGTTCGCATGCGCACTGGTCGCCGCACGCCAGGAAGGTGTGGAGGGCGTGGCCGCACCGCGGGCACGGCAGGTCGTGCGACAGGTGCGTGTCGTTGATCTGGACGGTGTCCCACATGGCCATGCCTCCTTCTCGTTTGCTTGGTTCCTAGGAGTTCTGACTCCCGATCCAGATACGAATCAGCGGTGCCGAGCGGATTTCTTTGACGACTTCGCGCACATGGCACGATCAGGGACGTGACCACCAGCCCGGCGGAGGAGCAGCGGCTCCGGGACCTCAAGCTGCTGCGCCGGGTCAAGGACCGGATCGACCGCGACTACGCGCAGCCGCTGGACGTCGAAGCACTCGCGCACGGCGTGCACCTGTCGGCCGGGCACCTCAGCAGGGAGTTCAAGAAGGCGTACGGCGAGGCGCCGTACTCCTACCTGATGACCCGCCGGATCGAACGGGCCATGCGGCTCCTGCGGGTGGGGGACCTGAGTGTGACCGATGTCTGCTTCGAGGTCGGCTGCCAGTCGCTCGGGACGTTCAGCACCCGGTTCACCGAGCTGGTGGGCGTGCCCCCGAGCGTCTACAAGCAGCAGGCTGCCGACGAGATGGCCGGGCTCCCGTCGTGCGTGGTCAAGCAGGTGACCAAACCGATCAGGGCTGGATCGATCAGGAATCGAGAAGCACGGTCGGCGAGCGCCACCTAGCGTTCTCGCCATGGACCTGAAGATCTACAACGCGTTCCTCCCACACGACGACCGCGACGCCGCGGTCGCCTTCTACTGCGACACGCTCGGCTTCGAGCTGCGCAACGACGTCGGCTACAACGGCATGCACTGGCTCACCGTCGGCCCTCCCGACCAGCCCGAGGTCAACCTGGTGCTGTTCCCGCCGGGCGCCGACCCGGGGATCACCGACGACGAGCGCCGCACCATCACCGAGATGATGGCCAAGGGCACCTACGCGATGCTCACCCTCGCCACCAAGGATCTGGACTCCCTCTTCGAGAGACTTCAGGCGACCGACGCCGAGGTCATGCAGGAGCCGACCGACCAGCACTGGGGCGGCCGCGACTGCGCCTTCCGCGACCCGTCCGGCAACACGATCCGCATCGACGAGGTGAAGTGAGATGACCGGCATCGCAACCATCAGCATCGAGGCGGACGACGCCACGGCCGCCGAGTCGTTCTACAAGGAGGCCTTCGACCTGGGCGACACGCTCACGGTTCGCGAGTCGCAGGCGCCCACATCGGGCTTCCGTGGCTTCACGATCTCGCTCGTCGTCTCCCAGCCGAGCACGGTCGACACGCTGGTCCGCAGCGCGCTCGACGCCGGCGCCACCGAGGTGAAGCCGGTCAAGAAGAGCTTCTGGGGGTACGGCGGCGTGGTCCAGGCGCCGGACGGCACGCTCTGGAAGATCGCCTCCTCGTCCAAGAAGGACACCGGCCCCGCCACCCGCGCGGTCGACGAGGTCGTGCTGCTGCTCGGCGTCGAGGACGTGAAGGCGACCAGGGAGTTCTACGCCGAGCGCGGGCTCACCGTGGGCAAGAGCTTCGGCAGCAAGTACGTCGAGTTCGACACCCCGGGCGCCTCGGTCAAGCTCGCGCTCTACTCGCGCAAGGCCGCGGCCAAGGACGCCGGTGTCCCACCGGAGGGCAGCGGCTCGCACCGGCTCGTGGTCGGCGGCGACCCCGGCCCCTTCACCGACCCGGACGGCTTCGCTTGGGAGAGCACGGCAGGCTGACCCTCAGCATCGGCGTACCGACAACCGAGGGAGACCCGCGGCACCATGGCCACGAAGGCAAAGCCGTCAGCGGCACAGGCGGCTGACCGCCACGACCTGATCCGCGTCCAGGGCGCACGCGAGAACAACCTCAAGGACGTCAGCGTCGAGCTGCCGAAGCGCCGGCTGACGGCGTTCACCGGCGTCTCGGGATCGGGCAAGAGCTCACTGGTCTTCAGCACCATCGCGGCGGAGTCGCAGCGGATGATCAACGAGACCTACAGCGCGTTCGTGCAGGGGTTCATGCCGAACCTCAGCCGGCCCGAGGTCGACCTGCTCGAGGGGCTGACGACGGCGATCATCGTCGACCAGGAGCGGATGGGCGCCAACCCACGCTCCACGGTCGGCACAGCCACCGACGCCTACGCGATGCTCCGGATCCTCTACAGCCGGATCGGGAAGCCGCACATCGGCGGCCCCACCGCCTTCTCGTTCAACGTCCCGACGCGCACGGCGAGCGGGGTGATGAGCACCGAGAAGGCGGGCCGGACCGAGAAGAACGTCGTGCGCAACGTGGTCTACCAGGGCGGCATGTGCCCGCGCTGCGAGGGGATGGGGTCGGTCAGCGACTTCGACCTGACCGCGCTCTACGACGAGGAGAAGTCGCTCAACGAGAGCGCCCTCACCATCCCCGGCTACAGCATGGAGGGCTGGTACGGCCGGATCTTCCGCGGCTGCGGCTACTTCGACCCGGACAAGCCGATCAAGAAGTACACCAAGAAGGAGCTCGACGACCTCCTCTACAAAGAGGCGACCAAGATCAAGGTCGACGGCATCAACCTGACCTACCTGGGCGTGATCCCACAGATCCAGAAGTCGTTCCTGTCCAAGGACGTCGAGGCGATGCAGCCGCACATCCGTGCCTTCGTGGAGCGGGCCATCACGTTCGCGACCTGCCCCGACTGCAAAGGCACCCGGCTCAGCAAGGAGGCCCGGTCCTCCAAGATCAACGGCAAGAACATCGCCGACCTCTGCGCCATGCAGATCAGCGACCTGGCTGAGTGGCTGCGCGGGGTCAAGGAGCCGGGCGTGGCGCCGCTGCTCACGGGCCTGCAGCACCTCCTCGACTCGTTCGAGGAGATCGGTCTGGGCTACCTCTCTCTGGACCGCCCGGCCGGCACGCTGTCCGGCGGTGAGGCGCAACGCACCAAGATGATCCGCCACCTCGGCTCGTCGCTCACCGACGTCACGTATGTCTTCGACGAGCCGACGATCGGCCTGCATCCGCACGACATCGAGCGGATGAACCAGCTGCTGCTGCAGCTGCGCGACAAGGGCAACACGGTGCTCGTCGTCGAGCACAAGCCCGAGACGATCGCGATCGCCGACCACGTCGTCGACCTCGGTCCCGGCGCCGGTACTGCGGGCGGCGAGGTGGTCTTCGAGGGCACCTTCGACGGGCTCCGCAAGAGCAAGACCATCACCGGCCGCCACCTCGACGACCGGGTCTCCGTCAAGGAGTCGACCCGTACGCCGCAAGGCGCCCTCGAGGTCCGCAAGGCGTCGACGCACAACCTGCAGAACGTCGACGTCGACCTACCGCTCGGCGTGCTGTGCGTGCTCACCGGCGTCGCCGGCTCCGGCAAGAGCTCGCTGGTCCAGGGCTCCGTCGCCGGACGCGAGGGCGTCGTGGTGATCGACCAGGCCGCGATCAAGGGCTCCCGGCGCAGCAACCCGGCGACGTACACCGGGCTGCTGGAGCCGATCCGCAAGGCGTTCGCCAAGGAGAACGGCGTGAAGCCGGCGTTGTTCAGCGCCAACTCCGAGGGTGCGTGTCCCGCCTGCAAGGGCGCGGGCGTCATCTTCACCGAGCTGGGCGTGATGGCCACCGTGGAGTCCACGTGCGAGGAGTGCGACGGCAGGCGGTTCCAGGCCGCGGTGCTGAAGTACACCTTCGGCGGCAAGGACATCACCGAGGTGCTGGCGATGCCGGTCGCCGAGGCCCTGGAGTTCTTCGACGAGGGTGCGGCGTCGATCCCCGCAGCGCACAAGGTCCTGGCCCGGCTGGCGGACGTGGGACTCGGTTATGTCAGTCTCGGCCAGCCGTTGACCACCCTGTCGGGCGGGGAGCGCCAGCGGCTCAAGCTGGCGGCCCAGATGGCCGAGAAGGGCGAGGTCTACGTCCTCGACGAGCCGACGACGGGGTTGCACCTCGCGGACGTCGAGCAGCTGCTCGGCCTGCTCGACCGTCTGGTCGACTCCGGCAAGTCGGTGATCGTCATCGAGCACCACCAGGCCGTCATGGCGCACGCCGACTGGATCATCGACCTCGGGCCCGGCGCCGGCCACGACGGCGGCAAGGTCGTCTTCGAGGGCAAGCCGGCCGATCTCGTGGCGAAGAAGAAGACGCTGACCGGGAAGCATCTGGCCGACTACGTGCTGCGCGAACCCCAAATCTAAGGACTTCTCCCGATGTCTCGTCCTACCTCAGACGGCCAG
The DNA here is from genome assembly GCA_963798045.1 of uncultured Actinomycetota bacterium. Classification (GTDB taxonomy): domain Bacteria; phylum Actinomycetota; class Actinomycetes; order Propionibacteriales; family Nocardioidaceae; genus Nocardioides. The sequence continues at coordinate 37,733 of CAWCSB010000006.1, forward strand.
TCTGAGGTAGGCCTCAGACACCCAGTCTGAGGTAGCCGAAGACGCAGACGAGGGAGTCCGTAACCGTGTCGCCGTACCCGTGCCAGCAGCAGCCGGAGTTGTTCTTCGCCATCCATGGTCGGGCCCTCGACCTGGCCAAGGAGCTGTGCGCGTCCTGCCCGATCCGGGAAGCGTGCTTGTCCGAGGCGCTCCAGCGCGGCGAGCCGCACGGAGTGTGGGGCGGGCAGATCCTGATCGACGGCACGATCGTCGCGACCAAGCGCGGACCCGGTCGGCCCCGCAAGGCGGCCTGACCCACTGCGGCGGTGCCAGACTCGGCACATGAAGTACGTGCTGCTGATCTGCGACGACGAGGTGGACCCGCCCAGCCACGAGGAGCTGGCGGTCGATCCCGTCCACCAGGACTACTGGGCGCACCTGGAAAGGCATGGTGGCTCGCTCGGCGGCGCGAGGCTGCGGCCCTCGTCCCACGCCACCACCATCCGCGTCCGCGAGGAGGAGGTGCTGGTCTCCGACGGCCCGTTCGCCGAGACCAAGGACTTCGTCGGCGGCATCACGATCCTGGAGTGCGCCGACCTCGACGAAGCGATCGAGATCGCCGCGAAGCACCCCTACGCCCGGCGGGGCTGCGTCGAGATCCGTCCGGTCTGGGAGTGACGACCCGGACGCCGGCACCGAGGTGCGCGCCGCGGTCGAGGCGGCGTACCGCGACGAGTGGGGTCAGCTGGTCGGGACCCTGATCGGGCTGACCGGGGACTGGGACCTGGCGGAGGAGTGCACCCAGGACGCGTTCGCGGCCGCGCTGGCGACGTGGCCTCGAGACGGCGTCCCGAGCCGGCCGGGGGCCTGGCTCACCACGACGGCCCGCAACCGCGCCACTGACCGGCTTCGGCGCGACGCGGCCGGTCGCGCGAAGCTGCGCCAGCTGGCGGTGCTGGGTCGGGAACCGGACGTTCCGCCCGTGGGGGAGATCCCCGACGAGCGCCTGCGGCTGATCTTCACGTGCTGCCACCCGGCGCTGGCGTTCGAGGCGAGGGTCGCGCTCACGCTGCGGACCCTGGCCGGCCTGAGCACCGGCGAGATCGCCCGGGCGTTCCTCGTCGCCGAGCCCACGATGGCGCAGCGCCTGGTGCGGGCCAAGCGCAAGATCGCCGAGGCGGGGATCCCGTACCGCGTCCCACCTCCCGAGGCGATGCCGAGACGACTGGCCGCCGTCCTCGCCGTGCTCTACCTGATCTACAACGAGGGGTACGACGAGCACGACCAGGTCAGGGCCCTGACCGCCGAGGCCATCCACCTCGCTCGGGTGCTCGCCGGACTGCTGCCGCAGGAGCCGGAACCACGCGGCCTGTGGGCGTTGATGCTGCTGCACGAAGCCAGACGAGCGACGCGCACCGACGACGGTGTGCTGGTCACGTTGGAGCACCAGGACCGGTCCCGGTGGGACCGAGAGCTGATCGCGGAAGGCGTGGCCGTGCTCGACCAGGCGCTGGCGATGCGGCGCAGCGGGCCGTACCAGCTCCAGGCGGCCATCGCGGCCTGCCACGCGACGGCGGCCGACGCAGCCAGCACCGACTGGCCGCAGATCGCCGTCCTCTATGCGGAGCTGGCGCGGCTCGCGCCGTCCCCGGTGGTGGAGCTCAACCGGGCGGTGGCCGTCGCGATGGCGGACGGCATCCCGGCCGGCCTTGCGCTGGTCGACGAGCTGGCAGCGTCCGGACTGCTCGACGGCTACCACCTGCTGCCCGCGACCCGCGCCGACCTGCTCCGCCGGGCCGGTCGGTCGGAGGAGGCCAGAGCGGCGTACGAGCAGGCCGTGGAGCTGGCGACGACGGATGCCGACCGCCGCTATCTCAGGGAGCGCCTGCACCAGCTCTGACCTGCGAAAACTCTGCCTCCGGATCGGCCGCCGCAGTCCGGTCAGAAGTTTCTTGCCCGAGCTGTCGATCTCGAGCCGCCTCCTTCGTCGGTGGGACACACCGACCAGTTGGAGGACCGACTCATGGCACGCATCAACAACCTCAGGAGCACATCCAGCAACGCAAGGGAGCCTGCACCCCGCGCGAGGCAAGGCATCGTGCTGGCCCTGGCGTGTGCGGGCATGACGATGGTGGGTCTCGACACGGCCATCGTGAACGTCGCCGTACCGTCGATCCAACGCGAGCTGGGCGTCAGCCCCAGCGCGTCGCAGTGGGTCGTGGTCGCCTATGGCCTGGTGCTGGGTGGGTTCCTGCTGTTCGGCGGGAGGCTGACCGACCACGTCGGACGTCGGCGCATCTTCGTCTCCGGGCTTGCCGTCTTCACGATCGCGTCGTTCGTGGCCGGTGCCGCGCAGAGCGCCGGCCCCTTGATCGCGGCCCGGGCCGTCCAGGGATTCGGTGCCGCGCTCTTCGCACCGGCGGCCCTCTCGTTGCTGGCCGTCACGTTCGAGGAGGGACGGGAACGCGACCGGGCGCTCGGCATCTTCGGGGCCGTGGGCGGTGTCGCCGGCTCGGTGGGGGTCGTCGCCAGCGGCCTGCTGACCGCCGGTCCCGGCTGGCGCTGGGGGTTCTTCATCAACGTCCCCGCGGGCACCGTCGCCATCGTGGTCGCGCTGGTGTTCCTCACCGCCGACCGGCCCAGTGACCGCACCACGCGCCTCGACCTCAGCGGCGCGACGACGGTGACCGGCGGGCTGCTGCTGCTCGTCTACGCGCTGCACCACGCCGCCGCTCACGGGCTGGTGTCGGTCACTTCCGCGGTGCTCTTCGCAGCAGCGGCCGTCCTGCTCGGGGCCTTCGTGCGGATCGAGGCCCGGTCCTCCGCGCCCCTCGTGCCGGCCGCCATCCTGAGGAACCGCACGGTGGTCGCCGCCAACCTCGCTGCCTTCCTGGCGTTCGCCGCCCTCCTCTCGTTCATCTTCATCGGCTCGCTGCTGATGCAGGATGGCCTCGGCTACTCGCCGGCGAAGACCGGCCTGGCCTGGCTGGCCACGACCACGACCGTGTTCCCGGCCGCCATGGCCGGCGCCCGGCTGGCGGCCCGGGTGCAGGTGCGCTGGCTGCTGGTCACCGGCCTGTCGGCCGTCACGGTCGGGACGCTGTGGCTGACCCGAGTGCCCGCTGAGGCGAGCTACGTCAGCGACCTGCTGCCGTCGTTCCTGCTCGTCGGCATCGGCTTCGGGCTCTGCGGCCCCGCCCTGCAGATCGGCGCACTGTCCGGCGTCGCCCAGAGCGAAACAGGTCTCGCCTCCGGTCTCGTGGAGACCATGCGCGAGGTCGGCGGCGCCGCCGGAGTCGCCGTGGTCTCGACCGTGCTGGTCGCCGGGTCCGGCCTCGGCGGCTTCCACGCGGCGTTCGCGTTCATCGGCGTCCTGGCCGGCCTCGGCGTGCTGGTCACCGCTGCCGGGTTCGCGCGCGAGCGCCAGGCGCCGAGCACGTGCGACTCGACGGGTGGGTGCGAGCTCGTCGACGTCGCCGCCTAGTGCAACGGCCTTTCCCGGAACCACACGACCTCAGGAGGAATCATGTTCCACGAACCTGTCATGGCCGACCTGGCCCTGCGACTCACCCGGCAGCACGTCCTCAGCGCCACCCCTGACGCACCCGTGGTCGAGCATCGACGTCGCCGCCGGCCCAGGCTGCTCCGGAGCGAGGTCAGGGTCGGCGGTGGCCGAACGGCGCGAGCAGCGGCAGTGGGGTGCCCGTCGTCATCAGCTCGGTGAGGGCCGCCGCCGTCCCGGGTGCGAGGGTCACTCCGAGCATCCCGTGCCCGGTGGCGACGTAGGCGTTGTCCACGCCGGGCACCTTGTCGACGAGTGGCAGTCCGTCCGGCAGCATCGGCCGGCCACCCACCCAGGGGTCCCGGATCAGCCCCATCAGCTGGTCCGGGGCCCCGAACCAGTCGCCCAGGTAGTGCCGGCTGGCCAGGGCGATGGCCTCGATCCGGCGCCAGTCCAGCCGCAGGTTGTTGCCGGAGAACTCCATGGTCCCGGCGATCCGCGTGGCCTGCGGCAGCGGCGAGACGGCGACGTGCTTGTCACTGAGCAGGATCGGGTGCCGCGGCGGTGTGGTCAGCTGGACCGAGAAGCTGTAGCCCTTGCCGGCCTCCAGCAGCACCTGCTGACCCAGCAGGCCGAGCAGGCGACCCGACCACGCACCGGCCGCGATCACGACGTCCGTGCAGGGCACCTCGTCCCGACCTGCCACGACCGCCCGGACCCGCCCGCCCTCGATCGGCAGCCGGGTCACGTCCGTCCGGTCCTGGATCGTGCCGCCGAGCAGCTCCACCTGGTGACGCAGCGACGCGACCAGCGCGCTCGGGTCGACCAGTCCCTCCTCCTCGATGAGGTACGCCGCGCGCACTCGTTCGGCCAGGGCGGGCTCGAGCCGCCGGGCCTCGAGCGATCCGAGCGGTTCGCCGGGCACGGCGTACCGCCCCCCGGCCACCTCGGCCGCCATGCGTAGCGAGCGCAGTGCCTCGCGCTCGTCGAGGAAGACGTGCAGCAACCCAGGAGAGGAGCGTGACGTGGCGACACCGTTCTTCTCCCACTCGTCATAGACCTCGAACGAGCGCTCCGCGAGCGCACCGAGGGCGGCCGCACCGCGGAGGAAGGCGGACCGGGTGCAGTAGCGCCGGAATCGCCACAGCCAGCGGACCAGCGAACCCGACCACACCGGCCGGACGTAGAGGGGCGAGTCAGGCCGGCCGGCGGAGCGGAGCGCGTCGCGGACCGATCCAGGCGACGGCACCGGCACCGCCTGGCTCAGCGTCACCCAGCCGGCGTTCCCGCTGGAGGCGCCGGAGCCGATGGGCGCACGGTCGACGACGTGCACCCGGCGCCCGGCCGACGCGAGCTCGTAGGCGCAGGCGAGCCCGATGATGCCGCCGCCGATGACGACGGTGGTGTCCTCAGCCATGGTGGCCCGTCAGGCAGCCCGGGTAGCGTCCAGGAACGCCCGGGTGCGCTCCTGCTGCGGGTCGTCGATCACCTGCTCGGGCGGGCCCTCCTCGACGATCCGCCCCGCGTCGACGAACGACACCCGGTCGGAGACGCGCCGGGCGAACGGCACCTCGTGCGTGACGATGACCATCGTCATGCCGCCCTCGGCGAGCTCGCGCATCACGGTCAGCACCTCGCGGGTGGACTCCGGGTCGAGCGCGGAGGTCGGCTCATCGAAGAGCAGCGCGGTCGGGTTGAGGGCCAGTGCACGTGCGATCGCGACCCGCTGCTGCTCGCCGCCCGACATCTGCTCCGGGAAGGCGAGCGCGCGGTGGGCCAGCCCGACGCGCCGGATCAGCCGGACCGCGGTCTCGACTGCCTGGTCCTCGGAGATCCCCGCCGCCTTGGTCTGGGCAAGGATCACGTTCTCGATCGCGGTGAGGTGGGGGAACAGGTTGAAGCGCTGGAAGACCATGCCGACCTTCTGGCGCAGACGGGCCAGGTCGCGCGCGGCCACCCGGGTCCCGGAGAACACCGTCTCGTCCCCGACCTGCACCTCGCCGGAGTCGGGCACCTCGAGCAGGTTGATGCAGCGCAGCAGCGTGCTCTTGCCGCCACCGCTCTGACCGAGAATCGTCACGATCTCGCCGGCGGCGACATTGAGGTCGACCTCGTGGAGGACGACGTGTGTGCCGAAGGACTTGCTCAGGTCCTTCACGGTGATGGACGAGCTCATGCCGCACCCCCGGTTGTCTCGAGGAGGACCTTCGCGCGGGCCAGCCGCCGACGGCGGCCCGGGGTCAGCGCTACGCCCGCCGCCACCTTCCGCTCGAGAAGCAGCAGCAGCTGCGAGAGGGGGTAGCAGACGACGAAGTACAGCGCCGCGATGACGAGGTAGACCTCCATGGCCCGGAACGTCTCGGACGCGATGAGCTGGGCCTGGCTCATCAGCTCGCCCGCGGCGATGGTCACCAGCAGCGACGTCGACTTCAGCAGGTCGACCAGCATCGTCGACGTGCCGGGCAGCGCCAGCCGCACTGCCTGGGGCAGCACCACCGTGCGGAAGGTCCGCATCCGGCTCATGCCGAGCGCCTGGGCGCCCTCCCGCTGCCCGGGGTGAACGCCGCCGAGGGCGGACCGGAAGATCTCGGACAAGTAGGCGGCGTAGAAGATGACCAGGCTCACCGCACCTGCCATCAACGCATCCATCCGCACGCCGACCGAGGCGAGGCCGAAGTAGGTGAGGAAGATGATCGCCAGCAGCGGGATGTTCTTGAACAGCTCGGTGTAGATGACCGCGGGCAGCCGGACCAGCCGCGACGGGTGCACCCGGAGCAGCGCCAGCGCGAGCCCGAGGAGCACGGCACCGACGAAGCCGAGCACGGTGTACTCGAGAGTGCGCAGGAGCGCGTGGGCGAGGTCCGAGGTGTAGTCGCCCCACTCGACCTTCACGACGTCGTCCCGGGCGCCGCCCAGTCGTCCGGCCGGTCCACGCCCTGCCGCGAGGTGGACATCTCGGGGGTGGGCACGAGGAACTGGTCCGGCTCGCCGCCGTACTTCTCGATCAGCTTCTGCAGCTCACCGTTGGCGTACATCCTGTCGATCTCTTCTGAGATCGCCGCCTCGAGCTTCGGCGCCTCTTCGGCGACGTAGAACGCCACCTGGTACGGCGCGAGGTAGGCCAGGTCGGGGCTCGCCGCGATCTCGTCGGCGGTCGGGGGAGTGAGGTACTGGGTCTCGAAGTCGAAGTCGGGCCGCTTCTCGAGGGCGTCGATGATGATCAGCGGATCGAGGAAGCCCACGTCGATGCGCCCCGAGTTGAGGTCGTTGAACACGCCGTTCGCGTCGGGGTAGGCGTGCAGCTCGGCGCCGGGTATCGCGTTGATCGACTTCACCCACACGTAGCCGGTGACCGTACCCAGGTCCTTGCCCTCGAGGTCCTGGACCGTCTGGTAGGTCTCGCCGCCATGGACAGCCATGGCAGGAGGCGAGTAGTACGCAGGATCGGTGAACAGCCCTTCCTCCTGCCGCTCCTCCGACCAGGCGATGCCGCCGATCGAGATGTCGACCCGGTGCGACTGGACACCGCCGAGCATGCCGTTGAAGTCGGTCAGCTGCGGCTCGACCTTGAGCCCGAGGTTGTCCGCCGCCTTCTGGAGGATGTCGCTGTCCAGGCCGGTCAGCTTGCCGTCCTCGACCGATGTGTACGGCGCGTACGGCTGCACCGCCACCTTGATCACGCCCGCATCCAGGGTGTCGAGCCCCTTGGCATCAGCCGAGACGGCGTCGTCGCCGCAGGCGCTGAGAGCCAACGCCGGCGCGGCGGCGAGCAGAGCGACTGAGACCCAGCCTCTGGCGTGGGATCGGAACATCGGGGCACCTCCCGGTTGATGAACTTGGCGGCGAGTCTAGAAACCGCCACGCCGGACAGCATCGGTCCATACGTACCAAAACTATGGCTGTTCTGGCGCCTGTCTCATACGATCCGTACATGATTCAGGTGCCCGAGGTGGCCGACGGGGCGATCCTCACGCCGGCCCTCGCCCAGGAGATCGCGGGCGACACCAGCACGATCATCGGGCTCAACATCATCATCACCGACGCCGGCGGGATCGTGCTTGGCAGCGGGGATCGAAGCCGGGTCGGCAGCTTCCACGAGGCGTCGCTGTCTGTCGTCGAGCACCGTCGCGAGGAGTCGCACGACGCGCAGGAGGCGGCCCGGCTGGAGGGTGTGCGGCCGGGCATGACGCTGCCGATCGTCCACCAGGACGTGGTCGTCGGGACCGTGGGCATCACGGGCACGCCGGACCAGGTGCTGCGCTTCGGGCAGGTGGTGAAGCGGCAGACCGAGATCCTGCTCGAGGAGGCGGTGCTGGTCCGCACCCGGATGACGAGGGAGCGGGTGTTGGAGTCTCTGCTCCGCGACCTCCTGACCCACGACCCGGACCAGCCCGCTGACGTGGCGACCCGGGCGCGGGACTTCGGCCTCGACCTGGGCGTGGCGCGCAGGACCCTCGTCTTCGACCTGGAGGCGGCCGTGGGGTCGCCCTCGACGCTCACGTCGCCGCTGCGGGTGCTCAGGGAGGCGTTCCGGCACCCGCAGGACGTGTCCGGGTCGCTCTCCCCGTCGCGCTGCGTCGTCCTCGAGCACACGACCGGCGCGGGACGGGGGATGGAGCTCGCGACGCTCTCCGCGCTCTGCGACGACGTGGCCCGCATCGTTGGCGGCCGGTGCGTCGTCGGCGTCGGGGCGCCGGCGCAGGCAGAGGCAGGGATCAGCCGCTCCTACGCCGACGCCCTGACCGCGCTGCGGCTCGGACCGGTCGCCGGGCTGGCGTCGCCGTACAACATCGAGGCTCTGCGGGGACACGAGATGTTGCTGGCCGTCCCACCCCGCGCGCGCCAGCGCATCGCGGCGAGCACGTTGGGGGCGTTGCGGACCGACCGGGACTGGGAGACCGTCCAGAAGACCGTCATCGCCTTCGTCGAGCACGGATTCGCGCTGGTCGCCGCCGCGCGTGCGCTCCGGATCCACCGCAACACGCTGGTGTATCGACTCGGCAGGATCTCGGAGCGATCCGGCGTCGCACAGGACGACCGCCGTGGCTGGCTCGCTCTCTACCTGGCCTGTGTCGCCGATCTCCTGGACACCGGCTGAGCTCGGGCTCAGCGGACCCGGTCGTAGACCAGACTCAGCTCGCCGTGCTCGCCCGCGGCCTGGCTGGCGAGGGCCCACTGACCCGGAGGCAGGCCGTCGTCGAAGAGCCGCGGGCCGCCACCGAGGAAGACCGGGAAGACCATCATCGCCAGCCGGTCGACCTGGTCGGCCTCCAGCAGCGCCTTGATCACGCTCGGGCTGGACGGCACGAGGATGTCGCCGCCCTGGGTCGCCCGGAGCTCGACGACCGCCTCGGGAGTGGGCCGGTCGACCATCGTGGTCCGTTCCCAGGGCGCTTCGGCCAGAGTGGAGGAGAGGACCACCTTGTCGGTGTCGACCAGCCACCGTGCGAAGCCGACGTCGCGTGGGTCGGCACCCTCCATGTCGATGACCGTGGGCCAGAAGCCCAGGAAGCCCTCGGCGTTCACCCGTCCGAGCAGCGCCGTCGTCGCGGGCTCCCAGAGGCCGGTCAGGTGGTCGCGGGCCATATCGGTGACGGCGTAGGGCATCACCCAGCTCATGTCGGCGGGGTTTTCCGGCGACGCGTAGTGGCCGTCCAGGGAGAGGGCGAGGTTGGTGACGACCCTGCGGCCGGCGTGCTCTGTCACTTCGTGCTCCTTGTGTCGGTGTTGTCGTCGGTACTCATGGGCGGGGCGGCGAGAGCCGCCGCGAGCTTGTCCAAGCTCTGGCCGAAGCCGATCTCGATGCCGGCGATGAAGTCGGCGGAGTCGACGGTGCTGTCGGTGATCCGGAACCGGACCTCGAGGTCGGTGCCGCTGTCCGATGGCCGCAGGCCGAGGTCGACGTGGGACGTGAAGGCAACGCGACCATCGGGCAGCGTGGGGGAGGAGCGGTAGGCCAGGCGCTCGACGGGCAGTACGTCGTCGACGACGCCCGCGGCCCGGCCGACGACCATGTCGGAGCCGTCGACGTCCTCGGCGTCGCGGTACTCCAGCACGATCCGCCCACCCGGCCGCGCCTCGAAGACGAGCTCGGAGACGCGGAGGTCGTCCGGCGTCCACCAGTCGGCGAGCAGCTGCGGCTCGGTGAGGTGGCGCCAGACCGCCTCGGGCCGCGCTGCCAGCGAACGGCGGAAGTGGAACGTGCGGCCATCGGCCCAGCCGCTGTCCTCGGCCGCCAGCCGCTCCGCCTCGACGGTGAGCCCGTAGCGATCGAACGTCTCCTGGGGACCACCGACCCGGTCCGCGGTGTCCGCGAGGCCGCTCAGCGCGGCAGCCAGCTCCCGCAGGGGAGCGGACCGCAGCGAGTAGATCCGGCGCTGGCCGGAGCGTTGCGAGGAGACGAGGCCCGCGCGCTCGAGGGTCTGGAGGTGCTTGGTCGTCTGCGGCTGCCGGGCCCCCGCAAGCTGGGCCAGCACGCCGACCGGTCGGGGCCGCTCGGCGAGCAGGCGCACCAGGTGCCAGCGCGCCGGGTCTGCCAGAGCCGTGAGCATTGCTTCCATGCCGCCAAGTATTCCTTCATGCGAATATGCGTGTCAAGGAATACGTCGAGCTGGAGCGTAGCGTCGCAAGGCTCAGTGACGGTTCAGCACCAGCGGCTCGGATGGCCCGGGGTCGTAGGCGTCGCCGAGGATGCCCTCGACATGGAACCGGCCCGTGTTGAGCGGAACGGGGTCACGGCCGCCCCGCGGGTAGCAGCTCTGCGGCGCAGAGACGCTGACGCGGTCGGCCACGGCATCCCAGCGCGCGTGCAGCCCCTCGCACAGGTGGTGGAGGCAGATCTGTCGGTCACAGATCTTGAACCTGGCCCTGGCGTGGCCCTCGACGCTGGTGACCTTGATGAGCAGGCTGCGGGCCGGCGGCGCCTCATATCTCCCGCCCCAGTAATAGAACCCGAACTCGCCGGTTGTCCCGAGGTCGCGGACCTGCACCTGCATCGAGAACCTTCGCGCACCGTTGTCGCCGCGGAGCCTGGTGATGTCGATCGCCGCCGGTGCGTCGCCGCGGGGCGACTTCAGGCTGCCGGCCTCCGCCGTCGCCGGCGAGGGACGGCCCAGCAGCGCCAGGCCGGCCATGACCACCGCTGCTGCCGCGATCACTACTCGTCGCTTCATCGGGCCTCCCCGACGACCCTAAGTCCGTCGTCGGAACACGCCTAGCGTGGCCTGCAGGGACGCGGCAAACGTCGACAGACAGGAGCTAGTTGCCTCTACTTCTACTCCCGTGGATTCATCGCCGATAAGCGACATTATGTCAATCACCGCAGATCCGACCGCATCCCCTAGTTCGCGTTTCGGCGCTGCGGCCCGGCTCCTTCGGGGATCTCGCCGTGGAGGTGCGGGGCGTACACGAGCTTGTGCGTCCGACCGTCGAGCACGTATCCGGGCCAGCCCCTGGCCATGCCGTAGCCATCGAGGCTGCAGAAGAAGTCGACGGTGAAGGTCGCGCTCATGTTGCTACTCCCGTTCATCGGTGTTGGGTTCGCGCCTCCTCCGGTGGGCGGCGTCACGCTGTCCACGAACACGACTGACCCGATGCGACACCTCTTCCCCGTTTTTCGCCCCACGGGAGAGGATCCAAGGATGCACTTCCTGGTTTCCGTGATCGACGACAAGACCGACTCCGCCACCCCGGACGAGATGGCTGCCATCGACGTGTTCAACGAGAGACTCGTGGCCGAGGGCCACTGGGTCTTCGCCGGCGGCCTCGGGTCGCCGAGCGCGGCCACGGTCATCGACAACCGTGGCGGAGCAGAGCTGTTCACCGACGGGCCCTTCGTGGAGACGAAGGAATGGCTTGCCGGCTTCTGGGTGATCGAGGCCCTCGACCTCGACGTGGCGCTCAAGCTCGCCGCCGAGGGGTCCAGAGCCTGCAACCGGCGGGTCGAGGTGCGGCCGTTCCTGGGCGTCGCCTGACCGAGCGCTCAGACCTGGTCGCGCGTCACCGCTCCCCCGGGCCGACGGCGGCGTGCCGGCTGAGCAGCTCCCGCGCCAGCTCGAGCAGGTGCTCGGCGAGCTCGTCGTCGGCGTAGACCTGGAGCTCGGGCGAGACTCCGACCATCATCAAGGCGCCGCCGACCATCGCGCCCGCGACGTGTCCGCGCACGTCCGGGTCCGGACCGACCAACAGCGTCCTGATCCGCTCCTCCCCCTTGAGCACCGGGTGGTTGCGCACCAGCTGGCCCGCCGCCGGGTCGGCGTGCAGGATCGGCGCAATGTCCCTGTGGCTGACCGCCAGGTCGACCAGCGCGGCCAGCATCGAGTCGCGTCGGGCCTCCGCGGTCTCCAGGGCCTCGGCCTCCTCCACGCTCCGCTGCAGCTGCTCGAGGCCGGGTGCCAGCACCGCCATGACGATCTCGTCCTTCGTCGGGAACTGGTGGTAGACCGCCGCCTTCGTCACCCCGATCCTGTCGGCGATCATCTGCAGCGACGTACCGCTCACGCCGTGCTCGGCAAACAGCTCCAGTGCCGCGGCCAGCACGCGCTCGCGAGCTCCGCGCGACGCGCGCGTCACGGGCTCCTTCGTTGCCTCGTGCTGTCCGGCTGGCATCGGTGCACCCCTTCTTCCAGTGGGCCTCTCGGTCCGACGCGCTAAAGATAGCCGATCGGCTTGCCATGCTGCTAGCCGATCGGCTACCTTCCTCGTTGAATAGCCGATCGGCTATCTATCGTCACCGATCCCCGAAGGAATCTTCATGGCCACCGCCCTCTACCGCCTGGGACGCTTCGCCTTCCATCGCCGCTGGCTCGTCGTCGGCATCTGGATAGCCCTGTTCGGGATCGTCGGCGTCGGCGCCCAGCAGCTGTCCGGCCCGACGTCCGAGGCGTTCTCGATCCCCGGCACCGAGTCGCAGAAGGCGCTCGACCTGCTCGAGCAGCGCACCGGCTCGACCGCCGACGTAGGCACCGCGCGGATCGTGGTGCAGGCGCCAGACGGGTCGAGCCTCGACAGTGCGGAGGCCAAGGCTGCCGTCGAGGCAACGGTCAGCGACCTGTCCGCACTGGCCCACGTGTCATCGGTGGCCGACCCGTTCCAGACCGGTGCGATGTCCTCGGACGGCAGCACCGCGATCGTCACCGTGACCTACGACGTCCAGGCGGCCGAGCTGAGCCAGGCCGACCAGGACGAACTCTTCGCGGTCGGCGACAGGGCCACCGCGGCCGGGCTCACCGTGGACTACTCCGGCGACGCGGCCCAGGAGAAGGTCGCCGAGAGCCCGGCCGAGGCGATCGGGCTCGCAGTCGCCGCTCTGGTGCTGCTGCTCACGTTCGGGTCCATGCTCGCCGCCGGGCTCCCGCTGGTCACCGCGGTCGTCGGCGTCGGCCTCGGCTCGATGGGGGTGCTGATCGCCAGCGGGTTCACCGACATCAGCAGCTCGACGAGCACCCTGGCCTTGATGCTCGGACTTGCTGTCGGGATCGACTACGCGCTGTTCATCGTGTCCCGCTACCGCCACGAGCTCGCGGCTGGACATCGCGGAGCAGAGGCCGCCGGTCGCGCGGTCGGCACGGCGGGCACGGCGGTCGTGTTTGCCGGGGCGACCGTCGTCGTCGCCCTGGCCGCGCTCGTCGTGGTCGGCATCCCGTTCCTGGCCGCCATGGGCCTGGCTGCAGCCGGGACCGTGCTCATCTCCGTGCTGATCGCGCTCACCCTGCTGCCGGCGCTGCTGGGCGTGCTCGGCGGGCGGATCCGCGGCCGGGGTGACGACGACTCCGTGGCTGACACCCGGCCGAAGGGTGGGGAGCGCTGGGGGCGGTTCGTCGTACGCCGCCGAGTTCCGCTGCTGATCGCGGCGGTGGCCGGCCTCGGCATCCTGGCCATCCCGGCGACCGACCTGCGGCTGGGCATGCCCTCCGATGCCACCGCTCAGCCCGGCACCACCCAGCGCGCGGCGTACGACACGATCAGCGACTCGTTCGGACCTGGCACCAACGGCCCCTTCGTGATCGTGGCGGACCTGACCGGTGCCGGCGACCCGGCTCGCGCCGTGGAGCAGATCCAGGACGACCTGGCCGCCACCGCCGGCGTGGCCTCCGTGACACCGGGCCAGGTGAACCAGGCCGGAGACACCGCGGTCTACCAGCTCGTTCCCACGACCGGTCCGGACGACCCGGCGACCGTCGAGCTCGTGCACCACCTGCGGGACCAGGCTGCCGGCTGGGACGACGAGACCGGGGCGAGCGTCTACGTCACCGGCACGACCGCGGTGAACATCGACGTGTCCGACCAGCTCTCCTCAGCGCTGCTCCCCTACCTGCTCGTGGTGGTCGGCCTTGCGCTCGTGCTGCTGCTCCTGGTGTTTCGCAGCATCCTGGTGCCGCTCAAGGCCACCGCGGGATTCCTGCTCAGCCTGTTCGCCACCTTCGGCGCGGTGGTGGCCGTGTTCCAGTGGGGCTGGCTCGCCGATCTGCTCGGCATCCAGACGACCGGCCCCGTGCTGAGCTTCCTGCCGATCTTGCTGGTCGGCGTCCTGTTCGGCCTGGCCATGGACTACGAGGTCTTCCTCGTCACCCGGATGCGGGAGGCCCACGTGCACGGTGCCGACCCCGACGAGGCCGTGATCGACGGGTTCCGACACAGCTCGCGGGTCGTGGTCGCCGCGGCGATCATCATGGCCAGCGTCTTCGCGGGCTTCGTGTTCTCGTCCGAGACGGTGGTGAAGTCCATGGGCTTCGCACTGGCCACCGGCGTGCTCATCGATGCGTTCGTGGTGCGGATGCTGGTCGGTCCGGCCCTGATGTCACTCCTGGGCCGCCGGACCTGGGTCTTGCCGCGCTGGCTGGACCGGGTCGTCCCGGTGGTCGACGTCGAGGGCGAGAGCCTGAGCCGCAAGCTGGCCGCCGAACAGGAGGGCCGCGTGCTCGAGCCTGCCTGACCGGGCCCTAGCCGCCGAAGCCGATCTCGTTGCCCTCGGGGTCGCGATAGGTCACCTTGCGGACTCCGTTGTCATAGGTCTCGTCGAGGTGCGGCGCGAGACCGCGCTCGGTGATCGCCGCGACCCGCTCGGCGAGGTCCTCGACGAACAGCGTCACCAGCGCATGGCCGGCGTGCTCCGGGCGGTCCTGCACGTAGACGGACCGCCCGGGTGCGACCTCCCAGACAGACTCCACGTCGTTCGGGTGGAAGGACGCCGGCTGTCCGAAGAGGCGGGCGTACCACTCCTGGGCCGCTGGGTAGTCGGCCACCGAGATGCCGGCGAACAGTGCCGGAAGGTCCATCGCATCCTGCTGTACGACGTCGGCCAGCCGGTCCAGGGAGGCCATCAGGTGGTCGGGCCGCCACGAGCGGGCGCGCGGGAACCGGCTCTCGTCGGTGAGCTGTGTCCAGTCGTAGGTGTGCGTCACCTTCGTGCTGCCGTCGTCGCGCGGCTCGAGCTCCCACCGCCACAGGTGCCCGAACGGTGCGGCGCCGACCTCGGCGGGCCGCCACGCGATCCGCCTGCCTTCGGCGAACTCGACGACGTGGTTCTGGCGCACCGCTCCCCCGCTCAGCGTCATGGTGAACACGTCCCCGACCGCCCGCACCCGCTGGCCGGGTTCGGCGGACCCCAGGTTGTCGTTGCCGTCCCACGACGGCTGCCGGGACGGGTCGGCGATCAGCTCGAAGACCACCTCGGCCGGTGCCTCGATGACCCGGCTGGTGCTGACCACGCGCTGCTCGTCGCCCACGGCTCGACCGTACCCAGTCTCGTGCGAGGCTGGGCCAATGAGCGAGCTGCAAGTCGCCATCGTCCTCTACGACCGCATGACCGCCCTCGATGCGGTCGGCCCGATGGACGTGCTGAGGTTCCTTCCCGGCGCCCGGGTCGAGCTGGTGTCGGAGCGGCCCGGGCCGGTGCGCACCGACAGCGGGGTGCTGGAGCTGGTAGCGACCACGAGCTACGACGAGAGCGCCCCTCCCGACGTGGTCGTCGTGCCCGGCGGTCCCGGGACGGCGGAGGCGCTCGGCAGCCCCCTGATCCCCTGGCTGCAGCGGGTGCATCCCGCCACGACGTGGACGACGTCGGTCTGTTCCGGCTCGATGCTGCTTGCGCACGCGGGGCTGCTGCAAGGAGCACCCGCCGCTTCGCACTTCGGGGTGCTCGACCTGCTCCCCCAGCTCGGCGCGACACCCTCCGACGAGCGCGTGGTCGTCAACGAGGAGCACCACGTCATGACCGCAGCGGGCGTCTCCTCCGGCATTGACATGGCGCTGGTGCTCGCCGAGCGGCTCTCGGACACCACCACCGCGCAGGCGATCCAGCTGGTGATCGAGTACGACCCGCAACCTCCGCACGACACCGGCGCTCTCGACAAGGCGAGTGCCGACGTCGTACGCCGGGCAGTAGAGCTGGGCCGCCCGTCTGGCGCGATCGGCGAGTGGTGGGAGCCGCCCGTCTAGCGGACGAGCCCTAGAAGGGCGGCGGGCCCAGGATCTCGATGCCGCCGTTGAGCCGGCCGCTCTCGGCGATCCGGCCGAAGTCGGTCTCGCGGGCCGAGCCCTCGAGCGGCTCGCTCGCTCCTCGGTAGAACGGCTCGCAGGAGGTCGAGGGCTGGATGGCCAGGACTCGGGCCTCGTCGCTGACCACCTTGAACGCGTGGGCCATCCCCGCGGGGACAAGCACGAAGGCGTCCTTTCCGAGGGCGATGTCCTCGCCGTCGATGTGGTAGACCAGCTCCCCCGCCAGCACCCAGAGCGACTCCGGGATCGGGTGCGTGTGCAACGGGGTCACCTTGCCCCCATCCATGGCGACCTCGACGACGCTCAGTCCCCCGCCGCTGTCGGCCTCGCCCACCTTCCACGTCCAGACGCCGCCACCGAAGAACCAGCACTGCTCTCCTTCGCCGGCGTGCCTGACCACTGCTGCCCTGGTCGTCTCGACACTGCTCATGTCCGCCACCCGCTTTCTCTTCATGGGACTGGCGTCCCATCATGAAACTGTCATACCATGAGTGCCATGTCAAGGGACTACGTGGAGGCGGGGCGCAGCCAACAGAAGCGGCGCACTCGCGACCAGCTGCTTGCGGCCGCCTGGACGCTGATGGAGGGCGGAGACACCCCGCGCGTCGAGGAGGCCGCCGAGGCGGCCGGCATCTCCCGCACCACGGCCTACCGCTACTTCGCGTCGCAGGCGGAGCTGCTGGCAGCGGCGTTCCCGGAGACAGCTCGCGCGTCGATGCTCCCGGACCCGGCGCCGGTGGAGCCCGTCGATCGAGTCGCGGCCGTCGCTGCGGTCGTGGTCGACCGCATCGCGGAGACCGAGCACCTTCAGCGGACCATGCTCCGGCTCTCGCTCGGCGACGCACCGCATGACCTCCCGCTTCGTCAGGGTCGGGTGATCCCGTGGTTCGAGGAGGCGCTCGAACCCCTCCGCAAGCAGCTCGGCGATGACGCGGTCCACCAGCTGGCGGTCGCGCTGCGCAGTGTCTGCGGCATCGAGACACGGGTCTGGCTGAGCGACATCGCAGGTCTCGACGTCGAGCAGGTCCGCGCCCTCCAGCTGTGGATGACGGACGCGCTGGTGCGTCGGGGTCTGGAGGTGCCGCCACCGGCGGGTGCGTGACCGTCCACGGCGCTATCACCGATCGACGGGATGACCGGCGCAGACGAAACGTCTAGCGTGGTCCGATCCGCGGGGAACTCGGCCATGTGGAGGTTTGCAGATGTCGATCGAACGTCGCACGGTTCTCAAGGGCGGTGCCGCCACCACCATCGCAGCGGTCGCCGGGGGTCCGTTCCAGGGCCTCTTGGGGTCGCCGGCTTCCGCTGCCGAACGCGGCGCGCCGTTCCGCGTCCTGCGTCCCATCCCTGACGAGCGCGACGGGCAGGTGCGGCTGCATCTTCCGAAGGGCTTCTCCTATCGGTCGTTCCACGACACGGAGTTCACCGAGACCCTCGACGACGGCACCGTGCTGCCAGGACGCCACGACGGCATGGGCGCCTTCCGAGGGCCCCACGGCAACGTCGTCCTCGTCCGGAACCACGAGGTCACCAACTCGCCGAACACTCCGGCGTTCGGGCCGGGCACGCCGTACGACGCCATGGCGGGCGCCGGCACGACCACGACCGAGGTGACCAAGTTCGGCGAGGTGGTGAGCTCCTACACGAGCCTGAACGGGACGATGTTCAACTGCAGCGGCGGCGTGATGCCGTGGGGCTCGTGGATCACCTGCGAGGAGACGATCAACGGACCCGACGTCGGACCCGACTTCACCGGCGCCTCCAACCTCACGCTGGAGAAGCCGCACGGCTACGTCTTCGAAGTGCCGGCCGACGGCCAGAGCGACCGACAGCCGATCACGCGAGCGGGGCGCTTCCCGCACGAGGCGGTCTCCTTCGACCCGAAGGACGGGATCCTCTACCTCACCGAGGACAACTTCGAGTTCCCATCGGGCTTCTACCGCTACATCCCGAAGAGGAACCCGATGAAGACCGGGCGGCTCGACAACAAGGGCCGGCTGCAGATGCTCGCCATCAAGGGCCAGCCGAACGCCCACCTCGAGGCACGACAGCCGAACCGGGCGAAGTACAAGGTCACGTGGGTCGACATCGACGATCCCAACCCGACCTTCCCCTACACGCCCGGCGTAGGAGGCGCCGACGACGAACGACGCCGCGCTGGTGTACGTCGGCGACTCAGGGACGCGCACAGGGTGCCGCACTCTTCTCGCGGCTCGAGGGCCAGGTGTACGACGACGACGTCGTCTACTTCACCTCCACCCAGGGCGGCGGACCGCAGGAAGACGACACGGACGACGACAACGCCAACGGCTTCGGCAACGGGAACGGGCAGGTCTGGGCGTACGACACCCGGGCGAAGACGTTGGAGGTCATCTACCAGGCTCCCGTCGACGACGCCGAGGCGAACCTCACCTTCGACTTCCCTGACAACATCACCACGAGCCGCCGAGGCACGCTCGTCGTGTGTGAGGACAGCCTGGTCGACAACTACATCCGCGGCCTGACCCGCAACGGCAAGCTGTGGGACATCGCGCTGAACCGTCTGGTCAGCCAGCGACCGGCCTGCCGCGCTTCGGTGACGAGTTCGCCGGGTCGACGTTCTCCAGGGACGGGCACACCTTGTTCGTCAACATCCAGGCCAGCACGGGCATGTCATTCGCGATCTGGGGGCCGTGGCACCGCATCGGCGTGTGACCGTTCGCCGCTCCCCCGCACCCGCGAGACCCAGCGGCAGCCGGCGGCTCTGTCGACGACGACCGTGACCCGTGGGTGCAGCTGGACGACGGACGCAGGGCAGTCCGGCGTCACCGCGCCGGTGAGCGCTGCGGCGACGGCGTCCGCCTTGGTCTCGCCGGTGGCGAGCAGCACGAGGTGCCGCGCCTCGAGGATGGTGCCGAGCCCCTGGGTGACCGCATGCGTGGGCACCGGCTCGGCGACCGAAGGCGCGCGCGTTGTCGCGCCGGGTCGTCTCGCTGAACGCCACCACCCGGGTGCGCGAGTCCAGGGCCGACGGCGGCTCGTTGAACGCGAGGTGGCCGTTGCGGCCGATCCCGAGCAGCTGGAGGTCGACCCCGCCCAGCTCGCGGATCCGCCGCTCGAGCCCCTGACCGCGTCCCCTGCGGAACGACGACGACCCGGGTCGGCAGCCCGAGCGGCTCGGTGATCTCACGGCACACGTACGCCGCGAAGGACGCCGGATGGCCGGCCGGCAGACCGACGTACTCGTCCAGCGCCACGACGCGCGCGGCGGAGAAGTCCGCACTCCCCCGCGCCAGACGCGCGGTAGACCGGTAGCGGTGTGGCGCCCGTCGCGACCCCCAGCACGAGCCCCGGATCCCGCTCAACAGAGCCGAGAACGAGCGCCGCAACATGTTCGCCGAGAGCCTCGGCGTCATCGACCACGACCACATCCACGTCCACACCTTCCTCCCGGGTCCTTGCCCTGAGGTGCGAGCTTGCGAGCCTCGAAGGGGTTGCCCTGAGGTGCGAGCTTGCGAGCCTCGAAGGGGTTGCCCTGAGGTGCGAGCTTGCGAGCCTCGAAGGGGTTGCGGAACCGGGGCTCTTTTGCCAGTATCACCCACCAATAGGAAAGTTTCCTATCTATTGGGTGGGATCATGGCACACGCGGTTCGGGGTCTGGCGCTCGCACTTGTTGCGGCGCTGCTCGCGCTGGTTCCGGTCGTTCCGTCATCGGCCACGACGGCGCCCCGCGTTCGGGCTGAGCTGCGGGTCAACCAGCAGGGCTGGCTGCCGCGCGAGGCCAAGACGGCGGTGCTGATGGCCTCCCGCCCGCTCGGGCACACGACGTTCGCCGTGGTCGGCAAGAAGGGCAAGGTCTTCCTGCGTGGCACGGTCCCGAGCGGCGCGGCGGGCAGCTGGAGCAGCCGGTTCCCCCACGTCTACCGGCTGGACCTCTCCGGCCTTCGGGCGAAGGGCCGCTACCGGGTCGTCACGGCCGGGGCGGTTCGGGTGTCCTCGCCGCACTTCCGGATCTCGAGTGCCCGCGAGCTCTACGGACCGCTGGTCGACTTCGGCGTGCGCTTCGACCAGAACCAGCGCGACGGCGACGAGCAGGTCGCCGGTCCGCTGGGCCGCAAGCCCGCGCACCTCAACGACGCGGCGGCCGACGTCTATGCCTGGCCGCACATGGTCCGGGGCGAGGACGTGATCACAGACCCGGACCTCACGAGGATCGGCGGACCGGTTGACGTCGAGGGCGGCTGGGCGGACGCCGGCGACTACCTCAAGTTCACCCACTCCTCGGCGTACAACGACGTCGTGCTCTTCACCAGCGCACGACTGCTGGGCCGCCGGGCGCCGCAGAGCCTCGTCGACGAGGCGCGCTACGGCGTCACGTGGCTGGACAAGATGTGGGACGAGTCGTCCCTCACGCTGCACCTGCAGGTCGGTCTCGGCTCGGGCAACAAGCAGGGCACGTTCATCGGCGACCACGACGGGTGGCGGCTGCCCGAGGCCGACGACCACGACACCGACCCGCTGCACCGGTACGTCGCGCACCGGCCGGTCCTCGACGCCGCCGCCGCAGGGCAGCCGATCAGCCCGAACCTCGCCGGCCGGGTCTCGGCGGCGTTCGCCCTCGCATCGCAGCAGGAGGCAGACCCGGTCAAGGCGCTGGCACTGCTGGGCAAGGCGCAAGGGTTCTATGCCCGGGCCGCCACCACCGCTCCCCCCAAGCCACTGGTCACCGCACTCCCCCACGCCTTCTATCCCGGAGTCGGTGTGGCAGGACGACATGGAGCTCGGCGGCGCCGAGATCGCCCGGGCCGCCCTGCGGCTGGGACTCGACGCGGCGCCGTACCTCGCCAGCTCCGCGCACTGGGCGAAGCGGTACCTCAAGCTCGGCTCGGGAGACACCCTCAACCTCTACGACGTGGGCGCGCTCGCCCATGCGAGCCTCGCCGACGCCATGGCCGAGGTGCCGCACGGCAGCCTCGAGGTCTCGCGCCCGCAGCTGACCAAGGACCTCGCCCGCCAGCTCCGGATCGGCGTCCGCGAGGCGCGGCACGACCCGTTCGGGGCCCCGGTCGACGTCACCGAGTTCGACGCCAACAGCCACAGCTTCGGCCTGGTCGCCAGCGCGGCGCTCTATGAGCGGCTCACCGGCAACCACCGCTTCCGGAGCTTCGCGACCCGGGTCCGGACCTGGCTGCTGGGCGGCAACCCGTGGGGCGTCAGCGCGATGGTGGGCATCGGTACGTCGTACCCGCGGTGCATGCAGCACCAGGTCGCCAACCTCGCCGACGCTCCCGACCTCGGCGCGGTGGTCAACGGGCCCAACGGAGCCGGCAACTTCGAGGGCGGGCTGGGCGGCTTCCAGGACGGGATGCGGCACTGCTCGCGGCCGCGCTACGCGGCCTTCGACGGACAGGGCAGCCGGTACGTCGACGACGTGCGTGCGTGGCAGACCGACGAGCCCGCGCTCGACATGACCGCCGCTGCGATCCTCGCCGGCGCGGCCCAGCTCAGCCTCAGGCCGAAGGAGACCAAGTGAACCCCGGCACCCCCAGCCTGCTCCGCGGCATCAACGACCGCGCCGCCCTCGACCTGCTCCTCGAGCACGGCCCGCTGTCGCGCACCCAGCTCGGCGAGCTGACCGGGCTGTCCAAGCCGACCGCCGCGCAGCTGCTCACCCGGCTCGCCGAGGGCGGACTGGTGATCACCAGCGGCAACACCCGCGGCGGGCCGGGGCCACGCGCCCAGCTCTACGCCGTCAACCCGGACGCGGCGTACGTCGCCGCCCTCGACGTCACCCCGACCCGGATCCTCGCGGCGGTCGCCGACATCACCGGTCGCACCATCGGCGACTACGAGCTCAGGACCCCGCGCAAGGCCGGCACCGACGCGGTGCACCACGTGCTGCACGCGCTCGACGGCGCCGCCGCCTCTGCGGGGATCGACCGGCACCGGCTGCACCGGCTCGCGATCGGCACGCCGGGCGCGTTCGACCCGGGCAACCGGCAGCTCCGCTACGCCCGGCACCTGCCCGGCTGGCACGACCCGCACCTGCTCGACCGGCTCACCGAGGCGGTAGGCACGCCGCTGGAGGTCGCCAACGACGTGAACCTCGCCGCGATCGCCGAGATGCGGTCGGGGCTGGCCCGAGGGGTGCCGGACTTCGTCCTTCTGTGGGCGGACGAAGGGATGGGCGCGGCTGTCGTCATCGACGGTCGCGTCCATGGAGGTGCCACCGGCGGTGCCGGGGAGGTCGGCTTCCTGCCGCTCCCCGGCACCCCGCTGGTGCGCGACGTACGCCGGGGCAACGCGGGCGGGTTCCAGGAGCTGGCCGGCGGCCGCTCGGTGCTTGCCCTGGCCCGCTCCCTCGGGGTGCGCGCGAGCACGCCCCAGGACGCCGTCTCCAAGGCGCTGACGACACCCGGCCCCGGCGACGAGCTGCTGGCCACCCTCGCGGAGCGCTTCGCGCTCGGCATCGCGGCAGTGGTCTCGGTGGTCGACCCGTCGCTGGTCGTGCTCGCCGGCGGCGTGCTGACCGCCGGCGGCACCCGGCTGCGCGACCAGATCGCGGACGAGGTCGGCTCGCTGGCGCTGACCCGGCCGCGGCTGGAGCTGGCCGGCGTCACCGAGAACCCGGTGCTGGCCGGAGCCCTGCAGACCGCCCTCGCCGCCACCCGCAACGAGGTCTTCGACACCGTCCAGCACCGCAGCACAGCCCGACCAGTCACCAGGAGAGAGCCATGACCAGACTGAACCGACGCCGCCTGGCGGCAGCCACGATGGCGCTCGCGCTGCCGCTCGCGGTCAGTGCCTGCACCGGCTCCTCCGAGGGCGGCACCAACGACGACCCGGACGCGGACGTCACGATCACCTTCTGGCACGGCTGGAGCGCGGACAGCGAGGTGGCGGCGATCCAGCAGACGATCGACGAGTTCGAGGACGCCAACCCCAACATCCACGTGAAGGTCGTCGGCAACATCACCGACGACAAGATCAACCAGGCGCTGCGCGCCGGCGGCTCCTCGGCGCCGGACGTCGTCTCGTCGTTCACCACCGACAACGTCGGACAGTTCTGCACCTCGGGTGCCTTCGCCGACCTGACGCCGTTCATGGAGGAGTCCGGGATCGACCCTGCCGAGACGTTCCCGCCGGCCCAGCTGGAGTACACGCAGTACGACGGCAACCAGTGCGCGCTGCCGCTGCTGAGCGACGCCTACGGCCTCTACTACAACAAGGACGCGTTCGCCGCTGCCGGGATCACCGAGCCCCCGAAGACCATGTCGGAGTTCGACGCGGCCGCCGTGAAGCTCACCAAGAGCGAGGGCGACAGCTACTCGCAGCTGGGCTTCATGCCGAACTACCACGGCTACGAGTCGAGCATCAGCCACTTCGCCGCGCAGTGGTCGCCGACGTACTTCACCGACGACGGGACGTCCAACGTCGCCAGCGACCCGGCCTTCGCACAGGCCATGGAGTGGCAGAAGGGCCTGGTCGACAAGCTCGGCGGCTACGCCAAGCTGGAGAAGTACCGGTCGACGTTCGGTGACGAGTGGGGCGCCAAGAACCCGTTCATGACCGGCCAGGTCGCGATGGCGATCGACGGTGAGTGGCGCGCGGGCATGATCGAGGCCGACGCCCCGGACCTGAACTTCGGGGTCGCGCCGTTCCCGGTGCCCGACGACCAGGCGGACAGCTACGGCAAGGGCTACATCACCGGCACCATCGTCGGCATCGCGAGCACCAGCCAGAAGCAGAACGCCGCGTGGCGGTTCGTGCAGTTCCTCGCCACCGACACCAAGGCGGTCGTGGACTTCGCCAACGTCATCCACAACGTGCCCTCGACGCTGGGCGCGCTCGCCTCGCCGGACGTCAGCCAGGACGAGGCGATGCAGACCTTCATCGCCATCGCCTCGGACCCGGGGAGCAACACGACGCCGGCCAGCCCGAACGGCGGCGCCTACCAGCTCACGCTTCAGGACGTCGGCTACGCCTTCGAGTCGGGCAAGCAGGACGACCTGCAGGCCGGGTTGAGCGAGGCGGCGGAGCAGATCGACACCGACATCGCCCAAAGCAAGTGACCGGGATCGACTGACCCAGCCAGTAGACAGGCCGAGCAACCGTGAGCACGACCACCACGACTGCGCCGCGCCGTGCCGAGCCCCGCTCGGTCACGGCGCGGAGCCGGCGTCGCCGGGAGACCTTGCGCAACCTGGCGTTCCTCTCGCCCTGGCTGCTCGGCACCGGGCTGTTCTTCCTCTACCCGCTGCTCTCGACGGCCTACTTCTCGTTCACGCACTACAACGGGTTCAGCCCGCCGACGTTCGACGGTCTGCAGAACTGGAAGTTCGTCTTCCAGGACTACCCGTTCTTCTGGCCGGCCCTGCGCAACACGGTCTGGCTCGTCGTCGTGATGGTCACCCTGCGGGTGGTCTTCGGCCTCGCCGTCGGCATGCTCGTCATCCGGATCAAGCGCGGCGCCGGCCTGCTGCGGACGTTGTTCTACGCGCCGTACCTCGCCCCGCCGGTGGCCGGCACCCTCGCCTTCGTCTTCCTGCTCAACCCCGGGACCGGGCCGGTCAACACGATCCTGGACAGGCTGGGGCTGCCCCAACCCGGGTGGTTCAACGACCCCGCGTGGTCGAAACCGGCGCTCACCCTCCTGGCGCTGTGGGGCATCGGCGACCTGATGGTCATCTTCATGGCCTCGCTCCTCGACGTGCCGAGGGAGCTCTACGAGGCAGCCGACCTGGACGGTGCCGGGACGGTCGGCAGGTTCCGCTACGTGACGCTGCCCCACCTGCAGCCGATCATCGGCTTTGCGGTGGTGACCGGCGTGATCGCCACCATGCAGTACTACACGCAGCCGATCGTGGCGGGCGAGGTCGCGAGCGGGCACATCCAGGGCTCCGGGCAGCAGTTCGAGCCCGGCTACCCCGACAAGTCGACGCTCACGCTGCCGCAGCTCGTCTACAACCTCGGCTTCCAGCGGTTCGACATCGGCGCGGCGTGCGTGATCGCGCTGGTGCTGTTCGCGCTGAGCATGGCTTTCGCCGCGGTCCTGATGCGCAGGGGCAGCGTCTTCCTCGGAGGTGACTCGTGACGCCGCAGACCCGCAAGTCGCTGGACTGGGTCGCGACGCACACGTTCGCGATCGCCTGCGCGCTGTTCTTCGTCCTGCCTTTCGTCTTCGTCGCGCTCACCGCGGTGATGACCGACGAGCAGTCGCTGACCCGCGACCTGTGGCCACACCCGTTCCAGTGGCACAACCTGGTCGACGTCTGGCACACCCCCGGCTTCCCGACCTGGTGGCGCAACACCCTGATCTACGCCGTGGGCGGCACCGTGCTGACCCTGGTCTCGAGCATCCCCGTCGCCTACGCCCTCGCGCACTTCCGGTTCCGGGGGCGTCAGCTGGCGATGATGATGGTGATCGCGACCATGATGCTGCCGCCGCAGGTCGTGATCATCCCGATGTACCTCGTGTGGGCCAAGCAGCTGCACCTGACCGGCACCCTGTGGCCGCTGATCCTGCCCCTGGCCTTCGGCGATGCCTTCTCGATCTTCCTGCTCCGGCAGTTCCTCGTCACCGTCCCCCGGGAGTACCTCGACGCCGCCAAGGTCGACGGCGCCGGCGAGCTCCAGGTGCTCCTTCGGGTGGTGCTCCCGATGTGTCGTCCGGCGATCGCGGCGGTGGCGCTGTTCCAGTTCTTCTACTGCTGGAACGACTACTTCGGGCCGCAGATCTACACCAGCGAGAATCCGGGCGCCTGGACACTCAGCTACGGGCTGAGCACGTTCAAGAGCGCCCACCACACGAACTGGAACTTCACCATGGCCGCCACCCTGTTGGTGATGGCACCGGTGATCGCGCTCTTCTTCGTGGCCCAGAAGGCCTTCATCGAAGGTGTCACGCTGACAGGGGTCAAGGGATGAGGCTGTGTCCATGAAGCTGGCGGTCGTCGGCGGCGGATCGACGTACACACCCGAGCTCGTGGACGGGCTGGGCCGGCTCCGGGACGTGCTGCCGGTCGACGAGCTCGTGCTCGTCGACCCGTCGGCCGAGCGGCTCGAGCTGGTCGCGGGCGTCGGGCGCCGGATCCTCGCGCGCCTGGGCCATCCGGGACGGCTGGTCACGTCGACGACCCTCGAGCCGGCCCTCGACGGCGTGGACGCGGTGCTGCTCCAGCTGCGGGTCGGTGGCCAGGCCGCACGCAACCAGGACGAGACCTGGCCGTTGGAGTGCGGCTGCGTGGGGCAGGAGACGACCGGCGCGGGCGGGCTGGCGAAGGCGCTGCGGACGGTCCCGGTCGTGCTCGACATCGCCGAGCAGGTCGCCAAGGCGGCACCGGACGCGTGGATCATCGACTTCACCAACCCGGTCGGCATCGTGACCCGAGCCCTCCTGCAGGAGGGGCATCGCGCGGTCGGGCTCTGCAACGTGGCGATCGGGTTCCAGCGGCGCTTCGCCGCCTCGCTCGGCGTCCCTGCGGAGTCGCTGGAGCTCGACCACGTGGGCCTCAACCACCTGACGTGGGAGCGGG
The DNA here is from genome assembly GCA_963798045.1 of uncultured Actinomycetota bacterium. Lineage (GTDB taxonomy): Bacteria > Actinomycetota > Actinomycetes > Propionibacteriales > Nocardioidaceae > Nocardioides. Next base: position 64,226 of record CAWCSB010000006.1, read on the forward strand.
CCGCTCGGGTGAACGGCGTGGACCGGCTGCCGGAGCTGCTGGAGTCACACGTCGAGGAGATCGCCTCGACGGTCGGGCTGCCGGCCGAGCTGCTGCTGTCGCTGGGAGTGGTGCCGTCCTACTACCTTCGCTACTTCTACGCCCACGACGAGGTGGTCCGCGAGCAACTCGCCGCGCCGTCGCGGGCCGCGGAGGTGGCCGAGATCGAGCGGAAGCTGCTGGAGCTCTACGCCGACCCGGCGCTCGACGAGAAGCCGGAGCTGCTGGCCCAGAGGGGCGGGGCCTTCTACTCCGAGGCTGCGGTGCAGCTCGCCGCGGGGCTGCTGGGTGACGGGCCCGCCTCGACGCACGTGGTCAACCTGCGCAACGACGGGAGTCTCCCCTTCCTGCCCGACGACGCGGTGATCGAGGTGCCCGCGCACGTCGACCGCTCCGGCGTGCGGGCCCTCGAGCTGGCCCCCCTCGAGCCGTTGTACGCCGGACTCGTCGCGCACGTGACGGCGTACGAGCACCTGGCCCTGGACGCTGCGCTGCGCGGCGGCCGGCAACGGGTCTTCGAGACGCTGCTCGCACACCCGCTGGTCGGGCAGGCGGCGGTCGCAGAAGGCCTCACCGACCGGCTTCTTGCCCACAACAAGGAGCACCTGCCGTGGGCCTGACCACCGGTGCCGTCGACGCGATCCTGGCCATCGACGCCGGCAACAGCAAGACCGACGTCTGCGTGGTCTCGGCGGACGGTGAGCTGCTGGGGAGCGCTCGGGGCGGTCCGTTCCGGCCGCACCGCCTGGGGGCAGCCGCGGCCGTCGCATCGATCGCCCCGGCCGTCTCCGAGGCACTGTCGGGCGCCGGGTCGGTGGACGTGCGCCACGTGGCCGCGTGCCTGGCCAACGCGGATCTTCCGGTCGAGCACGAGGCCCTCGAGGCGGCGATCGGCGAGGCCGGCTGGGCGCCGTCGTACGACGTCGTCAACGACACCTTCGCCCTGCTCCGCGCCGGACTGGACTCCTCACGCGGCGTAGCGGTGATCTGCGGCGCCGGGATCAACTGCACCGGTGTGGGGAAGGACGGTACGACGGTGCGGTTCGCCGCGGTCGGGCACATCTCCGGCGACTGGGGCGGCGGCGGCCACCTGTGGCAGGAGGCGATGTGGTGGGCGGCCCGCGCCGAGGACGGCCGCGGCCCCGACACCGCGTTGCGCACCGCGCTCCCCCAGCACTTCGGGCTCTCGTCGATGGCCGACCTGATCGAGGCCGTCCACCTCGGCGCCCTTCCCGAGGAGCGCTGCATGGAGCTCACCCCGCTGCTGTTCTCGGTGGCGGGGACCGGTGACCCCATCGCCGGCGAGATCGTGCACCGCCAGGCCGAGGAGGTGGTCGCGCTGGCAGCCACCGCGATCCACCGGCTCGGGGCCCTGTCCGAGCCGATCGACGTGGTGCTCGGCGGCGGCGTCCTGACCGCGGGCCACCGGCTGCTGATGGACGAGATCACCCGCATGCTGGCTGCCCGAGCACCGCTCGCCGTCGTACGGGTCGTCCAGGCCCCGCCGATCGTCGGCGCGGCGCTGCTGGCGCTGGATCGGATCGACGCCTCGGACGGCGCTGCGGGGCGGCTGCGGGGGTCCTTCTAGCCCGGCGGGCGGGGCGCCGGAATCCCGGTGGCCTCCTCGCAACTGGATGCACGAGAGTTGCTGCATGGTGGTCAGCAGGCTGGCGCACATCCCCGGCATCGGCGTCAACGTCATGGGCGACCGCGCCGATGCGGTCGCGGATCCGTCGATGCTCCGGATGGAGAACCTCGACACCGACCTGCGTCCACCCGAGGTCGCGCTCGAGCGGACCCGGTGGGCGGTCGACGAGGACGAGGCGAACAGCTATCTGCCGTTCGAGGGTCACCACGAGCTCCGGATCGCCGCCGCAGCGCACGTCACTCGCCTCAGCGGTCGTGCCTACGACGCCGGCAACGAGTGCGTGAGCGTGGCGGGCGGGTTGAACGGCGTGCTCAACGTGCTCCTGGCGATCTGCGAGCCCGGCTCCGAGGTGGTGCTGTCCGACCCGATCTACGCGGGGCTGGTCAACCGGGTCCGCCTGGCCGGCGCCGTACCTGTCCACGTGCCGGCCGAGCCCACCCCCGACGGGTGGCGCACCCACCCCGAGCGGCTGGCCGCGGCGGTCGGACCCAACACCGCGGCGGTGCTGCTGATGGGGCCGGCGATGCCGACCGGGCTGGTGCTCGACCACAGCCACCTGGAGGCACTCGCGGAGCCCGTTCAGCGCCACGGCGCGTGGGTCCTGTACGACGCGGCGATGGAGCGCATCCGATTCGACGACCTGCCACCGGTGCACCCCGCGTCCCACCCGGGGCTGGCCGACCGGGTGATCACTGTCGGCTCGGCGTCCAAGGAGCTTCGGATGATCGGCTGGCGCGTCGGCTGGGTCGTGGCACCCGCCTCGATCCTCTCCGACATCGCCCTGGTCGGGATGACCAACGTCGTCTGCCAGGTCGGCCTCGCCCAGCAGGCTGTCGCCGCCGCGCTCGACGCACCAGACGCGGCGGCCGACGTCGCCGCGGCGACCGCGACGTGGAGGGCGCGGTGCGAGCTCGTTGTCGAGCAGCTCGCCGACTTCCCCGTGGTCCGGCCCGACGGCGGGTGGTCCCTGCTCATCGACACCGCTCAGCTGGGGCTCTCCCCGGCCATGGCGTCGCAGCGGCTCTTCGAGCGCGGGCGCGTCGCCGCGACGCCTATGGACGGATGGGGGCCGTCCGGCGACAAGTACCTGCGGCTGGTCTTCGCCAACGAGCCGGTCGAACGCCTCGGCGACGTGCGCGAACGGTTCGCCGCGGCGTTCTGACGCACGCGGGGAGCCTGCTGCGCGACTAGCCTCGAGCCATGGCTGCCCCCGGCGACGACGGCGTCGAGATCCGGCCGTTCCGCGACGCTGACGAGTTCGAGGCCTGGCTGGTCGAGCACCACGCCGAGCCCGCCGGGGTCTGGCTCAAGCTGGCCAAGGCGGCGTCCGGCATCGCGTCGATGACCAGCGACGAAGCCGTCGACGTCGGGCTCTGCTGGGGCTGGATCTCCGGGCAGCGACGTGGCCTCGACGACGAGTGGTACCTCCAGAAGTACGTCCCCCGCCGGCCGCGCAGCCGGTGGTCGCAGGTCAACGTCCGCAAGGTCGCGGAGCTCACCGCCGCCGGGCGGATGCGCGACCCGGGGATCGCCGAGGTCGAGGCTGCCCAGGCGGACGGACGCTGGGACGCGGCGTACGTCTCGCAGAAGGAGTTCACCGTCCCCGACGACCTGCGCGCCGCACTCGGCGCCGACCCGGCGGCCGCGGCGGCGTACGACGGGCTGGGCCGCACCGAGCAGTACGCCGTCGTCCTCGACCTGGTCACTGCGCGCGACCCGGACACCCGCGCGAGCCGGCTGCGACGAGCAGTCGACGGGCTGCGGCGGGATCGTTCGCGCTGAGGGCGGACCAGTGGCCCACCCTGCCTGGTGACCTCGAGCCCAACCTTGTGTGGGGCAAGGTCCCAGCAACGCTCGCGCTGGTCCCCTGTGCCCGGGAGCGAGGACGCGGAAGAGTGTGCGGACAAGAGCCAGGACGACGGCGTGGCTCGCTGTCCACGACGGGAGGGCACGTGGAGACCATTGACGAACACTTCATCCGTCGGGTCCGCGCGCGCACCCAGAGACTGGTCAGTCCCGAACCGGACCCCGCCGGTGCCGTTCTGCGTCGCCTGTTCGAGGCGCAGGCGCAGAGCCGGCACCTCGACTTCGCGGCGCGCTGGTTGCAGACACAGGGCAAGGGCTACTACACGATCGGCTCGGCGGGTCACGAGAGCAACGCGGCACTGGGCCTGCTGTCGCGGGTCGACGATCCCGCTCTGCTGCACTACCGCTCGGGGGGCTTCTACGCAGCGCGCGCGGCCCGCGCGGGCAGCGCGGATGCGACCCGCGACGTCCTGCTGAGCCTGACCAGCGCGAAGAGCGATCCCATGTCGGGTGGCCGGCACAAGGTCTTCGGCCACCCGGACCTGAACATCATTCCCCAGACCTCCACCATCGGCTCCCACCTGCCTCGAGCCGTCGGCCTGGCCTTCGCACTCGACCTGAGCGGCGACACCGCGGTCGAGCCGCCCTGGCCGGCGGACGCCATCGTCCTGTGCAGCTTCGGCGATGCCTCCGCCAACCACTCCACCGTCACCGGAGCGCTCAACGCCGCGGCCTACCTCCGGCACCGCGACATCCCGTGTCCGGTCCTGTTCGTCTGCGAGGACAATGGCATCGGGATCAGCACCAGGTCCCCGTCGGGCTGGCCGGAAGCCACGCTCCAGGCAGTTCCGGGCCTCCCCTGCTGGCACGCGGACGGCGCCGACCCCGAGGCACTGCTGTCGGTGGTGGAGGAGTCGCTGGCAACCGTCCGCGAGCACCGTCGGCCCGGCATCCTCCACCTGCGCACCGTCCGGTTCCTGGGTCACGCCGGCTCGGACGCGGAGATCGCCTACCGGTCCCGGAGCGAGATCCTGGCCGACTACGCGCGAGACCCGGTGCTCGGCACCGCGCTCGCGCTCGTCGATGGCGGGGTGATGTCGCCGACGGAGATCCTCGACCGCTACGAGGTCGTCCGGCGGGAGGTGATGGACGGCGCCAAGCGGGCACTCGACGAGGAACAGCTCACCGACAGGCAAGGGGTCATGGCTCCGCTAACGCTGCCCGACCCGGCGTCGATCACCCAGGCGGAGATCTCGAGCGAGCAGCGCACCAGGCTCTGGGACGGGCGCCTCCCGGAGGACGGGCCGCGGATGACCCTCGCTCAGGCCATCAACGCCACGCTCGCGGACCTCATGTCCGCCCACGCCGAGGCGCTGGTGTTCGGGGAGGACGTCGCGGTCAAGGGCGGGGTGTACGGCGTGACGCGCGGCCTTCGGAAGCGGTTCGGGGGCCGGCGGGTGTTCGACACCCTGCTCGACGAGCAGACCATCCTCGGCACGGCGCTCGGGTCGGCGCTCGTCGGCTACGTGCCCATCGCCGAGATCCAGTACCTCGCCTACCTGCACAACGCCGAGGACCAGCTGCGCGGCGAGGCAGCCAGCCTGCGGTTCTTCTCCAACGGGCAGTACCAGAACGGCATGGTCGTCCGGGTGGCCGGACTCGCCTACCAGAGAGGCTTCGGCGGGCACTTCCACAACGACAACGCGATCGGGGTCCTCCGGGACATCCCCGGAGTGGTGCTCGCGGTGCCCAGTCACCCGGCCGAGGCACCCGGCTTGCTGCGGACCTGCTTCCACCTGGCGCAGCAGGACGGCCGGGTGTGCGTCTTCCTCGAGCCGATCGCGCGCTACCACACCCGCGACCTCCTCGAGGACGGCGACGGCGGGGGGACCGCCCGGTACCTCCCTCCGGACGCGGCACGACCTGGCACACCCCTCGGTGAGGTCGGGTTGTACGGCGAGGGCCGCGACGTCCTGCTCGTCACCTTCGGCAACGGAGTGCACCTGAGCCGGCGGGCCGCGGCCACGCTGGCGGAAGGCGGTGTGGAGTCCACCGTGCTCGACCTGCGCTGGCTCGTGCCGCTGCCGGTCGAGGCGATGACGAGGATCGCCGGCGAGTTCGCGGCGGTCCTGGTCGTGGACGAGACCCGGCACAGCGGTGGCGTCTCAGAGGGCGTGGTCGCGGCCCTCGTCGACGCCGCCTACGCGGGCCTGCTCTCCCGGGTCAACAGCGCCGACAGCTTCATCCCGCTCGGCCCGGCTGCCGACACAGTCCTCCTGGGCGAGGGCGACATCGTCAGCGCCGTCCGCGACCTCCTCGGCCCCCCGCCGCCCACTGAGACCCTGGTGGCTAGACCGTGAAGTTGACGCCTTGGGCCAGCGGGAGCTCGCCGGAGAAGTTCACCGTGTTCGTGGCCCGGCGCATGTACGCCCGCCACGCGTCCGAGCCCGACTCGCGGCCCCCTCCGGTCTCCTTCTCGCCCCCGAACGCGCCGCCGATCTCGGCTCCGGACGTCCCGATGTTGATGTTGACGATCCCGGAGTCCGCTCCCTCGGCGGAGACGAACCGCTCGGCCTCGGCCTGGTCGCTGGTGAACACGCTCGAGGACAACCCCTGGGGGACCGCGTTGTTGAGCGCGATCGCCTGGTCGAAGTCCTCGTAGGGGATGACGTACAGCAGCGGTGCGAACGTCTCCTGCTCGACCACCGGCGTCTGCTCGTCGATGCGGACGATCGCCGGCCTGGCGTAGTACGCGTTCGGCGCGTCTTCCTCGTGGGCGCGACCGCCGCCGGCGACCAGCTTGCCGCCCTCGGACCCAGCCTGGGCGATGGCGTTCTCCATGTTCTCGTAGGCACCCCGGTGGATCAGCGGACCGACCAGGACGCCGTCGGCCAGGGGGTTGCCGATCGGCAGCCGTCCGTACGCCTCGACGAGTCTTTCGGTGACGTCGTCGACGACGCTGCTGTGGGCGATGACGCGGCGCATCGTCGTGCACCGCTGGCCGGCGGTTCCCGCCGCGGAGAACACGATGCCGCGCGTGGCGAGGTCGAGGTCCGCGCTCGGGCTGACGACCGCGGCGTTGTTGCCGCCGAGCTCGAGCAGCGAGCGCCCGAACCGACCGGCGACCCGCGGGCCCACGGTGCGTCCCATCCGGGTCGAGCCCGTCGCGCTGAGCAGGGCGACGCCAGGGTGGTCCACCAGTGCCTGCCCTACGTCGGCGCCGCCGATCAGGACCTGGGACAGGTCGGCCGGGGCACCGACCTCGGCGATCGCCTGGGCGAGGATGGCGTTGCTGGCCAGCGACGTCAGAGGGGTCAGCTCGGACGGCTTCCACACCACCGGGTCCCCGCACACCAGCGCGATGGCGGTGTTCCAGGACCAGACGGCGGCGGGGAAGTTGAAGGCGCTGATCACGCCCACGACGCCCAACGGATGCCAGGTCTCCATGAGCCGGTGGCCGGGACGCTCGGACGGCATCGTGCGCCCGTACAGCTGACGAGACAGGCCGACCGCGAAGTCGCAGATGTCGATCATCTCCTGGACCTCGCCGCGCGCCTCGGAGGTGATCTTGCCGACCTCGAGGCTCACCAGGGTGGCCAGCTCGTCCTTGTGCTCGGCCAGGAGCTCGCCGAGCCGCTTGACGAGGGCACCGCGAGCGGGCGCGGGCACGGTGCGCCACTGGAGGAAGGCGAGATGGGCGCGGTCGACGGCGTCATCGACAGCAGCCGCGTCGGTCCACGCCAGGGAGCTGACGCGGTCGCCGTTGATCGGAGACATTGCTTCGACCCCGCCGGTCGCCGCCTGGAGGTCGACCCCGCAGGCTCGGGCCTTCTCGGCCGCCAGGCTCTGCAGCTCGGCGCCGGTGGGGATGGTCGAGTGAGTGCTCATCTGCATCTTCCTTCGATCGTTTCAGACGATGTTGAGCTCAGGACGGATGGCGCTGTCCGCGAAGCGACGTGCGTCCAGGCCACGGACGTCGATGACGGGCGTGTCGCTCAGGTAGAGGTCTCGCATCACCTCTCCGATGGCCGGTCCCATCAGGAACCCATGGCCGGAGAAGCCGGTGGCGTACAGGAACCTGGACACCTCGCCGGCCTCACCCACGAGCGCGTTGTGGTCGGGCGTCATCTCGTAGAGACCGGCCCACCCACTGGCGATACCCACCTCGGAGATCTTGGGCGCGCGGCGCTCGATCGCCTCGCCGAGCCGCGGCAGCCACTCGTCGGACCGGCCGAGGTTGAACCCGGTCTCCTCGTCCGGGTCGGACATGCCGATCAGCAGGCCGGGTCCCTCGGCGTGGAAGTAGAGGCTCGTCGAGAAGTCGATCGTGAACGGCGTACGCGGGTCGAGGCCCGCCATCGGCTCGGTCGTCAGGATCTGCCGCCGCACTGGCTCGACGGGAAGGTCGACGCCCACCAGCTCGCCGACCTGCCGGGACCAGGCGCCGGCCGCGCAGACCACGGTGTCGGTGCGGATGGTTCCTTGCGAGGTCTCGACGGCGGTGATGGTGCCGCCGTCGGTGGCGATACCCGTCACCGAACAACCTCGGACCAGACGGGCCCCGGCGCGTCGGGCGGCCCTGGCGTAGCCGGAGACGACGGACTCCGGGGTGCAGTGCCCGTCCTTCGGAGACCATGCCGCGGCCAGGAGACCGTCGGTCTCGATCAGCGGCGAGAGCCGCTTGGCCTCAGCCGGCTCGATCATCCGACTGCAACCGCCGAGCTCGTTCTGCAACTCGCTGTTCCGCTCGAACGCGTCGACCTGGTCCGGCTGGTCGAGCAGGAACAGGTACCCCACCTGGTGCAGGTCGATCTCCTGGTCGAACTCCTGCTGGAAGGTCTCGAAGGTCCCGAGGCTCCGAAGCCCGAGCTCGATGTTGACCCTGTCGGAGAACTGCGCCCGCACTCCGCCGGCCGCCTTGCAGGTCGACCCGGAGCCGAGCTCGCCCTTCTCCACCAGGACCACATCGCGAACCCCGGCCCGGGCCAGGTGGTAGGCCGTGCTGAGCCCCATCACGCCGCCACCGACGATGACGACCGACGCGTGGGTCGGAACGTCCGCTGCTGCCACCGTCACCCTCGATTCACGATCCGAGCCCTCGAGCACCTCATGGTCGGCCTCACAACAGTTTCGAACAAGCGATGACTGCGTTCGTGCTGGAGGATCCCGCGAGCCGACCCGCCGGCGGTCAGCACGCCCTAGTCCTGGAGCTTGCGCAGGATCCGGGCCAGGTCCTCGCGGTCGGTCTGGGAGAGGCGCTCGAACATCCGCTCGGACTGCACTCCCCTGGTTCGGCGGATCTCGTCGGAGAGGTCGCGGCCGTGGTCGGTCAGCGCGACGAGGACGGCGCGGCGGTCCCCAGGGTCGCGCGAGCGCGCGACCAGCCCCTTTGCCTCGAGCGCGTCCACGACCTCGGTCGCCGACCTCGGCGCGATCTTCAGATGCTGGGCCAGCTCCGAGGACCGCACTCCCCCGCTGTCGTGGGCGGCCAGCACCCGGATGGCACGCACCTGTGACGGCGTGACGTCGTACTGCGCGAGAGCGGCCATCGACGCCGTCCGCAGTCGGCGCGCGACCGCACCGAACGCCTCGCCGAGGCCATCGGCAGGCACGTCGGGGCTCACGGGAACAGACTAGCAAGGTTTGGTGTTGTAACCTCATGATGAGGCAACCTCACTAAATGCCTCCCACAACTCTTCCGAGGAGGTCCGCATGGACTCCACCACCGCTACCACCCGCGGCCGAGGCCGACTGAGGGTCCCGGACAAGCCCAGCGCCGCCGAGAGGCAGCAGGCGCGCGAGGTCTCGCTGCGCCGCATCGCGCGGCTGTTCACCCCATACCGCTGGTCCGTCCTGGGCGTCGTCGCGATCATCGTGGCCTCGTCGATCGTCGGCCTGGCCTCGCCGTTCCTGCTCCGCGGCATCATCGACGTCGCGCTGCCCGACCAGGACGTGCACCTGCTCGTGCTGCTCACCGCCGGCATGGTGGCCGTCGCCGCCGTGACGTCGGTCCTCGGTGTCTTCCAGACCTGGATCAACACCCAGATGGGCCAGCGAGTCATGCACGGTCTGCGCACCGACGTGTTCGCGCACCTGCAGCGGCAGTCGATCGCGTTCTTCACCCGGACCCGGACGGGCGAGGTGCAGTCCCGGATCACCAACGACATCGGCGGCATGCAGAACGTCGTCACCTCGACGGCCACCTCGATCGCGTCGAACCTGACCACCACGGTCGCCACCGCGGTCGCGATGGCGGTCCTCTCCTGGCGGCTGGCGCTCATCTCGCTGGTCGTGATGCCGCCCGCGATCTGGCTCAGCCGCCGGGTCGCGCGGATGCGCCGCGAGATCACCTCGGCCCAGCAGCGCGAGCTCGCAGACCTCAACGTCACCATCGAGGAGGGGCTGTCGATCAGCGGAGTCCAGCTGGCCAAGTCGATGGGCGCCGGCCCGACGCTGGTCCAGCGGTTCACCGAGTCCTCCGCCCGGCTGATCGACCTCGAGCTGCGCTCGTCGCTGGCCGGTCGCTGGCGGATGGCGTCGATGAGCGTGCTGTTCGCCGCGATCCCCGCGGTGATCTACCTCAGCGCCGGGCTCCCCATGACCCGGGGCACCATGACGATCGGCACGCTGATCGCGTTCACCGCGCTGCAGGGTCAGCTGTTCCGGCCGCTGATGGGCCTGCTCAACACCGGGGTCCAGGTGGTCAGCTCGCTGGCGCTGTTCCAGCGCGTCTTCGAGTACCTCGACCTGCCTGTCGAGATCGACGAGCCCACCGATCCCGTCGACCTGGACCCGGCGGCCGTGCGCGGGCACGTGCGCTTCGAGCATGTCGGCTTCTCGTACGACGACGCGGAGGTCCCCGCACTCAGGGACGTCGATCTCGACGTACCCGCCGGCACCACCCTGGCGCTCGTCGGCGAGACCGGCTCCGGCAAGACCACGCTGGGCGCGCTGGTAGCCCGTCTGCATGACCCCACCAAGGGCGCCGTGACGATCGACGGCATCGACGTCCGCAGGATCCGGCTGGCCGACCTCGCCGAGATCGTCGGCATCGTCAGCCAGGAGACCTACCTGCTGCACACCACGGTCCGTGAGAACCTCCGCTACGCCCGGCCGGACGCGACCGACGCCGAGCTCGTGGCCGCGGCCCGCGCGGCGCGCATCCACGACCTGATCGCGTCGTTGCCCGACGGCTACGACACCGTGGTCGGCTCGCGCGGCCACCGGTTCTCCGGGGGCGAGAAGCAGCGCATCGCCATCGCCCGCACGCTGCTGCGCAACCCGCGGGTCCTGGTCCTCGACGAGGCCACGAGCGCGCTGGACACCGAGACCGAACGCGCCGTGCAGGAGGCCTTCGACACCCTGTCCGAGGGACGCACCACGATCACCATCGCGCACCGGCTCTCGACGGTCAGGGACGCCGACCAGATCGTCGTCCTCGACCACGGTCGGGTGATCGAACGCGGCACCCACGCGGCGCTGCTCGAGGAGGAGGGTCGGTACGCCGCCCTGGCCGCCTAGTGACGGCAGCCGGTCGACCGGGTAGTCCGTCACCGTCGGGTGGTCTATCCACAGGAAACACCCGCCAAAGGTGACGGACTACCCCGCCAGCCAGCCGAGAGGTCGGCGGAGGTGGGGTGGCAGGGCGGTGGTTGCGCTCCCCCGGGCGGCGTTGAGCTGCGGCTGGGTGAGGAAGAGCGCGGTGGACAGGTCCGCTCCGGAGAGGTCGGTGTCGCGCAGGTCGGCGCCGAGCAGGTCGGTGCGGTCCAGCACGGCGTCGCGCAGATCGGCCGCGATGAGCACGGCACCGCGCAGGTCGGCTCGGACCAGGTCGTGGGTCCGGAGATCCTGGCCGACCAGGTCGTGCCCGACGTACGACGGCCCCTCGCCTCGGACCGAGCGGCTCACCTCGCGCAGGGCCTCGCCGACGAGCACAGCCAGCCGGTCGAGGTCGGTGTCGAGGATGTCCTCGGGCCGCCCCGAGGTGCGACTGGACACCCGCTCCCGCAACCGGGTCAGCCCCGGGTTGGGAGCCAGCGCGGAGGCCTGGTCGAGCAGCACCAGCATCTCGTGCAGCCGCTGGACCACCGCGAACACGGAGAACATCTCGGCGCCGCCGTCGGCGCTGTCCCGCCACGTCGCGCCGGCGTAGACAACCTGGCTGACCTGCTGCCCGGCCCCGAAGCACTCGTAGGACGTGCAGCCGCCCATGCCCGCCTCGCGCAAGGTGGCATGGATGGAGCACCGGTAGTCGTTGTCGAGGTGGCGACACGGCTCCCCTGCGTCCTTGGCGAAGGCGAAACCGTGCGAGGGCCGGAACGGCAGGGCGACGCAGCACAGGCCGAAGCAATGTGCGCAGTCCGGCTCGAGAGTGGTCATCGACACATGGATACCGTGAACGCATGGGCCTTGCGACCACCCCCCGGCAACTCAACGACGGCACCACCCTCCCGCCGATCGGCTTCGGCACCGCCGGCCTCCGCGGTGAGGACGCGATCGAGGCCGTCACCAGAGCACTCGAGAACGGCTACCGGCTGATCGACACGGCCGTGAACTACCGCAACGAGGCCGAGGTCGGCGAGGGGATCCGCCGTTCGGGCGTGCCCCGGGACGAGATCGTGGTGACCAGCAAGATCCCCGGCCGGCACCATGCCTACGACGACGCGATCACCAGCACCCGTCAGTCCCTGGAGCGGCTGGAGCTGGACCGGATCGACGTGCACCTCATCCATTGGCCGAACCCGGCGCAGAAGACCTACCACGAGACCTGGCGGGCCCTCGTCCAGCTGCGCGACGACGGCCTGGTGCGGTCGCCGGGCGTCTCGAACTTCACCAGGGAGCACCTGCAGAAGGTCATCGAAGACACCGGGGTGACCCCGGTGCTCAACCAGATCGAGCTGCACCCCTACTTCCCGCAGGCGGAGATGCGCGACGTCCACGCCGAGCTGGGCGTGCTCACCGAGTCATGGAGCCCGATGGGCAAGCGGCAGGCGCCGTTCGCCGAGCCGGTGGTCAGGGCCGCCGCCGACGCCCACGGCGTCACGCCGGGCCAGGTGGTGCTGCGCTGGCACCTGCAGCTCGGCACGCTGCCGATCCCCAAGTCCGCGACCCCGTCCCGGCAGCTCGAGAACCTCGACCTCGACGGCTTCGAGCTCACCGACGACGAGGTCGCCGCGATCACGGCTCTCGCGAAGCCGGACGGAAGGCTGTTCGGCGGCGACCCCGACACCCACGAGGAGTTCTGAGCAGACGGTGGCAGCCGCGCCGACCACGCCGTACCTCCGCGTCGACCTCGACCGGCTCCGCCGCAACGTACGCGGGGTTGCGGACTGGGCCGCCACGAACCGGGTGGCGCTGCGTCCCCACGTGAAGACCCACAAGTCGCCCGAGATCGCGCGGCTCCAGCTCGGCCAGGGTGCGGTCGGACTCACCGTCGCGACCCTCGGCGAGGCGGAGGTCTTCTCCCGGCACGGCTGCACCGACCTGTTCGTCGCCTACCCGATCCACGTCGACGAACAGGCTGCCGAGCGCCTGCGCGGCCTGGCGGAGCGAGGAGAGGTCGCGATCGGGGTCGACTCGGTCGAGGGGGCAGCCCTGGCGGGCCGGCTGCTCGCGCCGTACGGCGTCACGGTGGTCGTCGAGGTCGACAGCGGCCAGCACCGCACCGGGTGCCCGCCCGAGGGGGCGGGCCTCGTGGCTGTCGCCGCAGCGCGGGCCGGGCTCACGGTGCGCGGGGTGTTCACGTTCCCGGGCCACAGCTACGCACCGGACGGGATGGACACCGCGGCCGCTGACGAGGCGCGCGCCCTGGCCGCCGCACGCGCGGCCGTCGAGGCCGAAGGACTCGAGGTGTCCGTGGTCAGCGGCGGCTCGACGCCGAGCCTCGCCCACCTCGACACCGGCGTGCTCACCGAGGCGCGCCCGGGTGTCTACGTCTTCGGCGACGCCCAGCAGTGGGAGCTCGGCAGCATGCCGCCGGAGTCGATCGCGCTGACGTGCCGGGCCACCGTGGTCAGCCTGGCCGGGGGCCGGGCGGTGCTGGACTCCGGCAGCAAGGCACTGGCCGCCGACCGCGCGGCGTACAGCACCGGCTCCGGCCGGCTCCTGGACCACCCCCAGGCGCGGATCGTGCAGCTCTCGGAGCACCACGCCGTGGTCGACCTCGCCGGTGCACCGCTCCCCCGGGTCGGCAGCCAGCTCGACGTGGTCCCCAACCACTGCTGCGCGGCGGTCAATCTCCACGACGACCTCTGGGTCGAAGAACACGACGTACTGCGGCCCTGGCCGGTCGCTGCCCGGGGTCGCAACGGTTGAGCACCCGCACCACACTTAGGCTGACCCCCATGTCCAAGCGCTTCCTGCCTGTCCTCCTGCTGCTCGCGACCGCCGCCCTGGCGGGCTGTGGCGACGACGACAAGGCGGACGACTCGGCCAAGGACACTTCCGGCGACACGCCCGCGGCGTCCAGCACGGCGGAGGGATCAGGCCCGGCGGCCGACGTCACGTGCGACTACCCCGTGGACGACAGCAGCCCGGTCGCGAAGCAGGTCGACCCGCCACCGAGCAAACCGACCGTCGGAGGCGACGTGACGGCCACCGTCACGACTTCGATCGGCGACATGACGTTCACGCTCGACGCCGACAAGGCGCCGTGCACCGTGAACTCGTTCATCTCGCTGGCTCAGCAGAACTACTTCAGTGCCTCCCCCTGCCACCGGCTCACCACCCTCCAGACCGGCGGGATCGCGGTGCTCCAGTGCGGTGATCCCAGCGGGACGGGCTCCGGTGGCCCGGGCTACACCTACGCCGACGAGGTCGACGGCTCGGAGACCTACGGCCCGGGCGTGCTGGCGATGGCCAACCGCGGCCCCGACACCAATGGCTCGCAGTTCTTCATCGTCTACGACGACTCTCCGCTCGACCCGGCCTACACCGTCTTCGGCACCGTCGACGCCGCCACCGTGCAGCTGATCAGCGACCTCGCAGCCCAGGGCGTCACCCAGACCGACACCGGCATGACCGCGCCGAAGGAAGAGGTCGAGATCGAGGGCGTCACCATAGGCTGATGGGCGCCTAGAGCGGGAACGCGACCCCGCTCAGCCGCTCCGACTCGGTCCACAGCACCTTGGCGAGGTCGGGGTCGAGCGCTCGCTGGCTGCGGCCCACCCCCGTCGGCCAGCCGTTCATCTCGCGGAGCCGGTGCGGGCCGACGTAGGTGTTGCCGGGCACGTCCATCGTCGCGGCGTACAGCGTCGGCAGCGCGCCCTGCCAGGCCGACATGCCGACCAGCTTGATGCCGTGCTTGCCGACGAAGGTCTTGAGGCGGCTGCCGGTCGACCCGGTGATCCCGGTCGCCGTCGAGCCGGGGTGCGCCCCGGTGACCCGGAGGGTCGAGCCGGCCGCGGTCAGCCGGCGCTGCAGCTCCGCCATGAAGAGCAGGTTCGCCAGCTTGGAGTCGGCGTACGCCGCGTAGGGGCGATAGCTGCGCTTCGTCCAGGCCAGGTCCTGGAGATCGAGGTGGCCGTGCCGGTGCGAGGGCGACCCGACGACCACGACCCGGTCGGTGAGTCGCGGCAGCAGCAGGTTGGTGAGCGCGAAGTGACCGAGGTGGTTGGTGGCCAGGTGCAGCTCGACGCCGTCAGGCGACGTGCCCAGCGGCAGTGCCAGCGCGCCCGCGTTGTTGACCAGCACGTCGACCGGGCCGATCTCGTCCGCGAACGCCCGCACCGACGACAGGTCGGCGACGTCCAGCAGCCCGAGCTCGATATCGCCCGACATCTGGTCGGCCGCCGCCTTGCCGCGGTCCAGGTTGCGCACCGCGAGCACGACCTGGGCACCGCGCCCGGCGAGCGCCTTGGCGGTCTCGAGGCCGATTCCGCCGCTGGCGCCGGTGACCACGAACCGGCGGCCGTCCTGGCGCGGGATCTCCCGCCAGCGCTGGGTGCTCAGAGCTTCCCCTCGACGTACGCGACGGGGTCGCCGAGCGTCACCGTCCGGCCGACCGTGCAGAGCCGGTCCTGGATCTGCTGGATGGTGCGCGGCAGGATCTCGCGAGCCGCATCTCCGGCCTCGCCCTCGGGGAAGGTGACGTCGAGGGTCACCTTGAGCTGCACGAGGTGCGAGCCGTCCTCGTCGCGCACCTTGTGGCCCTCGGCGCGGGCCTGGAACGTCTCGAACGGCGCCCGCTTGCCCGCGATGTAGTCGAGATCCGCTGCGCCGCAGCCGACCAGGGCGGCGAGCAGCAGCTCGACGGGCGTGAAGTCGGGATCCTCGCCGGGGCCGATGGAGACGCCGCCACCGCGGCTGTTGGTCGCCTTCCAGCGGTGCTCACCGATCTGGTGGAGGTCGACGCTGCGATGAGTCTCGGCTGCCATGGGCGTCAGCCTGCCAGAGCCGCCACGCCGATTCGTCTGCGGTCCGACTGGTCGTCCCTCGCCTGGGCAGGGCAGACGAATCCGGGAGCGGGTCCCTCCCCCGCAACACGACGGACCCCGAGCCACATGGGCTCGGGGTCCGGTGCTGGACGGTCACTCGTGGGGAGTTCCGTCCCACCGCCGTCCCACTCGGGGGGTTGCGGGCTCGGCGGCAGTCTCGGGCGAGGCCCGGTGGTAACCGGTAGATCACTATCTCGACTCTTACAGATTACCGGCCGGCGCGGGGCCGTTCCAAACTGCCGCATGGGTGATCCCGGACACCAGTGGGGGTATCCGAAATGCCACGGCGGGCCCGACCTGAAGGTCCGGGCCCGCCTCTCGTGGGAACCTCCATCGTACGACGCCCCGGCCGGGACAACCAGCACCCGTTGGGGAGAATCCCGATTGTCGAGACCTGCCCACCTGGGGCTCGTCCTAGGCTGGCGTTCGTGCCCAGTCCCTACGCCTCCCTCCAGCGCACCGAGGCGCTGGCTCGCCGCGACCTGCTCGACCTCACGTCGTACGACGTGGCACTGGACCTGGCGTCCGACGAGGCGACGTTCGGGTCGGTGACCACCCTGCGGTTCCGGAGCCGGTCCGGGACGACGTTCCTGGACCTCAAGCCGGTCTCGCTCGCGAACATCACGCTCGACGGCCGGCCGCTCGACGTCGACGTGCTCGAGCGCGGCCGCTTCCCCCTGGAGCTGACCGAGGGTGAGCACGAGCTCGTCGTGGAGGCGACCATGCCCTTCCGCAACGACGGCGAGGGGCTGCACCGCAGCGTCGACCCTGCGGACGGCAAGCACTACGTCTACGGCATGTCCTTCATGGATGCGGCGCCGACCATCTTCGCCTGCTTCGACCAGCCCGACCTCAAGGCGCCGTACACGTTCCACGTGCGTGCGCCGCAGGACTGGGTGGTCATCGGCAACGCGCCCGGACGGCAGGTCGAGAAGGGGGTCTGGGAGTTCGAGCCGAGCCAGCCCCTCTCGACGTACTTCGTCACCCTCGTGGCCGGCCCCTACCACGTGATCCGCGACGAGCACGACGGCATCCCGCTCGGCCTCAGCGCCCGGGCCAGCATCGCGGCCGACCTCGACAAGGACGCCGACGAGCTGTTCACGCTGACCCGGCAGAGCTTCGACGAGTTGCACCGGCTCTTCGGCATCCGCTACCCGTTCGGCGACTACCACCAGGCATTCGTGCCGGAGTTCAACGCCGGCGCCATGGAGAACCCCGGCTGCGTCACGTTCCGCGACCCGCTGGTCTTCACCAGCCGGGTCACCCGCGGCATGCGGATCGCCCGGGCCAGCACCCTGGCCCACGAGATGGCACACCAGTGGTTCGGCAACCTGGTCACCCCGGCCTGGTGGGACGACCTGTGGCTCAACGAGTCCTTCGCCGAGTACATGGGCAACCGGGTCACCGCCGACGTCACCGAGTACGCCGACATGTGGGTCGACGACTCCTACGCGCGGCGCCAGTGGGGGCTGGTCGCCGACCAGCGGCCGAGCACCCACCCGGTCGCCGGCAACGGCGCGGTCGACGCCTCGGCGGCGCTGCAGGACTTCGACGGCATCTCCTACGCCAAGGGCTGTGCCATCCTGCGCCAGCTCAACGCCACCGCAGGCGACGACGTGTTCTTCAAGGGCGCCATCGACCACTTCGAGCGGCACCGCTTCGGCAACGCCACGATGCACGACCTGTTCGAGAGCTGGGAGCGCGCCGGTGCCGGTGATCTCTCGGGCTTCATCGCCAACTGGCTGCGCACCGCCGGCCCGGACCTCATCGAGCTCGACCGCGCGGCCGGCGTGGTCCGGCGTACGCCGCCCGCGGACCACCCCGCCGACCGGCCGCACCGGATCCGCGCCGCCGTCGCGGCGGAGGACGGCACCTGGACGGACCACGTCCTGGAGATCGAGGACCAGGAGACGCCGTTCGATGCCGGCGACCGCCCGGTGCTGCTCGACCCCTACAACGACACCTGGGCGCTGCTGATCCCCGACAAGCTCACCATGGACGCCCTCGAGAGCCTCCTCCCGCAGGTCACCGACCCCGAGCTCCGGGCCGGAGTGTGGAGCAACGTCCGCAGCGCGCTGCACAATGCCGCGGTCGACCCCGTCGACGTGCTCGAGGTCGCGGTGCGGAGCCTGCCGATCGAGGACACCGAGGACACCAAGAGGCGCACGATGGCGTGGCTCTACGGCTGGGTGGTGCCGCTGCAGCCCGACCCTGCGGCCGCGCTGGCACAGCTGCACACGGCCGCGAGGGCCAAGGTTGCCGCGGCCGCTCCCACCTCGGAGGAGCAGCTGTCGGCGTTCCGCGCCGCCATCGGCACGGCGTCCGACCCGGGCCTCCTCGCCTCCTGGCTCGCCGGCGAGCAGCTGCCCGAAGGGATCCCCCTCGATGTGGACCTGCGGTGGCGGGTCCTGGTCTCGCTGGCGTCCCTCGGTGCCGTCGACGTGGCCGAGCTGGACCGTCAGCTCGAGGCCGAACCCACGGCGGTGGCCCGGGTCCGGCACGCGGGGGCGCGGGCGTCGATGCCTGACCCCGGGGCGAAGGCCTGGGCCTGGTCGTGCTTCACGGGCGACGTCAACCTGCCCAACTACGAGCTCGAGGCTGTCGGGCTCGGCTTCTGGCGAGGTGGGCAGCAGGAGGTCACGGCGCCGTACGTCGAGCGCTACTTCGCCGACCTGCCCGACACGGTCAAGGTCCGCAGCGGGTGGGTGCTCGCGGACGCCGCCGAGCACTTCTTCCCCAGGACGTCTTTGACCTCGCAGACCCTGGCGCGAGCCGAGGCGCTCATCTCCGACGGCGACCTCGACCTTTCTCTGCGCCGGCGGCTGGTCGACGAGGCGGACACCCTGCAGCGCAAGCTCGCGGTGCTCGAGGCCTACCCACGCCCATGACCGCTCCCACCGCCAGGCCGTCATCGAGAGGCCGCCGGCCCGGACCCATGGTGCGGACGCGGGTGCAGGAGCTGGGCGCGGACGGCGCCCGGCACCACGAGGACCGGCTGGCCACCGAGGAGCCGCTCGAGATCAGGCTGGCGTGGCCGGGCGCGCCGCCGCGGCGGGTCTGGGTCACGATGCGAACGCCGGGGCACGACTTCCAGCTCGCCGCTGGCTGGCTGCTGCACGAGGGGCTGGTCACCGCCCCACCGCTCACGATCGCCTACTGCACCGACACCGACCTGACGCCCGAGCAGGAGTTCAACGTCGTGACAGTGACGCTCGACGAGCCGCCGACCCGTGACCCGGGCCACCGGCACGCCGGCTCCGGCTCGTCGGCCTGCGGTGTCTGCGGCAAGGACACCATCGCCGAGGCGCTGGCCGCGCCGGCCGCCGGCCGGTGGAGCGGTGCGGTCCCCGGCCCGGACGTCGTACGCACCCTGCCGGAGAGGCTGCGCGTGGCTCAGAAGGTCTTCGAGGCCACGGGCGGCGTGCATGCCGCGGCGTTGTCCACCGCCGAGGGCGAGCTGCTCGTCGTCCGCGAGGACGTCGGCCGGCACAACGCCGTCGACAAGGTGACCGGCGCGCGGGTGGTCTCCGGCTTGCCGCCGAGCGAGGCCGCCCTGGTCGTGAGCGGCCGGGCCGGGTTCGAGCTGGTCCAGAAGGCCGTGGCCGCCGGCGTGGGCGCGCTTGTCGCGGTCGGCGCCCCGACGAGTCTCTCCGTCCACCTGGCCGAGGAGGCCGGGCTCGTCCTCTACGGCTTCACGTCACCGGAGCGCACTGTCCGCTACGCGTAGGGCATCAGGTCAGCGCCTCGGCGCGACCACCTTGGACCTTGACCTTGAACTTGAACGTCGACGGCGTCGGGTCGGGGTTGCCGGCCGGCTGTATCGCACGGACCGTCAACGTGTGCTTGCCGGTCCTGAGCCTCTTGGTCTTCACCTTGAACGGGCTCGAGCAGGGCTTGAACACGCCCGTGTCGATCTGACACTCGAAGGTCGCGCTCGCGACCGAGGCGGCGAACGTGTAGTACGCCTTGGTGCCCTTCGTGACCTTCTTCGGGCCGTCGACGCGGCTGGTCTCGGGCGCCGGCAGGGCGACGTTCTCGCAGCCGCTGAGCACGTCGACCCGGTCGGCGGTGACCGTGTCGTTGCCCGGGCCGCACTCCACCACGTCGCCGAACCCGTCGCGAACCGCGGCCGTGTCGTCTCCGTCCCCACCCAGGACGAAGTCGGAGCCGGGGCCGGGGTCGACGACGTCGTTGCCGAGGCCGAGGTCCGCCACGTCCGCTCCCGGTCCGCCCAGGAAGGTGTCGTCGCCCGCCCGGCCGTGGAAGCCGACCCGGCCGCTGTAGAACCGGCTGTCGATGCCGTCCGCGCGCCCCCCGTCGGCCGCCGTGACGTCGTACTCCTCGATGCTGGAGGTCTCTGTGAAGCCGTTGATGCTGGCGTCGGTGATGGCCAACCCGACGGCGTGCTGGGTCGTGAAGAGCGAGTAGTCGATCACGACGCTGTCCCGGCCGCTGCCTCCGTCGATGAGCTCGGCAGGGGCGCCGACGATCAGGTCATCGCCGGAGCCACCCTGCACCGAATCGGAGATCTCACGCAGTGTGTCGTTGCCCTCGCCCCCGCTGGCGCTGCGCGCGCCGTCCACCCAGTCGTCGCCGGGCCCGGTCGACGCGTCATCGCGGAGGTCGGCGCGCACCACGTCCCTGGCCTCGCTGCCGGTGATCGAGTCGATGTCCGAGTCCGCCACGTCGACGGAGGTGCGCGCCAGCAAGGGAAAGGCCAGGAGCGTCAGGCCGCCGAGGTCCACGCTGTTGCCGTCCTCCGCGTCCACGATGACGGTGGTCACGACGTCGCACGCCAGCGCCCCACCCGGCAGCGCCGAGACGCCGTTGACGTTCACCTCGTCGGCGTCACAGGACACGATGACGTCGTCGTCGGCCGGGGCGTCGCTCTCGATGAAAACCGTGTCCACGCCGTCAGTTTCCGCTTTGACCTCGGCGAGGGCTGGCGACGCGGCGAGCACGAGAGCTGCGCCGGTGGCCGCGAACAGGGTCGTGGCGCGCCCTAGGAAGGCCATACCCGGCAGGGTAGGCGATGGTGTGCTCCCGGGCGTGTGGTCCGGGGTTATGTCGGTGGTCTGGGCGACGATGCCTCCATGACGGTCCCCACCCTCCTCGTGCTCCTCGCGCTGGTTGTCGGTCTGTGCGCGGGTGCCTGGCTGAGCCGGGTGCTCTCGGCCGGTCGCGACGAGCGCGAGCTCGGCCGCGCTCGGGAGGAGCTGGCCAACGCCCGTGCCGACGCCGCCGTTGCTCGGACGGAGGCGGCCGAGGCCCGCACCAGCGCGGCGCAGACCGAGGCGGACGTCGCCGGGGCCATCGCCCAGCGGGACGCAGCCCTCGCCCGGGCGCAGGAGATCACCGCGGACCGGCAGACCATGGTCGACCAGTTCCGCGTGCTGGCCAGCGAGACCGCCGAGCGACAGGGCAAGTCGGTCGACACGCTCGCTGCCCAGCGCCTGGAGGCGACCCAGGAGCTCCTCAAGCCGGTCGCGATCACCCTCGAGCAGTTCCAGGCCCGCCTGACCGAGGTGGAGAAGGCCCGGGTCGCGATGACGACCGAGCTGCAGGGCCACGTCCGGTCGGTCCGCGACACGGGTGAGGCGCTGCGTCGCGAGACCGCGTCGCTGGTCACCGCCTTGCGCAAGCCGCAGGTCCGCGGCGCCTGGGGCGAGACCCAGCTCAAGCGCGTGGCCGAGATGGCCGGCATGGTCGAGCGCTGCGACTTCGACGTGCAGCTGACCAGCCAGACCGACGGCCAGACCCTGCGCCCCGACATGCGGGTGCACCTGGCCGAGGGCAAATACGTCTTCGTCGACTCGAAGGTCCCGCTCAGCGCCTTCCTCGATGCCGCCGACTCCGAAGACGACCAGCGGCGCGCCGCTCACCTGACGTCCTTCGCCCGGCACGTCCGGACCCACGTCGACCAGCTCTCCGGCAAGAAGTACTGGAAGGCCGGTGAGTCCCCCGAGTTCGTGGTGCTGTTCCTTCCCAGCGAGGCGTTCTTCATCGCTGCGCTGGAGCAGATGCCCGACCTCTACGAGTACGCCGCCCAGCGCGACGTCGTCCTGGCGACACCGACGACGCTGATCGGCATGCTGCGGGCCGTCTCCTACGGCTGGAAGCAGGCGGCGCTCGCCGAGACCGCGGCCGAGGTCTTCAGGGTCGGGCGCGAGCTGCACGACCGGCTGGGTCAGATGGGCAACCGGTTCGACAAGCTCGGCCGGGCTCTCCGCACCAGCGTCAACGCCTACAACGAGACGATCGCGACGGTCGAGGGCCGGGTGCTGGTGCAGGCCAGGCGGTTCCGCGACCTCAAGGTCACCGAGAAGGAGCTCGACGCCCTCACGAGCATCGACGAGCCGGTGCGCCAGATCCAGGCCGCCGAGCTCGTCGACGACGCCACCCAGGTCGAGCCCATCGTCGGGCGGGCCCGACGACAGCCGCAGCCACCCGAGGCGGAGGCGCTGTGGCGCGCCGACCCCGACCTCGACGAGCTGGTCGCGGGCGACCTCGAGCGCGAGCGACCCGAGGAAGACAACCGACGCGAGGCCTAGAGTGGGACTGTGGCCTTCCTCGACGGCGACGCCTACCTCCGGTTCATGGGCCGGTTCTCCATCCCGCTCGCGACGGTGTTCGCCGACTGGTCCGAGCTTCCGAGCGGCGGCACCTTCCTCGACGTGGGCTGCGGGCCGGGCGTGCTCACCGAGGTACTGGTCCGTCGCTACGGCACCCCCCAGGTGCTGGCGGTCGACCCGTCGCCCGCCTTCGTCGCGGCCGCCCGCGAGCACGTGCCCGGCGTCGAGGTGCAGCAGGGTGTGGCCGAGCGGCTCCCCTACGACGACGACTCGGTCGACGCCGCGCTCGCACAGCTCGTCGTCCACTTCATGGCCGACCCGGTCGCCGGGCTGTCGGAGATGAGGCGAGTCACCCGTCCCGGCGGCGTGGTCAGCGCCTGCGTCTGGGACCACGCCGGCGAGAGCGGCCCGCTCTCGGTGTTCTGGTCGGCGGTGCGCAGCCAGGGCGACCCGGTCGACGACGAGTCCCAGCGAGCCGGGGTCCGGGAGGGTCACCTCGCAGAGCTGTTCGGCCGGGCCGGCTTGTCCGACGTACTCTCCGACCGGATCGACGTGACGATCGGGTTCACGTCGTTCGAGGACTGGTGGGAGCCGTTCACCATGGGGGTCGGCCCGGCCGGCGATCACGTCGCCTCGCTCGACGAGGTCTCCCGCGAGCGGCTGGCCGCCGAGTGCCGCTCCCGGCTGCCTGACCCGCCGTTCGAGCTCACCGCCTCGGCCTGGGCCGCCCGCGCAGTCGTCACATCACCCTGACCCGCCCGAACAGTCCGGTGGGTCAGCGTCAGGTCAGAGAGTCGCGGTCCAGTCGCTGACGTCGAGGCCCCAGTCGGACTCGAGGCGGGCGAGCTGGGGCCGGTACATCACCTGCAGCGACTCCTTGAGTCCCTCGGGCCAGTCCCAGTCGGCGCGGCTGCTCGAGCCCGATGCCTCGTCGACACCGGCCAGCGGCACCGGGTCGAGGCCGAGCCGGCTCCAGACGTCCTCGACGGAGGCCTGCGGGGCCCGGCGGACCTGCTCGTAGACCAGCACGACCATCCGCTCGCGTCCCACCGCGGCGGCCCACGCGGCCAGCTGGTCGGCGTAGAAGCCGGTGAAGGTCTGCATCGTGATCGGCACCGGGTAGGGCCACGGCGACGGGTTGCCCGCGGCCGCACGGGTGGCCGCGAGCCGCATCGCGGAGCGGAACCGCTCGACCGGGTCGCGCAGCAGCACCAGGACAGGCACGTCCGGCACCAGCCGGGCCGCCGCGGCAGGGACCGACGCGTGGCGGAGGTACTGCGGCGTCCACTCACCCCGGCGTACGTCGTCGGCGGGGAACAGGTCGAGGTACTCCGAGGCCGCCAGCACCCCGTCTGCCACCTTGTGCAGCAGGTGCTGCTCCTTCTTGCCGTTGGTGCCGAGCCCGACCTGCGGGTGCTGGGTGAGCAGGTCGGTGAACCAGGTGGTCCCGCTGCGCTGGGCACCGATGCCCAGCCACGACGGGCAACCAGCAACCGCAGAGCCTGACATGAGCAGAACAGTAGAGGCCGGTAGGTTCGAGCAATGCCGGAGATCGATCCGACCTTCACCGCTCTCCCCTACCGCGAGCTCGGCGCGGTCGCCCTGAGCCGGGCACAGGAGCTGGGGGCCAGCCACGCGGACTTCCGTTTCGAGCGGATCCGGCACCAGCACCTCGCGGTCCGCGACGGTGTGCTCCAGACGGCGCTCGACGCCGACGACGTCGGTTTCGCGGTGCGGGTGATCCACCGCGGGTCCTGGGGCTTCGCCTCCGGGGTGGTGCTGACCACCGACGAGGCCCGCCGGGTCGCGGAGACCGCCGTGGCCGTGGCCGAGGTGGCCGCGGAGATGACCAGCACGCCGGTGGAGATCGCCCCAGAGCCGGTGTACGCCGACGTCACCTGGGTCTCGTCGTACGACGTCAACCCCTTCGAGGTGCCGATCGCGGAGAAGGCGGCGCTGCTCATCGACTGGACGGAGCGGCTCCGGCAGGGTGCGGCGGTCGACCACGCGACGGCCGCGGTCGGGCAGGTGCTCGAGAACAAGTACTACGCCGACCTGGCCGGGACGGTGACCACCCAGCAGCGGGTGCGGGTCGATCCCGGGGTCGAGGCGATGGGCGCCGGGGCGGACACCTTCGACTCGATGCGGAGCATCGCCTTCCCCGTCGGCCGCGGCTGGGAGTACCTCACCACCGGCCTCTACGACTGGGACGCCGAGCTCGACGAGATGCCCGAGCTGCTGGCCGAGAAGCTCAAGGCGCCGACCGTCGAGGCCGGCCGCTACGACCTGGTCATCCACCCGTCGAACCTCTGGCTGACCATCCACGAGTCGATCGGCCACGCCACCGAGCTCGACCGCGCACTCGGCTACGAGGCCAACTACGCCGGCACGTCGTTCGCGACCTACGACAAGCTCAACACACTGCAGTACGGCGCGAACATCATGAACGTCACCGGCGACCGCACCGTCGAGCACGGCCTGGCCACGATCGGGTACGACGACGAGGGTGTGCAGACCCAGAGCTGGGACATCATCCGCAACGGCGTCCTGGTCGGCTACCAGCTCGACCGTGCCATGGCCCACATGAAGCCGGAGCTCGCTGCGCTGGATTCTGGGGCAGGCCGCTCCAACGGCTGCGCGTTCGCGGACTCCTCGGGGCACATCCCGATCCAGCGGATGGCCAACGTCTCCCTGCAGCCCGCCGAGGACGGCCCCAGCACCGAGGAGCTGATCGGCCAGGTCGAGCACGGGCTCTACGTCGTCGGCGACCGGTCCTGGAGCATCGACATGCAGCGCTTCAACTTCCAGTTCACCGGCCAACGCTTCTACAAGATCACCCACGGAGAACTGGTCGGCCAGGTCCGCGACGTCGCCTACCAGGCCACGACCACCGACTTCTGGGGCGCGATGGAGGCGGTCGGCGGCCCGCAGACGTGGCAGCTCGGGGGTGCCTCCAACTGCGGCAAGGCGCAGCCCGGCCAGGTCGCCCCGGTCAGCCACGGCTGCCCGACGGCGCTGTTCCGCGACATCCGCATCCTCAACACGACCCAGGAGTCCGGTCGATGACCCATGGCATCAACCCCCAGTCGCTGGTCGAGCACGCGCTCTCGGCGTCGATGGCCGACGACTGCGTGGCGATCGTCCGCGACGCCACCAGCGCCAACCTGCGCTGGGCCAACAACACGCTCACCACCAACGGCGTGATGCACGGCGTGCACGTGTCGATCGTGTCGTTCGTCAAGCAGGCCGGCGGAGTCTCGGTCGGTTCGGTCAGCGGCAGTGCGACCACACAGGCCGAGGTCGACGAGCTGGTTCGGGGCGCCGACGCGGCCGCGCGGGCCGCCGCGCCCGCCGAGGACGTCCAGGAGCTGGTCGCCGACCGCACGTCGCCCGACTGGGCGGACGAGCCGGCCAGCACCAGCATCGAGGTCTACGACGACGTCGCTCCAGCGCTGGGCGAGGCGTTCGGCCGGTCCGGCGCCGCGGGCCGGGTGCTCTACGGCTTCGTCAACCACGAGATGACCACCACCTACCTCGGCTCGACCACCGGGCTCCGGCTCCGGCACGTGCAGCCGACCGGCCACTTCGCGTGCACCGGCAAGACCGTGGATCTCGCCAACAGCGCCTGGGTCGGCCGGGCCACCCGCGACTTCAGCGATGTCGACCCGCTGGCCGCCGAGGAGGAGCTGGCCCAGCGGCTCGCCTGGGGCAAGCGTCGCGTCGACCTCGAGGCCGGTCGCTTCGACACCATCCTGCCGCCTACGGCCGTGTCCGACCTGATGATCTACGCGTACTGGCTGGGCGGCGCCCGCGATGCCTGGGACGGCCAGTCGGTGTTCAGCCGGCACGGTGCCGGCACCCGGATCGGCGAGGAGATCGTCCGGCCCGAGGTGACCCTCTACTCGGACCCGGCGTACGCCGGGCTGCAGTGCGCGCCGTTCGCGATGGCCACGGCGTCGTCCAACGAGAGCTCGGTCTTCGACAACGGTCTCGAGCTCGGCCGTACGGACTGGATCCGGACCGGCGAGCTCACGGCGCTGCGCCAGACCCGGCACACCGCAGACATGACCGAGCAGCCGGCCACGCCGGCCATCGACAACCTCGTCCTCGAGGTGGACGGCGCCTCCGGCTCGGTCGAGGACCTCGTCGCCGGCACCGAGCGGGGCCTCCTGCTGACCTGCATGTGGTACATCCGCGTGGTCGACCCGCAGACCGCGCTGCTCACCGGGCTGACCCGCGACGGCGTCTACCTCGTCGAGGACGGCGAGATCACCGCCGCGGTCAACAACTTCCGCTGGAACGAGAGCCCCGTCGACCTGCTGCGCCGCTTCTCGCACGCCTCGGCGACGGTGCCGAGCTTCAGCCGCGAGTGGGGCGACGACTACTTTTCACGCACTGCGACGCCCGCGTTGCGGGTACCGGACTTCAACATGTCGAGCGTGTCGCCGGCGCAGTAGCCCCATTGAGGCCCCTCAGCGGCGTACTTTCAGATCATGGAGGCAGCCATGGACGAGAGCACCGAGCAGCAGGTCCACCCCCTCGACGAGCCGCCCACACAGCCGATCCAGCGGGCGCCGGAGGCGCAGCCGGTCGCCACGCGCACCGGGCGCGGCCTCGGCGGCAACCGCCACGCGGCCAGCGTGCTGCTCTCCTTCCTGGGAGTGCTCGGCGCCTACGGCGCGGTCGACTACGGCTTCTATCGAGCGCTGGGGCCCGACCTCACCGTCTACCAGGGCGGCGAGGTGTCCGACCGGACGATGATCGCGTGCGCCGTCGCTGCCGGCTGCCTGTTCGTGGCCGCCCTGGCCGGGCGGATCTCCGGTCTCGGGCCGCTGCTCGCCGGTCTCGTCCTGGGCGCCGGCCCGTGCGCGTGGATCGTGCTCGACCACGCGTCGTACGTCGCGCGTGCCAACGACATCCCCGAGATGTGGGACCACACCAGCTTCGGCCTGGTCGGTGCCGCGACGGTGCTCTTTCCCACCGTCGCAGGGCTGCTCCTCGGTGCTGCGTTCGCCGGCAAGTGGCGGCGCCCCGCACCGAGTCCCGCGCCCAGCTCCGCATCCAGCGTCTGACCCTGTCCGACCCCTGGCTCTCGCGTGCCTCGTGACCTGAGGCGCCCGGGCACGTAAGGTCGCGCGCATGAGCCCTCGTCGCCTGCTCGGAATGCTTTTGGTCGTCGTCGTCAGCCTGCTCGGCCTCGCCGTGCTGCCGGGCGGCCTGCCCGCCGCCCAGGCGGCCACTCCACCGGTCACGACACCCGACGCCACCTCCGTCTACCAGGGCAATGCCGCGACCCTGCAGCCGGTCAACAACGACCATGACGCGGACAACGACCTGCTCACGATCTGCCGGCTGGGCACCGAGCACTACAAGGGGCTCAGCGCCGACTTCTACAGCAACGAGTGGTCCGTCTTCGCCAAGCCGAGGGTCAAGCCCGGCACCTACACGTTCACCTACTACGCCTGCGACTACAACACCCTCGTGCCCGGCACCATCACGGTCACCGTCGAGGAGCTGCCCAAGGTCAAGGTGAAGAAGATCGCCAGTCGCCCCGGCCACCTGCGGGTCACCAA
Source organism: uncultured Actinomycetota bacterium (assembly GCA_963798045.1). Lineage (GTDB taxonomy): Bacteria > Actinomycetota > Actinomycetes > Propionibacteriales > Nocardioidaceae > Nocardioides. The sequence continues at coordinate 92,298 of CAWCSB010000006.1, forward strand.
CACGGCGCCGTTCAAGATCCGGTTCCTGTACGGCTCGTTCAAGGAGGAGCGACCGGACGGCAGCCTGCTCATCGCCAGGGACTCCGCGGTCGTGATCTCCGTCAACCGCAGCCGGATCGACTGGGTCGCGACCGACCGCAAGGGCGAGCTCTTCCTGGGCAGCGGCCACGTCGACGGCATCAAGCTGCGGCGGAGCCTGCCCCCTCCGGCAGGCCAGGTCCCGTTCCCCTCACGGCTCGCCCAGCTCTGGCGCACTGCCTGACCGCTGACCCGGGCGGGGACGTGTCCTACTCGGCGAAGGCCTCCAGCGGCGGGCAGGCGCAGACCAGGTTGCGGTCGCCGTAGGCCTGGTCGATGCGGGCCACCGGCGGCCAGTACTTGTCGGGGTCGGGCCCGGTCGGGAACGCCGCCAGGTCGCGCGCGTAGGAGCGGTCCCAGTCACCGGTCAGGGCGCGGGTCGTGTGCGGCGCGCCGCGCAGCGGGGACTCCTCCGCGCTCCACTCCCCCGCGCCCACCCGGTCGATCTCCGCCTTGATCGCGATCATCGCCTCGCAGAACCGGTCGATCTCGGCTAGGTCCTCCGACTCGGTCGGCTCGACCATGAGGGTCCCGGCCACCGGGAACGACATCGTCGGGGCGTGGAAGCCGTAGTCGATGAGCCGCTTGGCGACGTCGTCGACGGTGACTCCCGTGTCCTTGGTCAGCCCACGCACGTCGAGGATGCACTCGTGGGCGACCAGGCCGCCGTGGCCGCGGTAGAGCACCGGGAAGTGCTCTCCGAGCCGGGCCGCGACGTAGTTGGCACTGAGCACCGCCGCCGCGGTCGCCTTGGTCAGGCCGGCACCGCCCATGAGCCGGACGTAGGCCCACGAGATCGGCAGGATCCCGGCCGAGCCGTACGGCGCGGCGCTGATCGGGCCGATCCCCTCCCGCTTGGCCTCCTCGGGGTGCATGCCGTGCGAGGGAAGGTACGGCGCGAGGTGCGCGCGCACCGCCACCGGACCGACGCCCGGGCCACCGCCGCCGTGCGGGATGCAGAAGGTCTTGTGCAGGTTGAGGTGCGAGACGTCTCCGCCGAACTCGCCGGGCTTGGCGAAGCCCAGCAGCGCGTTGAGGTTGGCGCCGTCGACGTAGACCTGGCCACCGTGGTCGTGCACGATCCGGCACAGCTCGGTGACGGTGTCCTCGTAGGCGCCGTGCGTCGAGGGGTAGGTCACCATGATCGCGGCGAGGTCGTCGCGGTGGGCCTCGCACTGGGCGCGCAGGTCGTCGAGGTCGACCGATCCGTCGTCGGTGGCCTTCACGACGACCACCCGCATGCCGGCCATCACCGCGGAGGCGGCGTTGGTGCCGTGGGCGGACGACGGGATCAGGCAGACGTCGCGACCGGTGTCCCCGTTCGCGTGGTGATAAGCGCGGATGGCCAGCAGGCCGGCCAGCTCCCCCTGCGAGCCGGCGTTCGGCTGGATCGAGACCCGGTCGTAGCCGGTCACCTCGGCCAGCCACCCCTCGAGCTGGTCGACCAGCCGGCGATAGCCGGCGGCGTCCTCGGCCGGGGCGAAGGGGTGCAGGTCGGCGAAGCCGGGCAGGCTCACCGGCTCCATCTCGGTGGTGGCGTTGAGCTTCATCGTGCAGGAGCCGAGGGGGATCATGCCGCGGTCCAGGGCGTAGTCGCGCGCCGACAGCCGCCGCAGGTAGCGCAGCATCTGGGTCTCGGACCGGTGGCTGTTGAAGACCGGGTGCTCGAGGAACGGCGTGCGCCGCAGCAGCTCGACGGGCAGCGCGTCGGGCGTGCGGGTGTCGACGTCACCCAGCTCGCCGCTGGCCACGCCGAAGGCACCCAGCACCTTCTCGAGGGTGGCAAGACCGGTCCGCTCCGAGCAGGAGATCCCGACGTGGTCGGGGTCGACCAGCCGCAGCTGGACGCCGGCCGCATGGGCCGCGGTCACGACGTCCGCCGCGCGCCCGGGGACCCGGGCCAGCACGGTGTCGAAGAACGCGCCGTGCACCACGTCCACGCCACCCTCGCGCAGCGCACCGGCGAGCACGGCGGCGCAGCGGTGGGTACGCCGCGCGATGGTGCGCAGCCCCTCAGGGCCGTGGTGGACGGCGTACATCGACGCCACGACGGCCAGCAGCACCTGGGCGGTGCAGATGTTGGAGGTCGCCTTGTCGCGGCGGATGTGCTGCTCGCGGGTCTGCAGGGCCAGGCGGTACGCCGGGCGTCCCTCCGCGTCGACGCTCACGCCCACGAGCCGGCCGGGCAGGTGCCGCTCGAGACCCGCCGCGACCGCCATGAAGCCGGCGTGCGGGCCGCCGTAGAACAGCGGGACGCCGAATCGCTGGGACGAGCCGACGACCACGTCGGCCCCGAGCTCGCCCGGCGACTCGAGCAGTGCCAGCGCGAGCAGGTCGGCGGCCACCACCAGCTTGCCGCCCCGCGCAGCGACGTCCTCGGCCAGCTCGCGCGGGTCGAGGATCCGGCCCGAGGCACCGGGATACTGCAACAGCACGCCGCAGAGCTCGCCCGCGGGCACGCCGTCGGCCAGGTCGGCCACCACCACCTCGATGCCCATCGCCTCGGCCCGGGTGCGGACCACCTCGATGGTCTGGGGCAGGGCGTCGCTGTCGACGACGAAGGGACCTGTCGCCTTGCGGTTGGCCCGGCGGACGAGAGTCATCGCCTCGGCGGCCGCTGTGCCCTCGTCCAGAAGGCTGGCGTTCGCGGTCGGCAGCCCGGTCAGGTCGCCGACCACGGTCTGGAAGTTGAGCAGCGCCTCGAGACGGCCCTGCGAGATCTCCGGCTGGTAGGGGGTGTACGCCGTGTACCAGCTCGGGTCCTCCAGGACGTTGCGACGGATCACCGGTGGCGTGATCGTCGCGTGGTAACCGAGCCCGATCATCGGCTCACCCGGGTTGTTGTCCGCCGCGATCTCCCGCAGCTCGCGGGCGACGGCGTCCTCGCTCTGCCCGGCCGGCAGGGCCAGCTCCGCGCTCGCACGGATCCCGCCGGGGACCGCGGCGTCCATCAGGGCGTCGAGCGAGGCGAAGCCCAGGGTCTCGAGCATCGCGTCGATGTCCTCGGGACGCAGGCCGATGTGGCGGTCGACGAACGGCAATGCGGCATCGAGCTCGGCGAGCGAGGGGTGGTCTGACACTGGGTGGGCTCCTCAGAACGGGTCTCTTCAGGGGCCCTCCCCCTCTGTCACTGTGCGATCGAGAACCTGGCACTGGGCTTCAGAGTTGCCTGACCCGCACGGTCCTGGCGCCTGAGAGGTTCCGGGGAGGATTTGCCCCTTCGGCGCTCCGTTCGGCGTACTCAACGGAGACTCTCCCGTGCGGGATGGTCAGCGCTGCCATCGTACCCGGCCGGAGCCCGGAAACGACGACCACCCGACGCCACGCGGGCGTCGGGCCGTCGAACGAGGAGTGTGGTGGGTCAGCCAGCGGTGCGGGCGGCGCGGCGAGCTGCGAGCTCGTCGCCGGGAGTCGGCTCGGCCGTCTCGACGCTGCGCTCACTGGGCAGGTCGGCGAGGGTGCCCTCGATCTCGCGCCAGACCCCGCCGATCGCGATGCCAAAGACGCCCTGACCGCCCTGGAGCAGGTCGATGACCTCGTCGTTGCTGGTGCACTCGTAGACCGAGGCGCCGTCGCTCATCAGCGTCACGCGGGTCAGGTCGTCGGTGCCGCGCTCGGTCAGGAACTGGACCGCGGTGCGGATGTTCTGGAGGGAGATACCGGCGTCGAGCAGCCGCTTGATCACCTTGAGGATCAAGATGTCGCGGAAGGAGTAGAGCCGCTGCGATCCGGAGCCCGAGGCGCCGCGGACGGTCGGCTCGACGAGGCCGGTGCGGGCCCAGTAGTCGAGCTGGCGGTAGGTGATGCCGGCCGCGTTGCACGCGGTCGGGCCGCGGTAGCCCAGGTCGCTCGGCATCGTCGACACGTCGTCGGTGAACAGCAGCCCCTGCTCTTCAGCCGCCTCGGCGGCCAGCTTGGCGTCGACCGTGTCACGCAGCTCGGCGGGTGTGTCCTGCTCGTTCACGCGATCTCCTCAGCGGGGTCCAGTCTCGTTCAGCGTAGTCCGCCTGGGGCGGCCATGAGGCCACAACCACAACGGTGGAGTTACAACGAGGACAGTTCAAGGTACGGCGACCCTCGGGGCGGGTCAACGACCGACACCCGGTGTGTCTCACCCTCAAGTGGAGGTTGAGGGTTGACCCGTGGCTACCCAGCGGCAGTCACGACGGGTCGGTCAGTGCGCGTCGAAGTCTTCCGGCGTGACCTGGTCGAGGAACTCCCGGAACTTCTCGACCTCGTCCTCCTGCTCGGCGGGCACGGCGAGGCCGGCCTCGTCGAGCACCGCCTCGGCGCAGAAGATCCGTGAGCCGGTGCGCAGCGCGAGCGCGATCGAGTCCGACGGGCGGGCGCTCACCTCGGCGCCGGAGCCGAAGACCAGGGTCGCGAAGAAGACGCCGTCCCTCACCTCGGTGATCCGGACCTCGTCGAGCTGGTTGCCGGTGGCCTCGAGGACGTCCTTGAGCAGGTCATGGGTCAGTGGCCGGGGTGGGACGACGCCCTGTTGCGCGAACGCGATGGCGGTGGCCTCGACCGCGCCGATCCAGATCGGCAGGTAGCGCTCCCCGGTCACCTCGCGCAGCAGCACGATCGGCTGGTTCGACGGCATCTCGACCCGGACGCCCATCACATCCACTTCGCGCACGCCTTCACCCTACTCCGCGATCCACGGCCCAGCCGGGCCGGATTGTCGGCAGTCAGAGCTTCCGCAGCCCGGCCTTCACGAGCGTGGCGTGCATCCGCACCGACAGCGCGGCCAGCTGCGAGACGGTGTCCTCGCGGCGGGCGGACGCCGCGGGATCCGAGGCCCGGTGCTGCGGGGCGAGCACCTGCTCGACCAGGCCGACCTCCCGGTCGGCGGCGGTCTTGAACGCGCGCAGGTGGCGCGGCTCCAGGCCGAAGTCGGCCAGCTCGCGCGCCGTCGTGCAGATCACCAGGGCGTCGGAGTCGTAGTGACCGGTGCCGAGGCGTGGCACCACCAGGGCGTACTGCTCGAGCTGGTCGAGGAGCGCCTCGTCGATCTCGGCGATCTTGAGCAGCTCGCGGCGCGAGAGCCGCAGGTCGTCGTGGCGCCGGAACGACTCCGGGCTCGGCAGCCCGTCCGCGGAGAGGGCGACGTCGGGCACGGTCGGGTTGAGGTCGACCAGCGGCGGCGGCTCGAGCCCGCGGTCGATGGCGTCGAGGATCTCGACGATCCGGGCCAGCGGCTGGTGGTGGTCGCGCTGGAGCAGCAGCGCGTAGCGCAGCCGCTCGACGTCGGAGGGGGAGAACTTGCGGTAGCCGGACGACGTCCGGTCCGGAGTCACGATCCCCTTCTCCTCCAGGAACCGGATCTTGGGGATGGAGATCGACGGGAAGTCCTCGTGGAGCAGGTCGAGGACCTCCCCGATGTTCATCCGGGCGGCAGCGCCGGACGACTGGCCGGCCGAGGCCGCGGGAGACGTGGACTCGGGTGCCATCGGTCAGTGCCCCGCGTTGGTGGTCCGTACGCTCTTGGCGTGCTCAGGGTGCGTGCATCGCAAGGCGCCGGAGCGACGACGCTGTAGGCCCATCATCGAGCGACGGCAACGCCGCGAGGTGCTTGCCATGTGTGCGCGAAGCGCGCACGGAGCGCCGACGCGGGGCACTTAGTGACCCTCGTGCCCGGAGAAGAAGACCAGGCGGTACTTGCCGATCTGGACCTCGTCGCTGTCGGTCAGCTGGACGGTGTCGATCCGGTCGCGGTTGACGTAGGTGCCGTTGAGGGAGCCGACGTCGGAGACCGTGAAGGTGTCTCCGTGGCGGTGGAACTCCGCGTGCTGGCGCGAGACCGTCACGTCGTCGAGGAAGATCTCGCTGTCCGGGTGTCGGCCCGCGCGTACGACGTCCTCGTCGAGCAGGAACCGCGAGCCAGAGCCAGGCCCTCGCTGGACGACCAGCAGCGCGTGCCCTGTCGGCAGCGCGTCGACCGCCGCCGCGTCCACAGGGTTGAGCGCCCGGTCACCGGTCTCGGTCTTGCTCGGGTCTCCGGTGCCGCCGAGCTGGATGGTGGCGGTCGTCTCGCCCATCAGCTCGCCCGGGACGATCGGGTTGTTCGTGGTCGGGGCATCGTCGGTGCCAGCAGCGGTGCCAGTGGCCAGCCGGGTGCCGCACTGTGAGCAGAACCGAGCGTCGTCCGGGTTCTTGTGCCCGCAGTTGGTGCAGAACGGCACCGCGCGCTCCCTCCATCGTGGTCGGTCCACCTGGGCTCGAACCCTCAGGTTGAGGGTGAGGCCGCCGGTGCCAGCGAACCTATCAGCCGACCGGGCACCGGCAAGACAATCTGCCGGGCTCGTCCCACTTCGTGTGACGCACGCTGCCTCGTTCTGGTTGGAGGCGACGTCCCAGCCTTCGCCGGGGTGGTTTCGACGCGCCGGTCGCTCGGTCAGCCGGTCAGCGAGGCTTCGTACGACGCGGCGTCCAGCAGGCCCTCGAGCTGGGTCGGGTCGCTCGGCACGACCTCGAACAGCCAGCCACCACCGTAGGGGTCGTTGTTGACCAGCTCGGGGGTCGCGTCGAGGGCCTCGTTGCGGGCCACAACCTCACCCGAGATCGGCGCGTAGACGTCGCTCACAGACTTCGTGGACTCCAGCTCGCCACAGGTGGAGCCGCCTTCGACGGTGACGCCCAGCTCGGGCAGCGAGACGTAGACGATGTCGCCGAGCTGGTCCTGGGCGTAGTGGGTGATCCCGACACGGACCGAGCCCTCGTGCTCTCCCGGCTGGCGCAGCCACTCGTGCTCTGTGGTGTAGGACAGGTCGTCGGGGTACACGCGGTCTCCTCTGGGTGCTGGACTGGGCGCAGGGCGGAACGGCTTCGAACGTTACTGCTGGGCCTCGGCGACGTCAGCCTCGACCGGGTCACGGACGGTGTCGACGTCTACCGACGTGACGTCCTCGAAGGTCAGCTCGGCGCCGTCCTCCTCGGCGAACTGGTCCTGTGGCCCGTCCGGGAACCGCAGCGCGTCGACCAGACTGTCGGGCGGACCGATCACGTCGACGGTGAACGGCGCCTCGAGCAGCCGCCCGTCGACGAGCAGTCCGCCGGTGCTGCTCTCGAAGGAAGTCTGCGCGATCACCCGCACCTCATCGTTGATCTGCATCGCCTCGGCGCCGGAGCTGCGCAGCGCCTGGACCATGTCGATGAAGGGGCCGACCCGCACCTGCCCGGACGCCTCCTCGAAGGTGATGGTGATGGTGACTCCGGGGCCAGTGACCGGGACGGTGCCGGCCAGGACGCTGAGCACCTGAGCCTGCTGCTGGGCCGCATCGAGCGCCGCCTGCCGCGCGCGGGTGTCGTCCTGCAGGTCGTCGCGCGTGGACTCCAGCCTCTGGATCTCGTCCTCCGAACGCTGGGTGGTGCCGGCCAGGGCGTTGAGGATGTCGATGAGGTCCTGCTGGCGCAGCCCCGCGTAGGTGTCGTCCACCTGGTTGCTGCGCACCTGAGTGACACCCGCGAAGCCGACCAGCGCCAGCAGCATCCCCACCACGACCTGGCCTCGCGTCGGGCGTCTGAACGCGCGCCACAGCCGGCTCCGTCCGTCCTCGCGCAGCTCGGAATCAGGTGCCGAGTGGGGCGCCGGGTCCGCTGTCGTCGGCGGCAGGTCCGGGTCAGGCATGGAAGAGGTGCCTGCGAATGGCGGCCACGTTGGAGAAGATCCTGATCCCGAGGACGACGATCACACCGGTCGACAGCTGCCCGCCGACCCCGAGCTTGTCACCGAGGAACACGATGCCCGCCGCGATCACCACATTGCTCACGAAAGAGATCACGAAGACCTTGTCGTCGAAGATCCCGTCGAGGTAGGCACGCAGCCCGCCGAAGACCGCGTCCAGAGCAGCCACCACTGCGATCGGCAGGTACGGGTCGAGTGCCAGGGGCACGTCGGGACGCAGCACCAGCCCGAGCACGATGCCGACGACGAGGCCCAGCACGGCGATCACGGCACGTCCTCCTGGTTGTTGGGGCCACCGCTCTCCTGCCCGGCGAAGCGCAGCCTCAGCTGCGCATCGGGCGCCGCCGGGAGAACGAGCTCGGGCTCATTGTGCCGGTCGACCACGAACCCGAACTGGTCGGCCAGCGCCTGGAACTGCACGCCGGACGTACTGGTCTGCAGCTGGCTCTCCAGAGAGTCGTCGCCGATCGCCGAAACGACGTACGGCGGCGTGAGCGGTGACCGGTTCACCTGGACCGAGATGTTGACGTTGACGATCGCGGAGATGGCGCTGAGTCGACGGCCGTTGATCGCGATCGCCTCAGCACCCGCCCGCCACAGTCCGTTGACCAGGAGCCTGAGGTCGGAGGCGCGCACCCGCCCGTCGGAGCTGCCGTCCGGGTTGTCGGAGACGGTGATCCGCAGTCCGGGCCCCTGCACCGCCACGAAGCCGGTGCTGATCTCGAGGGCGCGCAGCTGCACCGTCACCTCGGCGAGCTGGCCCTGGACCCGGGAGCTGGTCGACTGGAGCTCGTCGTTCTGCCGGCGCAGCGAGCCCATCCGCTCCTGGAGGGAGGACACCTCCTGCTGACGGTCGCCGATCCGACTGATCAGCGCGTCGCGGCTGGCCTCCCGCACGTCGGCGTTGCGTGCGGTCTGCACGGCCGCGAGCGCGATCAGCAGCCCGAACAGGACCGTGGCGACTGCCGCCCCTCGCAACGGTGTGCGCGACGACGGCTGCGGCGCTCCCCCGGCCGCCCGCCGCCGGGCCGCGTGGACGTAGTCCTCGTCGACCGCCTCGCGGGTCACCAGGGCGAGCAGCGGCATCGTCACCCGGTCGGGCAGCCGCGCCGGGTCCCGGGTCGTCGTGGGCGGGTTGGCCATGAATACCTACGCGCTGGCCTTACGAGGCTCGGTGGTGGCCAGCAGCCTGTAGACCTGCCACGCGTAGAGGATCCCGGCCCACCAGTAGAGGCCGACACCCCAGAACGCGAACGCCCACCCGAACACCTCGGCCAGCCGGGCCACGACCCCGTCGCCGTCACCGAGCAGGAGCAGCGGGAACGCGTAGAGCAGGTTGAACGTCGCGGCCTTCCCGAGGAAGTGCACCGGCAGCGAGCTGTAGCCGCGGGTGCGCAGCAACGGCACCAGCCCCCACATCAGCAGGTCGCGCAGCGGCAGCGAGATCGCCAGCCACCACGGAATCACGTCGCGCATGGCGAGCCCCACGACCACGGCGAGGATGTAGAGCCGGTCGGCTACGGGGTCGAGGATCTGGCCCAGCACGGTGGTCTGGTTGAGCTTGCGCGCCAAGTAGCCGTCGGCGTAGTCGGTGGCACCAGAGACCATGAGCACCACCAGCGCCCAGCCGTCGGCCTCTGGGCCGAGCACCAGCCAGAGGAACAGCGGAACGCCGAGCAGCCGCGCTCCGCTCAGCAGGTTGGGGATCGTCCAGACGCGCGTGTCGCGTGTCGTGTCGCTGCCCACCTCAGCCCGCTCTTCGCTCGCTGTCCTGCCCGGAGGCCCGGGCTCGAAGCCACCTTAGTGCCCGCACTCACAGACGGAGTGCAGCGCGCCAGTCAGACGGGGTGCGCCGCATCGCGGATCTCCCCCACCAGCTCCTCGATCACGTCCTCGAGGGTCGCCACGCCCAGGGTGACGCCGTCGGCGTCGACGACCCGGGCCATGTGCGCCCCGCGGCGCTGGAGCGTCTCGAGCGCGTCGTGCAGCAGCTCGTCGGCAGCGACCGTCGCGAACGGCCGAGTCCACTTGTCCTCGATCACCCGCTGCCGCCGGGCGTCGTCGGTCTCGAGCACGTCCTTGATGTGGAGGTAGCCGAGCAGCTCGCCGTCGTCGCCCTCGACCGGGAACCGGCTGTAGCCCGTGCTGGCGCAGAGCGCCTCGACGTCGGCCGCTGTCGAGCCGCGGCGCACGGTCGTGAGCGTCTCTGGAGTCATCAGGACCGTCGACACCGGCTTTGTGGTGAAGCCGAGTGCGCCCGCCAGCCGGTCGTACTCCTCGGGCTTGATCAGGCCTTCACCGCGCGACTCCTCGACGAGGGCGGCGACCTCCTCCCGGGTGTACGACGACGAGACCTCGTCCATGAGGCGTACGCCGAACAGCTTCAGGATCGCCGAGGCGACCGCATTGATCACCACGATGACGGGGCGCAGCACGGTGACGACGGCCCAGATCGGAGGGCCGAGGACCAGCGCCGCCCGGTCCGGGCCGGCCAGCGCGATGTTCTTGGGGATCATCTCTCCGAGCACGACGTGGAGGTAGACCACGATCCCGAGGCCGACGACGAACGAGATCGGGTGCAACAGCGAGTCCGGCACGTGCGCGGCCTCGAACGCGGGTTCGAGCAGGTGGGCGACCGCGGGCTCACCGACGGCGCCGAGCACCAGCGAGCAGACCGTGATGCCGAGCTGGTTGACGCCGATCACCAGCGACATGTTCTCCATCGCACGGAGCGTCGTCCGCGCCATCCGCGAGCCGGCCTCGGCGCGCGGCTCGATCTGGGTACGGCGGGCGGAGACCAGCGCGAACTCGGCGCCGACGAAGAACGCGTTGCCGAACAACAGCAGCGCCGCGACCACGAGCGCGGTCCCGCCGCTCACGACTCCGCCCCCTCAGGTGCCGCGGCGTCGCGTCTGCTGTCGGGTTCGAGCAGCCGCAGCGTGAGCCGGTCGATGCGCAGCCCGTCCATGTGCTCCACGGTCAGCGCGACCAACCGCTGCCGCGGCCCGTCGTCCTCCTCGCCGTGGACGTCGGCGACCGCCACCTCGGCGATGTCGCCCGTCGAGGGCACTCGGCCCAGGACCTGGAGGACCAGGCCGGCCACAGTGTCGTAGTCCTCGCTCTCCGGGAGCGCGACGCCGGTGAGGTCCTCGACCTCGTCCGGGCGCAGCAGCCCGGAGATCAGCCAGGACCCGTCCCGCCGGGGTTGGACCTGCTCGCCCAGGCGGTCGTGCTCGTCGGCGATGTCACCGACGATCTCCTCGATGACGTCCTCGAGGGTCACGATCCCCGCGTGACCGCCGTACTCGTCGAGGACGACAGCGAGCTGGAAGCCGTCTTCGCGCAGCAGCGCGAGAAGCGGGTCCAGCCGCAGCGAGTCGGGGACCACGATCGGCTTGACCATGAGGTGCTTGACCCGGGTGGTCGCCCGCTCGTGCACCGGCAGGGCGACGGCGTTCTTCACGTGCACGGTGCCGACGACGGTGTCCTCGGCGTCGAGCACCGGGAACCGCGAGTGCCCGGACTCCCGGGTCAGCTCGATGACCTGGAGCGCACGGTCGCTCTCGTCGAGGGAGAGGGTGCGCACCCGGGGCGTCATGATCTCGCCGGCGGTTCGGGACCCGAACTCCACCGACTTCTCCATCAGCTCCGCGGTCTCCGGGTCGAGGGTGCCGACGAACGCCGAGCGGGCGATCAGCGAGGCGAGCTCGGTCGAGCTGCGCGCCGACCGCAGCTCTTCCTGCGGCTCGATCCCGAGGCGGCGTACGACGGCGTTGGCCGATCCGTTGAGCACCCGGATGGGCACGCGCATCACCGCGGTGAAGCCGCGTTGGAAGCGCTGGGTGGCCTTCGCGGTGACCATCGGCCTGGCGAGCGCGAGGTTCTTGGGCACCAGCTCGCCGAAGATCATGGTCACGAAGGTGCCGAACAGCAGCCCCGTCGCCGCCGCGATCGGCGTGACCCACCCCGATGGCACGCCGGCCCGGTCGAGCGGCCCGTCGATGAGGTTGGAGACCGAGGGCTCGGCGAGGAAGCCGATGGCGAGGTTGGTGACGGTGATCCCGACCTGGGCGCCGGACAGCTGCGTGGAGAGGCTGCGCAACGCCCGCTGCAGCCCCTGGGCCCCGGAGTCGCCCGCGGCAGCCTCCTGCTCGACCTGGGCGCGGTCGACGGTGACGAAGGAGAACTCCGCCGCGACGAAGACCCCGCAGGCCGCCACGAGTGCCAGCGCGAGCACGAGCAGCAACAGGGAGGTCGTCACGGTGTCCAGAAGTCTGTCACGTTGGTTGCGGAGGGCCCTGTGCTGCGTCGGGTATCAAGCAGGTTGGTGGCCGTCTCGAAACCTCGCAAGCCGCGGCTGGGACCGTCCTCGACCAGTCCCAGCCCCGACTCACCACGTTTCGCAGCTTCGGTCGCGACCTCGTCCCTCGGTCGCGCTCGCTGCTCAACGACCGACGATGCGGTCCGCTGACGCGTCCCGCATCAGGCCTGCAGGTCGACTCCGCACTCGTCCTTGGCGTGCTTGTTGATGCTGTCGCCCGCCGCCTGGAACTCCTCGGTGTCGAGGGCCTGGATCTCGGTCATCAGGCCCTGGAGGGCCGTCATGTCGACGCCGTCGGGGATCTGGCCGCTCTGGAGGGTGGCCATGTCGTCGTCGTCGAGACCGGCCTTCTTGAGCGCCGCGACGAGCTTGTCGACGCCGTCGACCAGGGTCTCCCAGTCGTCCTTGATCTCGTCGGGAGCCTCGTCGGCGAGCTTGTGCATCGCGTCCGTGGTCTTCTCCAGGTCGCTGAAGTCGCCGTCCTTGAGCGCGTCGACCTCCTTCTTCGCGTCCTTGAGGTCGCTGCAGTAGTCGCCGCCGCTCCCGCCGGCCTTGCCGCCGCCGCCGTCGTCGCCGCACGCAGTGAGCAGGCAGAGTCCGAGGGCCGCCGCAGCGGCGGCCGAGAGGATGCGCTTCACGTGTGTCTCCTGTGATCCGGGTCCGGCCTCATCGTGACGAGGCCCCTGAGTGGTGTCAACGGGCGCCCGGAACGCTCCGGGACACCAGCACGATGGGACGAAAGGTGGAACCTACCGGTTCCAGATGTGGCACTACTCTCCCCAGCCCATGGGGAAGACCTCGAAAGGCGCAGCGAACGCGACGCCCATCCGCTGGCCGGTCTGGCGGGCGTGGCCCTCGAGGAACTCACGACCGTCGAAGCTCTCCCAGCCGAGCCCGTCGATGTAGGCGCGGTGTGCCTCCAGCGAGGCAACGCCCGCGTCGAAGGTGTCCGTGGTGTCCACGCCGTGCTGGGCATCGGGCGACCCGAACGCCCAGACCGCGCGTACGCCGCCCCACGGTGCCAGACCCCCCGACTCGAGCTGGTCGCGGAAGATCCAGCGGTTGCCGGCGTCGCGGACGGCGTCGACGACCGCCCGGCCGGTGGCGATGTGGTCGGCCTGGTTGAGGTTCGCCCCGCCCCACGTCTCACGGAAGTTGCCGGTGATCACGATCTCGGGGCGGTGCCGGCGGACCGCTGCGGTGATCACCTCGCGCAGGGCGACGCCGTACTCCAGCACGCCGTCGGGCTGGCCCAGGAACTCCACCGCGTCGACGCCGACGATCTGGGCGGACCGGCGCTGCTCCTCCTCGCGGACGGGGCGGCACTCGTCGGGATCCATGCCGTCGATGCCGGCCTCGCCGCTGGTGACCATGCAGTAGGCGATCGTCTTGCCCTGCCCGGTCCAGCGGGCGACGGCAGCCGCCGCCCCGAACTCGAGGTCGTCCGGGTGCGCGACCACGCACAGCGCGCGCTCCCAGTTCTCGTCGAGCGGGGTCATGGGTTCGGGTTGGTCGGCCATGCCGCCAGCCTGCCACTCGCCTCGATGCGGGCTACCCCAAGGCGCGGCGGCAGACGAAGTGCACGTAGTCCGCGTCGGTGTGCGGCGTGCCGGGGGCGACCTCGGTGCCGTCGTCGGCGTACGCCGCCACCACCTCGAGCCCGGCGGCACCGGCCTCGGCGACCGTCTCCTCCATCGTCGCGAAGTGCACGACGAACCTGAACTCGTGGGCCCGCAGCGGGCGCATCCCCCAGCCGCGGCCGTCCTGCGCCTCGTGCCGGTTCTGCCGGTAGTTGCGCACCGACCGGACCATCGAGCCGGGGTGCCGGACCGCGTGCGCCAGGTGGTAGCGAACCCTCGGGCTCAGCGGGCCACCGGCCACACGCAGCGGTCGCTCGTCGAAGCTGACACCGTCGAGGTTGAGGCTGGAGAACACGACCCGGCCACCGGGTCGCGACACCCGCGCCATGGCCGCCAGTGCGGTCGCGCGCTGGGCGTGGTCGAGGGCGTCCAGGCCGTTGTAGCTGAACACCACGAGGTCGTAGGCGGCATCGGGCAACCCGGCGAGCCCGGCCGCGTCACCCTCGCGGAGGTCGGCGTCGGGGAACCGCTCCCTGGCCAGCTCGAGCATCTCGCGCGAGATGTCCAGCCCGACGTAGGAGCGCGCCGCCGGACTCAGCAGTCCAGTGGTGCGGCCGCCGCCGATGCCGATGTCGAGCACGTCGCCTCTCCGGTGTTCGCCGACCGTGGCCAGTGCCGCGGCCTCGCCGGCGTCGGAGTAGCCGTGCGTCGCGAAGGTGTCGACGACGTCGTCAGCACCCCACGAGCCGTCATCGAGCTCCGGCACGACCCCCATGGTGTGACCGGTACCCACGGTGCGCCCCGAAGGGTCAGTACATGACCCCCGTGGACTGCCAGCTCAACCCCGGGAACACCTTCGCCACCGAGGCGTTGAACCGCCTCGAGGCGATGTCGGCGAGCACCTGGCGGTAGTCGGTGGTGACCGTGAGGTCGGCGTCGTAGCTGTTGGCCAGCCCCGGCCAGCGGGCGTGGAAGCCCCCGCGGACGCCGGCTCCGGCGACGAACATGACGTTGCCGTAGCCGTGGTCCGTCCCGCCGCTGTCGTTCTCCTCGACCCGGCGCCCGAACTCGCTCAGCGTCACCAGGGTCACCTTGGACTCCAGGGTGCCGATGTCGGTGAAGAACGCTGCGATCGAGGACGCGAGGTCCTCGGCGTTGTTGCGCATCCAGCCACCGCCGACAGCGCCCATGTCGGTGTGCATGTCCCAGTCACCCTGGTCGACGGTGATCACCTCGACCCCGACGTCGCCCCGGATGATCTGCGCGGCAGTGGCCAGGGACTGGCCGAGCGAGCTGCCCGGGTAGGTGTCGCGGTTGTCCGCAGCGGCCTGGGCCGGCCCGAACCCGCGGATGGCCTCGAACGTGGTCCGCATGCTGCGGCCCAGCGTCGACTTCTCGCTGTGCCACATGGTCTGCAGCGACTTCTGGCGGCGGCCGTGCTCGTCGCTGCCCGGGAGCTCGACGTCGCCGACCCGGCCGGCGGACATCGTCGGCGCGGGTCCGACCAGCGAGGTCGGGATGGTGCTCGTGCCGGCGCTGAATCCCTGCAGCGGCGACGAGCCCGGGGTGCCGGTGACCAGACGGTTGAGCCAGCCGACGCGGTCGCTGGAGCCGGGGTCGGCGTCCTCCATCTCCTCCATCGCGGCGAAGTGCGACCGGTTCGCCACCGGCAGCCCGGTGGCGTG
Source organism: uncultured Actinomycetota bacterium (assembly GCA_963798045.1). GTDB lineage: Bacteria > Actinomycetota > Actinomycetes > Propionibacteriales > Nocardioidaceae > Nocardioides. The sequence continues at coordinate 107,652 of CAWCSB010000006.1, forward strand.
GACCGCTGCCACCTTGCCTGCGGTCCAGAGCGGCAGCAGGTCGGCCATGGCCGGGTGCAGCCCGAAGAACCCGTCCTGGGCGCCGGCCAGAAGCTCCGTCTGGTGGATGGCGATCCCCGGCCGGGCGGCGTAGTAGCCGGGGTCTCCGTGCGGGACGACGAGGGAGAGCCCGTCCGCGCCGCCGCGGAGCGAGACGACCACGAGGACCGACGCGGCGCTCACCGCGCGGGCCGGCGAGGCGGTGACGACAGCGCCGCCGACCATGGTCGTGGCCCCGGCGAGCGCGACTGCGCCGCCGAGCAGGCCGCGGCGCGAGACCGCCATCGAGGCGTACTCGTCGCAGCAGTAGCCGTCGGCGCGGGTGTTGCGGGTGGGTGGTGTGGTCATCGGGGTCACCGGCTCAGGTGGTCGGGAGAGTCGAGGATGGTCGTGAGCAGCTGGGGGAACTGCCACTTGACCAGGTCGTGTTCCTTGTCGATCGGGTCGTACGGCTTCACGTCGACGGCCGTGCAGCAGGCCTTGAGCAGCCTCTTGCTGGACTCCTTGTGGAGCAGCTGCCGGCAGAGGTGGTCGACCAGCTCGTCGAACCGCGGGTGCTTGCCCGGCAGCCACTGCTCCGGCTTGCGGTAGTGGGTGGCCTCGTCGGCCCAGCCGGCCGCCGCGCCCATGTGGAACCGCATCGACGCCATCAGCCGGGCCGGCGAGGACCACGAGTCGTTGTCGATGGGCTGGCCGTCGGGCGGCCCCCACGAGAACGGCGCGATGCCCATCGACTCGCTCTGCCAGACCAGCGCCTGGAGCGCGGACCCGTCGGCCTCCTCGATGCCGGGGGCCTTGAGCTTCACGCCGAGGACGCGGTACGTCGCGACGAGGTCCTCGCCGGGATCGCGCACCTTCCTGTCCTGCGCACGCTGGAAGGCCGGGGAGGCGACCAGGGCGCGGAGCACGGGCACGATCGCGGTGTCGTTGTCGAGGTAGACCTTGGCCAGGTGCCGCACCAGCGCCTTCGACGGCTTGTCGTCGATGAACTTCACGCAGAGCTTGTAGGCGAGGTGCTGGGCGGTGTCCTTGTGGTGGGCCAGGTAGCGCAGGTAGGCCGAGGTCGTGGCCTTGCCGATGATCTTGCCGTTCTTGTCCTTGAACCCCTTGACCTTGACCTTGCCGCGGTAGTGGTCCTCGGCGTTGTACTTCGCCCGCCAGCTCTCCCAGTAGTCGACCGAGTAGCCGGTCAGGATCCGCGCGGAGTCGCGGACATCCCTCTCCGTGTAGTGACCGGCACCGACGGTGTGCAGCTCGAGCAGCTCGCGGCCGAGGTTCTCGTTGGGGTGCTCCTTGGTCGACTCCCCCGCGTCGAGGTAGATCAGCATCGCCGGGTGGGTCGTGGTCGCGCGCAGCATCTGGTCGAAGCGACCCAGCGCGTGCTTGCGGATGGTGTTGCCGTAGTCGACCCGGTGCACGAACTGCGGGTCCCCCACCGCCGCCACGTGCAGGTGGTTCTCGAAGAACTCGGTCATGATCTCGAGCAGCTGTCGCTTCGAGGTCATCCGGCGCATCAGCACCCAGCGGGCGTAGTCGTCCATGACCTCCCAGCCGGCCTCGATGCCGTCGTTCTGGCGCTGCCAGAGGTCGGCGGGGCTGCGGCGCATGCTCGGCCACCAGCGCGCGACCTTCTCGCTCGGCTTGTCCTTGATCCCCTTGGGGTTGAGCTGTCGCTCGAACCACCGCTGGGCACCACCCGCACGGCGTACGTCCCTGGCCAGTCTGGGCGTGATGCCGTAGGAGAACCGGCTCATCAGATGCCGGTCGGCCGGCGAGAGCAGCTCGGCCGCGCCCTGGGCCTTGCGGGGTGCGTAGCCGTCGAGGTCGTCGAGGTCGTCGAGGTCCTCGTCTGCTGCGCTGGCGCGGCCGGCGGTGCCGGTGAACACGGCGGCGAGCAGCGCGCCGAGCGTGGCGGTGCGGCGCGGAAGCGCGGCCGACCGCTCCGAGGCGTCGACGGAGCGCGTGGGGGCAACGGTCATGGGGATGGCTCCCGAGGGTGTGAAGGCGGGGGGTCCTTGCGGACCCTGGGGGGCGGTCACAGGCTAGTGGTCCTTCGGGGGTGCGGGGGGCTGGTCCAGAAATTGCTCGGGGACGACCGGCCGCAGCCGGTCGTCCCCGTCGTGTTCAGTTGTGGTTGTGCGCGTTGCTCAGTCGGCAGTGCCGATCCGGTCGGTCGCCGTGACGTTGTACGGGTCGTTCGCCAGCATGTAAAGGCGCAGCGAGTCGATGTCCAGACCGCCGATCAGCTTGTTGGCCCCTGCCTTGAAGGTGGCGAAGTTGTCGCCACCGTCGGACAGGAAGCTGTTGGCCACGACGCGGTACGTCGTCGTGTCCACCACCGGCACCATCGGCGTGGCCGAGTTGCCGTCGGCGTCGACCAGCACGTCACCGACGATGGCGTTGGCGTTGGCGGCGAGAGCGTCGGACTTGTCCCACGTGTACTGGATCCCCGACACCTGCAGGATCTTGTTGCCGGACGCAGTGGACTCGTTGTTCCCGTTCCACTGCTCGTTGAGGATCGCCTTGAGCTGCGCGCCGGTCAGGTCCATCGAGACCACGAAGTTGTTGAACGGCTGGACCGTGAATGCCGCCCCGTAGGTGACGTCACCCGCGGCGTTCTCGATCAGGTCCGCCCGGATGCCACCGGGGTTCATCAGGCCGATGACCGGGGCCTGCCCGTTGCGGACAACGCTCGGGTCGGCCTTCTGGGAGTCGGCGATGAGGTTGCCCAGCGGAGAGTCGCCGCCACCGGCCGGGGCCGCGGCTATGTCAGCGGTCCGGCTGACGCACACCGTGGATCCCGTGCAGGTGTTGGCGGTGCCGAGGTGCCCGATCACGGCGTTGGAGATCGGCGCGACCAGGGTCTTGAACGTCGAGATCAGCGTGTTCATCTTCGTCGACTGCTTCTGGCCGGTCGCGTTGCCGACGACGGAGTTCTCGGCGAACGCCGCCGGCCGCACGATGTCGTGGGTCACCGGGTCGATGAGGAAGTGCAGCTTGGTGAACATCCGCCCGAACGACGACGCGCTGGTGAACAGCCTCGGCGTGCCCTTCGGGTCCTTGACCACGCAGTTGTAGGCCTGGTGGGTGTGGCCGCTGACCACCGCGTCGATCTTCGGCGACAGGGTCTTCGCGATCGTCAGCCCCGCACCCGTGACGCCGTTGCAGCCGTTGTAGTCGAGGCCGGTGGTCGCCGACGCGTCTGCGGGCGTGGCGCCTTCGTGGAGCAGCACGATGATCGACTTGATGCCCTTCTTGCGCAGCTTCGGGACCAGGGCGTTCGCGGTCTCCACCTCGTCACGGAAGTCGACGCTCGCGATGCCGGCCTGGGCGACGATCGTGTCGGTGTCCTCGAGGGTCATGCCGATGAACGCGACCTTCTGGTCCTTCACCTTGAAGATCTGGTAGGGCTTGAACGGGGTCGGCCGCGGGTGGCCGGCTGCGCTCTTCCAGAACACGTTGGCTCCGAGGTACCTGAAGTCGGCACCCTTGAAGGTCTGGCCGCCCGGGCAGGAGTCCTGGCCGTTCGCGCCGTTGCCGTCCGCCAGGCAGCCGCCCTTCTGCATGCGCAGCAGCTCGTTCACGCCCTCGTCGAACTCGTGGTTGCCCACCGAGGCCACGTCGAGGCCCATCATGTTCATCGCCTCGATGGTCGGCTCGTCGTGGAAGGCGGCCGACAGCAGCGGGCTGGCGCCGATGAGGTCGCCGGCCGCGACGGTCAGCGGAGTCGCGCCCGCGGCCCGGGACTTCTTGCGCTCCTTGCGCAGCGCGCTGGCCAGGAACGCCGCACCGCCGGCCGCGGTGCTGTTGATGCGCCCACTGGATCCTGTGGGCGGCTCGAGGTTGCCGTGGAAGTCATTGAGGGCGAGCAGGTCGAGCTTGACGTAGTCCTTGGCCTTGGCCTTCTTGGCATAGGTCTTGGCGCCCGAGGTGCCGGACCGTGGCGACTCGGGTGCTGTCGAACCGGCGCTGGGCGCCAATCCGATCGAGAGCGCGACCGCCCCCGCGGCCAGCGCGGCGAGGACGCGACGAGATGAGCGCATGAGTTCCTCCGTGGACGAGCGACGAGGTCTGCTCACGCATCCAAACATGAAACCGCCATGATGGGCACCCGGGCTCGGCCGGAACCATCCGCCTGACCTGCAGGAGACAATGTGTCCGAAGCCCACACCGCGCCCGCACTCCAGCGCCTCGCCGCGCTCGCGCTGCTCCTCGCCGCGGGGATCATGAGCCTTCCGCTGGCCGCGCTCGCCTTCGACGGCGAGGGCACCGAGAACTTCATCCTCCCCGCCCAGCTCGGCGGCATGGCCGTGCTCGGCGCCGTGGTCGGCTACCTGCTCCCAGGGTTGGCCGGTGACGCCGCCAGCAGGCGCCGGGCGGTGTGGGTCGGCGTGGGCGTGGCCCTGCTGCTCGCGGTGCTCGGGGTCGTGTGCTTCTTCCTGCTGCTGAACGGCTTCGACGGCGCCTGACGGCTACACGCCTGCGCCCTCCGTCGCACGGAGCTCGGCCTTCCACTGCCGGAAGCCCTCCTCGGAACGCCCCCGGCGCCAGTAGCCCGAGATCGAGACCTGGTCACGGTCCAGGCCGCGCTCCTTGAGCAGGTAGGGCCGGATGTCGTGCATGACCTCCGCGGCCTCACCGTGCACGAACGCGTGCACCCGGCCCGGCAGCCACTCGAGCGCGCGGACGGCGCCCGCGAGGCTCTGGCCCTCGGCCAGCGACGCACGGTGCAGCACGGTCAGCTCGGCTCCGGCGGGCAGCGGCAACCTGGGCTCGTGGCCGGCGTCGTCGACCAGGACGACGACCCGCGCCACCGCGTCGGCCGGCAGCGCGTCGAGGGCAGCGGTGATCGCGGGCACCGCCGACTCGTCTCCGGCGAGCAGGTGCCAGTCGGCAGTCGGGTCGGGACGGTAGGCGCCGCCGGGGCCGCGCACCTCGATCGAGTCACCCGGGCGGGCGGCGCTGGCCCAGGGGCCGGCCACGCCCTCGTCTCCGTGGGTGACGAAGTCGATCGCCAATGTGCCTGCCACGACGTCCGGGAACAGCGCGGTGTAGGTGCGTACCGCGTCCGGGAACTGCAGCTTCACGTAGCGGTCGGTCCACTCGCTCTGCGCGAACGCCGAGAGGTCGTCGCTGCGGAACCACACCCGGCGGATCACCGGGGTCACCGCCTCGGTCCGGGTCACGGTCAGCTGGATCACGTAATTAGGCTAGCCTAACCTTCCATGTCGACCCGCATCGCTGAGCACCGACCGGCTCCGGCGCCGGCGGTACGCCGTGGCACGGCGCGGGGGCTGGCACTCCTGGTCCTCGCGCTCGGCGCCATGGCGCTGCTCAGCCTGGCGCTGGGAAGCCGCCCGATCCCCCTCGGCACGGTCGTCGAGGTGCTGTTCCACAACGACGGATCGGAGGCGGCCACGATCGTGCACGCGCTCCGCGTCCCGCGCACCGTGCTCGCGGTCGCGGTCGGCATCGCGCTGGGCGTGGCCGGGGCCCTGATGCAGGGCCACACCCGCAACCCGCTGGCTGACCCCGGGCTGCTCGGCATCGAGGCGGGCGCGTCGTGCGCGGTGGTGATCGCCATCTACTCGCTGCACATCGACGACCTGACCGGCTACGCCTGGTTCGCTCTGGCGGGCGCCGGGATCGCGTCCATAGCCGTCTTCGCCATCGGCACCAGCCGCGGCGGCCCCGACCCGGTCTCCCTGGTGCTCGCCGGCGCCGCCGTGAGTGCGCTCCTCCTGGCGATCACGCAGGCGATCGTGGTCCGCGACGCGCAGACCCTCGACGCCTACCGGTTCTGGGTGGTCGGCTCGGCCTCCGGCCGGTCGCTGTCGGTCTTCTGGGAGGTGCTCCCGTTCCTTGCGCTCGGGCTGCTCCTCGCCGCGATGAGCACCCCCGGACTCAACCTGCTCCAGCTCGGCGACGACGTGGCGGCTTCGCTGGGGCTGAGCCCGTGGCGGCAGAAGGCGCTCGGCATCGGCGCCGTGATGCTGCTGACCGGCGCCGCGACCGCGGCCTGTGGCCCGGTGGGGTTCGTCGGACTCGTCGTACCCCACCTCGCCCGCCGGCTCAGCGGCGTGGACTACCGGTGGCTGGTCCCCTACTCCGGGCTGCTCGGCGGCCTGCTGGTCACCGGCGCCGACACCGTCGGCCGCCTGGTCGTGCGGCCGGCCGAGCTCCAGGTCGGGATCGTGATGGCGCTGATCGGCGGGCCGGCGTTCGTGCTGCTGGTCCGGCGGATGCGGATGGTGCGGATCTAGTGGTTGCCGCCGGAAGTTCGTCAGGTGTGGCCCCTGCTCCGGGTGCGTGCATCGCAAGGCGCCGGAGCGACGCTCTACCTGTTCGTCCAGCTAGCGACGGTAACGCCGCGAGGTGCGTGCCCGGGGTGCGGGACACCCGACGAACTTCCGGTGGTGACCACTAGTGACGACGTTGAACGCCACCACCACCGTCCGACTGGGAGCCGCGTCGTGGCTCCTGCCCATCCGCGCGGCGATGGTCACGCTGGCCGGGCTCGGGCTGCTGTTCGTGCTGGTCGCGGTCGACCTGTCGGTCGGCGACTTCCCGATCCCGGTCGGCGACGTGGTGCGCACCCTCCTCGGCGGCGGCGACGCCGGGCAGCGGTTCATCGTGATGGAGCTCCGGCTGCCCCAGACCATGGTCGCGGTCGCCGTCGGTGCGGCGCTGGGCCTGGCCGGGGCGCTCACCCAGACCCTGGCCCGCAACCCGCTGGCCAGCCCCGACATCCTCGGGATCACGGAGGGTGCCGCGTTCGCCGCGGTGTTCGTGATCGTCGCCTCCGGGGCCAGCGGGTACGGCGGCGGTCTGGTCACCGGCCGCCTCCAGGAGCTCGGGCTGCCGCTGGCCGCTTTCACGGGCGCGCTCCTCACGGCGACGCTGCTCTACCTGGTCTCGTGGCGGCGCGGTCTCGATGTGCAGCGGCTCGTGCTGGTCGGGATCGGTCTCGGCGCCACGCTGACCGCCGGGACGTCGTACCTGCTGGTCAACTCGCGGATCCAGGACGCCGCCAGCGCGCAGATCTGGCTGAGCGGCTCGCTCACCGCCCGCGGGTGGGAGCACGGCCGCCCGGTCCTGCTCACGCTGGCCATCCTCACGCCGGTGGCCCTGCTGCTGGTCCGCTCGCTCAACGCGATGCTGCTCGGCGACGACGCCGCCCGCGGCCTGGGCGTCCGGCTCCAGCTCACCCAGCTCGGGGTGCTGGTCGCTGCGGTCGGGCTGGCCTCGGTCTCGGTGGCGGCGGTCGGGCCGCTGGAGTTCGTGGCGTTCGTGGTGCCGCAGGTCGCGCTGCGGCTCACCGGCGGCTCCCGGCCGCCCCTCCTCGCGTCGATGGTGGCCGGCGGGATCCTGGTCGTGGGCGCCGACCTCATCACCCGGGCAGTGCTCCCCTTCCCGCTGCCCGCGGGCATCGTCACCGCGGCGATCGGTGCGCCGTACCTCATCTGGCTGCTTGTCCGCACCAACCGCAGGAGGACCGCATGAACAGCTTGAACCCCTCGAGGCTGGGAGCCGAACTGGTCACCGTCGGGTACGGCGGCGACCCGGTCATCCGCGACCTCACCCTCGACGTGCCCGACGGGCTGGTGACCGCGATCGTCGGACCGAACGGGTGCGGGAAGTCGACGCTGCTGCGCACCCTGGCCCGGCTGCTCAAGCCCACGTCCGGCCAGGTGCGGCTGGACGGCGACGCGATCGACGCCGTACCGACCCGCGAGGTGTCGCGCCGCCTCGCGCTGCTGCCCCAGAGCCCGATCGCGCCCGACGGACTCCTGGTCCGCGACCTCGTCGGCCGCGGCCGGCACCCGCACCAGCGGTGGTTCCGGCAATGGTCGCCCGCGGACGAGTCCGTGGTCGAGGAGTCGCTGCGGGTGACCGACACGTGGGCCCTGCGGGACCGGGCCATCGACGAGCTCTCCGGGGGCCAGCGCCAGCGCGCGTGGATCGCGATGACGCTGGCCCAGGACACCGACCTGGTGCTCCTAGACGAGCCGACGACCTTCCTCGACCTCGCCCACCAGGTCGAGGTGCTCGACCTGGTCACCCGGCTCAACCGCGAGCGCGGCCGCACTGTCGCGATGGTGCTCCACGACCTCAACCTGGCCGCGCGCTACAGCGACCTCGTGGTCGTCATGAAGGACGGCGCCGTGGTCACCCAGGGCCCGCCTCGCGAGGTGTTCACCGTCGACCTCCTCGACGACGTGTTCGGCCTGCAGGCCGACGTGCTCGACGACCCCCGCACCGGGCTCCCGGTCGTCGTGCCCATCTCGGCGCCCGCGGTAGCGACGGGGTAGTCCGTCACCTTTGGCTGGTGTTTGCACAGGATCGACCAGCCAAAGGTGACGGACTACCCCCTCGTGCGAGCGGTCAGGCAGCGGCCTTCGGCGGCACCGTCGACGGGTCACCGTCGGCGGCGGCGGCGAGCTGCGGGACGTAGCGCTCGAGGACGTACGGGATGCTCAGCGGTGTCACGAAGCTGTGCGCCACGTAGTAGCTGCCGTCGGCCTCCGAGATGTCGAACCAGCGGCCTTCCTGCTCGGTCGCGGTCTGCTCGAACACCTTCACGGCAGCCGGGTCGGACTCGTAGTCGAGCCAGACGGCGACGCCGACCTTGTCGAGGTCCGAGACCCGCTCGGTGCTCAGCGACTCGCCGAACTCGTCCATGTCGCTGCCGAAGACGTCGCTCGGGAACGTGAAGCCGAGGTCGACCAGCATCCGCGAGCGCGGGTCCTCGGGGCCGTAGACGAACATTCCCTCGTAGCCGGTCACCACGGCCGCGGTCACGCCCTGGAACTCCGGGTGCGCGGCGGCCTGGTCGGCGATCTGCTGCTTCACGTCGTCGACCAGCGCCTGCATGGCGTCCGGCTGGCCCACCGCCTTCGCGACGTTCATCGCCATCTCGTCCCAGGGTGCGCCGTAGTCGGCGTACTCCCCCGGCTGCGCCACGGTCGGTGCGATGGCCGAGAGCAGCTCGTAGTCCTTCTTGGTGAGCCCGGCGTACTGACCGATGATCAGGTCGGGACGGAGCGCGGCGACCTTCTCGATCTCGACGCCGTTGGTGTCCACGAGCACCTCGGGCAGCGCAGCGTCACCGAGCCGGTCGACCGCCCACGGGAAGATGTAGCCCGGCGCGTCGCCGAACCACTTGGTCACTGCCACCGGGACGATCCCCAGCGCCAGCAGCGCGTCCTGCTCGGTGAGCCCGACGCAGACCACGCGGGCCGGGGCCTGCTCGAGCGTGGTCGAGCCGTACTTGTGGTCGATGGTGACCGGGAAGGCGCCGGACTCGCTCTTCTCCGCGCCAGGGCTCGTGGTGGACCCGGTCGTGGAGCCGGAGCCGGAGCCGGCGTCGTCTCCGCAGGCGACCAGGACCGGCGCCAGGGCGAGCGCGGACAGGCCCGCCAGCATCTGGCGGCGGCTCGGGCGTACGTCGTTCATGGGCTGTGCTCCTCGGGTGTCGGGGTGATGCTGTGACAGGTGGTGCCGCGACAGGTCATGCCGGGTCATGCGGGGCAGGTCATCCGGGAAACGTGCGCGGCGACTGGCCCCGAGCGGCCAGCTCCAACATCGGTGTGAGCCGGTCGAGCGCGTACTCGAGGCTCAGCGGGGTGTCGAAGTAGATGGCGCCGGCCAGGATCTCGTCGGTGTAGACGGCCCGGTTCTCGGCGACCGCGGGCAGGGTCGAGATCGTCCCGAACCCCTGGAGCTCGTCGAACATCTCGTCGTCCTCGGTCGCGAACACCACGACGTCGGCGTCGATCAGTCCGACGTTCTCGGCCGAGATCTCGGCCTGGGAACCCTCTTCGGGCGCGTAGTCCTCGAGCCCGGTGGTCATGGTGAAGCCGAGGTCAGTGAGGAAGTCCGTGCTCAGTCCGGCCGGGTAGACGTAGAGCTGGCCGTCGTAGGGGCCGCCCTGCGAGAACGTCGCGGTCATCCCCTCCCATTCGGGATGCGCGGCCGCGACCGCGGCGTACTTCGCCTCGACGTCGTCGATCAGCGCCTGCCCGTCTTCCTCGCGGCCGAGCGCGCGGGCGATCTGAAGGGTCTGGTCCTGCCAGGAGGAGAAGTAGCGGGTCGAGCCCTCGACGCTCGGGATGGTCGGAGCGATCTGTGACAGAAGGTCGTAGTCCTTCTGCGTGAGGCCGGCGTTGGTGCCGATGATCAGGTCCGGCTCGAGTGCCGCGATCCGCTCCAGCTCGAAACCGTCACTGGCGCTCAGCACCTCGGGCGTGGCATCGCCGAGCAGCTCGTCCGCCCACGGCCAGGTCGCGAACGGCTGCTCGCCGTACCACTCCGTGACCGCGACCGGGACCACGCCGAGCTGGAGCAGGGTGTCCTGCTCGGTCAGGCCGACGACCACGACCCGCTCCGGCTCCTCGGCCACCACGCTCTCGCCGAACTTGTGCGGCACGGTCACCGGGAAGGCACCGCCGGCCGTCGCCGTCGGCTCCGGCTCCGACGCCGACGACGTCTCCTCGGCGGAGCAGGACGAGGCCAGCAGCGCGCTGGCCAGCAGGGGAACGACGGCGAGCAACCGACGGGAGCGCATGGATCGACCTTTCAGTTAGGTGAGGCTCACCTTACTAGATCTGGTCGACCGCTAGTGTCGCCGGGTGCGTCGCCGCCACCGCCTGCTCAACCGCGCGGTCCACGCAGCCCTGAGGTGGGTCGACCGTGCCGGCGAGGTGGTGCCCGGGACCGCGCTCGCGGACCGGTTCGGGAGCTTCGGCGAGGGCAGCTGCATCGACTTCCCGCCCGCAACCCTCCTGAACGTCGCGTCGATCCACGTCGGCCGCGACGTCCTCGTCGGCAGGCAGGCGACGCTGGCCGCCGGCTACGGCATCGGCGACCCCAACCTCGCCGACCGCGCGCTGGTGATCGGCGACGGCTGCGTCCTCGGCGCGCGGATCACCATCACCGCGCACCAGTACGTCGAGCTCGGCGACTCGGTGTTCACCGGTCAGTCGGTCTTCATCACCGACGCCAGCCACGGCTACCAGGACCCCGAAACGCCGATCGGCAAGCAGTTCGGCCCTCACCAGCCCGTCATCATCGGCTCGGGCACCTGGATCGGCCACGGCGTGGTGATCCTCCCCGGCAGCCGGATCGGCCGGAACGTCGTGGTCGCCGCCGGCGCGGTGGTGCGCGGCGAGATCGAGGACCACTCGGTCGTTGCCGGCAGCCCGGCCCGCGTCGTACGCCGCCTCGAACCTGGCGTGGGCTGGGTCGGCACCGGTGGTGACGTCCGGCCGCTCCACGACGGCATCGCCGACACCGAAGCAGGATGAAGGTCCACCTGACGGCGCTCGGTCATCGCGGCCGCCCCGGGATCAGCACGCCCGCCAGGGCTGCAGATGCCGCGGCCACCGCGGCGGCCACGAGGTAGCCGCGCTCGAAGCCGACGTCGGTCCCGGCGACCAGGCTGGTCGCGACCACGCCCGAGACCACGGCCGCGCCGAGCGACGACCCGAGCTCGTGGCTGGTGCTGAGCACGCCGGAGGCGATCCCGGCCTGCTCCGGGGCGACCTGGCCGAGCGCGGTCGCTGCGGCGACGACGAACAGGGCACCGAGCCCTGCCGAGCCGATGCTCACCGCGACCACCGTGGACGTCGTGCTGAGGGTCAGCGCCGGCGTCGCCAGCCCGGCGGCGGCCACCAGCAGACCCACCACGCCGAGCGGCCGGGCGCCGATCCGGCCGATCAGCCTGCCGCCCAGCTGGGCGCCGGCCATGGTGGCCAGCGCGACCGGCAGGAAGAGCAGGCCGGTCGCCAGCGGGCCGTGGCCCTCGCTCTGCTGCAGGTAGAAGGTTCCCAGGAAGAACACCGCGACCATCAGGGCGGTCGTCACGAAGAGCACGAAGGTGCCGGCCACTACGGGGCGGCGGGTCAGCAGTCGCGGGTCGACAAGGGGCGACGAGGCGCGTGACAACCAGCCGGCGAGGGCAACGTATGCCGCCACGCCCACCCCGAGCAGACCCAGCGTCGTACCGCTCCCCCAGCCGCGCTCGCCCGCACCGATGAACGCGTAGATCACCAGCAGCGTCGCGGCCGTCACCAGCGTGGCGCCGACGACGTCCAGCCGCGCGCCGGCTCCCCAGGCAGGGAGCCGCGGAAGAAGGCGGTGCAGCCCGACGAGCAGCGCCACGCCGATCGGCACGTTGACGAAGAAGACCCACTCCCAGCCGGGGCCGGCCGTCAGCACACCGCCGAGGAGGACGCCGACGGCCGCGCCGACGCCGCCGAGTGAGGACCAGATGCCGAGTGCCTTGTTGCGCTCGTCGCCGTCGAAGAGCCGGACCACGACGGAGAGCGCGGCCGGCGACATCAGTGCGGCCCCCACGCCCTGGGCGACGCGGCCACCGATGACGAGTCCGCCGGTCGTCGAGAGGCCGACCACGAGCGAGGCGAGGGTGAACAGCCCGAGCCCGGCGAGCACCAGCCTGCGCGGCCCCAGGATGTCGGCGGCTCGCCCGCCCAGCAGCATCAGGCCGCCGAAGGCGAGGGTGTAGGCGCTCATCACCCAGGTCAGCGACTCCCGGCCGAGACCGAGGTCGGCGCCCATCTCGGGCATCGCGACGGTCACGACGGTGATGTCCAGGATCAGCATGAACTGGGCGACGGCCAGCAGGCCCAGGGCCTGCCAGCGACGCGGGTGTGCCGACGTGGCAGATGAAGGTGTCTCAGTCATGGTCATTGGTCTCCTCCCAATAACTCGAACATTGGTGTTCGTGATACTAGATCATAACCTGTACACGCATGTACAGGTTATTGTGGGTGACCTCCACCACGGGACGGCCCCAGGCGACCCGAAGAGGCTCTGGATTGCGGTCAGGAACTGACCGCAAAGGCTCCTAGCGTGGTCATATGACCACCACCGCAGGCAGCCACACCGAGTCCCACACCGAGTCCCTCACCGGCGAGCGCGCCGACCTCCTCGACGTGCTGCGCAAGCATCGCGGCCTGTTCCGCGTGACCGCCCAGGACATGTCCGACGAGCAGGCTCGCACCCGCTCGACGGTCAGCGAGCTGACCCTCGGCGGCCTGATCAAGCACGTGACCTCCACCGAGAAGGAGTGGGCGCGCTTCGTCCAGGAGGGACCGGCCGCGCAGCCCGACATCGACTGGGCCAAGGTCGACTGGAGTGACCCGCCGGCCGAGATCGCGGCGTACGCCGACGGCTTCCGGATGCTGGAGGGCGAGACCCTGGCGGGTCTGCTCGAGGAGTACGACGCCGTGGCGGCGGCCACCGATGCCCTGGTCGCCACCGTCGACCTCGACTCGAGCCAGCCGCTGCCCGAGGCGCCGTGGTTCGCGCCCGGCGCACGGTGGTCGGCCCGCCGGGTCTTCACGCACATCGTCGCCGAGACCGCCCAGCACGCCGGTCACGCCGACATCATCCGCGAGGCGATCGACGGTCAGAAGTCGATGGGCTAGAGCCTGGATCCGTCAGCGGCGGGGCATCGAGACCACGAAGCAGGCGCCACCGGTCCCCTCGACCAAGGTGATCTCCCCGCCGAAGGACCGCGCCACCCGGCGGGCGATGCCGAGCCCGAGGCCCGCTCCGCCCTGCCGGTAGGTCACGCCCGGCTCGAACACGTCCTCACGCCGCTCGTAGGCCACGCCCGGACCGTCGTCGGACACGGTGAGCTCGACGACGTCCGGCCGGTCCACCGCGGTGAGCACGATCCCGGCGCGAGCGTGCTGCACCGCGTTGTCGATCAACGGGAGGATCGCCCGCACCACCAGGTCCCTCGGCGCCGCGATGCTGGAGGACGAGGGACCCGTACGGTCCTCGACCGGCACGTTGCCGCTCGCCGCGGCGACCAGCGCCGGCACCAGGTCCGCGACCGTGCAGGTGCGCCGCCGCGAGCTCGGCGACTCGTCCCGGGCCAGGTCGAGCAGGGTGGTGATCACCGCCGACATCTCGCGGGCGGAGGCGGAGATCTGCTCCAGGTCCTGTCGGGTGGCCGGGTCGGGTACGCCGCGGAGCAGCGCCAGGTCCGCCGAGCCCTGGATCGAGGTGAGCGGGGTACGCAGCTCGTGGGCCAGCTCGGCGGTCAGCCGCTGCTCGGCCAGGATCGCCGAGGCCACCCGGTCGAGCAGGTGGTCGAGGGTCTCCCCCAGAGCCGCGAGCTCGTTGGTGGGCGGTCCGAGGGCGAATCTCGAGGTCAGATCCCGCTCGCTCCACTCGGTGGCTCGCTGCGCCATCCGGGCGACCGGCTCCAGCGCCTGCCGCGTCACTCTGAGCGCGATCAGCGCGGTGGTCGCGATGACCAGCGCGGCCAGGATGCCGGTGGCGTAGAGCGCGTACCGCTCCGATCGTTCGTACGGCGTGGTGTCCTGGCTGACCACCAGTACGCCGCTCTCGCCGCTCGGGGTGTCGAAGGGCACGGCCAGCAGCCGCGCCACTCCGCCCGGGCCGTCACTGGTCCGCTCCCGGTCGGTGCCCGCCAGCTCGTCGGCCAGCTCGTGGGCGAGGTCTCGAGTGTCGTCGCCGACCGATCCCGAGAGCAGCTCGCCGTCTGCGTCGTAGACGACGATGCCGGGCTCGAGGGAGTCCCGCGGCACGTTGAGACCGTCCGCCGACGCGTCCCTGATCACCGCGATCGCCGTGTCCGCGCGCTGGTGCAGGACCTCGTCGACGTCATTGTCGGCGGCGCGGCTGAGCAGCAGCTGGATGAACAGGCCGACGACGATCATCGACACGGTCATCAGTCCGACCGTCGAGGCCACGATCGTGCCGCGGAAGGACCGCGGGCCCAACCGTCGAGCGGCGCGGCGCGCGACGGTCTCCATCACCTCAGTGTGTAGCCAACCCCGCGAACCGTCGTGAGCTGCATCGGCGAGCCGACCTCCCGGAGCTTCACCCGGATGCGCCGGATGTAGGAGTCGACGGTGTTCTCGCTGACCATGCCGCCGTTGGGCCACGCCGCTGCCACCACCACCCGGCGGCGTACGACCTCACCGGGCCGGGACGTGATCGCCGCGAGCATCCGGAACTCGGTCGGGGTGAGCAGCGCCTCCCGGTCCTCGCAGACCAGGGCGTGCCGGGCGGGATCGAGGACCAGGTCGGTCGGCGCCTGGCCGGTGACGATCCGACCCCGCTTGGCCAGCGCCTCGACGCGTGCGATCAGCTCCTTCACGTCGAACGGCTTGGGCAGGTAGTCGTCGGCGCCGGCGCTGAACCCGGCCAAGCGGTCGTGGACGGCACCCAGCGCGGTCAGGAAGAGCACGGGCGCGGGCTGGCCGGCCGAGCGGAGCGCCTGGCAGACGTCGCGACCGTCGGCGTCGGGCAGACCGATGTCGAGGATGATCACGTCGAGGTCGTCGTCCTCGCCGAGCAGCTGCACCGCCTCCGCGCCGTTGTGGGTGAGCACCACGTCGTGGTCGGCGAGCCGCATCGCGTCGTTGACGACCCGCCGGATCGCCGGGTCGTCCTCGCAGAGCCCCACCTTCGCCATCGCACGCTCCTCGCCGGTTCGCGGTCTGCCGAGGGTGCCCCACCCGACCTGCAACCAACCTGACTGTGTCGACCAGTGTCCACCCGCGGCCGGCCCGACCTGGATCCCGAAGCCGCTCTGGCGACCGCTGAGCCTGGTCGGCGGACAGGTCGCGGTCACGATCGCCACCGAACGGCTTCCCCAGCGGGCCGCCGCGACCTCGGCCTCCCGTGGACTCATGCGCACCGGGTCGAGGCGGTGGTGGTCCGGCCGAGGTCGTCAGCCCTGCGGGTCGAGGTTCTGCAGCCGCACCTGACCTCGTGCCACCATCCGGCCGTCCGCATCGACGGTCTCGACCACCCAGACCTGCTGGGTCCGGCCCCGGTGGATCGGCGTGGCGGTCGAGGTCAGCGGCCCCTCGCGCACCGCGCGGTAGAAGTCGGTGTTGTTGTTGACACCCACGACCTGCCCCCGCTCCCCCAGCCAGCTGGCCGCGCCGTAGCTGGCCAGGGTCTCGATGACCGAGCAGTGCACACCGCCGTGCACGATGCCGTAGGGCTGGTGGTGCTTGGCTGCCGCCACCCACTCGGCCACGACCCGATCCCCGGTCACCTCGGTCATCTTGATGCCGAGATGCCGGACGAAGTCGCCGGTGAAGTCTCCGGTCTGGTCGCCTGGCAGGTCGCTCACGCGACCATCCAACCAAGTCGGCTACCTCATCTGCCGGGCGCCCTGCGCGATCGCCTCGCGGATGCGGGTGTAGCTGCCGCAGCGGCAGATGTTGCGGATCGCGTCGAGGTCCTTGTCCTTGATCTTCCGCTTCTCCCGCCGCACCTTGTTGACCAGCGCCACCGCCGCCATGATCTGGCCCGGCTGGCAGTAGCCGCACTGAGCCACGTCGTGGTCGAGCCAGGCCTGCTGCATCGGGTGCAGCCCCGCGCCCTTGTGCTCGCGCGGTAGCCCCTCGATCGTCGTGACCCGGTCGGTCCTTTCCAGGTCGCCCACCCGCACCGAGCACGGGTTGAACGCCCGGCCGTTGATGTGCGACGTGCACGCCTTGCACACGTTGATCCCGCAGCCGTACTTCGGACCGGTGACCCCGAGCAGGTCACGCAGCACCCAGAGGAGGCGAACGTCGTCTGGGGCGTTCACGCTCACCGGCTTGCCGTTGAGGATGAAGGTCTGCTTGGGCATCTCCGACTCCCTCTCAGTAGGTCTTCTTGAGGCCGTTGACCGGCGACTGCGGGATGGGTGGCACGTAGGACTTCACCTTGAAGTGCAGGGGGTCCTTGTGGTTGATCGGGAAGTACGTCGGCACGTGGCCGGTCGCCCGCGCGTACGCACAGGCCACGGCCGCCATCGAGGCGGCGACGCCGGCCTCACCCGCGCCGCCGGGGACGCCGGTGGTCGGCGGCATCACGATGACCTGGACCTTGGGAGGCGTGTTCCACTGCCGCGTGTAGAAGTAGTTGTCCCAGCTGGCCTCGAGGAAGTGCCCGTCCCGCAGGTGCAGCGAGGAGGTCAGCGCCTGCGCGATGCCGTCGTTGATGCCGCCCTGCATCTGGGCCTCCAGGCCGCGCGGGTTGATCGGCAGCCCCGCGTCGATCGCGAAGGTGACCCGGGTGACCCGGGGCCCGGTGACGGCGTCGCGGACCTTCCGCTTCACGGTCTTGGGCCGGCAGTCGATCTCGACCAGGCAGGCGGTCGCGCCCTTGTACTCCTCGTGGATCGCGATGCCCTGGGCCGTGCCGGGCTTCATCGCCTTCCCCCACTGGCCGGCCTGGGCGACGGCGTTCAGGACGCCCAGCACCCGCGGGTGGCTGAGGTGCTTCGCACGGAACTGGTAGGGGTCCAGCCCCATCCTCGCGGCGAGCTGGTCGATCACCAGCTCCCCTGCCGTCCGCACGTCGGGCGAGTAGATGTTGCGCATGCTGCCGGTGTTGAACCGGGTGTCGACCTCGTTGAGCAGCTGGTTCTTGATCGCGAAGTCGTAGGGCATGACCGTCGTCATCAGGAAGATGCTCTCGGCGAAGCCGAGGTTCCCGAGCCCGGCCGGCAGGTCGGCGGCCGCCGCGGTCAGCATCTCGCCCAGCCCGTGGCGGAAGTCGGTCTCGACGCTGGTGTGGCTCTGCTGGAACGCGAGCAGCTGGTCGCCGGCGTACGTCGCGCGGACGTGGCTGGTCGCCATCGGGTGGGTCCGGCCGACCCGCGAGTCGTCCGCGCGGTGCCACATCAGCTTGACCGGCTTGCCCATCGCCTTGCTGATCTTGGCGGCCTCGAGCGCGGCGTCGAAGAAGAGCCGGCGGCCGAACGAGCCACCACCCTGCATGACGTGCACCTTCACCTTGTCCTGGGCCAGCCCGCACGCCTGCGCGATCGCCGCCTGGGCCGCGATCGGAGTCTTCAGCGCCGACCAGATCTCGGCCCGGTCGGACCGGACGTCGGCGATCGCCGCGTTGGTGTCGAGCGCGGAGTTGCTCCGGAAGTGGAAGGTGAACGACGCGTCGACGGACTGGGCCAGCGGGTTGTCGGGCACCGCCGCAATCGGCAGCTCGGCCTGCTTCAGCTCGGCCTCGATGTCCCCGTCGGACAGCCCGGCGACCGGCCCGTCAGCCCACTCGACCCGCATCGCCCGGACCGCGTCGATGCACTGTCCGAAGGTGTCGGCACGCACCGCGACGCCGGTGTCGACGATCGCCAGGTCGTGCACTCCGCGCATCCCGGACACCTGCTTGCGGTTGAGCAGCCGCTTCGGAGTCCCGTTGAGCGTGGGCGCCCGGCAGACCATGGTCGGGAGCGCGTCCTTGACCCGCAGGTCGGTGGTGAACGTCTTCTTGCCGGTCACCGCGTCGCGCGCGTCCAGTCGGTTCTGGCCGACGCCGACCACGCGGAACGTGCTCGCGTCCTTGAGGGTCACCTCGACCTTGCGGCCGCGCGTCGCGGCGGCTGCCCTGGCCAGGTCGCCGTACGTCGCGCTCCCACCGCCGGGCGCCTGGATCACCCCTCCCTTGGCGATCAGCTCGGTCACCTGGGCACCCAGCATCGTCGCCGCGGCCTCCAGCAACGCGCCCTTGGCGACCGCCGCGGCGACCCGGATCGGCGTGTACGTCGACGTCGTGGTGGACGAGCCGCCGGTGAGCTGGTTGAAGAGCAGCTCCGGGCGGGCGTCGGCCAACGTGACCTTCACCTTGCCGACCGGCAGCTCGAGCTCCTCGGCGATGATCATCGCCGTCGAGGTCGTGATCCCCTGGCCGTTCTCCGACCGCGGCAGCGCGAAGGACGCCGTGCCGTCGGAGTTGACGGTGACCGTGACCATGCTGGCGGTCGGCAGGCAGGTCTGGTCGATGAAGTCGTTGAGGTCGTAGAACTCCGCGATCTGCGGGCCGCTCACTCCGCTCGCGGCGCGGGCGGGGCTGCCCAGCGCGAGGTCGGCGGCCGCAACCAGCGTGGTCCCGGCCAGCACGTAGCCGACGAAGCTGCGCCGGTCGACGCCGACGACGCCATCCACCGCGTTCGTGTCTTCGTTCAGGATCGACATGCACTCACCCCGAGATGTGTGGTCCGTCGGGCAGGCCGGGGCCGGCCCCTCGATGGGCACAACTGCCCATCGAGGGGGTGGTTACGGTCGTCACACCGTGACCACGCGGCGCCAAGGGAGCCTGGCTAGAGTGGCGGGCGCTTGTCCCACCAGGGCTGGGCCCGCTCGAGCTGGGCGGCCAGCCGGAGCAGCAGTCCGTCGGAGCCGAGCCGCCCGACCAGCTGCGCCCCGATCGGCAGTCCGTCCGCGGTCCAGTGCAGCGGCACGCTCATCGCGGGGCGGCCGGTGAGGTTGGCGAGCTGCGTGTAGGGCACCCAGCCGAGGTTCTCGCTGATCAGCTGGTCCACCACGGGAGTGAACCGGAGCAGCCCGGCGCCGCGCACCTTGACCAGGGCCTTCTGCGCCTTCTGCATCGCCTCCGGCAGGTCGAGGGCTCCGATCCTCGGCGGCGGTAGGGCGGTGCTGGGCGTGAGCAGGAGGTCGAAGGACTCGTGGAACTCCGCGAGCCGGCGGATGTGCGCCTGGCGGTTCTCGATCGCGCGGACCAGGTCCACCGGGTTGGTCGCCCGGCCGAGCGCGGCCATGACCAGGGTGTCCGGCTCGAAGCCGCTGTCGTCGGATCCGCTGAACGCCTTGGCCTGGGCGACCGAGTCGGCGGCGTAGACGAACCAGGTGGTGAGGAAGTCCTTGGCGAGCGCCTCGTCGTCGAACGGCGCGCTGTCGAGCTGCTCGACCTCGTGGCCGAGCGACTCGAGGAGCTTGCCCGCATCCGTGGCCGCGGCGACCGCCTCGGCGTGTGGTTTCGGGTTGATGGCGCTGGCCGTGCACAGGCCGATGCGGAGCCGACCGGGGTCCTGGCCCACCTCGTCGGCGTACGACGTCGCGGGCACGGCCGGGAGATAGGGCCCGTCGGGCGTGCCGCCCACGAGCACGTCGAGCATCGCGGCGGTGTCGCGGACCGAGCGCGAGACGACGCCGTTGGTGGCCGTGCCGCCGAGTCCTTCCTGGACCAGCGGCCCGGACGGCACCAGCCCCCGCGAGGGCTTGAGGCCGAAGAGGCCGCACGCCGAGGCCGGGATCCGGATCGAGCCGCCGCCGTCGCTGGCGGCCGCGCACGGCACGATGCCGGCGGCGACCGCAGCCGCCGACCCGCCCGAGGAGCCGCCCGGCGTGTGGTCGGTGTTCCACGGGTTGCGGGCCGGGCCGAACAGGTGCGACTCGGTGACGCCCTTGGCGCCGAACTCCGGGGTGTTGGTCTTGCCGAACACGACCAGCCCCGCGTCGAGCCATCGCTGGACGACGGTGGAGTTCTCGGTCACGGGTGTCGTGGCCAGCGACCGCGAGCCGCCGCTGGTCGGATAGCCCTCGAGGTCCTGGCTGAGGTCCTTGAGCAGGAACGGTACGCCGGCGAACGGTCCGGTCCCGCTGCCCGACCGGGGCGGGTCGACGTCGACCACGACGGCGTTGATCCGGTCGTTGACCTCTGCCGCCCGCGCGCGTGCCGCATCCAGCAGCTCCTGGGCGCTGACCTGCTTGTCGCGCACCAGCGCAGCCAGCCCGACCGCGTCGTGGCTCTGGTAGTCGTCGTCCATCCCGGCTCCTTCCGCCGGCGGAGACGCTACAGGTCAGGCAGACGGGGCCAGCCCGCCGCTCGCGTCGAGGATCCGCACCTCGACCCGGACACCGGGGCGCGGCTCGTAGGCAACCGTTGATCCGACGGCCGCTCCGACGATGGCCCGGCCCACGGGGCTGCCGGGGGTGACCGTGGGCACGCCCGCGGCGGCCTGCTCGACCGAGCCGACGACGTACTCCTCGGGCCCGTCACCCAGGTCGACGCGGACGACGTCCCCCACGGAGACGACACCGTCGGCGTGGCGGTCGCGCCGACTCTCGTCGATCTCGAGCTCGAGCAGCGCGATGCGCTCGTCGAGGAGCTGGAGCCGGATCGACGCCTCGACGTTGGTGGCCCGGTCGGCCACGTCGCCGGTCACGTCGCGGAGGCTCGCGGTCATGGCGGCCGCGCGTTCGGCGCGCAGCTGGTCGAGTCGGTGGGTGAGCAGTTCGAGGGAGTTGGGGACGGTCACGACCGCCCAACGAACACCCGACGCGGCTTGTTCCCGTCCGCCAGGAGTGCCCAAGACACCTGAGGACGGAAAACTTGATCCCGTCTGAAAGATTCTGCGTGCTGCCGGACATGGGCAGGCATGGGGATGGGCAATGTCCCCTGGTCCACCCGACTGTCCACCCGACTGACCCCCAACACGGCGGAGGGCTCGATGACCGCACTCGCGA
The DNA here is from genome assembly GCA_963798045.1 of uncultured Actinomycetota bacterium. Lineage (GTDB taxonomy): Bacteria > Actinomycetota > Actinomycetes > Propionibacteriales > Nocardioidaceae > Nocardioides. The sequence continues at coordinate 128,978 of CAWCSB010000006.1, forward strand.
CGACCGTCCCGATCGAGATCGACCATCGATGGGAGCTCCGTCTCGAGGAGTTCGAGGACGGTCACTCGATCAGACGGTTCGAGTGCGTCGACTGCGGGGCGGTCCGCTTCGAGTGAGTCCTCGACGGATTCCAGGGCCTCCGTGACGGAGACCGTGTGACGGAGACCGTGGCCGTCGGCGGCGCCGTCGTCACGGCCCTCCTCGACTCGGAAGGCCCCTTCTTCCTGCCGCTCTCCGAAGCCTTCCCGTCCGTCGACGCCGAGGTCGTCGAGCGCGCGGACCTGCTCGACCCCGACCCACGACCGAGCCCGGACCGGTGGTGGCTGGCGTTCCGGGTTTACGTCGTCGAGGCGCCGGGGCGGCTGGTGCTCGTCGACACCGGCGCGGCCAGCGACACCGCGCTGCGCAGCTCCTGGGCCCCCGAGGGTGCGCACCTCGTCGAGCGGCTCCTGAGCGAGCTCGGCATCGAGGCCGACCGCGTCACCGACGTCGTACTGACCCATCTGCACGGCGACCACGCCGCCGGCAGCATCGACCAGGAGGGCCGTCCGTCGTTCGCCCATGCGACCTATCACGTCCAGGCGCGAGAGCTCGACGCCGTACGTCGGACGGGCGTGGACGGGGCGCCGTGGCGGCACCTGCTCGACCCACTGACCGATGCCGACCAGCTCCACGCCTGTCCGGGAGAGGTTGACCTGGTGGCCGGTGGCGGAGGCCCGACGGTACGTCTGCAACCGACACCCGGGCACACGCCCGGGCACCAGAGCGTCCTGGTCTCCGAAGCCGACGAGCACGTCATGATCGCCGGCGACGTGTTCACCCACGCGCTGCAGGTCGTCGAGCCGACGACTCCCTACGTCTTCGACCAGGACTCCGACGAGGCCCTGCGGACGAGGGTCGCCCTGCTCGGATCGGCCCGGGCACTCGGCGCCCGGCTCGGCACCGCACACCTCCACACGGCCTTCATCACCGTGTGACTTCAGCGAGACCTGTCACAACTGGGCCCCGGCCGGTGTCGGAAGGGTGAGCGACGGAGATCCCTCTCGGAAAGGTCGTGACATGGCATCAGAACGGCGCGCGCTGGCGACGGTGACCGGCTGGGCCGACGACAGGCTCAACCTGTCCGCTGGCGGTCGCAAGTACCTGCGCAAGGTCTTCCCGGACCATTGGTCCTTCATGCTGGGCGAGATCGCCCTGTGGAGCTTCGTGGTGCTCCTGGTCACCGGTGTCTTCCTGTCCCTGTGGTTCACGCCCAGCATGTCGGAGTCGACGTACGAAGGCTCCTACGCGCAGCTGCGCGGCGTCCCGATGTCGGATGCCTATGCCTCGACGCTGCACATCACCTTCGACGTCCGCGGTGGGTTGCTCATGCGGCAGATCCACCACTGGGCCGCCATGGTCTTCATCGCCGGGATGCTCGTCCACCTGATCCGGGTGTTCGTGACCGGGGCGTTCCGCAAGCCCCGCGAGGTCACCTGGCTGATCGGCGGGACGATGCTGCTGCTCGGTGTCCTCGAGGGTTTCGCGGGCTACTCCCTGCCGGACGACCTGCTCTCGGGCACCGGCCTGAGGATCGCGGACGGGATAGTCAAGGCCACGCCGGTCGTCGGGAGCTACCTCTCCTTCCTCGCGTTCGGAGGCGAGTTCCCCGGCACCGCCGCCATCCCGCGGCTCTACATCGTGCACGTGCTGTTGATCCCGGGACTCCTGCTGGCCCTCGTGGCGGCGCACCTGCTCCTGATCGTCTACCACAAGCACACCCAGTGGGCCGGGCCCGGCCGCACCGAGCGGAACGTCGTCGGCTACCCGTTCCTGCCGGTCTACCTCGCCAAGTCGACGGGCTTCTTCTTCGTGGTCTTCGGCACCCTCGCTCTGATGGGTGCGCTGCTGTCCATCAACCCGATCTGGAAGTACGGGCCCTACGACCCCGCGAAGGTCACCGCGGGCTCGCAGCCCGACTGGTACATGGGCATCGCCGAGGGCCTGCTGCGGATCTTCCCCGGCTGGGAGACCCACGTCGCGGGCCACACGATCTCCTGGAACGTCCTCCTGCCGGGACAGGTGCTGGCGCTGGCGCCCTTCCTGCTCGTGATGGCGTGGCCGTTCCTCGAGGCGTGGGTCACCGGCGACAAGCGCGAGCACCACCTGCTCCAGCGGCCGCGCGACGCCCCGACCCGCACGGCGTTCATGGCCGCCATGATCGCGGCCTACGGGCTGCTGTGGGCCGCCGGCGGCAACGACATCCTCGCCACCAGGCTCCACGTCAGCCTCAACGGCATCACCTACGCGATCCGAGTGGCCATCTTCGTCGTACCGCCCCTCGTGTTCGTGATCGCCAGGCGCTGGTGCATCGGGCTCCAACGGGCCGACAACGACCGCCTGGCCCACGGCGAGGCGACGGGCGTCGTCATGCGCTCCCCCGACGGCGGGTACAGCGAGAAGCACACGCCGGTGCGCGCCGACCGAGCGCTCATGCTCCGGCAGCGCGCACCACACGCCGTCCGCCAGAGCCCTCCGCACGCCGATGGTGAGGGGATCCCCGCCCCGCACCGCGGGTCGGAGCGCCTGCGGTCCCGGCTGTCGCAGCTGATGTACGCGGACGAGCAACCCCTCCCCGAGGACGACCGGACGAAGTCCCTGCCGGCGAGCAGCACCGACGAGCGGCACGACTGAGGCGACACCGGGACGTCACAGCCGGGCGGCCACCGGTGTCTCCATGTCGATAGCCATTCATCGACGAGGAGGAGAAGCACGTGAGGGTGTTCGTGGCAGGCGGGTCCGGAGTGCTGGGCAGACTGCTCGTGCCGCAGCTGGTGGCCCGGGGCCACCACGTGACGGCGACGACGACCAGCCCGGCGAAGACGGCCACGGTCGAGGCCCTGGGCGCCGAGGCAGTGGTGATGGACGGCCTGGACGCGGAGTCGGTGAAACGGGCCGTCGCCGGGGCGCAGCCCGACGCCCTCGTCCACCAGATGACAGCCATCGCTCCGGCGCACGCGGGCAAGCCGGACTTCAAGCACATCGACCGCTGGTTCGCCCCCACCATCAGGCTGCGCACCGAGGGGACCGACCACCTGCTTGCCGCCGCCGAGGCGGTCGGCGTGCCGCACGTCGTGGCCCAGAGCTACGGCAGCTGGAACGGTTTGCGCGAGGGCGGCTGGGTGAAGACCGAGGACGACCCGCTCGACCTCTACGAGGGCACCCGGGCGCACGCAGGGTTCCTGGCGATCCGCCACGTCGAGGAGGTCGTGGTGGCGGCGGGCGGCGCGGCGCTCCGGTACGGCGGTCTCTACGGTCCCGGGGCCAGCGACGACCAGGTCGAGCTCGTCCGCAAGCGGCAGTTCCCGCTCGTCGGTCGGAGCGAGGGTCACAGCTCCTGGGTCCATCTCCAGGACGCGGCCAGTGCCACCGTCCTGGCCGTCGAGCAGCGGGCGCAGGGCGTGTTCAACATCGTCGACGACGAGCCTGCGCCCGCCAGCGAGTGGCTCCCCTACCTGGCCGAGTCCGCCGGGGCCAAGCCACCGATGCGGGTGCCGGCCTGGCTGGCCCGGCTGCTCGCGGGCAAGGTCGCGGTGACGATGATGACCCAGGGGCGGGGCTTCTCGAACGCCAAGGCCAAGCGCGAGCTCGGCTGGACGCTGCGGTACCCCTCCTGGCGTTTGGGCTTCAAGGAGGGCCTGCGGTGACCTCGACGACAGCCGTGGCACGGCATTCCGCGGCAACGCGCGAAATTGCGCGATAGAGGCAAATACCCGCCTCGCAAGGCTCGAACCAAAGAATGCCTCCCGGGGGATCGCCCACCCGGTCCTGGCCGACCGGTGTGCCATAATCCTGCCAATAGCTGTCCCCAGACCTTGGCCGGCTTTCGCAATCACCGTGAACGCCGCCGCGCGTTTCCAGTCGGGACCGCTAAATGGTCATCAGCCTGTCATCCCCCGTCGTGCTCGACGGCGATCCGCTCACCGGATCCGCCCGCGCCGACGAAGGCTTGGACGACCCGGGGTGATCGCCGGCGGCGCACTGCACGCCCGCCAGGGCTCGATGTCGCCGGTGGACCTCGGCCGCGCCCTCAATCGGGTCGACGACGGCTTCTTCGACCTCGATCGGGACTGGCGGGTTCGATTCGTCAACCTGGCTGCGGCGCGGCTGCTGGGACGCGACGTCAAGGACCTCGTCGGCAGGAGCGTCTGGGCGGAATTCCCGACTGCCATCGGCTCTGCTTTCGACCTCCGCTATCGAAAGGCATTCGAGACCCAACAGGATGACGAGTTCGAGGAGTATTTCGAGCTGGTGGACAAGTGGTTCTCGATTCGCGTCTACCCCTCCGCCAAAGGGGTGAGCCTCGTGTTTCGAGACATCACCCCGCTACGGACACTGACGGCACGGCACGAAGGCCTCCTCGTCCGGCTCCTCGAGGCCGAGGACGGTGAGCGGGCGCGGATCGCCGCCGACGTACACGAGGACTCGCTCCAGGCCCTGGGTGCGGTGACCCTCCAGCTGCAGCTGCTGCGTCACCACCTGCCCGAGGCCTCGCCCGAGGTCGAGTCACTCCAGGAGGCGCTCAGCGAGCTGGTCATGAGTGCGACGAACCGGCTGCGCTCGCTGCTCTTCACCCTGGAACCGACACACACGAGCGTTCCGATCGCAGAGAGCATCCGCATGTTCGCGGCTCAGATCTTCGATGGGACGTCGATCGACTGGTCGGTGGACGATGTGGACTCGGGCGAGGAGCTCCCTCAGGTCGAGCGGAGCCAGGCGCTGCGCATCGCCAGGGAGGCACTCAGCAACGCGTGTGCCCACGCCGAGGCAACGGAGGTCATCGTCACGCTCCGGGGCGCCGAGAAGGGGCTCGAGATCGTGATCAGCGACAACGGCGTCGCGGTGGACCCGGAGTCCTTCGTGTCGGCCCCCGGCCACCGTGGGCTGGCGACCATGCGAGACCGGGCCGCCATCCTCGGCGGCTCCTGCATCATGGAGCCTTCGTCGCCGCACGGGTGCACCGTTCGCGTGTTCGTGCCCCGCCTCCAGACCTGGTGACGCCGCTCAAGGCCCGTATCCGCCGGCGCACAGGGCGACCACCTCGGCGAGAGCGGGCTGGGCTGCGCGCGCTCCGAGCCCTGTCGTCGTCAACGCACCCGCGGCGCAACCACGCTGGAGAGCCTGCTCGAGGTCGAGGCCCTGGCTCAGGGCGGCCACCAGCCCGCCGTTGAACGCGTCGCCGGCACCCGTGGTGTCGATCGCGTGCACGTCGAACGCGGGCTGGGTGTGGACCGGATGTCCACGCCGGTGCAGCTCGGCGCCGCGGGCTCCCCGGGTGACGACCACCGCGCCAGCGCCCTTCTCGAGCAGCTCCTCCACCGTGCGACCGATCCCGACCAGCTCGGACTCGTTCGGGGTCAGCACGTCGACGTTGGCGAGCAGCTCGTCGGGGAGGGCCTGCGCCGGCGCCGGGTTGAGCACGAACGTCCACCCGCGGGACCGCGCCACCTGGGACCACGCGAGCACCGCGTCGACAGGGACTTCCAGGCAGGCCAGAACGACGGCGTGCTCGGCATCGAGGGCGTCATCGACGGAATCCGGCGCCAGCCGGGCGTTGGCTCCGGGGGCGACCACGACGACGTTCTCCCCCAGGTCGTCGACGAGCACAGCGGCGACACCGGTCGGCCCGTCGACCCGGCGGGTGAGGGCCAGGCCGACGCCATCGCTCTCGAGCTCGGCGAGCGCGAGGTCGCCGTTGTCGTCGGTCCCTACGCGCGCGACCAGCGAGACGGCGGCGCCGAGCTTGGCTGCGGCACAGGCCTGGTTGGCCCCCTTGCCGCCAGGGAGCACCTCGAAGCCGGAGCTGCGCACGGTCTCACCCGGCGCAGGGAGGCGCTCGAGGGCGGTGAACACGAGATCGACGTTGACCGACCCCACCACGATGACCGGCTGCACTCGCTACGCCTGCCGATCCGCGCCGCGGCGGGCCGCCGCGAGCGGTGTCCGCGAGACTCCGGGGAGCCTCTCGACGTAGGAGGTCCGTGATCGAGGGATCGCAGTGGCACCCAGCGCTCCTTCAGGCAGGGCGCCGACCATGTCGGGAAGCGTATCGGCCCGCTTCGGGCCATGCAGAGTCGCTTCGGCTCGGCCTGGCTCGTCACGTTCCCTTGAGGTGGCCCGGTCGGACAGTGCCGAACGTCCCCTCTGGACACGACCGGCGACCCTGCCCCGCTTCGCCTCGCCGGCACACGATGGAGTGTCGCCTGACCGTGCCTTGCCCGCTCACCTGAGCATCGGCAGCACCGGGTCAGCGAACCGACGAAGGGTTCAGCCATGCAGGCCGCAGTCGTCACCGCTTTCTCCGATGCGCTCGAGATCGTTGAACGCGACATCCCCGAGCCAGGACCCGGCCAGGTCCTGATCCGCCTCGAGGCGTGCGGCCTGTGCCACACCGACATCCACGCGGCCCGGGGCGACTGGCCCGTCAAGCCCGCACTGCCTTTCGTCCCCGGCCACGAGGGCATCGGCATCATCGAGAAGCTGGGCGCAGGGGTCACCCGGCGGACCGTGGGCGAGCGGGTCTCCATCGCTTGGCTGGGTTCGGCCTGCGGCGAGTGCCGCTACTGCGTCGACGGTCGCGAGACCCTGTGCGAGACGCAGCAGAACAGTGGCTACTCGATCGACGGAGCGTTCGCCGAGTACGCCGTCGCCAGTGCGACGTACGTCGTACCGGTGCCCGACGGCATCAGCTCGATCGACGCCGCGCCGTTGAGCTGTGCGGGAGTCACGACCTACAAGGCAGTCAAGGTCGCCCAGGTGAGGCCGACCGAGCTGGTCGGCATCTTCGGCATCGGCGGCCTTGGCCACCTGGCCGTGCAGTACGCCCGGATCATGGGCGGAACCGTGGTTGCCATCGACATCGAGCAACCCAAGCTCGACCTCGCCGCGAAACTCGGCGCCGAGCACCTCGTCGACGCCGCCGCCGTCGACCCTGTCGCCGCCCTCCAGGCCCTCGGCGGACTCGACGTGGCCGTGGTGCTGGCCGCGTCACCTCGCGTCTTCGAGCAGGCATTCGCCTCGCTTCGCCGTGGCGGTCGCCTCGTCTGCGTCGCGTTGCCCGCGGACGACGGGGCCATGACCATCCCCATCTTCGAGACCGTGCTCAAGGGCATCTCGATCATCGGGTCCATCGTTGGCACCCGCGAGGACCTTGCGGAGGTCTTCGCACTCCACGCGGCCGGCAGGACTCGGGTGATAGCCGAGACCAGGAGCCTCGAAGACGTCAACGAGGCGATCGCCGAGGTGCTCTCCGGCACCATCCCGGCACGCCTGGTCTTCGACTTCGTCACGGTCCCCGCCACGGTATGACGCGGGCGCGTGTCGCTACGAGCGGCGAGCGGCGAGCGGCGAGCGGCGAACTAGACCCTCGCCGGGACCAAGCGATCCGTGGTGTGGCCGAGCCCAAGCTGACCGTAGAGGTTGTTTCCCCAACACCACATGGTCTGGCCTAGGCGGATGGCGCAGCTGTGCCTGGCCCCGGCAGTGACGCGGGCCCAATCGCTGCGAATGCCGACCTGCGTGGGGGTGGTGCGACCGGTGGTGTCGCCGAGCCCGAGCTGGCCGTAGAGCCCTTCTCCCCAGCACCACAGAGTGTGGTCGGTGCGCGTTGCGCAGCTGTTGCGGTGGCCGGCAGTGAGCTGCTCCCAGTTCGTGCCGGTGCCGACCTGGGTCGGGAGAGTCCGCATCGTGGTGTCCCCGAGCCCGAGCTGACCCTGTGTGTTGAAGCCCCAGCACCACAGGCTGTGGTCGGCGCGGGTTGCGCACGTGTGATAGCCATTGTCGGCGGCGAGGTCGGTCCAGTCGCTTCCGGTGCCGACCTGGGTCGGGATCGCCCGGTTCACGGTGTCGCCGAGCCCGAGCTGACCGACCGCGTTGTACCCCCAGCACCACAAGGTCTGGTCGGTGCGGGTGGCGCAGGTGTGCGTGTCACCGGCCCTCACACGCCCCCAGTCGGTGCCGGTGCCGACCTGGGTCGGGGTGGTCCGATCGGTGGTATCGCCGAGCCCGAGTTGACCGGCCCACTCGTTGTCTCCCCAGCACCACAGCGTGTGGTCGGTGCGGGTGCCACAGGTGTGGGCGAAGCCGGCGGCGCTGACGTCGGCCCAGTCGTTACTGGTGTTGACCCGGGTCGGCGTCTTCCGCCTCGCTGTGTGGCCGAGCCCGAGCTGCCCGTCGCGGTTCGCCCCCCAACACCACAGCGAATGATCCGTGCGGGTGGCGCACGTGTGGTTGGCACCGGCGACGAGGCCCGCCCAAGTCCTGTTCAGGCCGACCTGGGTAGGGTTGGTGCGCTTCTTGCCGTCGCCGAGCCCGAGCTGCCTGTAGCTGTTGTCTCCCCAGCACCACAACGAGCGGTCCGCCCGAATCCCGCACGTGTGGAAACCGCCGGCGCTCGTCGTCAGCCAGCCCGTTGTGGCTCGCTGGGACGCCTCTCCGGTAGTAGTAGCAGCAGATGCCGCGCCGTCGGCCAGGGATCCGAGCACGGCGACCACACAGGTGATCATGACGCTGACGATGCGACGAGACATGGGATGTCCTTCACGTAGTAGGAACGCGGATCACGCGGAGTGGGCCAGGTTGTTCCACCTTTCTGACACGGAGCGGTTCTTCTGTGGTTCTTCCGCGTGGCGCGGGTGGGTCGCCCCGGTTCTCCTGCGGTTCCTCACGTGTTGACGGACGTCTGGTCGGAGCGGACAGTCGGGATGTGGGCATCGCCGTGCTCGGGCCCTTGACGTGTGACGACGGCATCGCGCTCGGACGACGTGACAGAGCGGTCCTGGCTGCCCTCGCCCTGCGCGTGGGACGTCCCGTTCCTGTGGACCAGCTCGTCGAGGCGGTCTGGGGCGCCGCCCCTCCGCGGTCGGCACACAAGTCCTTGCAGGGTTGCATCTTCCGCATCCGGCGGACCCTCGGCGCGGGGTTGGTCGAGACCTCTCCGCAGGGCTACCGACTCGTGCTGCCCGCAGACGAGGTCGATGCTCAACGCTTCGAGCGGCTGGTCGGCCGTGGCCGCGAGCTCCTCGCGCTGGGCGAGCCCGAACGCGCCGCCTTCGTCGTGGCCGACGCGCTCGAGCTGTGGCGGGGCCGGGCGTTCGAGGACATCGAGGCCTGGGACCTCGCTGCGTTCGAAGGGGAACGGCTAGACGAGCTGCGGCTCGAGGCGGAAGAACTGAGGGTGGAGGCATCCCTGAGGGCGGGGCGGCACCTCGACGTGCTCGCGACCGCCGGGGCCATGGTGCAGTCGGCGCCGCTGCGTGAGCGTCGCTGGCAGCTGCTCGCGCAAGCCCAGTACCAGTCGGGTCGCCAGACCGAGGCGCTGCGCACGGTGCGGCGCGTGCGGGACCTGCTGGCCGAACAGCTCGGAGTCGACCCCGGCCCCGAGTTGGCGCGCCTGGAGGAGGCCATCCTCCGGCAGGACGAGTCGCTGACGACCGGTGACCCGTTGCCGGCGACCGGGGCATGTCCTTACCGGGGACTGCTGCCCTTCGACATCGAAGACTCCGAGGACTTCTACGGCCGCGACGACGACATCGAGGCGTGCCTGCAGCTGCTGCACTCACGCGGCTCGGTGTCCGTGGCCGGACCCTCCGGTAGCGGCAAGTCCTCCCTCGCACGGGCGGGCCTGGGCGCCGCTCTCCAGCTGCAGGGCTACGCGGTGGTGGTCATCACGCCGGGATCGGACCCGATGCAGGCCCTCGGCTGCGTCCCCGCGCCGACTCGGCGCACTGTCCTGATCGTCGACCAGGGCGAGGAAGCGTTCTCCGTGTGCAGCGACGATACGGCGCGCGCGGAGTTCTTGGCCGGACTCGTCCGATGGGTCGAGCAGGCACCACTCGTGGTCGCCATTCGCGCTGACCGGCTGTCGGACGCATCGGCGTATCCGCCGTTCGCACGCCTCCTCGAACGCGGCCTCTACCTGTTGGGCGCGATGTCCGAGGCCGGTCTGCGGGACGCCGTGGAGGCGCCCGCCCGACAGGCGGGCCTCCTCATCGAGGCTGGCCTCGTCGACCTTCTCGTCGGCGAGGTCGCCGGCACGGCGGGGGCGTTGCCCCTGCTGTCGCACGCCCTTCTCGAGACGTGGGAACGCCGGGAGCGCAATACCCTGACCGTCGCCGGTTACACGGCCTCGGGTGGCATCCGCGGGGCAGTCGCGCAGTCCGCCGAGACCGTCTACGCGAGTGTCGATCCCGACCGCCGACTCGTCCTGCGCGACATAGTCCTGAGGTTGGTCAGTGGCGGCACGCAGGGCGAGCCCGTGCGGGCCCGGGTGCCGCGCCGGCTCTTGGCCGCTGATCCCGAGCACGACCAGCTGATCGATCTGCTCGTCGGGTCGCGGCTGGTGATCAGCGACGCCGGCGTCGTCGAGATCGCGCACGAGGCCCTGGCGGGCGCCTGGCCGCGCCTGCGGGCGTGGCTGGAGGAGGACCTGGAGGGCCAGCGCATCCGGCAACACCTCACCGCGTCAGCTGATGCCTGGGACTCCCTCGGGCGCCCGGACAGCGAGCTCTACCGCGGCGTGCGCCTGGCGCACGCCCTGCAGTGGAGGTCGCGGCCGGACACCAGGCTCACACCCACCGAAATGGGTTTTCTCGAGGCCGCCGAACAAACGGAGCAGTCCGAGCGCGGCGCCGAGCAGGTGAGGGCCCGCGCCCAGACCCGGTTGATCCGCCGTCTCCGAGGCAGCCTCGCGGTGGCGATGGTGCTGCTGGTCGTGGCATTGGTCGCGGGGGTCGTGGCCCTCGAGCAGCGGGACCGCGCCGAGGACAACGCCGCCGCCGCGACGCAGGCCGAGAGGACCGCCGAAGCACGGCGCGCAGGCGCCAGGGCGCTCACGACGGACGACCTCGACGAGTCCATGCTCCTCGCCGTCGCGGGCGTACGCCTCCACGACTCCCCCGAGACGCAGAGCAGCCTGCTCTCCGCCCTGGGCCGCCATCCAGAGGTGATCGCGTCGACCGAACTGTCGGGGGAAGAGGTCCTCTCCTTCGACGTCAGTCCGGACGGTGCCACGGTGGCGACGTACGACATGGTGAACCGGGTTCGGCTCTACGACCTGGCGACCGGAGAGCGGCTGGCCGACTTCCAAGCGGGCGAGCCCGCTCGACTCGGCTGGATCTCGGGCAAGGTGAGGTTCAGTCCGGACGGCTCGATCCTCGCGGTGACGATGGCGGCGCCCGCACGACACCCGGTTGCGCTGCTGGATGCGAGCAGTCTCGCGCCGCTGCCGTCGCAGCCGGGAGGAGCGGGGTGGGCGCGGTGGCAGCTCAACGGGTTCGACTTCAGCAACGACGGCCGACGGCTGGCAGCGATCATGTGGCGGGTGCGCGGCCAGGACGACTCGACCCGCGCCACGAGCACCTGGACCTACGTCTGGGACATGGATGCGCTCGGTCGGCCGGCCAACCGGACCTTGGTCGATTCCACAGGATTCAGCGTGGCCCTGACGGCACGCGGTGACGCGATGTTCACGACGGCGCCCCTGACGCGTCATGACCTCGCTACAGGTCGGTCGACCGTGATCTCCGAACCCTGGGGCAGGGACTCCGTGGAGATCGTCGAGATGAGCCCGACGGGTCGGGCCTTGGGCGTGTCGGGCGATGGGGTGGGGGTCGCCGTCCTTGATCCCGTCACTGGCCGGGTGAAACGCCAGATGCAGTCGCAGGCCAGCGATGCTCCCTTCTATCTGAGCTTCTCCGACGACGGTCGCAGGATTGCGACGGTCGAGTACACCAGACGCGAGGCGTTGGTATGGGAAGTCGCTTCGGGACGACCGCTCGCCCGGGTACCGCTCGCTGAGAACGGTGAGGCGTCGGATCTGGGAACCAACGGATCCACGCTCTACACCGCCGGCTCCCAGGGAAGCCTGCGAACGTGGGACGTGGACGGTGGTCGACGCTTCGTCGCACAGGTGGCATCCGGACCCGCCAACCTCGGCGAGAGACAGGGGAGTCCTGCGCCAGGAGGGCGGTTCGTGGCCTATCTCGGCGCGGAGAGCGTCGCCTTCCTCGACGTTCGTACCCGCAGGACCACGGTGCCTGTCTCGATCGGCCCGGGATTCCGCCGGGCACCCGGAGGCGCCTGGCACCCCGACGGGATGCACTTCGCCCAGGCTGCCGGTGACGAGATCCGCGTCTGGGACGCACGAGATGGAACGCTGACAGCGAGAGCACCAGCGCCCGGTCCAGCCGTCTCGGCCCTCGACTACAGCGCCGATGGTGAGGCACTGGTCGTGAGTGAGGTGTCGGGACGTATCACGATGCTCGACGGGAACCTCAGGTCGGCGGGTCGCCCGGTCCAGCTGGACCAGCCAGTCAGCAACATCGCCGCCGGTCCCGACGGCCACCTCGCCGTCGCCCTCCTCGGCTTCGACAGCGCCTCGGGCTTCTGGGTCGCCGCGCGAGACCATTGGGCGTTGCTCGACCTGATGTCTGGTCGGGTCGTGCGGGAAGGCGACCTCGGCTTCGGGGCCACGGATGTCGACCTCTCCCCGGACGGGAGGCACGTTGCCATCGGCGGCGGTCCGGGAGCCCTGCAGGTCTTCGACATCGCTACCGGGGATGCGACGACCCGTGCCGGGCCCTGGCACAACACCGTGAACTGGGTCACCTACTCGCGCGATGGGCGCCGAGTGTTGACGTCGGGCCCTGATGCCACCGACGCCCTGTGGGACGGCGCCACAGGCGAGCTGCTCGCGAGCGTGACCACGTCACAGCGCTCCACCTTGGCGAGCTTCGGCCAGGATCCCTGGTCCGTACTCATCGTGGACGAGTTCGGAGGTCCCGTCTTCGAGTGGGACACCCGTCTGGAGCAAGCCGTGGCTTTCGCCTGCCGCGTCGCTGGCCGCGACTTCACCGAGCAGGAGTGGGCGGACCACTTCGGTGAACGCCCGTTCCAGGCGACCTGTCCGTGACGCTCGGACCCGCCACGTGAATGGTCAGTAGCTGGCCCGGCCGGGCCTCGAACCAGGGCGGCCGTCCCCGCGGATTGCGGAAACGGCCCTGCCCAGCAGTTGTTCGGTCGGGCTGACAGGATTTGAACCTGCGACCCCTTGACCCCCAGTCAAGTGCGCTACCAAGCTGCGCCACAGCCCGAAGGCCTCCCGGAGGAGACCAGCGAGCAGGCTACCGCAGCGGTCGGCGCAGGCCTGAATCGGGCGCGGGTGGGTCAGCGCACCTGGGCGGAGTTCGGGGACACCTGCAGCGACAAGGTGTCCACGGCGACGAACGCCGAGGCCGGGATGGTCTTGAGGTCCTCGACCAGCTGGTCGGGCCAGCGGGCGTTCTGCTCACCCTGGAAGTACCAGGCGGAGCCGTTGTCGGCGAGGACCATGCCGTACTTCTTCATCGCGGCCACGACGTTCTGTGCGTACGGCGACAGGCCGGACGCGTCGTACGACGAGCTGAGCCGGAAGCGAGCGCCCATCGGCGGGTAGTCCGTCGACGACGTGGAGCCGGCGTCGTGGCGCGCCGGCCAGAGGTGCGACTGGGAGGTCTCGGGCACGGTGAACCGGATCGCGTGGTCGACCTTGTTCTTCTTGACCTCGTTCCAGCGCAGCAGCCCCGGCAGGATCGGCAGCCCGGCCGCGTCGGCGGAGGTCCAGCCGTCGGGGCGCAGCTTGTTCTTCTTCAGCGACCACACCGCGCCGGAGCCGGCGTGCCAGCGGCGTCCGTTGAACGACGTCGCGTACAGCTCGTAGAGCTTGCACTTGTCCTTGTCGACGATGATCGCGTGCCGGTCGCCGTCGGAGTTGCGGCCGCCCTCGATCTTGGTGTCCCGGCCGACCGGGTACTTCACGCGGTCGCTCTCGGAGGCGTAGTCGAAGGACACCTTCGACCTGGCGTGCTTCTTGCTGACCACGGTGATCGGGATGCCGTAGTTGGGACCGTCGCCGTAGGACGGCCCGAAGTCGGGATGCAGGTCGACGCCGGTGTCCATGTGCGAGAGCCAGGCCGACGACTGTGCATGCACGGGCAGCTGCGAGACGTCGGCGTGCCACCAGTTGTCGGCCGGGAACTCCGAGCAGTGGGTGCCGGAGATCGGCTTCGCCAGCTCCGGGCGTTCGGCGGCCGCGGGGGCGGCACTTGCGGCACTAGCGAGGAGCAGCACCACGCAGGTCAGCACGCGTGTGAGGAGACGGGCGTCGGGGGATACGGCCATCCCCCGACTCTAGGGCCAGGCGTTTCGTCAGGCGTGGCTGTACGGCACCACGTCATGGCCGTCGTAGCAGTCGTGCACCCCGAGCTCGGACGGGAAGCCGACCTGCTCCAGCCGGTCGCATGTCGGGAAGTCCTGGGTCCCGATGACCTGCTTCCACTGGCCGTGCCGGATCGCCCAGAACGCCGCGTAGCCGCCGCCGGTCTGGCAGCCGGGCTGCGGGTAGGTGCCGAAGCCGCCGATGGCGAACCCGTCGGTGCGCAGGCTGCGGACGGTCATCGTGGGCGCCTGCTTGCAGGCGGGCTTGTGGTCAAGGTCCTCGATCCAGGACCGGCGCAGCTCCTGGCGCGCGAACTTGCGGAACGAGCGCGGCGCGCCGGGAATCATCTCGGGCCCGACCGGCAGCTGGGCCGTCCGCTCCTTGCCCTGCCACTTGATGACGGTGCCGTCGCGCTCGGCCGGTGTCGTGGCGGACGCGGGAGAGCCGAGCGAGGTGAGAGATGCGACCAGGGCCGCGGCGAGCAGGGGCAGGGCAACGTGCCGAGAGAGGTTCATGCCTCTCGGACGCGTCAGCGCGGAGCATTGTTGCGACCGCCCGAGGATCAGCGCTTCCGCTTCTCGCGCACCCGCTGCTGCAGCAGGATCGGCGTGCCGACGAAGCCGAACTCCTCGCGCAGCCGACGCTCGATGTAGCGCTCGTACGACGCCTCGAGCTTGCCGCTCGTGAAGAGCACGAACGTCGGCGGCGAGGTCGACGGCTGCGTCCCGAACATGATCTTCGGCTGCTTGCCGCCCCGCACCGGGTGCGGGTGCTCGGCCACCAGCCGGCCGAGGAACGCGTTGAGGGTGCCGGTCCCCACCCGTGTCTCCCAGCCCTCGAGGGCCTTGTCGAGCGCCGGCACCAGCCGGTCGACGTGCCACCCGGTCTTGGCGGTGACGTTGATCCGGGGCGCCCACTGCACCTGCACGAGCTCGCGCTCGATCTCCCGGTCCAGGTAGTAGCGACGCTCCTCGTCGACCAGGTCCCACTTGTTGAACGCGATCACCAGCGCCCGGCCGGCCTCGCGGATGGTCTGCACGATCCGCTGGTCCTGCTCGGAGATCGACTGCGACGCGTCCAGCACCAGCACCGCGACCTCGGCCCGGTCGATGGCCGTGGTGGTGCGCAGCGAGGCGTAGTACTCGTGCCCCGACGCCTCCTTGACCCGCTTGCGGATGCCGGCGGTGTCGATGAACCGCCAGGTCCGGTCGCCGAGCTCGACCAGCTCGTCCACCGGGTCGACGGTGGTCCCGGCGACGTTGTCGACGACCACCCGCTCCTGACCGGCGACCTGGTTGAGCAGCGAGGACTTGCCGACGTTCGGCTTCCCGACGATCGCGATCCGGCGCGGCCCGCCGACCTCGGCGTCCCGCTCCGGTGGCGGCTCCGGCAGGGCTTCGAGCACGGCGTCGAGCAGGTCGCCCGAGCCGCGGCCGTGCAGCGCCGAGACCGGGTAGGGCTCGCCCAGCCCCAGGTTCCAGAGACCGTGGGCCTCCGCCTCGGCACGCGCATCGTCGACCTTGTTGGCCGCCAGCACGACCGGCTTGCCGGACTTGCGCAGGATCCTGACCACGGCCTCGTCGTCGTCGGTGATGCCGACGGCCGCGTCCACCACGAACAGCACGGCGTCCGCCAGCGTGACCGCGACCTCGGCCTGGGCACGGATCGAGGCCGCCATCCCCCGGGCATCGGGATCCCAGCCGCCGGTGTCGACCACCGTGAACGCGCGGCCGGCCCAGTTGGCGTCGTAGGACACCCGGTCGCGGGTGACGCCGGGGACGTCCTCGACCACCGCCTCGCGGCGGCCGATGATCCGGTTCACGAGCGTTGACTTGCCGACGTTGGGTCGGCCGACCACGGCGAGCACCGGGATCGGGCCGGTGAGCTCGTCGGCCTCGGACTCGGTCACATTGCTTCCTGGTCTGTCACGCCGGTCGCGGGATCGGGGTCGGCTTCATCACCTGGCACCGGCCCTGGGAGGGTCCGGCCGGTGAGTGCCTTGGCGTGGTCGAGGTGGGCGATCAGGTGCTCGCGGAGCTCGAGGGACGCCTTGGCGACGTCCTGCTTGCGCCGCGGCCACGGCGTCTTGGGAATCGTGAACGGGTCGCCGAAGACCATGTCCACGACCACCCCCTTGGCCGGCAGGGAGTGGTTGCCGGCACCGGGCTCACGGGTCCCGAACTGCACCACCGGGATGATCGGCGCGCCGGTCACCATCGCGAGGTACGCCGCACCGGTGTGGAACCGGTCGAACTCCCCCGCGCCGCGCGAGCCCTCGGGGAAGATCCCGACGACCCTGCCGCTGCGCAGCACCCGCAGGCATCGCTTCAGCGCGAGCGGGTCGGGGTTGAACCGGTCCAGCGGGATCTGGCCGGCGCCGAGCAGGAACCCGTTCATGAAGCCCTTGAACATCTCCTGCTTGGTCAGCGCATGCACCGGTCTGGGCCCGAAGATCGCCAGCAGCGGGCCGTCGGCCACCCCGACGTGGTTGCTGGCCAGGATCACCGCGCCCTTCCTGGGCAGCTTCTCGCCGTTGAGCACCCGCACCTTCACCCGGCGGCGGATCACGAACCGCGCGAGAGGGCGCAGCGGGGAGAGGAGGTAGCGAGCCGGGTGGCGACGCGCACTTCTCGGGAGCTCGGTCGTGGTCGCTTTTCCGGGGTCCCCGCGAAAGCGCGAGTGCAGCGAGCGATTTCGTGGGGTGATCACGCGTCGCTCCTGACCGAGGAGACCAGGGCAACCACCTGGTCGATGACCTCGTCTAGGGAGTACGCCGTGGTGTCGATGTGCACCGCACCGTCGGCCATGACCAGCGGCGAGACCGTGCGGCCGGAGTCGATCTGGTCTCGCGCCAGCAGCGACTCGCGGGTGGAGTCGACGTCGGAGCCACCCTCCTCCGCGGCGCGGCGGGTGGCCCGCGCGGACGCGTCTGCGGAGAGGTAGACCTTGACCGGCGCCTCCGGCCAGACCACGGACCCGATGTCGCGGCCCTCGACCACGATCCCCGCTCCGGCGAGCGCCGCGTCGATGGCGGTGCGCTGGATGCTCAGGAGCCGGGCTCGCACCTGCGGGACGGCGCTGACGGGCGAGACCGCGGCGTTGACGTCGGGCTGCCGGATCGCGGCCGCGACGTCCTCACCGTCCACGGTGATGGTCGGGCCGAGCGGGTCGGTGCCGCTCTCGATCAGCGGCTCGTCGCAGCGTCCGGCCACGAGATCGGGGTCGTGCACGTCCACGCCGTGGCGCAGCATCCACCAGGTCATCGCGCGATACATGGCGCCCGTGTCGAGGTAGCGGAGCCCGAGCCGGTCGGCGACCCCTCGCGACGTGCTCGACTTGCCCGATCCGGAGGTCCCGTCGATCGCGACGACGATTCCCTCGGCGGCACTGCTCACAACCCACGATCCTAGCGGTGGGTGACCCAGCCTCTCGATTCGAGAGAGCCCAACAAATGCTCGGCGCGGCCCTCTTCCACCACGAGCTCGACCAACCCGACCGGCCGACCCTGGTCGTGGTCGATGTGCACGTCCTCGATGTTGACCTCGCTGTCGCCCGCGTCCGCGAAGAGCCGGGCCAGCTCGCCGGGGTGGTCGGGGACCGAGACGAAGACCGACACGGTCGGCCGGGTGGGGCCGCCGTGCTTGCCCGGGATCGCGAGGGTGCCGGCGACGCCCTCCTCGAGCAGCGTCTGGAGCGTGGCCCGGTCGGAGGCGCCCACTGCGTCGATCACAGCATCCAGCCGGTCCCGCACCTCGCCGAGCAGGTCGAGGACCGCCTCGGAGTTGGCCGCCAGGATCTGGCCGTAGAGCTCCGGGTCCCCCGCGGCCACCCGGGTCACGTCGCGCACCCCTTGGCCGGACAGCGCCAGGTGGTCGAGGGGGGCTCCGGCCAGCCGACCCGCGGCCAGGGCGGCGAGCAGGTGCGGGATGTGCGAGGTCCGGGCCACCGCGCGGTCGTGCTCCACCGGGGTGAGCCGGACCGGCACGGCGCCGCACAGCCGCGCCAGGGCGTCGACCAGCTCGACCGCCTCCGGGTCGGATCGGTCGTGCGGGGTCACCGCCCATGGCCGGCCGTCGAACAGCGCGGCACTCGCGGCCAGCGGGCCGGAGCGCTCGCTGCCGGCCATCGGGTGCCCACCGACGTACCGCTCGACCCCGAGGACGTCGGCCACGGCGGCCAAGGGCCCCGACTTCACGCTGCCGACATCGGTCACGACGGCGTCGGATGCCCGCAGCGCCTGGGCGATGACGTCGGCGAGGTGGTCCGGCGGGACCGCCACCACCACGAGCTGCGGTCGGTCCGCGTCGGTGCGTGGCCGGCCCGCACCCATGCCCGACGCGGTGCGGAGGTGGTCGGAGGACTCGTCACTGAGCAGCACGTCGAGCCCGGCCCGGCGTGCGGCCAGACCCACCGAGGCACCCAGGAGCCCGGCTCCGATGATCTCGATCGGGCCAGTGAGTCGTCGGCCGGGCTCACTCATCGGGCATCGCTCTGACCCTGGTGAGGTCGCTGCGCAGGGTCGCGGCGCCGTGCAGGTAGACGTGGGTGACGTCGGCTCGGGGCAGGTCGGTCTCGACGTGGGCGAGCATCCGGACCACCCGCGGCATCGACCGCTCGATCTCGAGCTCGCGGGCGCAGAGCAGGGGTACGTCGCCGAAGCCGAGCTGGCGGGCGGCGTACGCCGGGAACTCCGAGACCAGGTCGGAGGTGGCGGTGAAGATCACCGAGATGAAGTCATCGACCTCGAGGCCGTTGGCGTCCATGGCGTCGAGCACCATCTCGGCGACCCGCTGGAGCATGTGCTCCCGGTCGTCCTCGTCCAGCTGGGTCGCACCACGTACCGCCCTCACCGCCACCCGCGAAGGCTACTGGGGCTGGTAGTCCCCGAAGGACCAGTGGTTGCCCTCTGGATCCGCGACGCTGCCTCCACGGCCGCCGTAGTCCTGGTCCACCATCTCGCGCTCGACGCTCGCGCCCGCCTCCACGGCGCGCTGGAAGGCGCCGTCCGGGTCGTCTGTGACGAGGTACGCCGCGGACCGGCCGACGTTGTCGATCGCGCCGTCCGGCCGCTTCGAGCCGAACATGATCCCGCCCCCGCCCGGCCACAGCCACTCGGCATGGCTGACGACCGACGGGTCGCGCTCGTCGCGGTAGGTGGCGTGCTCGGTGAACCCGACCGCGGTCAGCCACGCGATCATCCGGTCGGCGTCGGCGAACGCCATCGAGTGCCAGAGCTTGGTGTCAGCAGCGGTCATGCGTTCAGACTGCCGTGCCGGGCTCCTCGAGGTCTTGGAGGAATGGGAACTCCTCGCGCAGCCACGTGCTCGGCGGGCAGCCCGCCAGCTCGGACCAGTCGCGCGCGAGGTGCGCCTGGTCCGCGTACCCGCACTCGACGGCCACGTCCGCCAGCGATCGGCGACCCACGCCCGCGCGGGACGCCTCGAACCGCGCCACGCGCTGGTACTCCTTCGGCCCCAGCCCGGTCTCCTGCTTCACCAGGGTGCTCAGCCGTCGGCGGCTGTAGCCGACCTCCTCGGCGACCTCGGCGACCCGCTCCCCGCGGGTCAGCTCGGCGAGCGCCCGGCCCACCTCGGCCCGCGGAGCCGCCTCGCCGTTGCGGGCCAGCGCCCGGGTGAGCGCGCGGGCCACGACCGTCAGCCCGTCCTCCAGGGTCACCTCGGCCAGTCGCTCCGGCAGATCGGTCAGGTCGGAGCTGATGTCCTCCAGCTCCAGCAGCTCCCCTGCCAGCTCCGACGCCGGCACGCCGAGCAGCGCCCGCGCGCCCGCCGTGGTCAGCCCGAGCTGGATGCCGCACTGGGTGCCGTTGTGATGGATCGCCGCCGGACCCGCCTTCAGCCCCGACACTGCCGACCACCGCTTCTCGCGGGCCGTACCGTCGCCCCAGCCGACGTCCAGCCGCTCCCCCACGGGCAGCACGAAGGTCAGGCAGGTCGTGGGCAGCCCCCGGTGCACCCCTGGCGCACCCAGGTCGGCGTCGTAGGCCACCAGCGAGGTGACGTACGGCGCCAGTCCGGTCGGTACGGCGGCCATGCCCTCGACTTTATCCACAGCCGGTCGGGGGTAGTCCGTCACCTTTGGCTGGATTTATATCGTTCCAAGACATCGAAAGGTGCCGGACTACCCCCCGACCGGCGCTCAGCGGAAGGCGTCGAGGTGTTCGCGCACGCTCAAGCCTCAGAGCTCGGCAGTGTCCAGCAGCTGACCCAGCTCGTCGAGGGTGAGGTCGCGGAGCTCACCGGACTTGAGCTGGCCGAGTTTCACCGGGCCGATGCGGGTGCGGGTCAGCCGGGTGACGGGGTGGCCGACGTGCTCGAGGAGCCGGCGGACGATGCGGTTGCGGCCCTCGTGGATGACCAGCTCGACGATGGTCTTGCCGGTGCCGTGCTGCACGATCCGGTTGCGCGGTGACCGTGACCGGGCCGTCGTCGAGGGTGACGCCGTGCCGAGAGGGTCGCCGCAGGGTCGCCTTGGTGACCTCGCCCGTCACCTCGGCGACATAGGTCTTGTCCACTTCGTACGACGGGTGCGCGAGCCGCTGGGCGAAGTCACCGTCGTTGGTGAGGATCAGCAGCCCCGAGGTGTCGGTGTCGAGCCGGCCGACGTGGAAGAGCCGCTCGGGACGGTCTGCGACCACGTCGGACAGGGTGCGGCGGCCTTCTGGGTCCGACATCGTCGAGACCACACCGCGCGGCTTGTTCAGCGCCAGGTAGACGTGCGGCGAGATCGGCGGCAGCCGCTTGCCGTCGACCCTGATCACGGCCGTGTGCGGGTCGACCTTGGTGCCGAGGCGGGTCACCACCTCGCCGTCCACGACGACCGAGCCGGCCAGCATCAGCTCCTCGCAGCGGCGCCGCGAGGCTACGCCGGACTGTGCGAGCAGCTTCTGCAGCCGGATCAACCCGTCGTCGTCGAGGCCCGGGTGCGTCACGTGGGCTCGGTGCCGCCGTCGGGTTCGGTGCTGGGGCCCGGCTCGGGCGTCTCGGGGTGCGGGTGGGTGGCCAGGGCCTCCAGCTGGTCCTCCATGTCGGCCAGGTCGGGAAGGTACGGCGCCAGCTCGGGCAGCTCGTCGATCGACTCGACGCCGATCCGCTCCAGGAAGTAGCTCGTGGTCCGGTAGAGGTGCGCACCCGTCGAGGCGTCGACACCGACCTCCTCGACCAGGCCCCGGGTGAGCAGCGTGCGCATGACGCCGTCCACGTTGACCCCGCGGATCGCCGAGACCCGGGCCCGCGACACCGGCTGCTTGTAGGCGACCACCGCGAGCGTCTCCAGGGCGGCCTGGGTGAGCCGGGCCTGCTGGCCCTCGAGGACGAAGGCCTCGACCACCGCGGCGTACTCCTCGCGCGTGTAGTAGCGCCAGCCGCCCGCCACGTTGCGCAGCTCGAAGCCGCGGCCCTGCTCGGCGTACTCCTCGGCGAGCAGCTGCAGCTCGGAGACCACCTCAGCCACGGGGTAGCCGACCGCGGTCGCGAGCGACACGGCGTCGAGCGGCTGGTCGGCGACCATCAGCACCGCCTCCAGCGAGCCCCGCAGGGCCGCGAGGGGTACGTCGACCAGGGTCTCCTGGGCCTCGGTCTCGTCCGGCTCGGTCACGGTCGTCATTCTGCCTCCGGTTCCTCTGCCTCGGCGGTGGGCTCCGGCTCGGGCTGCCCCTCGGCCTCCGGCGGGGCCCCGTCGAACTCGTCGGTCACCAGGTCCTCGACGTCCGCGTCGTCGTCTCCGGTCCAGCGGATCGTCAGCTCCCCGAGCGGCGTCACCTGGTCGAAGCCGACCGCGCCCTCACGGAAGAGCTCGAGCAGCGAGAGGAACCGCGCCACCGTGGTCAGCGTGTCCGGTGAGTCGCCGCACAGCGCCCGGAACGTCATGGCGCCCTGTCGGCGCAGCCGCTCGACCACGATCGCGGCCTGTTCGCGGACGCTCACCCGGGCGGCGTGGATGTGGCTCAGGCCGACCTCGAGCTCCGGCCTGGGCTCGAGCGCCTTGGCCGCCAGGGCCGCGAACTGGTCGAGGCCGATGCCGATGAGGACCTCGGGGAGCAGGTTGGCGAACCGCTCCTCCAGGCCGACCGAGCGCGGGTGCCGCTTGGACTCCCCCGCGAGCCGCTCCGCGAGCACCCCCGCGATCCCCTTGAACGCGCGGTACTGGAGGAGCCGGGCGAACAGCAGGTCCCGTGCCTCGAGCAGCGCGAGGTCCTCCTCGTCCTCGACGTCACCCTGCGGCACCAGCCGCGCCGCCTTGAGGTCGAGGAGGGTGGCGGCGACCAGCAGGAACGACGAGGTCTGCTCGAGGTCCCACTCCGCAGGACTGGCCAGCGACCCGGCCGCCTTGACGTGGGCGATGAACTCGTGGGTGACCTGGGAGAGCGCGACCTCGGTGATGTCGAGCTTGTGCTTGGAGATCAGGCTGAGCAGCAGGTCGAAGGGGCCCTCGAAGTTGTCGAGCCGCACCTCGAAGCCGGCCGACTCCCCTCCCTCGACGGGCTCGAGTTCCGTGATGGTCATGCCTTTTCGCCGTGCGCAGGCAGGTGCGTGGCCACCTGCCGCTGGCACAACCCACGGAAGCGCTCAGGCTCCGCGCGGTGCGCTCTCTCTGAGCGCTTTCGTGGGGTGATCATTCCGGTTCGGTGAGGCGACGAACCAGGGCGCTCGACTCGCCGTTCACCTCGAGGTCGGCGAGCACCAGGTGCAGCGCCTCGCGCACCAACCGGCCGCGGTCGACGGCCAGGCCGTGCTCGGCCCGCAGCGAGAGCCGGGCGTGCTCGAGGTCCAGCAGCTCCTGGGCGGTGACGTAGACCGTCATCTTCTCGTCGTGCTTGACCCGGCCGCTGGGCTTGCGCGGAGCGTCCGGCTCAGGCTGGTCGGGTACGGCGTGGACCGGGCCGCGCGTGACGGCACCGCGCGCCTTGGCGGCCTTGTCCTCCTGGGTGGCGCGGAACAGATCGTCGGCGGACGGCAGGCTCACTCGTCGGGCCATCTGCTGAGCACCTCCTTGGCGAGCTGGCGGTAGGCGTCGGCGCCGGCGGACGAGCTGGCGTACGTCGTGATCGGCTCGCCGGCCACGGTGGAGTCGGAGAACTTCACGGTCCGGCGGATCACGGTGTGGAAGACCGTGTCGCCCCAGGCCTGGACCAGCCGCTGCATGACCTCGCGGCTGTGCAGCGTGCGGCCGTCGAACATGGTGCCGAGCACCCCGTCGATCCGCAGCCTGGGGTTGAGCCGCTCCTTGACCTTGTCGATGGTGCCCTTGAGCAGGGCGACGCCGCGCAGCGCGAAGTACTCGCACTCCAGCGGCACGATCACGCCGTCGGACGCGGTCAGCGCGTTGACCGTGAGCAGCCCGAGCGAGGGCTGGCAGTCGATGAGGACCACGTCGTAGTCCGCCATCGCCGGCGCGAGCACCCGCATCAGCGTCTGCTCGCGGCCCACCTCGTGGACCAGCTGCACCTCGGCGGCCGACAGGTCGATGTTGGAAGGCAGCAGGTCCATGCCGGGCACACCGGACGGCACGACGACGTCGTGCAGCGTCACGTCCGGCTGCATCAGCAGGTTGTAGATGGTCAGCTCCATCTCGTGGGGGTTGAGCCCCAGCCCGACCGAGAGAGACCCCTGCGGGTCGAAGTCGACCAGCAGCACCTTGCGGCCGAACTCGGCCAGGGACGCACCGAGGTTGATCGTGGTCGTGGTCTTGCCGACACCGCCCTTCTGGTTGCACATCGAGATGACCCGGGCGTTGCCGTGGGTGGCGAGCGGCGTGGGCTCCGGGATCTCGGGCACCGGGCGACCGGTCGGGCCGATCGCTCCGATGGTGGCCGGCACCACCGGCGGCTCGGGATCGGGCTCGCGGCGCTCGAAGGGCAGGGGCTCGGTCACGGGGCTCTCTGTTGTCGCGGTCGCTGTCGGGGAGGTCGTCGGCGAGGTCACTGGGGAAGGGGCGGACATGGCGTCGCTCGGTTCGGTGAGTTGGGGCCCGGGGGCAGGGGGAGGTGGTGGGGTCGAGACCATCGGCGGCATCTCCGGCGCTGTCGATCCACGTCCGAACCGTGCTCCGAACCGGTGCCCGCGATCAGTCATCGAGTCCTCCACCCTGGCTGCGCTGTACTCGGCTGTCTTCGGGACCAAACCTAATTTGTCGACACGGCGACATGCGGCCGACGCGCCCGGACTCTAGGTCCGCTCTCGAACCCGGACAAGGGGAACGAGGGATACTCCCAAGGCCTTTCGAAATCTGTGGAGGGGCGGTGGCATCGGTGACGCTGCCCTGCACAGGACAGGCGGGCCTGTGCACTGGCCTGTGGAGAGTTTTGCTACTCCAGGAGGTCCTGATACGCCGGGTGCCGGTCGATCCAGCCCTTGATGAAGGGGCACCGCGCCACCACCTTGCGGCGGCCGTCCGCGCGGACGGCGTCGAGCGCACCCCTGGCCAGGGCCGAGCCCACGCCGTGCCCCTCGAACGCGTCGTCGACCTCGGTGTGGGTGAACACGATCAGGTCGTCCGCGGTGTCGTAGTACGCCGCGCCGGCGAGCTGGCCGTCCACCCGGGCTTCGTAGCGCTTCTCGGCCTCGTTGTCGGCCACCTGCACCTCTGTCACCCGTCGAGCCTAGGGCTGCCGCCTGATGGCAGGCTGGGCACCCTCACGTCTCGGGAGGGGAACCCATGTCACGACTGCTCACCCTGCTGCCCGCAGCGGCGCTCACCGCGGCCGCTCTGACCTGTGCGCCGTCGCCGGCGCAGGCGGCGGTCATCATCGACTGCTCGGCAGGACCGGTGACGATCACCAGCAGCACCGATGCCTACGTCCTCACCGGCGCCTGCAGCACCGTCACCGTCGCGGCCAGCAACGTGACCGTCGCCCTGGCCGGCGCCGCGCGGATGGACATCTCCGGCGCGAACGTCGACGTGATCTCCACCGGGCCGATCGACAGCCTGCGGGTGACCAACGCTGTCGGCAGCGTGTCGGCCCCGGCCTCCCGGTCCGCGAAGATCCGCTCGAGCAACGTGGCCCTGAAGATCGACGCCCTCGACTCGGTGAAGGTGACCGGTTCCAACAACTCGGTCATCGTGGCCCGCGGCACCACGGCCAAGGTGAAGGGCTCCAACAACTCTCTGGTCTACAAGAGGCTGGCGAACCTCGTCATCCGCGGCTCCAACAACCACGCCAAGGTGAGCAAGGGCGCGACCAAGGTCACCGTGCACGGCGCCAACAACCTGATACGCGTGCACAAGAGGCTCCGTCCGTAGGACCGCCCGTCACGTCGGGTGGAGGTCGGGCGGTCGTGGCTGTTGCGGACTGGTGAGACGGCTCCGGGGTCAGCCGACGGCCACCCGCGGCTCGGTGACGGCTGGGGTCGAGGTCCGCGAGCTGCCGGACTTCAGGACTCCTGCGCCGATGACTCCGAACCAGATCATGTTGATCAGGCCGATCAGTGCGACTGAGCCCCAGCCGTTGGAGGCGTAGAAGAACGCCGCGTCCATGCCGAAGAACAGCGAAGGCACCAGCGCCAGGTTGACGATCGCCAGGACGACGTTGCCGCGGCGGACGCGGGACGAGAGGAGGCCATCTCGCGCAGCCACGCTGAGCGCGATGAGATAGGTGGCGACCAGGACTCGGGCGATCGGGCCATGGAGCAGGACCGCGGCTGCGGAGAGTGGGCCGTCGACGGTCGGGTCGAGGGAGCCGTCCGGGAACCACAGCGAGGTCCCGGTCTCCAGCGACGCCGCAACGAGCGTGACGACGACGTAGGCGTTGAGCGCGGTGACTGCGATCGAGCCCGCGAGTCCGCGGTCGCCGTTCCGGGCGACCGTCAGCAGGCGCGACAGTCCGGCCGCGAAGATGAGGAACCCCGTGAAGGTCACCACGGTGATCAGGTTGCGGGTGAGCACGT
Organism: uncultured Actinomycetota bacterium; assembly: GCA_963798045.1. Lineage (GTDB taxonomy): Bacteria > Actinomycetota > Actinomycetes > Propionibacteriales > Nocardioidaceae > Nocardioides. The sequence continues at coordinate 155,114 of CAWCSB010000006.1, forward strand.
TCCACAGCGGTGGCGGGCCGGAGTAGACGAAGTACAGGCCGACCATCAGGACGGAGAGGATCGCGCCGAGCAGGCCGCTGAGACCGGTGAACTTGCGCTCTGACGGGGTGACGGTGATGAGCATGGGTACTCCCGAGGTGGTGGGGTTGGGACGGGTCGGGCTGGAATGAGCCGGGTCGGCCGACTGTGCGGCGGCGTTCATCGCTGATCCCCCGACATCCGGTCTGCGGCGGTGAGGATGCCGACAAGGACCGCTGCCGGGACCGCGGTGGTGAGCCACCACGGCGAGTCCAGGTGACCGCTGATGACGGCGATCATGAGCCAGATGACGATCTGGACCAGGGTGGCGAGCGTGCCTGCCACGGCGGCGATCTGCCGCACGCGAAGCAGCCGCCGGGGCGGCCCGCCTGCCGGTGTCTGCGGATTCAGCACGTCGTCGACGAAGGTGCCGATCCTGGTGCCGATGGTGTCGTGTGAAGGGGTGGTGGTCATGGCTCCACGTTCAGCCGTGCCGAGGGGTGCGGCACATCGGCCGATCTGTGCGGAGCAGCGACGAAAGTTGTAGGCGCGATCGGCCAGACGTCGTTCGTGACGCCCGGGTGCTTCCCTAGGCTGCGGAGCATGAGCGATGCCGACCCTGTCTCACCCCGGGACCGGGACTGGCTGGCTCTGGCACGAGCCACGTCCCTGGTGCTCGTCTCCTTCGCCGGCGGGCTCGCGCTGCTCTACGGCGTGCTCGAACAGGCCCCCGCCGGGGTGTTCCGGTGGGTCGACGTGGCGTTCGGTGCGTTGGCGAGCCTGGCGCTGCTGATGGCTCGGCGCAGACCGGTGCCCGTCGCGCTCGCCCTCGCGGGCGTCGCGGCGGTGTTCGCGTCCGGTGGCGTTGCCAACATGCTGGCGCTGTACGTCGTGGCCAGGCGCCGCAAGCTCGCCGTGGCTCTGCAGCTCGCCTTCGTGAATGTCGTGAGCGGCTACGTCTTCTGGCTGCTGAACCCGGGGAACAGCTCGCTCTCGCTCACCGTCACGGTGAACGTCGCGATCGCGACCGCGGTGACCGCGTGGGGTGCGATGCGCCAGGCGCAGCACGCGTTGCTCGACACCTACCGTGAGCGGGCCGAGCGCGTCGAGCGGGAGCAGGAGATGCGCGAACGCGAGGTCGCGCTGGCCGAACGGACCCGGATCGCCCGGGAGATGCACGACGCCGTAGCGCACCGGATCTCCCTGGTGGCCCTGCACGCCGGCGGGCTCGGCGTGGCGCCGGACCCGTCCCCGAGCGACGTACGGCGATCGGCCCAGCTGATCAGGTCCGCCGCCACCCAGGCGCTCGAGGAGCTGCGCGTCGCCGTGGGAGCCCTGCGCGCCGACGAGCCACGATCCCTGGAGCAACCGGGACTGGACCGGGTGGGAGACCTGGTCCGCGACGCCCGGGAGGCCGGTCAACAGGTGGATCTGAAGGCCGCGCCGGATCTGGCCGACGACGTCCCCCCGGGGATCGGGCAGGCCGCCTACCGGATCGTGCAGGAGGGTCTGACCAACGCCCGCAAGCACGCCCCGGGAGCGCGGGTGGCCCTGAGCCTGCGACGCACCGCGGGCAGCCTGCAGATCGTGGTGGACAATCCCCTCGTGGCGGACTCGCTCGACGTGCCAGGCACGGGGCGAGGACTGATCGGGCTGCGCGAGCGGGTCACCCTGGCCGGTGGGACGTTGACCCACGGAACTGCCCGGCCCGGGCGCTTCGAGCTGCGGGCGGAGCTGCCGTGGACGTGATCAGGGTGATGATCGTGGACGACGACGCGATGGTGCGGACCGGGCTGCAGATGGTGCTGTCCGCCGATCCCGCCATCCAGGTCGTGGCGGAGGCCGTCGACGGCCGGCAGGCGCTCGACCAGGCTCGGGAGACGCAGGTCGACGTGGTCATGATGGATCTCCAGATGCCCGTCATGGACGGCGTCGCCGCGACCCGTGAGCTGCGTCGGCGACCGGCTCCGCCCGCGGTGCTGATCCTGACCACGTTCCACCTCGACCACTACGTCCTGGACGCGCTCGAGGCCGGGGCCACCGGCTACCTGCTGAAGGACACCGCTCCCGCCGAGATCGCCCGGGCGGTGCACGTCGCGGCCGCCGGCGGCTCGGTGTTCTCCGCCGTCGTCACCGAGCAACTGGTCTCGCACATCGGCCGTCGCGACGCCGACCCGCAGACCGACGACGCACGGCGCCGACTCGCCCTGCTGACCGACAGGGAGCGGGAGGTCGCCGACGGCATCGCGGCCGGCAGCTCGAACGCCGGCATCGCCGGCGACATGTACATGAGCGAGGCCACCGTGAAGACCCACGTGTCGCGCATCCTGACCAAGACGGGTGCCGAGAACCGCGTCCAGGTCGCGCTGTTGGTCTACCAGGCTCGCCAGGCCGACTAGGGCTGCGTCGGCAGGTCCGGCTGCCCG
>CAWCSB010000007.1:0-25563 GCA_963798045.1 uncultured Actinomycetota bacterium
CCGGTGATCTGCTCGCTCATCCGATGTGGTCCTCTTCCTCATTCTTCTTCCTCCGGAGAGCCCGAGCGAGCTCGGCCTCTCCCTCGCAACAAAAAACCCCTCTGCTGCGCTGGGCAACGAGGGGTGACGCGCTGACGGACTGGGTCAGCCGGCGCGTCGCATGCGTACGAGAAGGTCCTGGCGCATGCAGCCACGTTAGACGGTCGCCCGAGCGCCCGTCATCCCGTGGCCCAGCCGTCCCAGAATACGGGACGGCGATCTCACCGACTGGCGGCAACCTCCTGCGGCGGAGCCGTGGGGTCCACCCCGGCCAGGAAGCCGGCGGCCTGGCCGGCCAGCCGGGTCGCACCGAGCTGCTCGGCCCACCGCAGCGTCTCCGCCGCCAACGCCTGCGCGCCCGCCTCGTCCCCGGTGTCGCGAGCGAGCACCGCGAGCAGGATCTGCTGGGCCAGGGCGCCGAGCACGTGCCCGCCCCGGACGGCAGCGGCCGTGGACTCCTGCCAGGCCGCCAGCGCCCCGGCGTGGTCGCCCTCGTCGTGGGCGTGGTCGCCCAGGTGCCGCTGGGCCTCGAAGACCAGCAGCGGGTCGGCGACGGAGCGGCCGGCCGCGAGCGCCTCCTCGTAGTGGCGTGGCGCCTCGAACCGGTCCCCGCGCAGGTTGTCGGCGAACCAGCCCAGGCACATGCAGGCCCAGCCGCGTCGGCCGTCGTCCGGTGCGCTGTCGCGCAGCCGGGCGGCCTCGGCAGTCATGGCGGACACGACTCCCTCGTCACGCCCGGCCGGGCCGATGCCGCCGACCAGCTGGTCGGCGTACTGCCGACGCAGGTGCTGCATCGCGAGGTCCCAGGCCACCGTCGGGCCGGTGCCGACGCGGGCGGCGAGCTCCTGGGCCGCGTCCAGCGGGTGGTCGCCGGAGGAGCGGGCACGCCCGGGTGTAGTCGCGCCGGCCGACGACCGACGCGCGGGCCATCAGCAGCTCGAGCCGGTCCCGGTCGTCGGCCACGCGCGTGGCGTCGACCAGGGCGAGCGCGTCGTCGTAGCGGGCAGCGTTCTCGAGCGCGGTGACGGCGGTGAGGAGGGTGGGCAGGTCGATGGTGGCGGTGGTCATCCCAGCAAGATAGTTTGCGACAAAACTATTCTCTAGAAAACTATTCCGAGGGCAACATGGCTGGGTCTCGACAGGACTCCATCGACCGGCATGTGGCGCGCTGGCGCGACGAGCTCGACTACCTCGACCCGGTGCACGAGGGGATCGTCGCCAGGCTGATGATCCTCAGCCGGCACCTGGCCGGCACCCGCGACGCCGCGCACGCGGACGCCGCGCTCCCCCGCCCGTCGTTCAAGATCCTGCTGGCCCTGCGGCGACTCGGTGCGCCGTACACCGCGAGCCCTTCGGAGCTCGCCGACCACCTCGGCCTGAGCCGAGGCGCGCTCTCCGCGCGGCTCGGTCCGCTCGAGGACGGCGGGCTGGTCACCCGGACCGTGGACAAGGACGACCGCCGCCGCGTGCACGTCCGGCTCACCGCGGCCGGACGGCGGGCCTTCGACCGGCACGCTCGCCTCGAGGGCCGGGACGAGGCGGCCCTGCTCGGCGCCCTCTCCCCCGCCGACCAGCGACGGCTGGCCGACCTGTTGCGGGAGCTCGTGCTCGTGGTGGAGGGCTAGGTCCTAAGACGCCGGCTCGCGCCCGTCGGCGGTGCAGATGCAGACCTTGTTGCCGTGCTTGTCGGCCAGGACCCAGAACGCCGGGACCTCGTCGGTGCTGACCAGGGTGCCACCGGCATCGACGGCCGCCTGCACGCGCTCCTCGGCCACCTCGCGCGGCACCACGATGTCGAGGTGGAACCGCTGCTGGACCTCGCCGGTCGCGTCGGGCGCGGTCTGGAACCACAGCGTGTTGTTGCGGCCGCCCGGGTCGAACACCTCGGGCCACTTGCCGCTGAAGTCGTAGCCCAGCGCGGCGGCCCAGAACGGCCTGACCTCGTCGGAGTCCGGTACGTCGAGGGCCAGCTCGAGCGTGGAGACCTCGCGCGGCGCGGACTCGACACCGAGCTCGGCGGCGATCGCGGAGATCTGCCGGGCCAGGTCGAGGTCGCGGCTGGTGACGCCGCCGACGTCGTGGCTGTGCAGGTCGACATCGACCTGCGGGTAGGTGAGGACGACGTCGGGGTGGTGGTTGGCCGCCTCGGCCACCTCGGTGATCCGGGTGACCAGCTCGAGCCCCTTGACGAAGCTGCCGGTCTTGAACCGGGCGTGCAGTCGCACCAGGAAGAAGCGCCAGTCGTCGAGCCCCTCTTCGGCCATCACCTCGGGGTAGCGGAGCAACGTCTTGGGGTCGGTCATGGCAGCACCTTCTGTCCGATGGGTCCGGGGTTGGTGGCGATCTCCCACCGGTAGCCGTCGGGGTCGGCGAAGTAGCCGGTATAGCCACCCCACTCACGCTCGACGGCGTCGTGCACGGGGTCGGCGCCCGCGGCGCGGGCGGTGACCAGGACCGCATCGACCTCCTCCGGGGTCGCGACGTTGTGGGAGATGGTGAACGGCGGCACGCCCTCGGCGACCGCGATCTGGCCGACCTCGGCCTGGAAGTGCTCGCGATCCCACAGCGAGAGCACCAGCCTCTCCCCCGCCATGATCATGATGACGTCGCCCTCGACCTCGAGGTCCGGCGTCCACCCGAGCCCGTCGACGTAGAACCGCCGGCTCGTCTCGAGGTCGCGCACCGCCAGGGTCAGGAAGCTGATCCGCTGGTCCATGTCCTCAGCGTGCCATCACTCGTCGACATCACCCGCGTCGGCTTCACCAACGTCTCCATCACCCGCGTCGACGTTGCCGGCGGCGTCCCCCTCCTCGGAGTCGTGGTCGGGATCGCGGCCCAGCCACGTCGTGATGCACGCCTTGTTGCCGTGGGTGTCGGCGAGGACCCACACGGTCGGTGCGCGCTCGTCGCTGACCAGCGTCCCGCCGGCCTCCAGGGCCGCCTTGACCCGCTTCTCGGCGACCTCGGGGGGCACGCGTACGTCGAGGTGGAAGCGCTGCTCGACCTCACCCTTGGCCGACTCCGCCTTCTGGAACCACAGGGTCGGGCGAGTGCCGTTCGGGTCGTTGAGCTCCTCCGCGTGCGCCTTCGAGGTCTCGTAGCCGAGCACCGCCGCCCAGAACGGCTTCACGTCGTCGTACGCCGGGGTGTCGAGGGCGATCTCGACCACCGACAGCTCGCCGGGTGCGGGCTCGGCGCCGACGTCGGAGGCGAAGCCGCTGATCTGGCGCGCCAGGTCCACGTCCCGCTCGGTGATCCCGCCGGCGTCGTGGCTCGACAGCCGCACGTCGACCTGCCCGTAGGACAGGTCCACGTCGGGGTGGTGGTCGGCCTTCTCGGCGGCCTTGCCGATCAACTTGGCGAGCTTGAGGCCGGTCGCGAAGTCCTCGGTGCGGAACCGGGCGTGCAGCGCGTCGAAGAGCAGCCGCCAGTCCTCGAGCTCGGCCTGCTCGATGTCGTTCGGGGAGAGCGTGGTCGTGGCGGCGTCGTCGTCGGTCATGCCGACGCGGTACCCCACTCCGCTGACAGGGACGTCCGCTGCCCGCCGTTCTCGTCGAAGTTCGTGGGGTCGAGCCAGCGCTCGTGCGCCGCGCGTACGGCGGTCCACTCGGCGTCGGTGACGGAGTACCAGTCGGTGTCGCGGTTGCGGCCCTTGGTCACCATGTGGTTCCTGAACCTGCCCTCGTAGGTGAAGCCGAGCCGGGCGGCCGCGCGCCGGGACGGCTCGTTGAGCGAGTCGCACTTCCACTCGAACCGGCGGTAGCCGAGGTCGTCGAAGGCGTAGCGCATCAGCAGGTGGATCGCCTCGGTCGCGGCGCAGGTGCGCTGCAGCGACCGCGCGTACAGCACGCCGGCCACCTCCACCTGGCCGGTGGCCGGGTCGATCCGCGTGTACGACGCGATGCCGGCCGGCGCATCGCCTCGCGGCACGAGGGCGAAGGTGAGCAGGTCCGGCGTCGCCAGCGTGCGCGCGATCAGCTCGGTCATCTCGTCGAGGTCCGCCGGCGGCTCGGTCGACCGGTAGGTCCACAGCGACCGGTCCTCCGGGCCGCAGAGCGAGCCGAGCAGGTCGGCTGCGTGTGTGACGGCGAGCGGCTCGACCACGACGTAGCGCCCCTCGAGGGAGACCGCGTCGGGGCGCGGACGTGGCGACCAGTCGGGCACGAGGTCGCCGACCGGCTGGCCGAACTCGTTCACATCGGGCACCGGAGCACCTTACGGGCCCTAGTCTCACCCTCGTGACGCCACGAACAGCCCGCCTCTGGCACGGGCTGACGGCCATGGTCACGATCGCTGCGCTGGTCCTGCAGCTGGTGCTGATCATCCAGGGCGGACGGGTGCTCGACGAGACCGAGCCGGTCCCGCTGGTCGACCGGCTGTGGCACTTCGTCTCCTACTTCACGATCCAGAGCAATGTCCTGGTCGCGGTCGGCACGGTGCTGCTGGTGCGGTCCCCGACCCGGGACGGCGCCGCCTTCCGCGCCGTTCGCCTCGCCGGGACCATCGGCATCACCGTCACGGGCGTCGTGCACTTCGCCCTGCTCCGGCCGCTGCTGGACCTCGAGGGCGCCGACTACGTCGCCGACAAACTGCTGCACATGGTGGTGCCGGCGCTGGCCATCATCGGCTGGGCGCTCTTCGGGCCGAGGCCGCGAGTCGACCGCGAGGCGCAGATCTGGTCGGTCGCCTGGCCGCTGGCCTACCTCGGCTACGTGCTGGTCGTGGGTGCGGCCAGCGGCTGGTATCCCTACCCGTTCCTGGACGTCGACGAGAAGGGCTGGGGTCACGTGCTCGGCGCCTCGGTCGGCATCACCGCCGTCGTCCTCGTCCTCATCGCCGGGGCCACCGCTGTGGACCAGCGCGTCAAGCCGGCGCCGGAGGAATGGGACCCCTACCGCGGAGGTACTGCGAACCCATGACCGTCGACGGCATCGACCCCACCGTCCCGCCCAGCGGCACCGGCTGCGCCGAGTGCAACGCCGCCGGAGGCTGGTGGGTGCACCTGCGCCGCTGCGCCGAGTGTGGGCACGTGGGCTGTTGCGACTCCTCCCCCGCCCAGCACGCCACGGCCCACTTCCGGGCCACGGGGCACCCGGTGGTCCAGAGCTTCGAGCCCGGCGAGGACTGGTTCTGGGACTACGGGACCGACAAGCCGGTCCGCGGCCCCGAGCTGGCGCCCCCGACCGCGCGTCCCGACGACCAGACGGTCCCCGGCCCGGCCGATCGGGTCCCGGCCGACTGGCGGTCACACATCCACTAGCGCCGTCGGTCAGCCCAGCGTCTGGGTCACCTCGCGGACCCCGTCGCTCACGACCACCCTCGCGGACGCGCCGTTGACCAGCGGCAGGAACGGCTGGGTGTGGCCGATGTCCATCTCGGCGACGACGGGGATGCCGAGGTCGCCGAGCGCGTCCTCGACCGCCTGCAGCTGGGACATGTGCTCAGCATCCGGTGCGGGGGTGCGACCCACGAGGACGGCGTTGGCGTCCTCGAACCAGCCGGCGAGGCGCAGCCCGTGGAACAGCCGACAGGCGTCGTACGCGCCGAACTCGCAGACCTCGAGATAGACCAGCAGCCCCTCGTCGGCGTGCGCGCGGCCGTACGCCGGCACATCGGCGTACGGCGTCCCGGTCAGCGGCGCGAGCACCTCGAGGCAGCCGCCGATCAGGCGTCCCGAGACGTCGACGTCGCCCCCGCTGAGCACCACCCAGTCGGTGGTCTCGTCGAGTCGGAAGGTCGAGATCTCGGGGGTCTCGCGGTAGTCGCCCCAGTTCCCGCGGAACCGGCCGGGGCTGCGCTGGGTGACCTCGCCCGGTCCTGGACAGCAGGTCGACCCAGTGCAGCAGGCCGTCCGGCGCGGCGTACGGCGTGTCCATGAGGTTCCAGCCGTGCGCCGTGGCCCAACCGAGCCGGAGCGTGAGGGGAACCATGACCGAGGTCATGTCGCTCCAGCCGACCAGCCAGGTCGGCGCGGCCTCGGCCAGTCGCTCCCAGTCGAGCTGGTCGAGCAGGTCGATCGAGAGCTCGCCGCCCCAGGGCGGCACCACCGCGGCCACCGCCGGGTCGCAGAGGAAGTCGACCAGCTCAGCGGCCCGCTTCTCCTTGGCTGCGGAGCGCACGTCGTCGCCGGACATGCACTCCCCCACGACCACCTCGAAGCCGCGGTCGCGCAGCGACCGGAGCGCCACCTCGAGCCGCGGTTGCAGGTCCGGACCGACGCCACTGGACGGCGACGTGACCGCGATCAGGTCACCTGGCACCAGCGGGCGAGGGAAGCGGGTCATCGCCTCAGGTTGTCAGGCCGGCCAGCACCTCGCGAACGCTTTCCAGCCCGGCCCGCACCTCGGCGTACGACGTCGAGAGGGGCGAGAGCCCGATCCGCAGCCCGTGGGGGTCGCGGTAGTCGGGGATCACGTCGCGCTGCCAGAGCACTGCGGTGGCCTCGCGCATCAGCGGGTGGTTGAGGGTGACGTGGCCGCCACGCCGTTCGGGATCGAGCGGTGAGGCGAGCACGACGCCGACCGGAGCCAGCAGCTCGCGGGTGACCTCGGCGGCGTGCTCCGTCAGCCCCACCGACTTGGCACGGATGGCCGCCAGCCCGGCCTCGGCGACCAGGTCGACCATGTCCTCGAGCGCGAGCATCCCGACGACCGCGGGCGTGCCCGAGAGGAAGCGCCGGATGCCGGTGGCCGGGACGTACGACGGCCCCATCAGGAACGGGTCCTCGGCACCCATCCAGCCCTGGATCGGCTGGGACAGGTCCTCCTGCCAGCGGGAGGCGACGTAGAGGAACGCCGGTGAGCCGGGGCCGCCGTTGAGGTACTTGTAGGTGCAGCCGACCGCGAGGTCCACCTCCCACGCGTCCAGCTCGACCGGCACCACGCCGGCCGAGTGGCACAGGTCCCAGAGCACCAGCGCGCCCGCGTCGTGCACGATCCGGGTCAGCTCCGGGACGTCGGCCAACCACGCCGAGCGGTAGGCGACGTGGTTGAGGACGACGAGGGCGGTCTGGGGGCCGACCACCTCCGCGAGCTGCTCGGCCGTGACGCCGGCGCTGGTGTCGACCTCGATCCAGCGCAGGGTCAGCCCGGTCTCGGCCGCGACGCCGGCGGCGACGTACCGATCCGTCGGGAACTGGTCGCGATCCAGCACGATCTCGGTGCGGCCTGGCCGCGCGGCGACGGCGGCCCGCATCAGCTTGTAGAGCAGCACCGTGGTCGAGTCCCCGATCGCGACCTGCCCGGAGGCCGCACCGAGGCAGACCCCGCCGAGCCGGTCGCCGAGGGTGCGCGGCAGGTCGAACCAGCGCTCGTCCCAGCCGCGGATCAGCCGGCCACCCCACTCCTGCTCGACGAACTCCGCGAGCCGTGGCCCGGTCACCTTGAGCGGACGGCCGAGCGAGTTGCCGTCGAAGTAGACGAGAGGGGACTCGGCGCCGACGAAGCGGTCGCGGTACGCCGCGAGCGGGTCGGCAGCGTCGAGCTCCCAGGCGTCACGCACCCAGCGAGGCTATCGGGCACCCGACGCTGGTTGAGGAGGGCCCGGAGCTCGGCGCGGGCAGTCCCAGCCCAGCCTTCCGAGGTTTCGAGACAGTTGCTGCGCAGCTTCCTCAACCAACGGCATTCACTGGAAGCTGACGAACCGCACCTTCGGGTTGATCCGGCGCACGTCGGCCGCCCTCATCCGGCGGGTGTCCTCGTCGTAGAAGAGCTTGAAGCCCATGAAGAACTGCCGCGGGCGCGCGACCGCGTGGTAGGTGGCGAGCTTCTGGCCAGGGGTCCCGAAGCCGTCGACGTGCTGCACCATGACCAACCCGCGGCGGGGCTCGATGCTGCCGATGCGGTCGATCATGGCGGTGCGGAACTGGTGCAGCACGAACAGCTTCTGCGGCAGCGCGTGCCTGGCCACCAGGTCACGCAGCCAGGCGGAGACCCGGTTGACCTCGCCGGCGCCGACCGAGCCGATCCGGGTGCCGGGCACGGCGTGCTTGCCCATCCGCCACTCCGGGTCGAGGGCGAGGCCGACGTACGGGTCCTTGAGCGCCCACGCCCAGCGCTTGGCTGCGTCGAGGAAGTTCGCTCGCCCCGGCTGGACATCGAGCAGCAGCAGCGCATCGTGCTTGTGGGCGGCGTCGATGTACTTCTGCACCTCCGCGCGCGGGATGTCGTGGGCGAAGTCGCCGTCCTTGCCGGGGTGCCGGTCGGCGATCGTCACGATCAGCTCGTAGACGACCTGGACCGGCTGGCGCTTGCGGGCGAACGGCTCGGCCGCGCGGTGCACCCGCCGCTGCATCGCGTCGGGGCTGGTCTCGCCCAGGACTCCGAGCGCGCCGGTCTCGGCGGTGCCGTAGTAGGCGACCAGGAACCTGCCGTCGCCGAAGATCTTCGTGCCGCCTCCCGGGAGGGTCGTGGCGGGCGCAGCGGGCGCCGGCGGTGTCTCCTCCGTCTGCCCGTCCTGCGGCTCGACGACGGTGGTGCCGCCCCCGGGAGACGTGTCCGTGTGCGCGGTGCCGGACATCCCGGACGTCGAGGAGACGTGCGTCGCCGTACTGGCGCTGTCGGGCATCGCGCCCCACGCGGGCAGGTTCGAGGCGTCGGGTACGGCGGCGGCCAGCGTGATGAGCCCGGCCATCGCCAGGAAGGCGGCGACGAGCACGGGGCGTTCGGACTTCTCCATCGGCAGGGAGGATACGTGGCGGGGAGTCACGTCCGAGAACTCCCCACCACGAACGGGCCCTGTGTCAGACCTCGTCGGCCGCCAGCATCCGGTCGAGCCGGGCGTAGCCGTCGTTGATGCCGACCTCCATGCCTGAGGAGAGGATCGCGTCACGAATCTCGAAGCTCTCGACCAGAGACAGGGAATGCAGTCGGGTGCGCCCGTCGCCGAGTTCCTCGAAGGTCATCGTCTCCAGGGACACCCCGTCGGGCATGCCCTCCCAGGTGAAGGTCTGGACGAGCCGGTCCTCGCGGACCGTGTGGAAGCAGCCGTGGAAGCCGTACTCCTCGCCGTCCACGACGGTGAGGTAGCGCCAGCTGCCGCCGGTGCGCGGGTCCCACTGGTCGATCTTGATCTCGGTGCCGTCCGGGCCGGTCCAGCGCGCGAACAGGTCGGCGTCGGTGTGCGCCCGGACCAGCTGCGCCGGCGTGGCGGTGAACTCCCGGGTGATCCGGATGATGGGGACGTCGGACGGCGCCTCGATCGTCGTGGTCCCGTCCGCGGTGGTGGTCGTGGTGGTCATGCGGTCTCTCCTTGGTCGGAATGGTCGTTGTTCTCGTCGTTCAGCTCGGCCAGGACGGCGTCCAGTCGCTGGTAGCGCGCCTCGGCCTCCAGTCGGTAGCGCTCGATCCACTTCGTCATCAGGTCGAACACCTCCGCCTCGAGATGCACCGGTCGCCGCTGTGCGTCCCTGCCACGGGTGACCAGGCCGGCGCCCTCGAGCACCTTCAGGTGCTTCGAGACCGCCTGCAGGCTCACGTCGTACGGCGCCGCCAGCTCGCCGACCGTCGCGTCGCCGGCGCAGAGGCGGGCGACCATGTCGCGGCGGGTCGGGTCGGCCAGGGCGGCGAACACCTGGGACAGCGGATCGGGCATCTCGCTCCTCTTCTTCAACTAATCGGTTGAATACGAGGAGACTGGCATGGCTGTAGGCCGTTGTCAACCATTTGGTTGAGAAAGGTTGTCCAGCGCGACCCTGCCCGGCTACTCGACGCTGGTGGAAGTTCCGGCCGGTCGACGACGCCACAACAGGAATGCACCGAGCAGAGCGGCGAGTCCGCCGACACCTGCCACCATGACGACGGCCGTGCTCGAGCCCGAGTCGTCGTCGGAGTCGCCGGCCGGGCTGGACGTCGGGTCGTCGTCCGACCCGGATCTGTCGGTCGGGCCGTCGGTCTCCCGCTCCTCGTCGCCGTCGTCCGAGAGTCCGTCCTCGACGCTCCAGGTGGCGCCATCGGCGTACGTCGGTCCGTCGGCCGGCGCGCCGACGATCTCCACGTTGACCATGAACGGGAGCTCGGCGGAGTAGTCCTCCTTGTTGACCGCGATGCCGAGGTAGTAGGACCCGGAGGTCGTGTAGTCGCCGCCGCCATCGAAGTTGCCGTCGAGGTCGACCGGCGTGCGGCTGACCGGTGCGGTGGCCGTCACCAGGGTCTCGCCGGCCGCTCGCTCGGAGAACGTGGACCCGTCTGGGTAAGGGATCTGGGCATGCATCGGGCTGTAGAGCGTCAGCCGGGCCAGCGGCGCTAGGTTGCCAACGATGTCCTCGAGCGACGCAGAGAGCTCTGGGAACTCGACGCTGACCCGTGCCGACTGGCCGAACTCCAGGGCGATCGTGAACAGCGGCGCCTCGCCGGGTACGAGGGTGCTCGACCAGCTGCCGGGACCGATCTCGGCGGCGTTGTCGAAGGAGGCGCCGCCCACGATCGCCTCGGGCTGACCGCTCACGGTCGGCTCCGCGACCTCCACCTCACCGTCCGCAGCGAAGCCCGGATCGGTCACCGGCGGCTCCTCTGTGACCCGCAGCCCGAATGTCGCGGTCTCGCCCGAGGCCCGACCACGGGAGACCGTGATCCGGTACTGACCCGGCTGGTCGCACTCCTCCTCGGTCCACGCCGTCGCTCCCGCACCGAGGATGCTGCGGGTGTCGAGGGGCCGCTGGATGTCGTTGTAGTCACAGCGATTGCCCTCGGCGTCGTAGATCTCGGTGGCGAGGAACTCCGACGTGCCGCGCTCACCCTGGGTGATCGCCGCGACGCGGAGCGTCGTGCCGGCGGTCGTGCGCTCGAAGCCATAGCTTTTGGACTCCCCGCCGCCCTCGAGCCGGTCGGTCCAGTCGCCGGCGGTGATCGGCGTCGGTGCGTCCTCGGGGCCGCCCTCGATGGGCTCACCGGTGAGCGCGAACGGCCGCAGCGCGCGCTCCGCGACCCGGGTCACGTACACCTCGATGGCCTCGGCGCTGGCGGCGTCGTAGTAGGTGCCGTGGCCCTCCCGGGCGATGCACTCGAGCTGCTGGCGAGCCGCGCTGTTCACGGACAGCCCCACCACGTCGATCTGGAGGTTGATGCCCTGACCGCTGATCTGTCGGGCCACGTCGCACGGGTCACCACAGGTCGACTCGCCATCGCTCACCAGCACGATCGACCGCGCGCCCTCGTCACCGAGGTCGTCGGCCGCCTCCTCGAGCGCGATCGGGATGGGTGTCTCGCCGTATGGCTTGTAGTCGCCGACTGCGTCGCGGAGCGCGTCGCGGTTGTCGGCGCCGGGCTCGACCACCAGCTCGGTGTCCTCACACGCTCCGGGGTCAGTGCGGGCGAAGACCTCGGAGCCGAATACGCGCATGCCGACCTGGGCCTCTGCGGGCAGCTCGTCGATGACGCTGTTCAGCGCGGTCTTCGCGGCCTGGATCTTGGTCTGGTCGCCGTCGGCATGCTCGGCCATCGAGCCGGACGAGTCGAGCACCAGCATCAACCGGCCGTACGCCGGCTCGGCCTGGGCTCGTGCAGCCGTCGTGCTCTTCGCCGGCGTCCCAGCAACCGCGGGGCTCAGGATCGCCGCGTTGGCAGCGACACCGGCTGCGAGCATCAGCGCGGCGGTGCCCCCGGCCAGGCGACGGTGCAACAAGGGTCGTCCTCCTCGAACGCGGGCGTGCGGCCCCGGCGGGCTCAGCCGGTGACGGCCCCGTCGGCAGCGGACGAGACGAGCTTGCGGTACTTGGCGAGCACGCCGGTCGGGTACTTCGGCGGCAGCGGCTCCCAGCCGTCCTTGCGCGACTCCCAGTCCTCGCCCATCTCGACCTCGAGCGACCGGTTGAGCACGTCGAGGGTGATCTGGTCTCCGTCGCGCACGAACGCGATCGGGCCGCCGTCGACCGCCTCGGGGGCGATGTGGCCGACGCAGAGCCCCGTGGTGCCGCCGGAGAAGCGGCCGTCGGTGATGAGGAGGACGTCCTTGCCGAGCCCCGCGCCCTTGATGGCGCCGGTGATCGCGAGCATCTCGCGCATGCCCGGACCGCCCTTGGGCCCCTCGTTGCGGATCACCACGACGTCGCCGGCGGTGATCTGGCCGGCCTCCAGGGCGTCCATCGCGACGCGCTCGCCGTCGAAGACCCGCGCGGTGCCGGTGAAGACCGAGTCGTCGAAGCCGGCGGTCTTCACGACCGCACCCTCGGGGGCCAGCGAGCCCTTGAGGATGGTGAGGCCGCCGGTCTTGTGGATAGGCCGGTCCAGCGACCGGATCACGTCGTCGTCGATGGCGGGCGGGGCGAGCTCCTCGAGGTTCTCGGCCATGGTCCTGCCGGTCACTGTCAGGCAGTCGCCGTGCATCAGCCCGGCGTCGAGCAGCGCCTTCATGACGACCGGGATGCCGCCGACCTTGTCGACGTCGTTCATCACGTAGCGGCCGAACGGCTTGAGGTCGCCGAGGTGCGGGACCTTGTCTCCGACGCGGTTGAAGTCGTCGATGGTCAGGTCGACCTCGGCCTCCCGGGCCATGGCCAGCAGGTGCAGGACCGCGTTGGTCGAGCCGCCGAGCGCCATGACGACGGTGATGGCGTTCTCGAACGCCTCGAGGGTCATGATCTGCCGCGCGGTGATGCCCTGGCGGAGCAGCCCCACCACGGCCTCCCCCGAGCGGTGAGCGAAGCCGTCGCGGCGCCGGTCGACCGCGGGCGGTGCGGCCGAGCCGGGCAGGCTCATGCCGATCGCCTCGGCCACGGCGGCCATGGTGTTGGCGGTGTACATCCCGCCGCACGCACCCTCGCCCGGACAGATCGCACGCTCGATGCGATCCACCTCCTCGCGGCTGATCTTGCCGGCCAGGCAGGCGCCGACCGCCTCGAAGGCGTCGATGATCGTGACGTCCTGGCCGTCGACCTGGCCGGGCATGATCGACCCGGCGTAGAGGAACACGCTGGCGAGGTCGAGCCGGGCGGCGGCCATCATCATGCCGGGCAGTGACTTGTCGCAGCCGGCCAGCAGCACCGAGCCGTCGAGCCGCTCGGCCATCATCACCGTCTCGACCGAGTCGGCGATCACCTCGCGGGAGACCAGCGAGAAGTGCATTCCCTCATGGCCCATCGCGATGCCGTCGGACACCGAGATGGTGCCGAACTCCAGCGGGTAGCCGCCGGCCGCGTGCACGCCGTTCTTCACCGCCTGCGCCAGCCGCTGCAACGAGAGGTTGCACGGCGTGATCTCGTTCCAGCTCGACGCGACGCCGATCTGAGGCTTGGTGAAGTCCTCGTCGCCCATGCCCACCGCCCGGAGCATCCCCCGCGCGGCGGTCTTCTCGAGGCCGTCGGTGACATCACGGGAACGAGGCTTGATGTCGGGGGCGTCGCCGGACCGATGGGTCATGTGGCGAGCGTACGACGTGCGGAGGGCCCGCCCGGTCGCTGCGTCACCATCTGGCCAGGGTCGGCCAGGGTCGGCCAGGGTCGGCCAGGGATCGGGCGCGACGCCTTAGGGGCCCTCGGCCGCGGCCTTGAGCCGCGCCAGCCCTTTCTCGAAGTCCTTGCCGATCAGCCTGTCCATGGAGACCACCTTGCTGAACACGGTCATCACCAGTCCCTCGTGCCGGCCCGACATCCGCCAGGTCACGTCGGAGCCGCCGTTGGTGGGGGTGATGACGAACTCGACCTGCTGGGTGCTGCGCATCGGCTTCATGAAGGACAGCTCGATCTCGACCCGGTCGGGTGCGGACTCGGTGATCTCCATCCAGCCCTCACCTGCCTTGCGGTTGCCCTGCCAGGCGTAGTGGGCGCCGACGCCGGACCTCGGGCCGGTGTAGGTCCGGGCCAGGCTCGGGTCGACGTCCTCCCAGGGGGACCACTCGGTCCATCGGTGGAAGTCGTCGATGAGGCCGTGCACCCGGGCCGGATCGGCCTCGATCGCGGCCGAACGCGTCACCTCGAAAGGGCTGCCCATGGGCGGATTCTGTGACCCGGCTGTGAGCCGACGCAAGGGTCAGTACGCCGCGGCCCGCACCACCATCACGTCCGGAAGGTTGGCGACGACCTGGCGCCAGCTCTCCCCCGCGTCGGCGGACGCCCACACGGCACCGTTGCGGGCACCGACGTACAGCCCCGCGGAGGGGTGGTCGTCCGCGCACATGGCGTCGCGCATCACGCCGACGAAGAACTCGTCGGGCAGCCCGTTGCCGAGCTCCTCCCACGACTCGCCGGCGTCCGGCGACCGCCAGACCCGCGCCTTGCCCTCGGGTGGGAAGCGACCCCCACTGCCGCTGAGCGGGAAGACGAACACCGTGTCCGGCTCGTGCGGGTGCACCACGACCGGGAAGCCGAAGTCGCCGGGCAGCCCATCGGCGATGTAGGTCCATGATGCGGCGTGGTCGTCGGACCGGTAGACGCCGCCGTGGTTCTGCATGAACAGCCGCTCGGGACGGGACGGGTGCCGGCTCATCTTGTGCACGCACTGGCCGAACTCGGGGTACTGCTGGTCCTCGGGCAGGAACTCGGCCCGGACGCCCTTGTTGCGCGGCGCCCACGAGGCGCCGTCGTCATCGGTCTGGTAGACCCCGCCCGAGGAGATGGCGACCGTGACCGAGGCCGGGTCGCTGGGGTGCGGCAGGATCGTGTGGAACGCCTGTCCGCCGTAGCCCGCGCCCCACTCCTTGCGATGCGGGTGGTCCCACAGCTGCTGCTCGAGGCGGAACGACTCCCCGCGGTCGCTCGAGCGCCAGACGGCACCGGGCTCGGTGCCGGCCCAGACCGTCCCGTCCTCGATGCCGGGCACGAGCTGCCACACCCGCTCGACGCTCGCGTCGGAGCCGTCGGGGAACTTGATGGCGCCACCCGGAGTCTCCTGCCAGGTCTCGCCGAGGTCGTCGGACCACTTCACCTGCGGCCCGAGCCAGCTGGACGAGGCGCCGGCGAAGAGGCGGACCGGGTCGCTCCGCGTGTCGACCATGCAGGAGTAGACCTCCTCCATGTTGTGGTGCGGCCCCGTGAACTTCCAGTCCTCGCGGGCCTCGTCGGAGGTCCCGATCCAGAGACCCTTCCGCGTCCCGACCATCATCACTGTTCCACTCATGCTCGCATCCTCCCTTGACATCCGACGGGGCTCGGTGACACACGTCGATAGGTTGACCCGGTGGCGGCCCGGGACTCATCGGTGCGCGCGGCGCGGGTCTCCCCGGTCTGGCTGGTCCTCGGCGGGATCCTGTCGGTCCAGTTCGGCGCCGGCATCGCGAAGACGCTGTTCGACGAGGTCGAGCCGACCACGATCGTGTGGCTCCGGCTGGCCACCAGCGCGGTCGTGCTGCTGGCCATCGCCCGACCGGCACTGCGCGGCCGCACGGGCCGGGACTGGCTGGTCGTGGTCGCCTTCGGGTTGATCCTGGGGCTGATGAACTGGGCGATCTACCAGTCGTTCGCCCGGATCCCGATCGGCCTGGCGGTCACCTTGGAGTTCGTCGGCCCGCTGACGCTGGCGGTGCTCGGCTCGCGGCGGGCCCGGGACCTGATCTGGGTGGGGCTGGCCGGCCTCGGCGTGCTGCTGCTCGGCCTGCAGCCCGGAGACCTGACCTGGGCCGGGGTCGGCTTCGCCCTGCTGGCCGGCGGCTGCTGGGCGGCGTACATCCTCCTGAGCGCACAGACCGGGCGCCGCTGGCAGGGCATCGACGGGCTGGCGGTCGCCAGCGTGGTGGCCGCCCTGCTGCTGACGCCGCTGGCCCTGGGGAGGTACGCCGACCAGGTGGTCGACGTGCGGGTCCTGGTGATCGGCGCGCTCGTGGGCCTCCTCAGCTCGGTCATCCCCTACACCTGCGAGCTGGTGGCGCTGCGCACCATGCGGCCCGCGGTGTTCAGCATCCTGATGAGCCTCGAACCCGCCGCCGCGGCGCTGGCCGGGCTCGTGGTCGTCCACGAGCTGCTCGGTCCGGTGCAGCTGGCGGCCATGGCGTGCGTAGTGGCCGCGAGCGTCGGCGCCACCCGGTCCGGCGCGATAATCGCAGATCCAGTACCGGACTGATTCCTTCCCGGGAAGCTCTCAGCCACGGCTCACCGAACTGTTCACCGACTCTTTACAAAGGGGTGATGACGGGCGGCAGCGGGGTGGCTAGCGTCAGTGCCACTCCACTTTCCCCCAGGTCCGGAGTCACAACATGACCTCGATCAACCCGCTGTTCGCCGTACGGTCCGCCGTGCTGGGCCGGGTCCGCGCCTGGAGCGTCGAGTCTCAGCAGGGCGCCCGCCGCAACGCCATGGTCGCCAACACCGCGCTGGCGGCCCGCCGCGCCGAACGACAGGACGTCGACGCCTACTTCGCGGCGTTGCGTCCGGAGGCCTCGGCACAGCAGCTCCCGAACGTCGTGCACCGCTAGGGCGGCCAGCCGACACGCGCTCCACCCACCCGACAGGAGGGACAGCGGTCCCTCCGGCAGAATCGACCCATGCCGACCTCTGCGGCGCGGGTCGCGCCGGCGCCGAGCATCACCCTCCACGACGTGCTGTCCGACGACGGCACCCGCCTCACCGCGTGGACCAACGACCCGGACGGGACCATCGACGGACCCACCGTGGTCCTGTGCAACGGCCTGGGGACCGGGCCGTGGGCCTGGCCGGCGCTGCTGAAGCCCGACTGCGGGGTCCGGATCATCTCCTGGAACCACCGTGGGACCGGCGGCTCGGACCGTCCGGCGGACCCGGCCCACTGCGGCATCGAGGCGTTCGTCGAGGACACCCTCTCGGTGATGGACCACTTCGGCGTCGACCGGGCACCGGTCATGGGCTGGTCCATGGGGGTCAACACGATGTTCGAGCTGGCCTTCCGTCACCCCGAGCGCGTGTCCGGGCTGTTCGCGGTCGCGGGAGTGCCCGGTGACACCTTCGCGACCATGCTGGCGCCGTTCAAGCTGCCCCGCCTGGTGGCGCACGAGCTCACGGTCAACATCGCCCGGGTGCTGAAGCTGACCGGCCGCGTCCTCACTCCGGTGACCACCCGGCTCCCGGTCGGCCCCCGCGCCATCGGGGTGCTCACCCACAGCGGCTTCATGCTCCCGGTGCCCGACACCGAGGGCGCGGCCAACGCCGTGCGTGAGTTCCTCGAGACCCCCATCGAGTGGTACATGCACCTCGCCATCGCGACCTCCGAGCACGGCCGGGTCTCGCTCAGCAAGATCAAGGTGCCGGCGGCGTTCGTGGCCGCCAAGTGGGACGTGCTGGCCGGCTCGCGCGACATGGCCTCCGCGGCCGCGCGGATCCCCGACGCGACGTACGTCGAGCTGGGCGGCAGCCACTTCGTGCAGATGGAGCAGCCGGACAAGGTGCACGCGCTGCTGCTTGAGTTCCTCGGCCGGGTCGCCTGATGCGACGTCCCGGTCTGGCGGCCGCCGCACTGGTCCTGCTCGCGACGGGCTGCTCGCAGGGCGGCGACGAGGTCAGCGTCAACGTGACCAACGAGGGCACCACGGCCGCGGGCTCGGCGTCCGCCGGCGCGTCCGGGTCGCAGCCCGCGGTGGTCGACACGATCGCGACCGGGCTCGAGGTGCCCTGGGGGCTGGCGTTCCTGCCCAACGGCGACGCGGTGGTCACCGAACGTGACTCGGCGAAGGTCCTGGTCATCTCCGGGTCCGACCACGAGGTCACCGAGGTCGGCAGCATCGGCGACGCGGCGCCGCAGGGCGAGGGCGGGCTGCTGGGCGTCGCCGTCTCGCCGGCGTTCGACCAGGACCACACGCTGTACTTCTACGCGAGCAGCGAGGACGACAACCGGATCGTCACCGCCACCCTCACCGGCGACCGGCTGAGCGACACGAAGCCGATCTTCACCGGAATCCCCCTTGGCGCCATCCACGACGGAGGCCGGATCGCGTTCGGCCCCGACGGGATGCTCTACGCCGCGACCGGCGAGACCGGCGACGGCGAGATCGCCCAGGACCGCAAGTCACTCGGCGGCAAGATCCTGCGGCTCACCCCCGAGGGCAAGCCCGCGCCCGGGAACCCGTTCGACACCGCGGTCTGGTCGTTCGGCCACCGCAACGTGCAGGGACTGGCGTGGGTCGACGATCGGCTGTGGGCCTCGGAGTTCGGCCAGAGCACCTTCGACGAGCTGAACCGGATCGACGCCGGCGCCAACTACGGCTGGCCGGTCCACGAAGGCACCGGCGGCGCCGCGGAGGGCTACACCGACCCGCAGGCCACCTGGGGCACCGACGTGGCGTCGCCCTCCGGGCTGGCCTACGCGGACGACGCCCTCTGGATGGCGGCCCTCCGCGGCAACCGGCTCTGGAAGATCCCGGTCACCGACCAGGCAGCCGGCCAGCCCGAGGCGTACTTCGTCGGCGCCTACGGCCGGATGCGCACCGTCGTCCTCGCCCCCGACGGCAACCTCTGGGTCACCACGAGCAACCGCGACGGCCGCGGCGATCCCTCGGACGACGACGACCAGATCCTCCTCGTCAGCCCAGGCGGCGGCTGACCCGCTCGCGGACCGGGTGGCGGGTCGACGTCCCGACCACGGTGGCGCGCCTGGCGGCGCGACGCAGCGTGGTCAGCACGGCCGGACCGACGATCACGATCGCGATCGCGTTGGTGACCGCTCGGCCGGTGTCGAAGGAGCCGGTCGAGGTGATGAGCGTGTAGGCACCGAAGCGCTGCAGGTTCTCCAGCAGCGGCGCCGAGGGGTCGAACGACAGCGCGGTCTGCTCGTGGCCGGGGATCACGATGCCGAGGAGGAACGGCCAGCCGGAGAGGTTCATCAGCAGCCCGTAGAGGTACGCCGCCACGACGCCGTACGCCGCGAGCATGGCTATCTCCCAGCGGCCGGTGACACGGCGCGGCAAGAGTCCCGCGCCCATGCCGACCCAGGCCGAGACGAGCATCTGGAACGGCAGCCAGGGCCCGACGCCGGCGGTCATCAGCGCGGAGGCGAACAGCGAGGTGACGCCGAGGACGAAGCCGAACCCGGGGCCGAACACCCGCCCGGCCAGCACCAGCAGGAAGAAGACCAGCTCGATGCCGCCGGTGCCGGCGGACAGGCCGCGCAGGATCGCGATGACGGCCGAGAGAACGCCGAGCACCGCGAGCACCCGGGTGTCGAGGCCGCCGGTGCTGAGCTCCGCGAGCATCACCGCGATGACCACCGGCAGCAGCGCCAGGAACAGGAACGGCGGGTCGACCCGGTCGGTCGGCTGCACTCTCAGCAGCAGCGGCCAGACCAGCATCATCAGCCCGCCCAGCGAGGCAACGGCCAGGATCACGGCGGAGCGGCGGGAGACCGGGACGGCGTTCATCGGCGCACGGACTCGTCCAGGGCCACGGATGACCTCGTCGACCCGCAGCCACGGCGGTCCGAGCACCTTGGTCACCTGCGGCGCGAACGCCGGCGACTCGGCCACCACCCGGCGTACCGGCCCGGACGAGACGACCTCGCCCTCGGCCAGCACCACGACCTCATCTGCGGCGAGTGCCGTGAACTCCACGTCGTGGGTGGAGACCAGCACGGTCCGGCCCTCGGACGCCAGGCGGCGCAGCGACTCGGCCAGCACCCGCTTGGCCCGGTAGTCCAGGCCGCGAGTGGGCTCGTCCAGCAGTACGACGGACGGCCCGCCGGCCAGCACCAGCGACAGGGCCAGCGCCAGCCGCTGGCCCTCGGACAGGTCGCGCGGGTGCTGGTCACCGGGGATGCCCGGCGCCAGCGCGTCGAGCATCGCGCGGGTGTCGGGGCCGCCGGCCGCGCACTCCTCGTCGACGGTCTCGAGGTAGAGCAGGTCCGCCGCCTGCTGCGGCAGCAGCCCCACCACGGCCCTCCGCTCGGCCGGCCTGAGGGAGACCGGGTCGACACTGTCGCTCGAAGCGCGGGCGATCGCGACGGTGCCCGAGCGGCGCGGCCCGCTCCCCTGCAGCGCCCACAGCAGCGACGACTTGCCCGAGCCGTTGCGCCCCATCAGCGCCGTGACCCGCCCCTGCGAGAGCGTCAGCGACACCTCGCGCACCGCCACGGTCCGGCCGTGCACGACATTGAGCCCGGAGACGACCACGCCCGGCGACGCTGCCGCCGGCGGGTCGACCGGGGGCGGCGTCAGCGCGAGCGAGGAGGCGAGTCGCCGGGCGTCCCTCACGGTGAGCGGCAGCGGCGACCACCCGGCCGCGCGGCCCAGCTCCACCAGGGGTGGTACGACGGGCGACGTCGCGAGCACCGACGCCGGCTCGCCGACGACCAGGGAGCCGTCTCCGGTGACCAGGCAGATCCGGTCCGCGAACGGCACCACCCGCTCCAGCCGGTGCTCAGCCAGCAGCACCGAGACGCCGAGGTCGTGCACCAGCCGGGTGATGGTGGCCAGCACGTCCTCGGCGGCGGTCGGGTCGAGCGCCGAGGTCGGCTCGTCGAGCACCAGCAGCCGTGGGTGCATGGTCAGCACCGAGCCGATGGCGACGCGCTGCTGTTGCCCGCCGGAGAGCGTGCGCAGGTCGCGGTCGCGCAGGTCGGCGATGCCGAGCAGGTCGAGGGTCTCCTCGACCCGCCGTCGCATGGTCTCCGCGGGCAGCCCGAGCTGCTCCATCCCGTAGGCGAGCTCCTCCTCGACCGTGTCGGTGACGAAGCCGGCCAGCGGGTCCTGGCCGACGTACCCGATCGCGTGGGCCCGCTCGCGCGGCGGCGCGTCCAGCACCGAGACCCCGTCGAGCAGTACGTCGCCCCGGAGCGTGCCGCCCGAGAACCTCGGCACCAGCCCGGTCACCACCCCGAGCAGCGTCGACTTCCCCGACCCGGTCGGCCCGGTGACGAGGACGAGCTCGCCCTCCTCGACGGAGAGCGAGACGTCGGCGAGCACGGACGCGTCGTCGTAGGCGAAGGAGATGTCGCGCAGGTCCAGCAGGGTCACGAGGCCACCACCCGGGGCTCGGGGGCGGCCGCGACCGCGGCCAGCCCGAGCAGCGCACCGGCCAGCGCCACCATGGTGACCTGCGGGAACGACGTGAGGTCGGGGTAGGCCACCATGAGCTGGTTTCCGCTCACCCACCAGCCGACCAGCGCAGTGGCCACGCCCGAGAGCATCACCGCCAGCTCCGGCCAGCGCCACGGGTCGGGGCGGTAGCGGGACCGGGCGACCCGCCGGCCGGCCAGCGCCAGCCCGGCGACCGCGGCGACGACGCCGAGCACGAGCATCGGGGTAGCCAGCAGCCGGGGGGCGGTCCGGTCGAGGCCGGCGTACACCCCGACCGCGATGCCGCACAGGCCCAGCAACATCAGGCCCCCCGTGAGCCGCCGCTCGGCGGGAGGGGCGCCGGCGGAGCGGCCGTAGCCGCGCGTGTCCATGCCGGCGGCCAGACTCAGCGATCGCTCCAGCGCGTCCTCGAGCACCGGGACCAGGTAGCGGCGCAACCGGCCGATCCGCCGCGAGTCCCCCGCGCGCAGCGCCTGCGCCGCCCGGACCCGGCGGGCGCTGTCCACCAGCTGCGGCAGCACGGTGACCGCCACGACCAGGGCCGTGCCGACCTCGTGCAGCGCCGCCGGCACCGAGCGGAGCAGCCGCTTGGGGTTCGCCAGCGCGTTGGCCGCGCCGACGCAGATCACGATGGTGCCGAGCCGCAGCCCGTCGTACAGACCGGCCAGCACTGCGTCCTGGGTGATGGGGCCCAGCAGGTGGAGGTCGAGCACCCAGTCGGGCAGTGGCACCTCCGGCAGGTCGCACCAGCACCTTCTGTCCCTCGTGGGGCGTGGGCAGCAGGATGCGGAACAGCACCCGCATCACGACGATCACGACGGCCACGGCGACGTAGAGCCGGAACGCGTCGGCCCACGGTTGATGAGATCGCCGGGCCAGGACGACGAGGGTGGCCACGGCCACGATGGTCAGCAGCACCAGCGGGTTGGTCGTGAACGACGCCGCGGTCGCCAGCCCGAGCGCCCACACCCACCACGCCACGGGATGCAGGTCGCGGGGCAGCCGCGAGGACGTCACCGGGGGAGTCTCCCGGACGGCGCCGCTGCTCCTACGAGTCGGTGGGCTCGTCGCTCGCGCTGGAGGACTTGACCCGGGCCAGGAGCGGTCGGGTGCCACGGCCGAGGACACCGCCGAGCAGCGCCAGCATCGCGGTGAGCACGAGGAGGATGCCCGGCACCACCCAGACGGGTGCGCTCGTGGTCTCCACCGGCTCCGAGCTGGTCAGATAGGTGTCGTAGGTCTTCGCGCCGTCCTCGACGATGTCGTCCTCGCCGGCCCCGGCGTCCGGCGTCGCAGCCGTGGTGGTCGGCACAGCGGTGGTCGGCGCGGCGGTGGGCGCCGACGGCGACTGCTTGGTCGTGGGCGCCGGCTTGCTGGGCTTCACCGGCGCGACGTACGGCGTGCTGTCGGAGACGGTGCTGGACTGCGTGGCCGGCGGGTCGTTGTGCGATATGCCGCCGGAGCCGTGGTTCTTGCCACCGTTGTCCCCGCCGTTGTTGCCGCCGTTGTTGTGGAGCGTCGTCGGCTTGCGAGTCGGCTTCTTGGTCGGTTTCTTTGTCGGCTTGCTGGTGGCGGTCGCCGGAGGCGGCGGAGGCGGCGCGGCGGTCGTCGGCGCCACGGTCGCGGTCGGGGTGGCTCTCGGCGTCGGGGTGTTCTGCGTCGGCGCAGCGACCACCGCGGAGACCACGGCAACGTCGCCCGACCCGGCCGCACTCTGCGGCCACCAGGCGACGAGACAGGCCGCAAGGCCCAGCATCGCCGCGACAGCGAAGCGGACGACGTTCGTCCCGGTCCTGCTCACCACGTCCTCCTGAGGCCCCCACGACGGAAGATGGGTTCGGATCCCTCATGGAAAATACAGCACCCACGTCCACAGCGCTGAAAGTTCGACGACTATGGGCTAGTCCGGCGACGGCGCAACAGGTACGCCGCACCGCCCCCCGCGGCCAGCACGAGGAGGACCACCGGCACGACCCACGCCGGCAGTGCCCCCGCGGTGTCGTTGGCGCTCGCGTCCGGGGTGTCCGCGGGCGTGGCCGACTCGGACTCCGACGGTGTGGCCGCCGCAGTCGTCGAGTCGGAGGCCGTGGGCAGCGCGGCGTCGGACGGGGCCAGGGTCGGCGTGGCCGTCGGGCTGGCCGTGCCGTCCGTCTCGTCCGGTGCGGTTGTGAGGCTGCCGGACGGCGTCGCACTCGGGGCCGAGGTGGCCGACGGCTTGGAGGACGGCTTGGAGGACGGCTTCGAGGACGGTTTGGCGGACGGCTTGGCCGTCGGTGTGGCAGAGCCGTGGCCACCGCCGCCACCCCCCTGGCCGCCACCTCCACCGGAGGTGGGGGTCGGGCTCGGAGTCGGGCTGGGCGTGCTGACGTGCGCCTGCGGGTTGACGTTCGGCGGGTTCTTGGAGCCGGTCTGCCACGCGAACCCGACGTATCCGCCGTCGGGGACCTTGAGGCTGCCCACGCCGTAGTTGGAGTAGACCCAGCTGCCGGAGGTCCCGTCCGACCACCACAGCCCCCAGTAGGCGTCATCGGGAGGGGTGTTCACGCACGCCTGGTCGGCGGGCGACGGGCGCTGGTTGATCCGGCAGACGAATCCTGGCTCGTTCTGCACGTAGGCGAGCGCGAAGCCGGCGCCGGTGAACAACGACGAGGCCGGCTGCCCTGCACCCCCTGCCATGCACGTCGTCTGGACGCCGCCGCCGAGCGCTCCGAAGTCGACGACCACGCTGACTCCCGAGCTGGAGGTGCATGTCGCTGCGCTCGCGGCCGGCGCGGTGGCGAGGCCGCCCACCCCCACCGCCGCGGACACGAGGACCGCGGCGGCGAGGAGCCGAAGGGTGCGAGAGGTCATGGCACGACGGTGACGGTGGCCTTGCCCTTGCGGTTCTTGAAGGCACCCTCGACCTTGATCTTGAGCTTGCCGACCTTGGCGACCTTCACCTTCACCTTGGCCTTCCCCTTGGCGTTGGCGGTCGCCTTGATCTTCTTCCCGCCCACGGTGATGGTGACCTTCTCGCCGTCGGACAGGCCGGAGACCTTCACCGCGAGCTTCGCGCCCTTGTGGACGGAGTCCTTGCTCTTGACGGTCAGCTTGGTCGCGGCCAGACCGGTGAACGACAGGGAGTCGGTCTCACCGCCTGCGTCGACGGCCGAGACCGTGACCTTGCCGGTCGTCGCCGGCGCGGTGACCGGGATGGTCGCCCGGCCGTTGGCGTCCAGCACTGTGCGGACCGGCGCACCGTTGAATCTCACGCAGACCGTGTTGCCGGGCGCCCCGGCAAGGGAGACCGACTGAGTCGACCCCGCCGACACGAACCCGGTCGGGCCGGTCAGGGTGCTCGCGCCTGCAGCGGAGCCGCCCGGCGCCCAGAGCAGGGCCGGCAGGGCCTGGGTGGTGGCCCGGGTGGTCACGCTGTTGTCGACCTGGCTCAGCGGGCCCGTGGCGGCGTTGGCCAGGCCGAGGGCGTCGAGGGTGACCGCTCCGTTGTCCTTGGCGGCGTACTTCGTGCAGGACCCGGCGTTGGCGTGCTGCTGGCCACGCAGCCAGAGGGCGGCCTTCTCGGCCGCTGCCGTGCGTCCGGAGACACCGAGCGCCCAGCCGGCCAGACCGGTCGAGTTCGCGTTGCCGCTGTTGAACGAGCCGTTGGCGGCCTGCTGCGAGACCAGCCAGTCGAGCGCCTTGGTGAGGGCCACCGAGACCCCCGGCTTGGACTTCTGGTCCTGGAGCATCAGAACGACGAGGCCGGTGGTGTCGACGCTGGGCGTCGGGTCGAGATCGCCGTTGCAGGTCTGGTCCAAGGCGTTGCGAGCCGAGAACGACTCCCGGATGAAGCCGGTGGTGCACTGCTGATCAAGCAGGAAGTCCAGTGCGGAGACCGCAAGCGACGGGCTGGCGTTGTTGAGCGACGACACCGCGAAGGCCTGGGTCAGCGGGCTGTTGAAGTCATCGTCGAAGGGCGTGCCTGCGTCGTCAGGATCAAGAAGCCTTCCCGCATTGGGGGCGGTCGTCGAGATGTGTGCCTCGACGGCAGCCACCAGGGCGTCCACGACCGGAGGGCCGGTACGACCCTGCGACTGCAGGAACGCCGACAACTTGGCAGCCGCTCCGGTGCCTGAGAATGCGTTGTAGTAGTTGTCCCAGTTCGCCACGAGCCCGTCGGTGATCGCGGTGACCTGGGCCGTCTGGCCGCCGACGGCATCAAGTGCATACCCGGCGTCGACAGTGAGGCCGTAGTCCTCGAAGCTCTGCGGCGGCGTGTTCTCCGGGAAGACGAAGTAGGTCTTGATGATGTGCGTCCCGGGATCCGGCTGGGCCGCGAGGTACGTCGCGGCGGCAGCGGCCGGCGCAGGGTCGGCGCCGCTGGGCGCCGGGACGGGCGCGGCCAAGGCGCTCGGGACCGCCGGGCCGAGGGTCAGCGCCAGGACGGCGCCGGTGGCCGCGGCGACACCGCGAACGAGGGTGGTGCTCATGACTTCCTTCCCGCTGCACACAACGGGAGGGCCTCGTGGCCGACCCGCTGTTTGCCTCGACAGCGTGAGGTCAGGACGCGACGCAGCAGGTGCTCCGGCTCGCGCGCTCACCCGAGGGAGCGCGCCTACGGCTGCGGGTCAGCGCCGGAATCGG
>CAWCSB010000008.1:0-42475 GCA_963798045.1 uncultured Actinomycetota bacterium
CGCCGGCGCCAACTACGGCTGGCCGGTCCACGAAGGCACCGGCGGCGCCGCGGAGGGCTACACCGACCCGCAGGCCACGTGGGGACCGACGTCGCCTCCCCCTCGGGGCTGGCCTACGCCGACGGACGCCCTCTGGATGGCCGCCCTCCGCGGCAACCGGCTCTGGAAGATCCCGGTCGCCGATCAGGCCGCCGGCCAGCCCGAGGCCTACTTCGTCGGCGCCTACGGCCGGATGCGCACCGTCGTCGTCGCCCCCGACGGCAACCTCTGGGTCACCACGAGCAACCGCGACGGCCGCGGCGATCCCGCGGACGACGACGACCAGATCCTGTCGTCAGCCCGGCGGCGGCTGACCCGCTCGCGGACCGGGTGGCGGGTCGACGTGCCGACCACGGTGGCCGCTTGGCGGCGCGCCGCAGCGTGGTCAGCACCGCCGGACCGACGACGACGATCGCGATCGCGTTGGTGATCGCGCGGCCGGTGTCGAAGGAGCCGGTCGAGGTGATCAGCGTGTAGGCGCCGAAGCGGTGCAGGTTCTCCAGCAGCGGCGCCGAGGGGTCGAACGACAGCGCGGTCTGCTCGTGGCCGGGGATCACGATGCCGAGGAGGAACGGCCAGCCGGAGAGGTTCATCAGCAGCCCGTAGAGGTACGCCGCCACCACGCCGTACGCCGCGAGCATGGCTATCTCCCAGCGGCCGGTGACCCGCCGCGGCAGCAGCCCCGCACCCATGCCGACCCAGGCCGAGACGAGCATCTGGAACGGCAGCCAGGGACCGACGCCGGCGGTCATCAGGGCGGAGGCGAACAGCGAGGTCACGCCGAGGACGAAGCCGAACCCCGCGCCGAAGACCCGGCCGGCCAGCACCAGCAGGAAGAAGACCAGCTCGATGCCGCCGGTGCCGGCGGACAGGCCGCGCAGGATCGCGATCACGCGCCGAGAGACGCCGAGCACCGCGAGCACCCGGGTGTCGAGGCCGCCGGTGCTGAGCTCCGCGAGCATCACCGCGATGACCACCGGCAGCAGCGCGAGGAACAGGAACGGCGGGTCGACCCGGTCGGTCGGCTGCACGCGCAGCAGCAGCGGCCAGACCAGCATCATCAGCCCGCCCAGCGAGGCAACGGCCAGGATCACCGCGGAGCGGCGGGAGACCGGGACGGCGTTCATCGGGCTCGTTCGCGGCGTCCCAAGGCCTGGATGACCTCGTCGACCCGCAGCCACGGCGGGCCGAGCACCTTGGTCACCTGCGGCGCGAACGCCGGCGACTCGGCCACCACCCGGCGTACCGGCCCGGACGAGACGACCTCGCCCTCGGCCAGCACCACGACCTCGTCGGCGGCCAGCGCGGTGAACTCCACGTCGTGGGTGGAGACCAGCACGGTCCGGCCCTCGGACGCCAGGCGGCGCAGCGACTCGGCCAGCACCCGCTTGGCCCGGTAGTCCAGGCCGCGAGTGGGCTCGTCCAGCAGTACGACGGACGGCCCGCCGGCCAGCACCAGCGACAGGGCCAGCGCCAGCCGCTGGCCCTCGGACAGGTCGCGCGGGTGCTGGTCACCGGGGATGCCCGGCGCCAGCGCGTCGAGCATCGCGCGGGTGTCGGGGCCGCCGGCCGCGCACTCCTCGTCGACGGTCTCGAGGTAGAGCAGGTCGGCCGCCTGCTGCGGCAGCAGCCCCACCACGGCCCTCCGCTCGGCCGGCTTGAGGGAGACCGGGTCGACACTGTCGCTCGAAGCGCGGGCGATCGCGACGGTGCCCGAGCGGCGCGGCCCGCTCCCCTGCAGCGCCCACAGCAGCGACGACTTGCCCGAGCCGTTGCGGCCCATCAGCGCCGTGACCCGCCCCTGCGAGAGCGTCAGCGACACCTCGCGCACCGCCACGGTCCGGCCGTGCACGACATTGAGCCCGGAGACGACCACGCCCGGCGACGCTGCCGCCGGCGGGTCGACCGGGGGCGGCGTCAGCGCGAGCGAGGAGGCGAGTCGCCGGGCGTCCCTCACGGTGAGCGGCAGCGGCGACCACCCGGCCGCGCGGCCCAGCTCCACCAGGGGTGGTACGACGGGCGACGTCGCGAGCACCGACGCCGGCTCGCCGACGACCAGCGAGCCGTCGCCGGTGACCAGGCAGATCCGGTCCGCGAACGGCACCACCCGCTCCAGCCGGTGCTCAGCCAGCAGCACCGAGACGCCGAGGTCGTGCACCAGCCGGGTGATGGTGGCCAGCACGTCCTCGGCGGCGGTCGGGTCGAGCGCCGAGGTCGGCTCGTCGAGCACCAGCAGCCGTGGGTGCATGGTCAGCACCGAGCCGATGGCGACGCGCTGCTGTTGCCCGCCGGAGAGCGTGCGCAGGTCGCGGTCGCGCAGGTCGGCGATGCCGAGCAGGTCGAGGGTCTCCTCGACCCGCCGTCGCATGGTCTCCGCGGGCAGCCCGAGCTGCTCCATCCCGTAGGCGAGCTCCTCCTCGACCGTGTCGGTGACGAAGCCGGCCAGCGGGTCCTGGCCGACGTACCCGATCGCGTGGGCCCGCTCGCGCGGCGGCGCGTCCAGCACCGAGACCCCGTCCAGCAGTACGTCGCCCCGGAGCGCGCCGCCCGAGAACCTCGGCACCAGCCCGGTGACCACCCCGAGCAGCGTCGACTTCCCCGACCCGGTCGGCCCGGTGACGAGGACGAGTTCGCCCTCCTCGACGGAGAGCGAGACGTCGGCGAGCACGGACGCGTCGTCGTAGGCGAACGAGATGTCGCGCAGGTCCAGCAGGGTCACGAGGCCACCACCCGGGGCTCGGGGGCGGCCGCGACCGCGGCCAGCCCGAGCAGCGCACCGGCCAGCGCCACCATGGTGACCTGCGGGAACGACGTGAGGTCGGGGTAGGCCACCATGAGCTGGTTTCCGCTCACCCACCAGCCGACCAGCGCAGTGGCCACGCCCGAGAGCATCACCGCCAGCTCCGGCCAGCGCCACGGGTCGGGGCGGTAGCGGGACCGGGCGACCCGCCGGCCGGCCAGCGCCAGCCCGGCGACCGCGGCGACGACGCCGAGCACGAGCATCGGGGTAGCCAGCAGCCGGGGGGCGGTCCGGTCGAGGCCGGCGTACACCCCGACCGCGATGCCGCACAGGCCCAGCAACATCAGGCCCCCCGTGAGCCGCCGCTCGGCGGGAGGGGCGCCGGCGGAGCGGCCGTAGCCGCGGGTGTCCATGCCGGCGGCCAGACTCAGCGACCGCTCCAGCGCGTCCTCGAGCACCGGGACCAGGTAGCGGCGCAACCGGCCGATCCGCCGCGAGTCCCCCGCGCGCAGCGCCTGCGCGGCCCGGACCCGGCGGGCGCTGTCCACCAGTTGCGGCAGCACGGTGACCGCCACGACCAGGGCCGTGCCGACCTCGTGCAGCGCCGCCGGCACCGAGCGGAGCAGCCGCTTGGGGTTCGCCAGCGCGTTGGCGGCGCCGACGCAGATCACGATGGTGCCGAGCCGCAGCCCGTCGTACAGACCGGCCAGCACTGCGTCCTGGGTGATGGGGCCCAGCAGGTGGAGGTCGAGCACCCAGTCGGGCAGTGGCACCTCCGGCAGGTGCACGAGCACCTTCTGTCCCTCGTGGGGCGTGGGCAGCAGGATGCGGAACAGCACCCGCATCACGACGATCACGACGGCCACGGCGACGTAGAGCCGGAACGCGTCGGCCCACGGTTGATGAGATCGCCGGGCCAGGACGACGAGGGTGGCCACGGCCACGATGGTCAGCAGCACCAGCGGGTTGGTCGTGAACGACGCCGCGGTCGCCAGCCCGAGCGCCCACACCCACCACGCCACGGGATGCAGGTCGCGGGGCAGCCGCGAGGACGTCACCGGGGGAGTCTCCCGGACGGCGCTGCTGCTACTACGAGTCGGTGGGCTCGTCGCTCGCGCTGGAGGACTTGACCCGGGCCAGGAGCGGTCGGGTGCCACGGCCGAGGACACCGCCGAGCAGCGCCAGCATCGCGGTGAGCACGAGCAGGATGCCCGGCACCACCCAGACGGGTGCGCTCGTGGTCTCCACCGGCTCCGAGCTGGTCAGGTAGGTGTCGTAGGTCTTCGCGTCGTCCTCGACGATGTCGTCCTCGCCGGCCCCGGCGTCCGGCGTGGCAGCCGCGGTGGTCGGCACAGCGGTGGTCGTCGCGGCGACGGGCGCCGACGGCGACTGCCTGGTCGTGGGCGCCGGCTTGCTGGGCTTCACCGGCGCAACGTAGGGCGTGCTGTCGGAGACGGTGCTCGACTGCGTGGCCGGCGGGTCGTTGTGCGACGCACCGCCGGAGCCGTGGTTCTTGCCACCGTTGTCCCCGCCGTTGTTGCCGCCGTTGTTGTGGAGCGTCGTCGGCTTGCGAGTCGGCTTCTTGGTCGGTTTCTTTGTCGGCTTGCTGGTGGCGGTCGCCGGAGGCGGCGGAGGCGGCGCGGCGGTCGTCGGCGCCACGGTCGCGGTCGGGGTGGCTCTCGGCGTCGGGGTGTTCTGGGTCGGCGCAGCGACCACCGCGGAGACCACGGCAACCTCGCCCGACCCGGCCGCGCTCTGTGGCCACCAGGCGACGAGACAGGCCGCAAGGCCCAGCATCGCCGCGACAGCGAAGCGGACGACGTTCGTCCCGGTCCTGCTCACCACGTCCTCCTGAGGCCCCCACGACGGAAGATGGGTTCGGATCCCTCATGGAAAATACAGCACCCACGTCCACAGCGCTGAAAGTTCGACGACTATGGGCTAGTCCGGCGACGGCGCAACAGGTACGCCGCACCGCCCCCCGCGGCCAGCACGACGAGGACCACCGGCACGACCCACGCCGGCAGTGCCCCCGCGGTGTCGTTGGCGCTCGCGTCCGGGGTGTCCGCGGGCGTGGCCGACTCGGACTCCGACGGTGTGGCCGCCGCAGTCGTCGAGTCGGAGGCCGTGGGCAGCGCGGCGTCGGACGGGGCCAGGGTCGGCGTGGCCGTCGGGCTGGCCGTGCCGTCCGTCTCGTCCGGTGCGGTTGTGAGGCTGCCGGACGGCGTCGCACTCGGGGCCGAGGTGGCCGACGGCTTGGAGGACGGCTTGGAGGACGGCTTCGAGGACGGTTTGGCGGACGGCTTGGCCGTCGGTGTGGCAGAGCCGTGGCCACCGCCGCCACCCCCCTGGCCGCCACCTCCACCGGAGGTGGGGGTCGGGCTCGGAGTCGGGCTGGGCGTGCTGACGTGCGCCTGCGGGTTGACGTTCGGCGGGTTCTTGGAGCCGGTCTGCCACGCGAACCCGACGTATCCGCCGTCGGGGACCTTGAGGCTGCCCACGCCGTAGTTGGAGTAGACCCAGCTGCCGGAGGTCCCGTCCGACCACCACAGCCCCCAGTAGGCGTCATCGGGAGGGGTGTTCACGCACGCCTGGTCGGCGGGCGACGGGCGCTGGTCGATCCGGCAGACGAATCCTGGCTCGTTCTGCACGTAGGCGAGCGCGAAGCCGGCGCCGGTGAACAACGACGAGGCCGGCTGCCCTGCACCCCCTGCCATGCACGTCGTCTGGACGCCGCCGCCGAGCGCTCCGAAGTCGACGACCACGCTGACTCCCGAGCTGGAGGTGCATGTCGCTGCGCTCGCGGCCGGCGCGGTGGCGAGGCCGCCCACCCCCACCGCCGCGGACACGAGGACCGCGGCGGCGAGGAGCCGAAGGGTGCGAGAGGTCATGGCACGACGGTGACGGTGGCCTTGCCCTTGCGGTTCTTGAAGGCACCCTCGACCTTGATCTTGAGCTTGCCGACCTTGGCGACCTTCACCTTCACCTTGGCCTTCCCCTTGGCGTTGGCGGTCGCCTTGATCTTCTTCCCGCCCACGGTGATGGTGACCTTCTCGCCGTCGGCCAGGCCGGAGACCTTCACCGCGAGCTTCGCGCCCTTGTGGACGGAGTCCTTGCTCTTGACGGTCAGCTTGGTCGCGGCCAGACCGGTGAACGACAGGGAGTCGGTCTCACCGCCTGCGTCGACGGCCGAGACCGTGACCTTGCCGGTCGTCGCCGGCGCGGTGACCGGGATGGTCGCCCGGCCGTTGGCGTCCAGCACTGTGCGGACCGGCGCACCGTTGAAGCTCACGCAGACCGTGTTGCCGGGCGCCCCGGCAAGGGAGACCGACTGAGTCGACCCCGCCGACACGAACCCGGTCGGGCCGGTCAGGGTGCTCGCGCCTGCAGCGGAGCCGCCCGGCGCCCAGAGCAGGGCCGGCAGGGCCTGGGTGGTGGCCCGGGTGGTCACGCTGTTGTCGACCTGGCTCAGCGGGCCCGTGGCGGCGTTGGCCAGGCCGAGGGCGTCGAGGGTGACCGCTCCGTTGTCCTTGGCGGCGTACTTCGTGCAGGACCCGGCGTTGGCGAGCTGCTGGCCACGCAGCCAGAGGGCGGCCTTCTCGGCCGCTGCCGTGCGTCCGGAGACACCGAGCGCCCAGCCGGCCAGACCGGTCGAGTTCGCGTTGCCGCTGTTGAACGAGCCGTTGGCGGCCTGCTGCGAGACCAGCCAGTCGAGCGCCTTGGTGAGGGCCACCGAGACCGCCGGCTTGGACTTCTGGTCCTGGAGCATCAGAACGACGAGGCCGGTGGTGTCGACGCTGGGCGTCGGGTCGAGATCGCCGTTGCAGGTCTGGTCCAAGGCGTTGCGAGCCGAGAACGACTCCCGGATGAAGCCGGTGGTGCACTGCTGATCAAGCAGGAAGTCCAGAGCGGAGACCGCAAGCGACGAGCTGGCGTTGTTGAGCGACGACACCGCGAAGGCCTGGGTCAGCGGGCTGTTGAAGTCGTCGTCGAAGGGCGTGCCTGCGTCGTCAGGATCAAGAAGCCTTCCCGCATTGGGGGCGGTCGTCGAGATGTGCGCCTCGACGGCAGCCACCAGGGCGTCCACGACCGGAGGGCCGGTACGACCCTGCGACTGCAGGAACGCCGACAGCTTGGCAGCCGCTCCGGTGCCTGAGAATGCGTTGTAGTAGTTGTCCCAGTTCGCCACGAGCCCGTCGGTGATCGCGGTGACCTGGGCCGTCTGGCCGCCGACGGCATCAAGTGCATACGCGGCGTCGACAGTGAGGCCGTAGTCCTCGAAGCTCTGCGGCGGCGTGTTCTCCGGGTAGACGAAGTAGGTCTTGATGATGTGCGTCCCGGGATCCGGCTGGGCCGCGAGGTACGTCGCGGCGGCAGCGGCCGGCGCAGGGTCGGCGCCGCTGGGCGCCGGGACGGGCGCGGCCAAGGCGCTCGGGACCGCCGGGCCGAGGGTCAGCGCCAGGACGGCGCCGGTGGCCGCGGCGACACCGCGAACGAGGGTGGTGCTCATGACTTCCTTCCCGCTGCACACAACGGGAGGGCCTCGTGGCCGACCCGCTGTTTTCCTCGACAGCGTGAGGTCAGGACGCGACGCAGCAGGTGCTCCGGCTCGCGCGCTCACCCGAGGGAGCGCGCCTACGGTTGCGGGTCAGCGCCGGAATCGGACCGGCTTCCCCCGCGGCGGGCGTGATGAATGGAGTTGTACGTCCCGCACCCTATCCCCCACGCTGACCCGTCAGGAAATGGCCGTCCAGAACACGCTAGGAGAGCTTCTCGAGGATCAGCTCGCGGACCCGGCCGGCGTCGGCCTGGCCCTTCATCTCCTTCATCACTGCGCCGATCAGGGCACCGGCCGCTGCCACCTTGCCGTCGCGGATCTTGTCCGCGACGTCGGGGTTCGCGGCGATGGCGGCGTCGACGGCAGCCGAGAGCGCACCCTCGTCGGACACGATCGCCAGCCCACGGGCCGCGACGATCTCGTCCGGGGTCCCCTCGCCTGCGAAGATCCCGTCGAAGACCTGGCGTGCCAGCTTGTCGTTGATCGCACCCTCGTCGACCAGCGCCTGGATGCGCGCGACGTCCGTGGGCGTGACGCCGAGCTCGGCGATCTCCACACCGGAGTCGTTGGCCCGGCGGGCCAGCTCGCCCAGCCACCACTTGCGGGCCGCCTGCGGCGCGGCCCCTGCGGCGATCGTCTCCTCGACCAGCCCGAGCGCTCCGGCGCCGACGGTGTCCCGCATCTCCAGGTCGGTGAATCCCCACTCTGCCTGCAGCCGGGTCCGCTTCTCGGTGGGGTTCTCCGGCAGCGTGCCGCGCAGCTCTTCGACCCACTCGCGCGGCGGCGCGATCGGGACCAGGTCGGGCTCGGGGAAGTAGCGGTAGTCGTCGGCGTCCGACTTCTCCCGACCGCTGGTGGTGACTCCGGTGTCCTCGTGCCAGTGCCGGGTCTCCTGCAGGATCGAGCCGCCCGCGTCGAGGACGCCGGCGTGCCGCTGCATCTCGTAGCGCACCGCGCGCTCGACCGAGCGGAACGAGTTGACGTTCTTGGTCTCGGTGCGGGTGCCGAGCACGCCGGAGCCCTTGGGCGCCAGCGAGAGGTTCACGTCGGCGCGCAGGTTGCCCTGGTCCATCCGGGCCTCGGAGACGCCGAGCGCCACGATGAGGTCGCGGAGCTGGCTGACGTAGGCGCGGGCGACGGCCGGCGCCTTCTCCCCCGCCCCGGTGATCGGCTTGGTGACGATCTCGATGAGCGGGATGCCGGCGCGGTTGTAGTCGACCAGCGAGTAGTCGGCGCCGTGGATCCGGCCGGTGATGCCACCCACGTGGGTGGACTTGCCGGTGTCCTCCTCCATGTGCGCGCGCTCGATGTCGACGCGGAACGTCTCGCCGTCAACGTCGACGTCCATGTAGCCCTCGAAGCAGATCGGCTCGTCGTACTGGGACGTCTGGAAGTTCTTCGGCATGTCCGGGTAGAAGTAGTTCTTGCGCGCGAACCGGCACCACTCGGCGATCTGGCAGTTGAGCGCCAGCCCGATACGGATCGCCGACTCCACGGCCTTGCGGTTCACCGCGGGCATCGAGCCGGGCAGGCCGAGGCAGGTCGGGCAGACGTTGGTGTTGGGCTCCCCGCCGAACGTCGCCGGGCAGCCGCAGAACATCTTCGTCGCCGTGTTGAGCTCGACGTGCACCTCGAGGCCGAGGGCCGGGTCGTAGCGCTCCAGCACCTCGTCGAACGTGACCAGCGTGTCGGCGGTCGTCGTCATCGGGTCCCTCCGTCCAGGACAGGGGCCCGGTCGAGCAGCGGGCCGCCCCACTGCTCCAGCAGCAGCGACTCCAGCGCCGCGCCCACCCGGTAGACCCGGTCGTCGGCGAGAGCAGGCGCCAGGATCTGGAAGCCGGCCGGCAGGCCGTCCTCGTCCGCGAGCCCGCTCGGCACCGAGATGCCCGGGACACCCGACAGGTTCGCCGGGATGGTGGCCAGGTCGTTGAGATACATCGCCATCGGGTCGTCGACCTTCTCGCCGATCGGGAACGCCGTGGTCGGCGCGGTGGGCGAGACCAGGACATCGGCCTGCTCGAAGGCCTTCGCGAAGTCCTGCGAGATCAGGGTCCGGACCTTCTGGGCCTGGCCGTAGTAGGCGTCGTAGTAGCCGCTCGACAGCGCATAGGTGCCGAGGATGATCCGGCGCTTCACCTCGTCGCCGAACCCAGCCTCGCGGGTGGCCCGCATGACGTCCTCGGCCGACGGCGCCTCGATGCCCTCGGGCAGCACCCGCAGCCCGTAGCGCATGGCGTCGAAGCGGGCCAGGTTGCTGGACGCCTCGGCCGGCAGGATCAGGTAGTACGTCGCCAGAGCGTGCACGAAGTGCGGGCACGACACCTCGACCACCTCGGCACCGGCCTTGGTCAGCAGCTCGACGGACTCCTGGAACCGCGCGAGCACCCCGGCCTGGTATCCCTCACCGCCGAGCTCCTTCACCACGCCGATCCGCACGCCGGACAGGTCACCGGACGCGCCCTGCCTCGCCGCCTCGACCAGCGCGGGCAGCGGCCGGTCGATGGACGTGGAGTCCTTGGGATCGTGGCCGCCGATGATCTCGTGCAGCAGCGCCGCGTCGAGGACGGTCCGGGTCACCGGGCCGACCTGGTCGAGGGAGTTGGCCAGGGCGACCAGGCCGTAGCGCGAGACACCGCCGTAGGTCGGCTTCACGCCGACGGTGCCGGTCACGGCGCCGGGCTGGCGGATCGAGCCGCCGGTGTCGGTGCCGAGCGCGATCGGCGCCTCGAACGATGCGACCGACGCGGCCGAGCCGCCGCCCGAGCCGCCCGGGATCCGGGTGAGGTCCCACGGGTTGTGCGTGACGCCGTACGCCGAGTGCTCGGTGGAGGAGCCCATCGCGAACTCGTCCATGTTGGTCTTGCCGAGGATCGGCAGGCCGGCCGCGCGCACCTTGGCGACCACGGTCGCGTCGTACGGCGGCACCCAGCCCTCGAGGATCCGCGAGCCGCAGGTGGTCGGCAGGCCCTTGGTCGCGAGCACGTCCTTGACCGCGATCGGCACGCCGTCCAGCGCGGAGGCCGACCTGTCCGGACGCGCGCCGCTCGTCGGATGCGCGGGCGGCCGCGAGCGCCCCCTCGGTGTCGACCTGGAGGAACGCGTGCACGGCGCCGTCGACCTCACCGATCCGGTCCAGCGCGGCCTGGGTCAGCTCGACGCTCGTGGTCGCACCCGAGCCGAGGTCGCTCGGCCAGCTCGGCCGCCGTCCGCCTGAGGTCCGCGCTCACTGCTCGTCCCCGAGGATCCGAGGGACGGAGAACCGCTGCAGCTCCTGCTCGGGCGCTCCCGACAGGGCCTGCTCGGGGGTCAGGCAGTCCTCGACGACGTCCTCACGGAAGACGTTGGTCAGGGGCAGCGCGTGCGAGGTGGGCGGCACGTCGGCGGAGGCCACGCCCTGGATCGACGCGACCGACTCGAGGATCACCGACAGCTGGGGCGCCAGGTGGTCGAGCTCGGCCTCGGTGAGGTCGATCCGGGCGAGGTCGGCCAGGTGGGCCACCTCGTCACGGGACAGCGATGCGGACATGCGCTCAATCCTAGGAGTGGGTACGGGACCGGCATGCCCCCGGATCCTGCCGCGGACACCCCGGTCCACCTGGGCGTCACCGAAGGTCGCGCCGTGAGCCGACTCAACGGAGAGTCGACGGTCGTGAAGCTCGAACCCGAGTGGACCCGAGGTGCCTACGCCTTGCGGAGCAACAGCGCGCCGCCGCACTTCGTCTCCGTCCCGCTGCACCGGCACCGCGACATGGAGGAGGCCTTCGTCGTTTTGGCGGGGACGATGAGCGTCGTGGCCGGGTCGCACCGTCTCGATGCCGGACCGGGCGAGGTCTGCCTGATCCCGCGCGGTCTGCCCCATGCGCTCGCCAACCTGGGCGACGTCCCGGTCTCGTGGCTGACCCTGCTCTCGCCCGGCGACCAGTCGGGGTGGATTGATGACGAGGAGCGCCTGATCCGCGAGGCCGACGGCGACCCGTCGCAATTGGACGACGCCGCCCTGCACGCCGTGCACGAGCGCTACGGGCTGGAGATCCTCGGGCCACCGCCGGTGTGGGAGGACCCTCCACCGGTTACCGGTTGAACTGTCAACCGTTCTCGTCTCCGCCCCGGAGGACCCGTGTCCACCAAGCTCGCGATCATCTACTACTCCTCGACCGGGACCGTCGACGCGATGGCCCGCCGTGCCGCCCAGACCGCCGAGAAGGCGGGCGCCGAGGTGCGGCTGCGGCACGTCGCCGAGACCGCGCCGGACGAGGTGATCCAGGCACAGGACGAGTGGGCGAAGCACCGCGCCGAAGTGGACGACGAGCCGGTCGCCGACCCCGACGACCTGGCGTGGGCAGACGTCGTGCTGATCGGGACGCCGACAAGGTTCGGCAGCGCGACCAGCCAGCTCCAGGCGTTCATCGACACCCTCGGCCCGCTCTGGGAGCAGGGCGGCCTCGCGGACAAGGTCTACGCCGGCTTCACCGCCACCCAGACCGAGCACGGCGGCCAGGAGACCACGCTGCTCAACCTCTACACGAACTTCATGCACTGGGGCGGCATCATCGTCACGCCCGGCTACACCGACCAGGTCAAGTTCACCGACGGCAACCCGTACGGCGCCGGCAAGGTCACGGGCGACACCACCGAGCTCGAGGAGCCCGACCTCGACGCGATCGACCACCTCGTCGAGCGTGCCCTCGACGTCGCGGAGCGTCTCGCGAGCTGACGACACGCCGACACAACATCTGGTCCCCAGATTCCGGACGACCACTACATACGGTGGTCGACGCAGCTGGTTCCCGGCGCCATCCAGGCGTCGGGAGGCAAGAGGGAACCCGGTGGAAGTCCGGGACTGCCCCGCAGCGGTGAGTGGGAACGACCGCCGTCAGACGCACTGGGTCGAGCCCGAGAGATCGGGTAGAGCCTGGGAAGCGACGGCCAGTAGGGGCCGAGCATTCGTGCTTGGCGTGCCCACGAGTCCGAAGACCTGCCAGCGCACCGCACCCGTCGGGTGCGGTGGTCCGAGGCCTCGTGGGACGGCCGACGGCTGGTGCGGCGCGGCCCCTACTCCCCGTCGTACGACCGTCACCTCCCGCGCGACCTCGGACCTCCCAGGAAATGGGCACAGAGGACCGGACTCGCGAGGAGAGAAATGACGGTCACCACGGCACCGAGCAGGACCATGCAGGTGCGCAAGCGCAACGGCGACGACGAGCCCGTCGACGTCAACAAGATCGTGCGGGCGGTCGACCGGGTCTGCGACGACCTGGCGGACGTCGACCCGATGCGGGTCGCGACCCGCACGATCAGCGGCCTGTACGACGGAGCGACGACCGCCGAGCTGGACCGGCTGTCGATCCAGACCGCCGCCGAGATGATCGGCGAGGAGCCGCAGTACTCCCGGCTCGCCGCGCGACTCCTGGCCGGCTACATCGACAAGGAGGTCCGCAACCAGGGCGTCATGTCGTTCAGCCAGTCCATCGCGCTCGGCCACGCCGAGGGCCTGATCGGCGACGAGACGGCACGCTTCGTCAAGGACAACGCCCGCAAGCTCGACTTCGCCGTCGACCCGGACGCGAACCGTCGGTTCGAGTACTTCGGGCTTCGCACCGTCTACGACCGCTACCTGCTGCGCCACCCCTCGAGCCGGCTGGTGGTCGAGACCCCGCAGTACTTCCTGCTACGGG
Source organism: uncultured Actinomycetota bacterium (assembly GCA_963798045.1). Lineage (GTDB taxonomy): Bacteria > Actinomycetota > Actinomycetes > Propionibacteriales > Nocardioidaceae > Nocardioides. The sequence goes on from CAWCSB010000008.1 coordinate 13,013, forward strand.
TCGCCTCCGGTCTGGCCAGGACCCCGGCCGAGGCGATCGAGTTCTACCGGCTGATGGCCTCGCTGGCCTACCTGCCGAGCAGCCCGACGCTGTTCAACTCCGGCACCCGGCACACCCAGATGTCGTCGTGCTACCTCGTGGACAGCCCGCGCGACGACCTCGACTCGATCTATGCGCGCTACCAGCAGGTCGCCCGGCTCTCGAAGTTCGCCGGCGGCATCGGCATCGCCTTCTCCCGCGTCCGCTCGCGTGGCGCGCTGATCCGCGGGACGAACGGCGCCTCCAACGGCATCGTGCCGTTCCTGCGCACCCTCGACTCGTCGGTGGCCGCCGTCAACCAGGGCGGCCGGCGCAAGGGCGCGGCCTGCGTCTACCTCGAGCCCTGGCACCCGGATGTCGAGGAGTTCCTCGATCTGAAGGACAACACCGGCGAGGACGCACGGCGGACCCACAACCTCAACCTGGCCAACTGGGTACCCGACGAGTTCATGCGCCGCGTCGAGGCCGACGAGGAGTGGTCACTGGTCGATCCGGACCAGGCCCCCGAGCTGTCGGACCTCTGGGGCGAGGCCTTCGACGCGGCATACCGCCGGGCCGAGGAGGACGGCCGCTACGTCCGCAAGGTCATGGCGCGCGAGCTCTACGGGAAGATGATGCGCACCCTGGCGCAGACCGGGAACGGGTGGATGACGTTCAAGGACGCCGCCAACCGGACCTGCAACCAGACCAGCGACGCCCCGGGCGGTCCCGTGGTCCACCTCTCCAACCTGTGCACGGAGATCATCGAGGTGTCCTCCGACGCCGAGACCGCGGTCTGCAACCTCGGCTCGATCAACCTGGGCCAGCACGTCTCGGGGGGTCAGGTCGACTGGGAGAAGCTCCGCACCACGGTCCGTACGGCGCTGCCGCTGCTCGACCGCGTGATCGACGTCAACTACTACCCGAGCCCGGAGGCCGCGGCCTCCAACCCGCAGTGGCGGCCGGTCGGGCTGGGCCTGATGGGGTTGCAGGACGTCTTCTTCGCGCTGCGACTGCCGTTCGACTCCCCCGAGGCGTGCGAGCTGTCGACCCGGATCCAGGAGGAGGTCTACCTCACCGCGCTCGAGGTCTCGGTCGAGCTCGCCAGGGAGCACGGCCCGCACCCGGCGTACGCCGGGACGAGGGCGGCCGGCGGGAAGCTGCAGCCGGACTTCTGGCCGGATGCGAGGCCCGAGCAGACCGACCGGTGGGACGCGCTGCGCGCGCAGGTCGCCGAGCACGGACTGCGCAACTCGCTGCTCATCGCGATCGCACCGACCGCGACCATCGCCTCGATCGCGGGCTGCTACGAGTGCATCGAGCCGCAGGTGTCCAACCTCTTCAAGCGCGAGACGCTCTCCGGCGAGTTCCTCCAGGTCAACGCCGCGCTGACCCGCGAGCTCAAGGAGCGAGGCCTGTGGACCGCCGACGTGCGCGACGCGATCAAGCGGGCCGAGGGCTCCGTGCAGGGTGTCGAAGCCCTGCCGGAGGACGTCCGGATGCTGTTCCGCACCGCCTGGGAGCTGCCGCAGAGGGCGCTGATCGACATGGCGGCCGCGCGGGCGGCGTACATCGACCAGAGCCAGTCGCTGAACCTGTTCATCGCCGGCCCGTCGATCGGGAAGCTGTCGTCGATGTACCTGCACGCCTGGAAGTCCGGGCTCAAGACGACCTACTACCTGCGGTCGCGTCCGGCGACCCGGATCCAGCAGACGACCGTGGGCGCCCTGCCCACCGTCGTACCGACCACCGTGCCCGTCATGGGCGAGGAGGAAGCAGTCGCCTGCTCCCTCGAGAACCCCGAGAGCTGCGAGGCCTGCCAGTGACCACCACGACCACCACCCACAAGAACCTGCTCGACCCCGGGCTCGACCTGACCCTGCGGCCGATGCGTTACCCGCACTTCTACGACCGGTTCCGCGACGCCATCAAGAACACGTGGACCGTCGAGGAGGTCGACCTGCACTCCGACCTCAAGGACCTGCAGCGCCTCACCGACGCCGAGCGGCACCTGGTGTCGCGGCTGGTCGCGTTCTTCGCCACCGGCGACACCATCGTGGCCAACAACCTGGTGCTGAACCTCTACCAGCACGTCAACTCCCCCGAGGGGCGCCTGTATCTGTCGCGCCAGCTGTTCGAGGAGGCCGTGCACGTGCAGTTCTACCTGACCCTGCTCGACACCTACGTCCCCGACGAGGGCGAGCGGCACGAGGCGTTCGCGGCGGTCGAGAACATCCCCTCGATCAAGGCCAAGGCCGACTACTGCTTCAAGTGGATCGACTCGGTCTTCGAGCTCGACCAGCTGGAGACCCGCGAGCACCGGCGGGCCTTCCTGCTCAACCTGATCTGCTTCGCGGCGGTGATCGAGGGGCTGTTCTTCTACGGCGCCTTCGCCTACGTCTACTTCCTCCGCTCCCGCGGCCTGCTCAACGGCCTTGCCTCGGGCACCAACTGGGTCTTCCGCGACGAGTCGATGCACATGGCCTTCGCGTTCGACGTGGTCGACACGGTGCGCGAGGAGGAGCCGGACCTCTTCGACGACGAGCTGGGCGAGCAGATCCGGCAGATGCTGGTCGAGGGCGTGGACGCCGAGGCGCTCTTCGCCGAGGACCTGCTCGGCCAGGGTGTGGCCGGCCTCTCGACCGCGGACATGCGCAGCTACCTCGAGTACGTCGCCGACCAGCGGATGCAGCGGCTCGGGCTGCCGAAGATCTACGGGTCGGCCAACCCGCTCGCGTTCATGGAGCTCCAGGACGTGCAGGAGCTGTCGAACTTCTTCGAGCGGAAGGTGTCGGCCTACCAGGTCGGCGTGAGCGGCGCGGTCGGGTTCGACGAGGAGTTCTAGCGACGCTGGACCAACCGATCGCCGGTTCGGGGCATCTTGGAGGGTGCAAGGGACCCTGACCCGAGAGGAGGTACGTCGTGGCGGCACCCACGGACGCGGAGTTCGCGGACCTGGTCGAGGCCTCGTGGCCGGGGCTCTACCGCACGGCGTACCTCCTCCTCGGCGAGCACCAGCTCGCCGAGGACCTCGTGCAGACGTCCCTGGCCAAGACCTATGCGGCCTGGGGCAAGGTCCGCGAACCCGCTGCGGCCGCGGGCTACGCCCGGGTGGTGCTGGCCAACACCGCGGCCTCGTGGTTCCGCCGCCGGTCGTGGCGCAACGAGCTCCCTTCCGAGGAGCTGCCCGAGCGCGCCACCCACCCGGAGCCGTCGGACCGGCCCGCCGTCATCGCGGCCCTCTCGACGCTGCCGCCACGTCAGCGCGCGGTGGTGGTCCTGCGCTACTTCGACGACCTGAGCGTCCGCGAGGTCGCGGATGCCCTCGACATCAGCGAAGGCACGGTCAAGAGCCAGACCTCGGCCGCGCTGGTCAAGCTGCGCGCGCGGCTCGGCGACGCGGTCGTCCCCCAGGAGACGGGAGCCCGCCATGACTGAGCGACTGAGCATGCTGCTGCGCGAGGAAGCTTCGGCACTCGACGTCCCGCCCGCCGCGACCGGGGCGATCCTGGCTCGCGGCCGTGGGCTGCGCCGGCGCCGTCGCTGGACCCGGATCGCCGCCGTCGCCGCCGTGGCCGCCGTGGTCGTGGTCGGAGGGACCTCGGGCGCACACCGGTTCCGGGCCGACGACGAGATCGACCCGGCGCACGCGGCAGAGGCGTTCGCCTCCCAGGGCGCTTTCGCGGTCGGCCGCGACCTCTACCTCGGCGACCAGCTGATCCGATGGGACGAGTCGATCAAGGCGCTCTACTACACGTCCGCCGGGGTCATGGTCCGAAGCGGCGGATCCTCCGACACCAATGACGGCGACTCGCACTACACCCTGGTCACGCCCACCGGAGAACGCTCCACGGTCCACGTGACGATGGGCAATCGGATCCCGAGCTTCGAGCCGGACAGCACCCGCTTCGCCTACGCCACCCAGGACGACGGTCGGCTCGAGGTGGTGGTGCACGACGTCGCCACTGACCGCGAGCTGGCCCGTGTCACGGTTCTCGACCACCCCGTGGACGCCGGGTGGGAAGCGCCGAAGGTCTCGATCGACGGCGACCTCGTGTGGGTGCAGACCTACCCGGCGGGCTGGATCGCGGTCGACTGGGGCACCGGCGCCCTCCGCGAGGTCCCGGACACCGCCGACACCTTCGAGGTGCAGAACGGGCGCTACGCCGTCCAACGCGGCAACGTGTGGGAGATCCGCTCGACGGCCGACGACAGCACGGTGGGCGAGGTCACGATGCTGAAGGGCTGGTACGCCTTCTTCTCCCCCGACGGCCGCCTGATGCGCAGCTTCCCCAACGACGTGGAGGAGATTGACGAGAATCCCAGCTCCTATGTCCACGATGTGGCGGCCGGCGCCACCTTCGAGCACGTGGACGCGGGATACGAGCTGGGGTGGACGCCCGACGGACACCTGATGGTCCTAGCGGGCGACACGGTCCGGATCTGCGAGCCGATGTCGGACGCCTGCAGCGTGCGCGCCTTCGACGGCTCCGGCTCGGTGAAGCTGGGCGGGGCGCCGTACGAGTCCTGAGCGCGGACTCCCAGAAGTCGACGCATATTGTTCACTTCGGGGTCGGGCTGAGACACTGCGAAGGCCATGGGGACCTCGTCGGACGCATCCGTGCTGTGGGTGCGCGCGCTCTTCGCCGGGTCGTTCGCCTTCTTCCTGGGCGCCGCCGGCCACCTGATGGCCGACGGCCTGCTGCCGGGCACGGCGTTCCTGGTGGTTCTCTACGCGTTCACGGTTGTGCTCAGCGTGCCGATCCTGGTGCGGCCCGCATCCCGCCTGCGGCTGCTCGGCCTCATGGTCGGCGGCCAGACCTTCATCCACCTCTGTCTCACGCTGACCGCGGGCCACGTCGGTGACCCGAAGACGGTGCCGTCGACGGCGCCCCGCGACACCGGTCTCGCCCAGCTGCCGGTCGTCGACGGCCACCGCGTCGGCTCGTTCCAGGACGCCTTCGTCGGGACCAGCGCGCAGCCCGCGAGCACGCCGACGCTGCCGATCCATCACCTCATCGCGGACCTGTCCGCCCACGCGCCGATGATGGTCGCCCACCTGGCGGCCGCGGCGCTGGTCGCGTTGTGGCTGGCGTACGGCGAGCGCTGCCTCGTCTCGGTGCTCGCGCTGACTGCCCGGCTGCTGCTGGCGCTGGTCCGGCCGGCGCTGGCGGTCGACCTCCCCGTCGTCGTCCGCAGGTCCCAGACCAACGCTGTCGCGACGCCGGTCCGCCACTTCCTCGTCGGTCGCTCCGTCTCCCGGCGCGGCCCGCCTCTCCTCGCAGGCTGATCCGTCGCTGATCAGAACCTGACCCGCCCGGTCCCCGGGCGGGCTGTCCTGCGTTCCCGTCACCTGCTCGAGGAGAGCTCTCATGACCCTGCCCGCGGCGCCCGAGCGCGCCCCCGCACGACCCGACCCTCGGCGTACGTCCCCGACCTCCGGTTGGTTCCGGGCCGTCTGGCGCTGGCACTTCTTTGCCAGCTTCCTCGTGGTCCCGATCCTGCTGCTGCTGGCCACGACCGGACTGATCTACCTGTTCCGCTTCCAGCTCGAACCCCTGCTCCACCCGGACCTGATGAAGGTGGAGGCGAGCGGACCCGCCCAGCCCTACGTCAGCCAGCTGGCCGTCGTTGAGCAGGACTACCCGGGCTCGACCCCCGTGTCGCTGGCCGAGCCCCGCGACGAGCACAGCCCCACGATCGTGTCGATCACGACCGCCGACGGGGCAGGCCGCGACGTGTTCGTCGACCCCTACCAGCTGCGGGTGCTCGGCTCGGTCGACCCCGACACGACGCTCTCCGGTCGGGCCATCCGGCTGCACGGCGAGCTGATGGCCGGGCCCTGGGGCGACCACGTCATCGAGGTGGGCGCCTGCTGGGCGTTCGTGATGGCGCTGACCGGCTACTTCCTGTTCGCCCGCGGCTGGCGCGCCCGGCGCCGCGCGCGTCAGGCCCATCGGCGCGGCGCCACGCTGCGCTACCGGCACGGGCTGGTCGGCGCCGTGGCCGGCGTCGGCCTGCTCACCCTCCTCGTGACCGGGCTGCCGTGGACCGGCTTCTGGGGCGCGAAGGTGCAGTCGTTCGCGACCGAGCGGGGCTCGTCGATGTGGAGCCTGGATCCGGGCGCGCAGAGCGACCCGACGTCGACGCTGGACGAGTCGCTGCCGCACAGCCACCAGCAAGACGTGCCGTGGGCGCAGGGTGATTCACCCGTTCCGTCCACCAACGGATCCACGGAGGGCGACGGGCGGAACGTCGCCAACGTCGACACCGCGATCACCGTCGCGGACCGGCAGGGGTTGCGCCACCCGATGACGGTCGCGCTGCCCGCAGCGGACGACGCGAGCGGCGTCTTCTCGGTGATCGGCTACGCCTTCGACGCGCCATCCGACGAGCAGACCGTGCATGTCGGCCGGTACGGCGGCGAGGTCGAGTCGACGTACGGCTTCGCCGACTACCCGCTCCTGGCCAAGGTCGTCTCGCAGGGCATCGGCCTCCACGAGGGCCGCAGCCTCGGGCTGTGGTCGTTCTGGGGATCGGCGCTGATGTGCCTCGCGGTCATCTTCATGTGCGTCACCGGACCGCTGATGTGGTGGCGCCGACGTCCCGCAGGGACTGCTCAGCTCGGTGCCCCACGCGGCCGGATGCCGGTGCGGGCGTCTCCGCCGCTGGCGGTGGGTCTGGTGGTGCTCGGCCTCTTCCTGCCGCTGTTCGGGATCACCCTCGTGGCCGCGCTGCTGCTGGACCAGGTGGTGCTGCGGAGGGTGCCGGCCCTGGCGCACTGGTTCGGGACCCCTCACGAGCAAAGGAAGGAGGGACCTTGAAGAAGCCCATCCCGACCTGAACTGCCGATGCGCGGACGCCTGTCACCTGGCGGGCCACCCCGCCGTCCCCGTGCCAGTGGTCGCGCACCCGCATCTGCCGCTGGGCGGGCGAGCGTTGGCGCACCTAGGGCGGGCTGGTCACGTAGGTTTGCGACTTGTGGACGACGATCTCCGCACCGCCGCAGACGTCGTTGCCCGGCTCCGCGACCTCGCCTCCGAGCACGAGCTCGCCAAGATGACGAAGCGGCTGCCTTCCGGCGAATCGGCCTTCGGCGTGCGAATGCGAGACCTCTTCGACACGGCCAAGTCCGCGGTCGGACTCTCGCCGGACGAGCTCGACGAGCTCTTCGCCAACGACGCGTTCGAGCCTCGGATGGCGGCATTCTGCATTCTCGACTTCTGCGCACGACGACGACCGGACATCGTGCTACGGCAGTCCTACCTCGACCACCACGACGCGATCACCACATGGGACATGGTCGACCGCGCCGCTCCTTGGGTAGTTGGCGCCGCCACCGCGGGAGGACCCTACGACGTCCTGCACGACCTTGCGGCGAGCGACGATCCGCTGCGCAGGCGATCGGCGATCACGGCGCCGCTGTGGTTCGCGAAGTACGGCGACGCGGACGACCTGGGCGCTGGCTACGCCGTCGCGGCGAGGCTTCGCGATGACTCAGATCCAGTCGTCCGGAAGGCAGCCGCGATCTACGACAAGCACGCGGGGCGAAGGTAGTTCGCTGAGGATGACCGTCCGGATCAAGCTCGACCAACGACGGGTCCAGCGGGTGCCTTCCTTGCGGAGGTCCCGGGTGTGGGGTTTGGTCCAACCGGTGGACCAAACCCCACACGAACCGCAGCCAGCCCGCCGGCGAGGGTCAGACACTCGGCTATCGGGTTGCCGACGTACCCCCGTGCCGTCAGCCCTATTCTCCCGCCGAGGGGGTGCTGCGGTTTGTCTGGAGCGGCGTGCTGGCCCTCGACCGGATCGGGGGGCCGGTTCCCCTACCTGGTCCAGATCTGGCTGGTCGACCTGTTCCTCACCATGTCGACCGCGTTCTTCGTCGGCAAGGTCGTCGACGTGCGGGGGTGCTGCGGTGTCGAGGGCACCCACGACGGCATCCCGGGTGAGCTCTGGGGCTGCCTGCTGGTAGCCCTGGTCCTGGCGTTCTTCTTCGTCCGCGGGCTGGTCCGGCCGCGCATCTTCGAGGGGTCGTGGGGGCCGCACCGGTTCACGCTGCCGACCAGCCACTCGTCGTTCGCGCTGCTCCTGCTGCTGACCCTGCCGCTCCCTCTCCTGATGGTGCTGGCGACCCAGCGCGAGGGCGACAGCGTCTTCTACATCCGGGCGAGCGGCTGGGCCGGGCTGGTCACGCTCGGGGTGCTGGCACTGGCCCGCGTCGTGACCTGGCTGGTACGACGGACGCCCGGCACCGACCGTCCGTCGGCCCGCGAGTCGTGGGAGGCCGCGTGGAAGCCAGTGGTCGCACTGGTCGTGCTCATCTACGCGATCGGCGGAGCGCCGTTCGGCTGGCTGGCGTGGCAGGAGCACCGCAAGATCGAGGGACTGCCGGTGGCCACCGCCGAGGCGGCCCAGCACATCGGGCAGTACTACCGCGTCGAGGGCCGGATCGTCGGCGATCCGGTCCTCTGGGCGCCGAACGGCGCCGGCCGCGGGGGCAACAACTTCGCCGGCGCGGGCGTCCTGGTGGCCCTGGACGGCGGCGGTGAGGCGCTGCTGCTCGCCGAGTCCCTCTCGGTGAGCGACCTTCTCGGCGACCTCGACGATGTCGAGGACGGCCGGATCGAGAGTCTCGGACGCACGATGGCCGACGTCACCGAGGACCAGGCGACGTACTACGGGTTCGACCTCGCCGACTTCCCGCCGCCGGACCCGGCACCGGGCCCGCAGTACCCAAGATCAACGAGGTAACGGGGCATTGCGCGGCCGACACCGCGCGGAATGTGTAGATGGGGCGGCAGCACCTCAGCCTCGACGTGGTGCGGCCCGACCCTAGGAGTGCCATGCGCGTCACCGTCCGCACGACCGCAGCAGGCGCGGCCCTGGCCGGCCTCGCCATCCTCGCCGCCCCGGCCCAGGCGCTTGCTCCATCGGGCGGCACCATCACGCAGATCACGGTCAGCCCGACCAGCGAGTCGGAGGCGAACGGCAACGGTCGCTACGGCCCGGTGGTCAGCAACGACGGGCGGTACGTCGCGTTCTGGACCTACTCGCCCAGCATCGTCGCGGGTGACAACAACGGCCTGGCCGACGTGTTCCTCCATGACACCACGACCGGGGTCACCAAGCTGGTCAGCCGCAACGCCTCCGGAGGCTCGGCGAACAGCGGCAGCAGCGACGTGGACATCAGCGCCGACGGCAAGTACCTCGCGTTCATGTCATCGGCCAGCAACCTCGCCGGCGTGGCCTACGCGGGGGACATCGTCGGCGAGCTGGTCTACCGCTACAAGATCGCCACCGGTCGGATCACGCGCGTCTCGAAGACGCCGAACGGCGCGCTGCCGAGCGCCGACGCGACCCTCGCGGGCATCAGCGCCACCGGGCGGTACGTCGCGTTCAGCTCGCGCGCCCACAACATCCTCCCCGGCGACCACAACGGGGTCTACGACGCGTTCCGCTACGACGCCGTGGCGGACACGACCATCAAGGTGAGCCGGACGATGGGCGGCCTGGAGACCGACAAGTACTCGTACGCCGCCGCCATCAGCGGCAACGGTCGCTACGTCGCCTGGCTGACCAAGGCGGAGAACATGGGCCCCGCCGACACCAACAACGACGACGACGCCTACGTCTACGACGTGCAGACCGGCACGAACAAGCTGGTCAGCCACGACAGCAGCGGCAAGGCCGTCGGCGGCCGGCCGACGGGGATCAGCGACAACGGCAAGATCGTCGCGCTGACCTCGGACTCCGACTCCCTCGCGCCAGGCGACACGGACGAGAACGACGGAGCGTTCGTCTACAGCGCCGCCACCGACCAGGTGAAGCTGATCAGCACGGCGCGTCCGGAGTGGCCCGCAGGCGTCGCCGCTTTCACCAGCTCCATCTCGGCCAACGGCCGCTACATCGCCTACAGCGCCGTCCCGCTGGACAACCTCAACAACTCGCAGGTCTACCTCTACGACCGGCAGACGAAGCAGTCGACACAGATCTCTGTGGCCCCCGACGGTTCGGCCCCCAATGGGGCCAGCGGCGCGCCCAGCGTGAGCCGATCGGGCAGCTACTTCGGCTTCTGCTCCACCGCCACGAACCTGGTGCCCGGTGACGGCTACGGCAACTGCGACATCTTCCTGTGGCACCGCACGACGGGGTGACACAGGGGCCGGCGACGCCGCCGGACCCGGGCGGCCGGGTGCTGCTGTTGCACAGCTACCCGAAACCGCCCGGGGCGACGTACGGCGTCAGGAGCCGGCGACCGCGGCCTTGAACTTGGCGCCGGCCTTGAAGCCCGGCACCGTGCTCGCGGCGATCTGGATCTCGGCGCCGGTCTGCGGGTTGCGGCCAGTGCGGGCCGAGCGCTCGCGCGGCTCGAACGTGCCGAAGCCCGGAATCGTCACCTTGTCGCCCTTGGCGACGGTCTTGGTGATGGTGTCCAGGACGGCCTCCAGCGCCCGCTCTGCGTCGGCACCGCTGAGCCCGGCAGCCTCGGCCACCGCGTCCTTGAGCTCTCCCTTGTTCATTTCACGTCCCAATTCGTCGGTCGAGGTTCAGTTTGATTGCGGTTGCACCGTACATGCGGCAGGCACCGGCGCGGTGCAGGCCACCCGGTCGGGCCGACTTTCAGCCCACAAAGCGCTCCAGCTCCTCGAGCAGCGCCGGCCACGCGGGCTCCTCGGCCGTGAGGATGTGGTTGGCGCTGTCGAGGAGCCGAAGTGAGCTGTTCGGCACCAATCGGGCCAGTTCACGGGCCTGCGCGGTGGGCACCCGGCGGTCGTCGCGTGCGTGCAGCACGAGCGTCGGACACTGCACCTGCGTGGCCAGGTCGGCGACGTCGATGTTGGCGAAGGTGTCGAGGAACCGGACCACGTTCTCAGTCGAGGTGGTGGCGCGCTGCAAGGCGTTGAACGCGTCCCAGGTCTCGCGGCCCTCGCCCGGGAAGAACTGGGCCGCGAAGACCTGCCGGAACGCCGGGTCGTCGCGCCGCCAGGCGACCCGCCCGATCTGCAGGTCCAGCGCGGCGTCGTCGCGCTCCTCGGCCGTCTTCGCCCGCGCCAGCCGACCCCGGGCGTAGGCGCCGACCAGGACCAGCCGGGTCACCCGCTCGGGATGCCGCACGGCGTACGCGATGGCAACCGCGCCACCCTGGGAGAGGCCGAGCAGCGGAAAGCGCTCCAGCCCGGCCGTGTCCACGACCAGCTCGAGGTCCTCAACCCACGTCTCGAGGTCGAACGCATCCACGCCCCAGTCGGACAGTCCGCAGCCTCGTTCGTCGTACCGGACGAGTCGATGTCGCGCCGAGAGCGCGTCGATCCAGTGCGACCAGATCGGGCTCTCCCACTCCAGGTCGAGGTTGGTGAGCCAGTTGGCCGCCTTGACCAGGGGTGGCCCGGCCCCCGAGGTCGCGTACGCGATCTGGACGCCGTCCTCGGAGCGGCAGTACCGGATCTCCTGCGACCGCCCTTCGGGAGCCCGGTCCTCGGGATGGGTGGTGGGTCCGGCGTCCGGCTCGGTGACCTCGCCCACGAACCGGTAGCCGACGCCGTGCACGGTCGCGATCAGCCGCTGGCTCGCACCGTCGTCCCCGATGGCGCGGCGAGCGGCCTTGACCCGGCTGGTCAGCGTGGAGTCGCTCACGAACCGGTTGCCCCAGACCTCGTCGAGCAGCTCGGTCTTGGTGACGACCCGGTCGCGGTGGGCCAGCAGGAAGGCGAGCACGTCGAAGACCTGCGGCTCGACGCGCACCCGTTCACCGTCCTGGCGCAGCTCGACCCGGGCGGGGTCGAGGCGGAAATCGTCGAACACGTACACCAGAAGCCCTTCCGAGGCGATCCCTGCATTCTCGGAGCCTCCGGCTGACCCGACAACCACCCAGAAGCGTCATGGTCGTGTCGGGCCGGGCCGGGTAGCTCTCCACGGGCCTCCACACGATCTCCACCCGGTCTCCATGTCTTGTCGGGCACGGGTCGGCACCCTCCTCGGAACAGTCACAACGACGAGGAGACAGAAATGAACCGAACATCCCAGCGGTCGGCCACCGGCCACGCGGTGGTCCTGGGCGCCGGGATGGCCGGCTTGTTCGCGGCCCGGGTGCTCAGCGAGCAGTACGCACGGGTGACGCTGATCGACCGCGACCCCCTTCCTGCCGGTCCCGGCGTACGACGCGGGGTGCCGCAGGCCCGGCACGTGCACGGCTTCCAGGCGCGCGGCGTCCAGGTCGTCGAGGAGCTGTTCCCGGGTCTGGTGGCCGAGCTGGTCGCGGCCGGGGCCTCGAAGATCGGTGACCTGTCCGAGGCGCACTTCCGGGTCGGCGGCCACCTGCTCAGCCAGCGGCCGCAGCCGATCGCGCCGGTGCTGCTGGCCAGCCGGCCCTATCTGGAGTACCGCATCCGCAGCCGGGTCGAGGCACTGCCCAACGTCCGGTTCCGCGACTGCCTCGAGGTCGCCGGACTCATGCACGAGTCCGCCTGCGACGGCGACGGCACCGTGGTCACCGGAGTCCGCGTCGTCCCGCCCGGCGGTGGCGCCGAGGACGAGGTGCCCGCCGACCTGGTGGTCGACGCCAGCGGCCGGGGAGCCGGACGCCAGCGTGGCTGGAGGAGCTGGGCTACGAGCGGCCGGCCGAGGAGCGGATCGCGGTGCGGGTCCGGTATGCGAGCCAGACCCTCCACCTGGAGACCCCGGCCGCCGGCCGGCGGTTCGTGATCGAGGGCCGCGGCCCGGGCCGCGACCTGGGCGTCGCACTGTTCGGGTGCGAGCGCGGGACCTGGACCTTCACGGTGATGGGCGCCGAGAAGGCCTTCCCGGACGACCGGCAGCCGCGAGTGGATGCTCTCGGTGGCCAGAAGCAGCTGCCGGACTGGGCGATGGACGTCGTGCGCGCCGCCGAGCCGCTGGGCGAGGTCGCCACCCACGGACACCCGGCGAGCGTCCGCCGCCGCTACGAGCTGCTCACCCGGATGCCCGACGGGCTGGTCGTGACCGGCGACGCCGTCTGCGCCTTCAACCCGATCTACGGCCAGGGCATGAGCGTGGCCGCGCAGCAGGCGCTCGCGCTGCGAGCGGCTCTGGCCGAGGGCACGGGTGACCTGGCCCGACGTACCCTCCAGGGCTCCCTGGCGACGATCTCGACGGCGTGGGAGCTGGCCGCCGGGTCCGACCTCGCCTACCCCGAGGTGAAGGGTGACCCGACCCGGGCCATGCGGATCGTGAGCCGCTACGTCAACCGGGTGCTCAGCGTGGCGGAGCGGGACCCCGAGGTGGCACGGAGGTTCATGGCCGTGGCGGGCCTGGTGGAGCCGCGTACGGCGATCTTCCACCCGCGCGTGCTCGGCCCGGTGCTGCGATCCCTGGTCCTGCCTACGCCGGCGACACCGGCGACACCGGCGACGGTTGGGGTGGTCGCGCCGGTCCCGACCGCCTGACACCTGGGGTCCTCGGGCGCCTAGGCTCGTGCCCCGTGACCGAAGCCGACTACCTCAGTGAAGACACCCTGATCGGCAGCGAGCGAGCCCAGCTGCTGGCGTTCGTGCACGACAACCGCACCGAGGTGGTGGCGCTGCTCGAAGGTCTCACCGAGGAGCAGGCGCGGGCCGGGCTGGTGCCGTCGGCGACGACCTTGCTGGGCATCGTCAAGCACTGCGCGTTCGTGGAGCGGGTGTGGTTCCACGTGTCGCTGGCCGGACGCAGTCGCGAGGAGGTCGGGATCCCCGAGAGTGCCGACGACAGCTGGGTGCTCGGGGACGACGACAGCATCGCGTCGGTCCTGGCCGACTATCGCACCGCGTGGGCCGAGGCGGACGAGATCGCGGCGCCGTACGACCTCGACGACCTGGCCGTGCACAACCGGCGCGGGCCGCTGACCCTGCGCTGGATCTACGTCCACATGGTCGAGGAGCTGGCCCGGCACGCGGGCCACGGCGACATCCTGCGCGAGCAGGTGCTGGCCGCGGGCTGAAAGTCGGCGGAGACTTTCTCGCGCAGTGTGTCGATTTCCGCCCGCGGGCGGCGACGAGTCGGTGACCAGGTCCCAGCCCGGGGCCGCACGAGAGAGGCCAGAGCCATGAAGTACGTCCTGATGTTCACCTCCCGCCCCGACCTCGACGCCGAGATCGACCCGGAGGTCATGAAGGCCGACTACGCGAAGATCTACGCGTGGTTCGAGGAGAACGCCGCCGTCATCGCCGAAGGCGGCGCCGAGCTGCTCGGAGTCGAGACCGCGACCAGCGTGAAGTACGGCCCGGACGGTCCCGTCGTCGTGGACGGCCCCTTCAACGAGGCCAAGGAGATCATCGGCGGCTTCTCGATCATCGACGTCCCCGACATGGACGCCGCGATCGCCCTCACCAGGTCCTGGCCCAGCCTGCAGTTCCCCGGCTCCACGGTCGAGATCCGGCCGATGGTCGAGGACTACTCGCAGTTCGAGTGACCTCCCCCGAGTGAGCTTCCCCGCGTGAGCACTGCATCGACGGACGGCCTCCTCGCGCACACGCTGCGCGAGGAGGCTGGTCCGTTGGTGGCCCGCCTCTCGCGGCGGTACGGCGACTTCGACCTCGCCGAGGAGGCCGTGCAGTCCGCCGTGGTCGAGGCGCTCACCACCTGGCGCCGGGACGGGCCGCCGGACAACCCCGGGGCATGGCTCCAGGTCGCCGCGCAACGCAACGCGGTCGACGGCGTACGCCGCAGCACGCGTCAGCGGAACCTGGCCGCCCGGGCCTCCCCTCCGGCCCCGGCCGGGTCGGGCACCGACGACCGGCTGGCGCTGCTCTTCGCCTGCTGCCACCCGGCGCTGGCGCCCGAGGCGCGGCTGGCGCTGACCCTGCGTGCCGTGGTCGGCCTGACCACTCCGCAGATCGCCCGGGCGTTCCTGGTCCACGAGAGCACGCTGGCCCAGCGGATCGTCCGCGCCAAGCGCAAGATCGTGGACGCCGGCATCTCGCTGGCCGTACCCCCGACCGACCGGCTCGAGGAGCGGCTCGGCGACGTGCTCGCCGTGGTCTACGTGATGTTCAACGAGGGGTTCGTCTCCTCGACCGGCGCCACCCAGGACCGCGACCTGGCCGCGGACGCGGTCTGGCTGGCCGGGGTGGTCGCGACCGCCGTACCCCGTGAGGCCGAGGCGTGGGGGCTGTCCGCCCTGCTGACCATCCAGCACGCCCGGGCCGCCGCGCGCTTCGACGAGCAGGGCGGGCTGGTGCTGTTGAGGAACCAGGACCGGTCACGCTGGGACCACGCCGCCATCGCCGACGGCGAGCGGCTGATCGAGCGCGCGGCCGCCCTGCGCCGGCCCGGCCGCTACCAGCTCCAGGCCGCGATCGCCGCGCTCCATGCGACCGCGCCCTCGTGGGAGGAGACCGACTGGCTCCAGATCGTGCTGCTGTACGACGAGCTCGCGCGCCACGACCCCTCCCCCGTGGTCCTGCTCAACCAGGCCGTGGCGCGGGCCCAGCTCGGGCACCCGGAGCAGGCGCTGACCCAGCTCGACGGCCTGGCCGGCGCGCTGGCGTCGTACCACCTCTTCCACGCGGCCCGTGCCGAGCTGCTCACCACGCTCGGCCGGCACGACGAGGCCCGCGAGGCCAACCGCACCGCCCTCGGCTTGACCGCCAACGACGCCGAGCGCCGTCTGCTCACCACCCGCCTGCACCGCCACCCGCTCGGCGACGGATCCTGACGCAGTGCCCTCGCCACGCGGGGCGGCTACCCCACCCGCGAACCGGACGGCTGACCGCCGCTGTCCTGCGGGTAGCCACCTGGGTCGCGCGGCGCGGTGTCCCTAGCGTCGGAGCATGACCACGACCACCCTGCCGCCCGCTCCAGCTCCGACCGTCGCCACTCGTCGCCGGTGGCTGCCGAGCGACGAGCGCTCGCTGTTCCTGCTCGGCGCGGGACTCGTCGCGCTCCACGTGCTCGACGACACCCTGCTGCAGCCGCCTGCGGGCACCACCTGGGCCGACCACCTGGTCAGTGCTCTGGTCACGACAGGGCTGCTCTCCGCGGCCGCGGGTGCCTTCCTGCGGGTTCGTGCAGGATGGCGAGCGGTGCTGGCGCTGTCGGTCGGCGTGTTCGGGATCGGGATCGGAACGATCGAGGCCGGCTACTACACCACCACCATCGGGCCCTCCGGCGACGACTTCACCGGGCTGCTCGCGATCCCCGCGGGCGCACTGCTCGTCGGCCTCGGCCTGTGGAGGCTGTGGCGGTCGCGACGGCGCACCGGGCGGATCTGGCGACGCGTGGTCCGGCGCACGATGTACGTCGCGGTGGCGGCGTTTGCGGCGTATTTCGTCGCGCAGCCGGTGCTGTTCGCCTATGCCGTGACTCACGTGCAGCGTGCCGTGGTGCCGGAGAACGAGCTCGGCGTCGAGCACGAGGACGTGACCTTCACGACCTCGGACGGGCTGACGCTGCACGGCTGGTACATCCCGTCCCGCAACGGCGCGGCGATCGTCGACTACCCCGGGCGGCTCGGCACCCAGGCGCATGCGCGGATGCTGGCACGGCACGGCTACGGCGTCTTGCTGTTCGACCGACGTGGCGAAGGCCGCAGCGAGGGAGGCGGCAACCTGCTCGGCTGGGGCGGCGACAAGGACATCATCGCCGCGGTCGACTGGCTCAAGAGCCGCCCGGACGTCGACCCCGACCGCATCGGCGGGATCGGCTTGTCGGTCGGCGGCGAGCTGATGCTCGAGGCCGCCGCGAAGGACCCCGACCTCGCCGCCGTGGTGTCCGACGGTGCGGGGGCGCGGCAGTTCTGGGAGCAGCAGAAGGCCCTCCCCGGCGCCGGGTTCTGGGCCATGAGCCCGGCCTTCGCACTGCTGAATGCGTCGGTGGCCACATTCTCTGACACGGCGCCGCCCGAGTCGCTGTTCGACCTGGTCCCGCGCATCGCGCCCCGCCCGCTGCTGTTCATCTATGCGCCCGACGGCGGCAACACGACCGAGGTGCTCACGCCGGACTACGCGCGAATCGCCGGACCGGATGCGTCCCTGTGGACGGTCGAGGACGCCCCGCACATCAAGGCGATCAAGACCTCACCGGAGGAGTACGAGCGGCGGGTCGTCGCCTTCTTCGACGAGGCGCTGCTCGATCGCTGAGGTCAAGCGTCGCCAGGTCTCAGACCCAGCGGACCTGGCGCGCCTTCCCCTCGTCGTACGCCGCGCGGCCGGACAGCGACTCGGGCGTGCCGGTCTCCCACCAGGCGCCGGACTCGGTCCACGCCGACGCAGTCACCCGGCAGACGACCACCGCTGGCCGCTGCTCGGCGACTGCGGCGGCCCGGGCGGCGGCGTACGCCGTCCGGAGAGACTCGAGCGAGCCGTCCTCGACGTTCTCGACATGGCAGCCGAGCGATGCGGCGTGCGCGGCGAAGTCGACGGTGAGGCCGGCCGCGGCGCCCGGGCCGCGGGAGTCGGCGAGCAGGTTGTTGAACCCCGCAGCGCCCTGGCCGGTCTGCAAGCGGTGGATCACCGCGAAGCCGGCGTTGTCGCAGAGCACGGCGACGTACGGCACACCGGCGAACGCCGCGGAGTAGAGCTCGGAGTTGAGCATCAGGTAGGAGCCGTCGCCGAAGATCGACGTCACCACGCCGTCGGGATGGGTGCGGGTCCGCGCCATCGCCGCACCCCAGGGCGCGACGACCTCGTAGCCCATGCAGGAGAAGCCGTACTCGAGGTCCATGGTCGCGCCGGAGGTCGCGCCCGGGGCGACCTTGCCGGTGCGCCAGCCGCCGTGCAGCTCGCCGGGCATGCCGCCGGACGCGGTGAGCACGTAGTCGTCAGGCCCGGATGCGTCGTTGACGGCACCGGTCACCTGGGCATAGGTCAGGGAGCCGTCCGGGGTGAGCCCGCCGGCTCGCAGCCGGTCGATCTCGGCATCCCAGTCGGCCTTCACGGCGCGGGACCGGTCGGCCCACGCGCTCGGCGCGACCCAGTCACCCAGGGCGGCGTCGAGCTCGACCAGCACCTCGCGGGCGTCGCCGACCACCGCGTGGGCGCCGTGCTTGACCGCGTCGAACCGCGCCGCGTTGACGGTGACGATCCGGACGTCGCCTGAGAAGCCGGTCCACGACGAGGTCGTGAAGTCCTGCAGCCGGGTCCCGACCGCGACCACCACGTCGGCCTCGGCGGCCAGCGCGTTGGCCGAGGCGGAGCCGACGATGCCGAGGGCACCGGCGTACAGCGGGTGGTCGTGCGGCACCAGGGTGCGACCGGCGACGGTCTCCACGACCGGTACGCCGTGCGCGTCCGCGAACGCGACCGCCTCCGCGGCGGCACCCGAGTAGCGCACCCCGCCGCCCAGCACGAGCAGCGGCCGCTCGGCGCCGCGGATCGAGGCCACCGCGCCCGCGAGCTCATCGCGGTCGGCCCGCGGCCGGGGCACGCGGTGCACCCGGGGCTCGAAGAACGCCTCGGGGAAGTCCCACTCCTCGGCCTGCACGTCCTGGGGCAGCGCCAGCGTCACCGGTCCCGCGTCGGCGGGGTCGGTGAGGACCCGTGCGACCTGCGGCAGCGAGGACAGCAGCTGCTCGGGCCGGGTGATCCGGTCGAAGTAGCGCGAGACCGACCGGAACGCGTCGTTGGCCGTCGTCGTCGGGTCGCCGAAGTGCTCGACCTGCTGCAGCACGGGGTCGGGCGCCCGTCCGGCGAAGGTGTCACCGGCGAGCAGCAGCACCGGCAGCCGGTTGGCGTGCGCGACGCCGGCAGCGGTGACCATGTTGAGGGCGCCCGGGCCGATCGAGCTGGTCGCCGCCATCACCTGCCGTCGGTCGGTCGCCCGCGCGTACGCCACCGCGGCCAGCGCCATGCCCTGCTCGTTCTGGCCGCGCCAGGTCGGCAGGGAGTCGCCTGCCTCGTGCAGGGCGGTACCGAGCCCCAGCACGTTGCCGTGGCCGAAGATCGCGAAGACACCTGCGAACAGCGGCACCTCGGTCCCGTCCAGCAGCTCGGAGCGCTGCGCGGCCATCCAGCGCACCAGTGCCTGCGCCGTGGTCAGGCGTACGGTCGGCTCGGTCATGAAGGCTCCTCCCGACCCGCCGCCGACGTCATCGGGCAGCGGGGGTCCGTGGGCATCGTCTCCCAGGTGTCGCGCACCCAGCCGTGCGCGGGGTCGTCGCAGAACACCAGCTCTCGCTCGGCGCCCGGCCCGGCCATGACGTTGAGGTAGTACATCTCGTAGCCCGGCGCCGCGACGCACGGACCGTGGTAGCCGTGCGGCACCAGCACCACGTCGTGGTCCCGGACCCGGTGGCTCTCCTCCAGCGGCGCCAGCCCCGCCGCCTCGTGCTCGGGGCCGGTGTACGTCGTGTGGTAGCCGAAGCCGCGGGATCCGTCCGGGCCGCCGTCGATCCGGTAGTAGTAGATCTCCTCGTTGACGACCCGGCACGGCTCGCTCGCGTCGTGTTTGTGCGGCGGGTAGCTCGACCAGTTGCCGTCCGGGGTCAGCAGCTCGCAGCAGACCAGCTTGTCGGCGTGGTCCCAGACGCCCGGGACGCCGAAGTTCGCGACCTGCCGGGTGGCCGGACCGGCGCCGCGCACCTCGACCGGGACGTCCTCGGCCGCGCCGTACGCCGGCGGGAGCGCGCGCTCGCAGCGCGACGACGGCAGCGCGACCTCGGCGCCGGCCTGCGACACCAGCTCCGCGACCGTGTCGCGGCCGACGTAGCAGAAGTCGGTGACCCGGCTGAACACCGACTCGCGCCCCTCCAGCTCGAAGACCTGGTCGCCTGCGGTCACGCGCAGCGAACCCGCGAGCGGCAGCACGAACAGCTCGGACCCCCCGGTCTCGACGACCTGTGGCTCCCCCGGAGCCAGCCGCAGCACCCGCAGCCCGGTCCAGTCCCAGCCGGCGTCCTCGGGCGTGATCTCCACGATCAGGCCCGGGCCACCGGGGTCGTGTGCCTCGCGGAGCAGGCTCACTGCAGCTCTCCGGCCGCACGCAGCACGGCGGCCGCCGCGTCGACCGCGGCGAACACCTCGCCGTCCGGCGGGTAGAGCAGCGCCCGGCCCACGACCAGGCCGCGCACGACCGGCTGGGCCAGCGCGCGGCCCCACGACGCCAGGTCCTCCGCCGGGTCGGGGTGCGGCACTCCGCCGAGCACCACGCACGGCAGGGTCGTCGTCGCGAACACCGCCTCCGGGTCGTCGCAGGACGGCATCTTCAGCCAGGTGTAGGCGCTCGTCGTGCCGAGCCCGCTCGCGATGGCGACCGCGCGGGACAGGGAGGCGACGTCCGCGAGCAGCCGCAGCGACCCGTCCGCCTCGCGGTGATAGGGCAGCGGTTCCACCAGCGCCACCAGCCCCCGGTCTGCCAGCTCGCTGACGGCCTTCGCGCAGCCCTCGAGGGTCTCGGCGGTGCCGTCGTCGGAGTCGTCGATGCGGAGCAGCATCTTGCCGCCCTCGAGACCGCACTCGGCGATGCTCGCGGCGTCGTAGCCGGTGAACCGGTCGTCCATCGTCCAGGTGGCGCCGTCGAGACCGCCGCGGTTCATCGAACCGATGACGACCTTCTCCTCGAGGGCTCCGAGGAGCAGCAGCTCCTCGACGACGTCGGGAGTGCCCAGCACCCCGTCGACGTCGGGGTGGCTGAGCGCGTCGGCCAGGCGGGCCAGGAGCGAGCGCCGGTCGGCCATCGCCATCGGGTCGCCGCCGGAGGCCAGCGCACCGCGGGCGGGGTGGTCGGCCGCGACCAGGAACACGGTGCCGCGGTCGTTGAGGATCCGGCCCGGCCGGCGGCGGGCGGCGTAGGCCTTGGCGATCGCGCCCGGGTCACCCGCACGGGTCGCGAGCAGGTCGCGCCACTGCTCGTCGGAGAGGGTCGGGAACGCTCATGTGGAGACTCCTCGGGCCGAGACCATGGCGTCCAGCTCGGCGACGGTGGGCATGGCGTCGGCGCAGGCCAGGCGCGAGGCGACCAGTGCACCGGCGGCGTTGGCGTACTCCGCGCAGCGCGCCGGCTCCCAGCCGGACAGCAGCCCGTGCACCAGCGCGCCGCCGAACGCGTCGCCGGCGCCGAGACCGCAGACGACCTCGACCGGGTGCGGGGGTACGACGGTGGCGCCGTCGGCGGTGGCGACCAGCACGCCCTCACCGCCCATCTTCACCAGCGCCAGCTCGACGCCGCGGGCCAGGAGCCGTGCGGCGGCCTCCTGCGGGTCGCTGGTGCCGACCGCGACCTCGACCTCGGCCCGGTTGCCGACGGTCACGGTCACGTGGTCGAGCATCGCGTCGTACTCGGCGTGCGCCTCCTCCGGCGAGGGCCAGAACATCTCGCGCCAGTCGAGGTCCAGGATCGTCCACCGGCCGGAGCCGGGAGCGGGACGAGTACGCCGGGCCAGCATCTCGAGCTGGGTGGTGCGCGCCGGCTCGACGCTCACGCCGGTGCCGGTCACCCACAGGACCGGCACGTCGGAGACGACGTCCCACGGCACGTCGGCCTCGGTCAGCGTGAGGTCGGGCGCGATCGGCGACCGGTAGAACGTCAGGGGCGGGTCCTCGGGCGGGTTGAGCTCGCAGAACACCACCGGCGTCTGCAGCCCGTGAGCGGTGCCGACGTACGACGCGTCCACGCCGAAGCCGGTCAGTGCCTCGCGGACGTAGTCACCGAAGCCGTCCGGGCCCACCTTGGTGAGCACTGCGGCGCGGTGACCGAGCCGGGCGGCACCGACCGCGACGTTGGTCGCGGTGCCGCCGAGGGACTTCGCGAAGGTCGCGACGTCCTTCAGCGGAACGCCGGACTGCTCCGGGTAGAGGTCGACCCCGACCCGGCCGACGGTGAGGAGGTCGAGCATCAGCTGGAGGTGGGGAAGTGGAGGCTGGCCCCGCTGGCCTGCGACTGCTGCGGCCAGCGCGCGGTGACGACCTTGGCCCGGGTGTAGAAGCTCACGCCCTCCGGCCCGTGCACGTGCTTGTCACCGAACAGCGAGTCCTTCCAGCCGCCGAAGGAGTAGAACGCCATCGGCACGGGGACCGGCACGTTGATGCCGATCATGCCGACGTTGACCCCCCGCTGGAACCTCCGGGCCGACTCGCCCGAGGAGGTGAAGATCGCGGTGCCGTTGCCGTAGGGGTTGGCATTGATCAGCGCGATGGCCTCGTCGACGTCGTCCGCGCGGACGACCGAGAGCACCGGGCCGAAGATCTCCTGCGTGTAGACGTCCATCTCGGTGGTGACCTCGTCGATCACGGTCGGACCGACGAAGAACCCGTCCTCGAAGCCCGGCACGACCAGGTCGCGACCGTCGACCGCGAGCCTGGCTCCCTGCTCCGCGCCAGTGCCGATGAGGCCGCGGATCCGCTCCTGCGCCTCGCGGGTGACCACCGGCCCCATCTCGCTGGCAGCGTCGCGGCCGGAGCCGACCTTCACGGCTCGCGCTCGGTCGGAGACCGCCTCGACGACCCGGTCCGCTGCCGAGCCGACCGCGACCGCGGCCGAGATGGCCATGCACCGCTCGCCGGCCGAGCCGAACGCCGCCGCGGACAGGTGGTCCGCGGCGAAGTCGACGTCCGCGTCGGGCATCACGATGGCGTGGTTCTTCGCGCCGCCGAGGGCTTGGACCCGCTTGCCGCTGGCACTGCCGCGCTCGTGGATGTAGCGCGCGATCGGCGTCGAGCCCACGAAGGACACCGCGGCGACCCTTGGCGAGTCGAGGATCGCGTCCACCGCGACCTTGTCGCCCTGCACGACGTTGAAGACACCGTCCGGCAGCCCCGCCTGGCGCCACAGGTCGGCGATCAGCAGTGACGCGGACGGGTCCCGCTCGCTGGGCTTGAGCACGAAGGTGTTGCCGCACGCGATCGCGACCGGGAACATCCACATCGGCACCATCGCCGGGAAGTTGAACGGCGTGATGCCGGCGACCACGCCGAGCGGCTCGCGGAACGAGAACGTGTCCACGCCACTCGACACCTGGTCGGAGTAGTCGCCCTTGAGCAGGCTCGGGACGCCGCAGGCGAACTCGACGACCTCGAGGCCGCGCTGGACCTCGCCGAGTGCGTCGGAGAGCACCTTGCCGTGCTCGTCGGTGATGGCCTCGGCGAGCCGCTCGGCGTTCGCGTTCAACAGCTCGCGGAAGGCGAACATGATCTTGGTCCGGGCGCTCACCGAGGTCTGCGACCAGCCCGGGAAGGCGTCCCAGGCGGCATCGATGGCGCTGTCGACGTCGGCGGTCTCGGCGAGCAGCACCTCCGCCGCGACCTGGCCGGTGGCGGGGTTGTAGACGTGGGCGGTGCGCGTCGAGCCCGCGCCGGTCGGCTGGCCCGAGATCCAGTGCTGGATGGTGGTCATGACGGCGAGCCTGTCAGGTAGGCGAGACACGCCCGCACGTCGGCGGTCGGGCCGTCGCCCTCGGGCTCACCGGGCAGCATCACGTCCTGCTCGAGGACGTACCAGCCCTGGTAGCCCGCATCCTCCAGGGTGTCCACGATCCCCGTGACGTCCACGGTGCCGGTGCCGAGCGGCACGAACAGCCCGTCGCGGACCGCCTCGGCGAAGGTGAGCGAGCCGTCCACCACCCGCGCGGCCAGCGCGCTGTCGACGTCCTTGAGGTGCACGTGGCGGACCCGGGCCGGGTTCGCGGCGACGATCTCGCCGGGGTCGGAGCCTGCGGCGGCGAGGTGACCGGTGTCGACGCACAGGCCGATCTGCGAGCCCTCGACGACCCGCTGGGTCTCGGCTCCGCTCTCGATCATGGTGCCCATGTGCGGGTGCAGGGAGGCCTCGACCCCGCGGCTGGCCGCGTGGTCGGCGATCCGGTCCAGGTTCGCGAGCAGGGTCTGCCAGCCCGTCTCGTCGAGCTCCGGCCGGGCGTCGTACCCCGCCTGGCCGGTCCCGGCCGCGACGACGACCATGCCGGCCTTGGCGCCCAGGCACTCGTCGATGAACGCGTCGACGCCGGGGACCGGGTCGTGGCCGGGGTCGTGCAGGACCGCGACGTGGAAGCCGCCCACGGCACCGAGGCCGTACGCCGCCAGCTGGGCGACCCGGGACTCCGGCTCGGCCTCGAGGAAGCCGGGCGGGCCGAACTCGGTGGCCACCAGCCCAAGGGCCTGCATCTCGGAGAGCACCCGCTGCGGCGGCAGCTGGTAGCCCCAGCCGGGCACCTCGCAGAGACCCCAGGAGATGGGGGCCCCGGCAATGCGGTCAACGGGCAGCGAAGTGGTCACGACACCGGTCCAATCGAAGGCTCGAACTGTGGATACAATCTTTGTCCTAACATTAGATCATCTGACATAGTGACACCCATGTCTGCCCCTCACGGTCGGCCCGACGTGCTCACGGCGCTCGCCGTCGACCGGTCGAGCCCGATCCCGCTGTGGTTCCAGGTCGCTCAGCACTTCGAGCAGTCGATCGCCGCCGGCACCCTCCCCCAGGGCACGCTGCTCGACAACGAGATCCTCCTCGCCAGTCGGCTCGGGATCTCCCGGCCCACGATGCGGCGGGCCATGGAGCAGCTCGTGGACCAGGGACTCATCGTGCGCCGCCGGGGCATCGGCACCCGCGTCGTGCAGCCCAAGGTGCGCCGGCCGCTGGAGCTCACCAGCCTCCACGACGATCTCGCGAGCACCGGTCAGCAGCCGACCACGGCGGTGCTCCGCTTCGAGACGGTGGGAGCCGGCGCGGACGTCGCCGGGCGACTGCGGCTCGAGGAGGGCGACCCGGTCGTCCTGGTCGAGCGGCTGCGCAGTGCGCGGGAGCAACCCATCGCGCGGATGACGAACTGGCTGCCCGCCGACATCGTGGCCTTCGAGGCGGACGCCCTCGAGGCGACCGGTCTCTACGACCTGTTGCGGCGCACCGGGGTGCACCTGCACTCGGCGACCCAGACCGTCGGCGCCCGGACCGCGACCGCCGCTGAGGCGCGTCAGCTCGGAGAGCCGCGCGGCGCGGCGCTGCTGACCATGGAGCGCGAGACGCTCGACGACCACGGCACGGTCGTGGAGTTCGCGAGCCATCTCTACGCCGCCAGTCGCTACAGCTTCGAGATCAACCTGGTCCGGGGCTGACATCAGCTCAGCGGCGCCGGTGCGCCGGTCTCCAGCTCGGTCCGCAGGGCGCGCAGCTGTGCCTCGATCGGCTGGGCGGTGGCGGCGAGCCGAGCCATGGTCGCGTCTGCCGACATGCTCGTGTCAAAAGGCACCGGGGCCGGCAGCCGGGCCTCCTCCGGGGGTGGGCCGAAGCTCGGCGACTGTCGGCATGGCGTCGGCACAGGCCAGGCGCGAGGCGACCAGCGCACCGGCGGCGTTGGCGTACTCCGCACAGCGCGCCGGCTCCCAGCCGGACAGCAGGCCGTGCACCAGCGCGCCGCCGAACGCGTCGCCGGCACCGAGCCCGCAGACGACCTCGACCGGGTGCGGGGGTACGACGGTGGCGCCGTCGGCTGTGGCGACCAGCACGCCCTCGCCGCCCAGCTTCACCAGAGCCAGCTCGACGCCACGGGCGAGGAGCCGCGCGGCCGCCTCGTGCGGGTCGCTGGTGCCGACCGCGACCTCGACCTCGGCCCGGTTGCCGACGGTGACGGTCACGTGGTCGAGCATCGCGTCGTACTCTGCGCGCGCCTCCTCCGGCGAGGGCCAGAACATCTCGCGCCAGTCGAGGTCGAGGATGGTCCAGCGACCGGAGCCGGGCTGGGACGCGGGCGCCGGGCCAGCATCTCGAGCTGGGTGGTGCGCGCCGGCTCGACGCTCACGCCGGTGCCGGTCACCCACAGGACCGGCACGTCCGCCACCACGTCCCACGGCACGTCGTCGGCGGTGATCGTCAGGTCCGGGGCGATCGGCGCGCGGTAGAACGTCAGTGGCGGGTCCTCCGGCGGGTCGAGCTCGCAGAAGACCACCGGCGTCTGCAGCCCGGCCGCGGTGCCGACGTACGACGCGTCCACGCCGAAGCCGGTCAGCGCCTCGCGGACGTAGTCGCCGAAGCCGTCCGGACCCACCTTGGTCAGGACCGCCGCGCGATGCCCCAGCCGGGCCGCGCCGACAGCGACGTTGGTCGCGGTGCCGCCCAGCGACTTGGCGAACGTCGCGACGTCCTTGAGCGGTACGCCGGACTGCTCCGGGTAGAGGTCGACGCCCACCCGCCGACGGTCAGCAGCTCGAGCTCTGTCATCGACGGGCCGTCAGTTCGAGGTCGGGAAGTGGAGGCTGGCGCGGCTGGCCTGGGTCCGCTCGGGCCACCGCTCGGTCACGACCTTGGCCCGCGTGTAGAAGCTGACCCCCTCGGGCCCGTGGACGTGCTGGTCGCCGAACAGCGAGTCCTTCCAGCCGCCGAAGGAGTAGAAGGCCATCGGCACGGGGACCGGCACGTTGATGCCGATCATGCCGACGTTCACTCCGCGCTGGAAACGCCTCGCCGTCTCGCCCGACGAGGTGAAGATCGCGGTGCCGTTGCCGTAGGGGTTGGGTTGATCAGCGCGATCGCCTCGTCGACGTCGTCCGCGCGGACGACCGAGAGCACCGGGCCGAAGATCTCCTGGGTGTAGACGTCCATCTCGGTGCGACCCGGTCGATGACGGTCGGGCCGACGAAGAAGCCGTCCTCGTGCCCGGGACGACGAGCGCGCGGCCGTCGACCGCGATCGTGGCGCCCTGCGTCTCGCCGGTGTCGATCAGGCCGCGGATCCGGTCCTGGGCCTCACGGGTGACGACCGGACCCATGTCGCTCGCGGCCTCGCGGCCGGGGCCGACCTTCACGGCTCGGGCCCGGTCGAGACCGCGTCGACGACCGCGTCCGCGCCGAGCCGACGGCGACCGCCGCCGAGATCGCCATGCACCGCTCCCCCGCCGAGCCGAACGCCGCCGCGGACAGGTGGTCGGCGGCGAAGTCGATGTCGGCGTCGGGCATCACGATCGCGTGGTTCTTCGCGCCGCCGAGCGCCTGGACCCGCTTGCCGCTGGCGCTGCCGCGCTCGTGGACGTAGCGCGCGACCGGCGTCGAGCCGACGAAGGACACCGCGGCGACCCTGGGTGAGTCGAGCAGCGCATCCACCGCGACCTTGTCCCGTGCACGACGTTGAAGACGCCGTCCGGCAGCCCGGCCTGGGCCACAGCTCGGCGATCAGCAGCGACGCGGACGGGTCCTGCTCGCTCGGCTTGAGCACGAAGGTGTTGCCGCACGCGATCGCCACCGGGAACATCCACATCGGCACCATCGCCGGGAAGTTGAACGGCGTGATCCCGGCGACGACGCCGAGCGGCTCGCGGAACGAGAACGTGTCCACGCCGCTCGAACCTGGTCGAGTACTCGCCCTTGAGCAGGCTCGGGACCTGCAGGCGAACTCGACGACCTCGAGGCCGCGCTGCACCTCGCCGAGCGCGTCGGAGAGCACCTTGCCGTGCTCGTCGGTGATCACCTCGGCGAGCCGCTCGGCGTTCGCGTTCAGCAGCTCGCGGAAGGCGAACATGATCTCGGTCCGCGCGCTCACCGAGGTCTGCGACCAGCCCGGGAAGGCGTCCCAGGCGGCATCGATGGCGCTGTCGACGTCGGCGGACTCGGCAAGCAAGACCTCGGCCGCGACCTGGCCGCTGGCCGGGTTGTAGACGGAGGCGGTGCGCGTCGAACCCGCGCCGGTCGGCTGGCCCGAGATCCAGTGCTGGATGGTGGTCGTGACGGTGCTCATGCTCGAGCCTGTCAGGTAGGTGAGACACGCGCGCACGTCGGCGACCGGGCCGTCGCCCTCGGGCTCACCGGGCAGCATCACGTCCTGCTCGAGGACGTACCAGCCCTGGTAGCCCGCTCCCTCCAGGGTGTCCACGATCCCCGAGACGTCCACGTTGCCGGTGCCGAGCGGCACGAACAACCCCTCGCGGACCGCGTCGGTGAAGGTGAGCGAGCCCTCCACCACCCGCGCGGCCAGCTCGCTGTCGACGTCCTTGAGGTGCACGTGCCGGACCCGGTCCGGGTCGGCGGCGACGATCTCGCCGGGGTCGGAGCCCGCGGCGGCGAGGTGGCCGGTGTCGACGCACAGGCCGATCTGCGAGCCCTCGAGGACCCGCCGGGTCTCGGCGCCACTCTCGATCATGGTGCCCATGTGCGGGTGCAGGGACGCCTCGACCCCGCGGCTCGGCGGCGTGGCCGGCGATCCGGTCCAGGTTGGCTAGCAGGGTCTGCCAGCCCGTCTCGTCGAGCTCGGGCCGGCGTCGTACCCCGCCTGGCCGGTCCCGGCCGCGAGGACCACCATGCCGGCCTCGGCGGCGAGGCACTCGTCGATGAACGCGTCGACGCCGGGGACCGGGTCATGGCCGGGGTCGTGCAGAACGGCCACGTGGAAGCCACCGACGGCACCGAGGCCGTACGCCGCCAGCTGGGCGACGCGGGAGTCCCCCTCGGGCTCGAGGAAGCCGGGCGGGCCGAACTCGGTGGCCACGAGCCCGAGGGCCTGCATCTCGGAGAGCACGCGCTGCGGCGGCAGCTGGTAGCCCCAGCCGGGCACCTCGAGAGACCCCAGGAGATGGGGGCCCCGGCGATGCGGTCAACGGGCAGTGAAGCGGTCACTACACCGGCTCCCATCGAGGGTTCGAGCTGAGGAGAGATTCTTTGTCCTAACATTAGATCATCTGACATAGTGGCGGGGATGTCCGCCTCCCGTGGTCGGCCGGACGGCGTGCTCACGGCACTCGCCGTCGACCGGTCGAGCCCGATCCCGCGTGGTTCCAGGTCGCTCAGCACTTCGAGCAGTCCATCGCCGCCGGCACCCTCCCCCAGGGCGCCCTGCTCGACAACGAGATCGTCCTCGCCAGGCAGCTCGGCATCTCCCGGCCCACGATGCGGCGGGCGATGGAGCAGCTCGTCGACCAGGGACTCATCGTGCGCCGGCGAGGCATCGGCACCCGCGTCGTGCAGCCCAAGGTGCGCCGGCCGCTGGAGCTGACCAGCCTCCACGACGATCTCGCGAAGACCGGGCAGCTAGCCGACGACGGCCGTGCTCCGCTTCGAGACGCTGGGAGCCGGCGCGGACGTCGCCGGGCGGCTGCGGGTCGAGGCAGGCCACCCGGTGGTCCTGGTCGAGCGGCTGCGCAGCGCGCGTGAGCAGCCCATCGCGCGGATGACGAACTGGGCTGCCCGCCGGCATCGTGACCTTCGAGGCGGATGCCCTCGAGGCGACCGGCTCCACGGCACCCGCCGCGGTGCACCGGGGTGCACCTGCACTCGGCGACCCAGACCGTCGGCGCCCGCACCGCGACCGCCGCCGAGGCGCGTCAGCTCGGAGAGCCGCGCGGCGCGGCGCTGCTGACCATGGAGCGCGAGACGCTCGACGACCACGGCACGGTCGTGGAGTTCGCGAGCCATCTCTACGCCGCCAGTCGCTACAGCTTCGAGATCAACCTGGTCCGGCGGCTGACATCAGCTCAGCGGCGCCGGTGCGCCGGTCTCCAGCTCGGTCCGCAGGGCGCGCAGCTGTGCCTCGATCGGCTGGGCGGTGGCGCCGAGCCGAGCCATGGTCGCGTCTGCC
>CAWCSB010000009.1:0-75072 GCA_963798045.1 uncultured Actinomycetota bacterium
TCCAGCTCGGCGACGGTGGGCATGGCGTCGGCGCAGGCCAGGCGCGAGGCGACCAGTGCACCGGCGGCGTTGGCGTACTCCGCGCAGCGCGCCGGCTCCAGCCGGACAGCAGGCCGTGCACCAGCGCGCCGCCGAACGCGTCGCCGGCGCCGAGACCGCGAGACGACCTCGACCGGGTGCGGGGGTACGACGGTGGCGCCGTCGGCGGTGGCGACCAGCACGCCCTCGCCGCCCATCTTCACCAGCGCCAGCTCGACGCCACGGGCCAGGAGCCGCGCGCCGCCTCCTGCGGGTCGCTGGTGCCGACCGCGACCTCGACCTCGGCCCGGTTGCCGACGGTCACGGTCACGTGGTCGAGCATCGCGTCGTACTCGGCGTGCGCCTCCTCCGGCGAGGGCCAGAACATCTCGCGCCAGTCGAGGTCCAGGATCGTCCACCGGCCGGAGCCGGGAGCGGGACGGGTACGCCGGGCCAGCATCTCGAGCTGGGTGGTGCGCGCCGGCTCCACGCTCACGCCGGTGCCGGTGACCCACAGGACCGGCACGTCGGACACGACGTCCCACGGCACGTCGGCCTCGGTCAGCGTCGAGGTCGGGCGCGATCGGCGACCGGTAGAACGTCAGGGGCGGGTCCTCGCGGCGGGTTGAGCTCGCAGAACACCACCGGCGTCTGCAGCCCGTGAGCGGTGCCGACGTACGACGCGTCCACGCCGAAGCCGGTCAGTGCCTCGCGGACGTAGTCACCGAAGCCGTCCGGGCCCACCTTGGTGAGCACCGCGGCGCGGTGACCGAGCCGGGCGGCACCGACCGCGACGTTGGTCGCGGTGCCGCCGAGGGACTTCGCGAAGGTCGCGACGTCCTTCAGCGGAACGCCGGACTGCTCCGGGTAGAGGTCGACCCCGACCCGGCCGACGGTGAGGAGGTCGAGCATCAGCTGGAGGTGGGGAAGTGGAGGCTGGCCCCGCTGGCCTGCGACTGCTGCGGCCAGCGCGCGGTCGACGACCTTGGCCCGGGTGTAGAAGCTCACGCCCTCCGGCCCGTGCACGTGCTTGTCACCGAACAGCGAGTCCTTCCAGCCGCCGAAGGAGTAGAACGCCATCGGCACGGGGACCGGCACGTTGATGCCGATCATGCCGACGTTGACCCCCCGCTGGAACCTCCGGGCCGACTCGCCCGAGGAGGTGAAGATCGCGGTGCCGTTGCCGTAGGGGTTGGCATTGATCAGCGCGATGGCCTCGTCGACGTCGTCCGCGCGGACGACCGAGAGCACCGGGCCGAAGATCTCCTGCGTGTAGACGTCCATCTCGGTGGTGACCTCGTCGATCACGGTCGGACCGACGAAGAACCCGTCCTCGAAGCCCGGCACGACCAGGTCGCGACCGTCGACCGCGAGCCTGGCTCCCTGCTCCGCGCCAGTGCCGATGAGGCCGCGGATCCGCTCCTGCGCCTCGCGGGTGACCACCGGCCCCATCTCGCTGGCAGCGTCGCGGCCGGAGCCGACCTTCACGGCTCGCGCTCGGTCGGAGACCGCCTCGACGACCCGGTCCGCTGCCGAGCCGACCGCGACCGCGGCCGAGATGGCCATGCACCGCTCGCCGGCCGAGCCGAACGCCGCCGCGGACAGGTGGTCCGCGGCGAAGTCGACGTCCGCGTCGGGCATCACGATGGCGTGGTTCTTCGCGCCGCCGAGGGCTTGGACCCGCTTGCCGCTGGCACTGCCGCGCTCGTGGATGTAGCGCGCGATCGGCGTCGAGCCCACGAAGGACACCGCGGCGACCCTTGGCGAGTCGAGGATCGCGTCCACCGCGACCTTGTCGCCCTGCACGACGTTGAAGACACCGTCCGGCAGCCCCGCCTGGCGCCACAGGTCGGCGATCAGCAGTGACGCGGACGGGTCCCGCTCGCTGGGCTTGAGCACGAAGGTGTTGCCGCACGCGATCGCGACCGGGAACATCCACATCGGCACCATCGCCGGGAAGTTGAACGGCGTGATGCCGGCGACCACGCCGAGCGGCTCGCGGAACGAGAACGTGTCCACGCCACTCGACACCTGGTCGGAGTAGTCGCCCTTGAGCAGGCTCGGGACGCCGCAGGCGAACTCGACGACCTCGAGGCCGCGCTGGACCTCGCCGAGTGCGTCGGAGAGCACCTTGCCGTGCTCGTCGGTGATGGCCTCGGCGAGCCGCTCGGCGTTCGCGTTCAACAGCTCGCGGAAGGCGAACATGATCTTGGTCCGGGCGCTCACCGAGGTCTGCGACCAGCCCGGGAAGGCGTCCCAGGCGGCATCGATGGCGCTGTCGACGTCGGCGGTCTCGGCGAGCAGCACCTCCGCCGCGACCTGGCCGGTGGCGGGGTTGTAGACGTGGGCGGTGCGCGTCGAGCCCGCGCCGGTCGGCTGGCCCGAGATCCAGTGCTGGATGGTGGTCATGACGGCGAGCCTGTCAGGTAGGCGAGACACGCCCGCACGTCGGCGGTCGGGCCGTCGCCCTCGGGCTCACCGGGCAGCATCACGTCCTGCTCGAGGACGTACCAGCCCTGGTAGCCCGCATCCTCCAGGGTGTCCACGATCCCCGTGACGTCCACGGTGCCGGTGCCGAGCGGCACGAACAGCCCGTCGCGGACCGCCTCGGCGAAGGTGAGCGAGCCGTCCACCACCCGCGCGGCCAGCGCGCTGTCGACGTCCTTGAGGTGCACGTGGCGGACCCGGGCCGGGTTCGCGGCGACGATCTCGCCGGGGTCGGAGCCTGCGGCGGCGAGGTGACCGGTGTCGACGCACAGGCCGATCTGCGAGCCCTCGACGACCCGCTGGGTCTCGGCTCCGCTCTCGATCATGGTGCCCATGTGCGGGTGCAGGGAGGCCTCGACCCCGCGGCTGGCCGCGTGGTCGGCGATCCGGTCCAGGTTCGCGAGCAGGGTCTGCCAGCCCGTCTCGTCGAGCTCCGGCCGGGCGTCGTACCCCGCCTGGCCGGTCCCGGCCGCGACGACGACCATGCCGGCCTTGGCGCCCAGGCACTCGTCGATGAACGCGTCGACGCCGGGGACCGGGTCGTGGCCGGGGTCGTGCAGGACCGCGACGTGGAAGCCGCCCACGGCACCGAGGCCGTACGCCGCCAGCTGGGCGACCCGGGACTCCGGCTCGGCCTCGAGGAAGCCGGGCGGGCCGAACTCGGTGGCCACCAGCCCAAGGGCCTGCATCTCGGAGAGCACCCGCTGCGGCGGCAGCTGGTAGCCCCAGCCGGGCACCTCGCAGAGACCCCAGGAGATGGGGGCCCCGGCAATGCGGTCAACGGGCAGCGAAGTGGTCACGACACCGGTCCAATCGAAGGCTCGAACTGTGGATACAATCTTTGTCCTAACATTAGATCATCTGACATAGTGACACCCATGTCTGCCCCTCACGGTCGGCCCGACGTGCTCACGGCGCTCGCCGTCGACCGGTCGAGCCCGATCCCGCTGTGGTTCCAGGTCGCTCAGCACTTCGAGCAGTCGATCGCCGCCGGCACCCTCCCCCAGGGCACGCTGCTCGACAACGAGATCCTCCTCGCCAGGCGGCTCGGGATCTCCCGGCCCACGATGCGGCGGGCCATGGAGCAGCTCGTGGACCAGGGACTCATCGTGCGCCGCCGGGGCATCGGCACCCGCGTCGTGCAGCCCAAGGTGCGCCGGCCGCTGGAGCTCACCAGCCTCCACGACGATCTCGCGAGCACCGGTCAGCAGCCGACCACGGCGGTGCTCCGCTTCGAGACGGTGGGAGCCGGCGCGGACGTCGCCGGGCGACTGCGGCTCGAGGAGGGCGACCCGGTCGTCCTGGTCGAGCGGCTGCGCAGTGCGCGGGAGCAACCCATCGCGCGGATGACGAACTGGCTGCCCGCCGACATCGTGGCCTTCGAGGCGGACGCCCTCGAGGCGACCGGTCTCTACGACCTGTTGCGGCGCACCGGGGTGCACCTGCACTCGGCGACCCAGACCGTCGGCGCCCGGACCGCGACCGCCGCTGAGGCGCGTCAGCTCGGAGAGCCGCGCGGCGCGGCGCTGCTGACCATGGAGCGCGAGACGCTCGACGACCACGGCACGGTCGTGGAGTTCGCGAGCCATCTCTACGCCGCCAGTCGCTACAGCTTCGAGATCAACCTGGTCCGGGGCTGACATCAGCTCAGCGGCGCCGGTGCGCCGGTCTCCAGCTCGGTCCGCAGGGCGCGCAGCTGTGCCTCGATCGGCTGGGCGGTGGCGCCGAGCCGAGCCATGGTCGCGTCTGCCGACATGCTCGTGTCAAAAGGCACCGGGGCCGGCAGCCGGGCCTCCTCCGGGGGTGGGCCGAAGTCCAGGAGCTCCGGGTCGAGGGCGAAGGCGTCGCAGGTCGCCAGCGCGAGCTCGCGCCGGGTGACCGCAGTGGCGCCGGCGAAGTGCAGCACGCCGTCGAGCTGCTTCTCGACCGCCAGGCCGAGCAGGGCGCCGATCTCCGGCGACACGATCGGCGTGGCGACGTTGTTGATGAGCGGGTCCTCCCACACCGTGAACCGGTCGCCGCCGTGGAGCGAGTCCACCAGGGCGAGTACGAAGTAGCCGAAGCCGCAGTCCTGTGACCGCGGCCCGGAGACCTGGGTCTGGTGCAGCCCCTGGACCCCGCCGACCCGGGCCACGAAGCCGGCCCTGGCGCGCTCGAGCACCACGAGCTCGGAGGCGGCCTTCAGGAAGCCATAGAGGTTCACCGGGTTGGGTGGCTCCTCCTCGTCGACGAGGTGGCCGGTGCCGTCGAAGACCCAGTCGGTCGACACGTAGCCGACCCGGGCGCCGGTCTCGTTCGCCGCATCGACCACCCGGCGGGTCAGGCCGACGTAGCCGTCCCAGCCGAGTCTGCGGTCGGCGTACATGGCGTCGAAGTCGTTGAAGATCGCAAGGTGCGCGACCGCGTCGCACCCCTCCAGGCCCTTGGCCATCGAGCCGATGTCCTGCATGTCGACGAGCCGGGTCGGCCACGGGAAGCCCGGACCCGGATCTCGGCGGACCAGGCAGAGCACGTCATGACCCTTGTCCGCGAGGACGGCCGCGACGGTGCCGCCCACGAAGCCGGTCGCGCCGGTGACCGCGATCGCGCTCACCCGATCTCCTTCACCTGCACCGGCCGGCCCTCGCGCAGCGACCGTCCGGCGGCGAGGGCGACGGTGGTGCAGTGCCGGGCGTCGGCAGTGCCGGCCGGCGACGGGCCGCCCTCGACCAGGTAGGTGTGGAACGCGGCCCACTCCTGGCGGTAGGACTCGACGTAGCGGTCCAGGAAGAACCACGGCAGCGGCTCACCGGTCCGGGCCTCGCGGCCGACGTGCCACCCTGCGTGCCGGGCCGGGTTGTCGGAGACCGCCATGCCGCCGCTGCCGAACGCCTCGACGCGCTGGTCGAACCCGTAGACCGCCTCGCGGCTGTTGTCGATCGTGGTCAGCGTGCCGTCCTCGTGGGTCAGCACCGTGACGGCGGTGTCGACGTCGCCGGCCTCGCCGATCCCCGGGTCCACGCGCACGGCGCCGCGGGCGAACACCTCGGCCACCGGGCTCTGCACGACGTAGTGCGCCATGTCGAAGTCGTGGATCACCATGTCGAGGAAGATGCCGCCGCTCACGGCGACGTACTCCGCCGGCGGGGGCGCAGGGTCGCGGCTGGTGATCCGCAGGACGTGCAGGTCCCCGACCGAGCCGTCGGCCACCCGGTCGCGCACCGACTTGTGGCCCGGGTCGAAGCGCCGGTTGAAGCCGATCATGAACGGGACTCCGGCCTCCTCGACCGCCGAGAGCGCGCGGTCGACCTGCTCGAGGTCGAGGCTGACCGGCTTCTCGCAGAAGATCGCCTTGCCGGCCTGCGCCGCCGCGATGATCAGGTCGACGTGGGTGTCAGTGCTGGAGCAGATCGCGACCGTGTCGACGTCGTCGCCGGACAGGAGCTCCTCGATCGACCGGACGGGCGCACCGGTCGCCGCGGAGACACCCTCGGCCGCGGCAGGTACGGCGTCGGCCACCGCGGCGACGACATAGCCCGGGACCTCGCGAGCCAGCATCGAGGCGTGCATCCGCCCGATCCGGCCGCAGCCGATCACGCCGATGCGCCGCGTCGGCAGCTCCGGGCCCGTGTCAACGGAGAACCCTGCATCCTTGCTCATACCTCGACCCACTCCCCGGTCTCGTGCGACGCGACCATCGCGTCGAGGACGGTCGCGGAGGCGACCGCGTCGTCCAGGGTCGCGAGCTCGGCGGCCTCGCCCGAGATCTGCGCCCTTGAAATGGCACCGATGAAGCTGTGGGCCTCGACGACCTTGGTGTCGTCGTAGCCCATCGCGATCCCGGCGCCCGGCTGGAACGCGGCGTACTCGCCGTCACCCGGCTCGCTGAAGACGGTGCTGGTCGGCTGGCCGGCGTACTGGTCTCCGGAGGAGACCTGCAGCTCACCCGGGCGCCGGAAGTCCCAGCGGACCAGGCCCCGGGTGCCGTGCACCTCGAACGCGTAGTTGTTCTGCTCCCCCACCGCGGCCCGGTTCGCCTCGCAGACGCTCAGCACGCCACGTGCCATCCGGAGAATCGCCACGACGTAGTCCTCGTTCTCGACCTCTCCGAAGGAGAGACCCGGCTCGGTCACGTCGAGGACGGCGTAGTGCCCCGCCGTGTCGGCGATCGGCCGCTGCGGGATGTGGATCGCCGTCTGGGCCATCACCCCGGTCACGTCACCGAGGATGAAGCGGAGCAGGTCGACGCCGTGCGAGGCCAGGTCGCCGAGGACGCCGTGGCCACCGCTCGCCACGGCATAGCGCCACGACAGCGGACTGCCCGGGTGGGCGGCGTAGTCGGTGAGCAGCTGCACCCGCGCGTGCGTCGGCACGCCGATCTGGCCCGACGCGACGATCCGCCGGGCGCGGGCCACGGCCGGCACGTTGCGGTAGTTGAAGCCGACGCAGGCCACGACGCCGCTGGCGTGAACGGCGTCACGGACCGCCACGGCGTCGGCGGCGGTGAGCCCGACGGGCTTCTCGATCCACAGGTGCTTGCCGGCCTCGGCGACCGCGACACCGATCTCGCGGTGCAGGAAGTTGGGTGCGGTCACACTGACCGCGGCGACGTCGGGGTCGGCGAGCACCTCGCGCCAGTCTGGCCAGATCGCAATGGGCTGGGTCGCGACCCCGTGGGCAAGGGCGAACGCCTCCGCCGCGGCGGCGGACGAGTCCGCCACCGCGACCAGCTCGGGGCGCACCGCGAGGTCTGGCCAGTGCTGGCCGAGCCGCTGGTAGGCACGTGCGTGCACGTGCCCCATCCAGCCGGCCCCGATGATGCCGACCCTGAGCGTCTCCATGACTACCGGGCCGTCGAGCCCTGGAGCTCGTGGGCGAGGGCCTCGAGCTCGGCGCCGCCGGACATCGCCTTGACCAGGTCCTCGCGGCTGACCGTCTCGCGCTCGAACTCGTTGGTCATCTGGCCCCGGTTGAGCAGGTAGAACCGGTCGCCCACCATGTGCGCGTGGTGCGGGTTGTGGGTGATGAACACGACCGCGATCCCGCGCTCGCGCGCCTGGAGGATGTACTTCAGGACGACGCCGGACTGCCTGACGCCCAGGGCGCTGGTCGGCTCGTCGAGGATGAGCACCTTGGCACCGAAGTAGACCGCGCGGGAGATCGCCACAGCCTGGCGCTCACCGCCGGACAGGGTCCCGACCGGCTGCTCCATGTCACGGATGTCGATGCCCATCGCGAGCAGCTCCTCGCGGCACACCCTCTTGGCCGCGCGGGTGTCCAGGAACTTGAGCGGCCACACACCCCGACGCGGCTCGTTGCCGAGGAAGAAGTTCCGCCAGACCGACATCAGGGGCACGGTGGCCAGATCCTGGAACACCGTCGCGATCCCGGCACCCAGCGCATCGCGCGGCGAGGAGAACGACGTCGGCTCACCGGCGACGAGCAGCTCGCCCTCGGTGGGCTGGTGGACGCCGCTGAGGATCTTGATGAGCGTCGACTTGCCGGCGCCGTTGTCGCCCAGCACGCAGGTGACGGTCCCCGGGTCGACGTGCAGGGAGATGTCCCGCAGGGCGAGCACGTTGCCGAAGCTCTTGGCGACGTTCTTGAGCTGGAGCGCCGGCGTGACGTTCTCCGGTGGCGGGGCGAGCTCCGGCTCGGGGATCTCCTCGAAGGTCACGTCGTCGCTCATTTCTTCGCTCCCTGCGCCCGCTTGCTGATGAAGGTGTTGACCAGAACGGCGACGAAGAGGATCACGCCGAGGAAGAGCCACAGCCAGTCGGTGTTCCAGCCCGCCCACCCGATCCCGAGGAACGCCATCCCGAGGATCGAGGCGCCGATGCTGGCCCCGATCGCGGAGCCGAAGCCGCCGGTGAGCAGGCAGCCACCGACGACGGCGGCGATGATGAAGGTGAACTCCTCACCGATGCCCTGCCCGGCCTGCATCCCCTTCTGTTGGGTCAGGTTGATGACGCCGACCAGCGCGGCGGCCATCGAGGTCGCGACGAAGAGCGAGATCTTGGTCCGGCGCACGGGGACGCCCGTGTTGCGGGCCGCGTTGGCGTCCCCGCCGACCGCGTAGATCCAGTTGCCGAACCGGGTCTTGGTCAGCACCGTCGTGGCGAGCAGGGTGATGCCGATCCACCACACCACGGCGACCTTGTAGTCGTAGGGCTCCCAGAACGTCGAGGCAAAGACCTTCTCGGCGGACGCGAAGCCGGGAACGTCGCCGACCCCGGCCACGCGGACAGTGTCGGTCAGCGCTTTGGTGACCCCGAGGTTGATGCCGCGGAGGGAGAAGAACATCGCCAGGGTGACGATGAACGACGGCAGCCCGGTCAGCATCACCAGCCAGCCGTTGATGAGGCCGATGCAGGCCGCGAAGGCGAACGTGAGCAGGATCGCCGGCCACATGGCGAGGCCGTACTCCGTGGTGAGCAACCCACACAGCAACCCGGAGGTGCCGACCATGACCCCGGCGCTGAGGTCGAACTCTCCGCCGATCATCAGCAGCGCGACCGGGACGGCGACGATGCCGACGGTGGAGGCAGTTGTGGTCCAGCGCGCGGTGCCGGTGAGGGTTGCGAAGTTCCCCGTTGTGTCGAAGCCGGCGAACATCGCGTAGATGACGACGGCGCCCATGAGCGCCCCCAGCTCGGGACGCCTGAGCAGGCGGGTCACCGCTGAGACGGTCACCAGGCGCTCGTCAGTCGGCGCCTCAGTGGTTGCGGACACGGTTTCTCCTGAGGGTGTCGGCGACCCGGGACGACGGTTCGCCTGGTGGTGCCCGGGGCGGAGCGACGGAACCCCGCTCCGCCCCGGACGCTGGTCGGCTGGTGGTCAGCGGGTGCCCTCCTCCGCCAGCTTCTGGACCTGCTCCGCGTTCTCCTCGGTGACGAAGCCGGGGCCGGTGTACATCGGCAGCCCGCCACCGAGCACGTGGCCGTTGAGCTTGTTCAGGTAGAGCAGCACGATCGGGAGGTAGCCCTGCGCGTACTGCTGCTGGTCGATCGCAAAGGCCATCTCACCGTCGGCGATCGCCTGGACCGCGTCGCCGGACAGGTCGACCGTGCCGATGGTGATGTCGCGACCCGCCGCGTCCCGGGCCGGCATGGCAGCGCCGGTCGCGATGTCGGCGTTGAGCGCGAAGATCGCGTCGATTTCGGGGTCCGCCTCGAGCTGCGCCTGGATCTCGGACGCGCTCCGGGTCAGGTCGTCGAGACCCGCGGAGAGCTGGAGGTTCTCGACGTTGCCGAAGGTGTCCGCCGCGCCGTCGCAGCGCTGCTGCAGGCCGATGTTGCTGGCCTCCTGGAGCGGGCACAGGATCTTGGTGGCGCCGAGCTCTTTGAACCTCTTGCCGGCCTCCTGGCCCGCGATGAACTCGTCCTGGCCAACGTGGGTGATCGCGTGCAGGGTCTGGAAGTCCGCGCTGCCCGAGTTCATGGTCACCAGCGGGATGCCCGCCTCGTCCGCGGCGTCCATGGCGTTCTGGATCGCGTCCGGGTTGGGCGCCGAGACGGCGATCCCGTCGCACCCGCCGCTGACGCCGGCCTCGATCAGCTGGGCCTGCGCCTCGGGGTCGTTGTCCGACTCCTGGTAGTCGAGCTCCACGCCCAGGTCGTCGGCGGCCTTCTCGGCACCCTTCTTGGCGACCGACCAGAACCCGCCGCCGTCGCCGTGGGTGTACATGCAGATCTTCATGTCGGCGTTGCCGCCACCACCACCGCCGTCGCCATCGTCATCTGAGTCGCTGCCGCTGGCGCAGCCGGACAGGACCAGGGCTGCCGCCAGTGCGACGGCCAGACCCAACTTCGGAGCCTTCATGCTTCCTCCTTGGTCGCGGGCCGGGCCCGCCTGCGCCCTTTGCGCATTAGCGCGCGCTACTGATTAGCGCGCGCTAATCGGTTACTGTGGTGCCAGTCACACCGGTGGGGCAAGACGCCGTAACCAAACCGTTACACAAAGTCCTGACATTTCTCCGATGAGGGGGTAGCTGGGTTGGGTCCCACCCAGGAGGACGTCGCCAGGAAGGCGAAGGTGTCTCGCGCGCTGGTCTCCCTGGTCATGCGGGAGGCACCCAACGTCTCCGAGCAGCGCCGCCGCCGCGTCCTGCGGGCGGCCGAGGAGCTCGGCTACCGGCCCAACGCCTATGCGCGGTCCCTGGCCAGCAAGCGGCTGGACACGATCGGCGTGCTCATCAACGACCTCACGAACCCCTACTTCGGCGGCGTCTACTCCTCGTTCGCGGCCGCGGCCGAGGAGGCCGGCTTCGACCTGCTCGTCGCGCCCGGCACCCGCTCGGCCACCAAGGAGTCCGCGCTGGTCCGGACCCTGCTCGAGCACCGCGTCGCCGGACTGGCCCTGCTCAGCCCGCTGATGCCGACCTCCGAACTGCGCCGGCTCACCACCGCGTGGCCGACCGTGCTGATCGGCCGCGATGCCTCCATCGCGGGCGTGGACGTGGTCACCACCGACGAGCGGTACGCCGCACAGAGCGTGCTCGAGCACCTCACCTCGCTGGGCCACCGCGACATCGTGCACGTCACGGGCGGCAACAACCGGGCCGCCCAGGACCGCGCCAAGGCCTACCGCGACACCATGGTCGAGCGGGGCCTCGAGCCTCGCGTCGTCGTGGCGGCGTTCACCCACGCTGCTGGTCAGAAGGCCGGCCACGAGGTGGCCGCGATGCACCCGCGGCCGACCGCGGTCGTGGCCGCCAACGACCTGATCGCGGTCGGCGCGATGGGCGCCTTCCAGTCGCTCGGCCTGCGCGTGCCGGAGGACGTCAGCGTGGTCGGCTACGACGACTCGCAGATCGCCCAGCTGGACCAGGTCCAGCTCACCAGCGTCAGGCAGCCGGTCGACCAGTTCGGCGACGTCGCCGTCTCGCTCCTGGTCCAGCGGATCGACGAGCCCGGGGCGGAGCGGGACGTGCAGCGGCTGGAGACGGAGCTGGTCGAGCGCCGGACGACGTCCGCGCGGCTCACACGAGGGTGAACGCCGCCCGGAACCGCTCCATCGCCACGTCGTCGTCGCCCGACGCGAACGCCTCCATCCCGACGACGCCGGTGTACCCGGCCTCCGCCAGGGCCCGCGCGACCGCCGGGTAGCCGATCTCGCCGGTCCCCGGCTCGCACCTGCGACACACTCTGTCTCGTGGCCCGCTCCCCACGCCGACCGCGGGTCTCCGACATCGCGGCCCAGTCCGGGCTGAGCCGCGCCACCGTGGACCGGGTCCTGCACGACCGCGACGGCGTGCGGCCCGAGACCGTCGCTCAGGTCGAGCGAGCGGTCGCCGAGCTCGAGCGCCAGCGCACCCAGGTGTCACTGTCTGGCCGGACGCTCCTGCTCGACCTGGTCATGCAGGCTCCGGAACGCTTCTCGACCGCCTCCCGTCAGGCGCTGGAGTCGGAGCTGGCCTCACTGCGCCCCGCGGTGCTGCGCAGCCGGGCCCAGCTCAGCGAGCAGAGTGACCCGGAGGCCGCGGCGGCGTTGCTGGACAAGGTCGCCGCTCGTCGATCCAACGGGGTGATCCTCAAGGCACCCGACCACCCGCTGGTCGAAGCCGCTGTCGCCCGTCTCGCCGAGGCGGGCATCCCGGTGGTCACGTTCGTGAC
This sequence comes from uncultured Actinomycetota bacterium, assembly GCA_963798045.1. Lineage (GTDB taxonomy): Bacteria > Actinomycetota > Actinomycetes > Propionibacteriales > Nocardioidaceae > Nocardioides. The sequence goes on from CAWCSB010000009.1 coordinate 12,099, forward strand.
CGACCTGCCCAGCAGTCGGCGCGTTGCGTACGTCGGTGTCGACAACCGTGCGGCCGGTGCGACCGCGGCGTATCTCGTCACGAGCTGGGCGCGGCGCCAGGGTCCGGTGCTGGTGACGCTCAGCAGCTCGTCGTTCCACGGCGAGGAGGAGCGCGAGGCCGGCTTCCGGGCGGCGATGGCCGACCTTGCGCCGGACTCGATGGTCCACGAGGTGACCGACACCGACGGCCTGGACACGACGATGCGCGCGGCTGTCCGCGGGACGCTCGAGGCCGAACCTGGCATCGCCGCCTGCTACTCGATCGGCGGCGGTAACCGGGCCGTCCTCGACGTCTTCGACGAGCTCGGCCGGACGCCCGAGGTGTTCGTCGCCCACGACCTCGACGCTGACAACCGGCGGCTCCTCCGCACCCGGCGGATCTCGGCGGTGCTCCACCACGACCTGCGTGCCGACATGCGGCGCGCCTGCCGGCTGCTGCTCCAGGCGCGCGGGGAGCTGCCGGGCAGCCCGGCCAGCGTGCCGGCGCAGATCCAGGTGGTGACGCCCTTCAATGAACCGTCGACCCTGCTGGTCGACCACGACTGATCAGGTACGCCGGCGCGCGGAGTAGTCGGCGACCGCTGCCGACAGCGCGGCCGGCTCCCAGCCCTCGTCCAGGGCGCGATGCACGAGCTCGGCCTGGGTGAGCGGGGTCAGCCCGTCGACCGGCTGGTCGAGGTCGAGGTTGGTCGGGAACGGGTAGCCCTCCGCGGAGGCGGCCACCACCGCCGCCAGCCCGGCGCGGCCGAGCGAGCTCTCCCGCAGTGCCGGGTAGACGGCGTTGACCACCCGCGCCCGGTCCACCTGCTCCATCGCCCGACCGAACGCCGAAGAGACCTGGAGCAGGTTCGCCATCCGCTGGATGTCGGCCGAGACGTTCGAGCCGGCGCCGTGGAAGAGCGCGGGGTTGAAGAACCCGGCGTCGCCCTTGCGCAGCGGCAGCTGGACGTGGTGCTCGGCGAAGTACGCCTTGAAGTCGTCACGCCGCCAGGCGAGGTAGCCGGGGAGGTACTGGTGCGAGTACGGCAGGTAGAGGGTCGGCCCGCTCTCGAGCGGCATGTCGGTGTGGGCGACCGCGCCCTGGAGCGTCAGCACCGGCGACAGGCCGTGCACGTGGGTGGGGTACCGAGCGATCACCTCGTCGCTGAGGAAGCCGAGGTGGTAGTCGCGGTGCGGCTCCTGGGCCTTGCCGCCGGGGCGGACCACATTGACCTGCGAGGTGACCTGGTAGCCAGGGCCGAGCCAGGCCGACGACGCCAGCGCGATCACGTCGTTCGCGTAGTAGTCGACGAACGCGTCGGGGGAGCGCACCGCGAGCTTCTCCAGCGCGTTCCAGACCCGGCTGTTGGCTCCCGGTGCCGCGAAGTGGTCGCCGGCGGCGCCGCCCGCGGCCGCCTCGTCGGCGATGATCTCGTCGAAGACCTCGGTGACCCGGTCGATCACCGCGTGGTCCGGGAAGGCGCCCTCGAAGAGGACCACCCCTGGGCCGTCGGTGAACGCCCGCACGAGCTCGGCGCAGACGTCGTCGCGGCCGACATCGCTGGCCGACGCCGCACGGAGCTCGTCGGCGTCGTAGACGAGGACGTCGCGCTCGACCCGGTCGGCATGGGGGTACGCCGCGAGGTCGGTGGTCTGCTCGACGACGGCCACGAAGTCCTCGAGGCGGACGTCGGCGGGCGTGAGCCGGGTGGCGGCGGACGCGGTCAGCGAGCTGGTCATAACGCTGACGCTAGCCGCGGCCCGCCGAGTCGTCGCGGCGAAAGTGCCTCAAGAACGCCTCAGGACGCGCCGTTCTCCAGCAGGGCCTTGAAGCCGTCCTCGTCGAGGACGGGCACGCCGAGCTGCTCCGCCTTGTCGGCCTTCGAGCCGGCGTTGTCCCCCACGACGACGTAGTCGGTGCTCTTGGAGACCGAGCCGGCGGCCTTGCCGCCGCGGGCGAGGATCGCCTCCCTGGCCGAGTCGCGGGAGAAGTCGACCAGCGAGCCGGTGACCACGACCGTCAGCCCCTCGAGGGTCCGCACCACAGACTCGTCGCGCTCGTCCTCCATCGAGACGGCGTCGCGCTCCCACTTGTCGACGATCTCGACGTGCCACGGCTCCTTGAACCACTCGATCACGGCCTCGGCGATGGTCGGGCCGACCCCCTCGGCCGCCGCGAGCTTGTCCTCGGAGGCCTCGCGGATCGCCGTCATCGACCCGAACTCCTGGGCCAGCGCCCGAGCCGCGGTGGGACCGACGTGGCGGATCGAGAGCGCGACGAGCACCCGCCACAGCGGCACCGCCTTGGCCTTGCCGAGATTGGCCAGGAGGCGCTCGCCATTGGCAGAGAGCTGGGGCCCCTCCTCGCCCTTCTTGGGAGCGCGGGTGAACAGCGGCGCCGTCAGGACCTTGGCCTCGTCGAGGTCGAACAGGTCACCCTCGTTGTCGATGGCCTTCGCGTCGAGCAGCGCGACCGCGGCCTCGTAGCCGAGCCCCTCGATGTCGAAGGCCCCGCGGCCGGCGACGTGGAAGACCCGCTCCCGGACCTGGGCCGGGCAGAACTGGTGGTTGGGGCAGCGGAGGTCCTTGTCGCCCTCCTTCTGCTGTGCCAGTGACGTCTGGCAGGCGGGGCACTTCGTCGGCATCTTCCACGACCTCAGCCCCTTCGGCCGCAGCGGCAGCACCGGCCCGAGGATCTCCGGGATCACGTCGCCGGCCTTGCGCAGGATCACCGTGTCGCCGGGGCGCACGTCCTTGCGCTTGACCTCGTGGGCGTTGTGGAGGGTGGCGTTTTCCACGGTCGAGCCGGCGACCAGGGTCGGCTCCATCACGCCGTACGGCGTGACGCGGCCGGTGCGGCCGACATTGACCCTGATCTCGAGCAGCTTGGCGTTGACCTCCTCGGGCGGGTACTTGAACGCGATCGCCCAGCGCGGCGCGCGGCTGGTCGAGCCGAGCCGGCGCTGCAGGCCCACGTCGTCGACCTTGATCACGACACCGTCGATCTCGTAGGGGACGATCGTGTGCCGGTGCTCGCCGGCGTTCGCGACGTAGGCCTCGACCTCCTTGAGCGTGGCCAGCACCTTCACCTGCTCGGAGATCGACAGGCCCCAGGCCGCGAGCGCGTCGTAGGCGTGGGACTGGGCCTTCGGCTCGAAGCCGCGGCGCGCACCGATGCCGTGGCAGACCATGCCGAGCGCCCGGCTGGCGGTGACCCGCGGGTCCTTCTGCCGCAGCGATCCAGCCGCGGCGTTGCGAGGGTTGGCGAACACCGGCTTGCCGGCCTCGGTCATCGACTCGTTGAGCCGCTCGAAAGCCTCCTTGGGCAGGAAGACCTCACCGCGCACCTCGAGGAGCTCCGGCACGGGGAACTCGTCGGTCCCGGTCAGCCGGTGCGGGACCGCGTCGATCGTCTTCACGTTGGGCGTGACGTCCTCGCCGGTCGAGCCGTCGCCCCGGGTCAGCGCCCGGACCAGCCGGCCCCCCTCGTAGAGCAGGTTGATGGCGAGTCCGTCCACCTTGAGCTCGCAGAGCAGGTCCGGCTCCTCGACGCCGTCGCGCGCCAGCCGCGCGTGCCAGGACTCCAGCTCGTCGAAGGAGAAGGCGTTGTCGAGGCTCTCCATCCGCTGGAGGTGGGCCACGGCGGTGAACTCGGTCGAGACCGTCCCGCCCACCTTCTGGGTCGGCGAGTCGGGCGTCTGCAGGTCGGGGAACTCCTCCTCCAGGTCCTGGAGGCGACGCATCCGCTTGTCGTAGTCGGCGTCGTCGAGGGTCGGGGAGTCGAGGACGAAGTATCGCCAGCGGGCGTCCTCGATCTGCTCCGAGAGCTGCTGGTGCTCCTCGCGGGCCTCGGGAGTGGCGGCGGACGGGGCCTGGGGCATGCGCACATACTGCCAACCGGCGCCGACACCACCAGTGGTCCAGACCGGTACTGGAAATTCAGTTTGGCCGGAACAGCCCGCCGTGGCACTCTGTTCTCGATGAAACGAAACCGTTTCGTTTCATACAGGTAAACGAGGAGCAGACCAGAGATGTCACCGCAGGCCGAGGCAGCCACCCGTCCGCGGGTCGAGGGCGTCCGCGAGGTGGAGATCCTCGAGGCATCCCTCGACGTGCTCGCCGAGGTCGGCTACGACCGGCTGACGATGGACGCGGTGGCGCTGAGGGCCAAGGCCTCCAAGGCGACGCTCTACCGCCGCTGGAACGGCAAGGTCGCCCTCGTCATCGACGCCTTGCACCATCACCACCAGCACGAGAGCACAACTGTCGTCGACACCGGCTCCCTGCGCGGCGACCTCATCGAGTCCTACTGCGGCTCGGGCGGGCTGACCGACAAGCCCGAGGTGGCTGCCTTCGGCGCGATCCTCACCGCGATCATGCGAGACCCCGAGTTCGCCGCGGCGTTCCGCCGCGACGTGGTCGCGCCCAAGCTGGCCGCCTCCAAGGCGATCTTCGAGCGGGCGATCGAGCGCGGAGAGATCGGCGCGAACGTCGACATCGAGCTGCTCGCCCCGGCCCTGGCCGGGATCGTCATGCACCGCCTCATCCTCGTCGGCGAGGCCCCGACCAAGGACCTCATCACCAGCGTCATCGACCAGATCATCCTGCCGGCCGCTACCGCGGCCGGCTGACCCAAGCCCGCTCATCCACCCCTAGAGCAGAGAGATCACCATGACCGACACCACCACTCCCGAGGACACCTCGTCGAAGGAGAACTCCGAGACCGGGGTGGGCAAGCACCTCGGCTGGGCGCTCGTCCTCATCTCCATCGCGCAGCTCATGGTCGTGCTCGACGGCACGATCGTGAACATCGCGCTCCCCTACATCCAGGCCGACCTCGGCTTCAGCCAGGCCAACCTGCCCTGGGTGATCACCGGCTACGCGCTGGCCTTCGGTGGCCTGCTGCTCCTCGGTGGTCGTCTGGGTGACCTTTACGGCCGGCGCCGCATCTTCGTGGTCGGGCTCACCATCTTCGGCGTGGCCTCGCTGCTCGGCGGCGTCGCCGGCAACGCCGAGATGCTGCTCTCCGCACGGGCCTTGCAGGGCCTCGGCGCGGCGCTCGCCTCGCCCGCCGCCCTGGCGCTGATCACCACCACCTTCCCGGCCGGACCGGCTCGCAACCGGGCCTTCGCGGTGTACGCCGCGATGTCGGGTGCCGGTGCGGCCGTCGGCCTGATCCTGGGCGGCTGGCTGACAGGCAGCTCGCTGGACCTCTTCGGCACCACCATCGACGGGTGGCGCCTGACCCTGCTGATCAACACCCCGATCGGCCTGGCCGCCGCGGCCCTCGCGCCCCGCTTCTTCGCAGAGTCGGAGAAGCACTCCGGCGAGCTCGACGTGCCCGGTGCGTTCACCGGCACCTTCGGGCTGCTCGCGATCGTCTACGGCCTGTCCCGCGCGGCCACCGAGGGCTGGGGCGACGTGTGGACGATCCTCAGCCTCGCGGCCGGGGTGGTCCTGCTGGCCGCGTTCGCCATCGTGGAGTCGCGGGCCGAGCACCCGCTCCTGCCGATCCGGATCTTCCAGAACCGCACCCGCGCGGCGAGCTTCGTGGCAATGATGCTGCTGCCCGCGGCGATGTTCGCGATGTTCTTCTACCTGAGCCAGTACATCCAGAACGTCATGGGCTACAGCCCGCTGGAGGCCGGATTCGCGTTCCTGCCGTTCTCGGCCGGCATCATTGTTGCCGCGGGCATCGCGTCGAACCTCGTCGGCCGCATCGACCCCCGCTACCTTGCCGGGGTCGGCACCCTGATGGCGACCGTGGCGCTGTTCTTGTTCTCGCGGATTCCCTTCGACACTGACGTGCCGATCACCCAGAACATCCAGGCCAGCTACGCCACCGACATCCTCCCGGGCATCATCTTGATGTCGCTGGGCATGGGGCTGACGTTCGTGCCGGTCACCCTGACCGCGGTGCACCATGTGCGGGAGGAGGACTCCGGCATCGGCTCCGGTGTGCTCAACACGATGCAGCAGGTCGGCGGTGCGCTCGGGCTCGCGACGCTGAGCACCGTGGCCAGCCACGTCTTCAGCACGACGGGCGACCGGATCTCGGCAGCCACGGCGGCGGCCGGCGGGCCGGCGCCCGACCCGTCCAAGCTGGACGCTCTGCAGGAGATCATCGGCCTGCAGATCTTCGCCAACGGCGCAGCCGACGCGTTCCTGGTCGGCTCGGTGATGGCGCTCGCCTCGTCGCTGGTCATCTGGTTCTTCCTCGACGTCAAGCACGCCGAGCTCGCCACCGACGGTCCAGAGGTCGTGCACGCCGGGGTCTGACCTCAGCACCACCACCGATTCGTCTGTGGTCGCGCAGCGGGAAACCGCGGCGGGACCACAGACGAATCTATGTCTGCAGGTTGGCGGCGGCTCTGCGGACGAGGTCGAGGGAGGTGCGAGCCCATTGCTGGGTGGCTCCTGCCAGGCCGCAGGCCGGGGTGAGCACCAGCCGGTCGCCGAGCTGCTCGAGGTCGAGGCCCAGCATCTCGACCCAGCGCAGCACCCCCTCGGTGACCTCGGCCTCGGTGGCGACGGTGGCCGGGTCGCTGGACGGTACGACGCCGAGCGCGACCGTCTGCCCCGCCTCCAGCGCCGCGGCGAGCTCGTCGTGGTCGCGGGCCGAAAGCTGCGTCTGGTCGACGGAGAGCCCCTGGGCGCCCGCGCCCCGGAGCAGGTCGAGCGGTGTGCCGGCAGCGCAGGAGTGCACCCACGGCTCCGCACCTGCCTCGGCGATCGCGTCGAGCACCCAGCCGAGTGCCTGGGAGGCCTCGGGCGGGTGCACGGTGCGGTGCCTGCCGAAGCCGGACGCCGTCGGCACCGAGCCGGCCAGCACCGCGACCAGCGCGGGCTCGTCGACCTGGACCACCAACCGGTGCCCGCCCGGCAGCCGGCGGCGCAGATCCGCGACGTGGGTCGTGAGCCCCTCGGCCAGCGCCTGCGCCAGCTCGCGCCGGGCGCCGAAGTCCGCGAGCACCTTGTCACCCCGCGGCCGCTCGACGGTCGCCGCCATTGCCCACGGACCGGCGACCTGGACCTTGAACGCGCCGTCGTACTCCTGCGTCTGCTCCTCCAGCCCGTCGAGGTCCTGGGCGAGCAGGCTGCGGGCTCTGCGGTGGTCGATGCCGGGTGTGCCCCCGAGTCCCGTGAGACGCCAGCCGGCCGGCTGCAGGTCGGCGCCCAGCTCGGCCATCACGGCGAGCGCGCGGCCGGTCATGGACGCGGGAGCACCGCGGCCGGGCAGCTCGGGGAGGTAGGGCAGGTCCGGCAGCTCGCCGAGCACGAGCCGCACCGCCTCGTCGAAGTCACGCTGGTCGTCGCCCGGGTGCGAGCCGACGCCGCTGGCGAGCGTCATCTTGGTAGCCGGCCGGCGCCGAGCAGCGTGGCGCGACGGCCTTCGGGCATCGACTGCTCGACCACGCCGACGCCGTCGCTCGCGTGCAGCATGCCGGCCTCGGTCACGAACCCCACGTGGCTGACCACTTCGTCCGGCCGCCCGAAGAAGTAGAGGTCGCCCGGCTGCGGGTCCTGGACCGGCGCGGCCGCTGCCGCCTGGTCGGCCGCGTCGCGCGGCACCCGCGACCCGACGGCGCGGAAGCTCAGGTGCACCAGTCCGGAACAGTCGATGCCATCGCGGCTCAGCCCGCCCCAGACGTACGGCGTGCCGAGGAAGCCGCGCGCGACTGCAACCGGGTCGTCGTGCGCGAGGGCGTCGGTGCGCACCCAGCCCGGGTAGCCGGCCGGGTCGAGGTGGGTCGGCTGGTCCGGCGCGAGCACCCGGGTCCAGTCGCCCTGGGCTTCTACTACGAACACCTCCTCGCCGACCGCCAGCGAGGTGACCCGCTCCGAGCCCTCGTCGGGTTCGCGGTGGACGGCGGTCTCTCGTGCGGCTCTCATCTGTCCATCCTGACCACCTGGCCGTTGCCGTACGTCACCCGGTCGGCGTACGGCGCGCCGTCGGCCAGCCACCAGGCGCCGTCCAGGTCCGGGTCGACGTCGCAGTCGACCTGCGCGGCGAGCGCGGCCGCCGCGCTCACCCCCACCGCCGACTCGAGCATGCAGCCCACCGAGATGCCGAGTCCGTGCGCCCGCGCGACCCGAGCCAGCTCGAGGGCCGGGGTGAGGCCGCCGGCCTTGGCGATCTTGACGTTGACCAGGTCGGCCGCGTCGTGGCGGACCAGCTCCACGAGGTCGTCGAGGTCGAACACGGACTCGTCGGCCATCACCGGGGTCTCCACGTGCCGACGCACGTGGGCCAGACCGAGCAGGTCCCGGCGCCCGACCGGCTGCTCGACCAGCTGGAGCCCGACCCCGGCGTCCTCGAGGGCCCTGATGACGTGAACCGCCTCGAAGCAGTCCCAGCCGGTGTTGGCGTCCACCCGCAGCGCCACGTCCGGACCCGCGCCCTCGCGCGCGGCCCGCACCCGGGACACGTCGGTGGCCGCGTCCGTGCCGACCTTGAGCTTGAGCGTCCGAAAGCCCTCGGCCACCCGCGCCCGCGCGGCCTCCGCGATCTCGTCCGGATCACCGACCGGGACGGTGACCAGGGTCGGCACCGAGAGCGATGGCGACACCGCCAGGTCGTGCAGGGCGCAGTCGAGGGCGGCCTTGGCCGCACCGTTGCCCGCCACCGCCCCGTCGATCACGGGCCAGGTCTCGACCGGGTCGGAGGACCGGCCCAGCACGGCGTCGCGCAGCGGCCCCTCCAGGCAGGCCGCCGAGCCGGCCACCGACGAACCCAGCACCTGCCAGTTCTGGGGCGCCTCGCCGAGCCCGACGCGGCCGTCACTGTCGGTCACCCGCACCACGACGGACTCGGCGGTGGTCGCGCGCCGCAGGGCCGTCACGAACGCCGTGTGCAGCGGCAGGCTCAGCCGCTCCACCTCGACCCGCTCGATGGTGCGTGAGCTCACGGCCGCCGCCCCCACGCGTCTCGGGCGACCTCGGCGATGCGGGCGTTGCCCTCGTCCGTCGGCACGCCGGACAGCCGGGTCAGCACCACCAGCGCGAACGGCGTCCCGCCGTCCGGGCGCACGATCGCCATGTCGTGGGTGTGGTCGTCGATCCAGCCCGTCTTGTTGGCGATCGGGGTGCCCGGCGGCAGCCCGGCCGGGATCCCGGCCCGGTAGGTCTGGCCGCGCATCACGTCCTCGACCTCGTCGGGAACGCGGGTCAGCAGCCCGCCCCACTGCCGCGCCGAGGCGGCGTTCACGATCCCGGCGTCGGTGGCCGGCTGGTCGCCGATCATCCGGAGCACCTGCGGCATCACCTGGATCACCGCGGCCACGCCGGTCTGCTCCATGACCAGGTTGGTCGCCAGGTTGCCGGAGTGCACGATCGAGCGGCGCCGCAGCTCGCGCAGCTCCTGCTCGCCGCCCACCTGGGCCCAGGTGTCGGGGTCCTGGTCGCCCCCCTCGTCGAGCTCGAACGACTCCCCCACCACCACCGAGTCGAAGTCGGGGTGCACCGGCACCGAGCGGTCCAGGTCCAGGGCCTCCGCCGCCATCGCGACCGGCACCTTCATCAGGCTGGCCGCGAGCGCCGGCTCGTCGGCGTCCTGCTCCCACCACGTCGTGCCGTCCAGGCCACCGAACCAGACGCCGACAACATCCCGCACTACGAAACCCGCTCAGTGCTCGCGATCGTCGCCGACCCGACCACCCGCGTGCCGTCGTAGACCACCGCGGCCTGGCCGGGCGCGATGCCGTACGCCGGGTCCAGCAGCTCCACGTCGACGTCCTCGCCGGTGACCGTGACCACCGCGCGGTGCTCGGCGCCGTGCGCACGCAGCTGCACGGAGACGTCGGGGCCCTCGAGCCGCGCAGGCGGGGTGCCGCACCACCGCGGCTTGATCCCGGACAGGCGGTTCACGGCGAGCCGCTCGCGAGGCCCGACCGTCACCGTGCCCGAGACGGGCTCGATGTCGAGCACGAACCGCGGCTTGCCGTCCGGCGCCGGCCGGCCCAGCCGGAGCCCCTTGCGCTGCCCGATCGTGAAGCCGTAGGTCCCCGAGTGGGTGCCGAGCTCGGCTCCGGACTCGTCCAGGATCGCCCCGTCCTGGTTGGGGGCCCTCTCGCCGAGCTTCTCGCGGAGCCAACCGGGGGTGTCGCCGTTCGCCACGAAGCAGATGTCGTGGCTGTCGGGCTTGTCCGCGACCAGCAGCCCACGCTCGGCGGCCTCGGCGCGGACCTCGGTCTTGGTCGAGCCACCGAGCGGGAACATCGAGTGCCGCAGCTGCTCCTGGTCGAGGACACCCAGCACGTAGGACTGGTCCTTGCCGTGGTCGACGGCCCGGTGCATCTCGATCTGGTCGTCGGCGTCGGTCCGCAGCTGGGCGTAGTGACCGGTCGCCACCGCGTCGAAGCCGAGCCCGAGCGCCCGGTCGAGCACCGCAGCGAACTTGATCTTCTCGTTGCACCGCAGGCAGGGGTTGGGCGTGCGCCCGGCGGCGTACTCGTCCATGAAGTCCTCGACCACGTCCTCGTGGAACCGGTCGGAGAGGTCCCAGACGTAGAACGGGATGTCGATCACGTCCGCCGCGCGCCTGGCGTCGTTGGCGTCCTCGATCGTGCAGCAGCCACGCGCACCGGAGCGGTACGACGCGGGGTTGCGGGACAGTGCGAGGTGGATGCCGGTGACGTCGTGGCCGGCCGCGACGGCCCGGGCCGCGGCGACCGCGGAGTCCACGCCGCCGGACATGGCGGCGAGGACCCTCATCTCGTCACCTCTTCGCCGCCCGCGCGCGTTCGACGGCGGGTCCGATCGCCTCGACGACCGTGTCCACGTCGGCCTGGGTCGAGGTGTGGCCGAGCGAGAATCTCAGCGAGTGCCGCGCGGCCTCCGCGTCGCAGCCCATCGCGAGCAGGACGTGCGAGGGCTGCGGCACGCCGGCCGAGCAGGCCGAGCCCGTGGAGCACTCGATGCCGCGGGCGTCGAGAAGCATCAGCAGCGAGTCGCCCTCGCAGCCGGGGAAGCCGAGGTGGGCGTTGCCGGGCAGCCGGTGCTCGGCGAGCGGGTCGATGGCACCGCCGTGGACATGCGCGTCGGGCACCACCTCGATGACCCGTCGGACCAGGTCGTCGCGGAGCGCGCCGACCCGGGTGGCGTAGGACGCCTGCTCCTTGACCGCGAGCTCGACCGCGGCGGCGAAGCCGGCGATGGCCGGGGTGTCGATGGTGCCGCTTCGGATGTCGCGCTCCTGGCCACCACCGTGCATCAGCGGCGTCACACCCAGCTCGCGGCGGACGATCAGCGCGCCGACGCCGTACGGGCCGCCGAGCTTGTGGCCGGTCAGGCTGAGCGCGTCGACGCCGCATGCGGCGAAGTCGACCGGCACCGCACCGACGGCCTGGATCGCGTCGGTGTGCACCGGGATGCCGTGGGCGGCGGCGACCGCGACGACCTCCTCGACCGGCTGCAGGGTGCCGACCTCGTTGTTGGCCCACATCACCGAGATCAACGACACCGTGTCCGGGTCACGCTCGACCGCCTCACGCAGCGCGTCGACGACCAGGCGTCCCTTGTCGTCGACCGGCAGCAGCTCGACCTCGACGTCCTCGGAGTCACGCAGCCAGTCCAGCGGGTCGAGCACCGCGTGGTGCTCGATCGCGGACGCCAGGATGCGGGTGCGGCGGGGGTCCTCGGCGAGCCGGGCCCAGTGGATGCCCTTGACCGCCAGGTTGTCGGCCTCGGTGCCACCTGAGGTGAACACCACCTCGCCAGGTCGGCAGCCCAGGGCCTGGGCGATCGTCTCGCGAGACTCCTCCACCACTCGGCGGGCGTGCCGGCCGGAGGCATGCATCGAGCTCGGGTTGCCGACCTGGAGCAGATGGGACGTCATCGCCTCGATGGCCGCCGGCACCATCGGTGTGGTGGCGGCGTGGTCGAGGTAGACCGTGCGCTCGGGGGTGTCCATAGCCAACCCAGCGTACGGCGGGGCCGCGATGTTCCGGGCACCGCCGACGCCGGCGAGATACCTCAGATCGGCCCGGGCTACCTCAGATCGCCGATGAGCACAGGCAGCCATGGGTGGTCCGGGCCCTCGGTGGCTCTGATGGCTTCGTGCAGCCAGGCCCGCCGGTCCTCGGTGAGCAGCGGCAACGCGACCTCGAGGTCCCGCTCGTCCTTCGGCCGCTGGAACCGGGCCTTGAAGTGCACCGTGATCTCCGGGCGGAGGTAGCGGATCCCGTCGTCCGCAACCCAGGTGACGTCGTCGACCGGCGCCACGTGTTAGCTCCAGCGCTTGCTGGTCCAGAGGCCGTCGCGGTCCGGCGTGATGGGGAGGTCGAGCTCCCACGGCGATGACGCGTCGCGGCGCAGCCAGATCTGGCTATCGGCGTGGAACGGCTCCGGGAACCGGTCGCTCAGCGGGCGGAGGGTGCCCCCGTCGTTGCTCCACGACGTCCACGCATCACCGACGTGCGCGCGGAACGCCGGTACGTCGCACGCGAGGATCGACAGGTCGACGTCCTCGTGCTCGCGGGCCACCCCGGTGAACGCCTCGATGGACCAGCCACCCACCAGCCACCACGGCCGGTCGAAACCGGCCATCAGTGCTGCCACCCCCGGGCGGGTCGAGCGGCCGCCAGGCGCCGTACCAGCGGTAGAACTCGGCGTCCTCCGGATCCATATGGGGGTCTGTCATGGCCTGCCCAGCGTATGGCGCTGCCGCGATCTCCGTCAGGCCGCGCAGCACGACGCGGGGCAGCCCTGGTGCTGGCCGGCCCAGCGCTCGATCCTTCGGATCGGAGCGTGGACCGTCCGGGCGCGACCCTCCCAGCAACCGGCAAGCCAGTGGCCGAGGGCAGCGCAGGCGATGCCGCCCAGGGCGTCGAGCAGGTAGTGGTTGGCCGTGGCCATCACCACCAAGGTCATCAGCGCGGGGTAGGCGAACACCCAGCCACGAACGGCGGCGCTCCGGACGTTTGCGCGCAGGGCCAGCGCCACCCACATGGCCCAGCCGACGTGCAGTGACGGGAACGCCGCGAACTGGTTGCTGAGCCCTTCCATGCCGCGGGGCGCGCTGGCCGCCTCGCCCCACCAGCCGACCCCGCTGAACGTGGCCATGACGTCGGTGAACCCGGCGTCGAGCAGCCGCGGCGGTGCGGTGGGAAGCAGCCAGTAGCCGACCAGGCCGATAGCGGTCGCGATCAACAGGCCGTTGCGGGCCCGGAGGTAGCCGCCGCCGCGCCGGACCGCGATCCACACCAGGGCAGCCGGCGTGGCGACGTAGTGCAGCGTGGCGTACAGGTACGCGAAGAGGAGGGCCACGGGAGGCACGGCCATGACGAGCACGTTGAGCGGTCGTTCGACGTCCAGGCCGGCCATGGCCTCGAGATCGAGGATGCACTGGCCGGTTTCCATCGCGGGACCGGTGTGGACACCCATCGCTGCCCGGCCGGCCAGGTAGGCGGAGTAGAGCACGGCGATCAGCCCTAACTCGCAGCCCCACCGCACGACCGCCGACCGCCGTTGCGCAGCGGACATCGCGACCGAGAGGCCGGAGCGCCGCACGCGGATCGGCCGCTCGACGCCAGTCTTCGAGGTCATCAGGTCTAGCCGGGCGGCTGGATTCAGATCGGTCACGTTCATGGCTTCACGCTCGCCGAGCCGACGTCGTGCGGCATCCGTGATGTCACCGGGCGGCTCACCAGTGGGCCGCCCGTAGCCACACACGACCCGCCTCGCCACGGCGGACATGACGAAGCCCCGTACCGACGACGTGAATCGTGGGTAGGGGCCGATGGCCGGGGAAACGGCGAACGGTCAGACCTGAACGCGTCGGACCTCCATGGTGCCGAGCTCGGCGATATCGCGCCGGATGACGACCGAGAGCAGGCCGTCGGTGAAGATGCGCAGCCGTCGCGGCCGCAACGGCACCGCGCGGAGATGGTAAGCCCGCGTGATCAGCGCGGCCAGCCGCCCACGGAAGTGGAGGACGAAGACCCTCGCGTGCCCTTGCCACGCCCGAGCCTGGCGCCCTCGCCGATGCTGCGGTAGCCATAGGGCCGCCTGGCGCCCCTCAGTGAACGCACGAATGCGCGCGTCTGGCGAAGTGCGTGCTGGCTTCTCTGGAATGTCACTGGTGTCACCCGTCTTGGAGAGGCTCGGGTCGTGTCACGCGGCCGGCATCGCGGGGGTCTGGTTGTCCAGGCCCTGCTCGGCGGCGTACGCGAAGGGGTGGTTGAAGGCGTAGTTGCCGCGGTCAGGGGCCACGCACATCTCGAAGCCCTCCTCGAGGATGTGGTCCAGGACCCGGACCGTCAGGTCGTGGTCGTCCCCCGACCAGAACAGGGTGACCTCGATGCCTCCGCCGCTCCGGTGGGCGAGCTCTTGGCGGGGCCGAGTGCCATTCATGGTTGTCTCCTTGAAATCGATCGGTGTGGGTGCTTCTCGAATCCCTGACCAACGTAGGAACCCGGGACGCCGGTCGCATCCGCGAGAACACCGGTCCCAGTACCGGTAGCCGGTTCCGGCCGACGCTCGGCTCGTCCTCTCGGCGGATGACAGCGGATGACACCGGCACCGCTCGCAGCCGGCCACGGCCACCCGGGCCTCACCGGTGTGCCCGCCCGTGATCACACGGATGCTCCGGCCCGACCCGGACGGCCACCGTGGAAACCGGAACACACACCCACCTAAGGAGCACCAAAATGAACCGCAACACCACCCGCCGCCCGACGCTCGGGCAGGTCGTACGCCGGGTCGTCCTGACGTCGATCGTTACCGGCGCGATCGCCGGCGCGGCGTTCGCCACCGTCGCAGTCCTGGTCGACCAGGCCACGCTGGACATGACCTACGGGTCGTCCAGCTCCATCTCGGTGGACTCCGACACGCCCGATCCCACGGCCATCGACCCCGCCGACGACGTACAGCAGCTCGTGGAACAGCACGACTGCTGGGCCGGGGCGGCCGACATGCCCAACGACATGCAGGGCCAGCTGCCGGGCCACGTGGTCGTGAGCACGGCTGCCTCGCCGGCCACGCCGACGTACTCCGCCAATCTTGTCGGTCCCGCGCTCGACACCGTCTTCGGTGCGGGTGACGGCGACTCCGGCCTGGCCGTGCACGCCTTCTGTCGCTGAACCAACCATCCCAGAACAACGAGGAGTCTCATGTTCACCCTGCACGTCCATCCCAACGACGTTCGGCCCGCGTCGGACAGCCCGTCCGACGCCGCGGTCGTCGTCTCCGACCTGGTCGCCCGCCGCGCCGGCCACACGATCCTCCACGGCATGTCGCTCACCCTGCCCCGCGGCTCGGTGACCGGCCTGCTGGGCCCCAGCGGGTGCGGCAAGTCGACGCTGATCCGCTCCGTGATGGGGCTCCAGCGAGCCTCCGGCGGCAGTGTCACCGTGCTCGGTTTGCCGGCCGGCGCGCCGGCGCTTCGGTCCAGGGTCGGCTACGTCACCCAGGCACCCGCCCTGTACGACGACCTCACGGTCGACGAGAACCTCGCCTACTTCGCGCGACTGCTCGATGTCCAAGCGGCCCGCGTGGACGAGGTCCTGGCGATCGTCGACCTGGACGCCGCCCGCAAGCGGCTCATCCGGGTTCTCTCCGGCGGACAGCGCGCCCGGGTCTCCCTGGCGGCTGCCCTGCTCGGCCAGCCCGAGCTCTTGGTGCTCGACGAGCCCACCGTCGGGCTCGACCCGGTGCTGCGGCGATCGCTGTGGCACACCTTCGAGGAGCTGGCTGCCGGAGGTACGACGCTGCTCGTGTCGAGCCACGTCATGGACGAGGCGGCCCGTTGCGACGAGGTCCTGCTGATGCGCGAGGGCACGCTGCTCGCCGCGGACAGTCCCCAGCGGCTGCTGGCTCGCACCGGTGCGCACGACCTCGAGGAGACCTTCCTGCGACTGACCGGAGAGGCGGCGTGATGAGCATCCGAAACACCTTCGCCACCGCAGGCCGGGTCGCCCGTCAGCTTCGCCACGACCGTCGGACCCTGGCACTGCTCCTGGCCGTGCCCGTCGTCCTGGTTACGATCATGCGGTTCGTCTTCGCGGATGGCGACACCTTCGACCGGATCGGCGGACCCCTGCTGGGGATCTTCCCGCTGATCTCGATGTTCTTGGTCACGTCGATCGCGATGCTGCGCGAGCGGACCACCGGCACCCTCGAGCGGCTTCTCACCATGCCGGTGGGCAAGCTCGACATCCTGCTCGGCTACGCGGCGGCCTTCGCAGCATTCGCCGTCCTGCAGGCCGTCCTCGTGGCGGCGGTCTCCTTCGGCCTGCTGGGCCTCGAGGTCGAGGGACCGGTCTGGGCCGTGCTGCTGCTCGCGGTAGCCAACGCCCTGCTCGGCATGGCACTCGGGCTCTTCGTCTCGGCGTTCGCCCGCACCGAGTTCCAGGCCGTTCAGTTCCTGCCAGCCTTCCTGCTGCCCCAGCTCCTGCTCTCCGGGCTGCTGACGGCTCGGGACAGCATGGCCCCGGTGCTCGAGGCGATCTCGAACGCGCTCCCCATGACCTACGCGTACGAGGCGCTCGACCGGGTCACCCGGGGGACCGGCGACGTCGCCGGACCGACGGCGGTCGTGGTCGGCTGCACCGTCCTCGCCCTGGCCGCGGGAGCCGCCACCCTGCGGCGTTCGTCCAGCTGATCGCACCACCACGAAGCCCCGCCGGTACCCTGCCGGCGGGGCCTCGTGCGTCCGATCGGTGCTTGGTCAGCGCGGCAGAGCCGCACTATCGTGACCGGGTGCTCATCGGCCGGACCGCCGAGTGGTCGGGCATCCAGGAGGCGCTGCGCGCTGCCCTCGAAGCCCGGGGACAGATCGTCCTGCTCCGCGGTGAGGCGGGCGTGGGCAAGACCGCCCTCCTCGACCGGGCCGCGGACGAACCCGGCCTCAGGGTGCTCCGGGCAACCGGCGTCGAGGCCGAGTCCGACCTCGGGTACGCGACGGCGCACCAGCTCCTCTACCCGCTCCTGCCGCTCCTTCCCGAGCTTCCGGAGGCCCAGGCGAACGCCGTGCGGGTCGCGCTTGGGGCCTCTTCGGTCGACGTTCCGGACCGCTTCCTGGTCGCCCTCGGCTTCCTCTCCCTGGTGAGCGAGGCGGCACGCGAGCAGCCCGTGCTCCTCGTCCTCGACGACGTCCAGTGGTGGGACGCGGCCTCGCTGGACGCCCTCCTGTTCCTCGCGCGGCGGATCGCCGCCGAGCCGGTGGCGATCCTCATGGCGGCCCGGGAGCAGCCGGGCACCGGGGACGAGGCCATCGCGTCCGTCGGGCGGCTGCCGGGGCTGCTCGACCTCCGGGTCGGCGGCCTGCCCGACGACGAGGTGGCAGCACTGATGGCCGCGATGTCCGGCGTGGAGCCACCGGATCTGGTCAGCCATCTGCTCGCCGAACGTACGCACGGCAACCCGCTGGCACTGGTCGAGATGCTGAGGCTGTTGACGCCCGACCAGCTCGCCGGTCGCGAACCGCTGCCGGAGACCGTACCCCTCGGCGAACGGCTCGAGCGCCCGTTCCTCGACCGCGCCTCGCGGCTCTCCGAATCCGCTCGAGCACTCCTCCGGGTGGCTGCCGCGGAGCCGGGCGGCGATCTCGACGTGCTGGTAGACGCCGCAGAGGTGACGGACGCGGGCGCGGCCCTGGAAGAGATCGAGGCCGTGGGGCTGGCCAGGTTCGACGGGCGGCGGCTCACCTTCACCCACCCCCTCGCCCTGTCCGCTCTGTACGCCGACGCGGGTGTGCGCGACCGCATAGAGGCCCATCTGCGGCTGGCCGCGGCGCTGGCCGCGCGTGGGAGCGAGGACCGCGCCGTGTGGCACCGCGCTGCCGCGGCGCTCGGTGTCGACGACGACCTGGCGGCGGCGCTCGACGCCGTCGCCGAGCGGGCTCGGGCCCGCAGCGGGCACGCGGGCGCCGCTGCGGCGTACGAACGTGCGGCCGACCTGTCCGGCTCAGCCGAGCGCCGGGTGGAGCGGCTGACCGCCGCAGCCGACGAGGCCTCGCTGGCCGGGCAGCCCGCCCGGGCCCGGCTGCTCATCGATCGCGCTGAGCCGGCCGCCACCACTCCGGTGGCGCGTGGTCGGCTGCTGGCGATCCGGGCGCGGGCTGCGTCGCGGAACGGAGACGTCGAACGGGCGCACCGCCTGTTCCTGTCCGGAGCTGAGCTGCTGCGCGAGGACGCCCCGGCCGACGCGCTAGAGCTGCTGGCGGAGGCGGTCGAGTCGGCGTCCTACGCCGGCACCGTCGCCCGGCTGACCGAGATCGGCGACGTGGCGTCGTCCCTCGACCTGTCGGGTGCTGACGAGCGAGCGCGCTTCCTGAAGGCCTGGCTGGCGGTGAGCGATGCAGGGATGCGCGTGGCCCCGGAGGACGCCCAGCACCTGGGCGCGGAGCTCGCCCTCGTTGAGGGGCTGGGCGATCCCCGGCTCACGGTCTGGGCAGGGGTCGCGGCTCTCAATCTGGGCGATGTGGGTGGCATGCAGCGGCACTACGCGCGGGCGCTGGAACAGGCGCGAGAGGCGGGGGCCGCGGCCAGCCTTCCTTACATCCTCGAGCACACCTCCATGCAGTTGGCGCTGTCCGGCAGCTTCGCTGCCTGCCGGGCAGCGGCCGAGGAGGGACTCCAGCTGGCGAGGGAGTCCGAGCACCAGCGGGCCACCGGGCAGCTGCTTGCGGTCCTGGCGTTCCTCGCCTCGACCATCGGGGACGCCGAGCAGTGCCGCCGGTACGCCGACGAGGCGCGCTCGATCGCCGGGCCCCTCGGGATCGGGCTCACTAACGCGACGGTCAGCTGGGCACTGGCCCGCCTGGACCTGGCGCTGGGTCGCAACGACGAGGCCATCGAGCGGCTCACGGCGCTGGCGGCCGCCAAGCCCGGCGACGGACACCCGGTCGTCGCGCTGTGGTCCACGGTCGACCTGGTGGAAGCCGCGGCCAGGGCCCGGCGTACCGACGGGATCCTCGAGCTTCTGGGCACGGTCGCAGCGATGGCGCGGGCCACCAACGAGGCGGGTGCAGAGGCGATGGCGGCGTGGTGCCGTGGGCTGCTCGGCGGGCCCAACGCCGACACGGACCTGGCCGAGGCGGCCGCGGGCTTCGCCGGTCTCGGGCTGCCGGTCGCCGCTGCCCGGGCCCGCCTCGTCCTGGGTGAGCTGTTGCGCCGCGACCGCCAGCCGCGCGCCGCGCGCGAGCACCTGCGAGCCGCGCTGGACACGTTCCGCTCAGTGGGTGCGACCGCGTGGGCGGAGCGCGCGGCCTCGGAGCTCCGGGCCAGCGGCGAAGGGGTGCCCGTGCAGGAGGTCGAGGGCATCGCCAGCCTGACCGCACAGGAGCTTCAGATCGCCCGCTACGTGAGCCAGGGGGCGTCCAACAAGGACATCGCGGCCCAGCTGTTCCTCAGTCCGCGGACCGTGGAGTACCACCTCTACAAGGCCTACCCGAAGCTCGGGATCACGTCGCGGTCCCAGTTGATCAGCCGGTTCGCTGAAGGGCTGACGACGTCGGGCGTCTGACCAGCGATTGGCCGGGCGAGGGCTCGGACTGCTGGAGCCGCGCGGCCTCCAGGTAGGACCGGAGGTCCTCGCCGCGGCGGCGCCACCAGTCGGCGAGGTCGGACGTGCCGGCTCGGTCGAGCGCTTGGGCCCTGAGCTCGGCCTCGCAGATCTCGTCGGCGAGCAGGTCGTGGAAACGGTTCATCGGTACTCCTCTGCAGATGGGCGGGTGGCCCCCACGGCGTACATCTACGCCGTGGCGGGCCACCCGGTTTCATGGTTCTCGGCTGGGGTCAGCCGACGGGCACGAGTTCCCGGTCGCTGTCCCCGTCTTCCGCGGTCTCCTCGGCGGCCGCGGGGGTCTCGTCGTGCTCGGCGGGCTCGATGGTGATGGCGGGGAGCAGCCGGTCCAGCCAGCGCGGGATGTACCACGCGTGGCGGCCCAGCAGATGCATCACCGCCGGGACCAGGACCATCCGCACGATCAGGGCGTCCACCAGGATCGCCACGCCCAGCCCGAGGCCGAACGCCTTCACGGTGCGGTCGTCGCTGAGCACGAACGCCCAGAACACGACGCCCATGATGATCCCGGCGGCCACGATCACCTTGCCGATCGCACCCACGCCGGCTCGGACCGCCGCCCGGGCGTCGCCGTCGCGGACGTACTCCTCACGGACGCGCGAGACCAGGAAGACCTCGTAGTCCATGGAGAGCCCGAACAGGATCGACAGCACCATCATCGGGATGAACGACTCCGTGGGCCCGGTGACGTCCAGTCCGATCAGGTTGCTCAGCCAGCCCCACTCGAAGACCGCGGTCAAGGCACCGAATGCCGCCGCCGCCGAGAGCATCGTGGTCCCGGCCGCCTTGGCCGCGACGACGATCGAGCGGAACGCCATGGCCAGGATCAGGAACGTGATGCCGACGATGTAGAGCAGGAACCAACCCATCCGGTCGCCGATCTTGGAGGCGATGTCCTCGTACGACGCGGTCGCGCCACCGACGTACGCCTCCGCGGACGAGCCGTCGAGGGCACCGGGGATCACCTCGGTCCGGAGCCGGTCCAGAGTCTCCGCGGTCTCCTCCGACTGCGGCGAGGAGGTGAGCACGACCGGGATCTGCGCCGTGTCACCGGCCTTGTTGACCAGCGGCGGCACAACGGTCGCGACACCGGGGTCCTGGGCGATGGCGGTGGCCAGCGCCTCGGCGGCGTGCGGGTCGTCCGCCTGGTCCACCGCAACCAGCAGCGGGCCGTTGAAGCCCGGGCCGAAGCCTTCGGCCAGCAGGTCGTAGGCCTTGCGGGTCGTGGTGTCCTGCGGGTTGGTCCCGGCGTCGGCGGTGCCGAGCCGTTGGTCGGTCGCGGGGATGGCCAGCACCAGGACCGCCGCGAGCGCGGCCAGGGCGAGGGCCTTGGGGTGCCGGGCGATGAAGCCGCCCCAGCGGTCGAAGGCACCGGGCTTGTCTGACGACTCGCCAGGGGCCGCGTGCCGGCGTGTCCGTGAGGGCAGCCGGCCCCAGTCGATGCGGTGCCCCAGCAGGGACAGCAGGGCCGGCAGCAGCGTCACCGCGGTGATCACCGCGCCGACGACGGTCATGGCAGCACCGACACCGAGGTTGGTGACGAACGGGATGCCGACCACGGCCAGGCCGGAGATCGAGACGGCCACGGTGAGCCCGGCGAAGAGCACCGCCCGGCCGGCGGTCGTCGTTGCGGTGACGGCGGCCTCCCGGGAGGTCTGACCGTCGGCGAGCGCCTGGCGGAACCGGGTCACGATGAACAGCGAGTAGTCGATGCCGACGCCGAGGCCGATCATCACGGCCAGGATGGGAGTCACCTCGTTGAAGTCGGTGAACCGGGCGGCCAGCATCAGCAGGCTCATCCCGATGCCGACCGAGATCAGCGCGGTGGTGATCGGCACCGCCATCGCCATCATCGAGCCGAGCACGACCAGCAGGACGATCATCGCCGCGAGCAGGCCGAGGACCTCGCTGGTGTGGCTCTCGGGCTGGACGCTGTCCATGACCGTCCCGCCGAACTCGACCTGCAGGTCGGAGTCCGCGGTCGCGGCCCGGACCTCGTCCTCGAGCTGCTCGACGACCGCGTCGTCCAGCTCGGCGGCGGGCTTGTCGAACTGCACGTCGACGAAGCCGATCGTGCCGTCCTCGCTGACGCCGCCACCCTGGCCGGCGTACGGGTCTCCGACCGCCGTGACACCGGGCACCTCGGCCGCGGCGGCCCGGGCGGCATCGATGTCCGCGTGGGCCTGCTCGCCCGCGAGGGTCCCCTCGTCGGTGGCGAAGACGAGCTGGGCCGAGTCACCGGCCCGCTCGGGGAACTTCTCCTCGAGCAGGTCGACGGCGCTCTGGGTCTCCGATCCGGGGATCGAGAACGCGTTGACGAGTGCGCCACCGAAGGCCTGCGACGACAAGATGATCGCGACCAGGGCGACGGCCCAGACGACGATGGTGCGCACGGGATGGAAGGCGCACCCACGAGCGAGCGCCCCGAGGGCTCCTCGCTTCGTGTCCGGCGCCGAGGTTGGGCTCGACATCATTAGCTCCTTGGGTAGATGGCTGTCGGGCAGCAACAACCCTCGCGAGAGCGCGCGGACACAGCATCCGAGAGATCACTGGGCTCGCCCCGGGGAAGGCGCCAGCGGAGCTGCCGGGCGCGACGGGTAACCGGTCAGCGGCGCGCCACGGTCGCGACCAGGGCCAGGTGGTCGGTGCCGTCGATGTCGACGATGTGGGTGCCGAGCGAGGCCATCGAGTGACCGATCAGCACGTGGTCGATCCGCACCAGCGGCGGCAGCAACGGGAGGATGCCGACGTGGTTGGCCGGCCAGGTCGGCTGCCAGCCCTCGTTGGACACCTCGCCCGCATCGCGGAACCCGGCGTCGTCGAGCCTGCGCATCACGTCGTGGTCAGGGGTGGCGTTCATGTCGCCGATGATCAGGTCGGCGTCGTCCGCCTCGGCCTGCCGCAGGATCGCGGCGTGGTCAGCACGCCAGCCGGCCGGGTCGACCGGCGCCACCGGGTGCACGCCGAGGACGGTGATCGTCCCGTACTTCGCCTCCCAGCCCTGGAAGTCGGTCCGCAGCCGGACGTGATCGGTCAACGGACGATTCGCCAGGATCATGGTCCCGGCCACCATGTAGTCCGGGTGTCCCACTCGCTCTGGCAGCAGCTCGGCCAGGCCGGCGGCATCCATCTCCTCGAGCAGGTCGGGGGTGATCTCCTCCAGGACCAGGATGTCGACGTGGTTGTCGCGGACCGCGTCGACGACCTGCTGTCCGTCCGCCCGGCCCTCGTAGAGGTTCGCGTTCATCACGGTGATCCGCTCCGCCCCCTCGGCGGGTTCCGGCCCGGATCCGACGACCTGCGGCGCGAACCACCACACGTGCACCGCGAGTCCGGCCACCGCGAGCAGCGCCGCCACCACGCGGGGCTTGCGATCACCGCCACGTCGCGCCGCGCCGGCGGCGAGCAGCACCACCAGCCCGGCGTAGACCGGAAGCGCGAGCGGCGTGAACGACTCGATCCTGATCATCGTGCCGTTGTCGGTGTCGAGGGCCCGGGCCACGGTGAGGGTCAGCGCGGGGATTGCCAGCACCGCGGCGCAGAGCCAGAACAGCACCCGCCACATCAGAGCAGCACCAGGTCGTCGCGGTGGACCACCTCACGCTCGTACGCCGCGCCCAGCTCGCGCTTGAGATCCTTCGATGAGCGTCCGACCAGCGCCGGGATCTCTCCGGAGTCGAAGTTCACCAGCCCACGGGCCACCGGCACACCGTCCGGGCCCGCGATGTCGACCGGGTCTCCGGCGTGGAAGGTGCCCACCACACCGGTGACACCGGCGGCCAGCAGCGAGGCGCGGCGCTGGGTGACCGCGGCGACCGCGCCGTCGTCGAGCAGCAGCGTGCCGACGGGCTCGGTCGCATGCGCCAGCCACAGCAGCCGGGTCGGCCGGCGGCGACCGGTGGCGTGGAACAGGGTGCCGACCGGCTCGCCCGCGAGTGCGTCCGCGACCCGCTCGGCCGCCGCGAGCACCACCGGGATCCCGGCGCCGGTGGCGATCCGGGCGGCCTCGAGCTTGGTCTGCATCCCGCCGGTGCCGAGCCCGGCCGCCCCGGGCCTCCCGACCCGGACGGCCGTGAGGTCGGCAGCGTCGCGGACCTCGGGCAGCAGCGTGCTGCCAGATGCACCGGGGTCGGCGTCGTAGAGCCCGTCGACGTCGGAGAGGAGCACCAGGAGCTCCGCGTGGACCAGGTGCGCGACCAGCGCCGCCAGCCGGTCGTTGTCACCGAAGCGGATCTCGGTGGTCGCCACCGTGTCGTTCTCGTTGACGATCGGGAGCACGCCGAGCTCCAGGAGCTTGGCGAAGGTCTGGTGCGCGTTGCGGTAGTGCGAGCGCCGGGTGACGTCGTCGACGGTGAGCAGCACCTGGCCGGCCACGACGCCGTGCCGCGCCAGCTCCTCGGTGTAGCGGTGCACCAGCAACCCCTGGCCGACCGACGCCGCGGCCTGCTGGGCCGGGAGCGACCGGGGCCGGCGCTTGAGCCGCAGCGGCGCCAGCCCGGCCGCGATGGCACCGGAGGAGACCAGGACCACCTCGACCCCGCGGGCCCGGCTTGCGGCCAGCACGTCGACCAGCCTCCGCACCCGGGCCGGGTCGATGCCGCCCTCGGCGGTGGTGAGCGAGGACGAGCCCACCTTCACCACGATCCGGCGGGCAGCGGTGACCTCAGTCCTTGTCACTGTCTGGGTCACTGTCTGGGTCACGGTCCGGGTCCTGCGGGGAGCCGATCTCGTACGACGAGGGTCCCGTAGGCATCGTGGGCCCGGTCTCGCCGCGGTCGAGCCGGCGAGCGACGTCGGCGCGCTCCTCGCCCTCGGCCCGGTCGGACATGCCCTCCTGGATGGCGCGGCGGCGACCGACGGCCGGGCGCTTCTCCATCAGCCGCGTGTCCTCGCCGCGGCGGGCGAGGTTCTCTGCCCCGGCGTCGATGCCGGGCTTGAAGTCGAAGACCACCGCGTTGTCGGGATCGCCGATGAGGACCGCGTCGCCCTCCTCGGCCCCGAGCTGGAGCAGCCGGGCCTCGACCCCGAGCCGGTTGAGGCGGTCGGCGAGGAAGCCGACCGCCTCGTCGTTGCTGAAGTCGGTCTGGCGCACCCAGCGCTCCGGCTTGGTGCCTCTCACCTGCCAACCCACGTCGGTCGCGGCCACCTTGAAGTCGTCGCCACCGTCGGCGGACGGCGGGCGGAGCACGATGCGGGTCGTCTCGGCGACCCCCTTGGCCGCGCGGGCCGCGGCGACGATCTCGGCCATCGCGAAGGTGAGCTCGCGCAGCCCCTCGCCCGAGGCAGCGCTGACCGGGAACACCCGCAGGCCCTGTCCGCGCAGGTCGTCGATGACGATGTCGGACAGGTCGCGCCCGTCCGGGACGTCGATCTTGTTGAGCGCCACCAGTCGCGGCCGGTCCTGGAGGCCGCCGTACCGGCTCAGCTCGTTCTCGATCACGGCGAGGTCGTCGACCGGGTTGCGGCCCGGCTCCATGGTCGCGGTGTCGACGACGTGCACCAGCGCGGCGCAACGCTCGACGTGTCGGAGGAACTCATGGCCCAGGCCACGGCCTTCACTGGCGCCCTCGATGAGCCCGGGCACGTCGGCGACCGTGTACGTCGTGTCCCCGGCCGTCACCACCCCGAGGTTCGGGATCAACGTCGTGAACGGGTAGTCGGCGATCTTGGGCCGGGCCCGCGAGATCGCGGCGATCAGGCTGGACTTGCCGGCGCTCGGGAATCCCACCAGCCCGACGTCGGCGACCACCTTGAGCTCGAGCACGATCTCGAGCTCGTCGCCGGGCTCGCCGAGCAGCGCGAAGCCGGGCGCCTTGCGCTTGCTGCTGGCCAGCGCGGCGTTGCCGAGGCCGCCGCGGCCGCCCTGCGCCACCACCAGCTCGGTGCCGGGGCCGACCAGGTCGGCGAGCACCTCGCCGCCGCGGTCGGTGACCAGCGTGCCGTCGGGGACGGGGAGGACCAGGTCCTCGCCGTGGCCGCCGTTCCTGTGGGCGCCCGCGCCGTGCCCGCCGTGCTCGGCCCGTCGCCGCGGGCTGTGGTGGTATTCGAGCAGCGTGGTGACGTCAGGGTCGACGCGCAGGATGACCGAGCCACCGGGGCCACCGTTGCCGCCGTCGGGGCCGCCGAGCGGCTTGAACTTCTCGCGGTGCACCGAGGCCACCCCGTTGCCGCCGCGGCCGGCGCTGACGTGCAGCGTCACCCTGTCGACGAAGGTCGGGACGGCCATGGCGAGCTGCTCCTCTCGATGAAATCACGAAGGGCGCCCCGATCGGGACGCCCTTCGTCAGTCGCTGGTGTGGGACGACGTCAGGCGTCGTCACCCGGGACGATGTTGACGACCCGGCGGCCCCGGCGGGTGCCGAACTGCACCGCGCCTGCGGACAGCGCGAACAGCGTGTCGTCGCCGCCGCGGCCGACGTTGGAGCCGGGGTGGAAGTGGGTGCCGCGCTGGCGGACGATGATCTCGCCGGCGCTGACGACCTGGCCGCCGTAGCGCTTGACGCCCAGGCGCTGGGAGTTGGAGTCGCGGCCGTTCTTGGTGGACGCGGCGCCCTTCTTGTGTGCCATCGCTGTGTCTCCTGCTGCCGGTTCGAGGGTGGTGAGGCCGTCAGGCCTTGATGTCGGTGATCTTGACCTGGGTGTACTTCTGGCGGTGGCCCTGGCGCTTCTTGTAGCCGGTCTTGTTCTTGAACTTCTGGATCACGATCTTGGGACCCTTGGTGGCGCCGAGCACCTCGGCGGTCACCGACGCCTTGTCGAGCTTCTTCGTGTCCGACGTGACGGTGTCACCGTCGACCACGAGCACGACGGGCAGCGAGACCTCGTCGCCCACGGCAGTCGTGATCGTGTCGATCTCGATGACGTCGCCGACGGCCACCTTCTGCTGCTTGGCGCCTGCGCGCACGATCGCGTACACCGCGGTCTCCTTGGTCGTTGAACTTCAGCTGGGGCGCAACGCTGGGCGGCGCCGCACAGAGATGGGCGCGCTGAGCGCGCACCGAAGATCAATAGTACGGATCAGCCGGGTGCGCCGCAAAACCACGCTCAGCGCTTCCGGGAGCGCTTCCGCTTGATCGGCACGTGCTCGACGTGCGCGGGGGCGGTCCCGTCCGCTGCCGCACCCGGGTCGCCGTCCGTGCCCGGCTCGACGACTCCGTCGGCGGCGGGTGCGCCGACCGCACCCTCGCGTCGGGCGCCGATGGCGGCGGGGGCCTGGTCCATCGTCGGCACGGGCGGAGGCCCGGCCGGGCGGCTGGCGCTGCGGCGACGGGTGCGCGTGACGACGGTGGGCTTCTCCGGCTCGGGCTCGGGCTCGGGCTCGGGCTCGGCTCCGGCTCCGGCTCGGGCTCCGGCTCGGGCTCCGGCTCGGCCGGGCTCTCTTCCGAGTCCCGGTCGCCCCGGTCGTCGAGGCTCTCGACGACCTCCGAGGTCAGGCTCTCGAGGTCGTCCTGCACCTCGTCCTTCACGTGGCCGGCGTCGTCGAGCTCGTCGGCATCATCGAGGTCGTCAGCGTCCTCGACGGGCTCGTCAGCCGGCGGCCTGGCCATCGCGGCGACGTCCTTGGGCGAGGGCGCCTTGGCGCCGTTGCCGTTGCCGTTGTCGCCCGAGTCACCGTCGGCTCCGGAGCTCCTGCCCCGACCGCCGCGGCTGCGCCGCCCGCGGCCCCGGCCAGCGTCGTCGTCGGAGCGCTTCGGCTCGACCGGTTGCTCGTGGATGATCAGGCCGCGGCCCTGGCAGTGCTCGCAGGTGTCGCTGAAGGCCTCCAGCAGCCCGGTGCCGATCCGCTTGCGGGTCATCTGCACCAGGCCCAGCGAGGTGACCTCGGCGACCTGGTGTCGCGTGCGGTCGCGGCCCAGGCACTCGACCAGCCGGCGCAGGACCAGGTCGCGGTTCGACTCCAGCACCATGTCGATGAAGTCCACGACGATGATGCCGCCGATGTCGCGGAGCCGGAGCTGGCGGACCATCTCCTCGGCCGCTTCCAGGTTGTTCTTGGTGACCGTCTCCTCGAGGTTGCCGCCGGAGCCGGTGAACTTGCCGGTGTTGACGTCGACGACGGTCATCGCCTCGGTCCGGTCGATGACCAGGGAGCCGCCGGAGGGCAGCCAGACCTTGCGGTCCATCCCCTTGGCGATCTGCTCGTCGAGGCGGTACGTCGAGAACAGGTCGGAGCCGCCGTGCTCGGCGGGGTCGTACTTCTCGAGCCGCTCCTGGAGGTCGGGTGCCATGTGCGCGACGTACTGCTGCACGGTCTCCCAGGCGTCGTCGCCCTGGATGACGAGCTTGCCGAAGTCCTCGGTGAACAGGTCGCGGACCACCTTGAGGGTGAGGTCCGGCTCGCCGTAGAGCAGCTGTGGCGCGCTGCCCTTGGTCTTCTTCTCGATGTCTTCCCAGCGGGCCTTGAGCCGCTCGACGTCACGGGTCAGCTCGTCCTCGCTGGCGCCCTCGGCCGCGGTGCGCACGATCACGCCGGCCGTGTCGGGGACGATGTCCTTGAGCACCGTCTTGAGCCGGTTGCGCTCGGTGTCGGGCAGCTTGCGGGAGATCCCTGACGTGGTGCCGTCGGGCACGTAGACCAGGAACCGCCCGGCCAGGCTGATCTGGCTGGTCAGCCGGGCACCCTTGTGACCGATCGGGTCCTTGCTGACCTGGACCAGGATGGACTGGCCCGAGGAGAGCACAGACTCGATCTTGCGCTGCTGGCCGTCCTTGTGGCCGAGCGCGGACCAGTTGACCTCACCGGCGTACAGCACGGCGTTGCGGCCGCGCCCGATGTCGATGAACGCCGCCTCCATGGAGGGCAGGACGTTCTGGACCCGGCCGAGGTAGACGTTGCCGATCAGCGAGGTCTGGGACTCGCGGGCGACGTAGTGCTCGACGAGCACCTTGTCCTCGAGCACGCCGATCTGGGTGAGCTCGTCGCGCTGGCGCACGACCATGACCCGGTCCACCGCCTCGCGGCGGGCCAGGAACTCGGCCTCGCTGACGATCGGTGCCCTGCGCCGACCGGCCTCGCGGCCCTCCCGGCGGCGCTGCTTCTTGGCCTCCAGCCGGGTGGAGCCGGAGACCGCGGTGATCTGGTCCTCGCCGGTGCGGCTGCGGCGAACCCTGGTGACGGTGTTCGACGGGTCGTCGGTGCTGCCCCCGCCGTCCTCGCCGGAGCGGCGGCGGCGCCGACGACGGCGCGAGGTGCCGTCGGCGCCCTCGTCCTCGTCGCTGTCGCCCTGCTCGGCCTCGTCGTCGCCGTTGTCGGACGAGTCGCCCTCGGCTCCCGTGTCGGAGGTCTTGCGGCGGCGGCGGCCTCCGCGGCGGCGGCGACGCCGCGCTCCCGAGCCGTCACCGTCGGCGGACTCGCCGTCGTCGGAGTCGGACCGGGCCTCGTCGGAGGGCTCGGGCTCGTCGCCTGCGGCCTTCTTGGCCGTCTTCTTGGCGGGCTTCCTCGCGGTCTTCTTCGCCGGCTTCTCGTCCCCCGGCGCGTCGTCCCCGGGCGTGTGGTCACTGGCGTGCGTCACCGGGCGCGTGGTCCGCCGCCATCTTGGGGGGCTTCTTGGCCGCCCTCTTCTTCGGCTTCTCGATCGGGTCGGGGACCTGGAAGAGCACTGCCGGCGCGGTGACGCCCGCGCTCTCATCCGGGGAGTCGGCGACCTTCTTTGTCGCGGTCTTCTTGGCGGTGGTCTTCTTGGCGGTGGTCTTCTTCGCCGCGGTCTTCTTGGCGGCGGCCTTCTTGGCGGCGGTCTTCTTCGCCGCGGTCTTCTTCGCCGCCTTCTTGGCGGGCGCCGCGTCAGGGGAGTCCGTCGACGGGGTCGACTCCGACGGGGCTTCCGAAGAGGTGGTGGTCTCGTCCTCGGGCATGTACTGCTCCTCGACCCGGGTGCCTCGGCGCCCGGGTGGTCATCGCCGCAGCCCGGATTCCGGGCGCAGCATCAAGCCAACATGTGCGACGACACCCTCGTGGTGTCACACCGAGTCCGGCCGATCCCTGCCGCGGTCGCCGGCCCTGAGCTCCGGTCGCTGTCACCAACCGGCCGGGCCGCGTCGCGGTCTGGCATCGACGAGCCTCGCTTCAGAGAACGTCGTCGGGTCGACGTGTGGTCAACCTCTGGCGAGTATCGCACAGCCGCCAGTAAGGCAACTCATTTCAAGGCCGCAGCGGGTCGCCGATCTCACCGGTGTCCGGGTCCCACGGACCCTGGGCCAGCCGGGTGAGAAGGGGTACGCCGACCAGGTCGAGCCCGTGGAGGGAGGTCAGCCCGGACAGCACGTCGTCGGGGCGGACGGCCGGCTCGAGGTGGCGGAGCACCAGGTCCAGCACCGCGCCCGCCTCATCGGGCGTGACCACCAGCGAGAGCACCGCCGCGCGGCTGTCGAAGTCACGCAGCCCCTTCTTGGTCATGCGGTGCACGAGCACCTCGCCCGCCGCGAGGAACGCCGCCACCGCGGCCTCGGCCTCCGCCGCCGGCACCGGGAGCGCGATCCGCCACCGGCTGGCCTGCAGCAGGTCGGAAAGCCCCGTGCCGGGCGACTCCACCACCTCCACGACATCGAGGCCGTCGGGCATCGCCTCGTCCAGGGCGGCGTGGACGGAGGCCGGGTCGACGACCTCGGCCATGGCCAGCTCGAGGTACTCAGCCTCGCTCGCGGACCCGGTGGGCGCGGCGCCGGCGTAGGAGATGCGCGGATGCGGGTTGAAGCCCGAGGAGTAGGCCATCGGCAACCGGGCGCGGAACACGGCCCGCTCGAAGGCCCGGCTGAAGTCCCGGTGGCTGGTGAAGCGGAGCCGGCCGCGTTTCGCGTACTGCACCCGCAGCCGCTGCACCGGAGGCGGCGCCTGCTTGGGCTGTTCTCTGGTCACGGGCGGACCCAGTCGATGACCTTCATGGCCGAAGAAGGGTAGACGGTGCCCACGCGGACCCCGTCCAGCCAGTCCGTGAGTCGCGCTGCCTGCGCCTCGAGCGCCGCGAGGGCGGCCTTGGGGAGCTTCTCGAGCGTGCGGACCTCGACCACGCCGGCGTCGTCCTGCACCCAGCAGCCGACGATCCGGCCGTCCCACCAGGCCGTCGTGCCGGCGTTGCCGTTGGTGTCGAAGAGGTGCGGGGCGTGCGGGCCGAGGTAGAAGCCACGCTCCTTCCAGCCCATCACCGTCGGGTCGAGCACCGGCAGCAGGGCCGCCCACGGCTCCACGTCGGCCACGGGCCCGACGTCGTCGGGGAGCAGCCAGCCGGTGCCGCCCCCGTCGAGGGACACCTCGACCGCTTCGACCGAGGCCAGGGCCGCGCGGACCGCCGCCTTGGTGCCGCCGAGCCACCACACGAGGTCGGCTTCTGTGCCCGGCCCGAAGGATCGCAGCCAGCGGCCGACGATCTCGGCGTAGCCCTCGTCCGGCTTGGCCGGGTTGGCATCGTGGCCGAGCCAGGTCCGCGTCAGGGTCCACTGGGGCTTCGACAGCCGCCAGTGTCCGCCGTTGCGACCCCGCATGACCTCGCCCTCGACCCCGAGCTGGGTCAGGACACGTGGTACGACCGAGACGTTGGCGGCGTAGGCCTTGCCCTGCGCGAGGTCCAGCCGTCCCGCGAGCTCGGGCACCGACTCGCGCAGCTTCTGGGCCGAGAGCTCGACCCCACCGTCGAGCCGGGCGAGCACGGCCTCCCGAGCCCGCTCGAGCCACGCCTCGCCGTCCTCGGCAATCCCGCCCGCCTCGATCTCCTTGGCCAGACGGGTCGCGAGGGTGCCGGCCACCCGCGCCGACGCGCTCCCCCACGCCGCGGGCAGCAGGTCACGCGGGAAGACGAAGAGGGTGCGGCGCATGGCCAGCTGCTTGACCAGCGTGCGGTCGTCGTACAGCGCCCGGTCGATGTCGGCGACCGTCACTCCGTCGACCCGGGCCCACACCGACAGGTAGACGGTCGCGGCCTCGGTCGAGTGCAGGACGGTCACCGCCCGGGTCGCGGCCTCCGGATCCGCGGCCCGGTGGGCCGGCGCGAGCGCGTGACGCCGGGCCAGCCGGGCCCGGCGCTCGCGGTCGGGGACATGGCGCACGACGCCATCCTGCCCGAGCCGGGCAGGGGCGCCGTACGCCGTCCCGATCAGCCCTCGAAGCAGGCGCCCTCGAACTCGTGCTCCTCGGCGGTGGGGCCGACGAAGAAGTCCTGGACGATGCTCACCCCCGTGGGTGCCGCAGGGTCGACCTTGCTGATCACGCTCTGCCGGAAGATGTTCTCGCCGGGCTCGCCGGAGCGGTTGCCGGCCTCCTCGGGGAGCATCCCTTCGTAGTCGATCGTCTCCAGCGACTGGACCGCCTCGAGCAGGCCCGCCCGGTCCTTGTCGTAGTCCCCGTCGAGCCACTCCTCGAGCGCGGCCTTGAGCGGGTAGGACCACGCCCAACCGGCGGTGTAGCCGTCGCTGGGCTGCTCCAGGTCACCGAGCGCGTCCCGCATCGCCTCGTGTGCCGGGGTGTCGGTGCCATAGGGCCCCCAGTAGCCCGACTGCAGGTACAGCCCCTCCAGCGCGGGAGCGGCCGGGGTGCCGAGGAGCGCCGGGTTCCAGGTCGGGCCGAGACCGATGAACTGGCCGGTGTAGCCCTGGGCGGCCGCCTGGCCGACGATCACTGCCGTCTCGGTGGGGCTGGTGCCCAGCATGACCAGGTCGGGCTTCTGGCTGACGATCGCACTGATCGCCCCGGCCTGCGCCTCCTGGCCGGGAGCCGTCTCGACCGCGGAGAACTCGAGGCCGTTGGCCTCGGCCGCGATCTCGGCGCCCGCTGCCCCGTCGCCGCCGTAGTCGCCCGGGAAGTGCACCGCCATGACCGACTTGATCTGCTTCTGCTCAACCGCGTAGTCGACGAGGTTCATGCCCTCGGTGCAGTAGTTGGTGCCGGACTCGAGGATGTTGTCCTCGAACGCCCACAGGGACGTCCACGAGGCCGGCGCACCGATCATCTCGTCGCGTTTCATGTCAGGGATGATCGCGAGCGTGGTGGGCGAGCCCAGGGTCTGGGCCAGCGCCAGGACGTCGCCCTCGATCTCGCCGTACACCTGCGTGTGGGTCTGCGGGTTGTACAGGTTGTCGCGGACGTACTCGGTGACGTCGATGTCGTAGCCGCCGATGCCGCCGTCCTCGTTGACCCGCTGCCAGAACGCCTTCTGCGATTCGGTGATCGCAACTCCGAGCGGCGCGAAGGGTCCCTGGGTCAGGTCGGAGATGGTGCCGAGGTAGATGCAGCCGTTGTCCTCGTTCACCGCCTCCGGGCACGGGTCCCCGGACACGCCCGGCGCGTCGATGCCGCCGCCGCCTTCGTCGTTGTCGGCGTCTCCGCCACGACAGCCTGCGGCCATCAGTACGAGTGCTGCCACGAGCACTCCGGTCTTGCGAACCTTCACAGCACTCTCCTTTGTTTGCGGCCGGTCAGTAGCTGAACGGCCAGCCCTTCCAGTAGTTGCGGATGCGGATCCAGATGCCGAAGAGCCCGCGTGGTTCGAACAGCAGGAACCCGACGATGAGCAGCCCGTAGAGGATCGACTCGAGCTGGAAGACGTTGGGGGTGTCGGTGACCTGCGCCGAGATCAGCGGGACGTACGCCGGCAGCTCGCGCGTCAGCGTGGGGAGCAGCGAGATGAACAACGCGCCCATGATCGTGCCGCTGACCGTGCCCGCACCGCCGATCAGCACCATCGCGATGAACTGCACCGAGAGGAGCAACGAGAACGTGCTCGGCTCGAAGTAGCCGATCACCGAGTAGATGAGCGCGCCGGCGCAGCCGGCGTAGAACGACGAGATGCCGAACGCCACGGTCTTGGTCAGCGGGAGGTTGATCCCCATCATCTCGGCTGCCATGTCCCGGTCACGGACCGCCGCGAACGCCCGACCGACCCGCGAGCGGGCGAGGTTGCGGGCACCGAGCGCGAACACCAGCAGCAGCACCAGCATGAGGAGGTAGAAGTTCTGTTCGGACGTGAACGTGTCGCTGTCGCGGCTGAACTCGTAGCCGAAGAGCTCGGGCACCGCACCCTCACGGCCGACGCCCGCTCCGCCGGTCAGGTCGCTCCACTCCCTGAAGATGTGCTCGCCGATGAAGACGAGCCCGAGCGTGATGATCGCGAGGTAGAGCCCGCGCAGCCGGGTGGCCAGCGGAGCAACGAGCACTCCGGCGAGAGCGGCGACCGCACCCGCCGCGGGCAGCCAGACCAGGATGTTGGTGATCCCGAACCCGATCGTCCGGCCGTCCGGGTCGCCGGAGATCGCGGCCGCCGTGTAGGCGCCGACCCCGAGGAAGAACGCGTGGCCGAGCGAGACCTGACCGGCCAGACCGGTCACGATGTTGAGGCCGAGCGCACCGATGGCGAAGGCGAAGCCGATGGCGACGGTCTCGAGCAGGGAGTCGGTGAGCACCCAGGGCATGACGAAGCCCACGAGGATGATGACCCCGACCCACAGCAGCTTGGCGGGAGTGTTGAAGAGGGCGAGCTCCTGGCCGTAGGACCGATAGAGCTGCGGCCGGCCCCACAGCCGCCCGGTGCGCCGCACCGGGGTCGGAAGCTCGGTCGTCGTCATACCCGCCGCACCTCCGGGGTGCCGAACAGCCCGTAGGGCTTCACGAGGAGCACCAGCAGCATCAGCACGTAGGCAGACACCAGGGCGAAGTTGTCCCCGAGCCACGGAGCGACGTCTCGCTGGTAGCTGCCGACGAGCGACTCGACCACGCCGACCGCGAGCCCCCCGACCACGGCGCCGGGCAGCGAGTCGAGGCCGCCCAGGATGATTGCCGGCAGCGCGATGAGGGCGACGATCCAGATCTGCCGGTCGACGCCTGCCGACGTCGCCAGCAGGGTCCCGGCGATCGCGGCCATCGCACCGGCGAAGGCCCAGGACAGGGCAAACACGCTGCCGACGTTCACGCCCTGGGTCAGCGCAGCCTCCTGGTCGAAGGCGGCCGCCCGCATCGCGAGTCCGTAGCGGGTGTACTGGTAGAACCAGAACAGCACGGACACGATCACCAGGAGGGTGGCCATGGCCACCAGGTGGCGCTCCTGGATCCGCAGCCCGAGCACGTCGACGCGCTCCAGGCCCCACGGGTTGGGGATCGGCCGGGCGCCCAGCCCGATGAAGCCGCTGGCCACCACGCGCACGGCGATGTCGATGCCGATGGTGATGATCGCGACGACGAAGGCCGGTCGGCCCACCATCGGCCGGATGGCGGTGCGCTCGATGAAGAGGGCGACCGCGGCCGTGGCCAGCGCGGCCAGGGACATCGACAGGAAGAACGAGAACCCGGCGAACGCCACGATGCCGATCGCCGGTGCCACGTAGCTGGTGATGGTGGCACCGGTCAGCATCAGAGCCGGCTGGGCGAAGCTGATGACCCCGGTGGACTTGTAGATGATCACGAAGCCGAGCGCGAGCAGCGCGTACACCGACCCGGTGCCGAGGCCGCGCAGGACCGACTCGAGGAGCTCGGTCATGCCGAGGTCCCGGTGTACATGTCGGACACGGTGTCCTCGAAAATCGTGGCGATGGCCGAGCGCTTGACCTTCTGGGTCGCGGTGAGCTCGCCGTCCTCGTGGTCGAGCTCCTTGGGCAGGAGCCGGAACTCCTTGACCTGCTCGACGCTGGCGAGCCTGCTGTTGACGTCCTTGACGACACCTGCGACGAGCTCGAGCACCTCAGGTTTGGTGCTGAGGTCGCGGTAGGTGCTGTAGCCGAGCCGGCGGCGCTGTGCCCACTCCCCCACGGTGTCGAGCTCTATCCCGATCAGCGCCGTGAGGTACCTCCGGCCGTCGCCGATCACGATGGCTTCCCGGACGTACGGCGACGCCTTGAGCGCGTTCTCGATCTGCGACGGCGAGATGTTCTTGCCGCCGGAGGTGATGATGATGTCCTTCATCCGGTCCGTGATCCGCAGGTGGGTGCCGTCCACCCACTCGCCGACGTCCCCGGTCCGCAGCCAGCCGTCCTCGCTCAGCACCCGCGCGGTGGCCTCGTCCTTGCGCCAGTAGCCAACGAACACGCCGTCGTGCCGGCTGAGGATCTCTCCGGTGTCCGGGTCGATCCGGAGCTCGGTCCCCGGATGCACCTCCCCCACCGTCCCGAGCTTGACCCGGCCCGGCCGGTTCCCGGTCGCGACCGCGGTGTTCTCGGTCATCCCGTAGACCTCGTGCATCGGCACCCCGATGCCCATGAAGAACCGCAGCACCTCGGGCGCGATCGGCGCCGCACCCGAGGCGGCGTACCTGACCTTGCGCAGCCCGAGCCGGTCCTTGAGCGCGCGGTAGAACACCACGTGGCCCAGCGCGTAGAGGACGCGGGTACCGGCGGTGTGGGCCCCGTCGTTCTCCACCAGCCGCGCCCCGATCCGGTCGGCGACACCGAGCCAGAACGCCGCGACCTTGCGCTTGAGCCAGCTGGCGCCGGAGAGGCGGATCTCGATCCCGGCCAGGAGCTTCTCCCAGATCCGGGGCACCCCGAACAGGATCGTCGGCTGCACCTCGCGCAGGTTCTGCGGCACCGTCTCGATCGACTCGGCGAAGTTGACCTGGGTGCCGGCGGCCGCGTTGAACCAGGTCGAGAAGATCCGCTCGGCGACGTGCGAGAGCGGGAGGTAGGACAGCGACAGGTCCCGGGGGCCGGGCGGCGGGTCGGTGAAGGCGCCTTCCTCGACCAGCACCCGGATCGCGAACTCGACGTTGGCCACGCTCAGCATCGCGCCCTTCGGCGGCCCGGTCGTGCCCGAGGTGTAGATCAGGGTGGCCAGGTCGTCCGGGCGTTGATCGTCGAGAACCTCGGCCACGGCGTCGGGATGGCTGGTGCGGTGCTCTCGGCCCAGGTCGAGGAACTCCTCCCAGGACAGCAGCTTCTCGTGGTCGTAACGATGCTGGATTCCGCGCGGCTCCAGATACACGATCCGTTCGAGATCGGGGCACTCGTCCAGGACCCTCAACGCCTTGTCCACCTGCTCCTGGTCCTCGGCGACGAGGATCCGCGCCCCGGAGTCGCCGAGCAGGTAGCCGACCTCCTCGGCCGGGCTGGTCGGGTAGATGCCCACCGACGCGGCCCGGACGGCCAGGGCTCCCATGTCGGCGATCAGCCACTCGGGGCGGTTCTCGGAGTGGATGGAGACCCGGTCTCCGGGAGCGACGCCGAGGGCGAGGAGCGCGTGCGCGGCCAGCTCGATGTCCTCCCAGTACGTCGCCCAGGTCCACTCCCGCCAGATGCCCATGTCCTTGTCGCGCAGGGCCACCGACTGCGGCATCTGTCTCGCGTGCTCCCGGATCCGGGTGACGGGGCTCGTCACGATCCGACCTCCTCGCCGAGGTAGGCACGCACCACGTCGGGGTGCCGCTGGGCCTCCGCGGGAGTCCCGGTGGTGATCGGGATGCCGAAGTCGACCACCATCACCCGGTCCGCGAGGTCCATCACCAGGCCCATGTCGTGCTCGACCATGACGATGGAGACGTCGAGCTCGTCGCGGATGTCGAGGATGTAGCGGGCGGTGTCCTCGGTCTCCTCGAGGTTCATGCCGGCCACCGGTTCGTCCAGCAGGAGCAGCTTGGGCTCCATGGCGAGGGCCCGGCCGAGCTCGACACGCTTCTGCACGCCGTACGGCAGCAGCCCCACGGGCTGGGTTCGCCACGCCTGGAGCTCGAGGAAGTCGACGATCTCCTCCACGACGGCGCGGTGCTCGAGCTCCTGGCTGCGGGCCCGGCCGCGCCACAGGAAGGCCGCCGCGAACCCGTAGTGGATGTGCTGGTGCCGGCCGAGCATCAGGTTGTCGAGCACGGTGAGGTGCGAGAACAGTGCGATGTTCTGGAAGGTGCGAGCCAGACCGCGGGCCGCGATCTTGTGCGGGCGCACTCCGAGGATGCTCTCCCCGAGGAACTCCACCGACCCGCGCTGTGGGCGGTACACCCCGGACAGCACGTTGAACAGCGAGGTCTTGCCGGCGCCGTTGGGGCCGATGATCGCGAACAGCTCGCCGGGGAGCACCTCGAAGCTGACGCCCTTGATCGCGCTCACGCCCGAGAAGGAGAGGTGGACGTCGCGCATGCTCGCGACTGGAGGCCCGGGATGGCTCATGCCGACCAGCGCTTCTTGCGGCGGTAGTGCTTGACCTCGCGGAACGAGCGCCGGGCGGCCGAGTCCTCACCCGGATGCAGGCCGAGGTAGAACTCCCGGACGTCGTCGTTGCGAAGCAGCTCCGCCGCCGGCTTGTCCAGGACGATGCGGCCGGTCTCCATGACGTAGCCGTGGCTGGCGATGCTCAGCGCCATGGTGGCGTTCTGCTCGACCAGCAGCACGCCGGTGCCGGCCTGGTTGATCTCGACGATCACGTCGCGGACCTGCTCCACGAGCCGGGGCGCCAGCCCGAGGCTCGGCTCGTCGAGCAGCAGGTATCGCGGGTCGGACATCATGGCGCGGCCCATGGCCAGCATCTGCTGCTCGCCACCCGAGAGCAGCCCGGCGGTCTGGGTCCGGCGGTCGGCGAGCACCGGGAAGAAGCTGAAGACGCGTTCGACGTTGTCCTTGATCGGGCTGGTGGCCGTGTGGCCGCCGACCTTGAGGTTCTCCTCGACGGTCATCTCCACGAAGACGCGACGGCCCTCGAGCACCTGCCGAACCCCACGCCGGACGATGGTTTCCGGACGTGAGCGGTTGAGCGGGAGATCGTCGAGGGTCACCGTTCCCTTGGTGATCTCGGCGTCGTGGATCTTGAGCAGCCCGGTGAGGGCGCGCAGCAGCGTCGTCTTGCCGGCGCCGTTGGAGCCGAGCAGGGCGACGATCTGGCCGTCCGGTACGTCGAGGCCGACGCCGCGCAGTGCCACCACGACGTCGTCGTAGACGACCTCCAGGTTGCGCGCACTCAGCATGACGCTTCCCTTGCACCCGCTCGACGCTGTGACCCGAGTCACACGGTGCTTCAGCGTCCCCAGCGCCGAGCAACCTGTCAACCCGCTGCAAATGTCGCCGCGTGCGTCCCGGTCTGTTGGGATCAGACGGTGACCACTCCGCCGGACCGACGGACCCGCACCCTCCAGCGGGTCCTGCTGGTCTCTGGCCTGCTCCTCCTCTCGCTCAACCTGAGGCCGGCGGCGGTGAGCGTCGGTCCGGTCCTCGGCGAGCTGCGCGACGGGCTGGACATGGGCCCCGCGTCCGCGGGGCTGCTCACCTCGCTGCCGGTGCTCGCGTTCGCGGTCTTCGGCGCGCTGGCGCCCGCGGCGGCGGCGCGACTCGGGCCGCACCGGGTCACCATGCTCGCGCTGCTCGGTGTGGTGGTCGGGCTGGCGGGCCGCGCCGTGGTCGAGCAGGAGCCGGCGTTCCTCGCCCTGTCGCTGGTCGCCGTCGCGGGCATGGCGATGGCGAACGTGCTGCTCCCCTCGCTGGTCCGGCTGCACTTCCCCGACCGGATCGGGCTGCTGACCGGGCTCTACACGACCGCGCTGGCGGTGGGGCTGACCGCGTCGTTCCTCCTCACGGTGCCCGTGGCGGACGCCTTCGGCGGCTGGCGCTACGGCATCGGGATCTGGGCGGTGCTGGCGGCAGTTGCGGCGGTGCCGTGGTTCGGCCTGGTCCGGCACGACCTGCGGCTCGACGCGCCGGTGCGCGACGTGACCTACGGGGACATCGCCCGGACCCGGATGGGCTGGGCGATGACGCTGTTCTTCGGGCTGCAGTCGCTGATGGCGTACGTCGTCTTCGGCTGGTTCGCGACCTTGTGGCGGGACGCCGGCTTCGGTGCCGGCACGGCCAGCGCGCTGGTCGGGATCGTCGCGTCGGTCTCCATCCCGATGTCGCTGTGGGCGCCGCAGGTGGTCGCGCGTCCCGGTGACCAGCGCTGGTTGCTGGCGCTGATCATGTCCTGCTACCCGGTCGCCTACGTCGGACTGATCCTGGCGCCGCACGCGCTCGCGGTGCTGTGGGCGCTGGTCCTCGGCATCTCGCTGGTGACCTTCCCGATCGTGCTGACCCTGGTCGGGCTGCGCACGCGAACCGCGGGCGCGACCGCCGCGCTCTCCGGCTGGACGCAGTCGACCGGCTACCTGATGGCCGCGCTCGGCCCGTTCGGCGTCGGCGTGCTGCACGAGGCGACCGGCGGCTGGACGGTTCCGTTGCTGGTGCTGATCGCGCTGAGCGTCCCGCTGTTCATCGTGGGGATGTACGTCGGCAAGCCGGCGCACATCGAG
The DNA here is from genome assembly GCA_963798045.1 of uncultured Actinomycetota bacterium. Taxonomy (GTDB): domain Bacteria; phylum Actinomycetota; class Actinomycetes; order Propionibacteriales; family Nocardioidaceae; genus Nocardioides. The sequence continues at coordinate 51,813 of CAWCSB010000009.1, forward strand.
GACCAGCTCCCGAAGCGCCCGGAAGTCGGCACCCGCGGCTAGAAGGGTCCTGGCTGCCCCGCTCGGGTCACTCATGTGGAACGCTGTCTCGCGCACCAACCACGGCGGCACCCGAAGGGGACCCGATGAGCACTCCGCAGAACCCTGGCGACGGCGACACGCCCCAGGACCCGAGCGACCCGCAGAACCCCTACGGCACGCCACCTCCTCCGCCTCCCACGAGCCCGCCGCCGGGTGCACCCGCCTCCCCGCCGCCGTACGGCGACCAGCCTCCTGTCTCATCGCCGCCGCCGGCCGCGCCGCCGTACGGCCAGCCGGGCCCTCCCGGTCAGCCGGCGTACGCCGCGCCCGCCTACGGGTCCCCCATGCCGGGTCCCGCCGGACCCAGCAAGGGCATGGCGATCACCGCCCTGGTCCTCGCGATCCTCGGCTGCACCTGCCTCGGCGCGCTGGTCGCCATCCCCCTCGCGATCGTCGTGCTCGTCCGCAGCCGCGGCGGTCAGAACCGCGGCAAGGGCATGGCGATCGCCGCACTGGTCATCAGCGTGATCTACATCATCGGGTGGGTGGTCGGCGGCTACTTCTTCTACGACTACGCCAAGGACTTCAAGGACATCGAGGACCTCAAGGTCGGCGAGTGCATCACCGGCGACGGGCTCACCGACGCGACCGAGACGGGCGTCTCCCAGATCAGGTCGGTGGGCTGCTCCAGCAAGCACGACGCCGAGGTGGTGGCCACGGGAAGCCTGACCTCCGAGGAGGCAGCGGGCTACAACAGCACGTCGCCCGACCTGCTGTGCACGCGTTCGATGACCGAGGACGGCAGCGCCGACCTTCTCGCCGACACCGAGCTGCTGGTGATCGCCCTGACTCCGGACGAGTCACCGGTCGCCGGCGACAAGCTGGTCTGCGTGGCCGCAAACGCGGATGGGTCGGACCTGACCTCCAAGCTCGGATCCTGAATAGTGCCCCGCGGGGGAGATCTTCGTGCGCTTCGCGCACTGATTGCAGGCACGGCGCGGCGTTGCCGTCGCTCGATGATGGGCCTACAGCGTCGTCGCTCCGGCGCCTTGCGCCGCACCCACACTGAGCACGCCAAACAGACGAACCTCGCCCCCGCGGGGCACTCTTGCGGCGCGCCGTCCTGACGGCGGTTGCGGTGGCCCTGGCCGCCGTGGCCGTCGCCGTGGTGGTCGTCGTACGCCAGAACGCCGAGCTGGGCAGCGTGGCCGACCTCGACCGTGGCGACTGCGTCGACGCCGCGCCGTTCCTGGCGGGCGAGCAGGCCGAGCTGGCCGACCTGGCGCGCGCGGACTGCGACGACCTGCACGACGCCGAGGTGCTGGTGCTGCTCGACCTCGACGCGCGGCAGGCCGCGGCCTACCGACCGGTGGTGCCCGACGAGATCTGCATCGACGCGCTGGACGGCCGGGCCGATGCCGCGGTCAGCGACGAGCGGCTGCTCGTGGCCGGTGTCGCGGACCGGGCGCAGCCCCGCAAGGGCGACACGCTGGCCTGCTTCGGCTTCGCGGCCGACGGCACCCGGCTCGACGGACGGGTCAAGACCCGCTGAGTCCCCAGAGCCCCGGACGGTCAGACGGCGCTCGGCGGCACGATGCGGGTCCGGCCCTCCCAGCTGCCGTGCTCGGAAAGGGGGCGGAAGCGATAGGTGGCGAACTCGTGGTGGAAGTCGCGACGCTCGCGCTCGGCCATCGCGGCGGCATGCCGCTCCGGATCCGGGACGGCGGAGTGCCCGCGCACCATCTCCTCCATCTCGCGCACCGTTCGCCAGACCGAGAACGTCGAGATCGTGCGTGGCGGCCGGAACGCCGCGAGCGCAAGCGTGACGCCCGGGTGGTCGCGGACGAGTCGTTCGACCGGCTTGCCCCACCGGAGGAACCGGGGGACCTCACCCAGGCGCATCCGCGCAACAGTGACGGCGACAACCGGCTCGTCCTGCTCCCACGCGCCGGCGCGCGCCGGCAGGCCGGGCAGCGCAGCCAGCGTCGACCATCGGCGCAGGAACTCGAGGCGCACGTGCCAGCCCTGGGCGAGATGGCGGCCCAGTGGGTCGTCCGCCAGGAAGCCCTCGACGGCGGCCTCGTCGCGCCACTGCGCGAAGAGAGCCAGACGACGCAGCTGCAGGCGGTCCAGCGACAGGGTGGGGGCTCCGAGCCGCATCAGGGCCAGGCACTCGGCATGATCGAGCCCGGAGCTGGTGGCAGAGGACGGCGGACGCATCAGTGCACGCGCACCCACCGAGGTCGGGACGTCGGCGAGATGGAAGGTGTGGACGGTCACGCCGCACGCCGGCGGACTACGCCGGGGTGAGCGGCAGCAGCTGCCGGCCCGTCGGGCCGATCTGGATCTCGGTGTTCATCTCCGGGCAGACCCCGCAGTCGTAGCAGGGCGTCCATCGGCAGTCGTCGACCTCGACGTCGGAGCTGCCGTCGGCGACGGCCAGCGCGTCCTCCCAGTCGGCCCACAGCCAGTCCTTGTCGAGGCCGGAGTCGAGGTGGTCCCACGGGAGCACCTCGTCGTAGTCGCGCTCGCGGGTGGTGTACCAGTCGAGGTCGACGTCGACGAGTGCCTGCTCGCAGGCCTCGAGCCACCGCTCGTAGGAGAAGTGCTCGCTCCAGCCGTCGAACCGGCCGCCGTCGCGCCAGACCTGCTCGATGACCGCGCCGACCCGGCGGTCGCCACGGGAGAGCAGTCCCTCGATGGTGCCGGGCTTGCCGTCGTGGTAGCGGAACCCGATCGCGCGGCCGTACTTCTTGTCGGCGCGGACGACCTCACGCAGCTTGCGGAGCCGCTCGTCGGTGGTGTCGTGGTCGAGCTGGGCCGCCCACTGGAACGGCGTGTGCGGCTTGGGCACGAAGCCGCCGATGGAGACGGTGCACTTGATGTCGTTGCGTCCGGAGACCTCGCGGCCGGTCGCGATGACGCGCCTCGCGAGGTCGGCGATGGCGAGCACGTCGTCGTCGGTCTCGGTGGGGAGGCCGCACATGAAGTAGAGCTTCACCTGGCGCCAGCCCGAGGAGTACGCAGCGGCGACGGTCCGGATCAGGTCGTCCTCGCTGACCATCTTGTTGATCACCTTGCGCATCCGCTCCGACCCGCCCTCGGGAGCGAACGTCAGGCCCGAACGGCGGCCGTTGCGCGAGAACTCGTTGGCGAGGTCGATGTTGAAGGCGTCGACGCGGGTCGACGGGAGCGACAGCGAGACGTTCGAGCCCTCGTAGCGGTCGGCCAGCCCCTTGGCCACCTCAGCGATCTCGCTGTGGTCGGCGCTCGACAGCGAGAGCAGCCCGACCTCCTCGAAGCCGGTCTGGCGGATGCCGTTCTCGACCATGGCGCCGATGGTCTCGATGGACCGCTCGCGCACCGGGCGGGTGATCATCCCGGCCTGGCAGAACCGGCAGCCGCGGGTGCAGCCCCGGAAGATCTCCACCGAGAACCGCTCGTGCACCGTCTCCGCGAGCGGGACCAGCGGCTTGGCGGGGTAGGGCCACCCGTCGAGGTCCATCAGCGTGTGCTTGCGGACGCGGAACGGGATGCCGGGGCGGTTGGGTACGACGGCCTCGATCGTCGCGTCGGCGGCGTACGCGACGTCGTAGAAGCGCGGCACGTAGACACCGCCGCTCACCGCCAGGCGGCGCAGCAGCTCGTCGCGGCCGCCCGGCCGGCCCTCGCCCTTCCACTCGCGCACCACCTCGGAGATCGCGAGCACGACCTCCTCGCCGTCGCCGAGCACCGCCGCGTCGAGGAAGTCCGCGATCGGCTCGGGGTTGAACGCCGCGTGCCCGCCGGCGAGCACGATCGGGTCGTCGTCGGTGCGGTCGGCAGCGTGCAGCGGGATGCCGGCCAGGTCCAGCGCGTTGAGCATGTTGGTGTAGCCGAGCTCGGTGGAGAAGCTGAGGCCGAACAGGTCGAAGTCGCGGACCGGCCGGTGCCCGTCGACGGTGAACTGCGGGATGGGCCCGTCCTTGTCACCGGCCCGCATCACCTGCTCCATGTCGGGCCACACGGAGTAGGTGCGCTCGGCGACGATCCAGTCGCGCTCGTTGAGCACCTCGTAGAGGATCTGCACGCCCTGGTTGGGCAGCCCGACCTCGTAGGCGTCGGGGTACATCAGCGCCCAGCGCACGGTGTCGCCGCTCTCGGCGCAGTCCCAGTCCTTCAGCGTGGAGTTGAGCTCGCCGCCGACGTACTGGATCGGCTTCGACACCGTCGGGAGCAGCGGCTCGAGACGAGGGAAGACGGACGCGGGGGCGGGCATGTGTGGCACTCCAACGATGGGTTGCGGGTCAGCCCACAAGAGTACGGCGCGGTGGGACCTCGCGCCGAATGGCGACGAGTTCGTCGACACGGCGGCTCCCGGTCGGGCCACACTGAGCACCATGCTGGCGTTCCGGGCCGCTGAGGCCTTCGACGGGTCGAGCTTCCTGGGTCCCACGACGGTGCTCGTCGACGGCGAGTCGATCGTCGGCGTGGAGCGCGGTCACCCGGACCTGCCGGACGGCACCGAGGTCGCGGCGTACGACGGCACGCTGCTCCCCGGGCTGTTCGACTGTCACGTCCACCTCGTCGCCACCTCGGTGGTGGGCAGCCTCGAAGAGGCGGGCTCGGTGACCGACGACGAGCTGGATGCCCGGATCCGCGCCGGCCTGGCCGCCCAGGCGGCAGGCGGGGTGACCACGGTGCGCGACCTGGGAGACCGGCACTACCGCACCCTCGCTGCCCGGACCCTGGACGGACTGCCGCGGGTGGTTGCTGCGGGGCCGCCGATCACCGAACCGGGCGGGCACTGCCACTACCTGGGCGGGGAGGCGTCCGGGGTCGACGGCGTACGTCGCGCCGTCGCCGAGCACGTCGAGCGCGGGGTGGACGTCATCAAGGTGATGGCCAGCGGCGGCATGCTGACGCCGGGCACGGACCCCTATGGCGTCCAGTTCTCCGACGGGGAGCTGCGGGCGGTTGTGGAGGCCGCCCACGACGCAGGTCTCGAGGTGCTGGCCCATGCCCACTCACTGCTCGGCATCCGGCATGCCGTGGCGGCGGGCGTCGACGGGATCGAGCACTTCTCGGGACTCACGCCCGAGGGGCTGCAGATGCCCGGCGACGTCCTCGAGCTGGTCGCATCCGCGGGCATCCAGGTCTGCCCGACCGGAGGTGCCGACCCGGCCCGGGTCCCACCGCCCGAGCACCTGGCCCCCGGCTTCCGGGACGCGCTGGAGCGGATGGGGCTGGACTTCCCGACCATGCACGCGACGCGGATCGGCCACTTCGCGCAGCTGCGCAGCCATGGCGTGCGCGTGGTGAGCGGCACCGACGCCGGGATCAGCCCGCCCAAGGCGCACGGCGGAGTGGGGTTCGCGGTTCTCGACCTCGTGGCCGCCGGCTATCCGGTGGCCGAGGCGCTGGCCACCGCCACGTCCGGCGCGGCCGACTCCTGCGGCCTCGGAGCGGTGACCGGCTCCCTGAAGCCCGGGCTGGCCGCGGACCTGCTGGCCGTGGACGGCGACCTGTCCGCCGACCCCGCGGCACTGCTGCGGCCGGCGGCGGTGCTGGTGCGGGGCGCTCAGGCCTCCTGATCCGCCGGCGCGGTGGTCGCCGTGCCGCCCGCCTGGGCGCGCGCCGCGGCCGCCGCCGAGGTGGCGCGCAGCTCGACGCTGGGCATCAGGAGCAGCAGCAGGAACGCGATGAGGCCGACTCCCGCACCCAGCAGGAAGACCACGTCCATCGACTCGGCGAAACCCTGCTTGAACGGGTGTGCGAGCGCCGGGGAGAGCGTCTCGATGAACGACGAGTCGCCCTGCACCTGGTCGGCCGCGGCGCTGCCGTTGCTCAGCACCGCGGCGTCCGCGGGAGTGGGGTTCGCGACCACCTGCTGGAAGGCAGCGGTCCGGGACGCGTCCTCGAACTCGTCGGCGATGTTCGCGCCCACCGTGCTGAACAGGATGGACAGGAACACCGCGACGCCGATGGTGCCGCCGATCTGGCGGAAGAACGTCGCCGAGCTGGTGGCCACACCGATCTCGCTGGGCGGTACGGCGCTCTGCATGATCAGGAGCAGCGGCTGCATGCAGTTGCCGAGCCCCACCCCGAGCAGGAGCATGAAGAGATCGATGACCAGCAGCGACGTGTCGGCCGACGTGGTCGAGAGCAGCAGCAGGGCGATCACCATGAGCGCGGACCCCACTCGGGGAAGACGCGGGTGCGCCCGGTCCTGGAGATGATCTGTCCCGAGACCATCGCGCCGGACATCATTCCGAGCACCATCGGCAGCATCAGCAGGCCGGCCTTCGTCGGCGACGCTCCGTGCACGATCTGCATGTACAGCGGCAGGATCAGGATGCCGCCGAACATCGCGGCGCCGATGGCGATGCTGGCCAGGATGGTCACCGCAGCGGCGCGGATCCGGAACAGCCGCAGCGGGATCAGCGCCGCGTCGCCCATCGCGCGCTCGGCGAAGTAGAACGCCGCGAGCCCCAGCCCGCCGACGACGTACGCCGCGAGCGAGCGTCCCGAGCCCCAGCCCCAGTCGCGGCCCTGCTCGGCCACGGTGAGCAGCGGGACCAGGGCGACGACGAGCGCGATGGCGCCCCACCAGTCGATGCGGACCTGGCGTGGCTGGTGGCTGAGGTGCAGCGTGCGGGACACCACGACGAGCGCGGCGATCCCGACCGGCACGTTGACCAGGAAGACCCAGCGCCAGCCGGTGACCCCGAGGATCTCGCTGTGCCCGGCGAAGAAGCCGCCGACGACAGGGCCGAGGACGCTCGAGGTGGCGAACGTGGCCATGAAGTAGCCGGTGTACTTGGCGCGCTCCCGCGGCGACACGATGTCGCCGATGATCGCGAGGACCAGCGTGAACAGCCCGCCGGCGCCGAGCCCCTGGAACGCACGGAACGCCGCGAGCTCGTACATCGACGTCGCGAACGTGCACAGCACCGAGCCGAGGACGAAGACCGAGATCGCGAACATGAACAGCCTCTTGCGGCCGTACAGGTCGCCGAGCTTGCCGTAGATCGGCGTGGTGATGGTTGCGGTGATCAGGTACGCCGTGGTCACCCAGGCCTGGATGGACAGTCCGTCGAGGTCGTCGGCGATCGTACGGATCGACGTGCTGACGATGGTCTGGTCGAGGGCACCCAGGAACATCCCCAGCATCAGCCCGGTGAGGATCGTGAGGACCTGGGCGTGGGTGTACTCACCCGTCTCCGCTGGGGAGGGTGCCGCAGCCGCCTGGTCGTTGGTTGCCATCGACAACGAGTCTAGGACGCTGCTGGTCGCTCCGTACGGTCTCCCCATGAGTGCCGCGACGCGGGGGCGGTTCTCCTGGACGGTCGCCGCGCCCGTCGCCGGCCTCGTCGTCCTGGCCGCCTCGTGGGGTAGCCACCCCGGTACGGCGGCCGCCGCCCTGATCGGGGTGGTCCTCGTCGGGGCCGTGCTCGCCGCCGTCTACCACGCCGAGGTGGTCGCGCACCGCGTGGGCGAGCCGTTCGGGTCGCTGGTCCTGGCTGTCGCGGTGACCGTGATCGAGGTCGGTCTGATCCTCACGCTGATGCTGTCCGGAGGTGGCAAGGACACCTCCTCGCTGGCCCGCGACACCGTGCCTACCGGTCCGCCATCGCGTCGATCGGCCTGACCATCCCGACCATCGCCCTGGCCACGGTCTGGCTCGACGACCCTCTCGAGCTGGGCCTCAAGCCGATGCAGATCGTGCTGCTGGCCATCACCGCGGTGGTCTCGGTCCTCACCGTCGTCCCCGGCCGCGCCAAGCCGCTCAACGGCGGCGTGCACCTGGTGCTGCTGGCGGCGTTCGTGTTCCTCTCGATGCAGCCGTAGAAAACCGGGTCACCGCAAGGGCACGAGCTCGACCCCCGCCGCCTCGAGCGCCGAGCGCGTCTGGCGCGCCATCTCGACCGCGCCGGGGGTGTCGGAGTGCACCGTGAGTGCCGCTGCGCGGATCTCGACCTCGCTGCCGTCGACGGCCGTGACGTGGCCCTCGGTGACCATCTGTACGGCGCGGGCGGCCGCAAGGTCGGCGTCGTGGAGCAGCGCATCGGGCTCGGTGCGGGGCTGGAGCAGCCCGTCGGCGGTGTAGGCCCGGTCGACGAACGCCTCCGAGACGAGGCGCAGACCGGCCGCCTCCCCCCGCCGCCAGACCTCGGTGCCGGCCTGGCACAGCAGTGGCAGCTCCCTGTCGAACTGCACGGTCGCATCGACGAGGGCCTGGGCGTGCTCGGCGTCCTTCGCCGCGACGTTGTAGAGCGCGCCGTGCGCGCGGACGTAGTCGACCTTGCCGCCGGCCAGCCGCGCGAACACCTCCAGCGCGCCCGAGCTGGTAGAGCAGGTCGTCGGTGAGCTCGGGACCCGGGACGGCGACGTACCGGCGCCCGAACCCGTGCAGGTCGCGATAGCTGACCTGCGCCCCGATGGCCACGCCGTTGGCGACCGCCGTGGAGCAGGTACGGCGCATGATCACCGGGTCGCCGGCGTGGAAGCCGCAGGCGATGTTGGCGCTCGTGACGACCTCGAGCAGCGCGTCGTCGTCACCGAGGCGCCAGGCGCCCAGCCCCTCGCCGATGTCGGTCGCCAACGCCACCCGTGCCACTCGTCGAGTATCACGCACCGCTCTGGTGCGCCGGCGCCTCGGCTACGAGACCTTCCTGGTGCGGGCCGGTGAGTATGAAGCCGTCTACGGCAACATGCCGCCGCACGGCCTCGGCCGCCCGTCCGAGGTTGTCCCGATCGGCTCCGACTCGTCGGCGCGGGGCCGGCTGAAGCGCGCCGCCGGCTGAAGCGCGCCGCCGGCTGAAGCGCGCCGCCGGCTAGAGCTGCTGGGCCAGCCCGACGACGTGGCCCAAGGGGTCGGCGATCAGCGCGAACTGCACGCCGGGGACGTTGACCGGCTCCTGCACGACCTTCCCGCCGAGGCGGGTGGTCTCCGCGATCGACGTGGCCATGTCCTCGACGCCGATGAAGAACGTCACCAGGTCGCTCTCGCCCTGGAGCGGGCTGATCGCGGTGTAGAGCGCGTCGGGAACCCCGGTGTCGACGAAGGTGTAGCCGGGGTAGGCGCCCTCGGTCGGGTAGGTCCAGCCGAACAGCTCGCCGAAGAAGGCACGGGTGGCGTCGGGATCGCTCGAGCGGATCTCCGCGTGCACGATGGGGTGACTCATGATGACCTCCGCGTCATGGGCCACCGGACTGTGACCTCGACACGATGACGGCCGAGTTCTCCAAAATCGACAGCTGGCCGAGGGATGTTGGGTGCGGCCGCGGCGATCCGGTGGTTGAGGTGCGAGGCCGCCCGCGGCCGAGCCTCGAAACCTCCGCAGCGTAGGCACCCGGCTCGACCGACCGGCTGGTCGAGCTTGTCGAGCCTCCGCACCCCGGCCCCGGAATGTCCAGTTTCCGTGCACAGCCACGGCGCCGGAACCCCTTATCCACAAGCGTTTCCGGCCTCCTTGCAGTGAGTTCCTAAGGAGGGTCAAGCCACCTGGGGACTCGGTATCGTGGTTTTGACGGGCCGGGATGTTGGGGCGCTTTGCGACCTCTGTGACTCCTGGCCCGTCGCCTTCTTGTTTCGTGTTCGGCGGCGCCCGGCCGCTGCGACGCGCTTCTTGTGGTCGACCTTGTAGCGGTCTTTGACGATCTGCTTGCCCTCGTCGGCGGTGACGGCTCGCCCGTCGACGTCGCGGATGACGTAGGGCTGGCCGGTGCGCCAGCTCGTCGCGATCCGGGTGAGCAGGTTGGTGGCGATGTGGCAGATCGCGGAGTCGTGGTGCCGGTCACCGGCCATCAGTCGGGCGTACTTCGCGCCGAGCTGGGGGTCGATGCGTCGGGCCTGGTCGGCTGCCATGAACAGGGCTTCGCGCAGTAGTGGGTCGCCAGCTTTGGTCAACCCGAGTTTGGGGTCGCTGGTCCCGGACTGGCTGACTTTGGGCACCAGCCCGGAGTAGGCGCGGATCGCGGCCAGGCTGGTGAACCGGTGGGGATCGCCGATGCGGCCGGCGATGATCGCGCTGGTCACCGGTCCCACACCGGGTGCTGAGGCGATGATCGCCTCTGGATCGGCCTGCTCGTAGAGGTTGGCGATGCGTTCGTCGAGGTCTTCGATCTGCTCGGTCAGGAACCGGGCCTGGTCGGCTTCGGCGGCGATGTCGGCGGCGAGCTCGGCGAAGTCCATCCCCTGGGAGCCATCGGCCTGGGCCCACAGGGCCAACGTTTCCCGAGCGGCCGCCAGCAGTGCTTGGGCGTGGTCCTCGCGCCAGAACCCGCGGGAGTGGCGGACCAGGAACCGGGTCAACCGGGCGTGGCCGAGCCTGATCAGAGCGTTCGGGTCGGCGTAGCGGACCAACAGCTCGGTCGCTGCCTTGCCGTAGTTCGAGCCCAGCACGTCGTACCAGGCCGGGCCGAGGAGCTCGATGAGCGCGTCGAGCCGGGAGTAGACCGCGGTCCGTCTCTTGACCATGGTGGAGCGCTGTTTGACCAGCCGGCGCAGCGGGTCGGCCGAGGCGTCACCAGTGAACTCGCGCAGCCCCTCGGGGTGCAGCAGCGGCAACCGGGCGAGGATCTCGGAGTCCAGCCGGTCGTTCTTGGTGTGCTTGGAGTAGTAGTCACGCAGGTCCGCGGACTGGGTGGTCGGCACCATGACCACCTTCGCCCCCCTGGCCCGGAACCAGTGCGCCAGCACGATCCAGGCGTTGCGGGTCGGCTCGAGGACCACGGTCAACTCAGCCGGGTCGTCAAGGTCCAGATCGGCCCACAGCCGATCCAGGTCCTGAGGCCGGGTGAAGAACTTGCGGCCCTTCCACACCGGCCTTCCGCCCACGGCCAGCGTCGCCTGGTGCGCGGCCCGGCAGGCCACGTCGATGCCCAGACAGATCGACGTCGTCGAGATCTTCACACGCGCTCAGTTCCTGTCACTCGAAGGGTTGAGGAAGTGACTGACCGGCGCGGCCACGGCCCAGACATTCTGCAAGCAGAAGTCCACACATCGCCGAAAACGAAGGTGGCTCCAAGTTCCCGAACAAGGACACCGCATCGACCAGACACCAGGTCCGCGGGCGACCACTCACTGCTCAGGGATCACCACGTGTCCCGGTCGGTGGCATCGACCGCCCGCGGACCCATGACCCACGCTAAATGTCGGTGGCCACTGCTTGAATTGACCCATGACCGCGACGCTGGCGTTGGACGAGATGGGCGAGGACGACCTCCTCGCCTACGCCGGCGAGCGCGCCCAAACCATCCGCAAAGCCGAGGCCGACCTGCTCAAGATCGCCTACCAATGGGCCATCACCCGCCACCCCGACCGGCTCGGCCCCGCTGACGCCGACCGGCCCGGCCGCGAGCGGGCCCGACAGCTCGGCGGCGAAGGCACCCCGCAGGTCACCGAGTTCGCCGCCGCCGAGCTCGGCGCGCGGATCGGACGCTCCCCCTACGCCGCAGCGCAGCTGATGGCCGACGCCCTGGACCTGCACCACCGCCACCCACAACTCTGGGCCCGGGTCCAGACCGGTCAGGTCCGCGCCTCCTACGCCCGCCACGTGTGTGCGAAGACCCGCGAACTCAGCCACGACCAGGCCGGCTACGTCGACACCGAGGTCGCCGAGTCCGCCGACGGCCGGATCTCCTGGTCCCGCTTCGAGACCCTCGTCGAGGCCAAGGTCGCCCAAGCCGCCCCCGAGGCCGCCCGGGAGAAGGAAGAACACGCCGCGAAGGCCACCTTCGCCAAGAAACTCCGCACCGACACCCACGGCATGGCCACCTTCATGGTCCGCGCCGACCTGCCCACCATCGACGCCATCGACGCCGCCGTCACCGCCAAGGCCGCCACCCTGGAAGACTCGATGCCGGACGCCGACGACGACCAGCGCCGGGTCCACGCCGTGCTGCTCATGGCCCACCCCGGATCGACCGCCAAGACACCCGTGGCCGAGCTGCTGCCCACCGTGCAGGTCTACCTGCACTCCTACGCCGGGCCCGACCGGGACCCTGAGCACGGTCAGATCGCCCGCCTCGAGGGCCACGGCCCGGTCACCGAAGCCTGGATCACCCGCGTCCTCGGCCCCAGAGCGAAGGTCAAGGTCCAGCCGGTCCTCGACCTCGCCGGCCAAGCTCCCGTCGACGCCTACGAGATCCCGACCGACATAGACAGGCCGTGCATCTGATCACGCCGGCCGACACCTTCCCCTTCGCCTCCAGCCTGTCCCGCAACAAGCAGGTGGACCACACCATCCCGTTCGACGAGGGCGGCCAGACCGGCATCGGCAACTACGGCCCCATGACCACCCGCCACCACCGCATCAAGACCCACGGCCGATGGCAGGTCCAACAACCCTTCCCAGGCATCTACGTCTGGCGCGACCCCCACGGCACCTACTACCTCGTCGACCACACCGGCACCCGCCGACTACCCACGGCCGCCTGAGCCCCGGCCAGCCCCGCGATCCGGTCAGGAATCGAGAAGCGCCACCCGATGGCCCTGCCTAGCCTTTCGATCAGAGTCGGCGCGACGCCGAACCAGAGCCTCGAAAGGAACCCGACCATGCCTACCAAGACCGCCAAGACCGCCAAGACCGAGTCCGACGGCTTCACCGCGCAGGAGCGCGCGGCGATGAAGGAGCGCGCCGCCGAGCTGCGTGCCGAAGGGAAGAAGGGCGCCAAGAAGGCCGACGGCCTGCAGGCCGTCCTCGACAGCATCGCGAAGATGGACCCGGCCGATCGCGCGCTCGCGGAGCGCGTGCACGTGACCCTCAACGAGCACGCCCCCGAGCTGACGCCGAAGACCTGGTACGGGATGCCCGCCTACGCGGACGCCGACGACAAGGTCGTCGTCTTCTTCCAGAACGCCGGCAAGTTCAACTACCGGTACTCCACGCTGGGCTTCCAGGATGCCGCCAACCTCGACGACGGCGACCTGTGGCCGGTGGCGTTCGCGCTCCAGGCGTGGAGCGCCAAGGTGGAGAAGCGCGTGGTCGAGCTGGTGAAGGCCGCCATCTCCTGACGAGGGGTCGGGATCGCGGCAACGCCATACCTCACGGCAGGATTGCTGCCGCGATCCCCCGAGATGCTCACAATCCCCCAACAGTGAACCCCCGAGACGGACCCGCGAAGGTGTGCAGACCCGTCATCCACAGAGTTGCCGGGACAAGGCGATCTCATGCTCACCCAAATGGGTGAACGGGTCACCGGCCGACGAGCACCCGACGCTCCTCGTACGGCGCGACGTAGGTCCGGGCCTGGGAGCGCACGTGGATGTTCTGCAGCAGCCCGACCGCGAGCATGCCGGCGAACAGCGAGGACCCGCCGTACGACACGAACGGCAGCGGCACGCCGGTGACGGGCATGATGCCGAGGCACATGCCGATGTTCTGGAAGGCCTGGAAGCCGAACCAGCAGGCGATGCCGGCGGCGGCGACCCGGCCGAAGACGTCCTCGGCGTGGCGGGCGATGACCAGGGCACGCCAGATGACGAGGGACAGCAGAAGGATCAGCAGGCCGGCGCCCAGCAGCCCGAGCTCCTCCCCCGCCACCGTGAAGACGAAGTCGGTCTGCTGCTCTGGCACGAAGCCGGAGCGGGTCTGCGAGCCGTGGAAGAGGCCCTGGCCGAAGATCCCGCCGTTGCCGATCGCGATCCGGGCCTGCTCGACGTTGTAGCCGGCGCCGCGGGGGTCGAGGTCGGGGTTGACGAAGGCAAGGAAGCGGTCCACCTGGTAGGTCTTCAGCACGCCACCTGCGAGGGCGAGCCGCGGCGACCGAGCCTGCCGACACGAGCACGACGACCAACCAGCGCCGACGGGCCCCCGACACGGCGAGGACGCCGAAGACAGTGGCCGCGAGGACGAGCATCGTCCCGAGGTCGGGCTGGAGCAGGATGAGCAGCGCGGGTACGCCGGCGATCACCAGCATCAGCAGGACCTCGAGGGAACCGACCCGACGACGCCAGCGGGCCGACGAGCGCTCGGCCAGCACCAGCGCCATGCCGATCACGACCGCGAGCTTCGCGAACTCCGACGGCTGGATCGAGAGACCCAGGACCCGTAGCCAGGACCGCGAGCCGTTGATCGTCGACCCCATGGTCAGGACGAGCACCAGTCCGGAGACCGACAGCAGATAGACGAACGGCGCGACGATCCGCACCCACCGGTGGTCGGCGACGGTGACGCCGAAGAGCAGCACCAGCCCGATGACGATGTTGACCAGCTGCTTGCGCAGGTACGCCGTCGAGTCGCCGTCGGTCAGGTCCACCCGGTGCGAGGTGGCCGACCACACCAGCAGGGCGGACAAGCGCGACCAGCGCGAGCACGGCAAGCAGCAGGATCCAGTCCAGACGACGCAGCGAGAGGGTCACGAGGTCAGTCCCCTTCGAACCGGCGGAGCGACCCGGAGGCAGGATCGAGCCGTCGTCCATGAACGTCGGCAGGCCGGAGGGCGGCGTGACGCCCGCGATGGCGGAGGCGGACGGCGTGACGGTCGAGCCGGTGATGCCGTACAGCGACTCCCAGATCGCGCGCACGGCCGGTCCGGACGTACCCGAGCCGGTGCCGCCCTGCGACACCATCATCACGACCACGTAGTTCTCGTCGTAAGTCGCGACCCACGACGTCGACTGCTTGCCGTAGACCTCGGCCGAGCCGGTCTTGCCCCGGACGTGCACCTTGTCCAGCGGGAAGTCGGTGAACTTCCACGCCAGCGTCCCGACCTTCGGCGTCCCCAGGAGCGCGTTGTCGACGTACTTCAACGCCGCGGCGGAGGACGGCACGTGGCCGGCCACCTTCGGCGGGATCCGCTTCAGCACGGTGCCGTCCGGCGAGACGATCGCCTTCGCCACCCGCGGCTCGTAGAGGGTGCCGCCGTTCGACAGCGCGGCGTACGCGCGAGCGAGCTGGAGCGGCGTCACGATCGTGTCGCCCTGGCCGATCGAGAAGTTCACCGCGTCGCCGGCGCGGTAGCGGTTGCCGTCGAGGCAGAACTCGTGCGCGAACAGCTGCAGGTAGTCGTTCTTGGCCGAGCCCTCGCGGTCGATCTTGCAGTAGTAGGACCGCATCGACTTCCAGTACGAGA
Organism: uncultured Actinomycetota bacterium; assembly: GCA_963798045.1. Taxonomy (GTDB): domain Bacteria; phylum Actinomycetota; class Actinomycetes; order Propionibacteriales; family Nocardioidaceae; genus Nocardioides. The sequence goes on from CAWCSB010000009.1 coordinate 66,894, forward strand.
GCTTCCAGGCCCGGTCCGCGATCCGGCCCGGCGCCTCACCCGGGAGGTCCACACCGGTGCGCGACCCGAAGCCGAAGGACTTGGCCTCGGAGACCAGCGGGTCCTTCGCGTCCACGTCGGTCTCGTCGGAGCCGTACTGCTGCCAGTACTTCAGCCCGACCCGGTAGAAGAACGTGTCGCACGAGAGCTGAAGCGCCTGGTCGAAGCCGATGTAGCCGTAGGCCGCGGACTCGTAGTTCTTGAACCACCGGTTGCCGACCTGCAGCCCCGACGAGCAGTCCAGGCGGGTCGACGGCGAGTGAAGCCGTTGTTGAGCGCGCCGACGGCCATGATCGGCTTCCACGTCGACCCGGGCGCGAACTGCCCCTGGGTCGCCCGCCCGAGCAGCGGCGTCCCGGCCTTCTCGGAGTAGAGCCGCGCCAGCTGCTTCTTGGAGATGCCGCCGACCCACACCGAGGGGTCGTACGTCGGCTGGCTGGCCATCGCCACGATCCGCCCGGTCTTGGCCTCCATCACGATCGCGGCGCCGGAGTCGGCGACGTAGTTCTTGTGGGTGACCTCGTCGTAGGTCTGCCGCGCGGTCTGGATCGTCGAGGCCAGCTGCTGCTCGACCACCGACTGCACGCGCGCGTCGATCGACGTCACGAGGGTGTCGCCGGGCTGGGCGGAGACCTCGGCCTCGTCCCCGATCACCCGGCCCATCGAGTCGACCGCCACCTGCTGGTAGCCGGGCATCCCGCGCAGCCACGCGTCGTACTCCTTCTCGACGCCGGCCCGGCCCACGACCGAGGCGCCGTTGACGGACTTGTCGCCGTCCTGCTTCGCCTGGTCGTACTCCTCGCCCGTGATCGGGCTGAGGTAGCCGAGCAGGTGCGCGGCGTTGATGCCGTACGGCGCCGGGTAGGCACGCAGGCTCTGCTGCTCGGAGGTGACGCCCGGGAAGTCCTCGGGCTGCTCGAGCACCCGCAGCGCCATCGGCTGGGGCACGTCGACCGCGACCGGCACCGGCTGGAACGGCGACCCGTTCCAGCAGTCCCCCTGCACGGCCTTGTCGTCACCGCACGTCGTGAGCAGCCGGTGGATCCGCGGCACCGCCACGTCGGTCACCCGGGAGACGCGGTGCAGCAGCGCCCGCTGCTCATCCTCGGGCAGCTTGGCCAGCGTGCCGCGGTCGATCGAGACCACCCACGAGGTGCGGTTCGCGACCAGGGGCCGGCCCTCGTCGTCGACGATCAGCCCGCGCTGCGGCTGGACGACGATCTCGCGGACCGACTGCGAGGCGGCCTGGGCGGCGTACTCGTCACCGCTCACGACCTGCAGGTAGTAGAGGCGGACCAGCAGTGTCGCGAACAGCGAGAAGACCAGTGCCTGGATCACCACCAGCCGGAGCCGGCTGCGGTTCTCGCCGGTCGAGCTGGTCACGCCATGGACCCGGTCGGGCTCGACCTTCGCGAACAGTCCGAGCGTGAGGGGTACGACGACCAGGGCCAGCGCGACGTCCCAGCACAGGGCCACCACCTCGACCCGCAGCAGCTCACCGACGCCGACGGCCGGGTCGCGCAGGAGCAGCCCGGTGAGCGCGAACACCGAGGTGCCGACGAACGCCGCCGCGGCGGCCACCGGCAGCCACTGGCTGGCCCGCAGGCGGCCCGACGAGGCGCAGCCGCCCGGCGACGTAGCCGACGACCATCAGCGCCAGCGCCCAGCGACCGGCGTAGTGGTCGGCCGGCGGCGCGAGGTCGAGCAGCAGGCCGGCGCCGAAGCCGAGCACCAGCCCGACCTCGGAGCCGTAGGCCAGGCCGGCGGCCACCACGACGAGCAGCACCAGGTCGGGCACCACGCCCTGCACCGCCAGGTGCGAGAACACCGAGGCCTGCAGCACCAGCGCCACCGACACGGCGAGCAGCGCGGCCAGCGCGCGCGGCAGCGGGAACAGGGGGTTCATCGCAGGCTCCCGTCGACCTCGATGACGCCGCGGTCGCTCGTCGTGCCCGACGGCACCACCACGCCGACCACGTCGAGCGCGGAGAAGTCCACGAACGGCTCGATCACGGCGCGCTGGGTGGTCTCGCGCAGGCTGGAGTAGACCGAGTCGACCCGGCCGACCGGAACGCCGGAGACGTACGGCGCGCCGTCCTGGCTGCCCCAGGTCACCACGGTCTCGCCCTCGGCGGGCACGTAGGTCTGGTCGACCAGCTCGAGGTCGAGCCGGGCGCCCTGGCCGAGGTCGCCGCGGCCGTGCAGGAAGCCGACCTTCATGCTCCGCCCGACCCGGCCGCCCACGGTCGAGTCGGCGTCGACGACGAGCAGCACGGTCGCGGTGGTCGAGGTGACCCGGAGGATCCGGCCGACCAGCCCCTCGCCGTTGACGACCGTCATGTCCGGCGCCAGGCCGGCGCGCGAGCCGGCGTCGATGGTGACCGTCCGCGAGAACGACTGGGCCGGCCCGATGCCGACCACCCGCGCCGGGACCAGCGCGTAGCCGATCGACTCCGCGGTCGCGGTCAGGTCGTCGTACTCCTGGAGCCGGTTGCGGTCGTAGTCGCTGGTGGCGAGCTCGGAGCGGAGCTGGTCGTTCTCGCTCTCGAGCCGGTCGATGTCGGAGGCCAGGTCGTGCTGGCTGCGCAGCCAGTGCGGGACGCGCGACGACCGGGTCGACCACGCTGCTCACGCCGGACTCGACCGGGCCGTAGACCTCGCCGACCAGCCGGCGCAGCGGGTCGACCGCGGCGCCGTCGTTGACGTGGTCGAGGGTCATCAGGGTCACGCAGGCCAGCACCAGCGCGACCACCAGCGAGCGGCGCGGCCGGCCGGGCTCGCGCGGCTCGAGGCTGCCGCGCCGGTTGAGCCGGTCCTCGACCGCCGGCGCGGCGTACGCCGCGTGGGCCGGGTGAGCAGGTCGGTCATGCCGTCCGGGCCAGTCCCGCGCCGCTCGGTCACCAGCACCTGCTGGAGCGCCTCGAACTCCTCGACGCAGCGGCCCGCGCCGTGCGCGACCGAGCGCAGCGGGTCCTCGGCCACGTGCACCGGCATCCCGGTCTCGTGGCGGAGCCGGTCGTCGAGGCCGCGCAGCAGCGCGCCGCCGCCGGTGAGCACGATGCCGCGGTCCATGATGTCGCCGGCCAGCTCGGGCGGGGTCTGGTCGAGGGTGACCCGGACCGCGTCGACGATCGCGTGCAGCGGCTCCTCGATGCGCGGTGCGGACGTCGGCGCTGGTCAGCGTCACGGTGCGCGGCAGCCCGGAGACCAGGTCGCGGCCGCGGATCTCGGCCTCGCGGTCGTGCGGGCCCGGGGAACGCCGAGCCGAGGGTCATCTTGACCTCCTCGGCGGTGGCCTCGCCGAGCAGGAGCGCGTGCTCCTTCTTCATCCAGGTGGTGATCGCGCGGTCGAGCTCGTCGCCCGCGGTCCGCACGCTGAGGCTGGTGACGATGCCGCCGAGGCTGATCACGGCGACCTCCGTCGTACCGCCGCCGACGTCGACGACCATGTTGCCGGTGGCCTTGTGCACGGGCAGCCCGGCGCCGATCGCCGCGGCCATCGGCTCCTCGATGATGTAGACCCGGCGCGCGCCGGCCTGGTAGCCGGCCTCCTTGACCGCCCGCTGCTCGACCGCGGTGATCCCGCTCGGCACGCACACGACCATCCGCGGCTTGGCCAGGTAGCGGCGGCGGTGCACCAGCGCGATGAAGTGGCGCAGCATCTGCTCGGTCGCCTCGAAGTCGGCGATCACGCCGTCCTGGAGCGGCCGGATCGCGGTGATGTCCTCCGGCGTGCGCCCGATCATCTGCTTGGCGTCGTGCCCGACCGCGACCAGCTCACCGGTCTTCTCGTTGACCGCGACCACGCTCGGCTCGTCGACCAGGACGCCCTTGCCGCGCACGTAGACGAGCGTGTTGGCGGTGCCCAGGTCCACGGCCATGTCCCGGCCGACGAAGTTGTTCGCCATCCGTCCTGTCCTTTGTGCGGGGAAGCGTGCGGGGAAGAGAGACCGGCAGGACGGCCGGTCTCGGCGCCTCGAGGCTAAGGAAGGACGGGCGGCATACCCCGGCAGGCACGCCGGGACAGGAGTGACGGATGTGACGGGGGAGAGTTGGCTCAGAGCGCGAGCTGCGGGAACCAGATCGCGATCTCGCGCTCGGCGGACTCGGGCGAGTCCGAGCCGTGCACGAGGTTCTCGCGGTTGGACAGCGAGAGGTCGCCGCGGATCGTGCCGGGCGCGGCCTTGCGGCCGTCGGTGGCGCCGTTGAGGGCGCGCACCACCTCGACCGCCTCGTCGCCCTCGAGCACCAGCGAGACGAGCGGGCCGCTGGTCACGAAGTCGCGCAGCGGCGGGTAGAAGTCCTTCTCGACGTGCTCGGCGTAGTGCCGGTCGGCCAGCGCCGCGTCGATGGTGCGGTGCTCCATCGCGACGATGGTGAGCCCCTTGGCCTCGAACCGGGACAGGATCTCTCCCACCAGCCCGCGGCGGACGGCGTCGGGCTTGAGCAGGACCAGCGTGCGTGACATGCGCCGAACCCTATCGACGCGCAGCGTCGCAGCCCTCGGCCCGGGCGGCGACGTCCTCGGGCACCGGCGCCGAGGTCAGCGGGTCGGTCTCGAGCTCGCCGGCGACGGTCCGCAGCGGCAGGACGCCCGGCCCAGGTCCCGGCCTCGACGTCCTCCGGCTCGTCGCCGACGCCCTCGGCGCGCAGCTTGAGCGAGGCCTCGTGCAGCGGTACGGCGAGCACCGCGGTGGCCGCCAGCTCCTTGCGGGTGTGCGGGCGCAGCGTCGCCGCCCGGCCGGGCACGATCTGGTCGACCACCAGGTCGAGGGCGCGGGCCCGCTCCTCCTCGGACTCGACCAGCCGGGCCGGGCCGATCACCACCGCGCAGCGGTAGTTCATCGAGTGGTGGAAGCCGGACCGGGCCAGCACCAGCCCGTCCAGCGACGGTGACCGTCACGCAGACCGTGGAGCCGGGCGCCTTGCGCAGCCAGCCGGCGCCGACCGAGCCGTGCACGTAGAGCGTGCCGTCCTCGTCGGGCCCGTCCGGGTCGACGCCGTACGCGACCGGGAGGGCGACCGGGTGGCCGCCGGCGTCGACCGCGACGTGCGCGACCATCGCCCGGCCGAGGAAGTCCAGCAGCTCAGCGCGGTCGCTCGCGGCCGCGCTCGCGCAGCCGGGTGATCCGGGTGCGCTCGGTGGGCGAGAGCGGGGTGGAGACGGTCACTCACGGCTGCTCCGCGTCGAAGGCGGCGTACGCCGCCGCGCGCTCGCGCTCGATCTTGCGGCCGAGCAGGTAGGCGGTGGCCCAGAGCAGCGCGAAGACGCGCGCCGAGGAAGAACATCAGGCCGATCACGAAGCCGAGCGCCGATCGCGGCGACCTGGATCAGCCAGCCGAGCGCGTAGGCCCACTCGCCGCGCAGCATCCCGGCGATCAGCAGGCACAGCACGGCCAGCCCGAGGCCGATGGCCAGCGCGACCGGGGGGTCCACGTCGGCGATGGTGATCATCACCGGCGTGGTCAGCCCGAGCACGATCGCCTCGAGGCTGAGCACCGCCGCGCACATGCCGCGCCGCGGCGACCGTTCGGCCTGCCCGCTGCGAGGGCGGCGTGCTCACGAGCGTCTCCGGCGCAGCATCGCCCGGGCCTCGCCGACGGTGACCACCGAGCCGGTGACGAGCACGCCGCCGGAGCCGATCGAGCGAGCCCGAGCCGGCCTCGGCGAGCCCGGCCGCCTGGTCGATGGCGTCGGCCAGCCGCGGCTCGACGGTGACCCGGTCCTCGCCGAAGACCTCGACGGCCGCCACCGCCAGCTCGTCGGCGGGCATCGACCGCTCGGTGGAGTTCTGGGTGCAGACGACGTGGGCGAGGTGCGGCTCGAACGCCGCCAGCAGCCCCTCGGCGTCCTTGTCGCCCATCACCCCGATCACGCCGATCAGCGGGTCGAGGGTGAACGAGTCCTCGAGCGCGGCCGCGGCCGCCTCGGCACCGTGCGGGTTGTGCGCGGCGTCGAGCACGATCGTCGGCCCGGTGCGCACGATCTCGAGCCGGCCCGGCGAGGTGACCTCGGCGAACGCCGCCCGCACCAGCTCGTCGTCCAGCGGCTCGCTGCCGCCGACGAAGGCCTCGACCGCGGCCAGCGCGATCGCGGCGTTCTGGGCCTGGTGCGCGCCGTACAGCGGCAGGAACAGCTCGTCGTAGCGACCGCGCAGCCCCTGCAGCGAGACCACCTGGCCGCCGACGGCGGGCACCCTGCGTCGACCACGCCGAAGTCCAGCCCCTCGCGCACCACGGTCGCGCCGACCTCGGCCACCCGCGCGAGCAGCACCTCGGCGACGTCGGGCTGCTGCTCGGCCAGCACGGCGACCGCGCCGGGCTTGATGATCCCGGCCTTCTCGACCGCGATCTCGGCCGGCGAGTCGCCGAGGTAGCGGGCGTGGTCGACCGCGATCGGCAGCACCACCGCCACCGCGCCGTCGGCGACGTTGGTGGCGTCCCACGAGCCGCCCATCCCGACCTCGACCACGGCCACGTCGACCGGCGCCTCGGCGAACTTCGCGTAGGCCATGGCGACGATCGTCTCGAAGAACGACAGCGGGTGGTCGGACTCGGCGTCGACGAGGTGGGTGTAGGGCGCCACGTCGTTGAACGCCGCGACGAACTCCTCGTCGGTCAGCGGCTCGCCGTCGACCGAGATCCGCTCGCTCATCCGCTCGACGTGCGGGCTGGTGAACCGGCCGGTGCGCAGGTCGAGCGCGCGCAGCAGCGTGTCGATCATCCGGGACGTCGAGGTCTTGCCGTTGGTGCCGGTCAGGTGGATGACCGGGTAGCCCGTCTGCGGGTTGCCGAGCACGTCGAGGAACGCGCGTGATCCGGTCCAGCGACGGCTCGAGCTTGGTCTCCGGCCAGCGCGACAGCAGCGCGTCCTCGGCCTCCGCGAAGGTCTCGGCGAGGCGGGGGGCGGCTGGGCGTGGGCGTCGGTTTCGGGCAGGTCGGTCATGAGGCGTCCCAGCCTAGGGGTGCGCTGACCGGTGACAAGATCTAGAACACGTTCACATGACGTCTAGGTTGGCGCCATGCAGACCAGAGCCGCCGTCGTCGAGGGTCAGGGCCAGCCGTTCACGATGGCCGAGGTGGAGCTCGAGGCGCCCCGCGAGGACGAGGTGCTGGTGCGGATGGTGGCCACCGGGCTGTGCCACACCGACATCACCATGGGCAGCTTCCTGCCGGCGGAGATGTTCCCCAACGTCTTCGGCCACGAGGGCGCGGGCGTCGTCGAGGAGGTCGGCGCGGGCGTGCAGGGGCTCGAGGCCGGCGACCACGTGGTGATGAGCTTCCGCTCCTGCCGCGACTGCGCGAAGTGCCGGGCCGGCCTGGTGGGCTACTGCGACCAGACCCTGCTGCTCAACTACATGGGCATGCGGATGGACGGCTCGATGCCGATCTCGCGCGACGGCAGCCCGGTGTTCGGCAGCTTCTTCGGCCAGTCCAGCCTCGCCGCGCACGCGCTGGCCTACGCCGACAACTGCGTCAAGGTCGACCCGGAGCTCGACCTGACCCTGGTGGCGCCGTACGGCTGCGGCTTCCAGACCGGCGCCGGCACGGTGCTCAACGTGATCAGGCCGCGAAGGACGACAGCCTGGTGGTGTACGGCGTCGGTGCGGTCGGGCTCGCGGCGATCGCGGCGGCCGCGGCCGAGGGCGTCGAGTCGATCATCGCGGTCGACCCGCTGGCCGCGCGCCGCAGCGGTGGCCGAGAGGCTCGGCGCCACCACCGTCGACCCCGCCGCGGCGAGGACGTGGTCGGCCGGGTCAGGGAGCTCACCGGCGGCGGCGCGACGTACGGCATCGACACCACCGCGATCCCCGCGGTGGTCAAGCAGGCCCAGCAGTCGCTGGCCGCCCGCGGCACGCTGGTGGCGCTGGGCCTGGGCGCGGAGGAGTACGCCCTCGACGCGATCGACCTGCTCCAGGGCGGCAAGACGGTGAAGGTCCTCGATCGAGGGCGACTCGGACCCGCAGGAGATGGTGCCGCGGCTGATCGAGATGCGCGCCGCGGGCACCTTCCCGATGGACGACCTGGTGACGACCTACCCGGCCGACGAGATCAACCAGGCCGTCGCCGACGTGACCAGCGGCGCGGTCGTCAAGCCCGTGCTGGTGTGGTGATCGACCCGCCGATGACCAGGTTCGCC
>CAWCSB010000010.1:0-120424 GCA_963798045.1 uncultured Actinomycetota bacterium
TCGTCGATGGCCGGTAGCCGGTTGCCCGATTCACCCAGGGTGGTTTGGCGGTTGTGTGATGACAGCTCACCCACCCCGGTCGAAGACTCCGCCTCAGATCCAACCGGACTGAGGAGGCATCGTGACATCACTGGCCAGCACGAAGGTGCTGCGGCACGACATCGAGGACGCCTCCGCCAGGTCGTTGTCCCCGACTTTCGTGGGGCACCTTCGCGAGGTCGCGCTCCTTGCGAGTCTCTACATCGCCTACTGCTGCACCCGCGTGCTGGGCGCCCAGGACGTCATCACCGCGCGCCAGCGAGCCCGCGACGTGCTGGGGCTCGAAGGCTCGGTCCACCTCGACATCGAGTCCCGGCTCAACGCCGCGGTCACGGACGCAGCCTGGCTCGCCGTACCCATGGACTACTGGTACGCCGTGCTGCACTACGTGGTCACACCCGCGGCTCTGGGCTGGCTCTACTGGCGGCACCGCTCCAGCTACACCCGGTGCCGCAACGCGCTCGTGGTCTCGTCGACGCTCGGGCTGGTCGGGTACTGCCTCTTCCCCACCGCGCCGCCGCGGCTGATGGGGGAGCCGTACGTCGACACCCTGGCCCGCTACGCACACGTGGGCTGGTGGACGGAGCACGCCTCGGCCCCGAGCGGACTCGGCGGGCTCACCAACGAGCTGGCGGCCATGCCGTCCCTCCACGTCGGGTGGGCGGTATGGGTCGCGTGGGCACTGCACGGGCACGTCCGTCGCGTTTCGGGTCGCGTGGCCCTGCTGTCCTACCCGTTGATCACCACGGCCGTGGTCGTCTGTACGGGGAACCACTGGTTGCTCGACTGCATCGTCGGCTGCTTCGTCGTGGTCGCGGGGATCGCCGCGGCTGATGCCGCTCGGCTGGCACGGAGTCGGAGATCATGAAGCGAACGCGCATCGGGAGGCCGGCGCGCGGCGACCGAATCGGAGGTTGGAGTGGAGATCCCTGCAGGCTTTGATGACCTGTTGTCGTCCAGGGCGATCGCGTTCGTGGGCACCATGGGCAAGCATGGTGAGCCTCAGGTGACGCCGAGCTGGTTCCTCTGGGACGGCGAGCGGGTGCGGATCAGTCTCGTCGAGGGCCGGCAGAGGCTGCGCAACCTGCAGCGGGATCCACGGATCTCTCTGGCGATGGTCGACCCGGCTCGGCCGACGTACTACCTCGAGCTGCGCGGCCGGATAGATGACTTGACGCCTGACCCCGAACTGGCCCTGGAGCGGGCCATCGCCGAGAAGTACACCGGTGCCTGGGAAGACGTGGAGTCACCGGGCACCCCGCGGTACGCGACGAGCATCATCGTGGAGCGGACGACCAGTCAGTCGGGCCATCCCTGAGTCCCACTCCTCGTCATCGGGGCGCGTGGCGCTTGATCCAGCGCAGCACGTCCGTGGCGAGCGGGAGCACTGAGCCCTCCGGGTCGGTGAGCAGGACGTACCCGTGGCCGGTCTCCGGCGTCAGCAGGGCACTCCCGGCCGGTGCGTTCGCCACGATCTCTTGGGCGCCGGCGGCCTCGTCGGGTCCCTCGCTGGCCGCCATGGCGACGAGGACGGGCACGTCGAGGGCGCGCCCGCGACGTACGACCTCCATCCCGCCCCACTCCACCGGGCCCGAGAGGTCCACGGCGGCGTCGATGCCCGGCACGGTGACCGCACTCATCAGGGCGACGCTGCCGCCCATCGACGCGCCGACCACGACGACGCTCTCGGCGTGCAGCTCGGTCCGGGCATGGTCGACGGCCACCGCCACGGGGTCGGTCTGGTCGGCGTCGGCGAACGTCCCGTCCGCGACCGCCCGGCAGTCGGACTCGCCGTACCGACACAGGTCGATGGCCAGCACGGTCAGCCCCGCGTCGGCCGCGGCGGGCATGAAGCGCAGCCACCCGCAGAGGCCGTTCCCGTCGGTTTGATGCAGGAGTACGACGACGACCCGGCCTCGGCCCAGGCGGACGGCCGGGATCCGGCCGACCGCCGGGTCTCGCAGGGTCGTGTGGTCGAACGGCGCGTCGAGGACGCTGGCCGGCTGCGGGCCGCACCGCTGAAGCGGTCCGGTGAACGAGGTCCAGGCCGGGCCGGTCGCCGTCGGCGGAGGACTCGTGGCCGGCACAGAGGACTCGGGTGAGGTCGCGTCATCCTCGGTCCGGCTGTCGGTCTCGCAGGCTGTCGCCAGCAGCGCCGAGACGATGAGCAGACCCGAGATCACAACGCGCCGGGCGGGACGAGGCATCGCCGCAGATTAGTACGAACTCGTACTATCTGGAAATGGGGGCCGGTCGATCCGGATGTAATCCGTCCGGATCACGTCCTAGGGTCGGCGCCATGGATGAGCGCCAGGAGCACGACTTCACCGGGACCGGGCTGCGGAACGTGATCGTGCGCGGGGCTGACCTCCGCGGCGGCGGCATCACGGACTGCCGGCTGCGCGGGGTGGACCTCTGGAACATCGACATCCACGCCGAGCTCCAGAACGTCGTCATCAACGGCGTCGACATCGCCCCGCTGGTCGAGGCGGAGCTGAACCGTCGCGACCCCGAGCGCGCGAAGATGCGGCCAGAGACGCCCGACGGGTTCCGGGAGGCGTGGCGGATCCTCGAACGGCGCTGGGCCGAGACGGTCGAGCGTGCCCGTGGCTTCGAGGAGGCGAGGCTGCACGAGTCCGTCGGGGACGAGTGGTCGTTCGTACAGACCCTGCGCCATCTGTGCTTCGCCAGCGACGCCTGGGTCGGCCGGATGGTGCTGGGCAACGCCTCGCCATGGCACCCGCTCGACCTGCCGTGGGACGAGGCGCCGGGGTGGGACGGCATCCCGTGGGACCGGGAGGCCCGGCCGGGCCTGGACGAGGTGCTCGCCGTGCGCCGCGAGCGCCAGGCCATGGTGAAGCAGGTGATCGAGGCGCTGACCGACGAGCGGCTTGCCAGCACGGTGACCCGGACCGAGCCCGGCTGGCCAAAGGCCGAGGAGTTCCCGCTCAAGGAGTGCTTGCTGGTCGTCCTCAACGAGGAGTGGGAGCACCGGCTGTACGCCGAGCGCGACCTCGCGGCGCTCGAAACCTCCCAGCTCGAACCTTCCTAGACGGGCCTCGCCCACGACCACAAGCCACCAGCGGGCCCACGCAGACGATCGCGCGGGGGTGTCGGTCACCAGCCCGGTATCGGCCGCCAACCCGGCTCGGGATCCTCGCCCACCCGGCCGTCCACGGCCTCGCGCAGCAGGTCGGCCTGGCCGGTGTGCCGTCCGTACTCCTCGACCATGTCGTAGACGACCCGGCGCACGTTGACCGGCTCGCCGGCCACCTCGGCCATGTGCACCTGCCGGGCGAGGCCGCCGTCGGCGAGGTAGGCCGCGGTGGCAGCTCGGGACCGCGCCACCGCGCCGTCGTAGAGCGCGTAGAGGGTCTCGGGCGAGTCCGCGGCAGCGGAGCTGAACTCCCAGTCGTCGTCGCCGTCCCAGCCGTTCGCGTCCCACTCCGGTGGCATCGGGGCGCCGGAGAGCTTGTGTGTCGACGCGTAGTCCTCCTGCACGGCCAGGTGCTTGAGCAGGCCGCCGAGGGTCAGCGACGAGGGGCCGATCCGCGTGTTCAGCTCCTCGCGCGACAGGCCGTCCGCCTTCCACCGGAACGTCCAGCGCAGCCGGTCGAGGGCGCCGAGCAGGTGCTCGGCCTCGGTGCCGGAGAGCGGCGGCTCCCAGGGTGTCTCGCTGATCGCGGCGCTGATGTCGTCCTGGCTGGTCATGCGGCCACGCTACGAGCCATTCCGGACGTTTTCCTGCCGGTACGTCGGCTAGCGTGCCGCTCATGCACGACGACTCCAGCCCCACCGCGCGGGCGCTGCTGGCCCTCGAGCTGCTCCAGGGCAGCCCGGGCATCACCGCCGAGCGGCTCGGTGACCGCCTCGGCGTCTCCGAGCGCGCGGCGCGCCGCTACGTGGCGATCCTGCGCGAGGCAGGCGTGCCGATCGACTCGGTCCGCGGACCCTACGGCGGGTACCGGGTCGGGCGTGGGCTGCGGCTGCCGCCGCTGATGTTCACGGTGACCGAGGCGCTGGGCCTGGTCATGGCGGTGCTCGAGGCGCACGGTGCCAACCAGGGGGCCGGCGATGGCGACGACCCGGTCGCCAGCGCGGTCGGCAAGATGATCCGGGTCCTGCCCGAGAACGTCGCGCGGCCGCTCGAGGCGCTGCGGCACGTGACCGCGCGGCGTACCGACCCCGATCCGCCGCACCCCGAGACCACCGCGACCCTGGTGCGGGCCAGCGCCGACCGGCACCGGGTCCGGATCGGCTACGCGCTCGGCCCGCACCGCGAGCGGACCCTGCAGATCGACCCGTGGGCGGTGGTGGTGCGCCACGGGCGGTGGTACGTGCTCGGCTGGTCGCACGCGGCCGACGCCCGGCGGATCTACCGCATCGACCGGGTCAGGTCGGTCGAGGTGCTGGACGACGCGTTCACCCCACCTGCCGACCTCGAGCCGCTCCGCGCCCTCGAGGAACAGCTCTCGCAGGGCTGGCCGCACCCGGTCGAGGTGGAGATCGATGCCCCGCTCGAGGAGGTGCGCCGCTGGCTGCCGCGCAGCCTCGGCCGCACCGAGGCGATCGACGATCAGCGCACCCGCCTGACCGGCAGCACCGAGAACCTCGACTGGTACGCCACCGAGATCGCCGAGATCCGTGCGACGTTCCGGGTGGTCGGTGGTGAGGAGATCCGTGACGCGGTCGGCCGGCTCACCAAGCGGCTCGAGGACTCGTTGGCCGCAGGGTGAGGTCAGACGCGGGCGAGGAAGGCGAGCACCCGCTCCTGGAGCAGCGCGGCTGACGCCGCGTCGTACGACGGCAGCGAGGGGTCCGCGAACAGGTGCTCGGGCCCCGGGTAGGTGAACAGCTCGGCGTCCGGGACCGTGGCCACGAGCTCGCGGGCGGCGTCGATGTCCCCCTCGTGGGCGAAGAACTCGTCGTCGTCCTTGCCGTGGATCTGGACGGGCACGCCGTCGGGCCAGGGTCCGAACGCCCACTCGCCGGTGAGCGGGATGCACGACTCGAAGAGCAGGGCGCCGGCCGCGCCCGTGCGGGTCTGCGCCAGCCGTTGCGCCATCGGCACGCCGAACGAGAAGCCCGCGTAGACGAGGTCGGCGGGCAGGTCCGCCGCGATGCCGTCGGCCAGTGCGTCGAAGTCCGGAGCGCTCTCGGCCTGGGTGTAGGCCGCGCCCTCCTTGATGGTGTCGAACGTGTGGCCATCGAACAGGTCCGGCACGTGCACGGTGTGGCCGGCCGCGCGGAGCTCGTCGGCGAACGCGACGACGCCCGGGGTCAGCCCCTGGATGTGGTGGAAGAGGAGTACGTCTGCCATGGCTGCGACGCTACGGCGGGTTCCGGACGAAACCCTTCCGGGTCGAGCGATCCGTTGCACCTTTCACTGAACGGAACGACGAGATGGTCGGCATGGACGCCGGGAGTACGTTCCGAGACATGGCAGCCCGAACGCTCCCGCCGTTCCGCGCCGATCACGTCGGGAGCCTGCTCCGGCCGCCCGACCTGCTCGACGCCCGCGCCCGTCACAAAGCCGGCCAGCTGGACGACGCCGGCCTGACGGCCGTCGAGGACGCCGCGATCCGCGACGTCGTCGCGCTGCAGCGGGAGGCCGGCCTGCGCACAGCGACCGACGGCGAGTTCCGGCGTACGTCGTGGCACATGGACTTCATCTACCAGCTCGAGGGCGTCGACCCGACCGACCAGAAGCTCGCGGTGCACTTCCACAACAAGGAGGGCGACCTCGACTTCGAGGCCGCCGCCCTGAGCGTCCACGACCGGATCGGCCTGGCGCACACGATCTTCGGCGACGCGTTCGAGTTCCTCCAGGGCGTCACCGACAACGCTCCCGGGCAGGTGCCGAAGCTGACGATCCCGTCGCCCAACATGGTCCACTACCGCGGCGGCCGGGCCGCGATCGACGAGTCCGTCTACCCGGAGCTCGAGCCGTTCTGGGCCGACCTCACCGCGGCGTACGCCGAGCAGGTGCGGCGGGTGGCCGAGCTCGGCTGCACCTACCTCCAGCTCGACGACACCAGCCTCGCCTACCTCAACGACCCCGAGCAGCGGGCCCTGGTCGCCTCGCAGGGCGGCGACCCCGACCACCTGCACGAGCAGTACGTGCGCAACGTCAACGCGGCGATCGCGGGCCGGCCCGACGACCTCCGGGTGACCACGCACATGTGCCGTGGCAACTTCCGGTCGTCGTGGGCGGCCGAGGGCGGCTACGACTTCGTGGCCGAGGTGCTGTTCAGCCAGCTCGACGTCGACGGCTTCTTCCTCGAGTACGACGACGAGCGGTCCGGCGGGTTCGAGCCGCTGCGGTTCGTGCCGGAGGGCAAGCAGGTCGTGCTCGGCCTCGTCACCACCAAGACCGGGGAGCTCGAGGACAAGGACGACCTCAAGCGGCGGATCGACGAGGCGGCGAAATACGTCCCGCTGGAGCAGCTCTGCCTCTCGCCACAGTGCGGTTTCTCCTCGACAGTGGAGGGCAACGAGCTGACCGTCGAGCAGGAGCGGGCCAAGCTGCGGCTGGTCGTGGAGACCGCCGAGGAAGTGTGGGGATAGAGATGGGACTTCTCGACGGCGTCGCCTGGGAGGGCAAGGTCTTCAAGGGCGGCACCTGGACCGACGGAGGGGGCGGCACGTACGCCGTGGTCGAGCCCGCGACCGGGGGCGAGCTCGGCACGATGGGCCAGGCCGACGCCGACGACGTCGCCGAGGCCGCCGCTTCCGCTGCGCAGGCGCAGCAGGAGTGGGCGGCGCTGCCGCACACCGCGCGCGCCGCGGTGCTGCGGAAGGCCGGTGACCTCTGGGCCGAGCACGCCGACGAGATCAGAGACTGGAACGTCCGCGAGGTCGGTGCGATCCCGCCGATGGCGGACTTCGCCATGCACGTGGCGGCCGAGGAGTGCTACCAGGCCGCGTCGCTGCCAGGCCAGCCGATCGGTCAGGTGCTGCCCAGCGAGCAACCGCGGCTGTCCATGGCCCGCCAGGTGCCGGCCGGAGTGGTGGCGGTGATCTCGCCGTTCAACGTGCCGATCATCCTCGGCATCCGGTCGGTGGCCCCGGCGCTGGCGCTGGGCAACGCGGTGGTCCTCAAGCCGGACCCGCGGACCGCCGTGACCGGCGGCACGATCATGGCCCGGATCTTCGAGGAGGCGGGACTGCCCGCGGGAGTGCTGCAGATGCTGCCCGGCGGCAAGGACGTGGGCGAGGCGATGGTCACCGACCCGCACGTCCGGGTCATCTCGTTCACCGGTTCGACCGCCGTCGGCCGCTCGATCGGCGAGCTCGCCGGCCGGCACCTGAAGCGCGCTCACCTCGAGCTCGGCGGCAACTCGGCGCTGCTCGTCCTGGACGACGCCGACGTCGAGCAGGCCGTGGGGCTGACCGGCTGGGCGTCGTTCCTCAACCAGGGTCAGATCTGCATGACCACCGGCCGCTACTTCGTGGCCGATGGCATCTACGACGACTTCGTCGACCAGCTGGCCGCCAAGGCCGGCCACCTACCGGTCGGCAACCCGGCCACCGAGCAGGTCGCGCTGGGGCCGGTGATCGACGAGGGGTCGCGCGACAAGATCCACGGCCTGGTCACCTCCAGCGTCGACCAAGGGGCGCGGCTGGCCGCGGGCGGTGAGTACGACCGGCTCTTCTACCAGCCGACCGTGCTGGCCGACGTACCGCTCACCTCACCGGTGTTCACCGAGGAGGTGTTCGGCCCGGTCGCTCCGATCACCCGGGTCTCCTCGGTCGACGACGCGGTGCGGCTGGCGGCCGAGGGCGACTACGGCCTCTCGCTCGGCATCGTGACTCGCGACGTGATGCGCGGCCTGGCGCTGGCCGAGCAGATCCCCACCGGCATCGTGCACATCAACGACCAGACCGTGAACGACGAGGCGAACGTCCCGTTCGGTGGTCTCGGCGCGTCCGGCATCGGCCGGCTCGGCGGCGCGGCCGCGAACATCGAGGCGTTCACCGAGACCCGATGGATCACGGTGCGCGGGGAGCCGGCCAGCTACCCGTTCTGAGGGATCGGCCTAGCCTTCTCGACCGTGTCCCGTCTCGAGCTGCCGACCTCGGAGCGGCTGAGCTTCCGGCCGATGACGATGGACGACCTCGACGCCATGGCCGATCTGCTGGGGGACGACGAGGTGATGCGCTTCTACCCGCGGCCGAAGTCGAGGGCGGAGGCGCAGACCTGGATCGAGTGGACGCTCGGCAACTACGCGAGGGACGGCTTCGGGCTGTGGGTGATCGAGGACCGTGACGGCGAGTTCCTGGGTGACTGCGGGCTGACGTGGCAGACGATCGACGGGGAGACGAGCTGGAGGTCGGCTACCACGTCGTACCCGCCCGCCAGGGAGAAGGCATCGCGACCGACGGTGCGCGTGCCTGCCGCGACCTCGCCCGAGCACGCGGAGTCGAGCGCCTGATCGCCATCACCGCTCCGGAGAACCGCCCGTCCCAACGGGTGGCCGAGAAGATCGGGATGCGATGGGAGCGCTCGAGCTCGAAGGCAGGGGTTGCGGTCTTCGTCCACGCCATGTCTTTGTGAAGGGTCGGGAGCACCTGTGGATCGTCTCTGCAGACTGTCGGTGGCTCGGTCTAACGTGTTCATCACCAGGAAGCAAACTGCTCACAGGTGGTGGACGTGCGGGATCTCGGGAACGACGCGGTGGCGGGCACCGCCGGCGCCGCCACCATGTCGGCGCCCACGGTGTCGGAGATCGAGACCTTCGCCCGGCGACTGGCAGCCGACGCCACCGAGCAGGGCGACGCGGAGCGGATCGATCGGATCGCTGCGCTGGAGCTGCTGCGCTGTGCCAGCGAGGCCGCGCAGAGCGAGACCGTCGCCGACTTCGTCGTCTCCCAGCGCCAAGCTGCGTCCGAGCGCGGCGTTCCCCCTGCGCGGCGCGACCGTGGCCTGGCGCAACAGGTGGGGCTGGCGCTGCGACAGTCACCGCGGCGCGGTCAGCAGCAGGTCTCCCTCGCGATGATCCTGCGCACCGAGCTGGCTCACACCCGTGCCGCCTTCCGGTCCGGCCGTATCGATGCGTTCAAGGCCACGTTGATCGCCCGCGAGACGGGGTGCCTGAGCGCCGAGGACCGCGCACTGGTGGATGAGCAGCTGTGCGCAGACCCCGAGACCGTCGAGAGACTGTCTCCCCGCCAGCTGGTCGGACGGCTGCAGCGCGCGGCCGCCGAGCTCGATGCCGCCGCGGTCGCACGGCGCCGCCGCCGCGCCGAGGCCGATCGACACGTCAGCCTGCGGCCCGCACCTGACGTGATGACCTGGCTGGGCACACTGCTGCCGGTGAAGGCCGGCGTCGCCGTACACGCGACCCTCGGCCGTGCGGCACGGTCAGCCAAGGCCGCCGGAGACCCGCGCAGCATCGGACAGCTGATGGCCGACATCCTCGTCCAGAGGGTCGTGCATCCCGGGCTCGCAGCCGAAGCTGCCCCGGAGAGCGTCGCCCCCAGCACCGTGAGCACGGTCCCGGTGATGATCAACCTCATCGTCCGGGACAGCGTGCTCCTCGGTGACCAGGACGGCACTGGCTGGGTCGAGGGTCACGGCCCTGTTCCCGGCGATCTCATCCGTGGATGGCTGGCCGACAATCTCGACACTGGTCTCGACAGCTGGCTCCGCCGGCTCTACGAACGGCCCGCCACCGGCAACCTGGTGGCCATGGACTCCAGCGCCAAGCTGTTCGCGGGGCGGCTCGCCGAGTTCCTCCGCCTTCGCGACCGCACCTGCCGCACCGTCGGGTGCGACGCGCCGATCCGCCACGCCGACCACGTCGATCCTCGTGTCCGTGGTGGACCCACGACGGCAGACAACGGCCAAGGGCTGTGCGAATTCTGCAACTACGCCAAAGAAGCACCCGGTTGGAGCGCCCGCACGATCCCTGGCCCTCTACACACCGTCGAGATCACCACGCCCACCGGACACACCTACAGCTCGACAGCCGACCCCCTCTGAGCCATGCAAGCGTTGGCCGCGCGTATGCCGACGACGAGCACGTCAGTTCGCCGTTCGGGACGCGACGATGCGTCCGGATCTGCCGAGATCCCCGCACTCGCTGATGCGCATGATCGTTCGCCCGCTTGTTGGGAGCCGCGTGCCGCAAGATGACTGCATGAGCGACAGGGTCAAAGTCCGCTTCGCGCTCGATCGCGATGCAGCAGGGTGGCCCCCAGCCGAGTCCGAAGGCTTGTGGGCAAAGCCAGACGGACCAGGACGATTCCGGCTCGACAACACCCCATGGTTCGTCCGTGGCGTCGCCGCCGAAGACGTGGTCGAGGCCAAACCTGACGACGCGGGAGTCTTGTGGTTCGTCAGGCTCCTGGAGCGTGGCGAGCGTGTCGTGATTCGAGTCATCCCGCAGGAAGATAGGCCGTTGCGTGGCGACCGGCAGGCAGTTCTCGACGCATTCACGCCGCTAGGCGTCACTGGCGAAGGAATGACCACCCCGGTCAACATGGTCGCTCTTGACGTGGGCCCTGAGGCCATCGTCGCGTCCGTCAAGGAACTGCTCGAGCGCGGTGAGGCCGATGGCAGGTGGCACTACGAGGAGGGATGCGTAACCAACCGCTGGTTGCATACCCGCTGATCGCCCGGATCGGCCGCATTGAGGGCGGCCACACTCGCCCTGATCTGCCGCACTGAGAGCGGCTCGCCCGGATCTGGCGATGCGATCAGTCATGCGCAGGAGCGGGCGTGCCGCGGCCGCAGCAGGGGCCGACCATCTGCGGGCGTTCGCCTCAGTATCAAGCATGATGAACCGTGCGAGACATGTGGCGACGGAGGCTGGGTCGCAATCTGACCCAGCTGCGTAACGACGGCCGCGCGGCAGTCCTGTGGTCCCTGCGGATCACGATCGCCGCGGTCGCGAGCTATGTCGTAGCGACGCTGTTCTTCCCGGGCACGCAGCCACTACTCGCACCCCTGACCGCGATGCTCGTCGTCCAGGTCACTCCGGTCTCGCTTCTCGCCAGCGGTCTCGACCGTGTGGTGGCCGTGGTGACCGGCGTGTCCCTCGCAGTGGCATTCGCTGCCGTCCTCCCGCTCGAGTGGTGGAGCCTTGGCCTGCTGATCTTCGTCTCCATGGCGATCGGGCAGGCGCTACGCCTGCGCTCGAACCTCATCGAGGTCGCGATCAGCGGCATGCTGGTGCTCGGCGTCGGCTCGCTGAGCGCCGGGTCCGCAGCCTGGCAGCGGATCGCAGAGACCCTGGTGGGTGCCGGCGTGGGTATCGCGGCAAATCTGCTATTCCCTCCCAGAATCGCCAGTGCCGACGCCGCGCGGGCCATCGACGGACTTTCGGATTCGCTCACCGAGTTGCTCAACGGCGCCGCCGAGGAGCTGACTGAGCTAGTGGCAGGGGGGCGTGACGTGGGGTCGGCTGCACGGACTTGGCTGGACGAGGCCCGCCGGATCACCCACCACGACATCCCCCAGGTCGGTTCTGCCCTCGTCCACGCCGAGCAGGGGCGGCGACTCAACGTTCGCGCCGTCGGCACCCCCGACGTGGGACCGGGCCTGCGTCAGGGATTCGAGGCATTGGAGCACTCGGCGGTCGCCATCCGCTCGATGTTCCGCGCACTGGTGGACGCGACGTCCGAACCGACGTGGCTCGATGATGAGGGCGCCGACGACGTGTTACTCGGACTCGCCCAGACACTGCGGGAACTGGCCGCCGGTGTCGACACGTTCGGGCAGCTGGTCCGCAACGAGGCGGGCCCCGCAACGAGCCTGGGCTCGGAGGACGTCCGGGCTCTACGGGACGCCCTCGACGGCATGCAGGAAGCGCGAGCCCGACTGAACGACCTGGCTACGACCGAGAGCGCTCCCGAGCTACGCGAATTGCACGCCGTGGCGCTGTCGACCGTCAAACGGCTGCTGCGCGAGATGGATCTCGAGCAGAGGGTCCGACGCCAAGTTCAACTTCTCCGCCCGACCCGCCCGCGGCCGGCCTACCTCGGTAGGCCTGTGTCCAAGCGGCGGCCCCCCTCGCCGGAGGCCACACCGGACGCTGAGACTCAACCACTCCCAACGCTCCCCGACGACCCTCGGGACCACCCGCACCCCTGAGCGATGGGAGCAACGCACCTGCACCAGTCGCAGATTGCGTGCGCTGCGGCCATCGGGACATGCCGCGTAGGGTGCGCGGATCTGCCGCGATCGATGGGCAGTCGTCACGCCCCAGCGAGCCGACGGGCGGAAACGCGCTGCGCGCAATAGCGAGAGCAACGAGATGAGACCACTTCGATACTCGATCAACGTCACACTCGACGGCTGCTGCCATCACGAGGCAGGGCTACCCCCCGACGAGGAGTCGATGCGCTACTGGACCGCTGAGATGGAGCGAGCCGATGCCCTGCTATTCGGCCGGGTGACTTACGAGATGATGGAGTCGGCGTGGCGGCAGCCGGCCACGGGCACGTGGCCTGACTGGATGGGTGAGTGGGAGATCCCGTTCGCCGAGACCATCGACAGGACCAAGAAGTACGTCGTGTCGAGCACGCTGAGCGAGGTCGATTGGAATGCCGAGCTGGTGCGAGGCGACTTGGGGCAAGCGGTTCAGCGGCTCAAGCAGGAGCCAGGCGAGGGCCTGTTCGTGGGTGGCGTGACGCTCCCCCTGGCGTTGGCAGATCTGGGACTGATCGACGAGTACGTGTTCGTTGTGCAGCCGGTCCTTGCCGGCCACGGGCCGACGTTGCTCGCTGGTCTGCGCGAGCGCATCCAGCTCGAGCTCGTGGATCGCCATGAGTTCCGGTCCGGGGCGGTCATCCTGCGATACCGGCACACGCGAGCAACGGCTTGACGTGTTTGTCCTCGCACGTCGGCACCTGCCTCGCGACCGGACGACGGTTCCCGGGCGCCGGTCCTGGCACCTGGTCGCCACCGATGAGTTTCCGGCGCCCGGCTGGTCATGTGCTCCGTGCGCATCCATGGCCCGGCCATCGTCCTGCCCACGAGGGGTCGCCGACGCGCGCCCGACACAGTTAGGGCGCGCCCCGCTGTCCCTAGCCTCGCCCCAACCGCGATCAAGGAGGCGTCTTGAAGCTGTTGCTCACGTCCGCGGGCGTCCAGAACCAGAGCATCGAGGACGCGCTGGTCGAGCTCCTGGGCAAGCCGATCGCCGAGTCCAGCGCGCTCTGCATCCCCACAGCGATGTACGCGCACCCGGCCGTTGGTCCGGGCGCTGGCCCATGGCGGTTCATCAGCGGCAACACCGAGAACCGCATGGTCGGGCTCGGATGGGAGTCGATGGGGGTTCTGGAGCTGACCGCGCTGCCCAGCCTCGACGAGGAGATGTGGGTCCCTCTGGTCCGGGAGACCGACGCGCTGCTGGTGGGCGGCGGCGACGTGCTGTACCTCTGCCACTGGATGCGGGAGTCCGGGCTGGTGGACCTCCTGCCTTCGCTGGCGGACACAGTCTGGGTCGGGCTGAGCTCGGGGAGCATGGTGATGACCCCCCAGGTCGGAGAGGACTTCATCCAGTGGAGGCCCCCAGGAGGCGACGTCAGCACCCTGGGGCTCGTCGACTTCTCGATCTGTCCCCACGTGAACGGCGAAGGCATGCCTGGCAACACCATGGCCGAGGCCGAGGCCTGGGCGGCCACCATCGACGGTCCGGCGTACGCAGTTGACGACCAGACGGCCTTCCGGGTCGTCGACGGCCAGGTCGAGGTCATCTCCGAGGGGCACTGGAAGCGGTTCTCCCAGTAAGCCGCCGATGACAGCGATGGACTTGGCGATCCAAGCGCTGCGTCGGTTCAGTCAGCCGCGTGGAGAAGCACCTCGGCCAGACCTTCCGGGTTGGACAGCGCGACCAGGTGCCCACCGTCGACGACGGTCGGTTCGATGCCGAGCCGGTCGCCCAGGTAGCGACGCTGGAGCTCCTCGGGGAAGATCCGGTCGTGGCGGCCGGCCACGGCGCTGGTCGGCACGTCCGGCCAGGCGTCCAGAGGCCAGGGTTCGTCCAACGGCTTCTCCGCCTGCTGCGGCTCGCCCCTCCGCATCGCCTCGGCAGTCTCCTCGGGCGGGACGTCGTGGAAGAACACCTCCACCTCGTCGAACGGCGCGTCAGGGTCGCGGCCTTCCCGCTCGGCGTACGCGCGGCTGGCGGCCGACTGCCCGACCGCATCCCACCACTCCCCGAAGGTCTCGCCGGACCGCGGCACCATCGCGTTGACCAGCACGATCCGGCGTACGTCGAGCCGGTCGACCGCCAGCGGAGCCGAGAACCCGCCCAACGACTGCGCCACCAGCACCACGTCCGGTGCCCCGTCCGCGGCGGCCACGATCGCGTCGGCGTACTCGGCGAGCCCGGCCCGCTCGTCGCCTGCGGGCAGGTCGACGGCCACGACCCGGTTGCCGGCGGCTTCGAGCAGCGGAACGACGCGGTGCCAGTACCAGCCCACACCGCCGGCGCCCGGGACGAGCACAAAGGTCATGGATGCTGAGACGTCAGCGGCGACCTGAACTCATCGGTGACAACAGGACCGGTCAGTGACGCGTCACCTGCACGACGGTCGGTCGCGGCCCGGCGAAGTCGCCCAACGGCGCCGTGGCGCCCAGCGCGACGAAGTCGGGGAAGCGGCTCTGCGGGGTCGCCCACGAACCTTCCTCGCCCGGGTGCTGCACCGCCACGAAGACCGAGCCGTCCCGGTCGTGGATGACCGGACCGCAGGTCTCGGCCCCGGCAGGCACAGCGAGGAACTGCTGCACGCGACCGCGCTCGGGTCCCGCGACCGGCACCTTGTAGAGGCCGTCGCTGTGGGCCAGTGCGGACGGCTGGCCGTCGGTGGAGATCCACAGGTTGCCCACGCTGTCGAAGGCGACGTTGTCGGGGCACGAGATCGGAGAGACCGGGCCGGGGTAGCCGCCGAAGTAGGTGCCGGCGGTGCCCGGGTCGCCGCAGATGAGCAGCAGGTTCCAGGTGAACGTGCCGGCGGTGTGGTCACCGGAGCTGGGCGCGATCTCGACGATGTGCCCGTCCTTGTTGGCAGCCCGGGGGTTGGGCTCGGTCGGTCCTTCCTTGCCGGGCTTGCCGCGGTCGGTGTTGTTGGTGCAGGCAACGTAGATCCGGCCGTTCACCAGGCTCGGCTGGACGTCCTCGGGGCGGTCCATCTTGGTCGGCTGGACGGCGTCCGCTGCCAGTCGGGTGAAGACGAGCACCTCCTCGGTCGTGAAGCCGGGCACCACGGAGACGCCGTTCTTGGTCAGCGGGATCCACTCGCCGGTCCCGTCGCTGATCCCGTCCTCGAGGCCGTCGCCGGTGAATCGCGCCACGGAGAGGTCGCCCTCGCTGAGCAGGTCCAGGTTGTGGCGACGGTCGCTCGGGCGATGCCCGGGACGGAACTTCTTCCGGGACACGAAGCGGTAGAGGTAGTCGAAGCGCTCGTCGTCACCCATGTAGGCGACGACGTGCCCGTCCCTGTTGACGATGACGTTGGCACCCTCGTGCTTGAACCGGCCCATCGCGGTGTGCTTCCGCGGGGTCGCGTTCGGGTCGCTGGGGTCGATCTCGACGATCCAGCCGAACCGGTTGGGCTCGTTGGCGTACGCCGGCTGGGAGGCGTCCCAACGCGGGTCGACGGACCGCCAGTTGCGCGTGTCCTGGCTGCTGCTCAGGCCGTAGCGCACCTCCTTCGGGTCGGTGCCCGTGGCCTTGAAGTACTGGTTGAAGTTCTCCTCGCCGGACAGCACGGTGCCCCAGGGGGTGGTGCCTCCGGAGCAGTTGTTCATGGTGCCGCGCACCTTGCGCCCGGTCTGGTCCTCGGCCGTCTTGAGCAGGGCGGATCCGGCGGCTGGACCGTCCAGGGTGAACGGGGTGTCGAGGGTGATGCGGCGGTTGAGGCGGCCCCGGCGTTCGTACCGCCAGGTGTCCCCACGGCGGCGGCGCTTGAGCTCGACCACAGACATCCCGTGCGCGGCCCAGGCCGTGCGGATCAGGCGCTCGGGGTCGAAGCCGGGCGGGAACATGATGTTCTCGTTGGTGTACTCGTGGTTGCACACGAGCAGCGCCCGGGTGCCGGCACGGTTGGTCTCGATGATGTCGAGGTAGTCGTTGTTGTAGCCGAACTGGCGGGACTGCGCCTCGGGAGACTGCGCGGCGGGATCGAACGTCGGAGCATCCGCGAACAGTGGGTCGCCCCACCTGATGATCGGCTCCCACCGGTAGCCCGACGGCACGGTCACGTCATCGACCGTGGTGGCCACCGGCGCGATGGCGGCGAAGGGCAGCCCTCCACCGCCTCCGTGGTGGCCGCCGTGAGACTGTCCGTGCCGCCCGCTGGCCTGCGCCGCGGCGGGGGAGGTCAGCGCGCCACCGGCCAGGGCCAGCCCGGCGGCCGTCGCTCCCGCGCCGACGACGGCGCGGCGGCTCAGCGCCAGGGCGGCCACGTCGCGGAAGTAGGAGGTCTCGGTGGTGTTGGGTGCCTCGAACGCGCAGGCGTCACCGCAGCGCAGGTGGCAGGTGATCGGGCTGCGCTTCCCGTGGGTGAGTCCCGCCATGGGCAGGAGCCGGAGCTCGGCGGGGCGGTCGGGTGCGGCGGTGGCGCGGTCGGACATCAGGATCCTCCGGTACGTCGTGGACGAGGCACCACGACGCTCGTGGATCCCGGTGACCGGGTTCGCTCGTGAACGTGTACGGAAGGTGAACGCGAACGCTCAGCCGGGGACGGTGTCCGTCACGTGATGGTCATCCCGCCGTCGACGGCCAGCGTCTGCCCGGTGATGTAGGCCGCGGCGTCCGACGCGAAGAACACCACCGTCGCCGCGAGCTCGGCCGGGTCGCCCTTGCGGCCCGTGGGGATCCGGGCCATCTGCCCGTCGAGGTAGCCGGGCGGGTAGCTGTCGGTCATCTCGGACTCGAAGAAGCCGGGCGCGATCGCGTTGACCCGGATGCCCTTGCGGCCGGTCCACTGCTGGGCCAGGTCGCGGGTCAGACCGATCAGCGCCGCCTTCGACGCGGAGTACGCCGCCTGTGGCAGACCACCGGTGGTCAGCCCCAGCACCGAGCTGATGTTGATGATGCTCGAGCCCGGCTGCATCACCCGGCCGCAGGCCTGGGCCATCCAGTAGCACCCGTTGAGGTTGACGTCGATGACCTGCCGGAACTGCTCCGGAGTCTCGCGGGTCGCCGGAACCGCCGTACCGATCCCCGCGTTGTTGACCAGCACGTCCACGTGACCGAACTCCTCCATCGCCAGGGCGACCAGGTCGGTGCACGACTGCGGGTCGGACACGTCCGTGCCGTGGGTCAGCGCCGTGCGGCCGGCGCGTTCGACCAGCGCCGCGGTGTCCGCCAGCCGGTCCACCCGCCGTGCGCCCAGCGCGACGTCTGCGCCCGCCTCGGCGAGCGCCTGCGCGAACGCGACGCCCAGGCCACTGGAGGCACCGGTGACGACGGCGACCTTGCCGTCGAGTCGGAATCGGTCGAGGACGGGTCGGTCGGCCATGGCTCGGACTCTAGTGACCCGTCAATGAGGCAGCATCGGGCCATGAGCGATGTCTCCCGTCTGGTGCCCGAGGCCGGCCAGGTCGTCACCGTCTTCCGCAACCGGCTGCGCCCGGACGCTGACGCCTATCCGGACCACGTGGCCCGGATCAGCGCCCTGGCCCGGACCATGCCCGGGTACGTCGAGCACAAGACGTTCACGGCCGAGGACGGCGAGAGGGTCACCGTGGTGACCTTCGCGGACGGCCCGTCGCACGAGGCGTGGGGCCGCCATCCCGAGCACCGCAAGGCTCAGCGGGCCGGCGTCCGCGACTACTACGAGGAGTACTCGATCAGCGTCGGCGTCGTCGACCGCGCGAGCCACTGGCAGCGGTAGCACCGACGGGCTGGGGGAGGGACGAATGAGAGGGGGACACCGGGGGGTAGGCGTGCATCCCCACTCCCACCGCCAGTCCGTGGTGTTGGGGACAACAACCGTCCCTCCGATCTGAACGGCTGTCAAGCATTCTCTGGACAACTGTTCATAACGGCTTGGACGCGTGTCAAGATTCGTGGGTGATCCCCTCCACGCGCACCCGCCGGTCCCCGGTCGACCGGTTCGACGTGCGCCGCAACGAGCTCGCCGAGTCCGCACTGCTCACCCTGGGCGAGCTCGGCTACGCCCGCACCAGCCTGCGCGACATCGCGGGCAACTCGCAGTTCAGCCACGGGGTCCTGCACTACTACTTCGAGGACAAGATCGAGCTGGTCGCCTACAGCATCACCTACTACAAGATGCGCTGCATCCACCGCTACGACGAGGTGGTCGAGCGGTCCACCACCGGGCAGGAGCTCCTCGACGGGTTCGCGGCCAAGCTGGTCGAGACCCTGGTCGACGAGGCGCCGATGCACCGCCTCTGGTACGACCTGCGCGTCGAGAGCATGTTCGACGACCGGCTCCGCGAGACGGTGCTGCTGATCGACGGCGCGCTCCGGGACATGATCTGGCGGATCGTCACCCGCTACTCCGAGCTCGTCGACCGTGAGGTCGCCATGGACCCGGCCTCGGCGTACGGCGTGCTCGACGGGTTGTTCCAGGCCGCCCTGCTCGGCCACGTCACCGGCAGCTCGAGCGCGCTGCCGCGACTCGTGGAGCAGGTGCACGCACTGATGCCGTTGACGCTCGCGCCGTCACACCGGCCGCTGACCAAGACGGTGGACGCGGTCCGGTAGTCTTGTCCCATGCGCAGGACCCTGCTCCTTACCTAGCCGCGCCGACGCAGCACCCGTCGACGCGGCCGCCCCTCGCCCACGAGGGGCTTTTTTGTGCCCAACAGACACAGCAGCAGGATCAGGCCTACCGAGGAAGAGCCATGGAGACCAACGACCAGGAGCCGGCGACCTACGACGTCCACGCTGTCGAGCAGAAGTGGCGGCAGGTGTGGGACGGACTGGACGCCTTCCGCGCCGGCAGCGCTCCGGATGGCGCCGAGAAGCGCTACGCGCTGACGATGTTCCCCTACCCCAGCGGTGACCTGCACATGGGTCACGCCGAGGTGATGGCGCTGCATGACGTGATCGCGCGCTACTGGTGGCAGCGCGGCCATGACGTCCTGAACCCCATGGGTTGGGACTCCTTCGGCCTGCCCGCGGAGAACGCCGCGATCCGCAACGACGAGCACCCGGCGACGTACACCTACGCCAACATCGACACGCAGTACGAGTCGTTCCGCCACTACGCGATCAGCTTCGACTGGTCGCGCCGGTTCAACACCAGCGACCCGGAGTACTACCGGTGGACCCAGTGGCTGTTCCTGAAGTTCCGTGAGCAAGGGCTGGCCTACCGCAAGAACAGCGCCGTCAACTGGTGCCCCAACGACCAGACCGTGCTGGCCAACGAGCAGGTGGTCGACGGGCACTGTGAGCGCTGTGGCGCCGAGGTGACCAAGCGCGAGCTGACTCAGTGGTACTTCAAGATCACCGACTACGCGCAGCGCCTGCTGGACGACATGGAACCGCTGGAGGCCACCTGGCCCGAGCGGGTGCTGACCGCCCAGAAGAACTGGATCGGCCGATCCGAAGGTGCCCATGTCGAGTTCCATGTCGACGGGCACGAACCCCTGCGGGTCTTCACCACCCGTCCGGACACGCTGTTCGGGACGACGTTCATGGTCGTCGCCGCGGACGCGAAGCTGGCGCAGGAGCTGTGCGCCCCCGGGCAGAAGCAGGCGCTGGAGGACTACCTGGTCGAGGTGCGGAAGTCCTCGGAGATCGAGCGACAGGCCACCGACCGGCCCAAGACCGGCGTCGACCTGGGCGTCACCGCGACCAACCCGGTCAACGGCGCGCAGGTCCCGGTGTGGGCCTCGGACTACGTGCTGGCCGACTACGGCACCGGCGCGATCATGGGTGTCCCGGGCGAGGACCAGCGCGACTGGGACTTCGCCGACCAAGTTCGGAATGCCGATCATCCGCACCATCCAGCCGCCGGATGACTGGGAGGGTGAGGCCTACAACGGCAGGGGCACGGCCATCAACTCCGCCAACGACGAGGTGTCGCTGGACGGTCTGGAGGTCGCCGAGGCCAAGAGCCGGATCATCGCCTGGCTGGAGTCCAAGGGCGCAGGGCGTGGCACCGTCAACTTCCGGCTGCGCGACTGGCTGCTGAGCCGGCAGCGCTACTGGGGCTGTCCGATCCCGATCATCCACTGCCCGACCGACGGCGAAGTGCCGGTGCCCTACGACCAGCTGCCGGTGCTGCTGCCCGACCTGCGGGGCGCCGACCTGAAGCCGAAGGGCGTCTCGCCGCTGGCGGCTGCCGAGGACTGGGTCAACGTCGAGTGCCCGACGTGCGGCGGCCCGGCCACTCGGGACAGCGACACGATGGACACCTTCGTCGACTCCTCGTGGTACTTCCTGCGCTACTGCTCCCCGCACTACACCGAGGGCCCCTTCGACGAGGCCGCCGTGCGCGCGTGGTCGCCGGCCGACATCTACGTCGGCGGCGTCGAGCACGCGGTGCTGCACCTGCTGTACGCGCGCTTCTTCACCAAGGTGCTGCATGACATGGGGATGGTCGACTTCGTCGAGCCGTTCTCCGCGCAGCTGAACCAGGGCCAGGTCATCAACCAGGGCAAGAAGATGTCCAAGTCGCTGGGCAACGGGGTCGACCTGGGCGCGCAGCTGGACGAGTTCGGTGTCGACGCGGTTCGGCTGACGCTGGTCTTCGCCGGCCCGCCCGAGGACGACATCGACTGGGCGGACATGTCGCCCGGCGGCTCTCTGCGGTTCCTGCAGCGGGCCTGGCGCCTGAGCGGCGACGTGACCTCAGCCGTCGGCGTGGACGTCACGTCGGGTGACGGCGAGCTGCGCCGGGCCACCGCGAGGGCGGTGCACGAGGCGGGCGACCTGGTCGACGGCTTCCGGTTCAACGTGATGATCGCCCGCGTCATGGAGCTGGTGAACGCCACCCGCAAGGCCATCGACTCCGGATGCGGCCCGGCCGACCCTGCGGTCCGCGAGGCCGGCGAGGCGGTCGCGATCATGCTGTCCCTGGTGGCGCCGTACACCGCCGAGGAGATGTGGTCGCGGCTGGGCCACGAGCCCACGGTGGCCCGGGCCGGGTGGCCCGCCGTGGACCCCGCACTGCTGGTCGAGTCGTCGGTGACCGCGGTGGTCCAGGTGCAGGGCAAGGTGAAGGCGCGCCTGGAGGTCAGCCCCGACATCGCCGCGTCCGAGCTGGAGGCGCTGGCGCTGGCCGACCCGGCTGTCACCCGTGCGATCGAGGGCCGTGAGGTACGCCGCGTCATCGTGCGCGAGCCGACGCTGGTCAACGTCGTCGTCTAGCGGCACCTGGCGAACACACCCCATCTGGGCGATGCGCTCGTGGCTGGCTTGTGCTTGCGTGAATTGGTTCCCGCACCCAAGGCGAGGAGCCTGATCATGAACCTCGGCAAGAGCACACTCATCGCGGCCTCGCTCATCCTGGCCGCAGCGTTCGTCCCTGCGCAGGCCGGTGCACACGGCGGCCACGGTGGCCATGGGGACACCCTCAAAACGGTCGCGGACGGCCTGGACGGCCCCCGTGGCGTCGACAACCTCGGTCACGGCAAGACCCTCGTCACCGAGGCGGACGGGACCTTCAGCCTGGTCGTCGAGCGCAAGCACGGCGGCCCGAAGGTCATCCAGCTCGGCAGCGTCCCGGCGGGCTTCGTCGCCCCCGCGATCTCGGCCGGACCTGACGGCACCGTCTACATCCTGACCACGGGCGGCCCGCCCGGCACGGGTGCGGCGACCCTCTACCGATGGCACTGGGGCGATACCTCGCCCACCCCGGTCTTCGACGTCGCGGCCTACCAGCTGGGCGACCCCGACCCGGACGACCAAGGAGATCCCGAGGGTCCCGAGGAGACCAACCCGTTCGGCGTCGCAGCGCTCGGGGACGGCACCGTGCTGGTCGCGGACGCCGCCGGCAACGACCTGATCCGGGTCTGGCCGAACGGGGACGCGGTGACGGTGGCCCGGCTCAAGCCGCGCCTGGTCGTGGTGCCGGAGGAGCTGCCCGACACCGACCTCGACGGCAACCCGCTGCCTCCAGCGGGGACGGAGATCCCGGCCGAGGGCGTCGCCACGTCGGTGACGGTCGGGCCCGACGGCTACTGGTACGTCGGTGAGCTGCGCGGCTTCCCTGCCACGCCCGGTACGTCGGAGATCTGGCGCATCAAGCCGGGTTCGGTCAACGCTGTCTGCGACCCCGACCACCCGTGGAACCGGAAGTGCAAGCGGTACGCCGACGGGCTGACCTCGATCGTCGACCTGGGTGCCGACCGGCACTCGGTCTATGCGGTCACGTTGTCCAAGATGAGCTGGTTCCAGTTCGAGCTCGAGCTGCCCGGCTCCGAGGTCGGTGGGCTGTTCAAGGTCACTCGCTCGCACCACCGGCCGTGGATCAGGGAGCTGGTCAAGGACCAGCTGATCCTGCCCAGTGGAGTGGACGTCGGGCAGCGGCCGTACGTCGTCGGGCCCATCTTCGGTCCCGGGGCTCTCAGCAAGGTCTTCTGATCCGCAGGGCTTCCACCGCCGGCGATGAGTTCCGCCAGCGGTGGGAGTCTGAGCGCCATGACCGAGACCCCTGAGGCGCAGACCCTGACCGTTGGTGACGGCGACGACCTGATCACCTACGACGTGCGCGGCGACCTCGCGTCTGCGACGGACGAGAAGCCCGTGCTGTTCATGTTCGCCTCGCCCATGGACGCGAGCGGATTCGGGACGCTGGCCGGCTACTTCACCGACCGCCCGGTCGTGACCTACGACCCGCGCGGCACCGGGCGCAACCCGACCGGCACCACCGACGTACCGCCCGAGCAGCATGGCGAGGACCTGCACCGGGTGATCGAGGCGCTCGGCGTCGGAGCCGTCGACTGCTTCGGCACGAGCGGGGGTGGGGTCAACCTGCTGGCGCTGGCGACGGCGCACCCGGAGGACGTCCGCACCGCGGTCGCGCACGAGCCGCCCACCTTCGTCGGGCTGCCTGACGAAGCCACGTTGCTGGCGGCGATCCACGACATGAAGGCGACCTACGCCACGTCCGGGAACGGCCCGGCCATGGCCAAGTTCATCGCGCTCGTCATGAGCCAGGGTGAGCTGCCCGCGGACTACCTGGACCAGCCGGCGCCCGACCCGGCGCAGTTCGGGCAGTCGAGCGAGGACGACGGCAGCCGCGACAACCCGCTGATGCGCAACATGCCGTCGTGCAACCAGTACCCGGTCGACGCGGCTGCGCTGGATCCGCTCGGTGACCGGCTGATCATCGCGGTCGGCGTGGAGTCCGGCGGCGGTCCGGCGGCGCGCGGCGGCCGCGCGGTGGCGGCGGCGCTCGGGCGTCCGGTCGTGGACCTGCCCGGCGACCACGGCAGCTTCCTCGACAGCTCCTACGGCGAGCCGACCGGGACCGACGCCGTGGCGGCCCGGCTGCGGGAGCTCTTCGACTCCTGACCGACGGCTGACGGACGCCGATCGGTCACCTGACGGTCGGCCCGCCGTGGCGCGGGCGGGATGATGTCGTGCGCATGCAGACATCTCGGAGAAGCATCCTGTCCGCAGGGCTGGCCGGAGGCGTGAGCGCCGCCGCCCTCGCCCCGCTCGCGCCGGCGCTGGTCCCTGCCTCAGCGGCACCGACCCTCGACCGCCGGCCCACGGCCCGCCCGCTGCCGGTCGACCCGTTCACCCTCGGTGTCGCCTCGGGTGACCCGGAGCCCGACGGCTTCGTCATCTGGACCCGGCTGGCGCCTTCGCCGCTCGACGACGACGGGCTGGGCGGCATGCCGTCCCACCGGTATCCCGTCGAGTGGCAGGTGGCGGAGGACGAGCGGTTCCGCCGGATCCGACGGGCCGGGGTGGTGCTGGCCGGCCCCGAGTCCGCCCACGCGATCCACGTGGAGGTGCACGGCCTGCGTCCAGGCCGCGAGTACTACTACCGGTTCCGGGTCCAGCGGTGGGAGTCGCAGGTCGGCCGCGGGGTCACCGCACCGGCGTACGGCGCGACGGTGGCTTCGCTCGCGATGGCGTTCACGTCGTGCTCGAACTTCCCGGCCGGCTTCTTCACGGCGTACCGGCACCTCGCCGAGGACCGCCCCGACCTGATCCTGCACCTGGGCGACTACCAGTACGAAGGGCCCGCCGGCACCAGCCCCATCGGGCGCGCCCACGTCGGCCCGGAGACCGTGACGCTCGCCAACTACCGGCAGCGGCAGGCGCAGTACAAGTCGGACGTGGACCTGCAGGCCGCGCACGCCGCGGCGCCGTGGCTGCCGGTCTGGGACGACCACGAGGTCGACAACAACTACGCCGGTGACATCCCGGAGCGCGCCGCGGACGGGCCGACGTTCCTCGAGCGCCGGGCCGCGGCGTACCTGGCGTACTACGAGAACATGCCGCTGCGCCGCACCTCGGTCCCCAACGGGCCCGGGATGCAGCTCTACCGGCGGCTCCGGTGGGGATCGCTCGCGGCCTTCCACATGCTCGACACCCGGCAGTTCCGGGACGACCAGTCCTGCGGGGACGGCTACGACGACTGCCCCGAGGCCGCCGACCCGGCCCGCTCGCTGCCCGGCGCCGCGCAGGAGGCGTGGCTCGCCGACGGCTTCCGCACCTCGGGAGCCACGTGGGACGTGATCGGGCAGCAGGTCTTCTTCGGCCGCCGCGACAACGACCCAGGCGCCGCCAACACCGTGTCGATGGACGCCTGGGACGGCTACCCGGCGTCGCGGGCGCGGGTCGCCCAGAGCTGGGTCGACGCGGGCGTGCGCAACCCGGTCGTGCTGACCGGCGACGTGCACGCGCACTGGGCCTCGGAGATCTACGCCGACCCGTTCGACCCGGCCTCCGGCATCGTCGGGTCGGAGCTGGTCTCGAGCTCGATCACGTCCGGTGGTGACGGCTACGACGAGCCGACCGGCACTCACCCGTGGGCGGCGTGGAACCCGAACCTCAAGTTCTGGACCAACCTGCGCGGCTACGTGTCGACGACGATCACGCCCGGCGCGATGTCCGTCGACTACCGGTGCGTCCCGGTGGTCACCGCGCCAGGGTCGTCGGTCTTCACCAGGCGCTCGTACGTCCTCCAGGACGGCGTGCGCGGGCTGGTGCAGACCGCGGACCAGCCGCTGCCGGCGACGTCGCTGGTCAACCCGCGGCCGAGCGACGCGCAGATCATCGCCGACACGATCGCCCAGGAGACGTGACCCTGTGAGTACCCGGGCCCGCCCGGTCACCCATCCCAGGCACTAACCTCGCGTCCATGCCGGTCGTCGTCGTCACCGACTCGACCGCCAGCCTGCCGCCGGACCTGGCCGACAAGCGTGGCATCGTCGTGGTGCCGCTGCAGGTCGTGATCGGCGCCAACGTCTACGACGAGGGCTCCGACGGCGCCACCCCGGAGCTGGTGGCGGCGGCGCTCAAGGACTTCCGGCCGGTGAGCACGTCGCGGCCGACGCCGGCGGCCCTGCTCGAGGTCTACGAGGAGTGTGCGCGCACCGGTGCCACGGAGATCGTGTCCGTGCACCTGTCCGCGGAGATGAGCGGGACCTTCGAGTCGGCGCAGCTCGCCGCCCGCGAGGCCTCCGTGCCCGTCGTACCCGTGGACAGCCGGCAGGTCGGGGTGGCGACGGGGTACGCCGCCCTGTCGGCCGCCGATGTGGTGGACGCGGGCGGTTCCGCGGCCGACGCCGCGGCGGCGGCGCGAGAACGGGCCTCGCGGTGCCGCTCCCTGTTCTACGTGGACACGCTGGAGTACCTCCGCCGCGGTGGCCGGATCGGTGCCGCCGCCGCGCTGGTGGGCGGCGCGCTCGCCGTGAAGCCGCTGCTGGAGATCTCCGAGGGCCGGGTCGCGTCCCTCGAGCGGGTGCGGACCTCGGGACGAGCGCTGGCGCGGTTGGAGGAGCTGGCCGTGCAGGCCGCCGGGTCGGACCCGGTCGATGTCACCGTGGCGCACCTGGCCAGCCCAGACCGGGCGGGGCAGCTCCAGTCGCAGCTGGCCACGCGGCTGGCGGGCAACCTCGAGGGCCGCGAGGTCGGGTGTGCGGAGCTCGGTGCGGTGCTCGGCGCGCACGTCGGGCCAGGGATGCTCGCGGTCTGCGTCGCGCCGTTGCTCTGAGTCGCGGTCATCCATGTCCAAGTCTGCGTGAGGAGCCCGAGATGTCGAGACAGACCATCACCACCGACGCCGCGCCGAAATCGGCCGCGTTCAGCCAGGCCGTCGTGACGGGCGGGCTCGTGTTCGTGTCCGGCCAGGCCGCGTTCGACCCCGGGTCCGGCGAGCTCGTCGGCACGACGATCCAGGAGCAGACCCGGCAGTGCCTGACGAACGTTGCGGCCATCCTGGATGCGGCCGGCAGCTCGCTCGACAAGCTGGTCAGCGCCACCGTCATCCTGCGCGATCCCGGCGACTTCGCCGGCATGAACGAGGAATGGCTGGCGTGGTTCCCGAGCGACCCGCCGGCCCGGCAAGGGGCCGCACTGCCGGTCGACATACCCGGGCTGCTGGTCTCCGTCGCGGCGATCGCCGAGGCCTGACTGGCCCGACCACGCCGGGAGTCGTCCACAGGCCGGCCGGCCGGCAGGGTTGTCCACAGGCTGCTCCGTTCGCCGCGGCGGGAGTCGCCGAATCTTCCTAGGTTCGACCCATGCGCACGCGACGAACCTTCGAGCACGACGCGGCCCTCTCGCGCCGGCTGGCCCAGCTCGGCGACGAGCTGTCCAGCGTGCGCTCGGCTCGGCCGGAGCCGCCGCCCGCCGACGACCTGACGACCGCCCCCTGGTGGGACGACCACACCAGACCCGCGGCGCCGCGTCGACCACCGGCTCCGCCGCCACCGGTGCCCAGACCGCTCCCGGACGCCCGGCAGCGGCCGCCGGCTCCGGGGCGGCACGCACTGAGGGGCGCGCGCGGTCTGGCCGGGTTCGGGGCCGCCCAGCTCGCTGTGGTCGCGGTCGTGGTGGCGGTCGGGCTTGCGGTCACCTGCTGGTGGCTGGTGCGCGGATCGGCGCACGACGCTCCTGCGCTGGCCGCGGCACCGGCGTCGGGGCTCGTCTCCGCCTCGCCTGCGGTCGAGCCGGTGGGCCAGGCGCCCGGCGCCGGCCCATCCGCCGGCTCGTCCACCGGCTCGTCCACCGGAGGGGCACCGGCGACGGTCACCGTCGATGTCGCCGGCAAGGTGCGGCACCCGGGCATCGCCGTGCTCGACGTGGGGGCGCGGGTGGTCGACGCGCTCGAGGCGGCGGGCGGCGCGCGTCCCGGAGTCGACCTGACCGGGCTCAACCTGGCCCGGGTCCTCGTCGACGGCGAGCAGGTGGTGGTCGGCGGTCCACCGCCCTCGGGTGCGGCCGCGACCGCCTCGCCCTCCGACCTCCCGAGTGGTCCCGTGACGCTGGTCAACCTCAACACCGCGACCCAGAGCCAGCTCGACACGTTGCCCGAGGTCGGTCCGGTGACCGCGGCCTCGATCCTGCAGTGGCGTGACCAGCACGGCGGCTTCACCTCGGTCGACGAGCTGCTGGAGGTGGACGGCATCGGCGAGGTCACCCTCGGCAAGCTCGCCCCTTACGTGACGGTGTGACGGGTCGTGCCGACCCTGCTCCCTCCGCCTCGACCTGCGGATGCCGCTGCTGGGCGCGGCCGCGTGGCTCGGCGCGGTCGTGGGCACGCTGGCCACCGGCTGGGCGTTGTTGTCGGTCCTCGTGGGTTCGGTACTGCTGGCGGCCGGTGTGGCGGTCGCTCGCCGACGCCGCGAGGTGGTGGTGGCCGCGGCGGCACTGCTGCTCGTGGCCGCCACGGCAGGCTCCGTCGCCGCGCTCCGGGCGGACCGGATCGCGCACAACCCCGTGGCCGCCCTCGCCGCCGACGGCGCAGCCGTCACGGCAGTCGGGACGGTCGCCTCCGACCCGCACGTCGTCTCGGGAGGCTCTCGGACGTTCGCCGGGGACCAGGTGGTCTGGCGACTCAGCGTGCATCAGGTCACCGGCCGCGGTCGCACCCTCGACCTGGTCGCCCCGGTGCTGGTCCTGGGCGATCCCGACGACGCGCGGGCGCCGCTGGGCGCGACCGTGCGGCTGCACGGTCGACTGCTGTCGGCCGACGACGGCGACCTTGCTGCGATGCTCCGGCCGAGCGGCGAGGTCGAGATCATCGAGCCACCCGGCCCCTGGTGGCGCGCTGCCGGCGCGGTCCGGCAGGCACTGCGTGACTCGGTGGCGCACCGACCCGCCGACCAGCGGGCCCTGGTGCCTGCGCTGGTCGCCGGCGACGACGCCGAGGTCGACCCGAGCCTGCAGGACGCCTTCCGCGCGACCGGGCTGACCCACCTCCTCGCGGTCTCGGGCACCAACCTGACGCTGGTCGTCGGGTTCCTCCTGGCCCTGGCCCGCTGGTGCCGGGTGCGTGGGCGGTGGCTGCACGTGGTGGCCGCGGCCGGGATCGTCGGCTTCGTGCTCATCGCCCGGACCGAGCCGAGCGTGCTGCGGGCCGCGGTGATGGGCACGATCGGCCTGGTGGCGCTCGGCACCGACGGCCGGCACCGGGCGCTGCGCGGCCTCGGGACAGCAGTCGTCGTCCTGCTGCTGCTCGACCCGTCGCTGGCGGTCTCGGCCGGCTTCGCCCTGTCCGCGCTGGCCACCGGCGGCATCCTGCTGCTCGCACCGTCCTGGCGCGACGCGCTCGCGCGTTGGCTGCCCCGCTGGCTGGCCGAGGCGATCGCGGTCCCGGCGGCCGCGCAGCTCGCCTGCACGCCGCTGGTGGCGGCGATCTCCGGGCAGGTCAGCCTGGTGGCGGTCGTGGCCAACCTGATGGTCGCCCCGGTGATCGGGCCGGCGACCGTGCTGGGGCTGGCGGGCGGGATGCTGACGCTGGCGTGGGCACCGGTCGGGCGACTGTGCGGGACGCTCGCTTCGTGGTGCGTGGCCTGGCTGGTCGCGGTGGCCGAGCACGGCGCGGCGCTGCCGACGGCCGCGGTCGGGTGGGGGACCGGCGCGCTCGCCCTGGTGCTACTGACGATGGTGACCGTGATCGTTGCGGCCCTGGGGCCGTGGCTGCTCCGTCGTCCGGCGACCGGGCTCGGGGCCGCCCTGCTGCTCGTCCTGGGAGTGCTGGTGCGGCCGCCGAGCTTCGGCTGGCCCCCCGACGGGTGGGTGCTCGTCGCGTGCGACGTCGGGCAGGGTGACGCGCTGGTGCTCAACGCCGGGGCCGGGCAGGCCGTCGTCGTCGACACAGGGCCGGAGCCCGCGGCGGTGGACCGGTGCCTGGACAGGCTCGGGGTCGGGACGGTGCCGCTGCTGGTGCTCACCCACTTCCACGCCGACCACGTCGACGGGATCAGCGGGGTCTTCGCGGGCCGCCGCGTCGGCGCGGTCGAGACCTCCCGGCTGCTCGACCCGCCGGGTGGGGTGCGCGAGGTCGACGAGGCAGCGTCGGATGCGGGGCTCGCCGCTGCGCCCGCGACCTACGCGGCGGCGTACGCGGTCGGTCCGATCACCCTGCAGGTGCTGTGGCCGCCGCCCGACTCGCCGACCGTGGGACCGGGCGACGGTTCGACGGCCAACGAGGCGAGCGTGGTGATGCTCGTGCAGGTGGCCGGGGTGCGGATGCTGCTCACCGGCGACATCGAGCCGGAGGGCCAGGCCGAGCTGGCGCGGCTGCTGCCGGGGCTGCACGTCGACGTGCTGAAGATGCCCCACCACGGCAGTGCGCACCAGGACGAGCCGTGGCTGCTCTCCCTCGACCCGGCGGTGGTCCTGGTGTCGGTGGGCGCAGACAACGACTACGGACACCCCGCCGAGCCGGCGCTGCGCCCGCTCGAGCAGGCCGGCGTCCACGTCTATCGCACCGACCAGGACGGCGACCTCGCGGTCGTGGCCGACGGTGGTGTGCTGCGGGTGGTCACCAGCGGCTGAGCTGTCGGCGCGCACGTCATTGCCCACCTCGGTTGATGGCATCGCTTGGGGGAGCGCGCATGGAGTGTCAGTGCGCGGCTTTAGAGTGAGCGACATGCCCAGCAC
The DNA here is from genome assembly GCA_963798045.1 of uncultured Actinomycetota bacterium. GTDB lineage: Bacteria > Actinomycetota > Actinomycetes > Propionibacteriales > Nocardioidaceae > Nocardioides. The sequence goes on from CAWCSB010000010.1 coordinate 30,042, forward strand.
AGACTCGCCACTCGGTCGGGTCACGCTGGTCACCGGCAAGGAGGAGTTCCTCGGCGAGCGCACGGTCGCAGCCACCCGCGACGCGGTGCGGCGGGCCGACCCCGAGGCGGAGCTCTCCGAGACGCAGGCAGCCGGTCTGACCCTGGCGACCTTCGGCGAGCTGGCCGCGCCGTCGCTGTTCAGCTCCGTGCGGTGCGTCGTCGTGCGCGCGCTGGAGGAGCTTCCCGACGAGTCGGTCGACGGTCTGCTCGACTACGCCGCCGCGCCCGCGGAGGACGTCGCGCTGGTGCTGGTGCACTCCGGTGGCGCCAAGGGCGGAGGCGTGCTCACCAAGCTGCGCAAGCTCGCCAGCGTGACCGAGCACAAGTCGGCGGAGCTCCGTCCGAGCGAGTTCCCACAGTTCGTGGCGGCCGAGGTCAAGCGGCACGGTGCCCGGATCGCCGGTGACGCGGCTTCCGTGCTGGTGCAGGCGGTCGGCCAGGACCTGCGTTCACTGGCGGCCGCGGCACACCAGCTCGTCAGCGACTTCCCCGGCGAGACCATCGAGGTCGAGAGCGTGAAGAAGTACTTCGGTGGCCGGGCCGAGGCCAAGTCGTTCGCGGTCGCCGACGCCGCGTTCTACGGACGTCGCCAGGCCGCGCTCGAGGAGCTGCGCTGGGCGCTCGACGGCGGTACGCCGCCGGTCCTGGTCACCTCGGCGTTCGCCGGAGGGGTGCGCGGTCTGGCCCGCTACCAGGGCGCGCCGCCGCGGATGAAGGAGGCCGACCTGGCCCGCGAGGTCGGCGTTCCCCCGTGGAAGCTGCGCAGCCTGCGCGAGCAGTCCCGCGGCTGGAGCGAGGCCGGGCTGGCCAGGGCGATCCGTGCGGTCGCGCAGGCCGACGCGGACATCAAGGGCGCGGCCAGCGACGCCAACTACACGCTGGAGCGGCTGGTCCTCACGATCACCGGGCTGCGCGAGCCCCGCTGAAATGACGGCGACCCGTCAGAGAGGTTTCTGACGGGTCGGCGGGAAGGCGGCTCAGAGAGAGGCGGCCTTCTTGGCGATCGCGGACTTGCGGTTCGCAGCCTGGTTCTTGTGGATGATGCCCTTGGAGGCGGCCTTGTCCAGCTTCTTGGCGGCGTCCTTGGCGAGCTCCTTGGCCTTCGCGGCGTCGTCGCCTTCGGCAGCCTCGCGGAACTTGCGCACGGCGGACTTCAGACCGGTCTTGACGGCCTTGTTGCGCTCGTGCGCCTTCTCGTTCTGCTTGTTGCGCTTGATCTGGGACTTGATGTTGGCCACAGGTGAACTCTCGGTCGATTCGGGCGATGGATACGTGTGGAGGGCACGGCGGATGGGCCGCCAGCGCGACGGACAACGGTAACAGCGGCCCGCTCAGCCCCTCAAATCGTCACGACCGGGCTGTTCGTCCGGGTCTCAGGTGTTCGGCACCATGATCGCGCGGTAGCGCCACGTCCCGTCACCGCTGACGACAGCTGCCGCGCCGGTGACACGGCCGCCGGAGAACGGCGCGCTCCGGAGGCGCCGTCCGAGGAGGAACCGTAGAAGACCCGGCCCGAGGCGAGGGTCATGCCCGCGACAGTGCTGAAGTTGATCCCGCCGGCGTCGGCCTGGAACGTCTCGGCTCCGACCACGTCGCTCTCCGGTGTGAAGTAGCGGTAGAAGAGACGGGTGTCACCGGAGACCGTGTAGTAGATCCGGTGCAACGTGGGGTCGTAGAACATGCCGGTCATCGTCGAGATGGCGAACGGGATCTGCGCGCCGTTGTCCGGGTCGGGATTCAGGTTCACGGCGACCTGGGCGCCGGTGGCGCCGGTGACCTTGTCGAAGGTGCGCTTGTTGAAGGTCCCGTTGCTGAGCCCGTAGTAGACCGTGCCGTTGAGCAGGAACGCACCGCGCACCGTCGACCAGTCCATCGCACTGTTGGCGGTGCTCGGTGAGCCGGTGGGCGCCCCGTTGGCGTCGACCGCCCGTCGCTGGAGGACCCCAACCGCGCTCTGCTGAGCGACGAAGAAGTCGTTCGGGACGGCCGCGGCCGGCACGTTCGGGATCGTGGTGCCGCCAGCCAGGGGCATCAGCGCCACCCGGCCGTGCTGCTCCCCACCGATCCGCGTGGTGTCGCTGCCGACCCAGAGACCCTGGCTGGTGGCGAAGAGGGCCTGAGCGCCGACTCCGCGGGCCCGGCCGGGGTTCCACGAGAGCGGCAGGCCGTTGACCGGATCGAGCGCGGCGATGCCGTCACGGGCAACGGCGCCCGGGCCGGCCTGGTCACCCTGGAACGGGTTGTTCTGCCAACGCATGTGGCCGCCCACGTAGACCGCGCTGCCGGTCACGGCGACGCCGTACGTCGTGTCGCCGCCGGTGTAGTCCGCCCAGGTCGGGTCGTTGCCGGTGCTGTTGGTCTCCCAGCGGGCCACGGTGTCGCACATCGTGCCGCTGGCCGCGCCGCCGGCGAAGGCGCCGGTGGTCGAGACCGCGAAGTAGGAACCGTCGGGGGAGAAGTCGATGTCGCGCATGAAGGTGTCGAACACTGACGCGCAGTTGTTGTGCGCAGCGTCGTAGCGGTTCGTCGCCCAGGGTGCGACCGTCGCGTTCGCGCCGCTCACGTCGAGGACCGCGATCTGAACCCGCGCCAGGCCTCCGGCGGTCGCGAAGTTGCCGATCGCGGCGAGCCGGGTGCCGTCGGGCGAGACGTCGAACTTCTTGACGAGCGTCGTCCCCGCGCCGTCGTAGAGACCGGCGAACGACACGTTCACCGACGACAGGACCGCTCCCGTCGTCGGGTCGAGCGCGGCCAGGCGGTTGCGCGTGGTGTTGACGCCGCTGGAGCGGACGCTGGTGAAGCTGCCGCCGACGTAGAGGCGGGAGCCCCGGAGCACGATGTCGTTGACGACCTTGTTGGGGACGGCGTTGAAGGCGCCGACCACGGCGCCGGCGGCGGTCAGCTTCACCACGCGCTTGATCGCGGTGTTGCCGCCGACCGAGTTGAACTGGCCGCCGACGTAGACGAAGGTGCCGTCGGAGTCGAGCGACGTGGCCGCGCCGCCGAGGTTCGGGTTGAACGCCGGGTCGATGGCCCCGGTGGTCGCGTCGAACGCGAAGATCCGGTTCCGGGTCACGTCGTCGCCGGTGCTGCCGAAGGTGCCGGACGGGCTCACCGAGGTGAACGTGCCGGCCGCGATGATCTTGTTCCCGATCTGGGTGATCGCGTTGACCGAGCCGTTCATGACGTGCGGCGTGAAGCTGGCCGGGTCCGCGGACACGACCTGGTTGCCGTGGTTGGCGTTGACTGCGCCGGCGGGCGGCGAGCCGAGACCCAGGGCAGTCAGCGAGACGACGAGCAGCGCGGCGCCGTTGCGGCGCAGGTGTGCATCCATGGTCCTTCTCCAGACGCAAGATCCGAGCCCGCCCGGGCGGGGCTTGCACCGGACGGCCCAACCCACCAGAACCTACGAAGGTGCGGGAGCCCTGGCGCTGGACGGCGAGGACATACCCGAATGGGGGTACGGGCTCAGATCCAGCCACGCCGTTCGCTGAGCCAGTCCCAGCACACCTCGCCCTGCCAGCGCTGGGCGTCCCGGATGAACGGCGAGGTCGGCGGGACCGGGTCGTCGGCGCTCTTCAGGAAGTAGCCGGTGATCAGCGCGAGCACGACGTCGATCTCGTCGTCGGGCACCAGGGAGAGCAGGGGGCGCCCGGCGATCACGGCGGCCACGTCGAGGCCGTCGCCGCGTGGCCCGATGAGCAGGAACAGCGAGTCCAGCCAGGCCGCGCCGGCCATCGGCCAGTTCCAGTCGCACAGGAGCGCCCGCCCGTCGGCGGTGAGCAGGATGTTGTCGTCACGGACGTCGGTGTGCACGAGCGTCTCGCCGGCCATCACCTCGACGTATCGCCCGGCCAGCGCCGCAGCCTCGTCCAGGTGGGGGAGATCCGGGCGGGCTGCCCGGAGGTGGTTCCAGTACGCCGGCCACTCGGCGAGCTCCTCCGACGCGGCCGGCAGCGCCAGGTCGTCGGGCGGGGGCGTGAGCACCGGCACGGCGGCGGCCAGCATGTCGAGGCAGCGCTGCAGCTCGGGGGCGCGCCAGGGGCGGCGCGGTGGCCGCGCGTCGACGTACTCCGTCGAGAGGGCGAACCAGTCGTCGACGTCGAGGGTCCAGAGCAGCCGCGGCGCCGGAGCGGCCTCGGGCAGTGCCGCGAGCTTGCGTGCCTCCTCGCGGTAGGCGTCCGCGAACATGCGCTGGGCCTTGGTCGACGCCGCCTTCACGAAGTGCCGGCTGCCGTCCTCGCACTCCAGCACCGAGGCGAAGCCGGGCGTGAAGCCGCTGTTCTGCGAGGTGGCGGCCACGACGGGCGCGCCGCAGCGCTCGTCGATCGCGCTCCGGACCGTGGGCGGAAGGTGCGCCCACTCCAGACGGCGGGCCGTCCGGCCGTGCGGGATGGGCGAGGGATGCACCCGGCCATCCTCGCCGCAAGCGCGGGCCCCGGATCGAGCGGGTTCCCGGTCACGCGGCCCAGGGGTACGGGTCCGGCGTCGGGCCGCCGTCCCACAACCTGCGCAGAATGCGCGCGAGCCGCGAGGGCCGGTGTGCGTGGGCGGGGGTGCCGTCCATTGAGGCGAGGAGCCTCGCGCCGGCCGCGACGCTCACCGAGGCCGGGTCGTCGAACGTGGCCCGCCCGGCGGCGACCGCGACGGTCGAGAGCAGCGACCGCCGGGCGGTGCGCAGCGCCGGGTTGTCGGACTCGGCTTCGAGGAGCCGGTGCACGCCGGGCTGGTCGCGCAGTGCGGAGCGCCACGCCAGGGCGACGCTCGCCTCGGGCGTCTCGGCGCCGAGCTCGAGGGCGACGTCGATGCGGGAGAGCAGCTGGCGCGACCAGTGTTCGTGCAGAGCGAGCAGGAGCGCGTCGCGCCCGCCGTACGCCGCGGCGAGCTCGCCGTCGACGGGGATCGTGCCACCGTCCTCGACCGCGCGGACCACGCGGAGAACGGGGGAGGGGAGGCGGGTCTCGGTGGTCATGTCGACGACGCTAGGGATCCGCGGGCGTCGAATCTGCCGCCGAGGGGCGGGAGTTGCGCACCCGCCCAGGGGAGGACGGACCGGGCCCGCCTCCGACCGGAGGCGGATGTGCCCACCCTTGTCCGGCTCTACCCTCGTCATGTGGACGTCCCGGGCTTCGTGCTGCGCATGAAGCAGCGCTGGGTGGCGAACGGGCTGCCCGACTACCCCCTCTGGATCGCCGCGCTCATCGACTCCTCCGCGCTCATCACCGTGGTCGTCGTGGTGGTCCAGCGGCACGCCGACGGCGTGGTTCCGGCCATCGGGCTCGCCGCGGTCGCGCTGGTCCCGTGGGTCGCCGAGCTGTGGGCGCACGCCTCCACATGGATCGCGTTCGTGGTGCTCACCGGTGGCGCCGTGCTGGTCCTCATGACGGTCTATCCGGTCGACTACGAATGGGCGCCGTTCCTGCTCATCCTGATGGCCGGTCACGTGACGGCGGTGGGAGGGCTCTGGCGCGGGATCGCGGTGATGCTCGCCGGGGAGGCGGTCATCGTCGCGGTCTGGATGACCGACAACCTCGCCGGACCCGAGGTCGCCATCTGGGCGGCCGGGATCGCCGTCGGTCTCGACATGGGGTTCGTGATGCGCTCCCAGCAGCTGCGCATCGACGCCCAGGCCCGCGAGCACGCGACCAGGGAGCGGCAGGCCGTGCTCGAGGAGAGGCACCGGATCGGCCGCGAGGTGCACGACCTCGTCGCCCACTCGCTGAGCGTCACGATGCTGCACCTGACCGCCGCTCGCCGCGAGGTGGACGACGCCGCCGAGCAGGGGGACGCTACCCAGCTCGACGACGCCCGGTCCGCGCTACGCGACGCCGAGCGGGTCGGCCGCCAGGCGATGGCCGACATCCGCAGCACGGTGGGACTCCTCGGCCAGGACCACGAGCCGCTCACCGTGCCCATGCCCGGCCTCGAGGACCTGCCCCGGCTGTTGGCGGACTTCCGGGGCGCCGGCCTCGACGTGTCGTACGACGGGCAGGGCGATCTCGCCCAGGTCCCGGCGACCACGGCGCTCGGCCTGTACCGCATCGTGCAGGAGTCGCTCGCCAACGTCGCCAAGCACGCGCCGCGCTCCGCGGTCCGCGTCCGGCTCGACGTCGCCCGCGACCCCGGCGAGCTGACCGTGACCAGCGAGCTCACCAGAGGTGTCCGCCGCAACCCCGGCGGCTCCGGTCTCTCCGGGATGGCCGAGCGGGCGGCCCAGCTCGGCGCCGGGTTCTGGGCCGGCCCGGTCGACCGGTCCTGGGTGGTCCGGGTGGAGCTGCCTCGCGGCGACCTGACCATCGACGGCCACGCCTGTCCGCTGCCCCGGCTGTCCGCGTCGTTCCGGCGCGCCGTCACGGGGCCGGCATGACAGTGCCCGACGGTCTGCTGATCCGGGTCCTCCTGGTCGACGACCAGGAGCTGGTGCGCTCCGGACTGACGCGCATCCTGCGGCGCCGCGACGGCTTCCTCGTCGTGGGGGAGTGTGAGGACGGCGACCAGGTCGTGGCCGCGGTCGAGGAGCACCGTCCGGACGTCGTGGTGATGGACCTGCGGATGCGCCGGATGAGCGGCATCGACGCCACCGCCGAGCTCCGCCGGCGCGCGGACACCCCGCCGGTCCTGGTGCTGACCACCTTCGACGACGACGAGCTGCTCTCCGGGGCACTGCGAGCGGGTGCCGCGGGGTTCCTGCTCAAGGACAGCCCGGCCGAGGACGTCGTGCGCGGCGTCGCTGCGGTGGCCGCCGGCCACGCGCTGCTCGACCCGGCAGTCACGGGGCGGGTCCTGGACCGGTTCCGGGCCAGCCCGGATGCGGTGCCTGCGACGCGGCCCGCGTCGATCGAGGAGCTCACCGCCCGCGAACGTGAGGTGCTCGAGCTGATGGGACGCGGCCTCAGCAACGGCGAGATCGCCAACACCCTGGTGATCTCCGAGGTGACCGTGAAGAGCCACATCGGCCGGATCTTCACCAAGCTCGACCTGCGCGACCGCGCGGCCGCGATCGTCTACGCCTTCGACCGCGGACTGGTCGCGCCGGGCGGGAGCACGACGTGAGGCAGTTCGGACACCTCCAGCGGCTGCGCGTCGACGACGTCGCAGGTGACCCGGCAGCGCTGGGCGCCGCGGTCACCGTCGAGCTGTGCGGTCACTGGGAGCACGACGGGCCCTGCACCTGGCCCCACCACACCAGCACCGAGCCCGTGCCGGGTGGTGGCGCGCTGGTCACGGTGCACTTCGACGCCGACGGTCCGGACGAGGCCGCCGTACGCGCCCGGATCGTCGACGCGCTGCACGCCCGCAGCCTGGCCGGGCCGGACCAGGTGACGCGCTGGGGTGCCGTCACTGCGGTGGAGTGAGCCGCCGAGGAATCGGAGCGCAGCCTGACGCGTGGGAGGATTTGACCGTCCAGCAACACGAGTCGAGAGCGAGCCGTTGTCCGCCAAGCCTGCGCCGCAGCCCGGTCGAACCGACCCTGCGACGATTCGCAACTTCTGCATCATCGCGCACATCGACCACGGCAAGTCGACGCTCGCGGACCGGATGCTGCAGCTGACCGGCGTGGTCGACGAGCGCGCTGCGCGGGCGCAGTACCTCGACCGGATGGACATCGAGCGCGAGCGCGGCATCACCATCAAGAGCCAGGCCGTGCGGATGCCGTGGACGGTGCCCGCCGACAACGCGCAGGGTGCGGAGCCCGGCACCTACGTGCTCAACATGATCGACACCCCGGGACACGTGGACTTCACCTACGAGGTCTCGCGCTCGCTCGAAGCGTGCGAGGCGGCGGTCCTGCTCGTCGACGCGGCTCAGGGCATCGAGGCGCAGACCCTCGCCAACCTCTACCTCGCCATGGGCGCGGACCTGCACATCATCCCGGTGCTCAACAAGATCGACCTGCCGAACGCGAACGTGGAGAAGTACGCCGCCGAGCTGGCCGGACTGGTGGGCTGTGACGTCTCCGACGTGCTGCTCACCAGCGCCAAGACCGGGCTCGGCGTCGAGGCGCTGCTCAACGAGATCGTCCGGCAGACGCCGGCACCGGTCGGTGACGCGGACGCTCCGCCCCGGGCCCTGATCTTCGACTCGGTCTACGACATCTATCGCGGCGTGGTCACCTACGTCCGGGTGATCGACGGCAAGCTCTCCCACCGCGACCGGATCAAGATGATGTCCAACGGCGTCGTGCACGAGATGCTCGAGGTGGGCGTGATCAGCCCCGAGCCGGTCAAGGCGGGGGAGATCGGCGTCGGGGAGGTCGGCTACCTGATCACCGGCGTGAAGGACGTCCGCCAGTCCCGGGTCGGCGACACGGTGACGAGCCAGCACCACGGCGCCACTGAGGCGCTCGGCGGCTACAAGCACCCCAACCCGATGGTCTACTCGGGCCTCTATCCGATCGACGGCGACGACTACCCGACCCTGCGTGACGCCCTGGAGCGGCTCCAGCTGAACGACGCGGCGCTGGCCTACGAGCCGGAGACGTCCGGCGCGCTCGGGTTCGGTTTCCGGTGCGGGTTCCTCGGGCTGCTGCACATGGAGATCGTCCGTGAGCGGCTCGAGCGCGAGTTCGACCTCGACCTCATCTCGACCGCGCCCAACGTGGTCTACGAGGTCGCGATGGAGGACGGCAGCGTCATCGAGGTGACCAACCCGAGCGAGTACCCCGAGGGCAAGATCGCCGAGGTCCGCGAGCCCGTCGTCCGGGCCACGATCCTGAGCCCGTCCGACTACATCGGCACGATCATGGAGCTCTGCCAGCAGAAGCGCGGCAGCCTCAAGGGCATGGACTACCTGTCCGAGGACCGCGTGGAGATGCGCTACACGCTGCCGATGGGCGAGATCGTCTTCGACTTCTTCGACCAGCTGAAGTCCCGGACCAAGGGCTACGCGTCGCTGGACTACGAGCGTGACGGGGACCAGGCCGCCGACCTCGTGAAGGTCGACATCCTGCTCCAGGGCGAGCCGGTCGACGCGTTCAGCGCGATCGTGCACAAGGACGCGGCGTACTCCTACGGCGTGATGATGGCCGGCAAGCTCAAGGACCTGATCCCGCGCCAGCAGTTCGAGGTGCCGATCCAGGCCGCCATCGGCGCCCGGGTGATCGCTCGCGAGAACATCCGCGCGATCCGCAAGGACGTGCTCGCCAAGTGCTACGGCGGTGACATCACCCGCAAGCGCAAGCTCCTCGAGAAGCAGAAGGAGGGCAAGAAGCGGATGAAGATGGTCGGCCGCGTCGAGGTCCCCCAGGAGGCGTTCGTCGCCGCGCTCTCGACCACCGAGCGATCCACGAAGTAGTAACACCTCAGGTCACTCCAGGTCCATCCGCCTGCACTGGGCCACACCCGTCACACGGTTCGCGCGTTGTGCCGCGATGGGGCGCAACACCCCGGTTGGCCAGCGCAAATGCTCTCCAAAACAGGGGATATCCTGACCCCGAGTTGCCCTCGACCGGCTCCGGTCGGGCAGGGTGGGGGCGTCTCGGGAGTTGGCTTGTGGGGAGCCGACGACGTAGCTCAGGGGGAACGGCTGATGGAGCCGAACGACGCGCCCAGCACCAGCGCGCGGGCGCAGGAGCTGCGCGCGAGCCTGGGCACCCGCCGCGAGGTGGAGGCGCTGCTGGCCGAGGCCAGCGCGACCCGCGAGGCAGCGGTGGCCGACGCCGACGCCGTCATCGAGGAGGCCCAGCAGGTCTCCGAGCAGCTGCTGCGCGAGAGCCGGACCGAGGCCGATCGCACCACCACCGATGCGCGGCTGCGGGCAGAGGGCCTCGTGGGCCGCGCTCGCGACGAGGCCGAGGACATCACCCGGCAGGCCCGGGCCGCCGCCGACGCCGTGCGCGCGCGGGCCGAGGCCCAGGTCGAGGAGCACCGCAAGCGGGTCCGCGCCGAGCTGACCGAGCAGGTCACTCGCGAGGTCGCCGAGCAGAGCCGGCGTGAGCTGGCCAGGGTGCACGAGCGGCAGCAGGCGATGATCGGCGACCTCGAGGCGTCGGTCCGCATCCTCGGCGTCTCGATGGAGGCCGCGACCGCCAACATCGCCGAGATGCTCGCCGCGCTCGACTCGCTGCGCGCCCACTCCGCGGAGTCGCTGGGCGAGGCCACCGTCCCCATGACGGCTCCGCCGCGGCACGCCGAGGAACCCGGTGACGTCTCCGACGCGGTGACCGAGGGTGCGGAGGACCTCGCCGAGGTCGACAGCGAGGTCGACACCGACACCGAGGCAGGCACCGAGGCCGATACCGAAGCCGAGGCCGACGCCTGGAGACGAGGCCGCAGACGGCGACGCCGACGACGATGACGCCGGCCCGCCGCCTGGCCGGACCGCCCGCTCCAGCCACCTCATCGACGCGCTCGCGGACCTCGACAGCAAGAGCGTGCTCGACGACGACGAGGACCCGCCGATGACCGCGACCGAGGCGTTCCTGCGGTCCGCGCACATCGACCACGGCGACCCGCCGCTGCCCCCGGCGGACGACACCGACGTCGGCGCCCGCTACGCCCGCGACGCGATGCGCGCCACCGCGCGGGCCCGCACGCGGCGTGACGAGGAGACGCTCGAGGTCGTGCCCGAGCGCGACTCGGAGCATCGTCCCGGCCGCAACGGCGCGTCCACCCTGACGAGCGTGCGGCGACCGACGGCCCGGACGACGCAGACGGCGAGGACGGCGTCCGGCAAGCCCCTCGGGTGGCTGTTCCGCTCCACGTCGTAGATCGCGATGGCGGGGCTGGCTGAGCGGGTGAGCGCACCGCCGGCGTCGCCCCGTCCCGACTCCCACCCGCTCCCGGTGACCCGGCCGCGGGGGCTGCTCGTCTTCCTGCTGCCGCTGCCGGTGGCCGCTGTCGGCCGGGCTCGGCGGCCGGGGCGTCGCCGCACGCAGGCCTTGGCCGTCACCGCCGCCGTGGTCTCGGCGGCGGTCCTGGTCACCCGGTTGGAGTGGGCGGCGCTCGCGGTGATCGGCACCGGCGTCTTCGAGGGCTATCTCGGGCTCGATCTCACCCTGGGCCACCGACTGGTTGGCCGCGGTGCTGCTTGGTGGCCTGGGCGGTCCGGCGAGCGCAGGGGCCGCTGCACGACCAGCGGCTGGTCGCCGTCGCGCTGCCGGTCGTCGTACTCGCCAACGCCGATCCTGGTCGCCTTCCTGGCCCACCCAACGGCGCCGCCGGGCTCCAGGCCTGCGCGAAGTACGCCGAGCTGTCGATCGTGATGCTGGTGCTGGCCGACTGCCTGTGCGGGCCGCTGGCGCCGCGCCGGGCGGCCCGCGCCTACGTGCTGGCGTGCGTCGCTGCGTCGCTGTGCGGCATCGTCACCGCCGTCCTCTCCGACCGGCACCGCGTGGTGGGTCCGGTGACGAACGTCGACACGCTGGCCTTCTTCCTGATCGCCGCACTCCCGCTGGTCGGGACCGTGCGCACCCGGGTCGAGCAGCCGGTCTGGCCGGTCTGGGCCTGCTTCGGCGTCCTCCTGGCCGCCGGTGTCGGCACCCAGTCGAGGGCCGCGTTGGTCGCCCTGGTCGCGATGATCCTGTTGGCCGTCGCTCACCGGACTGCTGGCGCTGCGCTACGCCGGCGCCCTGCTGGCCGTCGTCACGACCGCCGTGGCGCTCGTCATCGCCGTGCTGCCGCTGCCCATCGGCCAGGCCCTCGCCGACCCGGATCGCTACTCCGAGACCAGCATCGCCCAGCGCAACGATCTGCGTCGTCGCGGCCTTCGAGATGGCCAAGGCCAGCCCGGTGGTCGGGCTCGGTCCCGGCGCGTTCCCGCTGTTCCACCAGGACTACCGCGAGGACGACGACCACTACGGCGAGCGAAACCTCGACACCGCCTACAGCACCGTCCTCGAGGCCTCGGCCGAGCTCGGTCTGCTCGGCGTCCTGGCGCTGTACGCCGTGTGGATGGTGCCGGGCGCCGCCGCCCGACGACGCTGGCACACGCGACCGCTCGCGCCTGACCGCCGGCGTCCTGCTGGCCCTCGACGGGCTGCTTGGTCGCCTCGGTGCTCGAGTCCGAGCCCTACGTCCTCCCGCTGTGGTTCATGGCCGCGATGGCACTCGCGCTGGGCCGTCCCGCCCGTGTCCGCACGCCCGCTCTTCGGAGGCGGGTCGGACGACAGGTCGTCTGGACAGGTGGTGGCCAGATCGTGAATTTTGCGGCGCCGCGAGCCACATTCGTCGGAAACCATGGCCCTGGCGGTGGTGCGTCCTGTGCGCAACGCGGGGGGTGCTGCCGCATTGGGGTTCGTGATGACGGCACGGGGATACTGGCATCACACGACGGCCAGGTGCTCCAGGGGGGTCTGGGCACCAGTCGTCTGAGCAAAGCGTGGGGAATCGATGGACGTGCGCGACGTGGGGGTGGCGCTGTGGCGCCAGCGACCGCTCGTTCGTGTTGATCCTGGTGATCACCGGCAGCGCCGTCGCAGCCGGGATCTTCCTTGCCCCGAAGTCGTACGCCGCAACGGTCACGATCAGCGCCGCGGAGGAGCCGGGCGTGGCCGAGACCGACGATCCCGACGCCTTGCGCGCGACCCTGGCGGAGCTCGCCAACTCCCGGGGGGTGGTCGACGAGGTCCGGCAGCGCATCCCGATCGACCGGAGCGTGGCGGAGCTGCGTCGCTCGATCCAGGGCGACTGGGTCCGGGGCACGATCCTCGTGGAGGTCACGGTCGAGGATCGTGACCCGGACACCGCCGCGGCGATCGCCAACACCGTGGCCGACGTCCTCGTCGAAGGTGACGTGGTCACCGAGGTGGCCGGGCCGTCCCTGGACCGGTCGCTGGCGCTGACCACCAGCGACCCCGCGCAGGTCCCCGGCACCTTCAGCAGGCCGGACCTGCGGTTCGCGCTGGGTCTCGGGCTGCTGCTGGCCCTCGGCCTGGCGACCGCGGCCGCGGTCTGGCGCGACCGACGTACCCACACCGTCGACGACGCCGCCGCCGTCGAGGACGCCGCGACCGCGCCGCTGCTGGCGCACCTGACCCCGCCCAGGGACCTCACGACGATGCCGGCGCTCCACCCGGGGACCGGTGAGGCAGACCTGTTCCGCCACCTGCGGCTCGCCCTCGAGGCGCAGGCCGACGCCGGGTCGCCACGGGTCGTGGTCGCCGGCGATCACCAACGGTGACGTGAACGTCTGGATCGGCGCCAACGTCGCGCTCGCCCTGGCCGGCACCGGCCAGCGGGTGCTGCTGGTCGACGGTCGGATGGGCGACCGGTTCGGCACGCCGGTCGAGGACGCACCCGACACGCCGGGCCTCTACGACGTCCTGCTCGGTGCCGACCTCGAGACCGCGATGAGCCCCGGTCCGGTGGACCTGCTGGAGGTGCTGCCCGCGGGGAGGTACGGCGACGCGAAGGTCCCCGAGCTGATCGCCCAGCGGTTCCTGACGGTGATGGAGTCCGCCGCGACCGGGTTCGACCACGTCGTGGTGATCGGGCCCTCCGCTCGATGTCTGCGAGGACTCGCGGTCGATGGCGGTGGACAGCTCCATCGTGCTCGCCCTGGTCGAGGGTTCGGTGTCGGCCAACGCGCTGCGCCAGCACGCCGACCGCATCCGGGCGGTGGGCGCACGGCTGGTCGGGGTCGTGCTGGTCGCGAAGCAGTCCGGTCGGAGCGCCGCCTAGTGGCCGGGACGGGGACCTAGTGGCCACCCCGAAGGACCAGCCGATCCAGACCAACCGCCGGCTGCACGTCCTGCACGTCTCCGTGCCCACGTCCGGCGGCGTGGCCACGGTGGCCACCCGCTACGTGCGAGACCAGGTCGACCGCGGCTGGCACGTCACGGTCGCCTGCCCGTCGCGGGGCGATCTGGGGTACGCCGCGCGCGAGGCCGGTGCCGCGGTGCGGTGGTGGCGCGCGGAGGCCCACGACAGCACCATGCCCGGCGCGGTGGTGCGGCTGAACCGCATCGTCAATGAGGTCGCGCCCGACGTCGTGCACCTGCACAGCGGCAAGGCCGGGCTGGCGGGACGACTCGTGGTGCGGGACCGGATCCCCACCGTCTTCCAGCCGCACGCCTGGTCCTTCCTGGCTTCGCGCAGTGGCGTCCAGGGTGCCTCGCTGCGCTGGGAGCGGTACGCCGCGCGCTGGGCCACCGAGCTGGTCTGCGTGAGCACGACCGAGCGCCAGCTGGGCGAGAGCCTCAGCATCCATGCCCCGACGACCGTGATCCCCAACGGCATCGACCTGGCCGAGTTCCGCCCGGCCGGGGCTCGCGACCGGATCCATGCGCGCAAGCTGCTGGGGCTCGACGACGTCCCGATCGTGCTCTGCGTGGGTGCGCTGATCGTGCAGAAGGGCCAGCAGGACCTGCTCGCCAACTGGCCGGAGATCCGGGCCCGGGTGCCCGAGGCCCAGCTGCTCCTGGTCGGCGACGGCCCGGACCGCGGGGCGCTCGAGCGGCTTGCCGACGGGGTCGATGGCGTGATGTTCGCCGGTGCCCGCACCGACGTGCCGCTCTGGATGGCGGCCGCCGACGTGGTCGTGGTCCCGTCCCGCTGGGAGGGGATGGCGCTGGTGCCGCTCGAGGCCATGGCCTGCGCGCGCAGCGTGGTCGCCACCGACGTCAACGGCGTCATCGACAGCGTGCCGCCCGACGCGGGTGCCATCGTGGTGCTCGACGACCCGGCCGCGCTGGTCTCGGCGCTGGTCGCCCGGCTCGAGGACCCGCTGCTGGCGGAGGAGGAGGGCTGGCGCGGCCGGTCCCACGTCGAGTCGCACCACGACGTGACGACCTCAGCGCGTGAGCTGGCCCGCGTCTACCTGCGGCTGGTCGGCTCTCGGCGCGGGCGGTAGGGCCGACCGTTGTGCCGCCGGGCACGCCGCCGGCGTACCGGACCCTGCGCAGCAGCGCCCACACCAGCTCGGGCAGCCCGTCGAGTCGGGTGTGGCGCAGCAGCCGTCCGACCGGCCCGATCCGACCCGAGATGGCGACCGAGAACGTCGTCCCGGGGCGAGCCACTGACCGGGCCCGCCGGGTGCGGAACCGCGGAACCGTCACCGCCCGGCCGCGCTCGTCGATCCGCGGCTGGCCGACCAGCACACCACCCGTCTCGACCAGGACCAGGAGAGCAAGCACCACGAGGACGGGGAGCAGGGCCAGCAGTGAGACCAGGGCGACGAGGATCTCGACCAGCCGCTTGAACGCCAGCACCGGGAACCACGCGCCGCGACGGTGGAGGTGCACGACGGGGATCCCGTCGACCAGCTCGCGCGGGTGTCGGGAGTGCGGACGCACCGGCGGCAACCACGCGGGCACGGCGTAGACGTCGGCGGGCGTGGCGAGCAGCCCCTCGACGGCGGCGGTCTCCTCGTCGCCGGCCGGGCCTGCCAGCGCGACCACCACCACGTCGACCTGGGTCTCGGTCATCGACCGAGGCAGTCCGGCGACCGGCCCGAGGAGGGCGAGTGGCAGGCCTCGGGCCTGGTCGAGGGCGCTGGCCGGTCCGGTGCCGACGAAGCCGACGGGGCGGAGACCGAGCTCGGGTCGGGAGAGCAGGGCCAGCGCGAGCCTGCGGGCGGTCGCCCCGGTGCCGATGATCACGGCCGGCCTCTCGAGCCGTCCGCCACGACGCAACACCTGGGTGCCGGCGTAGACCAGGGTGTGGGACAGCACCAGGCAGGCGAGGGCGAGCACGCAGAACGCCGCCCCGGCCGACTCGGCGCCGACCAGGACCGCGGTCGCAGCGGCCGCGGCGACGAACAGCCCGGACAGGTCCTCGACGATCGAGAGCACCAGCCGTGGCCGGTGCAGGTCCGCGGCCCGGGCGACCAGCACGGCGACACCTGCGGCGACGACCAGGGTCGCTGGCGAGTCGTCGGTCGCCACCAGACCCGGCGACGACCACGGCGACGGCGTCCGCGAGGGTCAGCACAGGACCGATCGTGCCGAGCCACGGCATCCGTCGGCGCACGCGTGCAACCACAGACCCCCCCAGGCCATGCTGTGCTGAGCGCACCCCCCTGTCAGACGCGCCGCTGGGGCCATCCAACCGCTGCCGGTCCGGGTTGTCCATGCCTTGGCACCGTCGGTCACCATCTGGACGTGGCCTCGGTCCCCCTCCCGCCCGGCGTGCTCGCCTTCGCCGAGCGCGGCCCGGAGTGGGCGGCGTTCGTCGAGCGCCTGCCGCGGCTGTTCCGAGAGGTGACCGAGGAGTGGGGGCTGGCTGTCGATGGCGAGCCGACCCACGGCTACTGCTCGCTGGTGGTGCCGGTACGCAGCGGCGCGGAGCCCGCGGTGCTGAAGCTCGCCGTTGCAGACGACGAGGGCGAGCACGAGGGACTCGGACTCCAGCGGTGGGGCGGCGACGGCGCAGTGCGGCTGCTGAGTGCCGACCCGCATCGCCGGGCGCTGCTGCTGGAGCGGCTGCACGCCACTGACCTCGACTCGCTGCCCGTGCTGGAGGCCTGCGAGGTGGTGGCCGGACTGTACGCACGGATACACGTGCCTGCGCTGCCGCAGCTTCGGTCGGTGACGTCGTACCTCGACCGCTGGACGCCGCAGCTGCGGGCGCTGCCGCGGGACGCGCCGATCCCGCGCCGGCTGGTCGAGCAGACCCTCGCGCTGATCGCCGACCTGTTCGCCGACCCGTCCCCGGGCGTGCTGCTGCACGGCGACCTGCACTATCAGAACGTGCTGGCCGGCGACCGCGAGCCGTGGCTGGTGATCGACCCCAAGCCGATGTCCGGCGACCGCCACTACGAGCCGGCGCCGATGCTCTGGAACCGCTGGGAGGAGGCGGTGGCGACCGGTGACCTGCGCTTCGCGCTGCGGCGCCGCTTCCACACGCTCGTGGACGCGGCCGGTCTCGACGAGGAGCTGGCCCGCGACTGGGTCGTCGTGCGCATGGTCTACAACATGGTCTGGGAGCTCGAGGACAACCCCGACGACCCAGACCGTGAGTGGCTGACCAAGTGCGTAGCGATCGCCAAGGCGGTCCAGGACTGACTCACAGCGGAAATGGGGTTGCCGGGGCCGCGATCATGGAGGCGTGAGCGAGGGCGTGCTGAGGTCGGTCAACGTCGGGATGCCGCGCGAGGCGGCGTGGGCCCAGATCGGGCGGACCTCGATCGACAAGACCCCGGTCGCGGGGCCGGTCGAGGTGCACCTGCTGGGGCTGGCCGGTGACCAGGTCTCCGACACCCGGCACCACGGTGGCCCGGACCAGGCGGTCTACGCCTACTCCCGCGAGGAGCTCGACTGGTGGGCCGACCAGCTCGGCGACGAGCTCCGCGACGGCGAGTTCGGCGAGAACCTCACCACCTCCGGCATCGATGTCGACGAGGCGGAGGTGGGGGAGCGGTGGCGGATCGGGACCGTCGTCCTCGAGGTGGCCTCGGTGCGGACACCGTGCAACGACTTCAAGCAGTGGCTGGGCCGCGGCGGTCACGACAACTCCGCGTGGGTACGCCGGTTCAGTCAGCGGGAGCGGCCCGGCGCCTACCTGCGGGTGCTGCAGCCGGGCGTGCTCGCGGCGGGCGACCCGATCGAGGTCGTGCACCGGCCGGGCCACGGGGTGACCGTGTCGTACCTGTTCCGCGCGCTGACCCGCGAGCCGGAGCTGCTGCCAAGACTTCTGGACGTCGAGGGCCTGGTGGACGAGGCACGGCGAAAGGCTGAGGCGTTCGCTACCGATCGGTAGCCCTTGTGAACTAAGTTACTTCGCGAACGTCGCCGCCATCCCCGACCGGTCTCGGACGGACCAGCCAGGAGAAGCAATGCCACGCAACATCGACCCGAGCTTCGTCGACAAGATGACGCCCAACTTCGCGCAGCTGTTCCTGGACCGGGTCGCCAAATCGTCCTCTCTCGAGGCCTACCGCTACCCGAAGGGCGACGCCTGGGAGTCGGTGACCTGGAAGCAGGCCGGTGACCGGGTCGGCAACCTCGCGGCCGGGCTCCTCTCGCTCGGGATCCAGCCCGAGCAGCGCGTCGGCATCGCGTCCTCGACGCGCTACGAGTGGATCCTCGCCGACCTCGCGGTGATGTGCGCCGGCGGCGCCACGACCACGGTCTACCCGTCGACGAACGACGAGGACACGGCCTACATCGTCGGCGACTCCGAGTGCCAGGTGGTCTTCGCCGAGGACGACGTCCAGATCAAGAAGCTCGCCGACCGGAGGGCCGAGCTGCCCACCGTCGGCAAGGTGGTCACCTTCGACGGCACGACCGACGGCGACTGGGTCATCTCCCTCGACGCGCTTGCGGACCTCGGCGAGAAGTACCTCGTGGAGCACCCCGACGCGATCACGGCGACGGTCTCTGCCATCAAGCCCGAGCAGCTCGCCACGCTGATCTACACCTCCGGCACCACCGGCCGCCCCAAGGGCGTGCGGCTCACGCACCGCGCGTGGGTCTACGAGGGCGCCGCGATCGAGGCACAGGACATCCTCGACGAGAAGGACCTGCAGTTCCTCTGGCTGCCGATGGCGCACTCGTTCGGCAAGGTGCTGCTGTCCACCCAGCTCGCCTGCGGCTTCGCGACCGCCATCGACGGACGCGTCGACAAGATCGTCGACAACCTGGGTGTGGTGAAGCCGACGTTCATGGGCGCAGCGCCGCGCATCTTCGAGAAGGCGCACGGCCGGATCGTCACCATGCAGCAGGCCGAGGGCGGGCTGAAGGAAAAGATCTTCAACCAGGCCTTCAAGGTCGGCCTCGAGGTCGACCGCCGCAAGCGCGAGGGCCAGTCGGTGCCGCTGCCGCTCAGCCTCCAGCACGGCCTGTTCGACAAGCTCGTCTTCAGCAAGGTCCGCGAGCGGTTCGGCGGCCGGGTGCGCTTCTTCATCTCCGGCGCCGCGGCGCTCAACCAGGAGATCGCGGAGTGGTTCAACGCCGCCGGCATCCTGATCCTCGAGGGCTATGGCATGACCGAGAACGCCGCGGGCGCGACGGTCAACCACCCCGACGACTACAAGATGGGCACCGTCGGCCGGGCCTTCCCCGGCAGCGAGATCAAGCTGGGCGACGGCGACGAGGTCATGATCAAGGGCCCGCACGTCATGGACGGCTACCACAACCTCCCGGACGAGACCGCCAAGACGCTCACCCCAGACGGCTGGCTGCACACGGGTGACAAGGGTTCCATCGACGCCGACGGCTACCTCACCATCACCGGACGGATCAAGGACCTCTTCAAGACCTCCGGCGGCAAGTACATCGCCCCGTCGTCCATCGAGTCGAAGTTCAAGGCTCTGTGCCCCTACGCCAGCCAGTTCGTGGTGTTCGGCGACGAGAAGAACTACGTCGTGGCCCTGATCACCCTCGACGAGGACGCCATGAAGGGCTGGGCAGCCGAGAACGACATGGCCGGCAAGTCGTACGCCGAGATCGTCGGCTCCGACCAGGTCCAGACGATGGTGGGCGGCTACGTCGACGAGCTGAACCAGAAGCTGAACCGCTGGGAGACCATCAAGAAGTGGGAGCTCCTCGACCACGACCTCTCGGTCGAGTCGGGCGAGCTCACGCCGTCGATGAAGGTCAAGCGCAACATCGTCGAGGCCAACAACAAGGACCGGATCGAGGCGTTCTACTCGGCCTGATCGTCCACCCAGCCACACCACTCCCTCCCGCACAGGAACCGCACAGGTTTGCCTTGCACAGTGGGGGCATGAGCGAACGAGCCCACCCCCACGACCATGACGAGCTGGAGGACCACGACCTCGGCCTGTCGCACGACCTGCCCCAGATCGTCGAGCGCGAACGACGTTCCCTCGGCCGACGGGGCCTGCTCGGGCTGTTCGGCGGGGTGGGTGCAGTCGCACTGGTCGGGTGTGGAGACGACGACCAGGTCTCGCCGACGTCTGCCGCGTCCGAGTCGACCACCAGCCAGGGCGGGGCGGGGCAGCCGCCGGGCGGTGGCGTCGGGCCCGCCGAAGGCGCGCCCGGCGGAGGCGAGTCCGACGTCGACGTCGCTGACGGCGAGATCCCCGAGGAGACGGCCGGCCCCTACCCGGGTGACGGCTCGAACGGCGTCAACGTGCTCAGCGAGAGCGGCATCGTGCGCAGCGACATCACCTCCTCCTTCGGTTCGGCGTCCGGCGTGGCCGAGGGCGTGCCGGTGACGGTGAACCTCAAGGTCTACGACCTCAACGGCGCCGACGTCACGCCGCTGGCCGGTGCCGCGGTCTACCTGTGGCACTGCACCAGCGACGGCAACTACTCGCTCTACTCCGAGAGCGTCGCCGACGAGAACTTCCTGCGCGGCGTCCAGGAGTCCGGCGCCGACGGCTCCGTGCAGTTCACGACGATCTTCCCGGGCTGCTACTCCGGCCGCTGGCCGCACATGCACTTCGAGGTCTACGAGAGCCTCGACTCCGCCACGACGTACACGAACAAGATGCGCACCTCCCAGCTGGCGATCCCGGCGGACTCGTGTAGCGAGGTGTACGGCGTGGCCGACGGCTACGACGCCAGCGTCAGCACCTTCGAGGGTGTCAGCCTGGACAGCGACATGGTGTTCAGCGACGGCTACTCGCTGCAGCTCGCCGCCGTGACGGGCTCCGTCGACGAGGGGTACACCTTCAGCCTCAACGTGCCGGTGTAGGCACACTGGTGGGGTGCCGTCCGCCCTGCCCGAAGGAGAGCCGGCGCCGAGCGACGGCAGCCTCCCGGACTCGGCGCTGGCCGAGGTCGGCCAGCGTCCGTTCGGGGTCTACGTGCACGTGCCGTTCTGCACGGTCCGCTGCGGCTACTGCGACTTCAACACCTACACCGTCGCCGACCTCGGCACCGCGACCGGCGTGCCAGGCGCCTCCCGGACGACGTACGCCGGCGCGGCGGTCGAGGAGGTCCGGCTGGCCCGGCGGGTGCTGGGTGCGCCGGCTCCGGTCGAGACCGTCTTCTTCGGTGGCGGCACACCGACCCTGCTCAGCCCGGCCGACCTCGGCGCGGTGCTGGCCGCCATCGACGGCGAGCTCGGGCTGGCGCCGGGTGCCGAGGTGACCACCGAGGCGAACCCGGACAGCGTCACCAAGGCCGACCTGGTGGCCCTGCGCGAGGCGGGGTTCACCCGGATCTCGTTCGGGATGCAGTCGGCGGTCGACCACGTGCTCACGGTCCTGGATCGCACCCACGACCCGGCCCGCGTCCCGGACGTGGTGGCCTGGGCGCGCGCGGCCGGCTTCGAGCACGTCAGCCTGGACCTCATCTACGGCACGCCGGGGGAGTCGCTCGCCGACTGGGAGGCCTCGCTCGACGCCGCGCTGGCATGCGCTCCCGACCACGTCTCGGCGTACTCCCTGATCGTCGAGGACGGGACCGCGCTGGCCCGGCGGGTCCGGCGGGGCGAGCTGCCGGCGCCCGACGAGGACGACCTCGCCGACAAGTACGCCGTCGCCGATGCGCGGCTCGCCGCGGCCGGGCTGGGCTGGTACGAAGTCTCCAACTGGGCCACGAACGACGCGGCCCGGTGCCGGCACAACCTCCTCTACTGGACCGGTGCGGACTGGTGGGGCGTCGGCCCGGGTGCCCACTCCCACGTGGGTGGCGTGCGGTGGTGGAACGTCCGGCACCCCGCGGCGTACGCCGACCGGATCGCGGGCGGGGTCAGCCCGGCGCACGGGCGCGAGCTGCTCGACGAGGAGACCCGGCGCGTCGAGCGGGTGCTGCTGGAGGTGCGGCTCGACACGGGGCTGCCCCTCGCCGTGCTCGACGACGCGGGGCGCGCCGCAGTGGACGGCCAGGTTGCTCGCGGGCTGGTCAGGGTCGAGGGAGACCGGCTGGTCCTCACCGCACAGGGCCGGCTCCTGGCCGATGCAGTGGTCCGAGACCTCCTCTAGTTTCGAGACGGGTCGCGCACCCGAGCAAGCTCGGTCCCCGGCTCGGACCTGATCGGACCCTGAACCCTCCCTGACACCCCGGTTGTGCGACCCGCGCGCGCCATAGGCTGTCTCACATGACCACTGGTCCCGAGAACCCGCCGCCGGATCCGACCCAGCCCTACGGCTCGGTCCCGCCGCCGCCCCCGCCGCCCTCGCCCGGCTACGCGGGCTACACGCCGCCCGGGGCCCCGATCGGTGCCTACGGCGTGAGCTCGCAGGCGCCGTACGGCCTGCACCCCGTGACCGGCATCCCCTACTCCGACAAGTCGAAGATCGTCGCGGGCCTGCTCCAGATCCTCTTGCCGTTCGGCATCGGCCGGTTCTACATCGGCGACACGAAGACCGGCGTGATCCAGCTGATCGTCACGATCATCACGTGCGGCATCGGCAGTCTCTGGAGCCTCATCGACGGCATCATCATGCTGGCGACCGACAGCAAGGACGCGCAGGGCTACATGCTCAGGAGCTAGCTACGAAGTCGATGAGCTCCTCGACGCGGCCCAGCAGAGCCGGCTCGAGGTCGTCGTAGGACGACACCCTCCCGAGGATGTGCTGCCAGGCGCGGGCGATGTCGGCCTGGCTGGCGTGCGGCCAGCCGAGATGCGCGCAGATGCCCTTCTTCCACTCGACCGTCCGCGGAATCTCCGGCCACTCGGCCAGTCCGATCCGGTCCGGCTTCACGGCCTGCCAGACGTCGACGAACGGGTGGCCGACGACCCGAACGTGTGCGCCGATGGGCGACCGGGCGACCTCGTCGGCGATCCGGCTCTCCTTGGAGCCGGGCACGAGGTGGTCGACGAGCACGCCGACCTTGCGGTCCTTCGCCGGGCCGAAGTCGCGCAGGTGGCCGGCCAGGTCGTCGATGCCGCCGAGATACTCCACGACCACGCCCTCGATCCGGAGGTCGTCGCCCCAGACCTTCTCGACGAGCTCGGCGTCGTGCCGGCCCTCGACGAAGATCCGGCTGGCCCGCGCGACTCGCGCCCGGGCGTCGGGGACCGCGACCGAGCCGGACGCGGTGCGCGTGGGCTTGGCGGGCGCGCTCTGGCGGATCGGCGCCCGGAGGATCACCGGCTTGCCCTCCAGCAGGAACCCCGGCCCGAGGGGGAAGGTCCGGCGCCGGCTCCGCCGGTCCTCCAGCGTCAACGTGTCGAGGTCGCGGTCGACCGCCACGATCTCGCCGCACCAGTCAGTGGTGACCTCCTCGACCACTGCCCCGAGCTCGGCGACAGCCTCGACGGCATGCCCGCGCTTCGGCGCGCGCCAGTCGGACGCGAGCACGTCGGACCCGTAGCGGTCGGCCATGCCTCGACGGTATGGGTGAGCGCCGACGCCGCCCGGGAGCACACGCCGGGGTCCCTAGGCTTGGGGATGTGACTCTGGTCCCCACCGGCACCTTGCGCGCCTCGATCAACCTCGGCAACCCGGTGCTCGCCCAGGGCACCCCCGACGCGCCGCGCGGCATCACCGTCGACCTGGCCCGCGAGCTCGCCGCCCGGCTCGACGTGCCGCTCGAGCTGCTGTGCTTCACCGCGGCGCGCGACTCGTTCGCGGCGCTGGTCGACGGGCGGGCAGACGTGGGCTTCCTGGCGATCGAGCCGGCCCGCGAGGCCGAGGTCGCCTTCACCGCGCCGTACGTCGTCATCGAGGGCGTCTACGTCGTGCCCGAGGACTCGTCCGTCGCGACCGCCGCGGACCTGGACCGCCCGGGCACCCGGATCGGGGTCAAGCGTGGTTCGGCGTACGACCTCTACCTCACGCGCACCCTGGAGCACGCCGAGCTGGTGCGCGGCGACGAGGGCGTGGACGTCTACCTGTCCGACGGGCTGGAGGCCGGTGCCGGGATCCGGCAGCCGACCACCGCCTGGGTGTCCGACCACCCCGGGCAGCGGCTGGTCGAGCCGCGGTTCATGGAGATCCGGCAGGCGATGGCGACACCGCACCGCGCGGCCATCGACGAGCTCGCGGCGTTCGTCGACGAGCTGGTGGCCAGTGGCTGGATCGCCGAGCGGACCAAGA
Source organism: uncultured Actinomycetota bacterium (assembly GCA_963798045.1). Classification (GTDB taxonomy): domain Bacteria; phylum Actinomycetota; class Actinomycetes; order Propionibacteriales; family Nocardioidaceae; genus Nocardioides. The sequence goes on from CAWCSB010000010.1 coordinate 53,918, forward strand.
CGCGGTAGCTGTCCCTAGTCCTCCAGCTGCTCGTCGTCCCACTGGTCGGCCGTCTTGCCCTCTTCGAGCAGCTCACCGGGCTCGAGGTCGCCGGCGGTCTCGGTGTCGTCCAGCCCCTCGGCCAGCGGGTTGTCCTCGCCGGGCTGCAGGTCCTCGGGAAGGTCTTCGTCCTCGATGCCGCGTCCGCTGTCCTGCTCGTCGCTGCTGTTGCTCATGCACAGGCAGTACCCAAGTCCACCCTCCCGACCCTGCTGTGGATGCTTCATGGCCGGTTTCAGGCCCCAGGCGATGCCGACCCGTCGTTACTGCCCGTCAGTAACGACGGGTCGGCGCGGTCAGACGAGGGGGAGGCGCTTCTGGGTGCGGGGGAGGTGCTCGTAGCCGCGGCGTACGGCGTCGGCGAGGTACTCGCGTGGGAAGGGCCACTCGGCCGCGTCCAACGCCTCGGCGACGGGGACGCCGCGGGTGCTGAGGTCACGGATCGTCTCGCCGACGATCCCGATCTCGTTGCGCTGGGTCTCGACGAAGTCACGGTCGACCGGTGCGCCGTGGCCGGGTACGACGACCGAGCCGGAGGTGAGCAGGCCAAGCACGATGTCGAGGGTGAGCGGCCACTCCATCGGGAAGCAGTCCGCGCCGAATCCCGGCACGCCCTGACGCAACGACGACTCCTCGACCAGGTCACCGGCGAGCAGCACGTCCGCGTCGGGCACCCGGACCACCAGGTCGCCGCCGGTGTGGCCGCGTCCCGGGTGCACGAGCTCGACCAGGCGGTCGCCGAGATCCAGCGCGACGGCCGAGGAGAAGGTGGTGTCGGCCGGCACGATCTCGGTCTCCTGGACCTCGTCGCGGTGCGGGTCCTCGACGTTGTCCGGCTCGTCGTACGCCGCCTTGATCCGCTCGCCGGCCGCGACCGTGCCCTCGGCGGCCACCTCGTGCGCGTGCACGGGGATCGAGCCGTACGCCGCCCGGAAGGCGCCGTTGCCGAAGGTGTGGTCGAAGTGCTCGTGGGTGTTGACCACCGCGACCACCTCGCCGGCGCCCAGGGCGCGGACGTCCTCGATCACCTCGCGTGCCGCGACGGCGGAGGCGTGGGTGTCGACAACCAGCAGCCCGTCGGAGCCGCGGACCAGCGAGACGTTGACGTCGAACCACTCGTAGCGAGCGACCCAGACGTCGTGGGCGATCTCTGTGAACGGCACCCAGTGAGTATTAGCAGATGCCTGCGTGCAGCTCCCGGCGCAGCAGCACGGCCAGCTCCTCGACGCTGCCGGCCGGGCGGGAGAACCACAGCGACACCCGGTGGCCGCCGTCGAGGTCGATCCAGGTGAGCTCGGCGCCGTGTGCGGTCAGGTCGGAGAGCCGGGCGTCGAGCAGCTGCTCGGCCGACGTGCCGGTCGTGCGCGCGACGACCTGGCCGAGGTCCTCGCGATGGCAGTCGTTGGCGTGCTCGAGGGCGCGCTGGAGGTAGCCGCGGTTGAGCTTGAGCGCGGGGGAGCGGAACGCCGCGAGCGGCACCCGGCGCTGGTCCCCGCCACCGCGGCTGAGCACCACGAAGTCGAGGTGGAGGGGTACGTCGTGGCGCTCCTCGCCGCAGCAGGTGCAGCTCTCGCGCGGGCCGAGGCCGAGCCGGCCGGTGAGGGTCAGGGTGAGCGACCGGTCGGGGCCACTCGCAGGGCCGAGCCCGCTGACCAGGGTCACCAGGGCCCGGCCGCCCTCGCGGCCCGCCTCGGCCAGCAGGGAGGAGGAGCGGCAGGAGAAGGTCGGCACGCCGTCGTCGTCGCGCAGACCCAGGTCGTCGTCGCAGCAGACGGTCGGGTGGCCGTCGACGGCGAGCTCCGCGCTCTCGGGACACGCCAGGATGCTGCGGGCCAGCTCGGCGTCGACCTCGGCATTGCTCATAGCTGGGGGTGCTCCTCCAAGAGAAGGGATCAACTAAGGCAAGCCTAACCTATCTTGTGCTGGCGGACATCGGCTCCACGCGCCGAGTAGCATTGGCACTCCCGCACAAAGAGTGCCAAGTGACCCCTCGGGAGGTGGCGATGCAGGAGGAACGACGGCTCGAAGTGCTGCGCGCCATCGTCGAGGACTACGTCGCCACCGAGGAGCCGGTCGGTTCCAAGGCGCTCGTCGAGCGGCACGGCCTCGGCGTCTCGCCCGCCACGGTCCGCAACGACATGGCCGCGCTCGAGGACGAGGGCTACATCACCCAGCCCCACACCAGCGCCGGCCGGGTGCCGACCGACAAGGGCTACCGGCTCTTCGTCGACCGGCTGACCACGGTCAAGCCGATGAGCGCCCCCGAGAAGCGCGCGATCTCGACCTTTCTCGACGGCGCGGTCGACCTCGACGACGTCGTCGGCCGCTCGGTGCGGGTGCTCTCGCAGCTGACCCGCCAGGTGGCGATGGTCCAGTACCCCACGCTGTCGCGCTCCACGGTCCGCCACATCGAGATGGTCGCGCTCGCGCCGAACCGGCTCCTCGTCGTACTCATCCTCAGCACCGGCCGGGTCGAGCAGCGCATCGTCGAGCTCGGCACCGAGCTGACCGACCTGGAGCTCTCCGAGCTCCGCACCCGGCTCAACTCCGCCGCTGCCGGCGAGGTGATCGCCGAGGCGGTGACCGCCCTGCGCGCCGCCGTCCCAGCTGTCGACGGGGGCACCACGGCCGCGGTCGTCGACCTCCTGGTCGACGCCATGATCGACCAGCGCTCCGACGAGCGGATCGTGGTGGGCGGCGCGGCCAACCTGGCTCGCTACGGCGACAGCTTCGACTCCGCGGTCCGACCGTTGCTCGAGGCGCTCGAGGAGCACGTCGTCCTCCTCAAGCTGCTGGGCGAGGCGTCCACCGGCGGTGCGGTCACGGTGACGATCGGCGCCGAGGGCCCCTACGAGCAGCTGTCGGCCACCAGCGTGGTGACGACGGGCTACGGGCCGCACGACCAGGCGGTCGCGACCCTCGGCATCGTCGGTCCCACGCGCATGGACTATCCCGGCACGATGGCAGCGGTGCGGGCCGTCGCGCGCTACGTCTCCCGGATCCTCGACGAGGCCTGAGCCTCTCCCACTTCTCGAAAGGAACCATGAGCCAGCCGGACCTGTACGCCCTCCTGGGCGTGAGTCGGGACGCCGACGCCGAGGCCATCAAGAAGGCCTACCGCCGTATGGCCCGCCAGCTGCACCCGGACGTCAACCCCGACCCGGAGGCGCAGTCGCGCTTCCAGGAGATCGGTCGCGCCTACGAGATCCTGTCCGACCCGCAGAAGCGCGCGGCCTACGACCGCGGAGGTGACCCCTTCGGCGGGATGGGTGGCGGCTTCGGCCAGGGCGCCGGCTTCTCGTTCACCGACATCATGGACGCGTTCTTCGGCGGGCAGCCGGGAGCGCAGGGGCGGGGCCCGCGCCCACGCACCCGGCGCGGGCAGGACGCCCTGATCCGGCTGGAGATCGAGCTCGCCGAGGCGGCGTTCGGCGTCACCCGCGAGCTCAAGGTCGACACCGCCGTGGTCTGCTCGACCTGCCACGGCGAGGGTGCGGCTCCTGGCACCCACCCGCAGACCTGTGAGACCTGCCGCGGCGCCGGCGAGGTGGCGCACGTGCAGCGGTCGTTCCTCGGTGAGATCCGCACCCTGCGCCCGTGTGCGGCCTGCCGCGGCTTCGGCTCGATCATCCCGGACCCGTGCCGCGAGTGCTCCGGCGACGGACGGGTCCGGTCGCGCCGCACGCTGACGATCAAGATCCCGCCCGGCGTCGACACCGGCACCCGGGTGCAGCTCACCGACGAGGGCGAGGTCGGTCCGGGTGGCGGTCCGGCCGGCGACCTGTACGTCGAGATCCACGTCGCCCACCACGATGTCTTCACCCGGCACGGCAACGACCTGCACTGCACGGTCACCGTCCCGATGACCGCGGCCGCGCTCGGCACCACGCTGGAGCTGCCGACCCTCGAGGCCGACGTGGTCCCGCCCGAGGGCGCCTCGACCGAGCTCGAGACCTCGTTCGATCTGGACGTGCGGGCCGGCACGCAGTCGGGCACCGAGCAGGTGCTGCGCGGACGCGGAGTCCCGGGGCTGCGCGGCGGCCGGGGCGACCTGGTCGTGACGATCGCGGTCGAGACGCCGACCCGGCTCGGGCCGCGCGAGGAGGAGCTGCTCAACGAGCTCGCGGCGATCCGTGGCGAGGAGCAGCCGGCAGCACGGCTCAAGCCCGGGGGCCGCAAGACCGCCTTCGGCCGGCTCCGCGACGCGTTCAACCCGCACTGACCTCCGGCTGATGTCCCTCCACGTCCACCTGGTGCCGTCGCTGGCCGGCGTGGACGTCGGCGCACCGGTCACCGTCGAGGGGGCCGAGGCGCACCATGCGGTCGCCGTACGCCGCCTCGCGGTGGGCGAACCCGTGCTGTTGACCGACGGCGCGGGCCGCGTCGCCGAGTGCGAGGTCACCGCGACCGGAAAGGGTCGACTGGACGTCGTCGTCCGCTCGGTCTCCTCCGTGCCGCCGCCTGCTCCCGAGGTGATGGTGGTCCAGGCCCTGCCGAAGGGCGACCGGGGCGAGCTCGCGGTCGAGATGCTCACCGAGATCGGCGTCGCCCGGATCGTGCCCTGGGCCGCGTCGCGCTCGGTCGCCGTCTGGCGCGGCGACCGGGCCGCCAAGTCGCTCGCCAGGTGGCAGGCCACCGCGCGTGAGGCCGCGAAGCAGGCCCGGCGGGCGTGGTTCCCCGAGGTGACACCGCTGGCCTCGACCGCCGAGGTCGCGGCCCTGATCGCGGGCGCCCCCCTGGCGCTGGTCCTCCACGAGGAGGCGACCGAGCCGCTGCCGGCAGCGGTGCCGGACCGGGTGCTCGTGGTCGTCGGCCCCGAGGGCGGACTGGCCCCCGAGGAGCTCGCGGCGTTCGCCTCCGCCGGCGCTCACACGGTCCGGCTCGGCGCCGAGGTGCTCCGCACCTCCACCGCCGGTGTGGCCGCCGTGTCCGCCCTGCTGTCCCGCACCCCCCGCTGGCACTGACGGGTCAGCGGGCGAGGAGCTCGTCCACCCTGGTGATCTCGTCGTCGAGCTCCGACTTCTCCTGCCTGGTGAGGGTCCGGACGGTGGAGACGAGCTCGACGCGGCCGTCGGTGACCCGCCACAGGCCGACCAGCATGCCGTCGGCGAAGACGGTGCTGGCCATCCCGCCGTTCACGCCCATCCAGAGCTTGCGCGTCTCGGAGGTCGTCACCCGGTCGCGGCCGGCGTGGGAGAGCCAGACGTTGTCGTAGAGGCCGAGCAGTCGGACCGGCGCCGGGGTGTCCTCGTCGGCGAGCTCGAGCCCGGGTACGTCGTACAGCGGCTTGCCGTCCTCGTCCTCGTGGGTGACCAGGTCGTCCATCGCCTTGACCACCGGCGCGAGCCGGGTCACGCCCGACCAGGCGGTGACGTCGGCAGCCGTGGCCGGGCCGTAGGCGCGCAGGTAGCGCCGCACGATCTCCTCCACGTCGGGTTCGACCGGCGGCCGGCCGAGCCAGCGGTCGACGTACTGGTAGACGACGCCGCCGCTGCCCTTCCAGGTGCCGCGCGGCGGGCACTGCACCAGCGGCGCGGCCGAGCGGGCCAGCTGCCCGAGCTGGGTCGCCGGTACGCCGGGGAACCGTTCGGCCAGCGCGAGCCCGAGCGCCTTCTGGGGCTGCGGGCCGTCGTCGAGGAGCGTGGAGAGCGCATCGAGGAACGCCTCGCGGTCCACGTCGCGCGCCGGGCCGATGCTCTGGCTGATCTTGATCTCGCGCTCGTGCACGGGAGCGGTCCACTGCCGCAGCACCAGGGCGTCGTCCGCGACCAGCAGGTGCACGGTCGCGCGCATCGTCAGGAACCGCACCAGCGACCGGTCCTCCAGTCCCGCGGTCACGTCTTGGGGGTCGAACGACGTGAGCCGCGCAGCCAGGGAGAGGTACGGCGGCAGGTTGTCCTGCGCCTGGAGCCCGAGCAGGTGTCGAGCCATCTCGTGCGGCGTCGACTCCGTGCGCTCGAGCAGGTGCTGGCGGCGGAGCAGGGTGCGGTTGAGCCGTCTGGGGGAGAGTCTCACGCGGTCAAACTAGAAGATCTCAGCTGAGCGTGAACGTCTTGGTGTCCTCGGTCGGCCCGCCGCCCTCGCCGCCGGACGGGTCGTCGGTCATCGCCACGAAGGTGTAGGTGCCGGGTGGCAGGCCACTGGCGTCGACCTCGGACTCCCACGGGTAGAGGTGGTCGCCCCAGCCTTCGGCAGTCGCGAAGCCCTCGAGCACCTTCGCGCCGGACTCGTCTCGGACCTCCCACGGGACGGTGGCCTCGAAGGAGTTCGCGACGCCGCTCGCGAAGAACGTGGCGCCGGGCTGCGAGTCCTGCTCGGGCTGGGTGACGTTGACGAAGGCGAGCACGTTGTTCTGGGCCGCGGCCTTGAGCCCGCCGTCCGTGGAGACTCCGAACAGCGGCACCGGGTCGCTGTCCTTCTGGACCAGCACCGGCAGCCGGTCGCCCTGCACCCCTTGGACGGTGTAGACGAGCTGCTGGACCGCCAGCTTGGCCTCTTGCTCGCTCATGCCGTCCGCCGGACTGTCCCACGCGTCGTCCTTGACCTGGACCACGATCGCGCCGGCGCCCTCGCTGAAGCTCACGCTCGCGAAGCTCCCGTCGGGGTAGAGCGTCCCGTAGTCGGGGTCCGTCGCGTCGCCCGCCGTCATCAGCGCGACCGCCTCGGCCAACGGGTTGTCGGCCTCGACCTGCCGGAACTCACGGAACAGCCGCGGACCCTGTGGGGTGTCACCCACGAAGTAGATCGGCACGGCCACCGTCCCCGGCGAGCCGCTGCCCGAAGCGCTCTGGGTCGGCTCCGCGGTGGGCGACTCCTCCCCGGTGGGCGTGCTGGACTGCGACGGGGTGTCGTTCGGGTCGTTCGCCTCCGGCTCGTCGTCGTCGCCGCAGCCGACCAGCACCACCAGCGAGACGGGTAGCACGGCGAGCAGGGCAGCGAGTCGGGTCCGGGTGCGAGCGGTCATGGGTGCCATCCTCCGGTGGGGCGGGTGGGACTCGTGGGAATTGGAGGCGTGTCTCCTACTTGATGATGACCGTGCGCGTGTCGACCGTCGGTCCCGGCCCCTCGCCGCCGGACGGGTCCGCGGTCGTGACCACGAACGTGTACTCGCCGGGGTCGAGGTCGGACACGTCGATCGGGCCCGTCGCCCAGGGGTAGAGACGATCCACGTCGCCGAAGCTCTGGGCGTTGCCGCTCTTGACCACGGTGCCGTCGGGGTCCTGCAGCTCCCAGGGCACGTTGCCCTCGAAGGAGCTGGCGCGGCCGTTGGCGCTGAAGGAGCCCTCCACCACCCGCCGCTCGGTGGGATCGCTGATGCTCGCCAGCGCCAGGACGTCGAGCTGGGGGGCGCTGTCCAGAGGCTGGCTGGTGGGCAGTCCAGCAACCTCGGCCAGCGGTTTGCCGTCGTGGACGAACTGCACCGGGAGCGGTACATCGGCCTGCGCCGCGGCCTGGACCGTGTAGATGACCTGCTGGAGGGCCAGGTCGTCGAACGGGACAGCCGGAATCACGCCCGGGTCGACGTCCACCTCGATGACGCCGTTGTCGATCGTCGCCCCGAGCAGCTGACCCGCTGACCAGTACGACTCGTAGTCGGGGTCGTCCGGCTCGGACTGCAGCATGCTGATCGCCGCGTCGGGGGTCGTCTCCGGACCCGGGCCGGTCCGGAACTCACGGAACAGCCGTGGTCCCTGCGGGGTCTGGCCGACGTAGTAGAGCGCGTACGCCGGACGGTGCTCGCGGCTGCGATCCACGGCGTGTTTAGAGCCTGACGGCTCGGTCTCTGGCTCGTCGGACTGTTGCACGGCCACGGCGACGCCCGTGACCACGACGGCGGCAGCGAGCAGTCCTCCCGTGATCCCGTAGCGGAGGTGCCGGGACCGGGACGAGACCGCGACCAGCTCCCGCAGCTCGGCGCGCCGATCCGACGGCTCGACGTCCTCGACCGCTTCCCGCATCAGGGTGGTCAGGTCGTCCATGTCTTCTCCCGGGGTCCCCGCGGAAGCGCCGGCTGGAGGAGCGAAGCGGGGGAGGGCGGCGGTTTCGTGGGGTGGTTCATAGCTCTCCCTCGTGGAGTCGGTCGGCCAGCAGCTGCCGCAGCGCGGCGGAGCCCCGGGAGGCGTGCGCCTTGACCGACCCTCGGCTGATCCCGAGCGTCTCGGCGATCTCGGTCTCGGACAGCTCGAGGTAGTGGCGGAGCACCAGCACCTCGCGCTGGCGGTTGGGCAGCGCGCGGAGCGCGTCGAGCACGGCGGTACGCCGGTCGCGGACGAGCGAGGGCGCGTCCGCGGGGTCGGCGAGGGACAGGGCGGGGCGCTGGCGGGCGACGTACCGCTCCTCGACTCCTCGGTGGCGCAGGGCCGAGCGGGACCGGTTCACGACCGTCTTGCGCAGGTAGGCGAGTGCCTTGTCGGGATCACGCAGCGAGCGCCAGCGGCCGTGCATCGCGACGAACGCGTCCTGTGCGACCTCCTCGGCCGCGCCCTGGTCGCGAAGCAGGAGGACAGCCAGCCGCACCAGCCCACGCCAATGTGCGGCGTACAGCTGCTCGAGTGCGGCGTCGGCGTCCAGGTCCACCTCCAGCGGCTCGGACGTAGCCAACAGAGTCCGTGCGGTCACGTAAGTCTGACGCTTAAGTGCCTCCGGCGGTTGACACGCGTATGGGACGATGTGCGGCGGAGGGAGTGTTGTCGTGGAGGACTGCCTGTTCTGCGGCATCGTCGCGGGCGCCATCGACGCGGACGTCGTGCACGCCACCGAGCGCACCGTCGCGTTCCGCGACCTCAACCCGCAGGCGCCGACCCATGTGCTGGTCGTGCCGCGCGACCACTTCGCCGACGCCGCCGAGCTCGCGGCGGGCGACCCCGAGGCCTCCGCCGAGCTGGTCGCCACCGCGGCCGCCGTCGCCACGGCCGAGGGGCACGACGACTACCGGCTCGTCTTCAACACCGGTGCCGGTGCCGGGCAGAGCGTCTTCCACGCGCACCTGCACCTGCTCGCCGGGCGCACGATGACCTGGCCACCCGGGTGAAACGCTCCACGTCATCGGGTCCTGCTCGCGGCAGCCGCGGTTGCGCTGGTCGTGCCGTTCGCGGTGTCCTGCATGGACTCGGGCGACGAGGGCCACCGGGCCGGCGACCCGGGCGCGCTGCTCCAGCCGACCCAGCCGCCCGAGGTCGAGGCCGAGCAGCTGGCCTCGACGCCGCAGGGCAAGCAGCTGCCGCTCCGCGACGGCGAGCAGCGGATGACGCTGACGATGCCCGAGACCTACACGCCGTCCGCACCCACCGGGGTCGGCACCGACGACTACCGCTGCTTCCTGCTCGACCCGGACGTGGACAAGGACGTCTGGCTGACCGGCAGCAACGTGCAGCCCGGCAACCCCAACGTCGTCCACCACGTCATCCTGTTCAAGGTCTCGCCCGAGACGGTCCCGGCCGCCGAGGCCAAGGACGCCGCGACCACCGACCCCGGCTGGACCTGCTTCGGCGGCACCGGCATCGCCGGCGAGTTCGGCAACCTGGACGACGCCAACTGGCTCGCGGCCTGGGCGCCCGGGGGCGACGAGAGCAAGGTCCGCGACGGCTACGGCGTCAAGCTCGAGGCCGGCTCGCGGATCGTCATGCAGGTCCACTACAACCTGCTCAAGGGCGCCTCGCCCGACCAGTCGGCCACCCAGCTCCGCTGGATGCCCGGAGACACCGACCTCACGACGCTGCACACGTTCCTGATGCCGGCGCCGGTCGAGCTGCCGTGCCGGGCCGACCACAGCGACGGCCCGCTGTGCGACCGCGCGGCGGCGGCGATCGACGTGAACCAGCGGTTCGGCAGCGCCGGCAACACCAACACGCTGCTGCACATCCTCTGCGGCACCGAGATCGAACCCAGCGAGACCACGTCGTGCACCCGACCGGTCAGCCGCGGCATGACCGTGCTGGGAGTTGCGGGCCACATGCACCTCCTCGGCCGCAAGATCACCATCGAGATCAACCCGGACACCGATCAGGCGAAGACGGTGCTGCGGATCCCGGTCTGGGACTTCGACAACCAGGGCTCCAAGCCGATCGACCCGATCCACCTCGATGCCGGTGACACCGTCCGCGTGACCTGCCAGCACCAGCAGTGGCTCCGAGACAAGCTGCCGGCGTTCGCCACCCAGCGCGAGGACCGCTACGTCATGTGGGCCGAGGGCAGCACCGACGAGATGTGCCTCGGCATGCTCTCGGTGGCCTACGACGACGAAGGCGCCTGACCGCGAGCTTGCTCGCGGTCAGATCAGCGCCGCAGGTAGAGGAGGCCTCGGCTCAGACCCGAGCTTGCTCGGGGCTGAGCGAGCCGACGAAACCACGCAAGCCGGGGCTGGGACTCGACGCCGTCACGTCATCAGCGCGTCGAACAGCCTCAGCACCGCGAAGACCACCGGCAGGCCGAACACGACCAGCAGTCCCCAGGCCGCCATCCGGTGCCACGGCTTGCTCGCATCGAGCCTGCCGGCGAAGTCCAGCAGCGCGCCCTCCGGCACGTGGTGGGTCAGCCCCATCCGGCGCGCATCCGGTGGCAGATGGCCGCCCGGGAACCACGAGGGCGGCGTGTTCTCGTCGCCGTACTCCTCCGTGTAGTCGATGTCGTCACCGACGGGCATGAGCAGACCCTACGTCCACCCGGAAGTGTTCAGCCGCAAACGCGGTGGGAGCCTGCCGGGGGAGCCCGTAACATGGAGGTGCTCCACTTCCGTCCAGAGAGGCCATCCCGGGCACCACATGACTGACACCACATCCGATGTGGGAGCGACGACCCCGCCGACGGCCAAGCACACCGTCGTGGTTCCCAACAGCATCAACATGGTCAGCTTGCTCGGCCCCGGCGATGAGCACCTCGGTCTCATCGAGCAGGCCTTCGACGCGGACATCCACGTCCGCGGCAACCGGATCACGCTCTCGGGCCAGCCGTCGGAGATAGCCCTCGCCGAGCGGCTCCTCGACGAGCTGGTCGCGATCATCCGCACCGGCCAGGGCGTGGCCCCCGAGACCGTCGAGCGCGTGCTGGCGATGCTGCGCGCGGAGACGACCGAGCGGCCCGCCGACGTGCTCAGCCTCAACATCCTGAGCAACCGCGGCCGCTCGATCCGGCCCAAGACGCTCAACCAGAAGCGGTACGTCGACTCGATCGACAAGCACACGATCACGTTCGGCATCGGCCCGGCCGGCACCGGGAAGACCTACCTGGCGATGGCCAAGGCGGTCCAGGCGCTGCAGTCGAAGGCCGTCAACCGGATCATCCTGACCCGCCCGGCCGTCGAGGCCGGCGAGCGGCTCGGCTACCTGCCCGGCACGCTCAGCGAGAAGATCGACCCGTACCTCCGGCCGCTCTACGACGCGCTGCACGACATGATCGACCCGGAGTCGATCCCCAAGCTGCTGGCCGCGGGCACCATCGAGGTCGCCCCCTTGGCCTACATGCGGGGCAGGTCGCTCAACGATGCCTTCATCGTCCTCGACGAGGCCCAGAACACCTCGCCCGAGCAGATGAAGATGTTCCTGACGCGCCTGGGCTTCGGCTCCAAGATCGTGGTCACCGGCGACATCACCCAGGTCGACCTGCCCAGCGGCATCCACTCCGGGCTGCGCGTGGTCGAGGGCATCCTCGACGACGTCGAGGACATCAGCTTCTGCCGGCTCACCGCCCACGACGTGGTGCGGCACCGGCTGGTCGGCAAGATCGTCGCGGCCTACGAAGAGTTCGACGTTGCCAAGGAAAGCCAACCCCGCGAGCAGCAGCGCGGACCCCGGACCACGGGACGGCAATGAGCATAGAGGTGCTCAACGAGTCCGGTCAGCCCCTCGACGTCGACCACCTCGTCGGCCTCAGCCGGTTCGTGCTGGAGCGGATGCGGGTCCACCCGCTCGCCGAGCTGTGCATCAAGGCCGTCGACGAGGACACCATGGCCGGGCTCAACGAGAAGTGGATGGAGGGCGAGGGGCCGACCGACGTGCTCGCGTTCCCGATGGACGAGCTGCGCCCGGGGCTGGTCAACGAGGACCCCGAGGAAGGCATCCTCGGCGACCTCATGCTCTGCCCTTCGGTCGCGGAGCGGCAGGCGGTCACCGCCGGCCACTCGACCGAGGCCGAGCTCGAGCTGCTCAGCGTCCACGGGATCCTGCACCTGCTCGGCTACGACCACGCCGAGGCGGCGGACCACGCGGAGATGTTCGGCCTGCAGGACGAGCTCCTCGCTGCCTGGCGGCAACGATCACCGGGCCGCTGACGCGCCCATGATCATCGTCCTGGCCGCCGCTCTGGTGCTGCTGGCCGGCCTCTTCTCGGCGGCCGACGCCGCGCTCACGTCGTTCTCCCGGGCCCGCGCGGACGAGCTGCAGGGCGAGGGGCAGGCGGGCGCGCGCCGGCTCGTCACGATGCTGGCCGACCCGGCGCCGTACCTCAACACCGCGATCCTGCTGCGCCTCCTGTGCGAGGTCTCCGCGATCGTGATCGTCACCCACGAGGTCACCCGCGCCTACGACGGCCGCTGGTTCCCGAGCGCAGTCACCACGATCGGCGTGATGCTGGTCGTCTCGTTCGTCGCCATCGGCGTCGCCCCACGCACCCTCGGCCGGCAGCACAACGAGCGCATAGCGCTCTGGTCGGCGGCGCCGCTGTCCTGGGTCACCTCGGTGCTGGGCCCGCTGCCGCGGCTGCTGATCCTGCTCGGCAACGCGCTGACGCCGGGCAAGGGCTTCCGTGAGGGCCCGTTCTCGAGCGAGACCGAGCTGCGCGAGCTGGTCGACATCGCCGAGGCGTCGGCGCTGATCGAGGCCGGCGAGCGGCGGATGATCCACTCCGTCTTCGAGCTCGGAGACACCACGGTCCGCGAGGTGATGGTGCCGCGCAACGACGTGGTCTTCGTCGAGCGGCACAAGAACCTCCGCCAGACGATGTCGCTGTTCCTGCGCTCGGGGTTCTCGAGGGTGCCCGTGATCGAGGACAACCTCGACCACATCGTCGGCATCGCCTACCTCAAGGACATCGTCCGCCGCGACTTCGAGGCGCCGGACGTCGAGTTCACCCAGCGCATCGACGAGGTGATGCGCGAGGTCTACTGGGTCCCGGAGTCCAAGCCGGTCGACGCGCTGCTGCGCGAGATGCAGGCCCGCAGCCAGCACCTCGCGATCGTGGTCGACGAGTACGGCGGCACCGCGGGACTGGTCACCATCGAGGACCTGCTCGAGGAGATCGTCGGCGAGATCACCGACGAGTACGACGCCGACGAGATCACGACGGAGACCCTCGACGACGGCTCCGTGCGGGTCTCCTCGCGCTATCCCACCGACGACCTCGACGAGCTGTTCGGCTTCCACGTCGAGGAGGACGACGTCGACTCCGTCGGCGGGCTGATGGCCAAGCACCTCGGTCTGGTGCCGATCCCCGGCTCACAGGTGGTCGCGCACGGGTTGCGGTTCACCGCCGAGGACACCGCCGGCCGGCGAAACAAGATCGGCACGGTCCGCATCGCCCGCGTCGAGCCGGACCGGGAGGACGCCGCCGCCGACGTACCCGACAAGCCCGTGTCGAAGTCGGTGTCGAAGTCGGTGTCGAAGTCGGTCTCGAAGGAGGCAGTCCATGACTGAGCTCGCCCCCGAGGATCACAAGCTCGTGACCCTCGCCCGCGCCACCCGCTCCCGCACCGGCGGTCCGGAGGGTGCTGCTGTCCGCGACTCCGACGGCCGCACGTACGCCGCCGCGACCGTCGCGTTGCCCTCGCTGCAGGTCTCCGCGCTCGGGGTCTGCGTGGCCATGGCGGTCTCGTCCGGCTCCAGCGGCCTCGAGGCGGCTGTCCTGCTCACCGACAAGGAGCAGGCCTCGCCGCTCGACCTGGAGGTCCTTCGCGACTTCGGCGGCGCGGGCGTGCGCGGTGCACGTCGGCGACCCGACCGGGACCATCTCGAGCTCGTCAACGACCTGACCGCGACCACGACCTGAAGTACCGCTTGCCAGGTGCCCGCGCGCCTACCCACGACCCTCTACTGCCCCACGGGTCACCCGGGGTGGGCACTTGTCGGGCGGTTCTGTCACCTGTCGGGGGTTGCGTCCCCTGACAAGTGCCAGACTCGCCCGACCAGTTCGAGGCAGTGAGTCCTGTGGGGCCCATGTGGTGGGGCGGCCGCGCATGCGGCGGCGGGCGGAGCCCGCCGTTTCGCGCCGGATCAGCAGACCGACCGGGACCCGCAGTCAAGGACGCCGCAGGCGCCGCGCAGCGGGCGCGCGAAGCGCGATCCTTGACGGCGGGTGTCGGTCTGCTACGCGCGCGGCCGCCACACAAGCGGGTGCGGCGGACAGATTGTCCAGCCTCAGCCCAGCTCGGCTGCCAGGGTGAGGGGCGTCCACTCCTTCAGGCTGACGACGCTCACGCCCGGGCCGGAGTAGTACGGGTCGGCTGCGACGATCTCGTCCGCGTCCGCCTGGGAGTCGACGCGGAACAGCAAGAGAGCGCCGCTCTCGTCGGCGTACGGTCCGGCGGCCAGCAGCTTTCCCGCCTCGCGGAGCGCTGCCAGCTGCTCGCGGTGGGCGGGGCGGCCCTCGAGCCGGGCGGGGTCGTCGGAGAAGGCGAGCTCGAGTGCAAACATGGTCACAACGATTTCACAGCCACCCCTCAACCGGCGGATCGGACCCGGGAGTAACCTCCTTCGGGTGAGTCAGGGGCGCTCGTGGGACCGACACGCGCAAGCGGTGGCAAAGCTCGAGGCGTCGTACGACGCGATCCCGGCGGGTGCACCCGTGCGCCTGGCCAAGAAGACGTCCAACCTGTTCCGCCCTCGGGCGAGGAGCAGCGCCCCAGGTCTCGACGTGAGCGGCCTCGACGGCGTCATCGAGGTGGACGCCGAGCGCCAGACCGCCGAGGTGCAGGGCATGTGCACCTACGAGCACCTCGTCGACGCGACCCTGCCGCACGGCCTGATCCCCTACGTCGTGCCGCAGCTCAAGACCATCACGCTCGGTGGGGCGGTGACCGGACTCGGGATCGAGTCGACCAGCTTCCGCAGCGGGCTGCCGCACGAGTCGGTCGAGGAGATGGACGTCTTCACCGGCGCCGGCGAGGTGGTGACCACCAAGCCGGGCGAGGATCTCTTCGACACCTTCCCCAACTCCTACGGCTCGCTGGGCTACGCGACCCGGCTCCGCATCAAGCTGGAGCGGGTGCCCGACCGGGTCGAGCTGAGGCACGTGCGGTTCGACGACGCCGGGCTGCTCGCCAAGACCGTGGCCGAGATCGTCGAGACCCGGCAGTACGACGGCCTCCAGGTCGACGGACTCGACGGGGTGGCGTTCCAGCCCGGCGAGTTCTACCTCTCCCTGGCCCGCTGGCTCAGCGCCGAGGCCGACGACGAGACACCCATCGGCGGTGGACCCAAGGCGCTCGAGGCCACCAGCGACTACACCGGCCAGCAGATCTACTACCGCTCGATCCAGCAGCACGAGACCGATCTTCTGACGATGTACGACTACCTGTGGCGCTGGGACACAGACTGGTTCTGGTGCTCGGGTGCCTTCGGCGTCCACAACCCGACGATCCGCCGGCTGTGGCCGAAGCGGTGGCGGCGCAGCGACGTCTACCACCACCTGATCGGCCTCAACCACCGCACCGGCTTCATGGACTTCATCGACCGCCGCAAGGGCCGGCCCCAGCGTGAGCAGGTGGTCCAGGACGTCGAGGTGCCCGTCGAGCGGCTCGAGGAGTTCCTGGACTGGTTCGACGCCGAGGTCGGGATGCGGCCGGTCTGGCTGTGCCCGCTGGTCAGTCCCGGCACCAGCACCGGCAGCCAGTGGCCCACCTACCCGCTCCACCCCGGCACGACGTACGTCAACGTCGGCTTCTGGGGCACCGTGCACGTGGGACCCGAGGCCCCCGACGCCCCGCGCAACCGGGCGATCGAGGCCAAGGTGGCCGAGCTGGGCGGCCACAAGTCGCTCTACTCCGAGGCCTTCTACGATCGCGAGACGTTCGACAAACTGTACGACGGACCGCACCTGGGCGCCGTGAAGAAGCGCTACGACCCCGATGACCGGCTCTTGAGCCTCTACGACAAGGCGGTACGAGACAGATGACGACCCTGACCCTCAACAAGCTCTCCATCGCCGAGGCGCTGAACTCGATGCTGAAGGAGCCGCTGCCGCTGCGGTTCACGGCCTACGACGGCAGCGCGGCCGGCCCCGAGGACTCGGCGTACGGGATCCACCTGGCCACCGAGCGCGGCCTCAACTACATCCTCACCGCGCCCGGTGACCTGGGCTTCGGCCGCGCGTACGTCGCCGGCGACCTCGAGGTGATCGGTGCGCCGAAGGGCGACCCCTACGAGGCGTTCCGGCTGATCGCCAGCAAGCTGTCGTTCCGGCGCCCGAGCCCGGTCGAGGCGCTGTCGCTGGTGCGCAGCCTCGGCATCTCGCACCTCCGCCCGCCGGCTCCGCCGCCGCAGGAGGCGCCGTCGAGGCTGCGCCGTACCTTCGAGGGCCTCCGCCACTCGCTGGGCCGCGACGCGGTGGCGATCCAGCACCACTACGACGTCTCCAACACCTTCTACGAGTACGTCCTCGGCCCGTCGATGACCTACACCTGCGCCGTCTTCCCCACCGAGGACGCCACCCTCGAGGAGGCCCAGGCCGAGAAGTACGACCTGGTCGCCCGCAAGCTCGACCTGCAGGAGGGCCAGCGCCTGCTCGACGTCGGCTGCGGCTGGGGCGGGATGGTCCGCCACGCGGCCCGCGAGTACGGCGTGCACACGCTCGGGGTCACCCTCTCCCGCGAGCAGGCGTCGTGGGCACAGCAGAGGATCAAGGAGGAGGGGCTCGACCACCTCGCCGAGGTCCGGCACATGGACTACCGGCACGTGGAGGAGCGCGACTTCGACGCGATCTCCTCGATCGGCCTGACCGAGCACATCGGCGTCAAGAACTATCCGGCCTACTTCGGCTTCATCAAGGACCGCCTCCGTCCCCAGGGCCGGCTGCTCAACCACTGCATCACCCGCCACGACAACCGGTGGCGCGAGACCGGGCAGTTCCTCGACCGCTACGTCTTCCCCGACGGCGAGCTGATCGGCAGCGGCAAGATCATCACCGAGATCCAGAACGCCGGTCTCGAGGTCCAGCACGAGGAGAACTTCCGGGTCCACTACGCCAAGACCCTGGCCGGTTGGTGCAAGAACCTCGCCGACAACTGGGACGCCTGCGTCGACGAGGTCGGCGAGGGCACGGCACGCGTCTGGGGCCTCTACATGGCGGGGTCGCGGATCGCGTTCGAGCGCAACGAGATCCAGCTCCACCACGTGCTCGCCACCAAGACCGACGCCGACGGCGAGAGCGGCTACCCCCTGCGGCACGGCTGGACCACCACCGGCCACTAACGTGAGCGGGTGAGCACCCGGGCCAGCCAGTTCGCCGCGCGCGTCGAGCGCCGCGACGAGCTGTCGCCACACCTGGTCCGGCTCACCCTCGCCATGGAGCCGACCAGTGGCCCGGCGTTCGAGTCGACCGGCATCCCCGACGAGTGGGTCGGACTGGTGGTGCCGGGGCAGTTCCAGAGTCGCTACTACACGGTCCGCTCGTACGCCGCGGGCACGCTGGTGCTCGACGTGGTGACGCACGAGGTCGGGCTGGTCACCGAGTGGGTGGTCCGCGATGACTGCGTGGGCTCGGACGTGACGATCACCGAGCCGAAGGGCTCCTTCGACCCACCGCCCGACGCGGCCTGGCTGATGCTGGTCGGCGACCTGACCGGGCTGCCGGCCATGGCGCGGATCGCCGAGTCGGTCGACCTGCCCACGCGGATCTGGGCGGAGGTCGAGGATGGCCTGCCCGGCTACCTCCCGGACACCGCCGACGTCTCGTGGCTCGAGGCACCGGCGGGGACCAGCCGGCTGGCCGAGGTGGTCGAGTCGATCGCGTGGCCCGACGGCGACGGCTACTTCTGGATGGCCGGCGAGTCCGCCCAGATGCGGGCGATCCGCAAGTACCTCATGCGCGATCGCAAGCTGCCGGCCACGGCCTACGACGTGATGGGCTACTGGCGCTCGTCGGCCGGCCGACAGCCGCGCGCGGTCGACCCGGGCCCGATCTGGCGTGCCGGCAAGGCCCAGGGGCTCTCCGACGAGCAGATCTGGGCCCAGTACGACGAGGCCCGCTCGTGAGCGAGGGCTACCGGTCCGGCTTCGCGTCGTTCGTCGGCCGGCCCAACGCCGGCAAGTCCACGCTCACCAACGCGCTGGTCGGCCAGAAGGTCGTGATCACCTCCGACAAGCCGCAGACCACGCGGACGGTGGTGCGCGGCATCGTGCATCGCCCGGACGGGCAGCTGGTGCTCGTCGACACCCCCGGGCTGCACCGGCCGCGGACGCTGCTGGGCGAGCGGCTCAACGACCTGGTCCGCACCACGTGGTCGGAGGTCGACGTGGTCGCGGTGTGCTTCCCGAGCGACGAGAAGATCGGGCCGGGCGACCGGTTCATCGTCACCGAGATGTCCAAGGTGCGCCGGACCATCAAGGTCGCGGTCGCCACCAAGACCGACCTGGCGTCGCCGGAGCGGATCGGCGAGCACCTGCTCGACATCCAGAAGCTCGGTGCCGAGACCGGCACCGAGTGGGCCGAGATCGTCCCGGTCTCGGCGGTCGCGGGAGACCAGGTCCAGCTGCTGGCTGACCTGCTCCTCGGGATGCTGCCCGAGGGGCCGCAGCTCTACCCGGACGGCGACCTCACCGACGCCCCCGAGGAGATCCTGGTCGCCGAGCTGATCCGCGAGGCCGCCCTCGAAGGCGTCCGCGACGAGCTACCTCACTCGATCGCCGTCGTCGTCGAGGAGATGCTGCCCCGCGAGGACCGGCCCGCGGACAGGCCGCTGCTCGACATCCACGCCAATCTCTACGTCGAGCGCGACTCCCAGAAGGGCATCGTCATCGGCCACAAGGGCGCCCGGCTCAAGGACGTCGGCATGCGGGCCCGGAAGTCCATCGAGGCGCTGCTCGGCACGCCCGTCTACCTCGACCTGCACGTCAAGATCGCCAAGGACTGGCAGCGCGACCCCCGACAGCTCCGAAAGCTGGGCTTCTAGTGGACGTACCCGCGCCCGTTGCCGCGTGGCACCAGATCGCCCAATCAGGTGTGCAGACCCGCGACCCGGCCGGCCTGGCCGAGTTGCTCGCCGACGACGTGGTGTTCCGCTCGCCGGCCGTGCACACACCGCAGGAAGGCAAGGAGGTGACCACGGCGTACCTCTCCGCTGCTGTGGTCGTCCTCGGCCCGACGCTGGTCTACCAGCGGCAGTGGTACGCCGAGCGCAACGCGGTCCTCGAGTTCGAGGCCGAGCTGGACGGGCTCACGGTCCATGGCATCGACATGCTCCAGTGGAACGACGCCGGCAAGCTCACCGAGTTCACCGTCATGGTCCGCCCGTTCAAGGGGCTCGAGAAGCTGATCGAGCTGATGGCGGCCGAGCTGTTCAAGGAGGACTGACGTCCCACGGTGGCTGAGGTGCGAAGGCGCCCTGCGCCTGAGCCTCGAAGCCCGGTGAGCCGAGGCTGGGACTGGCCCTACTTCGGCGGGTGCCTTCGCTGCGGTGGCTTCGAGGCTCGGCCGTGGACGGCCTCGCACCTCAGCCACCGTGCCCGGGCCACGCTGTCACGCGGGATCCGGTGACCAGCACCTGCCGTAGTTCTGGCCGGCCTGCCACTGGTCCTTGGTCGGCCACTCGTAGCCCCACTCGTAGTCGAGCGCGTCAGAGGCGATGGCCCGGGCGGCGTCGGCGCAGGCGGTCTGGCCGGCGTCCTTGACCGCGGCCGTGCCCGGGTAGGTGCCGGTGTCCGACTTCTTGGAGAGGTCGATGACCGAGATCGCCTTCCAGCTGTGGTCCTCGCGGCAGAGCACCCGGGCGAACGCCGCAGTGCCGGGCTGGGCGGTGCCGCACAGGGCGAACTCGGTGCGCCCCGCGGGCGTCTTGAGTGCCTCGAAGATGTTGTGGTCGAACTTGGCGACCTTCTTGTCGCCCGAGACCGCGATGACGTCGCAGCGGTACCACGCGGCGCCGGCGTCGGACTGCTCGATCGTCGGGGTGAACCACACGGGTCGCAGCAGCGAGAGCCGCAGCTGCTCCTCGGTGGCTCCGACGTACGCCCCGAGCTGGGCCGGGCAGCGGTGCGCCACCTGGGCCCGGACCTCGTCGGAGTCGACGGCCAGGAGGTGGCCGTTGGTCACCAGGTCGAGCTGGCCGACCGCGAAGGTCTGGGTGGTGTGCCCCTTGTCGCAGGAGACCGGGGTGTCCTCGTTGGTGGGCGCGACCGCCTCGTCGTACGACAGCCGGTAGCAGGCGCCGAGCGTGGGAGCCGGCGGCGGGGGAGCGGGTGCCGCGGCCGGGGTGGTGGACGCGGTCGGAGAAGGCTCGGCGGACGGTTTGTCGTCGTCCGACGTGCACGCGGCCAGGGCGAGCGCCGCGACGACGAGGAGCGCGAGCTGCTTCATGCCGTCGTCGCCGCCCAGCAGACGGACCGGCGGTTGCCGGCCTTCCACTCGCCCTCGTGGAACCACGTGTAGCCGAAGTCGTACTCCGGCGGGTAGCCGAGCCAGGCACCGACCGACCGGGAGCAGTAGTCGCGGGTCGTCACCTCGACCACCCGGTCGCCGGGGTAGGCGTCTTCCGGATCGCCGACCTTGATCGTGGTGACGGCACGCCAGTTGTGCTTCTGGCTGCAGGGGATCTTCGGCGCGCCCTGCACCGAGGGCCCGTTGACGCAGACCATCCAGTCGTCGTCGGTGGGCTGCTGCGCCAGCAGCCCGGCCGCCGTGGGTGGCAGGTCGGCGTACTCCTTGCTCTCCTCGCCGCCACCGATGACGTCGCAGCGGTACCACCGAGCGCCCTTGTCCCACGCCTTCTCCGAGGGGCGGAACCACGCCCAGCTGACGATGGTGCGCATGACCGTGCTCTCGTCGGCGCCCAGGAACTCCTGCAGCTTCGCGGAGCAGGTCTTGTAGGCGAACGCCCCCAGCTCCGGCGCGTCGTACTCGGCGTCCACGAGCTCCGGCGGCAGCTCTCCCACCCCGAACGTCTCCGCCGTGTGCTCCTTCGAGCAGTCCACGACGTTGGTCGCGTTGCTCGGCAGGCCGACGTCCTCGGGCGTGAGGACGCGGCAGGCGCCCAGCTGCGGCGCCTCGACCGCGTCCACCTGGTCGATGTCGACGTCGTCGTCGCCGTCGTCGCCGCAGGCCGTGAGCATCAGCGCGACTGCCGCCACCGCGGCGAAGGTCGCGAGTCGTACGCCGTGAGCGCGCACGCAACCTCCCCTCGCCTGAACCGAGCAGAGCCTACCGAGGCGGTGGAGGCCGTTCAGCCATCAGCCGTTCAGTCCATCAGGAGGGCCGCGAGCGTCCCGCCCAGCTCGTACGCCGCCTCGGTGTGCGCCTCGGTCACGTCGCCGAGCACCTCCAGCACGTCCGCCGCCTGGGTCCACGGCAGCGCCTGCAGGATCGAGAGCACCGACCGGACCGCGCCGGTGGTGTCGTACCGCCCGTGCACCCAGAGCCCGAACGGCTTCTTCCCCCCACTCGCCGGACTAGCTGAGCCGTCGTCGCTGAGTGCGCCGCCGGCCTCCAGGAAGATCGTGTCGAAGAAGTGCTTGAGCGCGCCGCTCATGTAGCCGAAGTTCGCCGTGGTGCCGAGCAGGTAGCCGTCCGCCGCCAGCACGTCGTCGGCCGTCGCCTCGAGGGCGGGCCGGACCACCACCTCGACGCCCTCGATCGCGTCGTCGTTCGCACCGGCGATGACGGCATCGGTCAGCTCCTTGACCGAGTGGGTCGGGGAGTGGTGGACGACGAGGAGGGTGGCCACGACAGCAACCTAGGCGAGAGGACAATCGCCATGTGGCGAGTCCTCTCGAGCTCCTGGGTGCCGATCTACCGGTCCTGGCCGCGCCGATGGCCGGCGGCCCCACCACCCCCGCGCTGGTGCTCGCCGCGTCCGCAGCGGGATCGGCCGGGTTCCTGGCTGGCGGCTACAAGACCCCGGAGGCGCTGGCCGCGGAGCTGGCGGAGGTGCGGGCAACCACCGAGCAGTACGGCGTGAACCTCTTCTCGCCCAACCCGGTACTGGTCGATCGCGGGGCGTACGCCGCCTATCGCGAGCTGCTGCTCCCACTCGCCGAGCGGTACGGCGTGGAGCTGCCGGCCGAGCCGGTCGAGGACGACGATGCCTGGCGCGGCAAGGTCGAGGTGCTCGTCGAGGCCGCGCCGCCGGTGGTGTCGTTCACGTTCGGGCTCCCCGAGGCCGCAGCTGCGCAGGCGCTCAGGGCGGCGGGCTGTCTCCTGGTGCAGACCGTCACGAGCCCCGACGAGGCCCGCGAGGCGGCAGACGCGGGCATGGATGCGCTCGCAGTCCAGTCCGCCAACGCCGGCGGCCACTCCGGCACGTTCACCCCTGAGCAGCCTCCCACCCGGATCCCGCTGGCCGAGCTGGTGAGCGCGGTGCGGGGCGCCGTCGACCTGCCGGTCCTCGCAGGAGGTGGCGTCGCGACCAGCGCCGACGTGCGCGCGGCGCTCGACGCGGGTGCGGAGGCCGTCGCGGTCGGCACCCTGCTCCTGCTCGCGACCGAGGCGGGCACCAACCCGGCACACCGGGCCGGGTTTGCCGACGACCGCGGCGAGCCACTCACGACCAGGGCCTTCTCTGGCCGGCCCGCGGGCGGGCTCCCCAACGCCTTCCTGGCGGCGTACGACGGTCGCGGACCGCTGGGCTACCCGGCCCTGCACCACCTCACCAGCCCGATCCGCAAGGCCGCGGCCGCCGCGGGGAACCCCGAGCACGTCAACCTCTGGGCCGGCACGGGCCACCGGAGCATCGAGGCGAGACCGGCCGGCGAGATCCTGAAGGGCTTGGCCACGTGACCGTCTTGCGTGCGACCTCCGAGTCCGGCGACGTGGTCGACGACCCGTCCGAGGACGCGCTGCTCACGATGTTGCAGGACCTCGAGGCCGGGCGGGGGACGTTCCTGATCGTGGAGTCACTCGGGGATGGCACCGGCCAGACGTTTGTCCAGGCGGCGCGCAACGACGACGGGTCCTACGTCGTCGAGTACCGCCAGGGCAGCGCGGAGCAGCACTTCCAGGCGACCGTCCCGGACTTCAGCCAGGCACATGTCCTGGTGACCATGTGGGCCTTCGGCCTGCCGGGGCTGCACGAGCGCGCGACCTGGCGGCGGATCGACGTCTGACGCGTCAGGTGGCCATCATCAGGATCATGTCGCGGTCGTAGGTCCGACCGTCGTGCTGCTCCTTCAGGTGCGCGTTGGTGAGCTCGACGAGCTCGTCTTCGTCCTTGCCGACGATGGTCTCGCCGCACGGGCACTGGATCCGGGTCTTCACCCGGCCACCCTCTCACCGACGGGCACGGGTGGGTACGACGATCCGTCCAGCAGCTTGCGGTCGCCCAGTGGCCTCGACAGTGGGAGGGGTGCCTCGATCCGTGGGTTCCCTGGGCAGGTCGCGGCGCCCACCATCGGGTCGCTCGTCCAGTAGACGATCACGGACGCGTCGGTCTCGACCACGACCGGGTCATGGAGATAGGGCTTCGGGTCCCGGGAGCTCGTGCACTCGATCTCGTTGACTGCGATCGCCGGTTCGGTCGCCGCCCGGTCGAGGCCGCCGGACGGTTCGCTGAGCTCCACCCAGGTGTTGCCGTCCGCGAGCACCGGCTCGAGCTGGCAGCCGCCGCCACCTTCCCACGCCCACCCCTCCCCGTCCCGCCTGACATCCATCACGTAGGCGTCCTTCGCCGGACCGTCGGCCGACCAGTGACCGAGGCCGAGGGAGTAGGCGTCACCGTCGTCTCGCAGCACTCGCCACTCGGTGCCCTCCGGTCCGTCCTTGAGGAACGACAGGGACAGCTCCCCGGCATAGTCGGGGTTCGCGAGCAGGTCGGTGAAGATCTCCACCGCTTCGTCCTGGGTGAGCACGTCCGGCAGTCCGTCCGGGAGGAGCGACACGGGGAAGCCGATGTCGCCACCGCACGTCACGACGAGCTCGCCGTCCTCGGTGACCAGAGGCGCCGGCTGCTCCGGCGTACCGTCCGGCTCGTCGGATGCCGAGCCGGAGCCCTTCTCGGGACCGCACCCGGCCAGCACGAGAGCCGCGAAGCTGACGGCGACGGCGATGCGCACACCCATGAGACCCACCACATCACGAACTGGTTCCCCTGCCCGGCAGATCACCCGCTATGGTGAGCGGGTCATGATGCGTCGCCTCCTCCTTGGCTGCCGCAGCGAGGTCTGAGCCCACAATCGGGCACCGTCCGGACCCCTCGCTGCGGAGTGAGTGTGCGCCCGGCCTCCAGACCCAAGGCCCCACAGGGCCAGTCCCAGCGAGGTAGACCATGACCATCCCGCCGCAGAAGCCCAGCCCGATGCCGTACGGCCGCTACGCGCCGTTCCCGCCGATCGACCTGCCCGACCGCACCTGGCCCAACGCCGTCATCACGCAGGCGCCGCGCTGGCTGTCCACCGACCTCCGCGACGGCAACCAGGCGCTGATCGACCCGATGAGCCCGGCCCGCAAGATGGCGATGTTCGAGCTGCTGGTGCGCATGGGCTACAAGGAGATCGAGGTCGGCTTCCCGAGCGCCAGCGAGACCGACTTCGCCTTCGTCCGCCAGGTGGTCGAGAGCGACAAGATCCCCGACGACGTGACGATCTCGGTGCTGACCCAGGCCCGCGAGGACCTCATCGAGCGCAGCGTCCAGTCGCTGGTCGGCGTACCCCGCGCCAACATCCACCTCTACAACGCCGTGGCCCCGCTGTTCCGCCGGGTCGTCTTCCGCGCCAGCAAGGACGAGATCAAGGACATCGCCGTCCGCGGCACCCAGGCCGTGATGAAGGGCATCGAGAGCTATCTCGACACGACGGTGATCGGCTACGAGTACAGCCCCGAGATCTTCACCGGCACCGAGCTGCCGTTCTCGGTCGAGGTGTGCGAGGCGGTCAGTGACGTCTGGCAGCCCGACGACGGCCGGGAGATCATCCTCAACCTGCCGGCGACCGTCGAGATGGCCACCCCGAACGTGTACGCCGACCAGATCGAGTGGTTCTCCCGCCAGCTGACCCGCCGCGAGAACACCGTGATCAGCCTGCACCCGCACAACGACCGCGGCACGGCGGTCGCGGCCACCGAGCTCGCGATGATGGCCGGCGCCGACCGGGTCGAGGGCTGCCTGTTCGGCCACGGCGAGCGCACCGGCAACGTCGACCTGGTCACCCTCGCGATGAATCTGTTCAGCCAGGGCATCGACCCGATGGTCGACGTCTCCGACATCGACGAGATCCGGCGCACGGTCGAGTACTGCACCCAGCTGCCCGTCCACCCGCGACACCCCTACGCGGGCGACCTCGTCTACACGGCGTTCTCCGGCTCGCACCAGGACGCCATCAAGAAGGGGCTCGAGGACCTCGAGCGGCAGGCGGCCGAGAAGGGCGTCCCGGTCAGCCAGCTGCCGTGGGAGGCGCCGTACCTCCCGATCGACCCGCACGACGTCGGCCGCACCTACGAGGCCGTGATCCGGGTGAACAGCCAGTCCGGCAAGGGCGGAGTGGCCTACATCCTCAAGGCCGAGCACAAGCTGGACCTGCCGCGCCGGGCGCAGATCGAGTTCAGCCGGGTGATCCAGGAGCACACCGACGCCGAGGGCGGCGAGATGACGCCCGACGAGATCTGGGACGTGTTCCGCGCCGAGTACCTCGACCGCGAGACCCCCCTCAAGCTCAACTCCGTGCACACCTCGTCGGCGGCGGGGGAGAAGGACGCGCTCTTCGTCAACGTCTACGTCGACGGCGAGCTCCAGTCCCTCGAGGGCGAGGGCAACGGCCCGCTCTCGGCGTTCGTGGCCGCGATCAACGGGCTGCCGCAGGACTACGACGTCCGGGTCCTCGACTACGCCGAGCACGCGCTGTCCTCGGGTGGCGACGCGGTCGCCGCGGCGTACGTCGAGTGCCTCGTCCGCGACACGATCTACTGGGGCGTGGGCATCGACGCCAACATCGTCACCGCCTCGCTCAAGGCCGTGATCAGTGCGGTCAACCGCGCAGGTCAGGCCTGACTGGGTTACTGGTTCGTAACCTGTCCGCGCCGGGCCTCGTTGAGGGGCAATGCGCCGCTTCCTCGTCAGGCTGGTCGGACTCCTCGCGGCGGCGTCACTCGTCGCGGCCGTGGCACCCACGGCGGTGGCCGATGATCCTGGCGGAGCCGCGTCTGCTCCTGCACGGGCGAAGGCGGGGGAGTCCTACGGCAACCTCTGGAACATCCTCCCGCCCGGCTCGAACGGCAACGTGACCGCGCTCGACATCGCCGCCCTGCTCGGGACCACTGCCACGCCGACCACGCCTGCGCACTTCGCCGACCAGCTCGAGATGTACGACGCGCTGACCAGGCACGACCCGGGCAGCATCACCCAGGCCGACATCGAGCAGCTCTACAAGCGCGAGGACCTCACCCCGGCGACCGTGGTGAGCACGAAGTCCCCGAAGGCCGGGGTCACCATCCAGCGCGACGCGTACGGCGTCCCGTTCATCAACGGCAGCACCTTCGACGACGTCGAGTACGGCGCCGGCTACGCCGCGATCGAGGACCGGATGTTCCTCATGGACGTGCTCCGGCACACGGGCGCGGCCCGGATGGCCGAGTTCGTCGGCAACACCCCCGGCAACGTCGCGATGGACCAGGCGCAGCTGCGCTCGGCGTACTACACGCCCGCCGAGGCGAACGCGCAGATCGCGAGGGCGGCCGCCGATGCCGGTGCCCAGGGACAGAAGCTGCTCGGCGGCGTCGACGCGTTCCTCGCCGGCATCAACCAGGCGCAGCACGACCTGTGCCCGATCGTCGCCGCACCCACCTGCCCGGCGGAGTACGTCGCGCTGCAGAAGGTGCCGACCGACTGGACCCGCGCCGACATCGTCTACATCGCCTCGCTCGTCGGCGGCATCTTCGGCAAGGGCGGCGGCCACGAGATCCAGAACGCCAAGTGGTGGCAGGCGCTCAAAGCCAGGTTCGGCAAGAGGAAGGCGCTGGAGATCTACGGTGACCTCCGCGAGAAGAACGACCCGGAGGCGCCCGCGACCTCCAGCACGAGCGCGCCGTACGACGGGACGGCGTTCGACCCGGACCTGCCCGGCGTCGCCCTCCCCGACCGCAACGGCGCCACCGCGTCCGGCACCGGCGCGGCGTTGCGGGGCGCCGCACCCGCGGCCGCGCCAGGGAAGGTGAAGCCGAAGCTGGACCTGCCCAACGGCGTCTCCGTCGACCTGTCGCAGCTCGGCGTCCACGGCATGAGCAACGCGCTGCTGGTGACCGGCAAGGAGTCGAGGACCGGGAAGCCGCTGGCGGTGATGGGACCGCAGACCGGCTACTACGCGCCGCAGCTGCTCGTGGAGCAGGTCCTGAACGGCCCGGGCATCCAGGCCCGCGGGGTCGCCTTCGCCGGCACCAACCTCTTCGTCCAGCTCGGTCGCGGCGTGGACTACGCCTGGTCGGCGACGTCCGCCGGCAGCGACAACATCGACACCGTCGCCGAGAAGCTGTGCAACACCGACGGCACCAAGGCGACGGTCGACTCGACCGGCTACCTGATCGGCAAGACGTGCGTCCCGATGCAGTCCGACGTGCACTCCGAGACCACCACGCCGAACCTCACCGCGCCGGCCCCCGCCACGACGTACAAGTTCCAGGTGCTGCGCACCCGGCACGGGATCGTCCAGGAGCGCACCACGGTCGGCGGCAAGCCGGTCGCGCTGGTGATCCAGCGGTCGACGTACGGCCACGAGATCGACTCGGTGCTGGGCTTCAGCGAGTTCAACGACCCCGCGTTCGTGCACAGCGCGAAGTCGTTCCAGAAGGCCGCGAGCGACATCGACTACACGTTCAACTGGTTCTACGCCGACTCGAAGGACATCTCGTACTACTCCTCGGGGCTGCTGCCGAAGCGTTCGAAGAAGGTCGAGCCGGACCTGCCGCACTGGGCCGGCAAGAAGTACGACTGGAAGGGCTGGCTGAAGTCCAAGAGGCACGCGCGTGAGACCAACCCGAAGCGCGGCTACTTGGTCAGCTGGAACAACAAGCCCGCGCCCGACTTCTCGGCCGCCGACGACAACTGGAGCTACGGCGCGGTCTACCGGTCTCTGGCGCTCGAGAAGCGACTGACAGCCAAGATCAAGGGCAGGAAGAAGATCGACCTGCCCGGCATGGTCGGCGTGATGGCCGGCGGCGCCACCGCGGACTCGCGGGCGGCGTACACGCTCAAGTGGCTGCTCAAGGTGATCGGCAAGGACAAGAACACCGAAGCCGCGCGCACGCTGTTGACGTCGTGGCTCAAGGCCGGAGCTCCGCGCGCCGACCGGGACCGGGACGGCGCCTACGAGTACCAAGCGGCGATCGCGCTCTTCGACTCCTGGTGGGAGGACGGCTCCCAGTCGGTCGCGTTCGACGCCATGTCCGGCCGGCTCGGCCGGCTGACCCACCAGCTGCCGCAGATCCTCGACGACCACCCGCGGCTCGGCCAGGGCTCGTCGTTCAACGGCGTCGCTTGGTACGGCTACCTCTCCAAGGACCTCCGCTCGGTGCTCGGGAAGCACGTCGACGGGGCGTACTCCACCGGCTACTGCGGCAAGGGCTCGCTCAAGGCCTGCCGCGCGACCCTGCGGGCGTCACTCGCCGCCGCCGTGGCGCGGGTGCTGGCAGAGCAGGGCAGGTCCTCTGTCACCCAGCTCACCTATGACAAGGCCGAGGACTACATCCGCTCCAACACCGGCGGTGTCGTCGGCGTACGGCCGATCGACTGGCAGAACCGCCCGACCTTCCAGCAGGTGATCAGCTTCTTCGGCCATCGGTAGCGCGGTGTCGACTGAACGCGCGAGTCAGAGGGCGATGCCGGCCCAGACCGCGTCGGCGTCGGGCATGTCGGCGATCTCGTCGCGCACGCGCTCGGCCGCTGCCCGGTACGCCGGGTCGCCGGCCACCTCCCCGACGGCGGCTCGGATCGTTTCGACGGCGTAGTCCTCCGGGGCGACGACCAGCCCGGCGCCGGCCCGGGCCAGCAAGGCGGCGTTCTGCGGCTGGTCGGTTCCGCGCGGAAGCGCGACCTGGGGTATCCCGTGCACCAGGCCCCCCAGCATCGTGCCGGACCCGCTGTGGGAGACCAGAAGGTCGGTCCGCTCGAGCACGGCGGCCTGCGGGACGAACTCCTCGACGATGACATGCGCCGGCAGCGGTCCGAGCTCGTCGGGGTCGATGCGCCGTCCCGTCGTGGCGATCACGACGCCGTCGTAGTCGGCCAGAGCGGTCAGCCCGGCCTTGAAGTCGGCGGCCTCGGCGTTCTTGACCGTGCCCAGAGTGAAGTAGGCGATGGGTCGGTCCGCTGCCAGCAGGTCGGCCACCCGCTGCGGCAGCTGGCCCGGCTCGCCGGCGCTCGGCCGCAGTGGTCTCGCGTCCGGCCATGGCAGTGGCCCGTCCGGCTGCAGCGAGGGGGGACAAAGGTCCAGGGCTTGCTCTGACGAGGCCTGCACCCACAGGTCGGGCTCGCCGATGGCGGCGCCGACGGGGCCGAGGAGCTCGGCATAGAAGGGGAACATGGGTCCGAAGCCGTGCACGACGCCTGGCACCCCGAGCCTCCGGGCCAGCAGTGGCCCCGCCGCCTCGAGCACCTCGTGGACGATGACATCGGGGCGCCACTCCTGCGCCATCGAAGCCAGGTCGGCGAGCCGGGCCAGTGCCGGGCTGCCGAACAGCGCCACCACCCCGTCCATCATCTTCTGTTCCTCTGGCAGGTCCGGGGCCGACCACACGGCCTGGTGCGCAGACCACGCCTTCTGCCAGATGGGCCCGACTCCGTGACCGTCGAGCCCACGAGCGGTCAGCGGGCCGAGCAGATCCGGTCCGGTGGCGACCCGCACGTCGTGGCCGGCCCGCTCGGCCGCCCGGATCAGCGGCAGCATCGGCAGCAGGTGCCCGTAGGCGGGACACGACGTGAACAGCACCCGCGCCATGCCGCAAGGGTGTCAGCCGGATCAAGGGCGGTCCACAGATTTCTGGCCTGGCTGCGGTGGTCGAGCCGAGCCTGTCGAGATCTCCGCAGCTGGTGCTGGGCGCCGCTCAGCACCACTCGTCGTAGTCCGGGTGGGGCTGGATCGGCCGGCCGTCGGCCAGGAGGCGACCGGAGTCCCACGGAGTCGGCGCGGCGCACCCGTCCGGACTGTGGCCGTGCACCGCGAGCTCGGCCTGGGCGCCCGCCGCGACCGTGGCCGTGGCGCCGTCCCACCTGGTTTCTCCAGACGTGACCTCTTCGGAGACGACGGTGACAGCGGCCGGTCCGGGGTTGAAGAGCGACAGCGTGATCGTGATGTCGCCGTCCGGGGACATGCGTGACCCGCTCGTACGCACCGTGAACGGGACCTCGCAGAAGTCGGAGAACGCATCCTGGAAGAGCGACGCATCGTCGGGGACGTAGCGCTCGGTGACGTTCTCGCCGTCGACCGCGGTCTTCACCTCGAAGACGGGAAGCTCCGGCACGGTCGGGCAGGCTTCGAGGACCCGTCCCTCGAGGAGGACGCCGTCGCCTGCCGACAGATCGAGGAACTCGAGCGGGACATCGGGGTCGGCGTTCCTGGGGTACGGCGAGATGTCATCGTGACCGCCGTCCCACACGAGGCGCGCACCGGTGACTCGTCGATCCTGTGCGAACGCCACCTCGATCCCGATCCTCACGCCCCCCTCGTCGACGTAGTAGTCGGCGGAGACACGGGTGACTCCACCGGGGTCGGCGCTGGACCGGTCGCTGGCCGAGGAGCACCCGACCAGAGCAGCCGTCGACGCGAGCAGCGCCACGCAGAGCAGCACCGTCGACGTCGGACCTGTCGGGCTCACGCAGGCATTGTGCGGTGCCACGGTCCCGGTGGGCAGTCGTAGGGCCCGTCCTGCGCAAGACCTTCACACTCCGAGGGAGGTGTGGCGGCGGTCGATGGAGCGGGCTCAGCCCGCGTGCGTCAACCGCTTCGACTTCGCCAGCGGCAGCTTCACCGTGAACGTCGAGCCCTGCAGGTGGCCCGACTCCACCTCGATGGTGCCGCCGTGGCCGGCGACGATCGCGGCCACGATCGACAGGCCGAGGCCGGTGCCCTGGATCTGGCGGACCTGGGCGGTCGACGAGCGGAAGAACCGCTGGAACAGGTCGCCCTGCTCGTCGGTGGGGATGCCGATGCCGGTGTCGCGGACCGTGATGACCGCGTGGTCTTCGACGACTTCGACGCCGAAGCCGATCGTGCCGCCGTCCTCGGTGAACTTCACGGCGTTCGAGAGCAGGTTGATCATGACCCGCTCGAGCTGGGCCCGGTCGCCGAGGACGGGTACGGCGATGGCGGGGCGGTCGACATCGAACGTGAGCTGGCGGCCATTGAGGAGCGGCCGGATGGCTTCCTCGATCGGGCCGATCGTGGCGGCCAGGTCGATGGGGTCGTGGCGCCAGTGGACGGTCTCGGCGTCGAGACCGGAGAGCATCAGCAGGTCGTTGATCATGGCGATCAGCCGCTGGCCGTTGCGGTTGATCGTCTCCAGCAGCGGCACCTGGTCGGGCAGGGGCTCGACCACCGACCCGTCGGTCATCATCTCGGTGTAGCCGACGATGCTCGTGACCGGTGTCCGGAGCTCGTGAGACACCGTGGAGACGAACTCGTTCTTGGCCTGGTCGAGGGAGCGGAGCCGCTCGACGGCGGTGCGCTCCTTGTCGAGCGCTGCGATCAGCATCTCCTGGCTGTGGCGCTGCTCGGTGACGTCGCGGGCCACGCACAGGTAGCCGCTCTGGGCTGCGAACGCGTCCTGGGCGACCGACAGCGTCATCGAGACCAGCTGCTCGCCACCCGACTTCGTCATCCAGGTCCAGTCCCGTGCCCGCGTCTCGCCGTCCCGGCCGAGGCCGCGGACCAGGATGTCGAAGGCCTCGTCGAGGGTGTCCGCGCCGGTGCGCTCGAGCAGCTCGGGGGCCTTGAGCAGCCGGTGGAACGGCTCGCCGACCAGCTCGTCGCGCTCGTAGCCCAGGAGGTGCTGGATGCCGGAGTTGGCCACCGAGATCCGGCCGGCGGTGTCGACGCCGACGATGGCGGTGGTCAGCGAGGCCTCCATCAGGTGGTTCACCAGCCCGGCCGTCGTGCGCTCGGCCGTCACGTCGATGCCGGTCATGACGGCGTACATCGGGTGCCGGTGCTCGTCACGGACGATGTTGGTGTTCCACACGATGCGGAGCTTCTCGCCTGACTTGGTGAGCGAGTCCGACTCCCGCACGATCGGTACGCCGGAGCGGTTCGGCCACATGATCAGCGCCTCGACGTCGTCGGCGTCCGACGGGGTGATGCCGGTCTCCCAGACCTTGCGGCCGAGCAGCTCGTCCTCGCGGTAGCCGGTGATCACCGAGGTGGCCGCGTTGGCCCGGACCACGATGCCATCGAGGTTGGTCACCATGATGATGCAGTTGGTGGTGTCGAGAGTCGCGTTGGTGAGTGTCTGAGCCGCCTCGAGGCCGTGTCGAGCGTCGTACTCCGCGGTGACGTCGAGCAGCTGAGCGGCGAAGAACGGCTCGTCGCCGCTCTCGCCGAGCGAGGAGATCTGGAGGGTCACCTGCCCGGAGCGGGCGTAGGTGAGCGGGCCTTCGACGCGCCAACCGTCGATGGACCCGTCGATGAGCTGGGGCAGCGCCTCCTGGTATTCCGGCCCGACGTCCATCACGTCGCTGACCCGGAGCCCGAGCAGTGCTTCCTCTCGGCCGCCCAGGATGCCGAGCGCCGTCTCGTTGAGGTCGACGATGACGAGGTCGCGCCGGGTCTCGTCGGGCTCGAGGAAGGCCATGCCGACCAGCGACTCGGTGAAGTTGCGGCGGAACAGCTTGCCGTCGGCCGTGATCCGGCCCAGCAGGATCGTGTTGCGCTGCACTGCGATGCCGAGCGGCAGCACGAGCAGCGCTGCGCTGGCCAGGTAGCCCTGCGTGAGTGCGCCGCCGGCCAGGGAGCTGACCCGGTCGGTGACCACGGCATCGCCGAACGGACCGACACCCCCGACCGTCTGCGAGGTCACGAAGATGCCGACCAGCACGAGCTCGGCGCAGGCGACCCGCAGGTCGAAGCGGAGCGCCGCCCAGGCCAGCAACAGCACCGGAGCGAAGGTCAGCGTGGAGCTGGCGCCGGGCACGAAGGTGAGCACGCTCGCCCCGGTGAGCAGCAGGATCTGCACCAAGAGCTCGGGCTTGCGGCCGGTCCAGTGGTTCTCGGTGACGACGGCGAGGGGAAAGAGCAGCAGCACCGCGGCGACGTGCGCGGCGAACGAGGTCGCGAGCGAGAGCTCGAGTGGCGCGAGGGTGACGAGCCGGGAGGCGCTCGCCCCGCCCAGGACGAGCAGGCCGCCGCTGACCACGGCAGCGCCCAGCAGCCGGACGAAGTCCTCCTGGTCGACCAGCCGCGGCCTGGTCCGACCGGCGCGGGTGACCAGCAGCGCCGCGATCACCAGAGCGATCGCCTCGACCATGCCGTGCGCAACCGCGAGGCGCAGGCCGCGTTCGGCGATGAGGTCACCGGCCATCGTCGCGAGCGCCAGCAAGGGGGCCAGCACCAGCCACCGGCGAATCGGGCTGAGCGACAGCAGGATCAACCCCAACCCTGCCGCGGGCCAGAACGTCGCGACGGCCCTGCCGTCGGGCGCGAGGTGCACCGCGACGGCACCGGCGGCGACGACCCCTGCGAGCAGGGCGACACGAAGGCGCCCAGCCGAGGGGTCGATCGGCGTGCGGTGTCACCCCACCAGTCTCGGCCACCCCGCCCGTCCCGCGCGGCAACTTGGCCCATTCCGGTGCCAAACGACGAGCAGCGTACGAGCAGCCTTGACGACGGACAGTCTCCCAGGAGATGGCTGAACCATGGTTCGCCGTCTCCTAGGCTGGCGGCATGTTGGTCTCCGAGCGCATCGGCCAGTTCTTCGTGGACGCCGGGTCGGGGCGGGACCGGCTGGAGTACACCGAGTACGGCGCCGGCGACCACTGGGTGGTCCTCCTGCACGGACAGCTGATGCCGCGCAGGATGCACCAGCCGCTGGCCCGGGCGCTGGCGGCCGAGGGGCTGCACGTGGTCACTCTCGACCTGCTCGGCCACGGTCGCTCGGACCGCCCCGCGGACCCGCTCGTCTACTCCATGACCGCCTTCGCCGAGCAGGTCGTGGCACTGCTCGACCATCTCGGGGCCACGCAGGCGATCGTGGGAGGTACGTCGCTCGGCGCGAACGTCGCGCTCGAGGTCGCCGACCTGGCGCCGGACCGGGTGCGGGGCCTGCTGGTCGAGATGCCGGTCCTGGACAACGCCGTGGAGGCGGGCATCCTCGCCTTCGCGCCGCTGATGTTCGCGGCCCGGTTCCTGCCGTTCACGGTGGACGGTCTGCGCGCGGTCACGCGCCCGATCCCTCGCGGGGTCGTGCCGTTCTGGGTGGGCATCGCCCTCGACACCCTCGACCAGCGGTCCGAGTCGGTCGCGGCGGTGGTGCACGGGCTGTTCTTCGGCCGGGTCGCTCCACCCGCCAAGCGGCGCCGGGCGATCACCGCGCCGGCGCTGGTGGTCGGCCACCCGGCAGACCCGATCCACCCGGCCGCTGACGCCGCGATGCTGGCCGACGAGCTGCCCAACGCCCGGTTCGTCCGCGCCCGGAGCATCCTCGAGTGGCGGTTCTGGCCGGAGCGGCTCAACCACGAGGCCGCCGAGTTCGCGCAGGAGGTCTGGGAGATCACCCCACCGACTTCTCTGTCTCCCCCGCTTCGCTCCTCCGACAAGACAAGTCGGCGGGGACCCCGAAAAGCGTAGGCGGCCGACGCGCCGCCGCCGTACGGTCCGCTAGACCCGGCAGAATGAAGGGGTGCCTCTCTACCGCGATGAGGCGATCGTGCTGCGCACCCACAAGCTCGGTGAGGCAGATCGCATCATCACCCTGCTGACCCGCGAGAACGGGCGGGTGCGTGCGGTGGCCAAGGGGGTGCGGCGGACCACGTCGAAGTTCGGCTCCCGGCTCGAGCCGTTCACCCACGTCGACGTCCAGCTCGCGGAGGGGCGCAACCTCGACACGGTCACGCAGGCCGAGACCCAGGACGCGTTCGCCGCGCCGCTGGGCGCCGACTACGAGCGCTACACCGCGGGCACGGTGATGCTCGAGACCGCCGAGCGGCTGGTCACCGAGGAGAAGGAGCCTTCCACCCAGCAGTTCCTGCTGCTGGTGGGGGGACTGCGGGCCATGGTCGGCGGCGAGCGCAGGCCCAGCCAGGTGCTCGACTCCTACCTGCTGCGCTCGCTGGCCGTGGCCGGCTACGCCCCGTCGTTCGAGCACTGCGCCCGCTGCGCGCTGGAGGGGCCACACCGCTGGTTCAACCCGTCGTACGGCGGGATGCTCTGCACCACGTGTCGGGTGCCCGGCTCGGCCAGCCCGGCGCCGGAGACGATCACCGTGCTCGGTGCGCTGCTCGCGGGCGACTGGACGGTCGTCGAAGGCACCGACCCGCGCCACCTCAGGGAGGCCAGCGGCCTGGTCGCGGCATTCCTGGCCTGGCACCTGGAGCGCGGCCTGCGCTCGATGGCCTACGTGGAACGCTAGGCGGGTGAGCCGTACCGTCCGAAAGCCGACGCCGCATCCGTCGGGAGCCAGGCCGCCCGACCTGCCGAGGGCCCAGGTGCCGCGGCACGTCGCGATCGTCATGGACGGCAACGGCCGCTGGGCCAAGCAGCAGGGGCTGCCCCGCACCAAGGGTCACGAGGCGGGGGAGTCCTCGCTCTTCGACGTGGTCGAGGGCGCCATCGAGGCCGGCGTCCAGGCCATCTCGGCGTACGCCTTCTCGACCGAGAACTGGACCCGCTCGCCCGACGAGGTCCGCTTCCTCATGGGGTTCAACCGGGACGTGATCCGTCGGCGCCGCGACGAGATGCACGAGCTCGGCGTGAAGGTGCGCTGGGCGGGCCGGGCCCCGCGGCTGTGGCGGTCGGTAATCAAGGAGCTCCAGGTCGCCGAGGAGCTGACCCGCCACAACGACGTCCTGACCCTGACGATGTGCGTCAACTACGGCGGCCGCGCGGAGCTCGCCGACACGATGCGGTCGATCGCGCGTGAGGTGGCGGCGGGCCGACTCAACCCGGACAAGATCGACGAGCGCACCGTGGCCCGCCACCTCTACGTGCCCGAGCAGGCCGAGGCCGACATGGTCTGGCGGACCTCGGGGGAGCAGCGGCTCTCGAACTTCATGCTGTGGCAGGCGGCCTACAGCGAGCTCGTCTTCACCGACGTGCTGTGGCCGGACGTCGACCGGCGGCACCTGTGGGCCGCCATCGAGGAGTACGCCGCGCGCAACCGCCGCTACGGCAAAGCGTAGTTTCCAGACGAGTCGCTCAGCCCCGAGCAAGCTCGGACACCGGTCTTGGAGATTCAGCCTCGCGAGCGAGGCTGCTCTGACACTGTTCATTGGTGAGGAGACGCCTGCGGGAGGAGCTCCGCAGCCTGTGGCTGGAGCCGCGCGACCCACGGCTGCTCCAGCTGGGTTTCAGCCTGCTCTTCCTGCTCGACATGGGGCTGAGGGTCGCCGGCGACGTGGAGCTGCGCACCGGGCCGTTGATCGGACTGGTGCTCGTCCCGGTGGCGTGGGTCGTCTCCCTCACGGTGCCGTGGTCGCGGACGCCCGAGTGGTGCCGGCTGGTCCTGCTCGTCTTCGACATAGGTCTGATCGGGTTGAGCCGGCTCGACCCGGTCGGCGGCTCGGCGCTGCTCGTCGTCCTCCCGGCGCTCTGGCTCGGCTTCGTCTACGGCGTCCGCGGCGCGGTCATCACGGGAGTCTCCACCGTGCTGCTGGTCATGGTGCCCGGGCTGATCTACATCGGCACGACCGGGATCAACATCTCTCGCTCGGTCACCACCACCGTCATCGCCGTGACGGTCTCGGTTGCCATTGCCCACGTGATCCAGCAGGTCCGTGGCGGCCAGGAGCTGATCGAGCTCCAGCGCCGGGTCGGTGAGGCGATCCTCGACACCGTCGACGTCGGGCTGGTCCTGCTCGACGGCGACGGGCGCTACCTGACGATGAACCGCCGTCACCACGACTTCATGCGGCTCGCCTTCCCGGCCGGCCATGGCGGCCGAGCCGGCCAGCTCGGCCATGTCTTCCACGAGGACGGAGAGACGCTCGTCCAGCACGAGGACATGCCGACCTACCGCGCCACCCAGGGCGAGGAGTTCGACGACCAGCTGATCTGGGTGGGCTCGGACCCGGTCACCCGGCGGGCGCTGTCGGTGTCCTCGCGCGTCGTACGCGAGGAGAGCGGCAAGTTCGCCGGCGCCGCCCTCGCCTACAAGGACGTCACGGACTTCATGCGGGCGCTCGAGGTCAAGGAGGAGTTCGTGGCCTCGGTCTCGCACGAGCTGCGCACGCCGCTCACCTCGATCCGCGGGTTCACCAGCCTGGTCCTCGATCGCGACGACCTGCCCGACGAGGTTCGGCAACAGCTCGGCGTCGTCGAGCGGAACGTCGACCGCCTCG
The DNA here is from genome assembly GCA_963798045.1 of uncultured Actinomycetota bacterium. Lineage (GTDB taxonomy): Bacteria > Actinomycetota > Actinomycetes > Propionibacteriales > Nocardioidaceae > Nocardioides. The sequence continues at coordinate 91,554 of CAWCSB010000010.1, forward strand.
ACCGGCTGGTCGCCGACCTGCTCCAGACGGCCCAGGTCGAGCGCGGCCTGGTGCACCTCGAGCGCGAGCGCACCGACATCGCGGCGCTGGTCCGGCAGTCGCTCGAGGAGGCCCGGCCGGCCGTCGAGGCGGCCGCGCTGACCCTGGCCAGCCGGGTGCCGAAGGACCTGGTCGCGATGGTCGATCCCCAGCGGTTCTCGCAGGTCGTCGACAACCTGCTCTCGAACGCCGTCAAGTACACGCCGTCCGGAGGCCGCATCGAGGTCGACCTCTCGGTCACGGACGACCGGGTCGAGCTGGTCGTCCTCGACACGGGCATCGGCATCAGCATGCGCGACCGCAACCACGTCTTCAGCCGGTTCTTCCGCACCCGGCAAGCCGCTCAGCGGTCGATCCAGGGCATCGGCCTGGGGCTGAGCATCACCAAGGCGATCGTGGACAGCCACGGTGGCCGGATCGAGGTCGAGAGCGAGGAGGGCCGCGGCTCGACCTTCCGGGTCCGGCTGCCGCTCGACGTACCTGCCGATCCCCTCCTCCACGACGACGACGCCCCGGTCATCACGGTCTGACACATCGCTGACCGCATGTCTGTCCGGGCGGGACCGCGGAATGGTTGACCACGACTTACCGTTAGTTGTAACTTACGGTAAGTCATGACGAACGCACAGGCCATCCTCACCGCTCTTGGCGACCCGACCAGGCAGGCGATCCTCGACCTGCTCCTGGAGGGGCCGCAGCCCGTGGGCGAGCTCGCGGCGCTGCTGCCAGTCAGCAGGCCGGCGGTCTCGCAGCACCTCAAGGTGCTCAAGGAGGTCGGACTCGTGGTCGACCGGCAGGAGGGGACGAGGCGGGTCTACCGGGTGGACCCGGCCGGACTGGCCCCGGTCCGCGCCTACCTCGACCAGTTCTGGAAGCAGGCCATGGTGGCGTTCGCCCAGTACGCCGAACAACAGGCAGAGAAGGAGCAGGACCGATGACCGAGACCATTCAGCCTGTGCGCGTCAGCGTCGACGTGGGCGTCGACCAGAAGCGCGCGTTCGAGGTCTTCGCGCACGAGATGACGTCGTGGTGGCCCGCCGGTCACCACATCGGCGAGGCGCCGATCCAGGAGGTCGTCATCGAGCCGTTCGTGGGCGGCCGCTGGTACACCAAGCACACCGACGGCTCCGAGACGGAGACCGGCGTGGTCACGGCGTACGACCCGCCACGCGGCTTCACCGTCACCTGGCAGATCGGTGCCGACTGGGCCTTCCACGACGACCTGGTGACGACCATCGAGGTGCGGTTCACACCGACCGACGACGGGCGCACCCTCGTCGAGTTCGAGCACCGCGACCTGGAGGCGTACGGCGCCGACGCGGCGCAGATGCAGGAGACCTTCGAGGCTCCGGACGCCTGGGGCGGCATGATCGAGATCTACAAGGGTGTCGCCGAGGCGAGCGCCTAGGACCCCTAGCCGCAGTCGGGGCAGGTCCCGAAGATCTCCAGGGTGTGGCTCACTTCGGAGTAGCCGTGCTCGGCCGCGATCGCCCGGGTCCACCGCTCGACGGTCGGTCCCTCGACCTCGACGGTCCGGCCGCAGCTGCGGCAGACCAGGTGATGGTGATGGGTGTCCGAGCAGCGCCGGTAGATCGCCTCGCCGTCCTCGGTCCGCAGCATGTCCACCTCGCCGGCGTCGGCGAGCCGCTGCAGGGTCCGGTAGACGGTGGCCAGCCCGACCGGGTCGCCGCGTCGGCCCAGCAGGTCGTGGATCTCCTGGGCCGAGCGGAAGTCGTCGAAGGAGTCCATCGCCTCGACGACCGCGAGCCGCTGCTTGGTCGGGCGCATCGCGGAGGTCCCGTCAGTGCTCGTCATAGTGCTCTCCGTGCTCGGCGTGCCGGTGGCCGTCGTGGACGTAGTCGACGTGGTCGCCGTGCCGCACGGCGACGTGGCCGCAATCCTTGCCGTGCTGGTGCGGATGGATGACTGCGGGTTCGTGGTCGACCCGCTGGAGCACAGCGGGGAAGGGCGCCCGGATCCGCTGCCGACGCCGGAGCCAGACGCCGACCGGCCACGTCACCGCGAACCCGGCAAGAGACAGCAGCACGATGGTCGGGCCGGGAGCCACCCGCGCGTGGTACGACGCGAACCCCGCGATCACCAGCCCGCCGACCGAGGCGAGGGTCCCGAGCACCATCGCGGCGGCGAGGGTGGTCCGGAACGACCGGGTCAGCTGCTGCGCGGTCGCGACCGGGACCACCATCAGCGCGGAGACCAGCAGCAGCCCGACGGTCCGCATCGCGACGGTGACGCTGACCGCGGCCAGCACCGCGACCAGCACGTTGTAGACGCGGACCCGCAGCCCGGCCACCTTGGCGAACTCCTGGTCCTGGGCCACCGCGAAGAGCTGTGGTGCGAGCCCGACGCACACGACCACGACGACCGCGGCCAGCACCATCGTGACGAGCACGTCGCTGATCGAGACGGTGGTGATCGAGCCGAACAGATAGGACTGCAGCCCGGCCGCACTCTGCCCGCCGATGCCCGTGAGCAGCACGCCGCCCGCCAGGCCGCCGTAGAAGAGCAGCGCCAGCGCGACATCGCCGTTCGCGTGCCCGCGCTCCCGGATCAGCTCGATCAGCCCCGCGCCGAGAATGGCGACGATGACCGCGGTCCAGGTCGGGGAGGTGTTGGTGAGCAGCCCGAGGGCCACGCCGGTCACGGCGACGTGGCCGATCCCGTCGCCCATCAGTGCCAGCCGGCGCTGGACGAGGTAGGTGCCGACCGCTGGGGCGGCGAGCCCCGTGACCGCCGCGGCGATCAGGGCCCGCTGCATGAAGCCATAGGTGAACAGGTCCATTACTGACTCTCCCTGCGCGGGAACGGCTCGAACGGCGAAACCACCCTGGGCAGGTGGTCCTGGCGGCTCGAGTCGGGGTGGTGGTGGTGCGCGTGGGACTCCCCGAAGTCGGGGTGGTGCACTGCGTGGTCGGCCAGAGGCGCCCCGTCGTAGACGACCCGGCCGTCGCGCATCACGACCGACCTGTCCACCAGTCCGGCCAGCGGACCGAGCTCGTGGGCGACCAGCACGATCGTGGCGCCGCGCGCCTTCAGCTTCTCGAGCGACGACGCGAGGGTGATCTGGTTGGGCAGGTCGACGCCCGCGGTGGGTTCGTCGAGGAAGAACAGCTCGGGCTCGCCTGCCAGCGCCCGCGCGATGAGCGCGCGCTGCTGCTGTCCGCCGGAGAGCTGCGAGACGCCGTCGCGCGCCTTGTCGGTGAGGCCGACGACGGCCAGCGCCTCGTCGATCGCCATGCGGTCGCGCTTCGACAGGGGCCGGAGCAGCCGGCGGTGGGTGAGCCGCCCCGAGGCGACGACCTCCCACACCGAGGCGGGTACGCCGGACGCCGCGCCGACCCGTTGTGGCACGAAGCCGATCCGCCGCCAGTCCTGGAAGTCGTCGATGGCGGTCCCGAACAGCTCGAGCCGACCTGCCGCGAGGGGCAGCAGCCCGGTCAGCGCGCGGACCAGGGTCGACTTGCCGGAGCCGTTGGCGCCCATGAGCGCGAGGAAGTCGCCGGACCGGACGTCCAGGTCGATGCCGCGAAGGACGGGACGGCCGCCGATGGCGACCGCCCCGTCCCGGAGACGGACCGGAGCTGTGTCACTCATGAGTCACTCATGAGTCGCTCATGACGAGGGACACCCGTTCGCGAGCTCGAGGGCGGAGAGGTTCTCGCGCATCAGCGAAAGGTAGTCCTCATCGGCCGTCTCGTCGCTCAACCCCTCGATGGGGTCGAGCACGGCGGTGGTGATCCCCATGTCGTCGGCGAGCGTCTGGGCCAGCCGGGGGCTGACCAGCCGTTCGCTGAAGACGGTGGTGATCCCGGCGCTCTTGATCAGGTCCTGGAGCCGCGCGAGGTCGGCCGGCGTGGGCTCGGCATCGGGGGAGAGGCCGGCGATGCCCTCGACGTGCAGGCCGTACGGCGCCAGGTAGCCGAACGCGTCGTGGGACACCACGATCGTGTCCCGGACACATCCCTGCAGCCCCTGCTGGTACTCCGTCGCGACCGCCTCCAGCTCGCTCTTCAGCTGCGCGGCGTTGGCCTGGTAGGTGTCCGCGTGGTCGGGATCGACGTCAGCCAGCTCGTCCGCGACGGCGTCGGTCAGCTTCGCCATCCGCTGCGGGTCCTGCCAGAAGTGCGGATCGAGCTCGTCGTCGTGGCTGTGGGACTCCTCGGTCGAGTCCGCGGAGTGCTGGTCGTCGTCCTCCGACATCGGCAGCAGGTCCACGACGTCCGCCGCATCCAGCACCTGGCCGGTGGCGACCTCGTCGACCGCGTCGTCCACCGCCGGCTGCAACCCGTGCTCGACCAGCACCAGGTCGGCATCCTCGACCTCCGCGGTCTCCTTCGGGTTGAGCTCGAGGTCGTGCGGCTCGGCACCCGGCTGGGTCAGGTTGGTGACCTGCACGTCGTCGCCGCCGACGCGCTGGGCCACGAAGGCGAGCGGGTAGAACGCGGCCGCCACCGACACGGTCCCGTCGTCGGCGTGGGTGGAGTCGTCGGAGAACGCCGCGCATCCGGTCGTCCCGAGCAGGAGAGCGGAGGCGATGAGAAGGAAGCGCATGAGAACGATTCTCATGGCAGGTGAGAATCATTGTCAACTTGGTTGCTCGGTACCGTGGTCCCGTGCTGGTGGTGAGCAGGTTCCGGGTCCCCGTCGACGACGGCGAGGAGTTCCGGGCCGAGCTGGCCGCGGCGCACGCGGTGCTCGCCGAGCAGGCCGGCTACGTCGACGGCCGCGTCGGCCGCAACCTCGACGACCCGGCCCTGTGGGTGCTCACGACGCGGTGGGACACCGTCGGCGCCTACCGCCGCGCGCTGTCGTCGTACGACGTGAAGCTGCAGGCGGTGCCGCTGCTGAGCCGCGCGGTGGACGAGCCGAGCGCCTACGAGGTCGTCGAACCGGGGACCGTCCTCAACATCGAGTCAGCGCGGGGCTTGCCCTGAGGTGCTTGCCCTCGACGACGTACCACCGGCCCGGCTGCGGCGAGCCTCGAAGGGTCGTTAGGCTGAAGGTTCAGCTCGTTCCGACGACAAACGCCAGACCGGCAGCCAGCCGGCCGTGACCAGCAGGGAGCCCACCGTGCCAAAGGCACCAGCGTCCGCCGTCGACCTCGTCGTCTCTCTCGCCAAGCGCAGGGGGTTCGTCTACCCGTGCGGTGAGATCTACGGCGGCACCAGGTCGGCCTGGGACTACGGCCCGCTGGGCGTGGAGCTGAAGGAGAACATCAAGCGCCAGTGGTGGAAGGCCATGGTCCAGCAGCGCGACGACATGGTCGGCCTCGACTCCTCGGTCATCCTGCCCCGTCAGGTGTGGGAGGCGAGCGGCCACGTCGACACCTTCACCGACCCGCTCACCGAGTGCCAGTCCTGCCACAAGCGGTTCCGCGCCGACCACCTGCAGGAGGAGGTCGCGGAGAAGAAGGGGCTCGAGAACCCCGACGAGGTCGACCTGACCACCGTCCCGTGCCCCAACTGCGGCACCCGCGGCGCCTGGACCGAGCCGCGCCAGTTCTCCGGCCTCCTCAAGACCTACCTGGGCGTTGTGGAGGACGAGCAGGGCCTGCACTACCTGCGCCCGGAGACCGCGCAGGGCATCTTCATCAACTTCGCGAACGTCGTGACCAGCTCGCGGATGAAGCCGCCGTTCGGCATCGCGCAGGTCGGCAAGAGCTTCCGCAACGAGATCACGCCGGGCAACTTCATCTTCCGCACCCGCGAGTTCGAGCAGATGGAGATGGAGTTCTTCGTCAAGCCCGGCGAGGACAAGGAGTGGCACCAGTACTGGATCGACGAGCGCACCCGCTGGTACACCGACCTCGGTATCAACCCGGACAACCTGCGCCACTTCGAGCACCCGCAGGAGAAGCTGAGCCACTACTCGACCCGAACCGTCGACATCGAGTACCGGTTCCGGTTCCAGGGCTCGGAGTGGGGCGAGCTCGAGGGCATCGCCAACCGCACCGACTTCGACCTGACCACGCACGCCAAGCACTCGGGGCAGGACCTGTCCTACTTCGACCAGGCCGCCAACGAGCGGTACGTCCCCTACGTCATCGAGCCCGCGGCCGGTCTGTCGCGCAGCCTGATGACCTTCCTCGTCGATGGCTACCACGAGGACGAGGCGCCCAACACCAAGGGCGGCGTCGACAAGCGGGTCGTGCTCAAGCTCGATCCCCGGCTCGCTCCGATCAAGGTCGCCGTGCTGCCGCTGAGCCGCAACGCGGACCTCTCGCCCAAGGCCCGAGACCTCGCCACCGAGCTGCGCAGGAGCTGGCAGGTCGACTTCGACGACTCCGGGGCGATCGGCCGTCGCTACCGGCGCCAGGACGAGATCGGTACGCCGTACTGCGTGACGGTCGACTTCGAGACGCTCGACGACGACGCGGTGACCGTCCGCTCCCGCGACACCATGGCGCAGGAACGGGTGCCGATCAACGGCATCACGTCGTACTTCGCCGAGCGATTCGTCGGTTGCTGATGCTCGATGCCCGGCACAATGGTCCGGTGTTCGAGCAGAGCCTGAGGAGGGCCGGGTCGTCGTTCGCCGCGCTCGTGCTGCTCGCGACCGCGGGCCTGCTCGGTGGCTGCTCGGACGACGACAAGGGCCCCGATGCGGGGGAGTCCGGCTCGCCCAGCGGGTCCGGGTCGGCGTCGGAGAGCAAGTCCACGGAGCCGTCGCTGCCGGTCCCCGAGGGCGTGGAGCTCAGCCCCGAGGGCAGCCAGTTCCAGGTCGATGACACCGCGACGGTCGCCTACGAGCTGCGCCAGGGCGTGGTGGGAGTCCTCGACATCAAGGTCAGCCGTCTCGAGAAGACGTCGTTCAAGAAGTCGTTCGTCGGCTGGGACCTCGACCAGGGCCAGAAGAACTCGAACCCCTACTTCGTCCGCGCCACGATCACCAACCGCGGCGCGACCGACCTCGGTGGCAAGAAGGTCCCGCTCTACATCGTCGACGGCACCAACACCCTGGTCGAGGCCACGACGTTCGCCAGCTCGTTCACGCCGTGCGAGCCCGGCGCGTTCCCCAAGACGTTCAAGCCCGGGCGCAAGATGAAGGTCTGCCTGGTCTTCCTCTCGCCCAAGAACGGCGACCTGACCGCGGTCAGCTTCCGGCCCACGCAGGACTTCGACCCGATCACCTGGACCGGCGAGCTCGAGAAGCCCAAGCCCCCGAAGAAGCCCGAAAAGCCGGGCAAGGGCGGCAAGGGCGATCAGGACGGCCAGGGCGACGAAGGCGACGAGCCGACGGCCTCACCCAGCTGACGATTGTTGGACCGCGCGCGTCGCGGCGGACAATAGGGGCATGACGGGACTCACTCTCGGCTCGCTGCAGGTGGCGACGCCCGTGGTGCTCGCGCCGATGGCGGGGATCACCAACGCGGCGTACCGCCGGCTGTGTGCCGAGCAGGGAGCCGGCCTCTACGTCTGCGAGATGATCACCAGCCGCGGCGTGGTCGAGAGGGACAAGCACACCCTCGACATGCTCGTCTTCGACGACCTGGAGGACGTGCGCTCCGTGCAGCTCTACGGCACCGACCCGGTCTACGTCGGCAAGGCCACCGAGATCCTGTGCGCGGAGTACGGCGTTGCCCACGTCGACCTCAACTTCGGCTGCCCGGTGCCCAAGGTGACGCGCAAGGGCGGCGGCGGCGCGCTCCCGTGGAAGCGCAAGCTGCTGGGCGAGATCCTGGAGCACGCCGTGGCCGCGGCGGCGCCGTACGCCGTGCCGGTGACGATGAAGACCCGCAAGGGCATCGACGAGGACCACCTCACCTACCTCGACGCGGGCCGGATCGCGCAGGAGTCGGGCTGCGCGGCGATCGCTCTGCACGCGCGCACCGTTGCCCAGGCCTACTCCGGGACGGCGGACTGGGACGCGATCGGGCGGCTGGTCGAGCACGTCGACATCCCCGTGCTCGGCAACGGCGACATCTGGGAGGCGGCTGACGCGCTGCGGATGGTCTCCGAGACCGGTGCGGCCGGTGTGGTCGTGGGCCGCGGTTGCCTGGGCCGGCCGTGGCTGTTCCGCGACCTCGCGGCGGCGTTCGATGGCGAACGGGTCGCGACCCTGCCCGACCTCGGCGAGGTGGCCGCGATGATGCGCCGGCACACCGAGCTGCTCGCCCAGCTGCTGGGGGAGGAGCGGGGCTGCACCGAGTTCCGCAAGCACGTGTCGTGGTACCTCAAGGGCTTCGCGGCCGGCGGCGATCTGCGTCGCTCGCTCGCCATGGTGACCTCCCTGGCCGAGCTCGACGAGCTGCTGGCCCGGCTGGACGGGACCGAGCCGTTCCCGGGGTCTGAGCTGGGCGCGCCCCGCGGCCGGCAGGGCTCCCCACGCGACAAGGTGGCCCTGCCCGAGGGCTGGCTCGACGACACCGACGGCACCGGCTGCGGGCTGACCGAGGAGACGAACGAGACCACCGGCGGGTGAGATCCCGGTTACACGATCAACTCACTCGACAACGTCAATCCACGCTCAGGGCCGTCGTACGGCGTGATCCGGGCCACTGCAATGGCGTGTCAGGGATTGGCTGCCCCTGCGCCGATGTGGTTGATTAGTGAATCGCGTCGGCCCGGAGCCACCATTCCGGCCGGCGCGTGACTGTGCCACCTACATGCAGAGGATCAGCGCTGTGGCAGATCATCGCCACAAGCGGGACACCGAAGCCCGCCGCAAGTTCAAGGCCAAGGCCGTCATCGGCCCGCTGGCCGTCCTGGCGACCGCATCCGTCGTGACCATCGGCGTGCTGGGCACCGACCCGGCCGCCTCCGACCTGGGGCCGCTCGCCACCTCGACCTCCCTGGCGGCGGCCGACCGCAGCGAAGAGCCGATCAGCCGCTCCACGAGCCGCTTCCAGGCCACCGCGGTGCAGGACCTGCCGCCTCGGTTCATGTCCAAGGACGCGATCTCCGCGGCGATCAAGGCTGCGAAGAAGAAGCAGTGGACCACCGACGACCTCAACGTCTGGAACCAGCCGGGCGACAAGGCCAAGCAGCTGGGCGAGCTCGAGGCCGGCAAGAAGGTCCTGGTCACCGGTCGGGAGATGTGGGGCCGGGTCGAGATCGTGCTCAAGGGCGAGTCCCGCTGGGTCACCGAGGGCTACCTCTCCGACGACAAGCCGATCGGCGTAGGCGCCGGCCTGTCGATGGAGCCCTGCCCCGACGGGAGCGTCGAGAGCGGACTCACCGACAACGCCGTCTACGTCTACCGCTCGGTCTGCAACGCGTTCCCCGAGATCACGTCGTACGGCGGCTGGAGCAACCACGGCGAGCACTCCAGCGGCCGCGCGATCGACATCATGACCAGCGACGTCGAGCTGGGGACCGCGATCGCGGAGTTCCTCCGCGCACACGCGTCCGAGCTGCACCTCTTCGACGTGATCTGGCGCCAGCACATCTGGACGCCCGTCCGTGCGTCCGAGGGCTGGCGGTCGATGCCGTCGCGTGGCTCGGCGACTGCCAATCACTATGACCACGTGCATGTGAGCGTGTACTGACTCGAGGTACCTGCTCGATCAGCGGCGGGCGAGTCCCAGCCCGCCGTCCATGAGTGGGCTCACCTAGAGTCACGCTCGATGGACAGCACCGAGCTGTACGACGACCACGACCGCGAGCGGCTCGTGGCGGAGCCGCCCAAGCGGGTGGAGGCGCCCGAGCGGACGCCGTACGAGCGCGACCGGGCCCGCGTCGTCCACGCGGCCGCGTCGCGGCGGCTGGCCGCCAAGACCCAGGTGCACGGGCCGCAGATGGACGACTTCGTCCGCAACCGGCTCACCCACAGCCTCGAGGTGGCCCAGGTGGCCCGGGACCTGTCCCGGGCGCTCGGCTCGCAGCCCGACATCGCCGAGACCGCCGCGCTGGCGCACGACCTCGGCCACCCGCCGTTCGGCCACAACGGCGAGCACGCCCTGCACGAGCTCGCCGAGCCGTGCGGCGGCTTCGAGGGCAACGCGCAGACGCTGCGGCTGCTGACCCGGCTGGAAGCCAAGACGGTCGACGCCTCGGGTGCGTCGGTCGGGCTCAACCTGACCAGGGCGACGCTGGACGCCTGCACCAAGTACCCCTGGCCACGGTCACCGGACACCCGCAAGTTCGGGGTGTACGCCGACGACCAGCCGGTGTTCACGTGGCTCCGGTCGGGCGCACCGGAGGGGCCACGGCGGTGCGTCGAGGCGCAGATCATGGACTTCTCCGACGACGTCGCCTACTCGGTGCACGACGTCGAGGACGCGGTCGTGGCCGAGCGGGTCGACCTGGCGCGGCTGGACCGGCCGGCGATCTGGGACGCCGTCCGGGCGTGGTACCTCCCCGACGCCGACGACGAGGCCATGGACGCGGCGCTGTCGGCGCTCACCGAGGTAGGCAGCTGGCCACACGCGTCGTACGACGGGTCGCGGCGAAGCCTGGCCGCCCTCAAGAACCTCACCAGCGACCTGATCGGCCGCTTCTGCGGGGCCGTCCAGGAGGCGACGTTCGAGTCCGCGGACGGGCCGTTCGTGCGCTACCGCGCCGACCTCGTCGTGCCGCCCGCCACGACGGTCGAGATGGCGGTGCTCAAGGGGATCGCCGCCTACTACGTCATGGAGGCCGACGACCGGGTCGCGCTGATGACCCGCCAACGCGAGCTGGTCTCCGAGCTGGTCGAGGCGCTCCTCGCCCATGCGCCGGCGTCCCTCGACCGGATGTTCGCCGGGGACTGGGAGGCGGCGCCGGACGATGCGGCACGGCTGCGGGTGGTCGTCGACCAGGTCGCCTCGCTGACCGACGCCAGCGCAGTCGTCTGGCACGACCGGCTGGTGCGGCACGGCAGCGCGGTGAAGGGCGGCTGGCGGTCGTGACGCCAGTGGCGCGTCTCTCACTGGTCTGGCTCCCGTTCGACCCGGCCGAGCTGGGTGACCCGCCCTCGTCGTTCACCTACGAGGTCGTCGACCCCACGAGGTCGGTGCCCGACTCGGTCAGTGACGTCGAGATCTACGTGCCGCCGTACGCCGTTGCACCCAAGGTCGCCGAGGTGATCCCGCGGATGACCTCGCTGCGCTACGTCCAGACCCTCACCGCGGGTGTCGACAACATCCGGTCCGCGGTCCCGCCCGGAGTCACGCTGTGCAGCGGGCGCGGCATCCACGACTCCTCGACCTCAGAGCTGGTGCTCACGCTCGTCCTCGCGTCGCTGCGCGGGGTGCCGGAGTTCGTGCGGGCGCAGGACCGGCACGAGTGGACGCCCGGCTGGCACCCGGCGCTGGCGGACAAGACCGTGCTGCTGGTGGGGTACGGCGCGATCGGGGCGGCCATCGAGGCCCGACTGGTGCCGTTCGAGTGCACCGTGGTCCGCGTCGCGCGGTCGGCCCGCGACGGGGTGCACGCGATCACCGAGCTGCCGGCGCTGCTGCCGACCGCGGACGTCGTGGTGCTGGTGCTTCCGCTCACCGACCAGACCCGCGGGCTGGTCGACGCCGAGTTCCTCGCCGCCATGAAGGACGGCGCGCTGCTGGTCAACGTGGCGCGTGGTCCGGTCGTCGACACCGCCGCTCTGGTCGCCGAGCTGACATCAGGTCGGTTGCGCGCGGCCCTGGACGTGGTGGATCCGGAGCCGCTGCCCGCCGACCACCCGCTCTGGGATTGCCCCGGGCTGCTGGTCTCCCCGCACGTCGGCGGCTCGAGCAGCGCGATGTGGCCTCGCGCCTATCGCCTGGTCCGAGACCAGCTGCACCGCATCGCGGTCGGCGAGGAGCCTGTGAACATCATGACTGGCGACTACTAGGGCATGGCTCCCAATCCGTGGTGGATGCCAGCGTCGTCCAGTGCGTGCGATGGCAAGGCGCCGGTGCGCCGGCAGACTGGGCGTCTTCCAAACATCGGCAACGCCGCTAGCGTGCGTGCTGGGCGGCGGTGGCGCCGCGACGGGTTGGGAGCCATGTCCTAGGCCCGCCGTAGGCTGTGGCTCGTGGCAGGCCGGATCCGCGAGGAGAGCATCGCCGAGGTGCGCGAGAAGGCCTCCATCGAAGAGGTGGTGTCCCAATACGTCACCCTCAAGAACGCCGGCGGCGGCTCGATGAAGGGGCTGTGCCCCTTCCACGACGAGAAGACCCCGTCGTTCAACGTCAACACCGCACGCGGTTTCTACCACTGCCTCGCCGGAGAAACCCGGGTAATGACCTGGCAAGGCGTGCGCCCGATCAGCGAGTTGGCCGGCGGCACGCACAAGATCCTGGGGTCGCGAGGTGACTGGGTCGAGGCCCCCTTCAAGTCGTACGGCGTGCAGCGCCTTCACAAGGTCACGCTCACCCGGAATCGACAGGTCAAGGAACTATTCGCCACCGACGGCCACCGATGGTTCATCAGGTGTGGGGGCGGCGACAAGAGTTCCAAAGAGGTCCTGACGAAGTCCCTGAAGCAGGGCGACAGGCTGGTCCCCGAAATATCCACGCTCGCGGATCCAGCGCACTACACCGTCTCCGTTCGGGATCGCCCATGGGTTCACCTACGGCGATGGGATGCGAAGTGGCACGGGCAGCATGGCTCAGTTGTGCCCGCCCAAGGACCTAGCGATGCTCAAGTGGTTCCCCAACAGCCACACCACTGCCAAGGACGAGAACCTGCTCGTCCACCACCTGCCCCGCTTCTTCAAGGAGCTGCCGGACATCGACGAGTCGGTGTCCTATCTGTATGGGTGGCTTGCTGGTTACTTCGCCGCAGACGGCTGCGTAGCCGCTGACGGCACAGTCATGCTCAATTCCGCCGACCGCACGAACCTGGAATTCGTACGGCTGGTCTGCACTCGCCTGGGCATCGCGACGTACGGCATTACTAGCCAGAGCCGGGTTGGCTTCGAGGGTCGAGAGCCTTCGGACCTCTTCCGGGTGCACTTCGTCAACGAGGACCTGCGCGAGAACTTTTTCCTGCTGGAGCACCACCGAGACCGGTTCCTCTCAGCGGAGAAGAAGTACGCGCGAAGGGGATGGGTCGTCCAGTCCGTCGAGGAGACCGATCGCGTGGAGGAGGTCTTCTGCGCCGAGGTCGAGGACGGCCACGCGTTCACGCTTGAGGACAACATCCTCACGGGCAACTGCTTCGGTTGCGGGGAAGGCGGCGGAGTCATCGACTTCGTCATGAAGATGGACGGGTTGTCCTTCGTCGAGACCGTGGAGCGGCTGGCCGAGAAGTACGGCGTCGAGCTCAAGCGCGAGGAGGGCGACAGCTACGAGGAGCGGGCCAGGGGCCCGGCTCGCGGCAAGCTCATCGAGGCGCACCGGGTCGCGCAGGAGTTCTACGCCGAGCAGCTGCTGACCCCCGACGCGGCGCAGGCCCGGCAGTTCCTCACCGAGCGCGGCTTCGACGCCACGGCGGCGGAGACGTTCGGGCTGGGGTTCGCGCCGCGCGAGGGCGAGGCTCTGTTCAAGCACCTGCGGGCGCGCGGCTTCAGCGCCGAAGAGGTGGTTGCCGGAGGACTCGCGGCGCTGAGCCAGCGCGGCGGGTCGCCGTACGACCGGTTCCGGGCGCGGCTGCTGTGGCCGATCCGTGAGGCGAGCGGCGAGACGATCGGGTTCGGGGCGCGGCGGATCTTCGACGACGACCGGATCGAGGCGAAGTACCTCAACACCTCGGACACACCGATCTACAAGAAGAGCCGGGTGCTCTACGGCATCGACCTGGCCCGTCGCGAGATGGGCCGGTCGTCGCAGGCTGTCGTGGTCGAGGGCTACACCGACGTGATGGCCTGCCACCTGGCCGGCGTGAAGACCGCGGTGGCGTCGTGCGGCACGGCGTTCGGCGACGACCACGCCAAGGTGCTGCGCCGCTACATGGCCGACCACGAGGAGTTCCGCGGCGAGGTGGTCTTCACCTTCGACGGTGACGCGGCCGGGCAGGCGGCGGCGATCAAGGCGTTCTCGGGTGACCAGAACTTCGTGTCCCAGACCTACGTGGCCGTGGAGCCGGACGGGCTCGACCCCTGCGACGTGCGGATCAAGAAGGGCGACGCGGCGGTGCGGGAGCTGGTGGCACGCCGGGTGCCGCTGTACCGGTTCGTCGTCGGCAACATCGTCTCCAAGTACGACCTGGACCGGGCTGACGGCCGGGTCGATGCCATGCGCGAGACGGCGCGGCTGGTCGCCTCCATCCGCGACCAGTCGAAGGTGACGGCGTTCGCCCAGGAGATCTCCAAGATGATCGGGGCCGAGGTCGACACCAACGCCGTGCTGGCCGAGGTGCGGCGGGCGCGCAAGGGCCCCCAGCGCGGCAACGCCCCGGTCGTGGTCGAGGAGCAGCCACCGGCACCACGCAACCCCCTCCCGCACCTGCGCGACCCACGCTTCACGCTCGAGCGCGAGACCCTCAAGCTGGTGCTCCAGCACCCGATGTCGATCGGCCGGACCACCACCGAGATCGGTGCGGACGACTTCACGCACCCGACGTATCGCGCGGTGTGGGCGCTGGTCGAAGCCTCCGGGGGTACGGCGGCCGGTGCCGACGACCACAACTGGATGGCCGGTCTGCGCGAACGCGCCCCCGATCCTGCCGTGGCGGCTGCCGTGACCGAGCTCGGGGTGGAACCGTTGAAGAAGGAGCCCACGGTCGCCTACGTCACTCTGCACATCGTCGGCCTGCTCGAGCTCACAGCGCTGCGCCGGATCGCCGACCTCAAGTCCAAGCTGCAGCGCACCAACCCGGTCGAGCACGCCGACACGTTCAACCGGATGTTCGGTGAGCTGGCTGCGCTGGAGGAGCACCGCCGCAAGCTGCGTGACCGGATCGTCGGAGAGCAGTGAAGCTGCGGCGTACCGCTCCTGCCGTGGAGGTGGCGGCGGGGGAGAAGGTCCTGGCCTGGGCCGCGTCGGAGTCGGGCCCGGTCGCCGGCACCCGGTCGGCGCTGTACCTCCCCGGCGGCGGCCGGATCCCCTGGGAGCAGGTCGAGGCCGCGGACTGGGACCTCGACTCCGAGACGCTCAGGGTCAGCGAGGTCGGCACCTGGGGCGAGCCGCGGCCGACGTACTTCCTCGTGCTGACCGAGCCAGGCCGGCTGCTGCAGCTGGTGCGGGAGCGGGTCACGGCCACGGTGGTCCTCCAGCGGCACGTCCCCATCCACGACGGTCGCGGCGTCCGGGTGATCGCACGCCGCGCGGCCACGGGTGACCGCGAGCTGACCTGGCTGTTCGAGTACGACGAGGGGCTCGACCCGGACGACCCCTTCGTCGAGCACGCCGTCCAGGAGGCGCTGGCTGCGGCTCGCGGCGAGATCGGCGCCTGAGCGGGCTCCCGCGGGCCCACCCCGACGGGCGGGCGAAAGATTTCTCGAGATTCTTGTGCAAGTCTCTTGACCGGTACAGAAGACTTCCATTACTGTATCGGTAAAGAAGCACCTACACGAGGAGGAGTCATGACGTACGAACCCATTGCTGGACACCTGGCCGTCGAGCTCGCTCGTCGTTCCGCCGGAAGCGCCCGCCCGGACGCGCCGGTGGTTCCAGAGCGCGAGCCGCGTACGGCCCGGCTGGCCGCAACCCGAGTCCGGATGGCCGGCAGCCTGCGCACCGTCGCCCGCTGGGTCGAGCCCAGCCGGCGTACCGCCAAGGTCTGCCAGCCGAGTTGAGCGCCACGCCGGCTTGGGCGACCCGGAATACTGGGTCTGCCATGGCCAAGGTGACGCTCCAGTCGATCGCCGACCGCGTCGGCGTCAGCCGGATGACGGTGTCCAACGCGTTCTCGCGGCCCGACCAGCTGTCGTCCGACCTCCGGGAGAAGATCCTGGAGGCGGCCGACAAGCTCGGGTACGTCGGACCCGATCCGGCGGCCCGGGCCCTGGCCCGGGGACGCACCGGGTCCATCGGGCTGCTGCTCACCGACAGCCTCTCCGAGGCGTTCCAGGACCTGGTGGCGACCGAGTTCCTGAGCTCGGTGGCCGATGCGCTCACCCACGAGGGCCTCGCGGTGACGCTGCTGACCTCAGGTGGCGCTACGGGAGCCCCCGCAGGCCACGTGCCCGCCCGTGACGTCGCCATGGACGGCGCGATTGTCTACATCTGCGACCCGGCGTCACCCGACATCGCCTGGCTCGAGCGGCGCGGACTTCCGATGGTCTCGGTGGACCGGGAGCCGAGCCCGACCGCTCCAAGCGTCAACGTCGACGATCGGGGCGGCGCCCGCGCGGCCGCCCAGCACCTCGTCGACCTCGGGCACACCCGGGTCGGCATCATCACCCTGCGCAGCGGTTTCGACGTCGAGGGGGTGCCGACCGAGAACCGGCCTGCGCGCGAGCGGATGGCCGGTTGGCGCGAGGCGCTCGAGGCCGCAGGCATCGAGCCGACCGTGCACGCGGCGCGGTTTCGTCCCCAGCTGTCGGTCGACGAGATCGCTCACGACCTGCTCGGCCGGCCGGACCGGCCCACCGCGGTGCTCTGCTTCTCCGACGCGTTCGCGGCCACGACGATGCAGGTGGCCGAAGAGCTCGGCCTCCGGGTCCCCGAGGACCTGTCGATCGTCGGGTACGACGACTCCCCGCTGGCCACGGCGTCCCGTCCGCAGCTGACCACCGTCCACCAGGAGGTGGCGAGCAAGGGTCATGAGGCAGTTCGCGCCCTGGTGGCAGTCATGGCGCCCGACCGACCGGAGTCGCTCGAGCGGATCCTCCTCCCCACCTCGCTGGTCGTGCGCGAGAGCACCGCGCCGCCACCAGCCTGACCCGCGGATTGCGGCGCCAGGTCCGGCCCTTGCTAGGGTTTTGCCGCTGCAACCCGATCCCCTGTAGCTCAACTGGCAGAGCATTCGGCTGTTAACCGGAGGGTTGTTGGTTCGAGTCCAACCGGGGGAGCAGAGAAAGTGCCTCTGACCTGCGAAGTCGCTAGTCAGAGGCACTTTTGTGTCTCGCAGGACATCGAGGTCCGCGAGTTCTGGCGTCTCGACAGGCGCCGATCACTCCCGGGCGAACCACTCTGATGTGTCGTCCCCCGGGTGCGCCGATAGGGTCTGCTGCGGCCGGGGGCGGTAGCTCAGTTGGTTAGAGCAGAGGACTCATAATCCTTGGGTCGTGGGTTCGAGCCCCACCCGCCCCACCACAGACCGGTACTACTTCGCCTGATGGGTGACAGCTACTTCGGTTGATTGGTGGCACGCCCGCGCGGTCCACCGGCTGGGCTTCCCTTGCGCACAACCGAGTGGGTTGCCACACTCCAATGAGATCACTGTCCCGAGACCCCGGCCAGTTCCCCCACTGCCGGAACGGTCGCATGGACGCAACGAGATCATCAGTGGCTCCGCCACCAGTCATCAATGCCGTGCGCCAGTACGTCTCGTACGGCGCACGGACAACCACCGCGCAGCACCACCTTGACGGACGCCTGCTCGTGGACAACTTCCCCGAGGGCCTGGTGCGCCCGCTGTAAGCCCGCCGGCGTCGCAAGATTGCCCCCGTTGCGACGCCGGCGCCCCCCCACTGCAAAGAGGCAGCATCGCGCGCGAAAGGCCTGACCGAGAGGCCCGCCCCCCGCCCCCTACCGGGGGACGGGCCTCCCTCAACTCGGCTGCGCCTGGATCAGGTCCGCTCAGCCCTGCGGCTGGCGAACTGGATGACCCCGACAGCAATCGCCACCGCGATCAGCAGCGCGACGCCGACGCCGAGGCCGTGGCGGGTGCTGTCGGCCAGGGCGATGCCGGTCGCGACAGCTCCGAAGGCGACCCCGCCGGCGAGCGCCCGCTTGGCCGGGCTCGTCAGACGCATTCCACCCTCCCCGGATGCGGGAAGTACTCGACGCGCATCTTGGCTGTGGGTTTCGCGGCATCGAACCCCGATGCTGTTCTCGGTGGGATTCCTGGTGACTTTCCTGCTGGGCGGTATATCGGGTGTGCTGCTGGCCTCCCCGCCGATCGACTTCCACGTCACCGACTCCTATTTCGTGGTGGCGCACTTCCATTACGTGTTGTTCGGCACGATCGTGTTCGCCACCTATGCCGGGGTCTATTTCTGGTTTCCGAAAATGACCGGGCGGCTGTTGGATGAGCGGATGGGCAAGCTGCATTTTTGGCTGACCCTGATCGGTTTTCACGCCACCTTTTTGGTGCAACACTGGCTCGGCGCCGCGGGCATGCCGCGCCGCTATGCCGACTACTTGCCCACCGACGGGTTCACCACTCTCAACATCATCTCCACGATCGGCGCGTTCATCCTCGGCGCCTCGGTGCTGCCGTTTGTGTGGAACGTGTTCAAGAGCTGGCGCTACGGCGAGCCGGTGACGGTCGATGATCCGTGGGGTTACGGCAACTCGCTGGAGTGGGCGACCAGCTGCCCGCCGCCGCGGCACAACTTCACCGAGCTGCCCCGAATCCGTTCGGAGCGACCGGCATTCGCGCTGCACTATCCGCACATGGTCGAGCGGATACGCGACGAAGCCCACGTCGGCCGCACCCGCCGCGAGATGCATCGAGATAAAGCGGCGTCGGTCGGGACAACTCCCGAAAAGAAGACACCATGACGGGTCCGTTCAGGATTTCCCGGCACATCGGGAAGTCACCGCGATCCGCCGAGCCACCAAGGGCTGACCCGATCCCGTGTCACGGCGCGGCAACAACTATTCCGAGGAGACCTTCCGTTGAGTGAACTCACCGATCGACGCATCGACACGACGATGGTCGGGCAACTGGCCACCCAGCTGCGCGTCGACGCAATCCGCGCCAGCACCGCCGCCGGGTCCGGGCACCCCACCTCCAGCATGTCGGCGGCCGACCTGATGGCCGTTCTGCTCGCGCGCCACCTGCACTATGACTGGGACCAGCCGGATCACCCGGACAACGACCATTTCATCCTGTCCAAAGGGCACGCCTCCCCACTGCTGTACGCCGCGTTCAAGGCGGTCGGCGTCATCACCGACGCCGAACTGATGACCGGCTACCGCCGTTTCGGCTCGCGCCTGCAGGGTCACCCGACACCGGTGCTGCCCTGGGTCGACGTCGCCAGCGGCTCGCTGGGCCAAGGGATCGGCAACGGCGTCGGCGTCGCACTCGCCGGAAAGTTCCTCGACAAGTCCCCGTTTCACGTGTGGGTGCTATGTGGTGACAGCGAAACCGCCGAAGGGTCGGTCTGGGAGGCACTGGACAAGGCCGGCCACTACGCATTAGCGAATTTCACCGTCATCGTCGACGTCAATCGGCTCGGGCAGCGCGGACCCACCGAACTAGGTTGGGACCTGGAAACCTACGCGCGACGCGCCGAAGCCTTCGGCGCGTCGGCCATCACCATCGACGGACACAACCTCGAGGACATCGACCGGGCGCTTACTACGGCGCGGGAGACGAGCGCGCCTACGGTAATCCTCGCGAAAACCATCAAGGGACGCGGATTCAGCGAGATCGAGGATCAAGAGGGCTGGCACGGAAAGGCCCTCCCACCCGAGATGGCACAACGTGCCCTGGCTGAACTCGGGGACATCGACGATCTGATCGTCGCAGGGCCCGAACCGGAACCGCGCCAGTGCCGCACACCAGCACCGGGCGCAGCCCATGAAGCCGGTGCGCCACGTCGACCGCGCTACGCGCTAGGGGACAAGGTCGCCACTCGAACCGCCTACGGCGCCGCGTTGGTTGCCCTGGGCGCGGCCGATCCCCGGGTCGTCGCGCTGGACGGCGAGGTCAGCAACTCCACCGGCGCCGCAGAATTCGCCCACCACTATCCCGACCGCTACTTCGAAATGTTCATCGCCGAACAGCAACTCGTCGCCTCCGCCGTCGGACTTCATGTCCGCCACTACATTCCGTTCGCGTCGACCTTCGCCGCATTCTTGACCCGCGCCCACGACTTCATCCGCATGGCCGCCGTCTCACAGGCGAACATCTGCCTGGTCGGGTCCCACGCCGGCGTCGAAATCGGCGCCGACGGGCCCTCCCAGATGGCGTTGGAGGACCTGGCGATGATGCGGTCCATCCACGGGGCGACCGTGCTCTACCCCAGCGACGCGACGAGCGCCGCCGCCCTTGTCGACCTCATGGCCGACGCTGAAGGCATCCGTTACCTCAGGACCACGCGCGGCGCCTACCCCGTCCTCTACGAGCCGACCGTGACGTTCTCCATCGGTGGCTCCCACATGCTGCGATCCAGCAACGACGACCAAGTCACCCTGATCGGTGCCGGCGTCACCGTTCACCAGTGCCTGGCCGCGGCCGAATCGCTGCACCGCGACGGAATCGCTGCCCGCGTCATCGACGTGTACTCCATCAAGCCGATTGACCGTGATGCGCTCGTTGACGCCGTGCGCGATACCGGTGGACGGCTGGTCATCGCCGAGGACCACCATCCCGAAGGAGGACTCGGCTCGGCAGTGCTCGAAGCCCTCGCCGGGGAAGACACGCCTCCACTTCGGTTGGCGCACCTGGCCGTTCGCATCATGCCCGGCTCGGGAACACCTACTGAGCTGCTCGCGGCAGCCGCAATCGACGCGGCGAGTATCGACAGCGCGGCGCGACACCTGCTGGGCGGTACCGACAGACAATCCGACCGCCAAGACGCGTCCACCCCCACGGCGTCAGCGCCGATCGGCGGGGCCCACGTGAACCGCATCGTGGATGTCCTCATCGGCGATCTGCCCACCGTCGGGGACGTGGCGATCAAAACCTCGGCACTATTTTTGACCGCGGCGATCCTGTTCCGTTTCACCGAACGACGCACCCTGGCGGAATTCGCGCCGTTCGACTGGATCGCCGCCGTCGCCGCCGGCGCCATCGTCGGTCGTGCGGCCACCGCCACCGACACCGCGTGGCTGCAGGCGACTACCGCGCTGCTGTGTCTTCTGGCCGCCCACGCAGTCCTCGCGCGACTGCGCTTAATTCCCGCCTTGTGCCGGTTCATCGACCCGCCGTTGATGGTCCTGATCAGCGACGGAGAAGTGAACCGACGCAACCTGCGCCGTTGCGGCCTGACCGCCGCGGATTTAGAGGCGGTGCTGCGCGAACACGGGCACCCCAACGCCGACGGTATTCATCTGGCCATCCTCGAAGCCAAAGGGGCCATCTCCGTTCTGGGTGCTGACATGGCAGTAAAACCCCGAGCAGGTGCTGAGATCCGTGAAATTTGATGTCCACCCGCGCTGATGAACACAGAACGAGCCGAGTCAGCCAACTTGACCACTGCTACGACAGGAGCACCAATGAACCTCGCTACCAAAGGCTTTCGCGCAGCCGCAGCGGTGGGTCAGCTATGAAGCCGAATC
Organism: uncultured Actinomycetota bacterium; assembly: GCA_963798045.1. Lineage (GTDB taxonomy): Bacteria > Actinomycetota > Actinomycetes > Propionibacteriales > Nocardioidaceae > Nocardioides. The sequence goes on from CAWCSB010000010.1 coordinate 112,792, forward strand.
GATTGGAGATGTCATGATGGAAAACTTGGATCCTGTTCGCCTGGCGCGCGTCTTGGCGGGTGTGGCGGTTCTGGCTGGCGTTGGTGGCATCGATCGCCAGTTGTAGCGGTAACGGTTCGAACGCGCCGTCGACCACGCAATCGCCGACGACGACCACCACCGAGACCACGCAGTCCCCGACCACCCGGCACCGGGACCCCCTGCACCGGCGCCGACCGAGAAGGGCATCAGCATCGACCGGAGGACCAATCTGTTTACGCCGACGGTGCACGCACCAGCGGCGCCGACGGCCATCCCCGGAAACAGAGAAAACACCGGATAGGGCACCGAGAACGAGCCGAGATTGATGGATGACTCATCACCACGACGGGAAGCACCAATGAGTGTCGTCAACAAAGGCTTTCGCGGGCGCCGCACTGAGTCGGCCCGCCAGTTGCCGCCCGGTCAACATCTGACCGCAGACTTTCCAGTCCTGCAGGCAGGACCGACTCCGCGCATCGACCTCGACGACTGGCGGTTCACCATCCGCGACGAGCTTGGCGCCGAACACGTCTGGACGTGGGCCCAGCTGAAGCTATTGCCCAGCGAGCGGCTCACTGTCGACATTCACTGCGTCACCACGTGGTCCAAACTGGATACCAAGTGGGAAGGCGTTTCGCTGGACACGCTTTTCGAATCAGTCGACACCACCGCCGAATTCGCACTGGTCGGTTCCTACGGCGGCTACACCACCAACATCCCGGTGGCCGATCTTCTCGGCGGCAAGGCCTGGATCGTCTACGGTTACCAGGGCGAACCGCTGCCCGCCGTGCATGGTGGCCCGGCGCGGCTGCTGGTGCCGCATCTGTATTTCTGGAAGTCCGCGAAGTGGGTGCGATCCATTGAGTTGCGCGACAGCGACATACCCGGATTCTGGGAGGGTTTGGGTTATCACGGCTACGGTGACCCGTGGCGAGAACAACGCTACGCCGGGGATTGACTCGTGGACGATGGTTTGACACCGAAGTTGCAGTGGCGGGTTGCGCGGGTGGTGGACTCTGAACCCGAGACCGAGTCTGCGCGCACGATCGGGCTTGCCGTGCCGGGCTGGGGCGGCCACTTGGCCGGTCAACACATTGATCTCAAGCTGACCGCTGAGGACGGGTACAGCGCGCAACGCAGCTATTCGCTGAGCAGACCGGCCGACGGTGAGCGCATCGAGCTCACCGTGCAGCAGATCGCCGACGGAGAGGTCTCGCCCTATCTCATGGGAGTGCGCCCCGGCGAGGAGATCGAGCTTCGCGGACCCATCGGCGGCTGGTTCGTTTGGCGGCCGGCCGAGGAGGCCCGGATTCTGTTGGTCGCTGGCGGGTCGGGCATTGTGCCGTTGATGGCGATGCTGCGGCAGCGGATAGTGATGGGCAGCGCGGAGTTTCGGCTTGTCTACTCGGTGCGCAGTCCCGCCGACGTCTACTACGCCAAGGAGTTGGCCCACCTCGAGCGCGACTGTGACTGGCTGCGGGTCGCTGTGGTCTACACCCGGGCGGCCGCGCCGCAGACCGCCCGGCCGCCCGGCCGGATCGGCGTCGGCGATCTCGCAGCGCCCGGGTGGACCCCCGACGATGGTCTGCGCGTCTACGTCTGCGGCCCAACGGGATTCGTGGAATCGGTGACGACGAAGCTGATCGGGCAGGGCCATCGGCCATCGGCCATCCGGACCGAGCGGTTCGGGCCGAGCGGCTAATCGAGGAAGAAGGAATGATGACAGAACCGACGCATGTCGACGGTAACGCCGCCGCGGGCGCCTTCGCGGACGTGCTCGGATTCGATGTCACCACCGCGACGCTGACCTGCGCCGGATGTGGTCGCGTCGCGGCCTTCGCCGAGAGTCATGTCTATCACCGCGCCCCGGGCATCGTGGTGCGCTGCCCGGACTGCGACCACGTCCTGGCCCGGCTAGTGCAAACCCCGACCGATGTGTGGCTCGACCTGCGCGGCGCCCAGTCCTGGCGTATCCCTGTCCCGGCCCGCTGATGGAGTCGCTCGACGCGCTCGCCAGTCGGGTGCGCACCGCCGACATCGTGGACGCGATGGGGCGACTGCACCAACATCGTTGTCATCTCCTCGACCTGGTGAGCCCGACGCCCGGTCGCCGGCTCTTCGGTCCCGCGGTGACCATCTCCTACTTCCCGGCGTGCGGGACCGCCCTGCCGCCCGAGCGCTACAACTTCAAGAGGTTGTTCTACCAGGCCATCGAAGGCGGCGCCGACGGGCACGTGCTGGTCTTGGCCAGCAACGGCTACACCGATGCGTCACTGGGCGGCGGAACAAAGCTGTCGCGTGTCCAAAACCATCGGCTCGCCGGCATTCTCGCCGACGGGCGGCTGCGCGATTTCGCCGAGCTCGTGCACTACGACCTGGCCATCTACTGCCGTGGCGAAACAACGCGGTGGGGCGGTGACACCGTTACCCCCTACGAGGCGAACCGTCCGGTGGTGATCGGCGGGGTGGCGATCCGTCCCGGCGACTACGTCTTCGCCGACGCCTCCGGCGCCGCAGTCATACCGGCCGGCGACGTGCGCGCCGTGCTGCACACGGCCAACCAGATCGTCGCCGCAGGACGCGGCAGTCCATCGTCACAATCAGAGGCGAAACCCCAAACACGCTGGCAGACAGTGAGAACTGACGAGTGCGCAGGAGAACCGAAGCGCCATGACGGCAGGGCCGATGGTGATCGGGCATGACGACGTGTCGCTCGACGAGTCCGGCGATGGGCTAGATCTGCGGTCGCCTCCGAACCGCCGTCGGAAAACTGCGTCGTGAGCGGGTCACCGGTGTGGCTGCTGGCTGTGATGTTTCTTGGTGCGGGAGCGGCGATCTGGGCGGCGGGCATTCAGCTATCGGACCAAACGGATGTGCTGACGAAGCGGCTGGGCCTCGGCTCGGCGCTCGGCGGCCTGATCCTGTTGGCAATCGCTACCAACCTGCCCGAGATCGCCATCGTCGCCGCTGCCGCGGTGTCGGGCAATATCGGTGTGGCGGTGGGCAATATCCTCGGCGGCATCGCCATCCAGACGGTGGTGCTGGTGGCCCTCGACGCCTTCGGCGTGCGCGGATCCAGACCGCTGACCTATCGGGCGGCGTCGTTGGTGTTGGTGCTGGAGGCCGCGCTGGTCGTCGCAGTGCTGGCCATTGTGATCGGCGGCACCCAGCTGCCCGCAACGCTGATCACAGCGCGGCTGACGCCCGCCCCGGTGCTGATCCTGATGGTGTGGGTGCTGGGCCTGGTGCTGTTGCAACGCGCGGGACGGTCGTTGCCCTGGCACGAGTCGGGCCAGGCCCCCGACGGCCAGCAGCAGCCCCGCGGACACCGCACCGCGATGACCGAGCAGCAGGCCACTGCCGAGGGGACCAGTACTGCCAGGGCGGCGGTGAGCTTCGGCTTCGCCGCCGCGGTCACGCTGATCGCCGGAGTCGTGCTGGAGCGCAGCGGTGACGCGATCGCCGACCACATCGGTCTGTCCGGTGTGCTGTTCGGCGCAACGGTGTTGGCCGCGGCCACCTCGCTGCCTGAACTGTCCACCGGCCTGAGGTCGGTGCGTCATGGCGACTACCAGCTCGCCGTATCGGACATCTTCGGCGGGAACGCCTTCCTGCCGGTGCTTTTGTGCCTGCAACGCTGCTGTCGGGGCACGCCGTGTTGCCGGCGGCACAGCGCACCGACATCTATCTCACGGCACTGGGAATCGTGTTGACACTGATCTACGCGGCGGGTCTGCTGTTTCGGCCCCGCCGCCGCATCGCCCGGCTGGGTGTCGACTCGCTGGCCGTCGTCATCTTTTACGGCCTGGGCATGGTCGGACTATTCACCGTCTCGAACATGCGATGACCGTGACAAGACGATCGGCCTTCGCGCCATCGTGGAGTGGGCGCGGACCCCCCATCACCGCAGCGGCGGATCGCTTGACCGGCCTGAAAGCGTCATGGCGGCGAACGGGGGATCTGTTCTGCTCCTACCTCTCACCCGGGCGAATTGCGCAGCCGGGTGAAGACAATTCGCCCTGTGCGCACGAATAGTGATCGCTGACCCGTGCCGGAACGGGCAACACCTGAACTTTCCGCTCAGGAGACAGTGAAAATTCAGCAGGGTTCCCAGCGGCGCAATGAGATAGAGCGGAGACCGCATGTCATATAATCAGAGCCACAGGTGTGACGAATTGCGGTCGGCCGCAGAGGCCAGTGCTCATCAACATGACATCTGTGGTGATCGTCGGCAGCGGGTTCACTGGTTTCGAGTGCGCCCGTCATCTGGCCCGAAAGCTCCGCAAACACAACGCGTCGGCCGATATCTCGATCATCTCGCCGGTTGATTACATGCTGTACACACCGTTGCTGCCGGATGTGGCGGGCGGCGTGGTCGACGCCCGTTTCGTCGCGATTCCGCTTGCCAACGCGCGGCGCGGCGTTAAGCAGATTCGCGGCCGGGTCGACACTGTGGACTTCGATGGGGGCACAGTCACGTTCACTGACCCCGAACAGCGGACACGCAGCCTATCGTGGGATCGCCTTGTCCTGACGCCGGGGTCGGTGACCAAGCTGTTCGACGTGCCAGGCCTCGCCGAGCACGCCCGCGGGCTGAAGTCCATGGCCGAGGCGCTGTATCTGCGCGACCACGTACTGGAGCAACTGGAATTGGCCAGCGTCGACGACGATCCGGGCCGGGCAGCCGCGCGGCGGACGATCGTAGTCGTCGGGGCCTCGTACTCAGGTACCGAACTGGTCCTGCAACTGCGGGCGCTGGCCGATTCAGCCGCCAAACAGACGAACTTCGACCCGGCTGACGTGACCTTCGTACTACTGGACCTTGCCGAACAGGTCATGCCCGAAGTGGGGGAGAAGCTTGGTGCCGCAGCGCGCGCGTGCTGAAATCGCGTGGTATCGAGGTACGGCTGGGTGTCACATTGAAGGAGGTCCACGCGGAACGCGTTGTGCTCAGCGACGATTCGCTGATCCACACGCACACCGTGGCATGGGTGACCGGCGTGACTGGCGCTCCGCTCATCGAAAAGCTAGGGCTGGAGACGGAAAAAGGCCGGCTGAAGGTGCAGGCCGACCTGCAGGTGCCCGGCCATCCAAACGTATTCGCCGCGGGCGACGCGGCCGCCGTACCTGACGTCACCCAGCCCGGCAAAATCACTCCGCCGACCGCGCAGCACGCCAGCAGGCAGGGGAAAGTGTTGGCGCGCAACGTCGCCGCGAGCCTTGGGTACGGCGAAAAGAAGAACTACAAGCACCGCAACATGGGGCTGGTGGTCGACCTCGGTCCCCGCTACGCCGTGGCGAACCCGCTCAACATCCAGTTGTCCGGGTTCGCCGCGAAGGTCGTCACGCGCGCGTACCACCTGTATGCGATCCCGCGGTTCGTCAACCGCTGGGCAGTGGGACTGGCCTATCTGACCGACGTATTCTTCGATCGCTCGGTGGTCTCGATGGGCCTCTCCTCAGCGGAGGATGCGAAGTTCTCAGCGAGCGAAGGCATCCCCATGCCTAAACTGGATTAGTTGGTCGCAGCGTTCCGGCTCAGTTGAGATGACTGCGGGGACGCGGTCGGGGCGTCACGCTGGCCGGTATGCCGAGTACTTGGATGCGAGTGACCCGGAACGTATTCCCACAGTCTCGTCCGCTCGGCGCCACCGTTATATTGGCGCGGGCCCATCATCACCGCAGCGGCGGACCGCTTGACCGGCCTCAAAGCGTCAGGCAAATCAGAGCCGTACGCGGGCCACCTGTAAGGCTCTTTTTATGGTCAACAAACACTTAGCGAAGCAACGAACTGCGGCTCCTCAAAACGACCATGCTCTTTTTTACCTTCAAGAAACGCACATCCCTGAAGAGCGAATATAATCAAATCCACGAGCTATATATAAGCAGCGGTTTCACCCTTCGCGAATTTGGGCTCTCGCGCGGTCGCGACGTCCTACCATTCCGGTGTACCTTTCTCTCCGGAGCGCGTGACAGCTGACCTTGTAGTCCGAATCTGTTATGGCCTTCCGGGCAATCCTTAGCCGTGCACCGACACCGCGACGTGGCAGGTGTCGACTCGGCCCAGCGTGCTCGAGTACTGGCGGGCCACGCGGCGAAGCGTTCGGCGTACTGCTCCATTGGAGTGCTGCCGCAACAATGCCAATACCTCGGCTGCGCGCCGGCGACCTCGCCTTTCGCGTTGGGCCACTGGCGTGCAGTTGAGCCGCAACGTGACGAGGTCGTCGATGTCGGCCGTCCGCCAAATGAGGTGCAGGCCATCTTGGACAGCTGCGAGCGGCTTGGGGGCCGGGCCCAAAGCGTCATGGCGGGGAGCCTCTCAGCGCGGGATCTCTTGCACGCCGGGCTCTCACCCGGGGTAAAATGCATTGCCGGATGAAGACAACTCACCCCATGCGCACAGATAGTGATCGCTGACCTGAGCCGCAACGGGCAACACCTGGGCCACCTCAACTTGCTGGGGCAAGGAGACCGTGATTCAGCGGGATTCACAGCGGCGCATTGAGACACGAACGGAGACCACATGTCGCACAATCAGGCCACAGGCATGATGGCTGATGAGCTACGAAGCTTTCCAGACGACGGCCAGGCAGTTCCTCGACAGTGTTTACTTCCCTACCCATTGGAAAGTCATCCGCCTGCCGTTCATTTCGCGGACGTCCTCGCTTGCCACACTCCGCCGATGACCGACGTCGCCCAGAACCCAGATATCACCCACGAGCGCGGCCGCACCGGACTGTCCGCCGATGCGTTGCGGCGGGGCGTCGTCGATCATCTGCGCTATTCGATCGGTCGCCCGGCGGCCGCGCTGACACCGGAGCACTTTTACCGGGCGACCGCGCTGGCCGTCCGCGACCGCATGCAGGACAACCGGGTGGTGTCCACGCAGACCTCGCTCGACCTGGGCCGAAAGGTTACCTGTTACCTCTCGGCCGAGTTTTTGATGGGTCCGCAGCTGGGCGCCAATCTGCTGAACCTCGGGATTGAGGGGGCGGCTCGTTCAGCCGCGTTGCGCGTTCGCTGGGACAGGACCTCGATGAGGTGTTGGGCTGCGAGGAGGAGCCGGGGCTGGGCAACGGTGGTCTCGGCCGGCTGGCCGCGTGCTACCTCGACTCGCTGGCCACCCTCGAGCGCCCGACCATCGGCTACGGAATCCGCTACGAGTTCGGCATCTTCGACCAGGAGATCCACGACGGCTGGCAGGTCGAGAAGACCGACAACTGGCTCGTCAACGGCAACCCGTGGGAAACCCCAAAGCCCGATGTCAACTACCGGGTGAACTGGGGCGGCTACGTCGACCACTATGCCGACGACGCGGTTTACGACCGCGCCCGGTGGGTACCCGGGACGGGTCATCAAGGGTGTCGCCTACGACACCCCGATCCAGGGCTACGGCGTGAACACCTGCAATGTGTTGACGCTGTGGAGTGCCAGGGCGGTCGAGTCGTTCGCATTGGACGCGTTCAACACCGGCGACTATTACAAGGCGGTCGAGGACGAGGTCAACTCGGAGACCGTCACGAAGGTGCTGGATCCCAAGCTCGACGAGCCCGACGTGGGCAAGCGGCTCCGCCTCCTCCAGCAGTACTTCTTCGTGTCGTGCTCGCTGCAG